>NZ_FUZV01000002.1:0-1200000 GCF_900167565.1 Pseudoxanthomonas indica
CATCTCCAAGCCGGTGCACATCCTGACCACCAGCGCCACCCCGCGACGGGTGGTCAACATGACCGCCATCGCGGCGGTGGATGCGCAGATACGCGCGCAGCTGGATGCGGAAAAGGCCAGCCTGGGCTGATGGGCGACCACGGATGGAAGCAGCCGCAGGCTGCTTTCATCCTGCGTCACGCGGCCGGATCACCCTCGCCGAGGATGCGCCGCTGCAGCGCATCCAGATAGATGTCCACTTCCTCGGCGCTGGCGAAGATGCTGTCCAGCGGCACCGCCTGCACGATCTCGATCACGCGGCGGATCTGTTCCTGCGGATGCAGGATCAACACGCGGCCCTCGTGCGGGGCCAGCGCCTTGCGCGCTTTCAGGATGCAGCGCACGCCGGCGCTGCTGATGTAATCCAGGTTGGCCAGATCCAGCACCAGCGCATTGGGCTTGCCTGCGAGCAGCGGCTCCAGCCGCTCGTCCAGAAGCTCGTGACTCATGGAATCCAGGCGCCCGGACAACAGCACGTACTGGTTGCCGTTGACCGGCGGATAGACCTCGATGTCCAGCGTCATGCCGATGTTCCTTCCCTGGCGTGTGGGTCCGTCATTCGTTTTCGTCGCCCTGCAGCACCTTGCGCTGCATCGCGTCCAGGTAGGCGTCGGCCTCGGCGGTGGAACCGAAGATGTCGTTCAACGGCACCGCCTTGACCACGTCGAAGACCTTTTGAATCTGCGGCTGCGGATTGACCACCAGCACTTTGCCGCCGTGTCCGGCCAGCGCCTTGCGCGCCTTGAAGATCGAGCGGATGCCGGCGCTGCTGATGTAGTCCAGGTCGGAGAAGTCCAGCACCAGCGAATGCAGTTGCCGGGTCAGCAGCGGCGCCAGCGCCTCGTCCAGATCCTCGTAGGTATGGGTGTCCAGGCGACCACCGACGGCGACGCGCTGGCTGCCCTTGCCGGGCGGAAGAACGTTGATGGTCAGGTTCATGCTTGGCTCTCCGGCTGGCCCATCCGCAGGGTGACGCGCAGGACGTTGCAATCATCCACGCGTTGGTAGGTGATCTCGTGCGCCAGTTGTCGGATCAGGTACACCCCCAGTCCGCCAATGGCACGTTCCTGGATGTCGGCATCCAGGTCCGGTTCTGGAGCGCTCAGGGGATCGAACGGCGCGCCGGTGTCGCGGAACTCCAGCGTCAGCAGGTCGTCGTGGATGCCGATATCCACCGACAGCTCGTGCTGGGCGCGGCCGCTGGGCTGGCCACCGTAGTCGATAGCGTTGCTGGCCAGCTCCTCGACAATCAGGCGCACGTCGTCACGCAGGGCGCGGTCGATGCCGTGCCGGCCGAGCACCACTTCCAGCGAAGCATTGAGATCTTCGACCCGGGCATATTCACCGGGCACGATCAGGCGTATCAGCATGGTCCCGTCTCCTTTGCGTCCTGGCGCAGGCGCATGGCCAGCACCGTGATGTCATCCGATTGTGCGGCAGGGTGGGCGAACTGGTGCACCTGCGCGATGACGTGTTCGCACTGGGCCTGCGCGGTGAGCTCGGCGCCGAGGATGGCGCGCAGGCGCTCCAGGCCAAAGGCCACCTGCTGCGGATCGAAGGCCTCGGTGACCCCGTCGGTGTAGGCCAGCAGGGTGGCGCCGGCGGGCAGGCGGCCGCGCCAGGTCGGGAACTCGCCGCTGACCTCGAAGCCCAGCGGCGGGCCCGATTCCATCGGCACCAGCTCATGGCGACCGTCGGCGTGCAGCAACAGCGGCGCGTCATGGCCGGCGCTGGCCAGCACGATGTCGCCATGGCGCAGATCCACCTGGCCAAACAGGACGGTGGCGAACATGCAGGTGTCGTTGCCGTCCACCAGCCGCCGCGACGCTTCGGCCAACACCTGGCTGGGCGTGCCGCCCGTGCGCGCGGCCACTTCCAGCACGGTCACCGTGCGCGCCATGAACAACGCCGCCGGCACGCCCTTGTCAGAGACATCGCCAATGGCAAACCAGAGCAGGCCTTCGCTGCCTTCGATGAAACTGTAGAAGTCGCCACCCACTGCCTTGGCCGGTTCCAGCAGCGCCGCCACTTCCAGGTGGCGATCATCCTGATCGATCACGCGTGCGGCCGGCAGCATCGCCAGCTGGATTTCGCGGGCGATGGCCAGTTCGCTTTCAATCTTCTGGCGGGCCGCGCTCATCTCCTCGATCGCGTCCAGGTGCTGGCGGATGGAACTGCGCGCATGCTCCAGCGTGCGCGCCAGCAGGCCGACTTCGTCGCGGCGTTTCTGTGAGGGCACGGGCAGGTCGTAGCGGCCATTGGCCAGCGAAGCGGCCGCGGCCGTGATGTCTTCCACCGGCCGGCTGATGCGCTTGGCGAGGTGGCGCACCAGCAAGGTACACACCAGCGCCAGCAGCGCGCCGACGCCCAGCAGCAGGGTCAACGCCTGGTTCAAGCGCTCGATGATCAGCGGATACGCCTGCGCCACCAGCAGCGACCAGCCGGTCTGGCCGACCGGCTCGACCACGGTGAAGCGGGTCTCGCCGGTCAGCGTGTCGGTATGTACCAGCTGCAACGGCTGGCGCAGGCGGGCGGCATCGGCGGTGGGCAGCAGATCCGAGCGCCCGCTGCGGCGGATGAACTGCTCCAGGGTGAGGTTGGCGGCCACGCTCACATCCGGATTGGTGGCCAGCGTGCCGGCCGGCGCCACCAGCGAGACCCGCCAGCCGGGCAGGTGGGCCAGGCTCTCGAAATTGCCGGTCAACTCGGCCAGCGGCAGATCCAGGCTGACCATGCCGCGCGTGGTCACGCCCTTGCCGCGCGGCCGCAGCGGGCGGTTGTAGGTGACCATCCAGATGCCGCCGGCGGTTTCGTTGCGATACGGTTCGGACCACCAGCCATCCGGCGCCGACAAGGTCCGCTGGAACCAGCCCTGGCGGCGATAGTCGTAGCCATCGGCAACGAAATCGCGATCCCGCGCGGGACCGCTGGCCGAGATGTAGCGCGCGTAGGGCGTGGTGCGCGTGCCATCGGGCTCGAGCACGATCAGTCCGCCAGCACAGCCCGGCGTGGCCAGCACCATCGCGCGCAAGGTGGTGGTGAGCTCCTGCGGGTCCAGATCCGAATTGGCCACCAGGTCGGACACCCCGCGGGTGGTGATGGCCACCGCGCGCAGCGACGCATCCAGGCGGTCGGCCGCTTCCTGCGCACTGGCAATGGTGTCGCGGCGCGCATCGGCGAAAATCACCCGGCGGGCGAACCAGGCGGTGGCCACCGCCAGCGCCAGCAGCAGCACGATGTTGATCAGTGCCGACCACAGCGCGATGCGGGTGCGCAGGCTCTGGCGCCAATGCACCACGCCGGTGTTGACCGGCGACAACGGCGACTCCTGCCGACTTGCGGTCATCCGACCCCGACTCCCTGCGCTGTTCCCCTGGCCGGATGATACGTCGGCATGACCTGCCCGGCGTGACTGCAGAGGTCTGATTTTGGTGTGGTCCCGGGCGGGCCGGGAATCGCTGAAACAGGCTATTCCATACGCCCGCGTAGCCATTGGAACGGGGAGCGGTGCGTTACACTTCGTGGTCCTGAATACGACAACGTCAGCGCGGGCCCCGCGCGACCGATGGGAGTGGTGATGAACTGGTTGAACGAGATGTTGCAGAGCGATCCCGATCCGCAGGAAACCCGCGAGTGGATCGACTCGATGCAGGCGGTGATCAACAACAACGGCGCCCTGCGTGCACATCAGTTGTTGGAAGGCATGGTCGAGGTGACGCGCCGCGCGGGCGCCTACCTGCCGTTCTCGCCCACCACCGAGTACGTCAACACGATTGCGCCGCCGAACGAGGCCAAGTCGCCGGGTGATGCGGCGCTGGAATGGCGCATCCGCTCGATCATCCGCTGGAACGCGATGGCCACCGTGGTGCGTGCCAACCGCAAGCCGGGCGATCTGGGCGGCCACATCGCCAGCTTCGCTTCCGGCGCCACCCTGTACGACGTGGGCTTCAACCACTTCTGGCGCGCGCCGAGCGAGAACCACCCGGGCGATCTGCTCTTCATCCAGGGCCACAGTTCGCCGGGCATCTATGCGCGCGCGTTCCTGGAAGGCCGCATCAACCAGGCGCAGCTGGACAACTTCCGCATGGAAGTCGACGGCCAGGGCATTTCCTCGTACCCGCATCCGTGGCTGATGCCGGGCTTCTGGCAGACCCCGACCGTGTCGATGGGCCTGGGCCCGCTCGCCGCGATCTACCAGGCGCAGTTCATGAAATACCTGGAGCACCGCGGCCTGATCGAGAAGTCCGATCGCAAGGTCTGGTGTTTCATCGGCGACGGCGAGTCGGACGAGCCGGAAACCCTGGGCGCGATCGCACTGGCCGGCCGCGAAGGCCTGGACAACCTGATCTTCGTGGTCAACTGCAACCTGCAGCGCCTGGACGGTCCGGTGCGCGGCAACGGCAAGATCATCCAGGAACTCGAAGGCGTGTTCCGCGGCGCCGGCTGGAACGCCATCAAGCTGCTCTGGGGCGGTTACTGGGATCCGCTCCTGGCCCGTGACAGCGACGGCGTGCTGAAGAAGCTGATGATGGAAACCGTCGACGGCGAGTACCAGAACTGCAAGGCCTTCGGTGGCGCTTACACGCGCGCCAATTTCTTCGGCAAGTATCCGGAGACGGCGGCGATGGTGGCCAACCTGTCCGACGATGACATCTGGCGCCTCAACCGTGGCGGCCATGATCCGCACAAGGTCTATGCGGCGTACCACGAGGCGGTGAACACCAAGGGCATGCCCACCGTGATCCTGGCCAAGACGGTCAAGGGCTACGGCATGGGTTCGGCCGGCGAGTCGCTCAACCCGACCCACCAGACCAAGAAGCTGGATGACGAAGCCATCCGCACCTTCCGCGATCGTTTCAACATTCCGATCAGCGACAAGGAGCTGGAAGAATCGGCGCAGGTGCCGTTCTACCATCCGGGCGAGGATTCGCCGGAAGTGCAGTACCTGAAGGAGCGCCGCGCCGCGTTGGGCGGTTACCTGCCGCAGCGTCGCCAGAAGGCGGCCGAGTCGTTCGACGCGCCCAAGCTGGAGAACTACGAGCGCCTGCTCAAGTCCACCGGCGAACGCGAGATCTCCACCACCATGGCGTTCGTGCAGGCCCTGAACATCACCCTGCGTGACAAGGCCATCGGCCCGCGCATCGTGCCGATCGTGGCCGACGAGGCGCGCACCTTCGGCATGGAAGGCATGTTCCGCCAGATCGGCATCTACGCGCCGTTCGGCCAGAAGTACAAGCCGGTCGATGCCGACCAGCTGATGTACTACCGCGAAGACCAGAGCGGCCAGGTACTGCAGCAGGGCATCAGCGAGCCGGGTGCGATCTCCTCGTGGATGGCCGCTGGCACCAGCTACTCGGTCAGCAACGTGCCGATGCTGCCGTTCTACATCTACTACTCGATGTTCGGCTTCCAGCGCGTGGGCGACATCGCCTGGCAGGCTGCCGACATGCGTACCCGCGGCTTCCTGCTCGGCGGCACCGCCGGCCGCACCACGCTCAACGGCGAAGGCCTGCAGCACGAGGACGGCCACAGCCACCTGCTGGCCGGCGCCATTCCCAACTGCCGCAGCTACGACCCCACCTTCGGTTTCGAAGTGGCGGTGGTGCTGCAGCACGGCGTCAAGCGGATGATGGAAGAGCAGGTCGATGAGTACTACTACATCACCCTGATGAACGAAAACTACGCCCACCCGGACATGCCGGAAGGCGCGGCCGAAGGCATCATCAAGGGCATGTACCTGCTCACCGATGCGGGCAAGCCGAAGAAGGGCGAGCTGCGCGTGCAGCTGCTCGGCAGCGGTACCATCCTGCGCGAGGCCATGGCGGCGGCGGAACTGCTGGACAAGGATTTCGGCGTGACCGCCGACATCTGGTCCTGCCCGAGCTTCAACGAACTGCGTCGCGATGGTTTCGATGCCGAACGCTGGAACCGCCTGAATCCGGAAGCCAAGTCGCCGCGCAAGGCCTACGTGACCGAACTGCTGGAAGGTCGCCAGGGCCCGGTGATTGCCGCCACCGACTACGTGCGTGGCTACGCCGATCAGATCCGCGCGTTCGTGCCCACGGCGTACACCGTGCTGGGCACCGACGGATTCGGCCGCAGTGACACCCGCGCCAACCTGCGCCGCTTCTTCGAAGTGGATCGCTACTACATCGCCCACGCCGCCATCGCCGCCCTGGCCAAGGACGGCAAGATGACCGGCAAGGACGTGGCGCGCGCGATCAAGCAGTACAAGATCGACGTGGAAAAAGTGAACCCGCTCGGCGTGTAAGCGCAGCGGGGAGCAAGACAGGAAAGGCGCCTTCGGGCGCCTTTCTTCTTTTCCGGCTCTCGTGTGCGATGGCGGCCGTGTCGCTCCCTCCCCACGGCGTCAAAGATCCGACGCCGATGCCTGCGCATGAACCCGACACAACACCGGCCATGCGCACTTAGCGAAATACGTACATGCCGGGAACTAGCATGCGGTGACCCGGTCAACCAACGTCCAGACCCGCGCGATACCTGCACGTGGCATTGATGAGCACACGCCTTCCGTGAGATTGGCATTACCCGACGAAGCGGCATCCCGCTGGCTGGCCATTGCCATCACGGCGGCGATCCTCGTGCTTGTTACGCAGCTGTTGTTGCGCGGCCCCTTGTTGCCGGAGCGCGTGGCGGGCGTGCTGATGCGCGTGTCGTTCATTCCGCGTCCGCGCAGCGTCGCTGCCCCCGCACCTCTGCCTGCCACGACAACGATGACATCGGAGCAGGCGCGCGCGATCCTGCAGGCGCATGCAGGCGATGCGTCGGCGGATCTGGCGCCACCGGCCGTGCGGCCCGCGCCCACCACGCCTGCGCAGACCATGACCGAGCGCGTGTACACCAGCATCGGCACCGTGCGCGTGCCGCCGGGTTCGCGTATCGATCCGATGAAAGCCGCGGAAATCCCCGCAACCGCACCGGGATTGCCCAACGAGCGGCAACTGGCCGAAGCACGCAAGGTGCTGGAACGTCCCAATCCCATCCAGTACGACGAAACCCGATTCGCCAAGGACTGGGTGAGCGATGGCACCCTTGGCGACGTGGCGGCGCAGAAGTTGAACAGCGCCGCGGCCACCATCGCCAAGAAGATCTTCGGAGAGGACATCCAATCGCCGGTGGCGCGACCACCGCCGGACGTGCGCTACAACCCGGCCCTGTACGAACAGTCCGCCGACCTGGGGCGTGCCGCCACCGGCGATGCCTACAAGGCCGCGCCGATCGCTTACGAAAAAGTCCCCGACCTGAAGGGCGAAGGCAGCCGCCGCATCCGCGTGGCGATGGAAGCGCTGCAGAAACGCATCAGCGCCTGTGATGCCGCCAAGGTGAAGCCATTGATGGCCACGGTGCGATCACACCTGACCGAGCTGGAACGGGTGGAGTACGCCTTGGCCCATGGCGCCGATCCCATCCAGGCGCAGCAGATGCTGCCGCGCCGGGGTGACAGCAACTACGACCTGGCGCGGCGCGCGCTCTGGTACGCCGATCACGAGCTGGCCAGCTGCAAGCGATGAGCGCCTGATCGTCACGGCGACGGCGTGTCCTTCGCCGGGCAGCGCGGAATGCTCGAACCCACCACGCAGTACACGCAGCATTGTTTTGCGACGACGGCCGTGGTTGGCAATGACAGCGGCACGGGCGGCGCCAGGCCCACCAACTTCGCCGCGGGCTTGAGCTTGAGCCAGACCGCCCAATCCTGGCGGTTGAAGTTGCAGGCGGCCTCGTTGTCGGGCGTGCAGGTCGGCTCGATGCTGCCGCGCAGCGGCAGATTCCACAGCTCGCCTTCGCGGTTGAGCGGCAACAGGCGCATGGTGACGCCTTGCAGTACGTTGCCGCCGACCAGGTAGGCCGTATTGTCGTTGCCGAAACTGGCCGCCACCACGATCTCGCAGTGCATGTTGAGACCTTCCCGGCTGTTGGCCACCGCCTCGCGCAGGCCGGCATGACCATAAACGTCCGCGCCACGCACGTAACACAACATGTCACCGGTGGCGGGCCGCGCACCGGCGATGTCGCGGAATTCGTAAGCGTTGTCCGCACCTTCGCGGAAGGCCTGGCGGACGTAGTCCACATGGCTGGCTGAAGCCCGGAAGCCGGGCACGCGCGCCTTCATCAGCACCCACGATACGAAGACCGCCGACCACGCGTGATCCACCACAAAGGCGCGGCAGGCCGGCGCGCCGATGCTGCCGCGTTCGGCCACGGCGCACTCGCTGGCGCCACTTTGGCCGCGCATCTGCGGCAGCAATCCGCTCTCGCGCCAGTAGCCGGCCACGCGTCGCCAGGCCGGTGTGCGGTCATCGTCCAGGTTGCGGTTCTCCGCCTCCGTCACCGCGCCATTGGCCATGTGTCCCTGACGATCGATGAAGGCGCGGAACCACAGCCATTGCTCGGCGCACGCCACCGCGGCGATGCGGCTGGCCGGATCCACCGCCGCCGTCCGGGCGCGCGTCGAGGGGCAGGGGTCGACCGCGCGCGCAGGCGCGATCACGGCCCAGAACAAGAGACCAACAAGAACGCTCAAGCAGGGTTTACGCATCGTGGGGCTCCGCGTGTGATCGGGCCAAGACCCGCCCATCTTCCGCAAACGCGGTGAGGGTCAGGTGCAGGCCGGCCTGTTCGTCCCGTGGCAGGCGCGTTATGGTCGCCGCTGACCAACGCGAGAGGGGACGACGTGATCAAGGCAAGCACATGGACGCTGGCGCTGCTGCTGCTGGCCGGCCCGCTGATGGCGCAGCAGAAGACGGCTTCGCCGGCCACCCCGGCTGCCGACGTGCCCGCGCCGTCCACGTCGACGCAGGCGCCGGTGGCGAGCGTGCGCGTGAGCTTCGATCGCGCTGGCGTGACCCGTGTGCAGGCGCAGGGCTGGGCCGACATCGCTGGGGGGCGCCGCATCAGCGCAGACGACCCCGTGCGCATTGCTTCCATTTCCAAGCTGGTCACCGCCGTGGGCGTGATGCGGCTGGTGGAGGCGGGGCAGCTGGATCTGGACGCCGACGTGTCCGACACCTTGGGCTGGCCCCTGCGTCATCCGCAATTTCCCGAAACGCCCATCAGCCTGCGCCTGCTGCTCTCGCACCGCGCGGGCCTGACCGATGCCGCGGGTTACTACGCGGTGCCGCTGGGCGGCCAGGTGCGTGATCTGCTGGCCGATCCGCGCGCCTGGGATGCGGCGCACGCGCCGGGCAGTTTCTTCCGCTACGCCAACGTCAATTTTCCCTTGATCGCGGCAGTGATGGAAAAGGCGACCGGCGAGCGTTTCGATCAGCTGATGGATCGCCTGGTCATCAAGCCACTCAAGCTTTCGGCCTGTTTCAACTGGGCCACCTGCGATCAGGCCACGCTGGCCCGCGCCGTGGTGTTGTACGACGCCGAACACACCCCGGTGCGTGATGACCTGCACGGCCAGCGTCCGGACTGCGTGGTGGTGGCGGCCGAAGACGGCAACTGCGATCTGTCGCGCTGGCGCGCCGGCGACAACGGTGCCCTGTTCTCGCCGCAGGGCGGGCTGCGCATTTCGGCGCGCGACCTGGCCAGCCTCGGGCGCCTGCTGCTCAACCAGGGGGAAGTGGACGGCGTGCGCCTGCTCACACCCGCTTCCATCAAAACGCTGACCCAGGTGCAGTGGACGTTCGATGGCGGCAACGGCATGACCTCGGAAGAAGATCCCAGTGGCCAGGGCGGAAGTGGCTTCCTCTGTCGCTATGCGCTGGCGGTCATGCATCTGGCGACGAAAGCGCCGGGCTGCCACGACGACCCGTTCGGCGATGGTCGCCAGCGTATCGGCCACTCGGGTTCGGCTTACGGCCTGTTGTCCGGCCTGTGGGTCGATCCACAGCGCGGCGAAGGCGTGGTCTATTTTGTCACCGGCATGCCCGATGCGCGCGGAGGCGGCCACTCGGCGTATTCGGCGATCGAGGAAATGATGGCGCAGGGAACGTTGGCCAGCCCGTGAGCGCGATGGCAAAGGTGGCGCTATTCGACGCCACCTTTGTCGACCTGCATTACCACGTCGCAACCAGGCGCTTGAACGGCGCTTTCAGCTGGATACCTTCGGCATCGAAGTCGCGGACCGCGCGGCCATCCACTGAAACTTGCCTGGGCGCCACGCGGCCCGGCCACTTCACTTCGATGCGGGTGTCGGATCGCAGGCCTTCGCCCAGGCTCAGCTGCAGTTCCTGGCCCTGGCGCCGCGCCTGCATCTGCAGCGGGCCAAAGGCGGTGGGCAGGCCATCGACGGACAGGCCGTCGCCCTGCAACCAGTCCGGCGGCGTGCCGGGCAGCAGCACCAGCCGATCATCGGCTTCGTACATCAGCATGCCGAACAACGAGCGTGCGTATTCGGCGCCAATCCAGGTGTGCGGCATGTCGCCCAGGTAGATGGCATGGCGCAGATCGGAGTAGATCACCTCGGCCAGCACCTGCCATTCGGCGGGACGGCGATGGCCGAGGAAGCGCTTGAGCAATTCATTGGCCTGCGCCGGCTGATCCAGGTGCACGTAGGTGAGCACGTTGCGGATTTCGTATGGCGTGTAGGCATACAGCGCATCGGGTTCGTCGCGCTTGCGCACGTCGGCCAGGTAGCGCGCGAAGGTGGTCTCCAGCGCCTGCCGGGGCATCACATCCTGCTGGCCGGCCGGATCCAGGCCGATCGACACGCTGGTGGGATCGCTTTCGCCCAGATCGGCGGAGGCGGGTATGAAATCGATGCCCTTCCATTGCATGGTGGCGCGCAACGACGCGGTCACCGAAGCGCGCAAGGCTGCGTATTGTTCGCGCGCCCAGGCGGCGCCTTCGGCATCGCCCCACTGCGCCAGCAGCCAGGCGCCGTCGTGCCAGCCCTTGAGCGCCCAGTAGTCGTCCCAGTAGCTGTGGGTCGGCACCGGATAGCCTTCGTGGCTGATCGAGGGCGCGATGAGTCCATGGAAGCGTTCCGGCGCCTCCCGATCCGCCAGGTACCCCGGCACCAGCGTGCGCTCGCGCAGTTCCTGCAGGAAGCGCAGTGCACGCTTCACCTTGTCCTGGTAGTCGCGCACGCTCCGACTGCCGCCATCGAGCCGCGCGATTTCCGCCACCAGCCAGACGAACTGGCCCTGGCTGTCATGCTCCAGATCCGAGCCGAAGCCGGTGTTGACCGAGCCATCGTCGTTGAGGATGGGCGAGACCAAGCCGTTGGCGTGGACGGCGTGTTCGGCATACCAGCGCAGATAGTCGCGCGCGCTGTCGTTCATGCCCATGCGCAGCAGGATCGCCGCGGTGGCCGAGCCATCGCGGATGAACGAGCGGTTGTAGTTGCGCGGGCCCGGCTGCATCGCGTGGCCACTCTGGTTTATCAGCATGTACGCCGCCTGCGCACGCAACATGTCCACCAGCGAGGCATCCGGCAGCGACAGGCCAATCTTGCCCAGGCGTGTCTGCCACTGCTTTGCCACATCGTCGGCCAGGTGATCGAAGGCGGCGCCGGCATCCCTGCTGTTACCCAGCAGCGCAGCACGATCCAAGGCCGGCGAATCCGGCAGGCTTTTGGCTTGCGCATCGATCCGCGTCGAGCCCAGCGCAAACGCCAACACGATGTCGCGTTGCTCACCCGGCTGCAGGTCCACGCCGTATTGCAGGGCGGCAGCGGCCAGTCCGTCGGCGTCGTCGGTTTGCTGCTGCGTGGGCAGCCGACCACTCGCGACGGCTGCGGTGATTTCGTTCTGGCCATGCGTGCCAAACGCCGCCGCGCCCCCGGCATTCGGCGCGGTCAGTGAGTGCAGCAGCACGCGGCCATTGACGCGCACCCGATCGCCTTCCACGGCGATGGCATGGATCGGCGACAGACCACCGTTCTGCCAGGGCGGACTGATCTGCATCGGCCGGGTGACCAGCGCCAGCGTGCCATGTACCGGGGCGCTGCCGGTGTTGCGCAGGCGATGACGCAACAGGGTCACCGGCGCGCCGTTCTGTTCGATGGTGAAGGCTTCGCTGCGCAGGCTCAGGTCGGGCTGCGGCTGCCATTCCACCGCCGGCATCGGCATCCAACTTTCACGCAGGCTGTGGCAGAGTTTGGCATCGAAGGCGGCGGCGCTGCGCCCGGAGGCATCGCGCCAGATCGGCTGCACCAGCGGCGCGCCCTTGTACGCTTCCAGGTTGCCGTATTCGTCGAATACCGATTTCTGCTGGCCCGCAGGGATGCCCACTGCCGTCCAATACACCTGCTGCTGACGCAACGAGGAAGGAAACAGCGCGGCATTGCGCTGGCTGGCGGCGATTTCATAACGTCGCAGCGGTGTCATCAGCTGCTTGGGCCCGAGCAGGCGCAGCCGTTGCAGTGAGGCCTTGCCCTGCACGCGCAGACGCAAGGCATCGACGTCGTGTGCGGCATCGCCGGCCAGGAACGACGTGCTGCCTTGCACGTCAGGTTGTTCAGCCAGCCGCTGCCAGCGACCCTGCGCGTCACGCCCTTCCAGGCTCACGCTGCGCGGCGCCTGCGCCCAGCGCACCTCCAGACCCGCCAACGAAAGGCTGCGCGGCAGCGCAAGCTCCAGCGTCTGTGCCGACAACGCGGTTGGCTGCGCCTGATCAGTCCACAGCGCTTCGGCCTGCGCCGCCGGCACGCCCTGCACGCGCGGCAGCGCTTGTTGCAGCGGTTCGAACTCGAACACCGACACGCCCCAATCGGCACTGCGCTCCGGCGCGGCCAGGCGCAGGTAGCGCGCCTGCACGGTGGGGAACAGCACGTACTCGGTACCGCCGCTGCCATCGCGCATGCGCAATGCCGTCTGCCATTGCTGGCCGTCTTGCGAGTACTGGATCAGGTAATGCCTGGCGAAGCCGCTGTCCCACTGGATCAGCACGCCGTTGACGGTGGCGGTGCGACCGAGATCCAGCTGCCACCAATGACCGGGCGAGAACGGACCGCCCCATTTGCTGGCCGGGTCGTTGTCGATCGCCATGTCCGGCGCCATCGACGGATTGAGGGTGGAGGACGTGCTGGCTTTCCATTGGCTGCGATCCGGCAGCGGCTGCACGGCCTGGGCCAGGACCGGCGCTGCGATGACCAGCAGCCAGGCGAACAGCGCACCATGCAGCAGGGCAGGGACACGAAGCGAACAGCAGGGCATGCGGCATCCTCTTCAAGCAGGCGGGGCGCCACGGCCGGGCCGCGACGGATGCCCGGATACTAGGCTTGAAAACGTTTACATTCGAGTTGCAGTGCGGCAATCCGCAGCGGTCTGGAGCATGCACGCGCGCATCACCCGCGATCTGGCGCAATGCACCTCGTGGCCGTCCCGCCGGACGCGCCACGTTGTTTCGAGCAAGCACGCTTGCCACGAAGTTGCTGCCAAGACCCCGGGTGGCGTGCGGTCCCAGCCCCGAACGAACACAGGTGGTTGCCATGAATTTCCGCTTCCGCGACACCGCTGCTACGCCGCGTCCCGGTCCGCTGGCTTTCCTGTCGCTGCAACATCCTGAGCGCCAGGGCGTACCCAATGCGCCCACCAACGAAGATCGCATCCGTGCCTATCGCAACCTGTTGCCGATCCTGCCCGGCAACAACTACGAGTGGCGCTTCCGCAACAGCGATCTGCCCACCGCCGCCTGAGCCGCGCCTGCCTGGCGCCATCGGTTGGCGCCGGGCCCCGGATCATCCGATGTCGCCGTCGGCGTGCGTGCCGAGGCCTGACCGACGTCGCGCGCCGGAGCTTGGCTTACGCTTGTGCCACGCAGCCCGTAAGCTGGCCGCCACTTTTTCGTGTGGACTTCGGCATGTCGAAACGCTTGCGCGCCGGCCTGGGAATGATCTGCCTGCTGTCCAGCCTGTGTGTGCACGCACAGGCCGTGGATCGACGCATCGCCGTCACCATCGACGATCTGCCCTGGCAACGCATCGGCCAGACACCGGAAGCGTCGCTGCCCGCGCAACACGCCGCCTTGCTGGCGCAATTGCGCCAGGCCGGTGTGCCGGTGGTGGGCTTCGTCAACGAAGACAAGCTGGAGATCGCAGGCCAGGTGGCGCCGCAACGCCTGTCCATGCTGCAAGACTGGCTCGATGCGGGTTACGAGCTTGGCAACCACACCTATGGTCACGTGGATCTGCACGAAGTCGGCCTGCCTGCCTTCGAAGACGCGATCCTGCGCGGTGAACGGCAGCTGCGTCCGCTGCTGGCCGAACGCGGGCAAATGCCGCGCTATTTCCGTCATCCCTATCTGCGCGCCGGCCGCACGCCTCAGGAGCGCGCCGCGCTCAGTGGCTTCCTCGGCGAACATGGCTACCGCATCGTCCCGGTCACCGTCGACAACGGCGAATGGGTCTGGGCATTCGCCTACGCGCGAGTGCTGGAACAGCAGCCGGCCGGAGCGGCGCGCGAAGCCACGCTGCGCCAATTGCGGCGTGGCTACGTGCCTTACATGCTCAACAAGCTGGATTACTTCGAGCACCAGTCGCAGGCCCTGCTCGGCTATGCCTTGCCGCAGATCTGGCTGATGCACGCCAACGAACTCAATGCGGTGTGCTATGCCGAGTTGGTGGCCGCCGCCCAGCGTCGCGGTTACCGCTTCATCACCGTCGAGGAAGCCCTGCGCGACCCCGCCTACGCGCGCGGCGAAGCCGGCTACGACGGGCGCTTTGGACCCAGCTGGCTGCATCGCTGGGCGATGGCGGAAAACAAGCCGCGCACATTCTACGCGGGCGAACCCGAGGTGCCGAAGTGGGTGCTGGACCTGGCCGGCCTGGAAGGCGAGTGAGCCGTCCCGCCCGGGCAGCAGGGGACTGGGAAAAACGCGCATCCAGTTGCTAGCATGCCAGCGCCCGGGGAGGGTGCGACGCCGTGGGGACGGCGCGCCGACAAGGACGAACGCATGAAGCTCGGGTGGATGCTGGCCTTGCTTGCCTGCGCACAGGCGGCGCCCGCGGCGGCGCAGGTGGATCTGGAACCCTTCCTCAAGGAAGACCCGTACCAGCAGCTCAAGATCTCGCCCAAGGGCGACTACCTGGCCACAACCTCGCCGGTCGAGGATCGCACGGTGCTGGTGGTGCTCAGCCTGCCCGATCTCGAACTCACCGCCTCGGTGGGCGGCGATCGCAATTCGGTGGTCGACGAATTCTGGTGGGCCAACAACGAACGCGTGGTGGTGGCGCTGGCCGACAAGTTCGGCTCGCGCGACACGCCCTCGATCACCGGCACGCTGCATGCGGTCAACGCCGATGGCAGCAAGGGCAAGGTGCTGGCCAGTCCTTACGGCGAAGACCCGGAAGCGCCAGGCATCAGTACGGGCGTGACCACGCCGCGCTATTACCTGATGTCCGATCCCCTGCCCAACAACGACAAGCATGTGCTGGTCGAGGCGATTCCGCTGACCAGCAACGATGCCTACGTGCGCCTGGAAACGCTGGACATCTATTCGCGCCGCCGCACCCTGGCGGCGACCGCGCCGGTGCGGCGCGCCAGCTTCCTGGCCGACGGGCAGGGCGTGGTGCGCTTCGCCTACGGTCGCGATGCCGACAACACCCAGCGCCTGTATTACCGGCCCACCCAGCAGGCCGAATGGAAACTGGTCAACGACGAGAAGAGCAGCCGTCACAGCGAGTATCCGATCGGATTCTCGGCCGATGGCCAGACCGCCTCTCTGCAGGTGGAGCAATCCGGTGGTCCTGATCGCCTGTTCTCCTGGCAGCCGGCCGACGGCCGCTACACCGAGCTGCTGAAAGACACCACGGTGGACCCGTACCGCATCCTCTACGACCTGGACAACCGCACGCCGATCGGTGCGCAGTTCATGACCGATCGCGTGCGCAACCGCTTCTTCGATGATCAGCATCCCACCGCGCGCCTGTATCGCAGCCTGGAAAAGGCCTTTGGCGAAGACGCCTTCTTCATCACCTCGGTCACCGACGATCGCCGGCTGGCGGTGATCTATGTGTGGAGCGACCGCAACAACGGCGACTACTTCCTGTTTGATCTGGTCAACAAGAGCGCCAAGCGCCTGCTCGGTCGCCGCGAGTGGATGAATCCGGCGCAGATGCCGCAGAACCGGGCCATTTCCTACCAGACCCGCGACGGGCTGACCGTGCACGGCTACCTGACCAGGCCGGTGAAGGCGCCGCCGGGCCCGCTGCCGATGGTGCTGCTGCCGCACGGCGGTCCGTTTGGCATCTTCGACAGCTGGAACTTCGATGACGATGCCGCGATGTTGTCGCAGGCCGGCTATGCGGTGCTGCGGGTGAACTATCGCGGCTCCGGAAACTACGGCAGCGACTTCACCGAGGTCGGTGCGCAGGAATGGGGCGCCAAAATGCAGGACGACCTGACCGACGCCACCCGCTGGGCGATCGAACAGAAGATCGCCGAACCCGGCCGCATCTGCATCTACGGCGCCAGCTATGGTGGCTATGCGGCGCTGATGGGGGTGGCGCGCGAGCCGGATCTGTACCGCTGTGCGGCAGGCTACGTGGGCGTGTATGACCTCAACCAGTTCCACCGGCGCCAGTCCAATCGCAGCCGCTCAGGCCGCACCTGGGCGGGGGAATGGATGGGCTCACCGGAGACGCTCGCGGCGCGCTCGCCGGTGAATCTGGCCGACCGCATCAAGGTGCCGGTGTTCCTGGCCGCGGGCGGCAAGGACGAGCGTGCACCGATCACCCACACCAAGGCGATGGAGAAGGCGCTGAAGAACCACGGTGTACCGGTGGAATCGCTGTACTACCCCAACGAGGGGCATGGCTTCTACACCAAGGAACACAAGCGCGAGTACTACACACGGCTGCTGGCGTTCCTCTCGCGGCACCTCGGCGGGCAAGCCGCCAAGCCGTAGGTCAGGCAGCGGCCGCCGACGCCAGCGCCGCGGTCTTCGCCGCACTCAGCGCCGCATCGGCGCGCAGGAACACCTGGGTGGCCGCTTCATGCCCGGATTCGGCCGTGGCGGCGGCCATCAGCACCTGCAGGCCGCTGCGCTGGTTGAAATCGGCCAGCGCCCGCGCCAGCGCCTGCTGGCGATCCTGGCTGTCCTGGCCATGCAGCACGGCGACGAATTCGGCGCTGCCGGTGACCCGATCCACGCTGTCGCCGCGATCGCGATCCAGCAGCGCCTGCAGCACCAGCTCGAGCGCGTGCAGTTCCTTTTCCAGCACGCGCTCGCCACGCTTCTCGACTGCCGCCGCCAGCCCCTGCAGTTCCAGGATCGCCACGCTGTAGACCGGCGCATGCGACGGCGTGCTCGCGCCTGCCGACTGCGCCTGGCCCAGCAGGTCGTCGACATTCTGCGCATGTTCGCGCTCGCGGGCCTGCAGCAGGCGCATGGTGGTGCGCCCCAGCGCGTGCATGGCTTCGCGTTGTTCCGGAGTGAGCACGCGCGGTTGCTGGTCGACCACGCAGACGGTGCCGATCGGCGCGCCTTCGGGCGTCACCAGCGGGATGCCGGCGTAGAAACGCGCGGCCACCTCGCCGGTGACCACCGGGAAATCGGCGAAGCGTGGGTCCTGCCGCAAATCCGGAATCTCCAGCAGTTGATCCGGGTGCCGGATCGCGAAGTCGCAGACCGCCGCATCGCGGGTGGTCTGGCTGGCGTCCAGGCCCAGTTTGGCCTTGAACCACTGGCGATCGCGATCGAGCAGCGAGACCAGGGCGATCGGCGTGCCGCAGACCGTGGCGGCCACCTGCACGATGTCCTGATAGGCCGCTTCGGGCAGGCTGTCGACGATGCGATAGCGATCCAGCGCGTGTTGGCGGCTGGCTTCGTCCAGGGCGTGCGTGTTGGATTGCGTCATGGGCGGGATCGACAAGGCGGGTCTGTCGCCACGTTACCCGGGCTTGCGCATGATCTCTGTCAACGCGATGTTCACGCGTTGTAACCGCTCAGTGAACTTCGCCGGCCTCCGGTGCGGATACCACTTCGCTGCGATCCATTTCCAGCAACTGCAGCGGCTGGCCCTGGTAACGGAACTCCAGCTGCGCCTGCAAAGCGTCCATCGTGCGCACGCGCGTGCACAGACCGTCGGCGCGCGCTTCCAGCCCGCGTGCGCGCTGCTCCAGGCTGCGCTCCAGTTCGGCTTCCAGCTTGTCCGCGCGCTTCTCGATGCGACTGGCGCCACCGGTCAGCATCGACCACATCACACTGCGGCCCAGGCTGGCGGTCATCGATTCGGCCGCGTCTTCCAACTTGGACTCGAAGGTTTCATCAAAGACTTCCTGATCCCAACGTCCGCGCCCGAGCGTACTGTCGACATGGCTCAGTGCATCGCTGCGGAAGCTCTCGATCTTGCGTGCCTGACGGCGGCTGCCGGTCATCATCTCCACCACGCCGGCCAACGCGTCGAAGCCGATCTCGACCGACTCGCGCGCCACCCCGGCCACTTCCGGCATCAGCAGGCGCGACTGGTATTCCAGCTCGCGCAGTCGCTGGGCGTCGGCCGCGCTGACCTCGCGCACCTGTTTGTCCACACTCAGCTCGCCGTCGTGGAAAAACACTTCCTTCGGCGTGCCCTCGTCGCGATACAGCCAGACGCCGCCGCCATCGACCAGCACATTGAAGTCCGTGCTGATCCCGCATTGATGCGAAGACAGCTGGGGCTGGGTCGGTTCGTCGGCGCGGGCGAGGGCTGGCAGGGCCAGCAGCAACGACAACGCGAGGGGCGCTACGCGGCGCATCGGCTCATTCCCATCAAGGTGGATGCACAGCCTGACGATGCAGGGTTCTTGGTACCTGTGGAGAAAGTCACTGGGCCACCTGGCCCAGGCCCTGGCCTAGGGCTTGAGCAGTTCGCGAACGTCCACGTCCAGCGCCTTGGCGACCTTGCCCAGGCCATCGATGGAAATGTTGGTGATGCAGCGCTCCAGCTGGGAGACGTAGGTGCGGTGGAAGCCGGAAATCTCGGCCAGCTTTTCCTGGCTCAAGCCCTGTTCCTTGCGCAGCTTCTTGAGGTTGGCGGAGATGCGCTGGCGGGCTTCGGAGGGGCCGTCGTCGTCGACGGCGGTGGCGGCGGAGGCGGTCTTTCTGGACATGGGATCAGCCTCGTCCGCTACCGTTTGACAATCTACAGCTATAGCCTCTACTGTCTTTGCATCTCGTCAATTGTCAGGGCAAGGGGCGGGATTGCACCGGGTGGTAGGGAGGCCACCTGGCCTTTGTTTTCGTTATGGATCAGTCGTATGCACGTCATCAGCCCCTGTGAGCCACCGGCCAATGAAGGCCGCTTTG
The DNA here is from genome assembly GCF_900167565.1 of Pseudoxanthomonas indica. Lineage (NCBI taxonomy): Bacteria > Pseudomonadati > Pseudomonadota > Gammaproteobacteria > Lysobacterales > Lysobacteraceae > Pseudoxanthomonas > Pseudoxanthomonas indica. The sequence continues at coordinate 19,237 of NZ_FUZV01000002.1, forward strand.
CCCTTCCTGCGTTTCCTTCCTGGAACGCCAGCCCGCTGGCAGGCGTCCTGCAGCTGCTGCAGGACACGCGCGAAATCACCTTGGCCGATGCCGGCCTTTCCCGCTTCGAAGGCGGCCGGCTGGATCAGCTGCAGAAGCTGGCCAGCGAGGAAGCCGGCATCTGCCTGGATCGGGTGGACGTCCTGAGCAGCCTGCTGGAAGAGACCCTCGGCAGCACCGAGCCGGCCGACACCGCCCTGTTGCTGCAGACCGTGCAGCAGCTGCGGCGTGGCATGGCCGATCACCGGCGCTGGCTGGCGTTCGCCGACAATGCCGGCTACTACCGCGACTCGCCGGACGCGCGGGCGCGGATTGCGCGCTCGCTGCGCCTTTAGGCGCCTGCGCCGACGCGCCTGCGTTCCTGGTCCATGTCATGGACCGGGCGTACCTCGATGGCGCCAAAGCGCGACCACGGGAATTCGTGGGCGATGCGCACGGCTTCGTCCATGTCGGCGGCTTCAATCAGGTTGAAGCCGGCCAGCACCTCTTTGGTTTCGGCAAACGGACCATCGGTGACACTGGCGCGGCCATCGCGTTGGCGCAGGCTGCGCGCGCTCTGCGCGGGCTTGAGCTGTTGGGATCCGAGCAGGGTGCCGGCCTGTTTGAGTTCATCGGCATGTTCCAGGCACCCGCGCATCAGGCGGTCGTATTCGGCCTGCGGCAATGCGTCAAGCAGGGTCTTGTCGGTATAGATCAGCAACAGGAATTGCATCCGTCTCTCTCCTGCACCGGCGCTCCGGCGCGAGGGCGCATCATGCCGCAGAACCGGCGGCCACCGTCACCTTCACAAAAAAACTTTTCCGGCGGCTGTCGATCCGCCACCCCGCCGTTCGTCGTACCCATGAAAGCGCGGCAATCCCTTGCCTCCCGCTTGCTGACAATCCTTCCCAGAACGGAGTACGACATGAAAGTCATGGTCATCGTGAAGGCTGACGCAGAATCCGAAGCCGGCGTCATGCCCAGCCAGCAACTGCTTGAAGAGATGGGCCGCTACAACGAAGAACTGGTCAATGCCGGCATCATGCTGGCCGGCGAAGGCCTGCATCCCAGCTCGCGCGGTGCACGCGTGCGCTTCGACGGTCGCCAGCGCACGGTCATCGATGGGCCCTTTGCCGAGTCCAAGGAACTGATCGCCGGCTTCTGGCTCTGGCAGGTCCGATCCCTGGACGAGGCACTGGAATGGCTCAAGCGGGCCCCGTTCGACGGCGGCGCCGAAATCGAAGTCCGCCCGATCTTCGAAATGGAAGATTTTGGCGATGCGATGACGCCGGCCCTGCGCGAGCAGGAAGAACGCCTGCGCCAGAAGACCGAACAGCGCAGCTGAGCGCCGCATCGCAGCAAACCCGCCACACCGGATCCACCCCCGCGCCTAGCGGCGCAGTTCCATCGCCACAGGAGTGCCACCATGCAGATCATTCCCTACCTGGGTTTCCGCGGTGAATGCCGCGACGCCTTCGCGTTCTACGCGCAAGCGCTCGGCGGCAAGATTGTCGCCATGATGACGTATGCCGAATCGCCCGTTGCCGACCAGGTGCCGGCCGAGACGCGCCACTACGTGATGCACGCCAACCTGATCGCCGACGGCGCCAGCCTGATGGGCGCCGACGGTCCCTGGAACGAAGACGACACGGCCAGCCAAACCTGCATCAACGTGATGGTCGATGATGATGCCGAGGCCGAGCGCATCTTCAACGCTCTGGCCGAAGGCGGCAACGTGACCATGCCGATGGCCGAGACTTTCTGGTCGCATCGCTTCGGCATGCTGACCGATCGCTACGGCAAGCCGTGGATGGTCAACCACCTCAAGGACGGCTGAGCCGTCGACAACAAGGAGCAAGCAAACGCATGAGCACGCAAATTTTCGTCAACCTGCCGGTCGCGGACCTGCCGCGTTCCAAGGTCTTCTTCGAAGCCCTGGGCTGGCATTTCAATCCGCAGTTCACCAACGAGCAGGGCGCCTGCCTGGTGATCAGCGACACCATCCACGTGATGCTGCTGACCAACGAATTTTTCCAGACCTTCATCCCGGGCAAGACCATCGGCGATGCACGCAAGCAGATTGAAACCATCACCTGCCTGTCGGCCGACAGCGCCGGGGAAGTGAACCGCCTGGTCGATGCGGCCGTTGCCGCAGGCGCCACCATTCCGCGCGAGCCGCAGGACATGGGCTTCATGTACTCGCGCAGCTTCGATGATCTGGACGGCCATCAGTGGGAAGTGGTGCACATGGACATGAGCAAGGTTCCCGAGCAACTTTGAGGACACGGCGATGAAACTGGTAGTGCAAGCTTTCGTAAGCCTGGATGGGGTCGTGCAGGGTCCGGGTGGCCAGGACGAGGACCGCAGCGGCGGCTTTCGCCACGGTGGCTGGGCCGCGCCGTATTTCGATGAGGCGATGCTGGGCAACATCTTCGCCAGCATGGATGCCATCGATGCGCTGCTGCTGGGTCGCCGCACCTACGAGATCTTCGCCGCGCATTTTCCCCACCAGGGCGCCGACGATCCGGTGGCCTCGCGTTTCAACCGCATACCCAAGTACGTGGCCTCGCACGAATCCGGCGCGCTGGCCTGGGCCGGCAGCGAGCGGCTCGAGGGCGACGTGTCGGCGCAGGTGGCACGCCTGAAGCAGCAGCCTGGCCAGGAACTGCACGTGCATGGCAGCGGCACGCTCGTGCAGAGCCTGTTGCGCGATGGTCTGGTCGATGAATTGCGCCTGTGGTGGTTCCCGGTGGTGCTGGGAGCCGGCAAGCGCCTGTTCGGCGTCGACAGCCAGGCGTGCTCATTCGCGCTGGCCGGTCACCAGGCCTTCGACAGCGGGGTCAGTTCCCAGCGCTACCTGCGCCGCGGCGAACTCGACTACGGCTACATGGGGTCGGCCGAACCCAGTGCCGAAGAAGTGCAACGGCAGCGCAAAGTCGCTGCCGGTGACGGCTGAGGCCAGCGCCACCGCGATTCGATACCGGCTCATGAGACAGGACCTTCGCCGCTTGCTCCGGTCCGCCGCCGATGTTCAGATCGGCGGTCATGAGCACACCGGACCTGCACCGACGCATCGACACCCTGTGGCGAATGGAATCGCCGGCGCTGATCGCGCGCCTGACCCGCATGCTTGGCGATGTGGGCCTGGCCGAGGACATGGCGCAGGACGTGCTGGTCTCTGCGCTGGAACGCTGGCCGGACGCCGGGATACCGGACAATCCCGCCGCCTGGCTGATGCAGGCGGCCAAGCATCGCGCCATCGATCGCCTGCGCCAGCGCCAGCTGCATGCGCGCAAGCACGAGGAGCTGGCCTACGAACTGGACGGACAGACCATGGCCGGACCGGATGACGATGCCTGGCTGGAAGACGACATCGGCGATGACCTGCTGCGCCTGGTGTTTGTCACCTGCCATCCTTCCCTGCCCACCGAAGCGCGGGTGGCGCTGACCCTGCGCCTGCTGGGCGGATTGAGCACGGACGAAATCGCGCGCGCCTTCCTGCAGGCCGAGCCGACCATCGCGCAACGCATCGTGCGCGCCAAACGCACCCTGTCGCAAAAACAGGTGGCCTTCGAAGTGCCGCGCAAACAGGAGCTGGACGAGCGGCTGGATTCGGTGCTCGAGGTCATCTACCTGATCTTCAACGAAGGCTATTCGGCCACCGCCGGCGACGACTGGATGCGTCCGGCGCTGTGCGAGGAAGCGCTCCGCCTGGGCCGCGTGCTGGCCGGCCTGATGAAGGACGAATCGGAAGTCCATGGCCTGTTGGCGCTGATGGAAATGCAGGCTTCGCGCGCCAAGGCGCGCACCGCGCGCGACGGCACCCCCATCCTGTTGCTGGAGCAGGATCGCGCGCGTTGGGATCGCCTGCAGATCCAGCGCGGCTTGAACGCGCTGGATCGGGCGATCCGCCTCGGCGGCGCCTTCCAGCCCTACGCCCTGCAGGCTTCGATTGCGGCCTGCCATGCGCGTGCGGTGCGGCCGGAGCAGACTGATTGGGCGCGCATTGCCGCCTTGTATTCGCAACTGGCGGCGGTGACTCCGTCGCCCATCGTCGAGCTCAACCGCGCCGTGGCGATCAGCCGTGCCACCGGCGCGGCGACGGCGTTGCCGTTGGTGGATGCCTTGAATGCGGATGAGCGCCTGCGCGATTACCCGCATCTGCCGGCGGTGCGCGGGGATCTGCTCGAGCAGTTGGGTCGGCGCGACGAGGCACGGCTGGAATTCGAGCGCGCGGCGGAACTGACCCGGAATGCCCGCGAACGCGCCTTGATGCTGGCGCGGGCGTTGGCGTGCGGTGCTTGATCGGGCGGTAGGCCGTCATTCCCTGGCCCCATGACTTCCGTCAGGGTTGACGACAGTTGTAGTCAGTGCCATCGTGACTACAGTTGTCGTCACGGAGCCCGGTCATGCCGCGCACATCGATTGGAGATCAGGAACTGGCCTTGCTGCAGCACATCTCGACGCTGGGCGATGCCAGCGTAGGAGAAGTGGCCAGCGGCTTTGGCGAAGCGCGCGGCCTGGCGCGTTCGACCGTGCTGACCATGATGGAGCGGCTGCGCGGCAAGGGATTCCTGGAGCGGGACCAGGTCGACGGCGTCTTCCGCTACCACCACACGCATGGACCGGACGATGTCGTGCGTGGCGCGGTGGGCAAGTTTGTCGAGAACACCCTGCAGGGTTCGGTGTCGCCGTTCGTGGCCTGGATGTCCGAACGCGGCCGGGTGAGTGACGACGAACTGGCCGAACTCGAAGCCTTGGTGGCCAACCTGCAATCGCAACGCAAGGAGCGCTGAGATGGACGCCGCCCTGCTGGAAGCCTTCCTGTTGCGCCTGGGTATCGCGAGCCTGCACTCGCTGGTGCTGGTCGCGCTCATCCTGCTGATCCAGCGGCTGGTGCCGCGCCTGCCTGCTGCCGTGCGTTGCCTGTTGTGGTGGATGGCCGCGCTGCAACTGGTGCTGGGCTTGATCTGGCCGCGACCGCTGGAACTGCCGCTGCTGCCTGCCATTGCGCCTGCGGTGCTGGAAGTGCACGCGTCGTCTTCCGGCTCCGGCTCCGTCTCCGCGGATCGCGGCGCGTCCACGGACGCCCTCCGCCTGGCGCCGGCCACCGTGCTGGCGGTACCCGCCGTCCGCGGCATGGACGAAGCCGACCGCGCCGTCGCTGCCGACAACCGCAGCGCCGCAAGCGCGTCATCGCTACCGTGGGCGCAACTGCTCGCGTGGCTGTGGCTGACCGGTGTGATCATGACGGCGCTGCAGACGCTGCACGCATATCAGCAATCGCGCCGCTGGCGACGCACGTCGCGGCCATGCATGCATCCGCAGGTGCTGGCGATTTACGCCGAGGTCGGCGCCCGCCTCAACCTGCGCAGCCTGCCGCCGCTGCGGGTGTCGAACCACATCGCCTCGCCGCAGTTGCTCGGCCCCTGGCGGCCGATCGTGCTGTTGCCGCAGGCGGTGCTGGAAGGATTCGACGATGACGAGATGCGGATGGCCTTGCACCACGAACTGAGCCATCAGCAGCGCCGTGATCTCTGGTGGGGTTGGATGCCGGCGATCGCGCGGCACCTGTTCTTCTTCCATCCCGCCGCCCATCTGATTGTGCGCGAGTACGCCTTCGCCCGCGAAGCCGCCTGCGATGAAGCCGTGCTGGCCTGTGATCACCACGCCGCCCACGACTATGGCCGCCTGCTGTTGCGGCTGGGCGTGGCGCCGCGACCCTGCGCCGGCATGGCCGGCGCCTCGCCCACCTACAGCTTGCTCAAGAGGAGATTGCTCATGCTGCAGAACTCCAACGCCGCCACCCGCGGGATGCCGCTGGTGCTGATCGCGGCCACCATCGTGGTCGCCGCCCTGCCGTGGCGTGTCACCGCGCAGGCCACCACCACCCCGGCGCCTGCCACGCAAGCGCGCGCCGCCGTGGTGGCGCAGGCAGCTTCCGCGTCCAGGCCGGCCGTCAAGGCCAACCCGGCGGTCAGCGCCAAACCGGCCGCCGCGCCCAGGCCGGTCGCCGCTGCGGCCTCCACTCCGCGGGCGCAGCCCACGGCGGCCGTGGCCCCCACGGCGCCGACTCCACCCCATGCCGATGAAGTGGACGCCTACGAAGGCACCGTGCGCATCCACGGCGCCAGTGACTACGCGTACGTGATCATGCGCGGCCGCGAAGTGACGGCATCGGCCGAAAGCCAGGATTTCAAGGTGTCGCGGCGCCTGCAGGCGGGCAGCACCGAACCGATGATCTATGTACGCAAGGGCGCGAAGACCTACCTGATCCGCGATGCGGCCACGGTGCAGAAGGCGCAGGCGATCTGGAAGCCGGTCAGCGATCTGGGCGAGCAGCAGGGCAAGCTCGGCGAAGCACAAGGCAAGCTCGGCTCGGAGCAGGGCGCGCTGGGCGCCAAACAAGGCGCGTTGGGCTCGCAGATGGGCGAGCTGGGTCGCCAGCACGCGCAGATCGCTTTGCGCCAGGTGTCGTTGTCGCAGGATGACAGCGCCGCCGCCGAACGCCAGCGCCAGGCGCTGGAGAAGGAAACCGAGGCACTGGCCGCACGCCAGGAAGCCTTGGGCAACCAGCAGGAAGCGCTGGGCCGGCAACAGGAAGCGTTGGGCAGCAAGCAGTCGGTGCTCGGCGAGCAACAGGCCGCGCTGGGCACGCGCCAGGCCGCGGCCAGTGATCGTGCCGACGCACAGATGAAGCAGTTGCTAGATCAGGCCATCGCCAGCGGCGTGGCGCAGCCGGCGGGCTGATCCGCACCGGCAGGTTGCCGGCCCCGCGCGGCTGGGCCGGCGCGCGATTACTGCTGTTCGCGGAAGTAGGCGACCACCTCGCCCTTGACCTTCAGCGTCATCGGATTGCCGCGGCGATCCTTGGACTTGCCCACCGGCACGCGGATCCAGCCTTCGCTGACGCAATATTCCTCGACGTTGTCGCGCTCCACCCCATTGAAGCGGATGCCCACGCCTCGTTCCATCAGCTCGGCATCGTGGAAGGGGCTGCGCGGGTCGGAGGCCAGGCGATCGGGAGGCGTGTCGGAGCTCATGGGACGGCGTCTTGCGAGGGAATTGGGCCGCTAGGATAAACGCCCGCTGCGTCGCGGCCCAAATGGCGGGTTCCCGTGCCGCGCGCGACACGGCAGGATCGGACCCTCCCCCCGGAGCCTTGGCCATGATCCTGCCCGACGACGACTTTGACGAAGACCCCGGCTACGCCGGCGATGACGAGGACGAGATCGACACCGGCGATCTGGAAGCGATGATCTGGAACCTGCTGGTGCTGATCAATCCGGGCGATGAGGAGTCGGCGCTGCGCCAATTCTCGCTCTGGCGCGACGGCATGGCCGAGGCGCAGGGCGATGAAAGCCAGGCGCTACCGATCCTCAAGGACGCGATTGACTGGTCGGCCGGCTTCTACGTGGACTGGAACGACACCGAATCGCTGGTCGACAGCATCGAGGAACTGGCCGCGCGCTGGAACCTGGATATCGATTGGGGCGGCGACCCCAGCGACGATGATTTCCTCGACGCCACCGATGTGCCGGCGCTGATGGCGGTGGCCTACGATCGCCTGCGCGAATACGGCTACACGCTCTGGAACTGGAACACCGACGGCGATGCCTACGCCGGCTGGATCGCCCTCAGCCGCGACGATGAGGGCATGCAGCAGCTGTGTTCCGCGCTGGGCATCGAAATACGTCCGGCCAGCGACGCCTTCTGAGCGGGCCGGCGCAGGGCGGCTCCGCCGCGCTTGCAGCCGGCGCGGTGCGGGTGTCTAGTAGCGGCAACCCGCGCCTGCCCGGATCTCCATGACGGTCAACCCGCCCACGCCACGCGTGGACAGCCTGTTCCATGCCGATACCAACACCTTCACCTACCTGGTGGACGATGGCCAGGGCCATGCGCTGATCATCGATCCGGTGCTGGATTTCGATCTCGCCTCGGTGCGCACCTGGACCGCCTCGGCCGACCAGGTGTTGGCGCAGGTGCGCGAGCGCGGCTTGCAGGTGCAGTGGATTCTCGAAACCCACGCCCACGCCGATCACCTCAGCGCTGGCGGCTACCTGCGCGATGTGCTGGGCGCACCGCTGGCCATCGGCCGCGGCATCGTGCAGGTGCAGCAGCGGTTCAAGACCCTGTTCGATCTCGGTGAGGACTTCATTGCCGACGGTCGCCAGTTTGATCGGCTGCTGGATGACGGCGACCGGCTGGAGTTCGGGCAGCTCGGCGTGCAGGTGTTGGCCACGCCCGGACACACCGACGATGGCATGACCTTTCTGGTCGGCGATGCCGCCTTCATCGGCGACACCCTGTTCGCACCGGAAACCGGCACCGCGCGCGCCGATTTCCCCGGCGGCAGCGCGCGCCGCCTGTACGCCTCGCTGCAACGGCTGCTGGGCCTGCCGGCATCCACGCGGCTGTTCCTGTGCCATGACTATCCCAAGGATCGCGCACCGCAGCCGGAGACCAGCGTGGCGGCGCAGCGGCAGGGCAACATCCATGTGGGTCAGGACGCAAGCGAAGAACAGTTCGTGCAGCTGCGCGAAACGCGCGACGCCACCTTGCCGGTGCCGCGGCTGCTGCTGCCGGCGCTGCAGATCAACATCCGCGGCGGGCACCTGCCGCCGGCCGATGCCCATGGCGTGGCGTGGCTGCGCCTGCCCATCAACCAGATCGGACGCGCGCCATGACGCGCGCGAGTCGCACGGCCGTCATCGGCGCCTGCGACCCTGCCTCTTCCCCCCGGGAGCCATGCCATGCATAGCCTGATTCTGTTGTACGACGCCCAGCGCTTCGAACGCGAGCAAGCCGAACAGGCGCCGGATCTGCTCGAGCGCGACGGCCTGCAGTTCTCACGCCGCGCCGGTCCGCGCACGCCCTTGCGCACCGATCACGACTGGAACCCGGTGTCGGTGTATGCGCCGGACGATCTGAGCGAGGAAGAGTTCCAGGAGCTGTACGAACAGCATCGCGCCGGCGTCGAAGAACTGCACCTGCACTACTGACGGACGGCGGTGCTCACTTCGGCTTGAGCTGGTGCAGCAGGATCGAGTTGCCTTCACTGTCCAGGCATACCGACATGCGGCACACCGGGGTGTCGATGACCTCGCACTTGAATACCACCTGGTGTCCTTTTAAGTGCGTGATCAGGGCGTCCAGGTCCTCCACCTCGAAGGCGATGGTGCCGCCGGCATTGTCGCTGGGCGCTTCGTTGGTGAAGTTGGTCAGGGCCAGACAGCCGCCGCCCGGCAGGTCGTACTCGATCCAGTACTGGTCGCCCTGGTTGCCCATCGAACCCGGCGTCAGGCCCAGGACCTGCTCATAAAAGGCGCGCGCTCGCGGCACCTCGCGGATCGGGTACATGGTGAAAGCCACCTTCCTGAGCATGGTCGTTTCCTTCCGCCGCGCGTAGTGCGCCGGCGCACGATAACGGACTGGGCCGGGTTCATTCCGTTTGGCTATGACGTGCCGAATCAATTGCAGCGGTTTCCGACGAACGGTGGCGCCGACGACCGGCAAACAGGCGCGAAATGCGTTCTCCCTGCTGTTCCTGTCATGAATCGGGCGAAAACTGGGCGCCCGTGAGGAGGAGTAGAGCCAATGGACGCCATCCAGATCGCCCCGGACGGGGTCAAGTGCGAAGCAATAGACGTCGCGGCGGAGTTGCGGCGCTGGCAGAGCGATTACTTCATTCCCGGTGCAGCGGCCCCGGCCGCGTTTCCCCGCTTCGAGCCCACGTTCAAATTTGCCTACGATCTGTATCTGCAATGGCACCGCGAGCCGTTGGACAACCTGGCCGATCGGATCGAGTGCGCCTACGAACGGCAACTGCCGCCCTCGCAGCGTCTGGATCGCGACACCGTGCAGGCGATCGTGGCGGCGGTATGGGAGCGCATGGGCGGGCAGTTGCACGTACGGCGCCTGCCGACCACGTTGAGCCTGCATCGCGAGCCGCCGAGCATGCCGCTGCGGCAACCCCCGCCGGCGGTATAGCCGGCGAGGGCCATTGCGCGCAGATGCGTCAGTGGTGCAGCAGCGCGACGTCATCCTGCTGCGTGGCCAACCAGCGCCAGGCTTCGCGCACGATCACGCGTGCCACGGTCCAGTCCATGCTGGATGCGCCGCGCAATTCATCCCACTGCGCTTCCAGTTCGTCATCCGCACTCAGGCTCAAGCGACCCTGGTAGGCGTCATGCGTGGCCAGCGCCAGCGCATAGGCCGGGCATGCATCGTCCCAGGCCAGGTCCGGATGCAGGCGCGCGCGCCGACGATGATCGGCCTGACTGAAAGCTTCGAACTCGTCGGGGATGTCCATCATGCCTTCGTAAGCCAGGCAGTCGCTCAGGCGTTGAGCGGTGCCGCGGACGGAGGGCGAGGTGCGAACGGGGCGAAGACGCTGCATGGGCACTGCTCCGATGGGGGAGTGGCCGATGGTGGAAACCACGGCATCAGCGGTGCGTGAAGGCATTTGCCTGGCGCGGTGAATCATTGCGACGAAAACTCCGGCCCGTCACTTCAATCCGGCCCGCAAGTGGCTCCTGCCGCGCTCGCGGCAGCGCCGTTGTGACGTTCGTATCTTTCAATCCGGGCATGGGTTAGCATCAGTCGGCCAGGCGGATGCATCACCGCCACCACGGCCTTCCAGGGGAAAATGAACGACACGAGCGCCCGCTTTGCGTGGGGACGTTGGCAGCTGCCCCTTTTGGGGCTGGCCGTCCTGTTGATCGTCGTGCTGCCCTTTCTGCTGCTGCAGGAACTGTCCGAGAACAATCTGGAAGCGGCCGACGCCATCGCCCATACCCATCAGGTGGAAGCGGCGGTGGATCGGTTGGCGGTGGAAGTGCGTGAAGTGGAAACCTCGGCCATGTTGCTGACCCTGGCCGGCGAACTGCCGACGGCGCGTGCGCGGGTCATCGAAGGCCAGGCCGGAATCCCGGGCCACCTGCAACGCCTGATCGATCTCACCCGCGACAATCCCAAGCAGCAGATCCTGATCGGCCAGTTGCGTGAGCTGATCCAGAGCCGCATGGATATCGTCAACGAACTGCTGCGCACCGACCCGGCGCAGGCCGGCGATGTGGTGCGGCCGATGGCCACGCGCTTCCCGATTCGCGGCGTGCTGCAGGAAATGCTGGCCAACGAGCGCGCCCTGCTGGCGGCGCGCGCGCGCGACTCGGCGCGGCAACGCGCACTGGCGATCTGGCTGGGCTGGGGCGCCATGGTCGTGCAGCTGGTGCTGCTGGCCACGGTCATCACCGCGCTGGGCAGGCAGGTCTCCCGTCGCCTGCAGGCCGAACAGAAATCGCGGCGCGCCAGTGAACGCGCGCTGGTGATGCTGCAGACCGTGCGCGAACCGATCGTGCTGTTCGACGCCGATCTGCACGTGCTGATGCACAACGCCGCCTTCGCCGAACTCTATGGCCTGGAAAGCGGGCAGGTGATCACCCGCCTGCAGGAAGTTGGCGAAGCCTGGTCCGATCCGGTGCTGGGCCAGCGGCTGGGCGATGTGCTCTCGCGCGGCCGCGAGCTGTGGGACTACGAACAGGTACAGAGCACCGGCGACAACACGCAGCGCACCGTGCTGCTCAATGCCCGCCGCATGCCGCTGCCGGATCAGGACGATCACGTGGTGCTGATGACCATCAGCGACATTTCCGTGCAGAAGGCCGTGCAGCGTCGGATTGCCGATCTGAACACCCAGTTGCAGGGCAAGGTGGAACAGGTCTCGGAAGTGAACCGCGAGCTGGAAGCCTTCAGCTATTCGGTCTCGCACGACCTGCGCGCGCCGCTGCGGCACGTGGCCGGTTTCTCCGACAAGCTGGGTCGCCACCTGGGTGATGCGGCCGACGACAAGAGCCGCCACTACCTGGACGTGATTGGCAACTCCGCGCGGCGCATGTCGCAGCTGATCGATGATCTGCTGGTGTATTCGCGGCTGGGCCGCAGCGCGCTGCGCCTGCAGGCGGTGGACATGCAATCGCTGGTGGCCGAAACCCGGGCGATGCTGGATTCCAATGCGGCCGATGCCGGCTCGCCCCGCCCGGAATGGCGGATTGCGCCGCTGCCCATCCTGGTCGCCGACGAAAACATGATGCGCCAGGTCTGGCAGAACCTGCTGGGCAATGCGGTCAAATACAGCAGCCGTCGCGAGCGCCCGTTGATCGAGGTCGAGCATCACCTCACCGACGAGGGCGCCCACCATTTCAGCGTGCGCGACAACGGCGCCGGCTTCGACATGGAATACGCCAGCAAGCTGTTCGGCGTGTTCCAGCGCCTGCACAAGGCCACCGAGTTCCCCGGCACCGGCATCGGCCTGGCCAGCGTCCGGCGCGTACTATCACGCCATGGCGGACGCATCTGGGCCGAATCCGTACCCGACCAGGGCGCCACCTTCCACTTCGTCCTGCCCAACGCGCTTGAAGCGCCTGCCCCACGAGACCCGCATCCATGACCGAATACCGCACGATCCTGCTGGCCGAAGACAGCCACGCCGACGCCGAGATGGCGATCGACGCGCTGCGCGAAGCCAACCTCCTCAATCCCATCGTGCACGTGGAAGACGGCGTGGAAGCACTGGATTACCTGCTGCGGCGCGGCGTGTATGCGCAGCGGCCCGAAGGTCTGCCGGCGGTGCTGCTGCTGGACATCAAGATGCCGCGCATGGACGGGCTGGAAGTGCTCAATACGATTCGCACGCACGATTCGCTCAAGACCCTGCCGGTGGTGATCCTGTCGTCCTCGCGCGAGGAAAGCGACCTGGCGCGCAGCTGGGATCTGGGCGTTAACGCCTATGTGGTCAAGCCGGTCGACATCGACCAGTTTTTCCAGGCGGTGAAGACGCTCGGCACGTTCTGGGCGGTCATCAACGAAACGCCCGCCAAGGACTGACCATGCCTCTGTCGGCAGCGCCCCTGGGACCGGTCCGCATCCTGCTGGTGGAAGATTCACCGGAAGATGCCGAGCTGATCAGCCTGCAGCTGGTGGATGCCGGCCTGGAGGCGGTGTTCGTGCGCGTGGACAGCGAAGGCGAGTTGCGCCAGGCGCTGGTCGGCGACGCCTTTGACCTGGTGCTGTCGGATCTGGATCTGCCCGGCTTTTCCGGGCACCAGGCGCTGACCCTGCTACGCCAGCATGATCCGGTGCTGCCCTTCATCTTCGTCTCCGGCACCATCGGCGAGGACACCGCGGTGATGGCCCTGCAGCAGGGCGCCAATGACTACGTGCTCAAGCACAACACCGTGCGGCTGCCGGCTGCGGCCGCCCGCGCGATCCGCGAGGCCCGCAACGAACGCGAACGCGAGCGCGCCGAGAACGAGCTGATGCGTTCGCAACGGCTCAACGCGCTGGCGATGCTGGCGGCGGGCCTGAGCCATGATCTGCGCAACATCCTGCAGCCGATGCTGATCGTGCCGGACCTGCTGGAGACCTACAGCGACGATCCGAAGATCCTCAAGCTGGGCGCGCTGATCGCCGAGAGCGGCCGGCGCGGCCACGAGATGGCCGAGTCGATGCTCTCGTTCGTGCGCGGCTCGCGCAAGCAGAGCGAGACGATCAAGCTGGCCGCGTTGTTCCAGGCCGTGCAGCTGTTGTTGCAGGGCAGCCTGCCGCGTTCGATCAAGCTCGACGTGGACATGCCTGCGGAAGACGTGACGGTGCAAGGCAATTTCACCGAACTGCAGCAGTGCCTGATCAACCTGTGCCTCAATGGCATCCAGGCGATGGAAGGCCGCGAGGGCAAGCTCGCCCTGTCGGCGCAACGCCAGGGCGACAAGGTCGTGGTGCAGGTCAGCGACCAAGGCGTGGGCATGTCGGCGCAGATGCAGGCGCAACTGTTCACCCCGTTCTTCACCACCAAGCGCAATGGCACCGGCCTGGGCCTGATGTCGTGCAAGCGGATTGTCGATGCCATGCACGGCCGCATCGAGGTGGACAGCGATGCCGAGCGCGGCACCCGATTCACGCTGCATCTGCCGGTGCGTCCACCTACCGTGGACGAGCCGGCCAGCGAGACGTTCCTGGAAGGACGCGGCCAGCGCATCCTGCTGGTGGATGGCGACACCACGCGGTTGTCGCTGCTGGCCACCGCCGTGGGCAGCCAGGGCTATGAACCGTGGGTGGCGTCGGATGGCGCGATGGCTCTGCGCCTGCTCGCTACCGATGGCCAGCCGGATCTGGTGATCGTCGACAGCGACATCCTGTTGCTGTCCGCGGTGAGCCTGCTGCTGGCACTGCGCGAGGCGGGCTTCCAGGGGCCGGTGGTGAGTCTGGAAGATCCGCTGCACCCGCTTTCGCATCACGATCTGCCCAGCGGCACCATTTCGGCGGTGGTACACAAGCCGCTGCAGATGACCGAGATCCTGCGCACGGTCGAGCGCACGCTGGCGCGCGCCGCGCATTGAGCGCGGCGCACCCCGGGCCGCGCGATCAGCGGCTCATCGAGTACGGCCGTTCGGCCACGCCCCATTGCTTGTTCGGTTCGGCCTGCATGTGGAAGCGCAGTTCGCCGCCGGCCAGGATTTCCTCGTGGCCCAGGAACGCACGCTCCAGCGGCTTGCCGTTGAGGGTGGCGCTGCCGATGTACGGATGCGCGTCATCCAGGCCCTCGGCGATCACGCTGAACTGTTTGCCATTGGGCAGGTTGAGTTGCGCGCGCGGCAGGAACGGCCGGCCGATGATGTACTGGTTGCTGCCCGGCGTGACCGGATAGAAGCCCAGCGCGGTGAACACATACCAGGCCGACATCTGGCCCAGATCGTCATTGCCGGCCAGGCCATCGGGGCGTGCCGCATATTGGCTGCGCATGATCGCGCCCAGCCGCGCCTGGCTGCGCCAGGGCTGGCCGGCGTAGGCGTACAGATAGGCGACGTGGTGGCTGGGCTCGTTGCCGTGTGCGTACCAGCCAATCAGGCCGGTGATGTCTTCCATGTGCTCGAAGATCTTCGGATCCACCTTGGCGTCGAACACCTGGTCCAGCCGCGCCAGCAGCGCGTCTTCGCCGCCATGCGCACGCGCCAGCCCGGCCACGTCCTGCGGCACGTACCAGGAGTACTGCCAGGCATTGCCTTCGGTGTAGTCGCTGCCGTAGCCGCTGACCGTGGGATCGAAGGGCTCGCGGAAGGCGCCATCGCGCTTGCGTGCGCGCATGAAGCCGGTCTTGGCGTCGAAGGCGTGCTGCCAGTTGCCGGCGCGGCGCTGGAACTCCGCGGCCACGTCCTGCCGGCCCAGCGCCTGCGCCATGCGCGCGATGGTCCAGTCATCAAAGGCGTACTCCAGCGTCTTGGAGGCCGCCTCGCCTTCTTCATCGATCGGCACGTAACCCAGCTCGCGGTATTGCGCGATGCCGTCATAAGGGCCGTGTTTGGCCGTGGCCACCATGGCGTCCAGCGCCTGCTGCGCATCGAAACCACGGATGCCCTTCATGTAGGCGTCGGCGATCACCGGTACTGCGTGGTAGCCGACCATGCACCAGGTTTCCTGCCCGTGGAAGGCCCAGATCGGCAGCATGCCGTACGGGCTCTGCCGCTGCGAGGCCAGCAGCGAGTTGATGAAGTCGCTGTTGCGCTGCTCCGGCTGCACCAGGGTCAGCAGCGGATGCAGCGCGCGGTAGGTGTCCCACAGCGAGAACGTGGAGTAATGGGTGAAGCCCTTGGCCTGGTGCACGGCGTTGTCCGGCCCGCGGTAGCGGCCGTCGTGATCCATGAACAGCGTGGGGCCCAGCATGGTGTGGTAGAGCGCGGTGTAGAAACTGCGCTGTTGCTCGGCGCTGCCCTGCGCATCAATCGCGCCCAGCGCCTGTTGCCACTGCGACCGGGCGGCGGCGCGTGCGCCGTCGAAATCCCACGCAGGCGCCTCGGCTTCGAGATTGGCGATGGCGTTGTCTTCGCTCACCGGCGAAATTGCCACCTTCACCAGCAGCTCCTGGCCGGCCGCATCGGCAAAATCGAACGCCGCGACAATCTGGCGTCCTTCAATCTGCGCGCGCTGGCGCGGATCCTTCTCGCCCGGCGGCGGGAAGCCTTTGTAGACGACGTCCTGTTCGGTGTCGTGCAGTTGCTGGCCGCCGCTGCGGCGCGAGAAGCGCATGGCGAAGTACAGCTGCCGGCCCGGCGCCCAGCCGCGGGTTTCGCGGAAACCGGTGACGGTGCCGTCGCTGCGCACGCGCAGGCGCGACCACTGCACCTTGCCCGGGTAGTCGTACATGCTGGTGCGCAGATCGATCAGTACGTGCGCCGGCTTGCCTTTTGGAAAGTGGTAGCGGTGCCAGCCGACGCGCGCACTGGCGGTCAGTTCGGCGCGTACGTCGTAGTCCTGCAGCGTCACTGCGTAATAGCCGGGCTGGGCCTGCTCGCTGGCGTGGCTGAAACGCGAGGTGTAGCCGCTTCCCGGCTTCGTCGCGTCGCCGCGCTCCAGTTTGACCTCGCCGCTGATCGGCATCAGCAGCACGTCGCCCAGATCCGAATGACCGGTGCCGGAGAAATGCGTGTGCGAGAAGCCGACGATGGTCTGGTCACCATGGCGGTAGCCGGCGGCCCAGCCATAGGCTTCCTTGCGCGGCTTGATCTGCGTGTCGGGGCTCAGTTGCACCATGCCGAAGGGAACGGTGGCGCCGGGATAGGTATGGCCCTCGCCACCGGTGCCGATGAAGGGATCCACGGCGGCCCATGCGCGTTCGCCGACGGCTTTGTCATGGGCGGTCGCGGCAATCGCCGGCGCGGCCAGCAGGCAGGCGAACAGGGAAAGGGGTCGCAACCAGGGTGTGCGCATGCGTGCTCTTCAGTCCAGGCGAAGGCGCGACCCTAGCACGCGCCGACACTGCGGCCGAGTTACGCGGTCACGCTCCCGCACTTGTGCGTCACGCGGTGCCTTCGCGCTTGAGCAGTTCGCGCTTGCGCTCCACGCCCCAGCGATAACCGGACAGGCCACCATCACTGCGCACGACCCGATGACAGGGAATGGCGATCGCCAGCGGATTGGCCGCGCAGGCCTGCGCCACCGCGCGCACCGCGCGCGGCATGCCGATCTGCCGGGCAATCTGCGCGTAGCTCGCGGTCTGGCCGGCGGGGATGTGCCGCAAGGCCTGCCAGACGCGTTCCTGGAACGCGGTGCCGCGCACATCCAGTGGCAGTTCCAGGCCCACTGCCGGCGCTTCGACCAGGCCCACCACGCGCGCGACCAGTTGTTCAAACGCGTCGTCGCCGCCGATCAGGCGTGCGCGCGGAAACTGATCCTGCAGATCGCGCAGCAGGGCATCGGGATCATCGCCCAGCAGGATCGCGCACACCCCACGCGCACTGCGCGCCACCAGGATCGCGCCCAGCGAACACTGGCCCAGGGCGAAATGGATGTCGGCATTGAGCCCGCCGTCGCGGTAGTCGCTGGGGCGCATGCCCAGACGCTGGTTGGAGGTTTCGTAGAAGCGGCTGCTGGAACCGAAGCCCGCATCGACGATGGCCGTGGTGATCGAGCCATCGCTGTCCAGCCCGCTGCGCAGGCGACGCGCGCGATGGGCATCGGCATAGGCCTTGGGCGTGAGCCCGGTCGTGGTCTTGAACAAGCGATGGAAGTGGTACGGGCTGAGCCCGATCTGCGCCGCCAGCGCCGTCAGGCTGGGCGGTTCCTCGGCTTCCAGCAGGCGACAGGCTTGGGCAACCAGCGCGGCCTGCTGCGCGGCGACGCTGCTGCGGTCGGCATGGGCGCGACGGCTCGGCCGATAGCCTGCCGCCTCGGCGGCGTCAGGCGTGTCGAAGAACTCGACATTCTCCCGTCGCGGCAGGCGCGCCAGGCTGCTCGGCCGCGCATACACGCCGGTGGTCTTCACTGCATAGACGAATTGCGCGTCCGCCTGCGGATCCCGGGTCAGCAAGGCGGTCCAACGAAGGTCGTGCGCGGCGGTGGGCGAGGGCGACATGGCCGGATCTCCTGGCGGGGGCATGGACGCATGCTGTTCCCCTCGCGTGGGTCGCGCACTCCGCGGCTTGCGGTCGAATTCCGGCATGGCGGCATTGTCCGCCATCGGCGGGCGCAACGCCGTCAAACTGTCCCGGAGCCGGGCAAGTCATCCAGGAATGCCTGCAGCGCCGGCGAACGTCGCCGGTTGAGCAGTTCCAACTGGTACAGCGGGCGGGTGAACAACACCTGTTGATCCATCGTCAACGCGCGCACGCGGCGCATGGCGATCAGATCTTCCACCACCACCGATGGCAGCAGCGCCACGCCGGCCCCTGCCGCCACCGCCCGCGCAATCGCTTCGTTGCTGCCGATGGCCAGCTGCTGGCGGGGGGTGATGCCATGCGAGCGCAGTACTTCCTGGGCCACCCGACGCGTGCCGGAGCCCGGCTCGCGCAACAGCCAGGTCTGTTCGCTCAGCGCGGCAGCGGTGGTGCGGCGGCTGCCGGCCTTGCCCATGTCTTCCGGCGCGATGATCACCAGCGCTTCCTCGCGCCAGATGCGGGTGTCGATGCGCGGGTCTTCCACCGGGCCTTCCACGATCGCCGCATCCACCTCGCAGTTGATGATGGCCTCGGCGATCTGCGCGGTATTGGCCACCACCAGCTCCACCGCGATATCCGGATGGCGGCGGGCAAAAGCGGCGATGTGCGCAGGCAGCCAGTAGCCGGCCACGGTGGTGCTGGCGCCGATGCGCAGGCCACCCTTGCGCAGCCCGACCCGCTCGCGCACGTCTTCCAGCGCAATCCGCTCCATCGCGAAAATGCCACGGGCATGCTCGAACAGCGCCTGGCCGCCTTCGGTCAGGCGCACCCCGCGCACGCCGCGGCTGCCGCCGGGACCGCGGTCGATCAAGGGCAGGTCCAGCTGATGCTCCAGCTCGCGCACGGCCTTGGACACGGCGGACTGGGTGATGAAGAGAATCTCAGCGGCCCGCGAGAAGCTTTGCTGCTCCACGACGGCGGCAAAGATGCGGAGCAGGTGCAGATTGAGGGAATGAGGAATATTCATGCATGAGTGAGTTATATGCATTGGACTCATTCTGCCACGGCCACTAAGGTGCCGCGCATCGGCTGTCCTTTGTTGTCCTGTCCATGTCTTCGCAATCGTTGCCCGGTCTGTCCATCCCCCCGCACGCCCCCGGCCGCTGGCCCGGCCTGCTGCTGGCCGTGGCCCTGGCCGGCATCGGCCTGTGGCTGGCCAGCCTGCCCAGCGTGCAGGGCTGGGGCATCAGCGCGCTGACCGCGGCGATCCTGCTGGGCATCGTTGCCGGCAACACCGTGTTCCCGCGCATCGCCGGCCAGGCCGCGCCGGGCGTGGATTTCGCCAAGAGCACGCTGCTGCGGCTGGGCATCGTGCTGTACGGATTCCGGGTGACCTTCCAGGACATCGTCCAGGTCGGCACCGCCGGCCTGGTGATCGACGCGATCATCGTGGCCTCGGTGTTCCTGCTGGCGGTCTGGCTGGGCACGCGGGTGTTCAAGCTGGATCGCGAAACCTCGATGCTGATCGGCGCCGGCAGCGCCATCTGCGGCGCCGCCGCGGTGATGGCCACCGAGCCGGTGGTCAAGGCGCAGGCGCACAAGGTCTCGGTGGCGGTGGCCACCGTGGTGGTGTTCGGCACGCTGGGGATGTTCCTGTATCCGGCGCTGTATCCGCACCTGGTCGCCAGCCTGGGCATCAGCGAACACGCTTACGGCGTCTATGCCGGCTCGACCATCCACGAAGTGGCGCAGGTGGTGGTGGCAGGCAAGTCGATCAGCGAAGCGGCCGCCTCGGTCGCGGTGATCGAGAAAATGATCCGGGTGATGCTGCTGGCGCCGTTCCTGCTGATCCTGTCGGCGCGGCTGGGCGGCACGCAGGCCGGCGAAGGCAAGCCCAAGCTGATGATTCCCTGGTTCGCGGTGCTGTTCATCGCGGTGAGCCTGTTCAATTCCCTGCACCTGCTGCCGGCCAGCTGGGTCGCGGCCATCGTGCAGCTGGATACCGTAATCCTGGCCACGGCCATGGCCGCGCTGGGCCTGCGCACCCACGCCGGCGCCATCCGCCAGGCCGGGCTCAAGCCGCTGCTGTTGGCGCTGTGCCTGTTCGCCTTCCTGATCCTGGGCGGCGGCGCGATCAACCTGCTCGTCACCCATCTGCTGGGTTGAGGCTCAGGCCCGGCGCTGACTTGCGACATCGGGTCGCAGCTTGTGGGGCTGCCGCGGCCATCGCAGCCCCTACACTACGCGCCGTGATTCGACACCGCGCCCTCCACCGAACCTTTGCAGGCCTGGCCCTGGCGGCCGCCCTGCTGATGGTGTTCGCGCCGGCGATGAACCGCCTGCTCGCCAGCGCTTCGCCGCAGCTGCTCAACGGATTGACCGAGCTGTGCACGGTATCGGGACTGAAGCTGGTCGATCTGTCCGGGTTGGAAGCCAAGGGCGCCTCGCCCGTCCAGACCGTGATGGCCGACTGTCCGTACTGCGTGTTGCTGGGGCCGGTCCTGCTCAGCCTGATCGTGCTGGCCGCCTGCCTGTTTCCCCGTCGAGTGGACCTCGCGCCGCAATGGCGTGATCGACTCGCGCCCTGGCCGGCGCCGCCGCCGCGCGGTCTGGGTTCGCGCGGACCACCGCTGGTTCTCTGAAAGATTTCTCCATCGCCTGAGCCACGCCGGCTTCCCGCCGCGCGTCTGCGCCTTGGCTTGAATCCGTCTTCTGGAGTCACCGCCTCATGTTGTCTTCCCTGCGCGCGACGGCAGCCGCCTCGCGCCTGAGCGTGGCGATCACGCTCGCCCTGATTTGTCCTTCCTCGTTGCTTGCGGCCGAAGCCGCCAGCGCACCCACCGAACTCGATCGCATCGAAGTGCGCGCCCGCAACGCCGGTCCCGTCACCGCGCCCAGCCCACAACAGGCACGCGAACGCCTGCGCGAGCGCGCCGGCGGCACCGGCCTGGTCGATGCCGAGCGCTATCGCGACGGCCGCGTCAGCAACCTGGTCGATGCCTTGGGGTATGCGCCCGGCGTGTTCGTGCAGCCGCGCTTCGGCAGCGAGGAATCGCGCCTGTCCATTCGCGGTTCCGCCGTGCAACGCACCTTCCACGGCCGCGGCGTGGAGCTGCTGCAGGATGGCAGTCCGCTCAACCTGGCCGACGGCGGCTTCGACTTCCAGGCGGTTGAGCCATTGTCGGCGCGCTACATCGAAGTGTGGCGTGGCGCCAATGCGCTGGAATACGGCGCGGCCACGTTGGGTGGCGCCATCAACTTCGTATCGCCCAGCGGATACAGCGCGCCGCCGCTTGATCTGCGCGCGGAAACCGGCAGCGACGCCTACCGGCGTGCACAGATCGCGGTGGCCGGCCAGGCCGGCGCCACCGATGGCTACCTGAGCCTGACCGGATTCTCCCAGGACGGTTATCGCGATCACGCGCAGCAACAGACCTGGCGTCTGTTCGGCAATGCCGGCCATCGCTTCAGCGACACCCTCGAAGGCCGGGTGTATCTGACCCACGTGGACACCCGCTCCGAACTGCCCGGCAGCCTGACCCTGGCCGAAGCACGCGACAACCCGCGCGCGGCCGCACCTGCCAACCTCGCCAACGATCAGCGTCGCGACTTCCGCCTGGATCGCCTTGCCGGCAAGCTGGCCTGGACGCCCGCCGACGGCCAGGAGCTGATGCTGTCGGCGTACTACTCGGACAAGTCGCTGCATCACCCGATCTTCCAGGTGCTGGATCAGCAAAGCCGCGATGTCGGTGCGGATCTGCGCTGGCGCAGTGACACCACCGTGCACGGGCATCGCAATGTGCTGAGCGCCGGGCTGAGTCTTGCCCAGGGCGACATCGATGACGATCGCCATCTCAACAACGGTGGTCATGCCGGTGCGCGCAGCAACCGGTTCCGCCAGCGTGCGCGCAACGCCAAGCTGTACGCGGAGAACCAGTACTGGGTCTCCCGCGATCTGAGCCTGGCCCTGGGTGCGCAGGCCCTGCGCTCGGATCGGCGCAGCCAGGATCTCTTCATCAGCGGCGGGCGTGACGAGAGTTTCGATGTCGACTACGCGGGCGTCAGTCCCAAGCTCGGCCTGCGCTGGCGGCTGGATGCGGACAGCGAACTGTTCGCCAATCTGAGCCGCAGCCTGGAGCCGCCGAGTTTCGGTGAACTCAGCGGTGGCCCCAACGTCACCCCGGTGGACGAACAGCGAGCGACCACGCGCGAAATCGGCTTCCGTCGGCAGACCCCGGCGCTGTCACTGGACCTGGTGTACTACCGCGCCAGCGTGCAGGACGAACTGCTGTCGTTGACCGATGGCCAGGGCAATCCGCTCGGCACCACCAATGCCGCGCACACGCTGCACCAGGGCATCGAAGCGGGCATGGACTGGCGCTTCGCCCAGGCCTGGAGCGCATCGTTCAACTATCTGTGGAACGACTTCCGCTTCGACCGCGATCCGGTCTACGGCAACAACACCCTGGCCGGCCTGCCGCCGCAACAACTGCGCGCGCAACTGCGCTGGCAGCCGCGGACCGGGCTGTACCTGTCGCCGAACATCGATTGGGCGCCCCAGGACTACTACATCGATCACGCCAATACCTTCCGCGCGCCCGGTTACGTGGTGCTGGGCCTGCGTATCGGCGGAGAAGTCGGCAAGGACTGGAGCTGGTTTGCCGACGCGCGCAACCTGCAGGACCGCCGCTGGATCGCCAGCACCGGGGTGATCGCCAACGCGATGGGCCGCGACAGCCGCAACTTCCTGCCTGGCGACGGGCGCTCTTTCTATGTCAGCCTGCAGTGGCGGCCCGGCATGAACTGAGCGCGGCACGGCGGGCGACGGGCGGCGTGCAACCCTTCGCCCGTCTGCTGCATCTGAACAAGGACCCGCCCGCGTAACGCAGGCGAACGCCAGGGATGCATGCATGAAGATTCTGTCGCTGCTGTTCACCGCCATGCTGACCTTCTGGCAGGCCCTGACCGCCACCGCGTCATTGCCTGCCGCTGCGCCTGCGGCCATGGCGGCTGCCGCCGCGACGACGCTGCCCGCAGCCGCTGCGGCGCCGGCCGGGCTGGAGGATTACCTGCACGAGAAGATGGCGCACAAGCGCATCCCGGGCATGCAGGTGGCGGTGGTGCGCGATGGCCGCATGGTGTTTTCCGGCAGCTACGGCGTGGCCAATCTGCAGGATCAGATCGCGGTGACGCCTGGCTCGGTGTTCTCGATCAATTCGGCCACCAAGACCTTCACCGGCGTGGCCATCCTGCAACTGGTACAGGACGGCAAGCTGGAACTGGACGCGCCCATCAGCCGTTACCTGGACGGCTTGCCGGTGCAATGGCAAACCATCCGCGTGCGCCAGCTGCTCAATCACACCTCCGGCCTGCCCGACATCCTGGTGCCGCCGCGCGCGCAGGGCACCGGTGTGCTGGTCGGCGACGGCGGCGAAGAACAGGCCTGGGAAAAGGTGCAGACCCTGCCGATGGATTTCCCCACCGGCAGCGCGTACCGCTACAACCAGACCAACTACGTGATCCTCGGCAAAATCATCGACAAGCTGTCAGGTCAGCCGTTCTCCGACTTCATCCGCCAGCGTCAATTCGTCCCGGCCGGGATGACCACGGCGACGTTTGGCGACTCGCGTGACGTGACCGCGCACCGCGCCGTGCCCTATCGCTATCCGCAAGGCGCGGTCAGTGGGCGTGCCGGTGCACTGGAAAACGCCTTCGATGAATTTCCTGCTTTCCTGCGCACCGGCGCCGGCATCAATGCCAGCGCCGACGACATCGCGCGCTGGTTGATCGCGTTGCAACAAGGCCGCCTGCTGTCGGCCGAACAGCGGGCCGCGTTGTGGTCGCCGGGCCGGTTCAATGACGGGCGCGCCACGCCGTGGGCCAATGGCTGGCCGGTGGTCGCACGCGAAGAGCATCCGGCCGTCGCCGGCATCGGCGGCCGTCGCTCGGCGTTCTACGTCTATCCGCAGGATGATCTGGCGGTGGTGGTGTTGACCAACCTGGCCGGCGCCAATCCAGAGGATTTCATCGATGAAATTGCCGGCTTCTGGTTGCCGGAATTGAGTGCGGCCAATGGCGGTGGCCTGCCGGGCAACGTCAAGGCCCTGCGCAAGGCGCTGATCGCGCACGACTGGCGCGATGGTCCGGCACGGGTGGCCGAACTCAAGCGTGCCGATCCCGGTTTCGACGTCAGCGAAGATCAACTCAACCGCTGGGGTTGGCGGCTGGTGGCGGACGAAGGCAAGACCCGCGAAGGCCTCGCCGTGCTGGAACTCAATACCGTGCTGTACCCGCGCAGCGGCAACACCTACGACACGCTGGCCGAAGCCCATGCGCTGGGCGGTGATCGCGCGGCAGCGATCCGCAACTATCAACGCTCATTGGAACTGGATCCCGGCAACGGACACGCCGTGGACGAACTGCGCAAGTTGGGCGTGACGCAGCAGGCCATCGACACGAACCAGCGGCAGTGAACCCCGGCGCCCGCGCCGGCTACACTCCGGCCACGACACGGGAGCGGGGATCGGGGATGGGCAATGGATTCAACGCCGGCCGGCGCAAGCTGGCCGGACAGTTCGCGGCGGCCGGTCTGCTGTCGCTGGCACCGGCTTCGCTGTGGGCCATCTCGCCGACGCGTTATGACCACCCGTGGATTCCCGATGATCAGTTCCTGGCCGACCTGCCCGAGTGGATGAGCGCCTTCGGCGTGCCCGGCGTGGGCATTGCGGTGCTGGAAGCGGGCGAGGTGGCGTGGACGCATTCGGTGGGCATGGCCGACACCGCCACTGGCAAGCCGGTGGAAGAAGGCTCGCGGTTTGAATGCGCGTCACTGAGCAAACCCGTGTTCGCCTGCCTGGTGCTGCAACTGGTGGATGCCGGGCGCATCGATCTGGAGGCGCCGCTGTTCCGCTACCTGCGCCCGGATTATCTGGCCAGCGACGACCCGCGCCTGTCGCGCATCACCGTGCGTGATGTGCTGCGCCATACCACTGGCCTGCCCAACTGGCGCGAACATCCCGAGCGCACGCCGCTGCGTACCATCGCCGAGCCGGGCGCGGAAATCCGCTACTCGGGCGAGGCCTTCTTCTGGCTGCAGCTGGCGGTGGAAGCGGTCTGTGATGAAAGCCTGGATCGCTTGGCGCAGCGCCTGCTGTTCGCGCCGGCCGGCATGCAGCGCAGCACCTATACCTGGAACGCCGATGCCGCCCGTGACTCGGTGATGGGCGTGGCGGCGCCGGGTGAAACGCCGCCGGTGCAGACCTTCCGCGAGCAATGGGCGATCCTGCAGCGAATCGCCGACGCCGAAGGCAAGCCGATTGCCGACTGGCGTTGGCCGGATGCGGTGCGCCTGCAGCCGCGTGCGGTGGCCTTGAGCGACAGCGCGCACTTCGTCTGGCCGGGCGATCTGATTGCCAATTCCGCCGCCAGCCTGCGCGGACCGGTGAGCGACTACGTGCGCTTCCTCGACTTCGCCATGCGTGACAGCGAACACGGCGGCGCGCTGCGCCCGGCCACGCGCGATGCGATGTTCTCGCCGCAATTTCCGGTGCGGGCGGGCTGGATCGACAAGGGCCTGGGCTGGAATCTCGAAATGATTGGCGAAGGCCAGCGCTGGTGCTGGCATGGCGGCGCCAATGCCGGCCGCTACAAGACCTTCGTGGTCGGCGATCCGCTGCGCCGGCGCGGCATCGCGGTGATGACCAATGGCGGCGGCGCCACGCCGGTGTACCAGCGCGTGCTGCGCAACGCCATCGGGCGCGACATGCTGGCCTTCGATATCTGAGGCCGGCGTACTGGCCGCGGCAGGCTCGCTGCGGCGACAATGGCCGGCATGGATACCCACCCCACTGCATTGCTCGACACCGTGGAGCAGGAAACCGGCGCCGCGCCGGCCTGGTCCGTCCTCTGGTTGCACGGCCTGGGCGCCGATGGCCACGATTTCGCGCCGATCGTGCCCGAGCTGGTACGCCCGGACTGGCCGGCGCTGCGCTTCGTCTTCCCGCACGCGCCGGTGCGCGCAGTGACCATCAACAACGGCGTGCGCATGCGCGCCTGGTACGACATCGTCGGCATGGACTTCGCCACCCGCGCCGACAGCGACGGCATCGAGGAATCGATCGTCCAGGTGCAGTCTCTGATTGATCGCGAACTGGCGCGCGGCATGGCGCCGGAACGGCTGTTGCTGGCCGGCTTCTCGCAGGGCGGGGCGATTGCCCTCAGCGCCGCACTGCGGCGTTCGCAGCCGCTGGCCGGGGTGATTGCGCTGTCCACCTACCTGCCGGGCATGGAGCTTGCCGCGCAGAAACTGGCCGATCAGGCCACCCGCCAACCCGTGTTCATGGCCCACGGCAGCGGCGACCCGGTGATTCCGATGGTGCATGCGCAACGCAGCGCGCAGGCGCTGCAGGCCATGGGCTTCGCTGTCCAATGGCATGCCTACCCGATGGGCCATCAGGTCTGCGCCGAAGAGATCGCCGCACTGGCTGACTGGATGTCGGGACTTTTTGCGTTGTGACGGAAAACGACGGTTTTTGCCACGGATGACGGCCGCTCGCGCGAGGGCTACTATCCACGGCAACCGCTGTGAACATCCTCCCTGCCGTTGAGCCCAAGGAACAGCGTCCCGTGAAAGTGGTCATTGCCGACGACGAATCACTGGCCCGCGATCGACTGCGTGCGCTGCTGGCCGAACATGCCGGCATCGAAGTCGTGGCCGAGGCGGAAAACGGGCTGGAAGCCCTGCAGGCCTGCGCCGAACACCAACCCGACGTGGTGCTGCTGGACATCGCCATGCCCGGCGTGGACGGCCTGGAAGCGGCGCGCCATCTGGCCGCGTTCGACCCGCGCCCGGCGGTGGTGTTCTGCACCGCCTACGACGCCCATGCGCTGTCGGCCTTCGAGGCCGCGGCCATCGACTACCTGATGAAACCCATCCGCGCCGAGCGCCTGCTGGCGGCGCTGGATCGGGCGCGCATGTTCATCGCCGGCCGCGGCGGCAACGGCGCCGGCAATGGCCACGCCGGCAATGGCGAAGCGTTGCGGCCGAGCGCGCGCACGCACCTCTGTGCGCGTCTGCGTGGCAGCCTGCGGCTGATTCCCATCGATGAAGTGCACTACCTGCAGGCCGAGGAAAAGTACGTGGTGGTGCACCACGCCCGCGGCGAGGACTTGATCGAGGAATCGCTGAAATCGCTGGAAGAGGAGTTTGCCGAACGCTTCGTGCGCATCCACCGCAATTGCCTGGTGGCCCGGCACGAGCTGGTTGAACTCAAGCGCGTGGGCGACGGCCATGTGCAGGCGATCCTGCGCCACGCCAAGGCGCCGCTGGAAGTCAGCCGCCGCTGCGTGGCCGGCCTGCGCGAGACGGTCAAGAACCTCTGAACCGCCGCTGCGCTGCGGCGCAGTGACGCAGCGCGGCCCGGATCGATTCCCGTGGCGCGGGCTTGCGCCGATAATGGCGCCATGAAACTGCGCATCGCCACCCGCAAGAGCCCGCTCGCCCTCTGGCAGAGCGAACATGTCGCCGAGCAGCTGCGCGCGGCCCATCCCGAACTCGAGGTGGTGCTGGTGCCCATGAGCACGCGCGGCGATGAAGTGCTGGATCGCTCACTGGCGGCCATCGGCGGCAAGGGCCTGTTCCTGAAGGAACTGGAGCTGGCGATGCTGCGCGATGAGGCCGACTGCGCGGTGCATTCGCTCAAGGATGTGCCGATGGATCTGGAAGGCCAGTTTGCGCTGTGCGCGATCCTGGCGCGTGCCGACTCGGCCGATGCCTTTGTTTCCAATCACCATGCCGATCTGCAGTCGCTGCCGGCAGACGCACGCGTGGGCACCTCGTCGCTGCGGCGCCAGGCGCAGCTGCGCGCCCGCCGTCCGGATCTGCAGGTGGGCGACTTGCGTGGCAACGTCAACACGCGCCTGGCCAAGCTGGATGCGGGCGAATACGACGCCATCCTGCTGGCCTGCGCCGGCCTGGATCGATTGGGATTCCACGATCGCATCCGCGCCCGCCTGCTGCCGCCGGAGTGGCTGCCAGCGCCGGCGCAGGGCGCCATTGCAGTGGAGTGCCGGCAGGACGATGCCGCCACCCAGGCCTTGTTTGCCGCACTGGATGACGCGCCCACCCGCGCCTGCGTGGAAGCCGAGCGCGCCATGAACCGGCGCCTGCATGGCAGCTGCCATGTGCCGGTGGCCGGTATCGCCGTGTTGTCCGCCGATGGCACCAGCCTGCACCTGCAGGGCCTGGTGGGTTCGGTGGAAGACGGACGCGCGGTGCGCGCCGAGGCTCAAGGCAGTGCACGCAACCCGGAAGCCCTGGGCATTGCCGTCGCCGAACAGCTACTCGCCGATGGCGCCGACGCGTTGTTGGCCGCGCACGGCTGACTTACTTGAAGCGGTAGACCACGTTCATCGTCGACAGCGTGTCGGTCTTCTTCAGATCTTCGGCGGCGTTGCTGTTGTGGCGCGCCTGCCAGCCGGCCTTCAAGGCCAGGTGCGAATTCATCGTCACCGACAGGCTCAGATCATTCTGCGCGAAGGTGTTGTACTCGCCCGATTCCACCAGCAGCTTGTTGCTCAGTTCGGTGCTTTCGCTCAATGACACCTTCAGATCCACCAGGCCGCGGCCGATCAGGCTGGTTTCGTTGCGTTCTTCCAGGGTGTCGTAGGCACGGCGATAACCCGGGCCCACCTGCAGATCCAGCTGGGTGCGATCGCCATCCACCACGCGGTTACCGTAGCTCAGGCTCAGCGAGGTCTGCTGGCTGAAGGTGCCGAAGTCATCGTGCTCATGGCGCAACGAAGTATTGACCGTGCCGCGCGAGTCGGTGCGATAGGCCGCATTGCCATTGAGCGTGTAGCGGTTGGCGGTGGTGCGGCGCTCGCGGGTGATGCTGCCGTCGGGCTGCTCGTTAGTGTACTCCGAGCTGGCGCGCAGGCCTGACAGGCTGCCGCTGTACTTCCACTCGCTGCCGTCGGCGTAGTTCAGATCCAGCTTGGCGTTGAGGCTTTCGTTGGAGCTGTTGCCATGCGCGGAGGCAAAGCCGAGCTCGCCGCCGCCGCTCCATGGCGAGCTGGGCTTGAGCGGTTCGGCCTCGACCACCGGCGGCGGCGGCAGCGGTACCACCGCAAAACGGTGGCTCTTGGCCAGCGAATCTTTCTGGGTCACGGCCCCTTCGACCTTGGCGGCGGGCGCATCGGTTTGCTGCTTCAGGTTTTCCTGCGCGCTTTCCGGCGGCGGGGGCGGGGTCGGCAGGGCGATGGGCGGTGCGGCATCCTGCGCGGCAGCCAGGCCCGGGCTGAGCGCCAGGGCAAGCAAGGTGGGGACGAGCAGGGACAACTTGGGCGGCATGGGGGGCCTCGACAGACAAGAAGCGCCGCACGCGGGTCTGGGCCAACGCGGGGCGGAAAACGGTTACATGTTAACGAATCCCGGACCACCGCCTCAAGGCAAGTGATTGTTTGGATTCACTTTCGTGACCGATTCTGCCACGCGATCATTCAGTTTTGTCAGACGCCCCGACGTCGGATCAGGTGCATTTTATCTTCGCGGCCCGGCTCAGGGCGCGTTGATGGCGATGCTGGGGTCGTCGAAGCGCGAGTACTGCAGCGTCATCGTGTAGGGCCCGGCCTTGGCCTCGCCGCTGGTGCGCAACTGCAGGGGAAGGCCGTCGCGGTCGACCCAGTAGAGGAACTCGCCCGGCTCCGGCTGGCTGTGCTGGACCCGGTACTTGCGCGCCTGCTGGTCGCCCACCTGTTCCTGGCCCAGGAACTGCACCGACAGGCTGTTGCGGTTCTGCTCGATCTTCAGCGGGTCGCGCCAGCCGCTGATGGTGCCTTCGGGGATCGGCACGCGCGTGCGCTGGCCATGCATCTCCATGTACATGGTGTCGCCAATGATGATCTGCGTGCCCACCGGCATCGCCATGCGATAGCGATCCGGCGCGACGAAGTCCAACTCGTTCTGCATCGGCGCGCTGCCTTCCACCGTCATCACCGCATGGAAGCTCTTGGCGGCGAGGAACTTGTCCATCGACGTGCGCACTTCGGCCAGGGCGGCTTCGGTCGGCGCCGTGGCGGCAGCGGTCGCCGTTTCGGCCCCGGCCTGGGCTGGCGCGGCTGCCGCTGGCGCCGCAGCGGCCGACGGCGCGGCCGGCTCAGCGGCCGGCGAGGGCTCGCGCTTGCAGGCGGCCAGACACACCAGTGGAATCAAGGCAGACGACAACAACTGAGCGCGACGCGACATGGCAGGCTCCACGAGTCAGGACAACGGCCGCTTGGGTCCGTGCGTTGGGGGCGTCCGGGCGGGCGGAAACAAGGACGTGGACACGCGCCGGACTCCTGGCACCGCACGGGCCCAAGCGGCCGAGGGCTCATACCGATGCCAACGCGAACCGGGCGGCGAAAACGGCCACGGCTCGGCCATAATCATGGCATGGACAAGATCGAACGCATCACTTCCCTGCATCGCATCCTGAAAGCCTCGCGCTATCCGGTGACGGTCAAGCGCCTGCAGGAAGAGCTGGGCTGCTCCCGCGCCACGGTCTACCGCGACCTGGCCTACCTGCGCGATGCCTTGATGGCGCCAATTGAAGGCGATGGCGAAGCCGGGTTCCGCTACAACGCCAGCGAAGGCGACCGTTTCGAACTGCCCGGCCTGTGGCTGAGTTCCGAAGAGTTGTATGCGCTGCTGGCGGCCCAGCAACTGCTGGTGCGCACCGGCGGCGGCGTGCTGTCCGGCGCGCTTGCGCCGCTGCAGAAGCGCATCGAAGGCCTGTTGGCCGACCACGCCGGCGTTTCGCAATGGCCGGTGGACCGGGTCCGGGTGATTCCGCACCGCGGCCGCCATATCGATGAGGCCAGCTTCCGCGCCGTCGCCTCGGCCGTGCTGGAGCGCCGCCAGCTGGCGTTCGAGTACCGCGCCCGTTCCACCGACGAGCGCACCCGCCGGCTGGTATCACCGCAGCGGATCACCCACTACCGCGACAACTGGTACCTGGATGCCTGGGATCACGAACGCCAGGGCCTGCGCAGCTTCGCCGTGGATCGGATGGGCCAGGCCCGTGCGCTGGACGAGCCGGCCAAGGACCTGTCCAACGATGACCTCAACCACCACCTGGCGTCGAGCTACGGCATCTTTTCCGGCGAACCCAAAGGTTGGGCGACCATTGTCTTCAGCGCCAAGGCCGCGCGCTGGGTGGCCGACGAACAATGGCACTCCAAGCAGCAGGGGCGGATGCTTTCCGATGGTCGCTACGAGCTCAAGGTGCCGTACAGCGTCTCGCGCGAATTGCTGATGGACATCCTGCACTACGGCGCCGACGCGGAAATCGTCGAGCCGGCGGTGTTGCGCGAGCAGGCCAAGTCGCTGCTGGAACTGGCGCTGGCCAATTACGCAAAGGCGTAGTCGCAGTAAAAACCACACACGCCTGCGCGCGTCGGCGGCAGGCGCGCACACCCGCCCGGCGTTACGGCAGCTTGGGCTCGGCGAATCCCGGCTGGCCGACCTGCGCCGGCAGCTGCGGCTCACGCACCAGCTGACGTGCATTGATGCCGTAGTCGCGCATCTTGCGGATCAACTGCTGGTACAGCGCGTCGTCCACATCCGGGGTACGCGCGAAGATCCAGCCCAGATCGCGTTCGGGGTAATCGATCAACGCCCAGGAATAGTCCGGCGCCACTTCCAGCACGCGGAACTTGGCCGGCACCACGCCGACAAACCACAGCGTCCATTCGCGGTTGCCGCTGCCACCCTTGACCGAGGCGCGCGCCTCGCGCACCAGTTCCGGTTGCGAGAAACCTTCGCGGTGCAGGTAACGCACGCCGATCTTGTCGTCGTCGCGCGCGCTGTATTCATAACGGCCGGTGACATGTCCGCGCTCGGCGAAGTACGGGATATGCGCCACCACATACCAGGTGCCCATGAAGCGGGACAGGTCCACATCGCCCTGCACGCGGCTGGCCGGATCAAGCGCTTGCGGCAGCGGCTCGCTGGTGGCGCAGGCCGACAACGTCGCAATCAAGGCACCCAGCAAAAAGGTGCGAAGAAGGCGCGGCGTTGAAAACATGCAGGACTCCTGTCTGGAAACCAAAGTCGGAAACCACGCTTACCGCCTCCCCGGCGTCATGCGCAGACGTTGCCGACTATCGCATACCGGCCGTGATCGGAGAATGGCGGGGCCCCATTGAACGTCGCAATGTGTGAGAAAGCAGTGACGCACCGTGGCGCCCTTCCATACACGGGCCTCACACCATGCTGACCCTCGCCTCGCAATTCGACAGTCGCCACGCACCGTTGCTGCCCCTGGATCGTTGGTTGCGCCGCATGGTGGTGTGCGGCCTGCTCATCGTGCTGCTGTTTCCGCTGGGGCGCGGACAGATCCCCTGGCTGGGTTGGGCGCCGCTGTGGCTGGTCGGCATGCCGTTGGCCGCGTGGTGGGCATTGCACCGCTTTCGCCTGCCCTGGCCGCGGCGGGGCGCGTGGACCGGGCGCCGTCGCCGTCGCTTGGGTGGCCAGGCTCGCCGGCGCGCGCCGATGCCGGCACACTGGGCGTCGCATGGGGCGCGCGCGACCTGACCTTCGGCAGGGGAGGGGCGTTCAGGCGCTGTGCTAGCGTGCCAGGCTGCTCACCGCACGCCATTGGAGTCGCTCGCCCATGCCCACATTCGCCCATGCCTGCCTGGCGGCAGGTATCGCCATCGCCGCTGCCGGCGCCGTCCATGCCCAGGAGAAAGCCCCCGTGTCCGCCGACCCGTATGCCTGGCTGGAACAAGTCGAAGATGCCAAGGCATTGGAATGGGTGAAGGCGCAGAACGCCAAGGCGGAGGCGGAAATCGCCAGCACGCCGCGCTTCAAGCAGCTCGAAGCCAGCATCCTGACCATCCTGGACTCGGACGCCAAGATTCCCGCGGTCCAGAAGATCGGCGAGTACTACTACAACTTCTGGAAGGACAAGCAGCACGAGCGCGGCCTGTGGCGCCGCACCACCCTGGCCGAATACCGCAAGCCGCAGCCGCAGTGGGAAACCGTGCTGGATCTCGATGCGCTCAACCAGGCCGAGGGCCTGAGCGGTGACGAGAAGTGGGTCTGGCACGGCGCCGATTGCCGCAAGCCTGACTATCAGCGCTGCCTGATCGCGCTCTCGCACGGCGGCTCCGACGCCGACGTCACCCGCGAATTCGACCTGACCACCAAGACCTTCCTCAAGGAAGGCTTTTTCCGTCCCGCCGCCAAGGGTGGCCTGGGCTGGAAGGACGCCGACACCGTCTACGTCTACACGGATTTCGGCGACGGCAGCATGACCAGTTCCGGCTATCCGCGCATCGTCAAGGAATGGAAGCGCGGCACCCCGCTGTCGGCCGCCACCGTGGTGTACGAGGGCAAGACCGATGACATGTACATCGCCGCCATGCACGACGACACCCCGGGCTTCGAGCGCGACTTCGTCAGCCGCACCATCGCCTTCTACAACGATGAGCTGTACCTGCGCGGCGCCGACGGCAAGTTGAGCAAGATCGATGCGCCCAATTCGGCCAACAAGGGCGCCTTCCGCGAATGGCTGACCCTGGAACTGCGCGAACCCTGGACCGTCGGCGGCAAGACCTACGCCGCCGGCTCGCTGCTGGCCGCGCGCTTCGACGATTTCATCGCCGGCAAGCGCGAGTTCGACGTGCTGTTTGCGCCGACCGATCGCACCTCGCTGGCCAGCTTCAGCTTCACCCGCCACCACCTGGTCCTGAACGTGCTGGAAGACGTCAAGAACAAGCTCAGTGTGCTGACCCCGGGTGCGGACGGTTGGAGCAAGAGTGCTTTCGTCGGTGCGCCGGCATTCGGCACGCTGGCGGTGGCGGCGGTGGATCCGGATGAAAGCGATGCGGTGTGGTTGACCGCCGCCGACTACCTGACCCCGTCGACCTTGTCGCTGGCCGAGATTGGCAAGGCGCCGGAACAGCTCAAGTCGATGCCGGCCTTCTTCGATGCTTCGCGCGATGTCATCGAGCAGCACTTCGCCACCTCCAAGGACGGCACCAAGGTGCCGTACTTCCTGGTCCGCCCCAAGGACCTGAAGTACGACGGCAACGCGCCCACCCTGCTGTATGGCTATGGTGGTTTCGAGATCTCGCTGACCCCGGCCTATTCCGGCTCGGTCGGCAAGGGCTGGCTGGAACAGGGCGGCGTGTACGTGGTCGCCAACATCCGCGGCGGCGGCGAGTACGGCCCGCGCTGGCACCAGGCCGCGCTCAAGGCCAATCGCCACAAGGCCTATGAAGACTTCGCCGCGGTCGCCGAGGATCTGATCGCCAACAAGATCACCCAGCCCAAGCGCCTGGGCATCCAGGGCGGCAGCAACGGTGGCCTGCTCACCGGCAACATGCTGACCCAGTATCCGGAGCTGTTCGGTGCGGTGGTCGTGCAGGTGCCGCTGCTGGACATGAAGCGCTACAGCCATCTGCTGGCCGGCGCCTCCTGGATGGCCGAATACGGCAACCCGGATACGGCCGACTGGGACTACATCCAGAAGTTCTCGCCGTACCACCTGTTCGATCCGGCCAAGACCTATCCGCCGACCTTGTTCATGACCTCCACCCGCGATGACCGCGTGCACCCCGGCCATGCCCGCAAGATGATGGCCAAGATGCTGGAAGCCGGCAAAGACGTGCGCTATTTCGAAAACGTCGAAGGCGGCCACGGCGGCGCGGCCAACAACGCCCAGACCGCCCATATGAACGCGCTGGCTTTCACATTCCTCTGGCAGCAGTTGACTAAATAAATCCGGACCCCATCCATGAAGCCGACTTCCCTTCTGTTCGCGACTGTCCTGATGACCACCCCGATCTCCGCCCCCGCCCTTGCCGCCGCCGTCACGCCGCCCGATGCGGCCAAGAAGCCGCACGTGGTCAAGGCGCCGTTCGGCGCCGAGCGCAACGACGAGTACTACTGGCTGCGCGATGACAAGCGCGAGAACCCGGAGATGCTGGCCTACCTCAACGCCGAGAACGCCTACGTCGATCAGCAGATGGCGCCGCTCAAGCCGCTGCAGGAAACGCTGTACAAGGAAATCGTCGCCCGCATCAAGCAGGACGACAGCAGCGTGCCGTACCGCGAGCGTGGCTACTGGTACTACACGCGCTTCGAGACCGGCAAGGACTATCCCGTGCATGCGCGCCGCAAGGGCAGCATGGAAGGCGTCGAGGAAATCCTGCTCAACGTCAACGAGCTGGCCGCCGACAAGAACTATTACAACGTCGGCGACTACGAGGTCAGCCAGGACAACCGCCTGCTGGCCTACGCCGACGATGACAACGGCCGCCGCCAGTACACGATCCGCTTCAAGAACCTGGACACCGGCGAGATCTATCCGGACGTGATCAAGGGCGTTTCGCCCAACCTG
Source organism: Pseudoxanthomonas indica (assembly GCF_900167565.1). NCBI lineage: Bacteria > Pseudomonadati > Pseudomonadota > Gammaproteobacteria > Lysobacterales > Lysobacteraceae > Pseudoxanthomonas > Pseudoxanthomonas indica. Next base: position 54,572 of record NZ_FUZV01000002.1, read on the forward strand.
GTCTGGGCCGACGACAACAAGACCCTGTTCTACGTCGAGAACGATCCCGAGACCCTGCTCACCATCAAGGTGAAGAAGCACGTGCTGGGCACGCCGGTCGCGCAGGACGTGCTGGTGTACGAGGAGAAGGACGACAGCTTCTACATGGGCGTGGGCCGCACCCGCGATGACAAGTTCATCTGCATCGGCGTGGAGAGCACGGTCTCGTCCGAGTCGCGCTGCGCGCCGGCGGCCAACCCGCAGGAGTTCGTGGTGCTCGCCCCGCGCGAACGCGACGTGGAATACAGCGCCGATCACCTCGATGGCCGCTGGGTGATCCGGACCAACTGGAACGCCACCAATTTCAAGCTGATGACCGCGCCCAGCAACGCCACCTCGCGCACCCAGTGGAAGGACTTCGTTCCGCACAGCGACAAGGTCTACATCGAAGGCTTCGAACTGTTTGACGGCTATACCGCCATCAGCGAGCGTTCCGAAGGCCTGGAGCGGATCCGCCTGCTGCGTCCGGATGGCAAGGAGGAATACGTGAAGGCCGACGAGCCGGCGTATTCGATGGGCCTGGACGTGAACTCCGAGCACGACACCCCGTGGCTGCGCTACAGCTACACCTCGATGACCACGCCGGCCACCACCTACGAACTCAACACCCAGACCGGCGAGCGTCGCCAGCTCAAGCAGCAACCGGTGCTGGGCTATGACAGCAGCAAGTACACCACCGAGCGCGTGTGGGTCGAAGCGCGCGACGGCACCCGTGTGCCGGTGTCGCTGGTGTACAAGAAAGGCTTCAAGAAGGACGGCAGCGCCGCCCTGCTGCAGTACGGCTACGGCAGCTACGGCGCCTCGATGGACCCGGGCTTCAGCACCACCGTGGTGAGCCTGCTCGATCGCGGCATGGTCTACGCCATCGCGCATATCCGTGGCGGCCAGGAAATGGGTCGTGCCTGGTATGACAACGGCAAGCTGCTCAACAAGAAGAACACCTTCACCGATTTCGTCGACGTCACCGACGGCCTGGTCAAGCAGGGCTACGCCAGCAAGGATCGCGTGGCGGCGATGGGCGGCAGCGCCGGTGGCCTGCTGATGGGCGCGGTCACCAACCTGGCGCCGGACAAGTACCGCGTGATCGTCTCGCAGGTGCCCTTTGTCGACGTGGTCACCACCATGCTCGATCCGACCATTCCGCTGACCACCAACGAGTACGACGAGTGGGGCAATCCGGAGCAGCAGAAGTACTACGACTACATGCTCACCTACTCGCCCTACGACAACCTGGGCAAGCATGCCTATCCGGCGATCTTCGTCGGCACCGGCCTGTGGGATTCGCAGGTGCAGTACTGGGAGCCGGCCAAGTACGTGGCGCGCGTGCGCGACCTCAACACCGGCTCGCTGCCGGTGCTGTTCCGCACCAACATGGACGCCGGCCACGGCGGCAAGTCCGGCCGTTTCCGTCGCTACAAGGAAATTTCCGAGTACTACGCCTTCGTCATCGACGAACTGGGCGTGTCCAAGGATCAGGTGCAGTAAGCACGCCAACGCCGAGTCGCAGAAAGAGCCGGGCCATGCCCGGCTCTTTTTTTTGCCTGCCGCCCGGCTGCACAGATGGACGCGCATGCGGTACAACGTCGTGGTGAATCCAACGCCATCCCCGCCACCGCCACGCACGCGCTTTCGCTGGGCCTGGTGGTTGCTGGCCTATGCCAGTCTGGGCCTGGGCATCATCGGCATCTTCGTGCCGGGCCTGCCGACCACGGTGTTCATCCTGATCGCGGCCTACGCCGCATCGCGCGGTTCGGATCGCCTGCACGCCTGGCTGCTGGCGCATGCGCGCTTCGGCCCGATGATCCGCGACTGGCAGGCGCATCGCGCGGTTTCGCGGCGGGCCAAATGGGCTGCGACCTGGACCATGCTGGGCTGCGCCGTGATCCTGCTGGCGATCATGCTGCTCAGTGGCGGCCACCGTGCCTGGATGGTGGCGCTGCCCATTGCCTGCATGGCGATCGTGGCCACCTGGCTGTGGCTGCGGCCCGAGCCCCCGGCATGATCCGCATGATCCGGCGGCGCTGATCGCCGACCAATTCATCCGGCGCTGGCTATACTCGCCGCCATGAACCGATCGCTTCGTCTCGTTGCCGCCAGCCTTGCCGTGATCCTGCTTGCCGCCTGCGGCGCCAAGGGCCCGCTGTTCCTGCCGCCGCAGGAGCCGCCAGTGGAACCCGTGGAGCCGGCCAGCGACGCGCCGGTGGAGGGCGAGACCGATACCGGTGCCGAAACCGGCGTCGAGGCCGATGCGGAGGCCAGCGACGCCGCCAGCGACGCCGCCACGCCGACTGAAGACAAGACCCCGCCGGCCGACAGCAGCACGCCGCCGGTCACGCCGCCTGCTGACACGTCCACCGGCCACCCATGAGCGCACGTGTGTCGGCGAGCGAGCAGCGCCTGCCTTTCAGCAAGATGCATGGCGCGGGCAATGACTTCGTGGTGCTGGACCTGCGCGACGGCACGCCGCCGCCCGCGCCCCGCCTGGCCGCGCGCCTGGCCGATCGCCATACCGGCGTGGGCTGTGATCAAATCCTGACCATCGAGCCGCCGCGCAGCGCCGGCGCCGTGGCGTCCTACCGCATCTGGAATTCCGACGGCTCCAGCTCGCAGCAATGCGGCAATGGCGCGCGCTGTGTCGCCGACTGGCTGGTGCGCGCCGGCGTGGCCAGCGGCGATCGCTTCCGCGTCGACAGCCCGCTGACCACGCATGAGGTGCAGGCCTTGGGCGACCGCCGCTATGCCATTGCGATGGGCGTGCCGGAGTTCCAGCCGGCGCGGATTCCGCTGGCCGGCTTCGCACAGGCGCAGCTGGAATACGACGTGACTCTGAATGAAGATCTGCGCCTGCGTTTTGGCGCGGTGTCGATGGGCAATCCGCATGCGGTCATCGAGGTGCCCGCGGCCGCCAGCGCGCCGGTGCTGCATTACGGTCCGGCCCTGCAGCAATCGGCGAGCTTTCCCGAGTCGGTGAATGTCGGATTTGCCGAGGTCATCGCCCGCGATCACATCCGCCTGCGCGTGTTCGAACGCGGCGTCGGCGAAACCCTCGCCTGCGGCAGCGGCGCCTGCGCCGCGGCGGTGGTGCTGATCAAGCGCGGCCGCATCGATCGCGACGTCACCGTCTCGTTGCCGGGCGGCGATCTGCGTATCCAGTGGCCGGCCGACGATGCGCAGGTGATCATGTCCGGGCCAACGGCATTGGTATTCGAAGGGGAATGGAAGGCATGAACGATCACGAGAAGTTGGGCGCACACGAAGTCGCGGCCTGGTTGCGCCGGCATCCGGCGTTCCTCAAGCAGTTTCCGGACCTGGCGCTGAGCCTGGTGGTGCCACGCGACGACGGCCCGGCCGCGTCGTTGGCCAGCTACCAGCTGGAAGTGCTGCGCGACAAGAACCGCGAACTGTCCAAGCGCCTGAACGATCTGTTCGCCAACGCGCAGGAGAACGAGCGCCTGGCCGTGCGCACCCATCAGCTCACGCTGGCCTTGCTCAAGCAGGACAATGCCGCCGATACGTTGCGCGCCATGGCGGCGTCGCTGGCGGAAGATTTCAATGGCGACCGCGTCAGCATCGTCCTGCTGCGGCCGGTGGCCGGACTGGAAGATGCCGAGTGGCTGCAGGTGATCGACGAGTCCAATGCGCACCTGGTGCCGTTCCGCGATTGCCTGAAGGATGGCGAGCCGATCTGCGGTCGCCTGCAGCCGGAAAAGAACGTGGTGCTGTACGCAGGCCGCGCGGAAGAAGTGCAGTCCTCGGCCTTGCTGCCGCTTCCCGGCGTAGGCCTGGTGGCGGTCGGCAGCCTGGATCCCAACCGCTTCTATCCGGGCATGGGCACGCTGTTCCTGCGCATGATGGGCGAATCCTTGAACACCGCCCTGAAGCGCTTCGAGGCCTGAGCCCGACGACCACACTCGGGCGTGGACACGATGCGAGGCCAGGCGTGAGCGACAGCCAACCCAGTGCGGCGGCCCGCGCCTGTATCGATGGATTCCTGGCCCATCTGCAGGTGGAGCGCCGCATGTCCGCGCACACCCTGGATGCCTACCGGCGCGACCTGATCGCACTGGCCGAGTGGGCGGCCCGGCAGGCGCTGGACGACCTCACCGCCGTACCGGCCGATGCCTTGCGCAGCTTTGTCGCCGCCGAGCATCGGCGCGGCCTGTCACCCAAGAGCCTGCAGCGGCGCTTGTCGGCCTGCCGCAGTTTCTATCAGTGGCTGCTCAAGCACGGACGCGTGATCGCCAACCCGGCCGCGGGCCTCAAGGCACCCAAGGCTGCGCGCAAGTTGCCGCAGGTGCTGGACGCCGACGAAGCCGTGCGGCTGGTGGAAGTGCCCACCGATGTGCCGTTGGGCCTGCGCGATCGCGCCCTGCTGGAACTGTTCTATTCCTCCGGCCTGCGCCTGAGCGAATTGTGCGGCCTGCGCTGGGGCGATCTGGATCTGCTCGATGGCTATGTCACCGTGCTGGGCAAGGGCAGCAAGCAGCGCAAGGTGCCGGTGGGATCGCATGCGCGCAATGCGCTGGCGGCATGGCGGGCGGAGCAGGGCGGCGACAACGCGGCGCAGGTGTTTCCCGGCCGTGGCGGCGCGCCGATTTCGCAGCGCGCCGTGCAGATCCGGCTCAAGCAACTGGCGCAGCGACAAGGCCTGTTCAAGCATGTGCATCCGCATATGCTGCGCCACAGCTTCGCCAGTCACATCCTCGAATCCTCCGGCGATCTGCGCGGCGTGCAGGAGTTGCTCGGCCACGCCGACATCGCCACCACCCAGATCTACACGCATCTGGATTTCCAGCACCTGGCCAAGGTGTACGACGCCGCGCATCCGCGCGCCAAACGCAAACCCCCCAAAAGTCCTGCTTGATCCCCCCGGGGCCGTCCCCACCTCAGGGAGAACACCCCGGAGGCCCCATGGACCCCAGCCAGAATCCCAACGTTTTCCACGCCACCACCATCATTTCGGTGCGCCGCAACGGTCATGTCGCGGTCGCCGGCGATGGCCAGGTGACGCTGGGCCACACCGTCATGAAAGGCAACGCGCGCAAGGTGCGCCGGCTCGGCCGCGATGGCCAGGTGCTGGCCGGTTTTGCCGGCGCCGCCGCCGATGCGTTCACCTTGTTCGAACTGTTTGAAGCCAAGCTGGAAAAGCACGGCCAGTTGCAGCGCGCCGCCGTTGAACTGGCCAAGGATTGGCGCACCGAACGCCGCCTGGGCAAGCTCGAGGCGCTGTTGGCCGTGGCCGACAAGGAGACCTCGCTGATCATCAGCGGTACCGGTGACGTGATCGAACCGGAAGACGGCATCATCGCCATCGGCTCCGGCGGTTCCTACGCATTGAGCGCCGCCCGCGCGCTGCTCGCGCATACCGAACTGGACGCAAAGTCCATCGCGGTGGAAGCGTTGAACATCGCCGGCGACATCTGCATCTACACCAACCGCAACGTCGTGGTCGAAGAGCTGTAAGCCGTCCCGGCTCGCCTTCGTCCTGCCCCCGCATTCACTACCTCCCCCTTGCCCCCATGAATGACACGAACTCTTCCCTGATGACTCCGCGCGAAATCGTGCAGGAGCTGGATCGCCACATCGTCGGCCAGCACAGCGCCAAGCGCGCCGTCGCCATCGCCCTGCGCAATCGCTGGCGGCGTATGCAGTTGCCCGAGTCGCTGCGCAATGAAGTGATGCCCAAGAACATCCTGCTGATCGGCCCCACCGGTGTCGGCAAGACCGAGATCGCACGTCGCCTGGCGACCCTGGCCAACGCGCCGTTCGTGAAGGTCGAGGCGACCCGCTTCACCGAAGTGGGCTACGTCGGCAAGGACGTGGAGCAGATCGTCCGCGATCTGGCCGACACCGCGGTCAAGATGTACCGCGAACAGGCCAAGGTGCGCGTGCGCACGCAGGCCGAGGAGCGCGCCGAGGATCGCCTGCTCGACGCCCTGCTGCCGCGTCGCAGCGCCGGCATCGGCTTTGATCCGGAAGCCGCCCGCCACGAACCTTCGGCGCAGGACAACGAGACCCGGCTCAAATTCCGCAAGATGCTGCGCAACGGCGAACTCGATGATCGCGAAATCGAAGTGGAGTTGTCGGCCAACGTGGGCGTGGACATCATGACCCCGCCCGGCATGGAAGAGATGGGCCAGCAGTTGCGCCAGATGTTCTCCAACCTCGGCGGCGGCAAGACCCACAAGCGCATGGTCACGATCAAGTCGGCGCGTCCGCAGCTGATCGAAGAAGAAGCCGCCAAGCTGGTCAACGAGGACGATATCCGCTCGGCCGCCATCGAAGCCTGTGAGCAGAACGGCATCGTCTTCATCGATGAAATCGACAAGGTGGCCAAGCGCGGCGACAACATCGGCGGCGGCGACGTCAGCCGCGAAGGCGTGCAGCGCGACTTGCTGCCGCTGGTGGAAGGTTCCAACGTCAGCACCAAGTACGGTACGGTCAAGACCGACCACATCCTGTTCATTGCCTCGGGTGCGTTCCACCTGGCCAAGCCCAGCGATCTGATTCCGGAACTGCAGGGCCGCTTTCCGATCCGGGTGGAGTTGTCGGCACTGTCCAAGGACGATTTCATCCGCATCCTGACCGAACCCAAGGCCGCGCTGAGCAAGCAGTACGTGGAGTTGATGAAGACCGAAGGCGTGAGCCTGAGCTTCAGCGATGACGCCATCGATCGCCTCGCCGAGATTGCCGCGCAGGTCAACGAGCGGCAGGAGAACATCGGCGCCCGCCGTTTGCACACGGTGCTGGAGCGCTTGCTGGATTCGTTGAGCTACGAGGCGCCGGATCGTGATGGCCAGACGGTGGCCATCGATCGCGCCTACGTCGATTCGCACCTGGGTGAACTGGTCCAGGATCCGGATCTGAGCCGCTACATCCTGTAAGTGCGCCCATGAATCCCTTCTCCCGCCGGGAGAAGGGCTTATCACCTGCACCCTCCCGAACCGACCAACGGTCGCCTTTGGCTATTGCCATACTGTGCGACACAAAGTAATGTGCGCCAAACGTTACGGGGTGGCACATGGTTGAGCTCAAGGAAAACCCGGGGGCCAAGCTGGAACTGGAGCTGCGTCGCGGCGTGCTGGTGCTGGCGGTGCTGTCCCAGCTGCGCGACTTCCAGTACGGCTACTCGCTGCGCCAGGCGCTGGCCCTGCGCGGCATGCCGATCGAAGAGGGCACGCTCTACCCGTTGCTGCGCCGGCTCGAAAGCCAGGGCCTGCTGGCCTCGGAGTGGCGCATCGAGGAAGGCCCGCCGCGCCGTTATTACCGTCTCAACGACGCCGGTGAGGCGTTGCTCATCGAACTGACTGCGTTCTGGAACGCCCAGGTGGCGACCATGAGCGGTCTTCTTGCGGAGAAAGGTGCATGAACACGAATGCCGTGATCGAATCCTACGTGGCCGATGTGGTGCGACGCCTGCCGGCGCGCGACCGCGCGGAGATCAGCCTGGAGTTGCGCGGTCTGCTGGGTGAAATGCTGGAAGGACGCGCCAGCGAGGCCGGCCGTGCGGCCGATGACGCGATGGTGTTGCAGCTGTTGCGCGAGTTCGGCGCACCTACCGACGTGGCCGCACGCTATCGCGCGCCGGGTACGGTGATCATTCCGGCCGAGCAGACGCGCTCGTTCGTGCTCGTCGCGGTGATCGGCGTGGCGCTGCAATGGGCGCTGACCTTGTCGGACGTCTTCAACGGCGGCTCCTTCGCCGCGTGGTACCTGACCAACGGCCTGGGCGCGTTGTGGTGGCCGGGCTTCATGCTGATCATCGCGATGATCGGCGCGGGCCTGCGCCGCCTCGGCTGGTTCCAGCGATCCTGGCAGCCGCGCATCGTCGATCCCGATCGCGTCAATCGCGGCCTGCTCGGCTTCGGCCTGTTCTGGTACGCCTTTGGCGTGAGCATGATGGTGGCGCTGCCCTGGATCGTCGATCAGCTGCCCGGCCCGGTGGCGCGTGCGCTGGCCATTGATCCGCAGTTCCTGCGCCATCGCGCTTGGCCGGTGCTGGTGCTGTGGCTGGGCGGCTTCGTGGTGTCGCTGCAGGTACTGCGCGCGGGCCGCTGGTCGGTGAACCTGCGACGGCTGGAAATGGCGTTCACCGCCGGCTTCATCGCGTTGATGGGTTGGTGGATCGCCGATGGCCCGATCATGCAGTCCGCCGCCGCGGACAAGACCGCCAAGGCCTGCCTGGCGCTGGTGATCGTGTTGCTGCTGGTGGACATCGCCGCCAAGCTGCATCGCCAGCGCGCGCATCTGAAGGCGCCGCGCATCGTCGGCTGATCACGCCGCGCCAGCATGCTCGTGTACATCGTCGGCACTACGCCTCACCAGCATGTCCAATTCCATCGTCGAGGCTACGCCTCGCCGATGTCCTCATCCCACACCGCGGGATTGGCGCGGATGTAGTCGCCCAGCAGCTGGATGCATTCGCCGTCGTGCAGGTCAATCACCTGCACGCCGGCCTCGCGCAGCCAGTCGATGCCGCCCTGGAAGTTCACCGACTCGCCGACCACCACGGTGCCGATGTTGAACTGCCGTACCAGCCCGCTGCAGTACCAGCATGGCGCCAGCGTGGTCACCATGATCGTGTCCTGGTAGCGGCGTTGCCGGCCGGCCTTGCGGAACGCGTCGGTCTCGCCATGCACCGAGGGATCGTTTTCCTGCACGCGGCGATTGTGGCCGCAGCCGAGCAGGCGACCGTCCTGGTGATACAACGCCGCGCCAATCGGGATGCCGCCTTCGGCCAGGCCCTGGCGCGCCTCGGCCACGGCGGTGGCCAGCAGGGCGCGGTAATCGATGCTCATGAAATTCTCCGCCACAGGGCGCATCATCCTGCCACGGCCGGACGGGGACGCACGGGGCGGGCCACCCATGAACTGGGTGGCGGGTCACGGCGGGCACCGCCCGGATCGGCCAAGATCGCGCCACGAGACGGGGATGTCAGATGCAGAACAGGAGCAAGCGCGCCGGCGGCGTGTTGCGCTGGGCGTACTGCGCGCTGCTGGTCGCGCTGGCCAGCGGGTCAGCGCAGGCGCAATCCAGCCCGGACATTGAACAGGGTCGGCTGTCCCTGCACTGGGGTGATCCGGCGCCCGTGGCGCGTGGCCGGGCGCAAATGGCGCCACGCCTGCGTGCCCAGTTGACCACCGACGATGGTCGTCGCATTCCGATGGAAGCCGGGCTGGCCCGGCGCGCCGCCGCGGATCTGCCGGCGCTGGCCAATCGCCGGGTGGCGGTGTCGTTCAAACGCCTGCCGGTGGCCGGACAACGCCGCCTGCAGCGCGTGCCCGAGGTCATCGTGCCGATCGATGCGGCCACCCTCACCACCCCGCGCAGTGGTTCCGCCGGCCAGGTGATGGCGGCGGCGTCCGTGCTGGGCACGACGCGCTGGGTCACGCTGATGTGTCGGTTCTCCGACATCGCCAGCGAGCAGAAGGACAAGACGTTCTTCAACAACCAGTACGGTGCGGCGGTGGGCCAGCTCGGCCACTACTGGAGCGAGGTGTCGTACGGCAAGATCAACCTCACCGGCAGTTCCGCCGAAGGCTGGTTCGCGCTGCCGAATCCCCGCGCCACCTATGTCACCACCGGCACCGATGGCGAGGACGACGCGGACCTGGATCGCCTGTTCCAGGATTGCGTGGCCGCGGCCGACCCCACCGTCAACTTCAACGGCGTGCAGGGCATCAACATGATGTTCAACGGCGAGCTGGATGGTTTCGCCTGGGGTGGTGGATCCTGCGCCACCTTCGAGGGCGCGCGCCGCTGCACCAGCGTTACCTGGAATCCGCCGTGGTCTTTCAGCAACCTCGCTCCGCTGGCCCATGAGATGGGCCATGGCTACGGCCTGCCGCATTCGGACAACTCCGACGGCGACGACGACACCTATGACAATCCGTGGGACGTGATGAGCGACGGTTGGTACAACGCCACCACCAGCGCCACCTACGGCACGCTGCCCAAGCATATTGCGATGATCCAGCGGGATCGATTGGGCTGGGTGGCTGCCGCGCGCAAGCTGGAACTCAGCTACGGCGCAGGCGGCAGCCGGCAGGTCGAACTGCAGTTCGCCTCGCTGGCCGGCGCCACCGGCGTGCAGATGATCGTGCTGCCGCTGCAGGCCCAGCCGGATCCCGCGCAGACCGTGCGTTACACGCTGGAAGCGCGTCGCCCCATCGGCACTTACGAAGGCAATCTGGCCGGCACCGCGGTGATCATCCACCGCCTGTTCGACGGCACCGCCTACAGCCAGGACACCAGCGTGCCGCCCGGTGATCGCGCCAACAACGAAGGCTCGATGTTCAAGGTCGGCGAAAGCTGGAGTGCGCCTGGCGGCGCCTACCTGCTGCGGGTGGACGCGGCCACCGCCAACGGTTTCCTGCTCACGCTGACCTCGGCGCAGCTGGGCCAGGTGACCGGCGGCAACCTGCCGGCGCGCCGGCTTTCGGCAACGGCGACCCGCGCGGCGTCCGCGCCAGCCTCAACCAGCGACTATCGACGCGCTCCGGCCACACGGCGCCCGCCGATCCGCGCACGCCTGCGCTGATGCGTGTACGCGTTCAGCGCGCGACGTCGGTATCCACGCTGACCACCACCGACATGCCCGGCCGCAAGCGCGCGGCCGCGGCCTGCCCGGGATCGATGGAAATCTTGACCGGGATACGCTGGGCAATCTTCACGTAATTGCCGGTGGCATTGTCCGGCGGCAACACGCTGAACTCCGATCCGGTGGCCGGTGAGATTTCCAGCACGCGGCCATGCAGGCGTTCGCCACCCAGCGCATCCACGCTGAAGCGCACCGGCTGGCCGATGCGTACCGCCGGCATCTGGGTTTCCTTGAAATTGGCCATCACCCACAAGACATCCGGCACCAGCGCCATCAGCTGGGTGCCGTTGGTGACGTAGGCGCCCTGGCGCACGCTGACCTGGCCGAGCTGGCCATCGCGCGGCGCCAGGATGCGCGTGTTGTCGAAATTGATCTGCGCCAGCCGCACCGCGGCCTGCGCTTCGGCCACCGATGCTTCCAGCACGGCATGGTTGACGCCAACGCTGCGCACGCTCTGCTGCGCCAGTTGCAGGCTTGCCCGTGCCTGCTGCAGATCGGCTTCGGCCTGCGCATTGGCGGCGAAGGCGGTATCGCGATCCTGATCCGAAATCAGGTGCTCGCGCGCCAACTGATCCGCACGGCGCAAGGCCGAACCGGTGCGTTGCTTCTGCGCGCCGCTGCTGGCGATGGACGCCTGGCTCTGCACGATCCCCAGCTTGGCGCTGTTCTGCTGTTGCGCCCAGTTGTCCAGGTTGGCCTGCGCGCTCTGCAGTTGCGCCTGCGCCTGATCCAGCTGCTGGCGATAGATGCGGTCATCGATGCTGGCCAGCAGCTGCCCGCGTTTGACGTGCTGGAAATCCTGCACCGGCACCGCCGTGACATAGCCGCTGACCTGCGGACTGATCAGCGTGACCTGGCCACGCACCGTCGCGTTCTCGGTGGTCTGGATGGCGCTGGTGAACGGTGGCAGCTGCCAGGCGTACAGCACGATGCCCACGCCCAGCAACGCCAGCGCCACGAGGCCGAGCAGCCCGAGCCAGCGCCGTTGCCGGCGGCTGCGCTCGCGGGCGCGTTCTTCAGCGTGTGCGGCGGAGAGGTTGGCATTCATTCGGTACTGGCCTGGGCGACGACGGGAGAAGGAGAAGGCGGTGCGGCCGGTGAGCTGAAGCGACGCCAGAGTACGTCGGCGTAGATCCAGACCAGGGTGAAGATGGCCAGCCAGCCGACCATCCAGAAGACATCGTTGTAGGCCAGCACGTTGGCTTCACGGGTCACCGCATTGCCGATCGCGCGCAGTCCCTGGGTATTGCGCAAGGCCGCATCGCCCACGGTGTGTGCATAGGCGCCGCTGCCGGCCTGCATGCGCGCCAGCACCTGCGGATCGAGCAGGCTGACGTTTTCCGCCAACTGGCTGGCGTGGAATTTCTCGCGCACGATCTGGAAACTGCCCAGCAGCGCCGAGCCGAACAGGCCGCCCATGTTCTGCGCCATGCCGAACAGCACCACGAAGCTGATCAGGTTGCCCGGCTGCGACAGGATCGAGCCGATGCCGGTGACCATCGCCGGGCCGATGAAAAACGTGCTGCCGAACGAGAGCAGGAACTGGCTCAGGTACATCTGCTCGGGCCGGGTCAGGTTGTTCGAATGCGCATCCATGAACGCGCCGGTGGCGATGAAGGCCACCGCGATCATCAGGTGCTGGCCGGTGTGTTGCGGGCGGATGGTCAGCGCGCTCACCGCGACGCCGCAGAAACTGCCCAGCAACACCCACAGATACAGGCCGTGCAGCTCGTCATTGTTCAAGCCCAGGTTCTGGAAGAACGCCACCGCGCCCACGCTCTGCTCGGACAGCACGATCCGGATCAGCAGCACCGACAGGCCCAATCGCACCATCAAACCGCTGGCCAACCAGCGGGTATTGATCAGCGGGTTGCGACGATAATGTTCGATCGCCACCGCGCTGATCAGCAGCACGATCGAGCAGGCCAGGGTCACGCCCAGCCACGGCGATTGCGTCCACCACAGATAGCGACCCAACGACAGCACCGCGGCCAGCCCGGCCGAACCCGAGGCGAACAAGGTGAAAGTGACGAAGTCGAGTTTCTCGAAGACCTTGTAGCGATCGCTGGGCGGCAGCTTCAGCACCAGCACGCAGGCCAGCGCCAGGATCGCCAGGCCCAGTTCGAACAGATACAGGCCGCGCCACTCGCCGAACTGCAGCAGTTCGGTGGAGAAGATCCGCGCCAGCGGCAGCGCCAACTGGCTTACCCCCAGGCCGATCACCACCGCCCGCAACCGGTGCTGGGTGGGGAAGGCCTGGATCATGTAGTACAGACCGAGCGTGCTCAGCGCCGCACCGACCAGGCCATGCGCGGCGCGCACGGCAATGGCGGAGCCCAGATCGTTGACGAACAGATGCGCGAACGCGATCAACGCGTACAGCACCAGGAAGATTTCGGTGAACGAGCGCAGCCCGAACTGCTGGCGGAAGCGCACCAGCAGCAGGTTGGCCGAGACATTGGTCATCACGTAGGCCGCAGGCAGCCAGGCCATTTCCCAGGCGTAGGCGCCCAGCGTGCCCTGCAGGTTGAGCAGGTTGGCGGTGACCAGCGCATTGCTCAGGCCGCCGGTGATCGCCACCACCACGCCGACGATGGCGAACTGGATGCGACGACCGGTGGGATGCAGTGGCGTGGATGGCGACCCCGGGAAGGTGGGGCGCTCGTGCGGCAGCCAGTCACGGGGGGCGTAGCGGCTGCTCACGGGCGGGTCGGCATCCTCTGGAAGACGAATGGCGTTGGCACGGGCCATTGTCCCACGCGACCCCGGAGCGCGGCGTCGACGTCAGTGCGATAATCCATCCCATGAGCGAATCCCCCTACGACCGCGGCACCACCCACTTCGGCTTCCGTGACGTTGCCGCCAAGGACAAGCAGAAGCTGGTCGGCGAAGTCTTCACTTCGGTGGCCGGCAGCTATGACCTGATGAACGACCTGATGAGCCTGGGCATCCATCGGGTCTGGAAGCGCTATTTCGTCGGCACCTGCCAGGTCAAGCGCGGCGACCGCGTGCTGGATCTGGCCGGCGGCACCGGCGACATCGCCGCCCTGCTCAAGGAGCGGGTGGGCGAGGCCGGCAGCATCGTGCTGGGCGACATCAATGCCGGCATGCTTTCGGTGGGCCGGGATCGCATGACCAACCGCGGCCTGGTCAACGGGCTGGAGTACGTGCAGTGCAATGCCGAGGCGCTGCCGTTCCCGGATGCCAGCTTCGACCTGGTCACCATTGCCTTTGGCCTGCGCAACGTCACCGACAAGGACGCCGCCCTGCGCGAGATGTACCGCGTGCTCAAGGTCGGCGGGCAGGCGCGCGTGCTGGAATTCTCGGAAGTGCAGCCGGACTGGTTCAAGCCGATCTACGACTTCCACTCCTTCAAGGTGCTGCCGCGCCTGGGCCAGCTGTTCGCCCGCGACGCCGCCAGCTACCAGTACCTGGCCGAGAGCATCCGCAAGCATCCGCCGCAGGCGCAGCTGCGCTCGATGATGGATGAAGCGGGGTTTGCCCGGACCAGCTTCAAGAATCTCAGCGCCGGCATCGTCGCCGTCCACACCGGCTACAAGGTCTAGGCCCCCGGTCACTGCATCCTGCCGGCCACTGCCGGTAAACTGCGCGCATCCCTGTATTCCGGAAGATTCGCCGATGCGTGCCGTACTCCTGACCCTGGCCTGCGCCACCGCCCTCACGGCCGGCTGCTCGCGCGAAAGCGCCCCGGCCCCCGCCGCGCCTGCCGCCCATCCCGCCGCCGCTGCGGCCAAGCCCAGCCGCAGCCACGATGAGAGCTCGTACGCCGAGCCGGACAAGGTGGTCATCAAGGACCTGGCGCTGGACCTGGCGGTGGACTTCGATCAGAAGATCCTCAGCGGCACGGCCACCTACGCGCTGGAGTGGAAAGACAAGGCCGCCAAGCAGCTGCTGCTGGACACCCGCGATCTGGCGGTGGAGAAAGTCGAAGGCCAGGCCGCCTCGGGCGCTTGGGCGCCGCTGAAGTTCGAACTGGCCAGCGCCGACAAGGTCTTTGGCAGCAAGTTGAGCATTGAGGCGCCGGAGCAGAACAAGCTCGTTCGCATCACCTACAAGACCTCGCCCAATGCTTCCGGCCTGCAATGGCTGGATCCGGCGATGACCGAGGGCAAGCAACTGCCCTTCATGTTCAGCCAGTCGCAGGCGATCCACGCGCGCAGCTGGGTGCCGCTGCAGGACACGCCGAGCGTGCGCTTCACCTACAGCGCGCACGTGACCTCGCGCCCGGACGTGATGGTGCTGATGAGCGCCGACAATGATCCGGCCGCACCGCGCGATGGCGACTACAGCTTCAAGATGCCGCAGCCGATTCCGTCCTACCTGCTGGCCATTGCCGCCGGTGATCTGAACTTCAAGTCGATCGGCGATCGCAGCGGCGTGTGGGCCGAGCCGGCCATGGTCGATCGCGCGGCCAAGGAATTCGAAGACACCGAAAAGATGATCGACGTGGCCGAAGCGCTGTACGGCCCGTATCGCTGGGGCCGTTACGACATGCTGGTGCTGCCGCCGTCGTTCCCGTTCGGCGGCATGGAGAATCCGCGCCTGACCTTCGCCACCCCCACCGTGATCACCGGCGACAAGTCGCTGGTTTCGCTGATCGCGCATGAGCTGGCGCACAGCTGGTCGGGCAACCTGGTGACCAACGCCAGCTGGAAGGACATCTGGTTGAACGAAGGCTTCACCACCTACGTGCAGGACCGCATCACCGAGTCCCTGTACGGCAAGGAGATGGCGGAAATGGAGCGCCAGATCGACCAGACCGAACTGCTGGCCGAAGTGAAGGACATGGCGCCGGCCGACCAGGCGCTGGCGCTGCCGCCGCTCAACAACCGCGACCCGGACGAATCCTTGAGCCAGGTGGCCTACGTCAAGGGCGCGTGGTTCCTGAAGTTCCTGGAAGAGCGCTTCGGCCGCGAGACCTTCGATCCCTTCCTGCGCAGCTGGTTCGATGATCACGCCTTCCAGAGCGCGACCACCGATCAGTTTGTCGCCTACATGAAGAAGAACCTGCTGCCCAAGGCGCCCAACGCGGTGACCGAGGCCGAGCTCGATGCCTGGCTCAACGAACCGGGCATTCCCAAGTTCGCCATGAAGGCGCAGTCGCGTGGCTTCTCCAACACCGACACCGCCCGCATCGCCTGGCTGGGCAGCGGCCAGTTGCCGAACGCGCAGGTGACCAATGAGTGGGTGACCCAGCAGTGGGTCAACTTCATCGGCGGCATGGGCGAGAAGCTCAGCGTCGAGCAGCTGGCGCAGTTGGACAAGGCCTATCACTTCACCGGCACCCCCAATGGCGAAATCGCCATGCGCTGGTATCCGCTGACCGTGCGTAGCGGCTATCTCGAAGCACGCCCGGAGATTGCCAAGTTCATCGAGCGCGTCGGCCGTCGCAAGTTGATCATGCCGATCTACGCCGAGCTGGTGAAAACCCCGGATGGCCTGGCCTTCGCCGAAGAAAGCTTCGCCCGCGCCAAGCCGGGTTACCACCCGATCACCACGGCGTCGGTGGAAGCCCTGCTGGCCCGCGCCAAGGCCGGGCAGACCCCGTAAGCCATGGCGGTTCGCCTGACGGGTGTGAAGACGGTCGCCGTGTTGGCGGCCGTTTTCGTTTGCGCGCTGGGGCTGTGGCTGTGGCGCGATCCGATGGGCCTGATCAACGCCGAGTTCGCGCGCCAGCGCTGGATGGCCGGGCTGGAAGCGCACGACATCACCGTGGCCGGGCATCGCATCGCCTATGTGGAGCGGCAGGCGCGGGAGCCGGGCGCCGCCACCGTGGTGATGGTGCATGGCTTCACCGGCAGCAAGGAAAACTGGTATCCGGTGGCCGCGCGCCTGATCGGCCACTACCGGGTAATTGCGCTGGATCTGCCGGGCTGGGGCCAGAGCCAGCGCCTGCCGGGGCAGGATTACGGCTTTGACGCACAGAACCGGCGGCTGCAGGCGTTTCTGCAGGCGATCCGGCAGCCGGGCAGTCCCATCGTGCTGGTGGGTCATTCGATGGGCGGCGGCATTGTCGCCCTGACGTCGGCGGACCAGCCGGCGCTGGTGGCGCGCGTGGGCCTGATCGATGCAGCCGGCGTGCGCTTCCACGACAACGTCTTTGGCGAGGCGGTGTTGGCAGGCAAGAACCCGTTCGCGGTCAGCGACCCCGCGTCCTTGCAGCGCTATCTGGACACGGTGTTTTTCGATCGCGGCAAGCAGCCGTGGATCCCGTGGCCGGCCAGGAACGCGCTGATCGATTTCCGTCGCCGGCAGGCGCCGTTCGAGCAGGCGGTGCTGGATCGCATCGGCCGCAGCCAGGAACGCTTCCTGCCGGGTGAAGCCGCCGCCCATATCGACCAGCCGGCTTTGCTGCTCTGGTGCGACCAGGATCGGGTGATCGATCCCAGCGCGCTGGACCTTTACGGCGCGCGCATGCCGCAAGCGCTTAAAGTGCGTCTTTCCCGATGCGGCCACATGTCGATCATGGAACGACCCGACGACGTGGCGGCCGCCATCGATACCCTGATTCGCCGTGGAGTGGCCCGATGATCCGTTCTTCCCTGTTTGCGCGCCCGCTGATCCTGTCCGTCCTGCTGGCCGGCGTGGTGTCCCTGACCGCCTGTGGCGACCGTGAAGCCGAGCAGCGCGCGGCCGCGCAGGCGCAGGCCGCCGCCAACGAAACCGCCGCCGATGCGCTGGCCAGCAAGTACGACGCGGCCAAGGCCGGCAATGACTGGGACATGGCGCGCATCCACGGCGTGGCCCTGCTGGATCAGTACCCGGAGACCCGCGCGGCCGTGCGCATCAAGCCGGAGCTGGAGGACATCAAGGCCAAGGCCGAAGGCGCGCGCGATCTGCGCCGGCTGCAGGCCCTGTGGGATTACGCGCAGGTCGCCGCCGATGGCGGCACCCAGCGCAGCGCCGCGATCATGGCCAAGGCGCCCGTCGACGTGGACGGCAGCGGTGCCAAGCCGGTGCAGCTGGTGTTCCGCGATCACCCCAAGTGGAAGCGCAGTGGCTACCTGGTGCTGCAGGCCGGTGACTTCCGCTGCGCCGGCGGCTGCAAGGTGCAGGTCAGCGCCGATGGCGGCGCGGCCAGGGCGATGGACGCCTGGCGCCCGGATACGGACGAGGCGATCGCCATGTTCATCACCGATCAGAAGGCGCTGTGGAAACTGGCCGGCGCCAGCAAGACGATCGAGATCGAATTCCCGGTCAAGGCCGGCGGCACCCGCAAAGCGCTGTTCGAGACCGCGGGCCTGGACAGCAAGCAAATGCCGGGTTGGTGACGCTGACGGGAGCGCCCAGCCGCCGCTCCCGCCTGTGGCTTACAGCGAGTAGCCGAACTGCTGCTTGAACTGTTCGTTGAACTCGTCGAAGTCAAAGCGCTGGTTCTGCGTGCCCGGATGCTCGACCTTCAGCGCGCCCATCAGGTTGCCCATGCGGCCGATGGTGATCCAGTCGTAGCCCTTCTCGATGCCGAAGATCAGGCCGGCGCGGAAAGCGTCGCCGCAGCCGGTGGGGTCGGTCACGCGGCGCTCGTGCGCCGGCGGGATTTCCAGGGTCTTGTCCGGGGTGTGGATGTGCGAACCATGCGGGCCGCGGGTGGTGATGTAAGCCTTGACCCGCTTGACGATGTCGTTCTCGCTCCAGCCAGTGCGTTCCTGCAGCAGGTTGGACTCGTAGTCGTTGACCGTCACGTAGTCGGCCAGCTCGATGAAGTGGCGCAGCTCTTCGCCGTTGAACAGCGGCATGGCCTGGCCCGGGTCGAAAATGAACGGGATGCCGAGCTCGGCGAACTCCGCCGCGTTCTGGATCATGCCTTCGCGGCCATCCGGGCTGACGATGCCGAAGCTCGCGCCCGGCACGTCCTTCACATGGTTCTCGTAGCTGCGCATCATCGCGCCGGGGTGGAAGGCGGTGATCTGGTTGTTGTCGTGATCGGTGGTGATGAAGGCCTGCGGGGTGAACAGCTCGTCGATCACCTTGACCTGGCTCAGGTTGATCGCCTGCTCCTGGAACCACTCGCGGTACGGGCCGAAGTCCTGGCCCACCGTGGCCATCGGGATCGGGTCGCCGCCCAGCAGCTTGAGGTTGTAGGCGATGTTGCCGGCGCAGCCGCCGAACTCGCGGCGCATGCGCGGCACCAGGAACGACACGTTCAGGATGTGCACCTTGTCCGGCAGGATGTGGTTCTTGAACTGGTCCGGAAACACCATGATGGTGTCGTAGGCGAGGGAACCACAAATCAGTGCGGACATCGGCAGGCTCGAAATAGGGGCTGGGGCCCCGGTTGGGACCGTCTGGTGACACTGTCTGACTACGTGCTGTGCGCCCGGCTCCGGACGCGCCGCTGCGAAGGTTACCGGCTGCGGCGCGGCCGGGCCAGTCCGGCGCACTCGCCACGGCCTGCCGGTGGTGTGCGCAAATGCGCAGAATTCCCGCATTTCACGAGATTTTTCCTTGCCGGCCACCGGGTGGATTGTTAGGCTAGCCGACTTGTTTTTTTGCCCAAAAAATCGCCAGCCCCGCGCGATTTTCCGCCTCCAGCAGGACACACCCCTCCGATGTTCAAAAAGCTCCGCGGCATGTTCTCCAATGACCTGTCCATCGATCTGGGCACGGCCAACACCCTCATCTACGTACGCGGGCAGGGCATCGTGCTGAACGAACCTTCGGTGGTGGCGGTCCGCCAGGACCGGGCCATTGGCGGCTCGCGCTCGGTCGCCGCGGTCGGCGCGGAGGCCAAGCAGATGCTCGGCCGCACCCCCGGCCACATCACCACCATCCGGCCGATGAAGGACGGCGTGATCGCCGACTTCACCTACACCGAGGCGATGCTCAAGTACTTCATCAAGAAGGTGCACAAGTCGCGCGTGCTGCGTCCGAGCCCGCGCGTGCTGGTCTGCGTGCCGGCCGGCTCCACCCAGGTGGAGCGCCGCGCGATCAAGGAATCGGCCGAGGAAGCCGGCGCCCGCGACGTCTACCTGATCGAAGAACCCATGGCCGCGGCCATCGGCGCCGGCATGCCGGTGACCGAGGCACGTGGCTCGATGGTCATCGACATCGGCGGCGGCACCACCGAAGTGGCGGTGATCTCGCTCAACGGCATCGTCTACTCGCAGTCGGTGCGCATCGGCGGCGACCGCTTCGACGAGTCCATCACCAACTACGTGCGCCGCAACCACGGCATGCTGATTGGCGAAGCCACCGCCGAGCGCATCAAGCTGGAAATCGGCTGCGCCTACCCGCAGCCGGAAGTGCAGGAGATGGAAATCTCCGGCCGCAACCTGGCCGAGGGCGTGCCCAAGGTCATCAAGATCAACTCCAACGAAGTGCTCGAAGCCCTGCACGAGCCGCTCTCGGGCATCGTCAGCGCGGTCAAGCTGGCGCTGGAACAGACCCCGCCGGAACTGTGCGCCGACGTCGCCGAACGCGGCATCGTGCTCACCGGTGGCGGCGCGCTGCTGCGCGATCTGGATCGCCTGATCTCCGAGGAAACCGGCCTGCATGTGCAGGTGGCCGATGACCCGCTCACCTGCGTGGCGCGGGGCGGTGGCCGTGCGCTGGAGCTGGTGGACATGCACGGCAACGAGTTCTTCGCGCCGGAGTGAGGCACGCAACGGGGGACAGCGAACGGGGAATGACGCATTCTGGCGTCGCAAGTCGGCTGTCCTCCGCGTTGTTTGGTTGTAACGTTCCGCATCGGGCCGCGTTTGCCGGCCCGCCTCTTCGTCCCCGCCACTGACCAAGATCCGCCGTGCCTTCCTACGCCGGTCCTCCCGTTGCTACCCGTCCCGGCGAAGTCGTCAGCACCCTGCGACTGCTGGGCTACCTGGCGCTGGCGATCGCCTTGATCGTGCTCGATCACCGCGGCGGCTGGCTGGCCCAGGCGCGCGCGCAGGCCGACGTGGTGACCCAACCGATCTGGTGGCTGGCCGGTTTGCCCGGACGCCTGGGTACACGGGTGAAGGACGATGCGGTTTCGCGCACGCGGCTGATGGACGAAAACCGCCAGCTGCGCAACGAACTGCTGGTGGCCAACGCACGCCTGACCCGCCTGAGCACCGCCGCCGCCGACAACGTGCAGCTGCGCGCCCTGCTGGGCGTGGCCGAGACGCGTGGCCTGGACGTGCAGCTGGCGCCCATCCTGGACATCGATCTGGACCCCAGCCGGCAACGCCTGGTGCTGGACGCCGGCAGTGGCGACGGCGTGCGCATGGGCCAGCCGGTGATCGATGCCGGTGGCCTGATGGGCCAGATCATCCGCGTCACCCCGACCCATTCCACCGTGTTGTTGCTGACCGATCCCGATCACGCCGTGCCGGTGGTGATCGCGCGCAGCGGGGTGCGGCTGATTGCCTATGGCCGCGGTCGCAGCGATCAGCTGGAGCTGGCCGACATCCCGCTCAACAGCGAGGTCAAGGTGGGCGATGTGCTGGTCACCTCCGGTCTGGGCGGGCGTTTCCCCGCCGGCTTTCCGGTCGGCACGGTCACCGCGCTGCGGCCGGATGACAGCCACGCCTTCCTGATTGGCAACCTGCGCCCCGCTGCGCAGCTGGATCGCGGCCGCGATGTGCTGCTGCTTAAGTCGGCACCGCCGTTGCGCATGCCGGTTATCTTGCCGGGAAGCGAAGGCGCGCAGGCAGCAGGCGCTGGCACCGTAACGCCGGCTGTGCAGCCGGCCGCCAGTGCCTCAAGCAACCAGCCGGTTACCCAGCCAAGTACGCAGCCAAGTAGGCAGCCAACGACGCAGCCAAGTAGGCAGCCAACGACGCAGCCTGATGCAGCGTCGCAGCCGCCTGCGTCGCATCCTCCCGCGCAGGAGCCGAGCCGATGAGCCGGATGCGTACGGGCTGGATTTTGCCGGTCAGTTTGTTGCTTGCGTTGCTGCTGGGGCTGATGCCGTTGCCGGAATTCCTGCAGCCGCTGCGGCCGTTCTGGCTGGCGCTGGTGATGGCCTATTGGGTGATCGAAACGCCGGAGCACGCCGGCCTGGGCTTCGCAATGATCATCGGCGTGCTGGCCGATCTGATGTTTGGCAGCGTGCTCGGCGAGCACGCGCTGCGGCTGGTGATCATGGCCTTCATCCTGCAGCGCTTCCGTCTGCGCCTGCGCTTTTTTCCGGTCTCGCAACAGGCACTGGCCATCGGTGGCCTGCTGCTCAACGACTTGATCGTCGACAGCGCGATCCGCTGGATGCTGGGCATGCATGGTTTGCCGCTGGCCACCTGGTGGTCGCCGCTGCTGGGCATGCTGCTGTGGCCGTTGCTGTACGTGCTGATGGACATGCTGCGGCAGTCGCGGCGTGGTTGAGCAGGCATGATCCAGCGCCGCGCCAGCAAGAATCCGCACGCCGAGGCCGAGCAGTTCCGACGCCGCGCCCTGCTGGGGTTTGTGGTGGTGGCGCTGTGCCTGATCGGATTGGGCGGCTGGTACTTCAAGCTGCAGGTGATCGATCACGCCGAGTACGCCACGCGTTCGGAAGCCAACCGCATCAAGCCGCGCCCGGTGGTGCCGGGTCGCGGCGCCATCTATGACCGAAAGGGCCGGCTGCTGGCCGAGAACGTGCCGGCCTTCCGCCTGGACGTGACGCCCGACAAGGCCGGTGAACCGCAGCAGTTGCTGGCGCAGCTGGGCCAGGTGATCGCGCTGGACCCGGAAGACGTGGAGCGCTTCGAGGCCACCCGCAAGGCCACCCGTGGTTTTCGTCCGATCACGCTCAAGCTGCGGGTGAGCGAAGAGGAGATGGCGCGCTTTGCCGTGGATCGCTGGCGCTTTCCCGGCGTGGAGCTGGTGCCATACCTGACCCGTCGTTACCCGTACGGCGATCTGTTCGCGCACACCATCGGCTACGTCGGCCGCATCGACGAGAAGGATCTGGAAACCCTGGGCGAGGGCAACGCCGCGCTCACCCATATCGGCAAGACCGGCCTGGAGCGCTATTACGACGAAGCGCTGCGCGGCAAGGTCGGCTACGAGAAAGTGGAGACGAATGTCGAAGGCCGCGCGCTGCGCGTGGTCGGTCGCGTGCCCGCGCAGGCCGGTACCGATCTGCAGTTGAGCATCGACCTGGATCTGCAGAAAGCCATGGTGGCGGCGTTCGGCGAGAACGAAGGCTCGGCGATCGCGGTGGATCCGCGCACCGGCGAAATCCTGGCCATGGTCAGCCTGCCCAGCTATGACCCCAATCTGTTCGTCAACGGCATCTCCAGCAAGGACTTCAAGGCGCTCAACGAAAATCCGTCGCGGCCGCAGTTCAACCGGCTGGTGCTGGGCGGCGTGGCGCCGGGCTCGACGCTCAAGCCGCTGATTGCCCTGGCGGGGCTGGACAGTGGCCTGCGCCGGCCGGAAGACAAGGTGCTGTCCACCGGCATGTTCTACCTGCCCGGCACGCGGCGCGGCTGGGGCGATTCGCATCGCGGCGGCCATGGCTGGACGGACCTGCGCAAGTCGATCGCGCAGTCGGTCAACACCTACTACTACCGGCTGGCGCTGGACATGGGCATCGAACGCTTCGATGACTACATGACCCGCTACGGCTACGGCCAGCCGACCGGCATCGATCTGACCGGCGAGATCGTCGGCATCCTGCCGTCGCCTGCGTTCAAGATGAAGCAGCGCAAGGAGCGCTGGTATCCGGGCGACACGGTCAACATCAGCATCGGCCAGGGCGACTGGAAGGTCACCCCGCTGCAGCTGGTGCGCGGCATCGCCGGCATCGCCGATGGCCAGCTGCGCCAGCCGCACCTGGTGCGGCAGACCCGCGTGGGTTTCCAGGATGCATGGGCGCCGGTGGTGCCCAAGCCGGCCACGCCGATCAGCCCCAACCCGGCCCATGTGCAAGTGGTCCGCGAAGGCATGATGGGCACCATGCAACCAGGCGGCACCGGCTTTGCGATGGCCCGCGGCGCGCCCTATCTGATGGCCGGCAAGACCGGCACCGCACAGGTGGCCAGTCGCCGCGGCACCGCGGCGGTCAATCCCAAGAGCCTGCCCATGCACTTGCGCCACCGCGCGCTGTTCGTCGGCTTTGCGCCGGCGGAGGCGCCGACGATTGCGGTGGCGGTGGCGGTGGAAGGTGGCGGTTACGGCGGCAGCACGGCCGCGCCGATCGCACGCAAGATCCTGGATGCCTACCTGCTCGGCACCATGCCCGAGGCCGAACCGCTGGAAGGCGCGGGCGGGGTGATCGAGGACGTCGATGGCGGTGGCGCCGTGGCGCCGACCCCGGGTGCGACGGGCGCGCCGAGTGCGGCGCCGGCGACCATGCCAGCGGCAACGTCGGCCGCGCCTGCCGCGCCGACCGCGACCCCGCCAGCCAGGGAACGCACGCCATGAGCGAAATCCTGCGCTGGCTGTTCGACCTGGTCCGCCATGTGCTGCGCACGCTGGACTGGCCGCTGCTGGGTGCCTTGTCGGCGCTGATGGCGATCGGCCTGGCGGTGTTGTACAGCGCCGGCGGCGAAGCCCAGGGCACGCG
Organism: Pseudoxanthomonas indica; assembly: GCF_900167565.1. Classification (NCBI taxonomy): domain Bacteria; kingdom Pseudomonadati; phylum Pseudomonadota; class Gammaproteobacteria; order Lysobacterales; family Lysobacteraceae; genus Pseudoxanthomonas; species Pseudoxanthomonas indica. The sequence goes on from NZ_FUZV01000002.1 coordinate 78,697, forward strand.
CCTGGTACTGGCCCAAGGCGCGCGCTTCGCGGTGGGCCTGGCCGCCATGTGGGGACTGTCGCGGATGTCGCCGGTGCGCCTGCGCGGCTGGACGCCCGGCGTGTTCGTGCTCTCGCTGCTGCCCTTGTTGCTGGTGTTGTTCATCGGCACGGGCAAGCACGGCCGGCACTGGATTGATCTGAAGCTGTTCTACCTGCAGCCCTCGGAGCTGCTCAAGATCACCCTGCCGATGATGATGGCCTGGTACCTGCATCGCGAGCCGTTGCCGCCGCGCATCAAGACCGTGGTGATTTCCTGCGTGCTGATCGCCGTGCCCACCGGCCTGATCCTGCTGCAGCCGGATTTCGGCACCGGCATGCTGGTGGCGGCCAGCGGCGTGTTCGCCCTGTTGCTGGCCGGCCTGCCGTGGTGGTGGGTGGGCGTGGGTGTGGGCAGCGTGGCCGCGGCCGCGCCGGTGGCATGGTTCTGGTTCCTGCGGCCGTACCAGAAGGATCGCATCCTCACCTTCCTCAATCCCGAGAACGATCCGCTGGGCACCGGCTGGAACATCATCCAGTCCAAGATCGCCATTGGCGGCGGCGGCATGGCCGGCAAAGGCTGGGGCCAGGGCTCGCAGTCGCACCTGGATTTCCTGCCCGAGCACACCACCGACTTCATCTTCGCGGTGCTGTCCGAGGAGTTCGGCTGGATCGGCGTGGCGGTGGTGCTGTCGTTGTATCTGTTCGTCATCGCGCGCTGCCTGTGGATCGCCATCGAGGCGCGCGATACCTACTCCCGGCTGTTGGCGGGCTCGTTGGGCCTGGCCTTCTTCGTCTACGTGATCGTCAACGGCGGGATGATCTCCGGCCTGTTGCCGGTGGTGGGCGTGCCGATGCCGCTGCTCAGTTATGGCGGCACCTCGGCGGTGTCGCTGCTCGCCGGCCTGGGACTGGTGATGGCGGTGCGTGCGCATCGACCGGTGCATGGCTACTGACACGCTGAATAGCGTTCACCGTTGACGACATGCCACGTGCTACCCTCGCGCCGATGATTCGACGCGTACTTGTCTGCTTGCTCACCCTCGGGTTGGTCGCCTGCGCGACGCCGCCCCAGCCCTCGACTCCCGCGGCTCCCGCCGCCAGCAGCAAACCGAAATCGCCCGCCGGCCAAACGCCGGCCGAAGGCTCGGTGGAGCGCGTGGCGGATCTGCCCGCAGGCGTGCCGCCGCAGGAGGACTTCGCCACCGCGCGCGCCGCCTTCATCCGCGACACCGCCGCGCGATTTTCCATCGACCCGATGTACATCGATGCGGTGCTGGCGCAGGCGCAATTCCGCGACGACGTGATCGCGCTGATGTCGCGCCCGGCCGAGCGGGTCAAGCCGTGGAGCGAGTACCGCCCCAACTTCATCACCACGACCCGCATCGATGGTGGCCGCGCCTTCCTGGCCAGGCATCGCGAGGCGTTGACCCGCGAAGAACAGACCCAGGGCGTGCCGGCCGAGATCATCGTGGCGATCATCGGCGTGGAAACCAGCTACGGCGGCTACATCGGCAAGCACCGCGTGCTGGACGCGCTGTACACGCTGGCCTTCCGCTATCCGCGCAGCGGCAAGCCCGAGCGCGCCGCCTACGAGTACCGCCGCGAGCAGTTCTTCCGCGACGAACTGGCGCAGCTGTTCGCACTGGGTCGCGAAGAGAAGCTCGACATCACCACGCTGATTGGCAGCTACGCCGGCGCCATGGGCATGGGCCAGTTCATGCCGTCCAGCTATCGCGAGTTCGCGGTGGACGGCGATGGCGATGGTCGTCGCGATCTGTACAACAGCGTCGATGACGTTTTCGCCTCGGTGGCCAACTATTTCCGCAAGAAGGGCGGCGAACGGGGCGGCTGGGTGCCCGGTGCGCCGGTGGTGGCGCGCGCCGAACTGCAGCCGGGTTTCGCCGAGTTCAATCCCGACACCTGGACCCCGGACTACACGCTGGCGCAGCTGGCCGAACGCGGCTATCGCCCGCTGGAACCGGTCGCCGCCGACGCCACTGCCACCCTGGTGTCGCTGGAAGGCAGCGCCGGCAAGCAGTACTGGCTGGGTTTCCAGAACTACTACGCGATCACCCGCTACAACAACTCCAAGATGTATGCGATGGCGGTCTATCAGCTGTCCCAGGCCATTGCCGGCCGCGAGATTCCCCCCGCATGAAGTGGCTGCTGCCCGCGCTGCTCACCCTGGTCCTGGCAGCCTGCGGCACGGCGCCGAAGAAATCCGCTCCTCCCGCTGCCGGCGGCGGCCACCACAAGCCCGCTGCCGGTAGCACGGTGGTGCGCGGCGGCGGCAGCCAAAGTACCCGCGACTGCTCGTTCTACGCGCCCGCGCAGGAAGACCCGGGCAAGCGCGGCAACTACACCGCCGGTGGCCTGTATGCGCCGGGCGTCTCCGACACCACGCCCGATCACGTGCCGGATCTGGACTGCATCGCCGAACCGCTGGTGACCAGCGAAGCGCGCTCGCCCGTCGGCAACCGCTCGCCGTACAAAGTGCTCGGCAAGCAGTACAAGGTGATGGACGACGTGCATGGCTATGTCGAGAAAGGCACGGCGTCGTACTACGGCAACAAGTTCCATGGCCGGCTGACCTCCAACCGCGAGGTCTACGACATGTACGCCTACTCGGCCGCGCACAAGACCCTGCCACTGCCCAGCTTCGCGCTGGTGACCAACCTGGACAACGGCGAGTCGGTGATCGTGCGGGTCAATGACCGCGGGCCGTTCCATGACGGCCGGGTGATCGATCTGAGTTATGCCGCCGCCATCCGCCTGGGCATCACCCAGCGCGGCACCGGCCGGGTGGAGGTGCGCGCGCTGACGCCCGAGGACATGCGCAGCGGCGAGCTGGCCAAGCGCCAGGCAGCGGCGCGTACCGGCACCCCGCGCGTGGCCGCGGCGGTGCCTGCGGCAGCGACCACCGTCGCCGCCGCCAACAGCGCGATGGATCGGATGGTCGAGCAGCTGCCCGCCCGCAGCGCCGCGGTGCCGGCCAGCGTGGCCGCGCGTGCGGCGTCGCCACGCTTCCATGTCGATGCGCAGGCCGGCGACACGCCCAGCGCCGATGACTTCGACGCCTGGCTCAAGGCCAACCACGTCAACGTGGCGACCGGCAAACCCGGCGCACCGGATGCGCGTGTGGCCACGGCCAGCGGAGCGGCGACTGCGGTCGCCGCGCCGGCGGTGGTGGCGTCCACGTCGCCGCCGTCCACCCGCACCGCAGCTGCGCCTGCTCCGAACCGCGCGGCAGTGGGCGCCATGCAGCTGCAGGTCGCCAGCTTCGCCAGCCGCGAGAACGCCGACCGCGCGCTGGCGCGGCTGCTGGCCGCCGGCATCGATGACGCCAGCTTGAGCGATGTGCAGAGCAATGGTCGCGTGCTGTGGCGCCTGCGCGTCGGTGCGGCCGATGCGGCGCGCGCCGATGAACTGGCCGGCCGGATCGCCAGCCTCGGTTTTGCCCGTCCGCAACTGGTGCGCGAGTAAGCGTAGATGCGCGGGATTTTTTCCTGCGGATTGCAGTCAAAGCGCCGCTGTCTCCCTAAAATGTCACCCTTTCAATCACCTTCCAGGAACGGGCCGCGCGCCTCGTCAGGAGTACGCAACAGATGAAGTTCCGCCTTGCCTTGGCCGCCCTGGCCACCACCGCGATTGGTGTGGCCATCGCGCAGACCCCGGCGCCGGTTCCCGCGCCGGCCCCTGCGGCTCCGGCCGAGTCGGTCGCCATCCCGCCCGCGCCCAAGCCGGCAGGCACCGCCTACGTGCTGATCGACTACACCACCGGCCAGGTGCTGGCAGGCGAGAACTACCAGCAGCGCGTGGAGCCGGCCAGCATCACCAAGGTGATGACCTCGTACGTGCTCGCCGCTGAGCAGAAGAACGGCAAGATCCGCCCCACCGACCAGGTGATGATGAGCGAACGCGCCTGGCGCGAAGGCGGCGCCGGCACCGATGGCAGCTACAGCGGCTTTGCAGTCAACCAGACCGCGCCGTTGCTGGACATGGAAAAGGGCATGGCCGTGCAGTCGGGCAACGACGCCGCCATCGCCCTGGCCGAGCACGCCGCCGGCAGCCAGGAGGCCTTCGCCTCGCTGATGAACAACTACGCCGCCAAGATCGGCATGAAGGGCTCGCACTTCGTCAACGCCCACGGCCTGTCGGCGCCGGAACACTACTCCACCGCCTACGATCTGGCCCTGCTGGGTCGCGCGCTGATCCACGACTATCCCGAAACCTACGCCTTCAACAAGATCAAGGAATTCACGGTCGGCACGATCACCCAGCCCAACCGCAACCTGTTGTTGTGGCGCGACGCCAGCGTCGACGGCATCAAGACCGGCCACCACTCCGGCGCCGGCTACTGCCTGATGAGTTCGGCCAAGCGCGGCGATCAGCGCCTGGTGGCGGTGGTGATGGGTTCCACCTCGGAAAAACAGCGCGCCGAAGACAGCCTGGCGCTGCTGAACTGGGGTTTCCGCTTCTACGAAACCCATCGTCTGTATGAGCCGGGCAAGGTCATCGCCAGCCAGAAGGTGTGGAAGGGCAAGGCCGACAAGATCCAGCTCGGCGTCGGCGAGCCGATGCTGGTCAGTGTGCCGCGTGGCCGCTATGCCGATCTCAAGCCGAGCATGAATGTGCCCAAGACGCTGGTGGCGCCGATCACCCAGGGCCAGGCTATTGGCGAGGTCAAGGTGACGCTCGATGGCAAGGTCGTCGCGCAGGCGCCGCTGGTGGCGGTCTCCGCAGTGGAAGAAGCCGGCTTCTTCAAGCGTCTGTGGGACGCGTTCTGGATGTGGTGGGAGTCGGACTGATCGCCACGCGATCCTCCTTCAGGATTCATCGGTCCCCCGCGAAAGCGGGGGATTTTTTTTGCCTGGCCGCCACAAAGTTGATGCGAATTCCGTCGCCAGAACGCCTTGATCGGTATTTTTACGGACGTCGCCAAGCAGGATCGGCAGAATCAAGCGGCCACATCTTCACAATCCATCGACGTATCCCAACGTCATCATGTCTGGGCAAAAAGGGCCGCTTCATTTTCGAAATTGCAGACATAAGGAGGGTTGGAATGTTCCTGACCAAGAACAATCAGGCAATGGCACGCACGCTTTGCGTGGCTATCGTCGCCGCAGTGGGCCTGGGTGGCTGCGCCACCTACAAAGACGAGTTCGCGACGATCAATTCACGCCTGGATTCGCTCGACCAGAAGGTCCAGGGCGCAGCCCAGAGCGCTGAATCCGCCAATCAGTCGGCGCAGCAGGCCAACCAACGGCTGGATGCATTGGAAGGCCGCGTCCAGGCGATCGAAGCAGCACCGGCCCGCAAGCCGCGCGGTTGATCGCTCTGCGTAATGGGTGTCGAATGGCGTGAACCCGAGAACCGGTGACCTTGGTTGGCCACCGGTCTCTTTTCCTCACCCCGTCTCAGTTCCAGGGAATCGTCTCATCAAAACTTGCCTATACCCCGCGATCCGGGCCGCATCCGGCGCACTTGCGTTGGCGCTTGCATTAGCCAGCTTCGACGCTACCAGCGCCGAGAGTGACGTTGCGCCACAGCCTTTCAACGTCGACCAGCTTCCGCCCGGGCAAGGTGTGTCCGATACCGTGATCGAGTTGGCGGGCTGGGTTGTCGCCACCAAGGACAACCAGGGCTATCCGTTCGCGATCATGGACAAGGATGCCGCCCAGATCCTGGTGTTCGGCAGCGATGGCCGCCTGCGCGGCGCAACGCCCGGACTGTTTGGTTCGGCGGTCGGTGATCATTCCGCTCCCGGCGTCGCGGGACTCGCACTGCGCGAGATTCCAGGGCGCGATCGCACCACGCCTGCGGGTCGCTTCGTGGGCGGTTACGGCCCATCGACCGACGCCGGCCGCGTGCTGTGGGTCGACTACGATTCCGCGGTGTCCATGCACCCGACCGCTACCGGCGTCCCTGCCGAGCGGCGCGTCGAACGTCTCGCATCGCCTGAGCCGGACGACAACCGTGTCACCCACGGTTGCATCAATGTCCCGCCCGAATTCTACGAGCAGGTCATCCGGCAGACGTTTGAACGCGGCGGCGTGTTCTACATCCTGCCCGACACGGACTCGCTGGCCGAGACCTTTCCGGAGTTCGCGCAAAGTCGCGCGACGGCGCAACACCACGAGGGCGGAAAAGCAGAACGCTCCCCCAAGTGAGGGCGCTGCTCAACCGCGCCGATTCGCGCCTTGCCCCTGCAACACCGCATGGACCTTGGTCGCCAGCTGTTCGATGGTGAAAGGCTTGGGCAGGAACGCCACGCCCGCATCCAGGATGCCGTTGTGCACCACTGCGTTGCGGGTATAGCCGGTGGTGAACAGCACCTTCAGATCCGGACGCATCGCCAGTGCGCGATCGGCCAGTTCGCGGCCGTTGATGTCGGGCATCACGATGTCGGTGAACAACAGATCCACCCGCGGCTGCACCGTCAGTTGCTCCAACGCCTGGTTGGCGTCGGCGGCCTGGATCACCGTGTAACCCAGTTCGCGCAGCGCATCGACTGACATGTGTCGGACGGCGGCTTCGTCCTCCACCACCAGGATGATCTGCTCCAGGCTGCCGGTTGGCGTCGCCTGGAATACGCGTTGGCTGGCTTCGCTCTGCGACTGGGCGTGATGGCGCGGCAGGTACACCTTGACCGTGGTGCCCTGGCCAATCTCCGAATAAATCTTGACGTGGCCACCGGACTGTTTGACGAAGCCATAGACCTGGCTCAAACCCAGGCCCGTGCCCTTGCCCACGCCCTTGGTGGTGTAGAAGGGATCGAAGGCGCGTTCGATGACATCGGCCGACATCCCGATGCCGGTATCGCTGACGCAGATCAGCACGTACTGGCCTTCTTCCACTTCGTCATGCGACTGCGCGTAGCGATCATCCAGATCCGCGTTGGCGGTTTCGATGGTCAGCTTGCCGCCGCTGGGCATGGCGTCGCGTGCGTTCACCGCCAGATTGACCAGCGCATGCTCCAGCTGCGCGGCATCGGCGAAGGCTTGCCACAAGCCGCCGGCCAGCACGGTTTCCACGCGCACCTGCTCGCCGATGGTCCGGCGCAGCATTTCGGACATGCCGCTGACCAGTTTGTTGGCGTCCACCGCCAACGGCACCAGCGGCTGCTGGCGTGAGAAAGCGAGCAGGCGCGCGGTCAGCACCGAGGCGCGCTGCGCACCTTGCACGGCGTTCTCCAGATTGCTGGCCAGCTTGGGATGCTCGTTGCCGGTCAGGCGCCGCTTGGCCATGTCGAGCGAGCCGATGATGATCGCCAGCATGTTGTTGAAGTCGTGGGCGATGCCGCCGGTCAGCTGGCCCAGTGATTCCATCTTCTGCAACTGGCGCACTTGCCCCTGCGCTTCACTGCGTCGCCGTCCTTCGCTCTCCAGCGCCAGCGTGCGTTCGGCGACGCGCTGTTCCAGCGCCTCGTTGAGTTCGCGCAACTTGGCATCGCTGTGCAGCTGGCCTTCGTAGGCGGTGAACATGCCATGCACCAGCGCGATGATCAGCGCCGCCGTGGACCAGTAGAATGCCATTGCGATCCAACCGTCCGGCCAGTTCAGGCGCAAGGCATCCGACGGCGGTATGAAGAAGTACTGGCACAGCAGACCCGACAGCAGCGCGGCCAGCAAACCCGGCCCCAGACCACCCAGAAACACGGTGATCAGTACGGCTGCCAGCGAGACCAGGAAAGGCGAACCTTCCAGCGCGTCGCCGACGTGGAAACGCGCCCATACCGCCAGCACCGTCAGACTCAGCGCAAGCAGATAGCCACGCCAACGCTTGGAGCGGAACGCCATTGCCGCATTCAGTATGCGCATCCTGTTCCCCTGGCCGACGCTCGTCGCGCCGCCTTTGTAATGCGGATTCCAACCTTGATCGCGCCCTGCGTCAAACCCTGCATGAAAGGGCGACTGGCTTCACATCCTGCAAACATCCGCCGCGCTTACTGTAGCGGGCAGGGGTAACGCTAACGTACGCCGGCGCCCACATCCACATTGGAGGGGGACATGGAAACGCTGCTCGCTGGAAAACGCGTCCTGGTGGTCGAGGATGAAAGCCTGGTGGCCGAGTTGGTGGCGGATATCGCCGATGACATGTCGGCCGAACGCGTCGGCATCGTCGCCACGGTCGGCCAGGCGCTGAAGAGCATCGCGACCGAGCCCTGGGATCTGGCGATACTGGATTTCAACCTGCAAGGCACGCCTTCATGGCCGGTGGCCGAAGCGCTGCGCGATCGCGGCATTCCCTATTTGATGGTCAGCGGCTACGGCCAGGATCTGATTGTCGATCCCGGCACGCCCCTGCTGGCCAAGCCGTACAGCGTGGCGGACTTCGTGGCGGCGATCCGTCTGGTCTGCCACGCCACCCCGTCCAGCCACAACGTGGCGGGCGCCACGGGTAGTGGCACCCTTGCCGGCTCGGGCGCCCCACCCGTTACGCCACGGCTGCGCTGAACTAGTCGGCGGCCAGCCGTGTGCCGCGCTCGCCGCGTTGCAGCGGGTCGATGCGCAGACTCTGCAAGCGACACACGTCGACATCCTTGTAGACGACGGCGCGGCCATTGCGGAATTGCATCTGGAGATCGAACCGGCAACCGGGCTCGCGCACGGCCAGGGTGAAGCTGTCGCCGCCGCCCTGCACGGGCGAGGCCAATGGCCAATCGCGGAAATCCTGATCGACCTGAGTGGGCTTGACCGCAATGGCGGTCAGGCTGTCATGGGCGCGGTTGACGACTTGCAGGTAGCGGGTCTTGTCGGCTTCGCCGGCCGAGGTGGTCGCCGTCACAGCGAGCAGGGTGCAGGTCAGCAGCACAGGGGAAAGGCGCATGGTCTTGCTCCAGGAGTGAGGTGGGTGACGGCGGAAAGCACACCGTCGGCCCGCATCTCGCGCCCCTGGCCCAGGGCCGGCAACGCATTCGGGACGAATCGTCGCCATGGCGGGGTGAATCGTAATAGCCGCACGCGGCGCTTTGCCCGGGCCCGGCCGACGCATACGATGCCTGCGACTCCCACCGGCAGGACCCCATGAAGATTCGCTTGGGCCAACATCAGATCGGGCTGTGGCCGTACCTGGGCTTGTGGTCCATCGTGGTGATCGTCTTCGCCATCCAGAGTCTGATGGACGACGCCGTCAGTGATCGCACGGTCTGGCGGGTCACCGATTACCTGCGCTGGTCGATGATCCAGTGGTACACCTGGGCCGCGCTGGCGCCGCTGGTGTTCCGCCTGGCCGAACGTGATCCGCTGCAGGCACCGTTCCGCTGGTCCGCGCTGTTGCGGCAGGCGCGCAACAGCCTGGGCGTGACCTTGTTGGCGGTGATGATTGGCGCGTTCGTTTCCACCTTCCTGCAGAGTGACTCCTTCTTCAACCAACTGGGCCAGTTCATCGGCAAGCACTTTGCCATTGGCCTGCTGACGTACTGGGCGCTGCTGGCCATCCACCACTTCCTGCACCATCAGGCCGAGAGAACCCGCCGCGAACTGGAGGCCAGCCGGCTGGCCAGCGAACTGGCGCAATCCCGGCTGCAGGTGTTGAAGACCCAGCTGCAACCGCACTTCCTGTTCAACACGCTGCATGCGGTCATCACCCTGCTCGATGAGGACACGCTGTCGGCCGAAGACATGCTGCTGCGCCTGAGCGAGTTGCTGCGTGCGTTCCTGGAAGACTACGACGGCCAGGAGATCAGCCTGCGTCGCGAGCTGGAACTGCTCGATCTGTACCTCGGCATCCAGCGCAGGCGCTTCACCGATCGGCTGAGCACGCACATCTACGTGGCGCCCGACACGCTGGAGTGCGCCGTGCCCAGCCTGTTGCTGCAACCGCTGGTGGAGAACGCGATCCGCCATGGCATCGGCGCGCATGCCGGCAGTGATCGGGTGGAGGTTGAAAGTCGCCGCGATGGCGATCACCTGTTGCTGGAAGTGCGCAACTACAACAGCACGCTGGCGTCCTCCGGCAATGGCGGCCATGGCATCGGCCTGTCCAACAGCCGCCTGCGCCTGCGTGAGCTGTATGGCGAACAGGCCGAGTTGCGGTTGGACCTGATCTATCCGCAGGGCGTGGCCTGCCGGGTGCGCCTGCCGCTGCGCATCGTGGAAGCCACGCACGCGGACGCCGACAGCGGCGACATCGGCGATGCACCGGAGCATGTGCCCGCATGAGCCTGTCGGTGCTGGTGGTCGACGACGAACCGATTGCGCGCCGCGCGGTGGTGCGGCTGCTGCGCGACGATGTCGACATCGGCGACATCGAGGAGCGGGGCGATGGCGCCGCTGCGGTGATGGCGATTCGCGAGCAATCCCCGGATCTGGTGTTCCTGGATATCCAGATGCCGGTGATGACCGGCCTGGACGTATTGGCCAGCATCGGCGCCAGGCAGATGCCGGCGACCATCTTCGTCACCGCCTACGAGCAGTACGCCGTGCGCGCGTTCGAGGCCAATGCGGTCGACTACCTGGTCAAGCCTTTCAGTCGTGAACGCTTCGCCGACACGCTGGATCGGGCCAAGGCGCGTCTACGCCTGGCGCGCGGCGGCGGCAGCGTCTCCGCCGAACAGCTGCTGCAGACCCTGGAAAGCCTGCGCCAGCGCGACAACTGGCTCGAACGCATCCCGGTGCGCAGTGATGAAGCCGTGCTGCTGATCGATGTCGACGACATCGTCTGGATTCGCGCCAATGGCAACACGGTGCAGATCCACCTCAACGGCGCCACCCACGAATTGCGCGAGACCCTGGCCAGCCTGGCCGTACGTTTGAACCCGCGCCACTTCGTGCGCATCCATCGTTCGGCGGTGATTAACCTGCGCCGGGTCAAGACCATCCATCCCTGGTTCAACGGCCACCACGTGGTCACCCTCGATACCGGCCAGCAGCTGCGCATGAGCCGCTATCAGCACGAAGCCTTCCTGAAGCTGGTCGGCAACCGCAAGGAAGATTAGCCCAGGCTGGCGGCGATGGTGGCCACCGCCACGATGGCGAGCACGAGGCCCACGATGTTGATCCGCGCCAGCTTTTCGCGGAAGGCGACTACGCCCACCAGCGTTCCCAACACCACCACGCCAAGATTCATCGTCGCGAAGACCACGGCGGGATTGTCCGGCAAGGCGCGATGGGCCTTGATGTAGAACAGGATGTTGGCGAAGTTGCTGGCGCCCACCAGCAAGCCAAACAGTAGTGCGCCGCGATCCAGCCGCAACGTGCCGCGCACGCGCGTGACGATCAGCACGCCCAGCATGATCACCAGCGCACCGCTGAAGGCCACGAACAACGACGCCGCGAACGGCGTGCCAGCGGCCGCGATGTGCTTGAGCAGGATGTCCACGCCCGCATAGCCGAACAGCACGGCCAGCGGCAAGCCCCAGGCGCGGCGTTGCTCGCCTGCGGATTCGCCGCGCGAACGACTGACGATCGCCGGAATCGCCAGCACGCCCAGTCCCAGTCCGAACAGTTTCATCGCGTCGGCGGATTCGCCGAACCAGGCGAACGCAGCCAGCAGTGACACCACCAGCGACAAGCGCTGCGCGACATCGGTGCGGACGATGCCCGCGGCTTTCACCGACGCCGCCATCGCCAGGAAGATGGTGGGCAGCAGCACCGCCAGCAGCAGCAGCGCGGGCCACGGCGTGCCGGCTTCATGCAGTCGCTGCAGCGGTGGATCCAGCCACCACGCGCACAGCAGCACCGCGATCACATAGTTCCAGAACAGGATCGCCGGCATCGCCAGCCCGCGCCGTTGGGCGAGTTTGAGCAGCACCGACACCAGCACGCTGCACAGCACACTCAGGATCAGGAAGGGCATGTCGAAAGTCATGGAAAGGCCACGCCATTATCGCCGCATGCCTGTCATCTGGCGGGGTGATCCTCGCAGCCGACGCGGATTCTGGCCGGATCCTGCGACGACCCGCGTTCGATCCGATGCCCTTTTCACACCCGCGCGCCCCTCGTGGGGACGGGGTTTCCGTCAAGAACCAAGGATAGATTGCATGTTCAAGCGCTCGACCTCGCACTCCCTCTTGCTGGCTCCCGTCGCCCTGTTGCTGTGCGCCGCCAGCGCCTCGGCGATCGCCGCCAATGCGCAGGAAACCCGCCAGCAGCAAGCCGCGGCCATTCCCAAGTGCGCCAAGCCACTGGGCACCATCGCGGTGCTGGAGCCGGAAGACGGCGTCAACTGGTGGAGCGGCCAGCAGTTGCCGGCGCCGTCGAAGTTGATCAAGGTGTTCGTCAACAAATCGCGCTGCTTCACCCTCGTTGATCGTGGCGCTGGCCTGAGCGCCGCGCAGGGCGAACGTGATCTGGCCGCCAGCGGCGAGCTGCGCAATCGCTCCAATCTCGGCAAGGGCCAGATGAAGGCAGCCGACTACGTGTTGGTACCGGACCTGATTTCGTCCAACAACAACGCCGGCGGCAATGCCGTGAGCGGTCTGCTCGGTGGTTTGATCGGCGGCAACGCCGGCCAGATCGTGGGCGGCCTGAACTTCAAGAAGAAGACCGCCGACGTGGTGCTCACCGTGACCGACGTGCGCTCGTCCGAGCAGGTGGCGATGGCCGAAGGCAGCGCCAAGAAGACCGACGTGGGCTGGGGCGCGAGCGCGGGCCTGTTCACCGGCAATGACTACGGCGCCGGTGGCGCATCGGGTTATGCCAATACGGAAATCGGCCAGGTGATCACCCTGGCTTACCTGCAGGCCTATACGGATCTGGTCGGCCAACTCGGCGGCCTGTCCGGCAATGCCGCTGCCAGCAATGCCGAGCAGGCCGTGGAGATGACCAAGCCTGGTCGGTTGTTCGCCAATGCCAAGGGCACCGGCAGCGCCGTGCGCGATCTGGACTCGGGCATGCTGCTGTATCCCACCGGCAACAAGGAAGGAATGATGTGGGAAGTGGAAGACGAGCTGGGCAACAAGGGTTGGGTGTCGTCCAGCCTGGTCAAGCTCGCGCGCTGAACCAAGCGTACTGGTGTTATCGAAGGCCGCGGACAAACCGCGGCCTTTCTTGTTTGTGCCTTTGCCGGTGCAGCGTCGGAGCCCACCGTGCTGCGCGGCTCATCTGGTTCCTCTGCGGAATTTCTAGGAGACTTCCGATTCCTCTCTGGCCTTTCATTCCGGATCAATAGGGTGTCGATGAGATGTATACGCAGTAGATTTATATCTATCAGCCAGGTACTGCGACACATCTAAGAAAGGACCGAGCTCTTCGCCCGGTCATGGCTGGCATGCACTCAATCGGCTTCCCGTGGACCCCCTAGGAGAGACCATGCAAAGCCAGTCACAGATGCGCCGCTCAGCCACCACCACCCACAGCACCCGCGTGAATCCGGGTTGGCTCCGATGGCAGCGCACAATGGTCGCGCAGGGTTTGCTTGTCCTTTTCGCATTCTGGGTGATGGGATCGGCGCATGCGGCCTACAGATGCAATACGCGGACGCCAGCCGACATCGACCTGCCGTTCGCGAAAACGATTTCTGTCCCACCCGGCTTGAAGGCCGGCAGCGCCATCACTGCCTGGACCGCGGTCGACAGCATCGAGAAGGCTTATGTTTGCGCGACCCGTGAGCGTGATCGCATCGGCGTCTACAACGTCGGCATCAACCTGTCCCCATCAGGCTACACCTATGGAACCAACCCGCAGTACACCGTGTGGAAGACCAATCTGACCGGTGTAGGCGTCGCCGTGCGGACCTGGACCTACCTGCGCTGGATCGTCGGCGTGCAGGGAGGGTGCAGCGACGGTTGGCGTGGCCCCACCAATCTGACCACCACGGCCATTGTCACCGGCTCGGGCGTAGGCAGCGCCAGCGGCGCCTCTGCGAGCTGTGGCGGCACCCTGATCCAGTCGGCGGGCTGGGGCGGCAAGTCCGAGGCCATACTGGTGAAAATCGGCGATGTCAGTCCAGGCAGCTTCAAGCGGACACAAATCTATGCAATGCGTATTGGCGGCAGTGGTGACAGCTGGTACGGAGCCGGCACCTACGACCGCAAGTACTATCTGGGCAGCACCAGCTTCACGCGGCCGACATGCAGTACGCCGGACGTCACGGTCGACATGGGCAAGCATTCCAATGGTTCGTTTGCCGGCGTGGGTTCGACATTGGCGCCGGTGAAATTCACCGTCAGCATCAACAGCTGTCCCACTGGTTACAGCAAAGTCAGCTATCTTTTCAGTTCCCTGCAAGCCGTTGACAATGACATGGGCCTGCTGAAGATGACGTCCACATCCTCGGCCAAAGGCATCGGACTGAAGCTGATGCGAAGTGACGGTTCGGCTCTGAAAATGCAAGCCTGGAACAAGCTTGACGACTATCAGTCAAGCAAAGGGGGCGACTCGAAGATCACCCTGCGGGCAGCTTTGTACCGCACAGGCGAGGTAAGTCCAGGAAACTTCAGTTCAGAAGTGCTGCTGACCATGGGCTACGAATAGCCGCAGGTACGGCGGCAGCGCCGATGCCGAGTTGACCATCGCGATGAGCTATCAATAGTTCGATGCCGGACTTTTCCTACAGTCGGGTGCGGGAAAATCCGAGTGCAGGCCCAGTCGAGCTGCTCCAACCTATGTGCGACCCGCGTTGGGGTCGAGCCCGCAAAACCCGGGCAGCACGAGGATGGAAGATGGCGAAACGCTGGACGACCTGGATGGCAATCTTGCCGATGACTGTGCTCGTGCCGACGGCACGGGCCGACTGCACGGGCGACGCCGTCATCACGACCATCGCGCTGCCGGAGTCACTGGCGATCTCCCGCGACAACGGCTGGTCCCGGGGCACGGTGCTTTGGCAAAGTGGCTGGGTCGGGACGGGAGCCGCCACCATCACGCAATGCAATAGCGCCAGCGAGCAACGCAGCTGGGGTTACGCAAGCAGCATCACGCGCGCGCCACTGGCTTCGACGTATGCGACCTCCCCGGCCGGCGTGGGCGTGCAGGTGGCCTGGCTCGATTCGACGCAGGCATCGCCCACTTTCGGCGCGCCGCCATCGCGCGTCCTTGCCTGGCCGAGGGTCACGCAGAAGCTGCCGACAGGAAGTAGTCATACCGTCCCTGCGCGCTATGCGATCCGCCTGGTGAAGACCGGCGAGATAGCTACTGGTGAATTCTCGTTTGCTGCACCCTTGGCGACGATCGACTACGGCGGCATCAAGGCGACCGAACTGCACGTCACCGGCACCACTCAGCTCAAGCTGCGATCGTGCAGCACGCCAGACGTCACTGTTGCGTTGGGATCCCATGCTGCGTCCGCGCTGAGCAACACCGGTGACACGACCAAGGCGGTAGGTTTTGACTTGCGCCTGCTCGACTGCCCCGCCGGCCTGAGCGGCATCAGTTACCAGTTCTCCTCATGGGAAGCGCAAGCCGAAACGGGTGTGGTGGCCGCGCAAGCGCTGCAATCGACGGCCACCGGGGTTGGCGTTCTGATCAGCTGGCGCGATGGCACGCCGCTGCAATTGCTGAAGACGTTCAACAGCGTCCATGACGCGGCTGGCGCGCCTGTGGCCGATGTCAAAGCCGGCGGCGAGTTTGTCGTGCCGCTGCAAGCCTCGCTGTATCGCATGCCCGGCCAGTCGCTGCGTGCAGGAGACGTGGTGGCCGAAATGGAGTTCCGGATCTGGTACGAATAGGGTGCGGCGCGCCTTTCACGCCGCACCCTGCTTTTGGGTGCGCCTACAGCACGCCCGGGATACGGGTCTGCAAGGCTTCCCTTTCCAGCGCGCAGGCGGCGGCATCGGGCGGTGCGGCCGTGCGTTGCGCCGCAATCTCCGCCGCCGCTGCCTTCATGTCGGCCTGGAACACCGGATCGGCATGCAGCTTGGCGACTGCGCCGGCCGCCACGGCGCGTCCTTCCAGGATGTCACTCTGCCAGTGCGCATTGCAGATCAACCGGCTCTCGCCGAACGAGCGTCCACGCGCGAGCAGGGCATCGCTGGCCTCCGGCGCCAGTTCGGTCAGCAACAGCGCCCAGGTCCAGCCGATGGCGGTGTGCCCGGACGGGTAAGAGCCGTCCTTGCGCAGCGACGCCTCGTCCTTGGGGAAGCAGGTGGATTCGTTGTAGTGCACGAACGGGCGGATGCGCTGGTAGTGATTTTTCGCCGCATAGGTCGCCAGCCCACCGTCGATCATCGAACGCTGCAGCAGCAGATACAGGCGCGGGGTGCTCTGCTGGCTGATGCTGACGCCGAGCGCGCAGGAGAAAACGCCGCTGGTATGCGGAAACGACAAATCCGCATCGGATACCGCCAATGCATAGCGCGGCGTTCCTTTCAGTTTCTGCGAGGCGCGGCTGACCGCCTGGTCGTTGGCAAACGCAGGCGTGCCCTCTGCGGGCGGCGCGGGCAGCAGCACCAGGCTGTCGGGAAGATTCCGCCCCAGATAGCCGGCCGGAATGCCCGGGCGCAGTTCCGGCACCGGTGCCGGCGCCGTGATTGTGGTGGCAGGCGCACTGTCGGCGGAACGAGCCGCGGGTGGCGATGCGCAGGCACCCAAGGCGATGGTCACCGCCACGGACAAACAGGGCAGCGCGGACAGTGGCAAGGGGCGAGGCGAACGTGATGTTGACATGGCGGATCCTCCGTCCCATCAGTATTGCGCATGCACGCGCCTTCGCCTTCGGTAGAACTACTGACGAAGGCGCGATGTCGATAACGGCATTCGGACGTTTCCTATGTTGGCGCGCGTCGCTGCGCTGACAGGATGCCGCTCGGGCGGCATCGCCGCCGTGTCTTTCCACTCCGATCCCAAGGAAACGCATGTCGATGCGCGCCACCGTCGTGTTGCCGATAGTCCTGAGTCTGTGCCTGGCCAGTTGCGCACCCGAGCGCGGCCCCACGCCGGGCACCGAACCTCCGATGCCGGAGCGGATGCCGGTGGAAGTGGCACCGCCCACCGAGAGCTCGCGCGCCATGCTCGAAAAGTTCTACACCCAGCACCTGCGCAATCGCGACTCCGGCGTACCGGACGAGTATCTGCTGGATGGCTATCGCCCCTACATCTCGCAACGGCTGACAGCGCAGCTGGAGCGTGCCCGCCAGGTACGTGACCAGGCCATCGTGGCCCATCCGGACGAAAAACCGCCGTTTGTCGAGGGCGACTTTTTCAGCAGCCTGTTCGAAGGACCGACCGGTTTCGAGATCGGCATGCCCGTCCGCCTGAATGACGAGAACCAGCGAGTGCCGATAGTGTTTTCCAACGTCATCCCTGGCCAGCAGCCGGTGCGCTGGACCGACTACGCCGTCATGGTCCACGAAGAAAGCGGCTGGAAGCTGGATGACGTCGAATACGGTGGCCAGTGGGAATTCGCCACCCGCGGGCGCCTCAGCGAGATGCTGAAGCCCTAGCTGTCGCTCACCGCCACTGCACGATCCACGCTCTTCTGCCTGCTGGCTTTGGCCGTGGCCAGGGGCACGCGTATCGTGCAGTGCAGGCGATGCGGGCCCAGTTCGTAAGTTGTCTGCCCACCCAGATTGTGCGGAATGCCGCGCTCGATCAGCTGGCGTCCATAGCCACCACCGAGCTGGCTCGCGTCGGACGTGTCGATGTCTTCTTCCAGCCAGTCGATGCTCAGCATCGGTTCGTCCGCATCGCCTTCGATGCGCCATTGCACGTTGAGCCGGCCACGCCCTTCCGACAGGGCGCCATACTTGCGCGAATTGGTGGTCAGCTCGTGAATGGCCAGCGCCAGGATCTGGATGGCGGAACGCCGCAGCGGCACATCCGGCCCTTCCAGGGTGATGCGCTCCGGATTGGCGTGCCCGGCCACCGCACCCAGTTCCATCGCCAGGAGGTTGCCCAGGGTGATGGCTTCCGCCTCCGGCTGTGACAGCAGGCCCTGCGCGCGCGAAAGCGCCGCCAGGCGATCTTCGAGCACGCCGCTGAAGGCCTGCAGATCATCGGTCTCCTTGGCGGTCTGACGTGCGATGGATTGCACGACCGCCAGCAGATTGCGGGTGCGATGTTGCAGCTCGGCGACCATCAGCTGCTGCTCGCCTTGCAGGCGCCGCAGGTCATGCACTTCCGTGGACGTGCCCAGCCACTCGATGATGACGCCGGTGTCATCCACCACCGGCATGGCTTTGGTGTTGAACCAGCGATAGGCGCCTTCGCCGGAATTGAAGATCCGGTGCTCGATATGGAACGCGCTCTTGTCTTCCGCCTGCTGCCAGGCGAGCAGCGTGGCCTCGCGATCATCCGGATGCAGGGCGGTGAGCCAGTTCTGGCCCAGCGTGTTGACCTCGCTCAGCCCCGTGTACGCGGCCCACTGCGGGCTGGACCAGGTCCAATGACCATCATCCACCGCACGCCACACCAGTTGCGGAATGCCTTCCATCAAACTGCGCAGACGGCTATCGCTCTCGCGCAGGGCGCGCTCGGCACGGGTGAGCGGGGTGACGTCCATGAAGGTGACCACGGCGCCGCCAATGAAATTGTCCACGCTCCGGTACGGCAGCACACGCACGATGTAACGCATGCCGGTGGTCGGATTCTCGATTTCCCGGTCGATGGTCGACAGCGTGCGGATGACCTTGCGCACATCGTCCTGCAGTTCGTCGTAGTTAACCCGCGATTTGATGTGCCCCAGCGGGCGATGGATGTCCGATTCCACCAGCGGGAAGATATCCGCCACCGCCGGGGTGAAATTGGTGATGCGCAGCTCGTTGTCGAGGAAGATGGTCGCAATCTGCGTGCTTTCCAGCAGGTTCTTCAGATCGCTGTTGGCATGGGCCAGCTCCTGCACCCGATGGGCGAGCTCGCCATTGACCGTGGTGACTTCCTCGTTGACGGACTGCAGCTCTTCCTTGGAGGTTTCCAGTTCCTCGTTGGCGCTCTGCAGCTCCTCGTTGAGGGACTGGTATTCCTCGTTGGAGGACTTGAGCTCCTCGTTGGCGCTTTCCAGCTCCTCGATCATGGCCTGCAGGCGTTCGCGGGTGACGCGAAGTTCGGCATCCAGTGAGCGTACGTGATCGTCGTGCGCGGCCGAGGCGCCGAGGGCCATCGTGCCGGAGGCCGGAATCTTGGGCCCGTCCTTGAACAGCACCACGAACCCGCGTGGGGCGCTGCCACTGTCGATGGCAGGCTCGATGATCAGGTCGATCGTGTTCTGCTGCGCGGGATCGCTGATGGTCAGTCCTTCCACGTGGACCTGGCGATTCTCGGTCGCCGCGCGATTGAGCGCGCCCCGCAGATCCAGCCGCAGATCGCGGTGGACCAGATTGAGCAGGTTCAGGCTGGGCGTGCCGCCGCCTGGATGGATGTAGCGGCCGGCCTGCGCGGAGAAGTGCAGCACATCAAACTGATCGTCGACGATGGCGTAGGCGGGCGCATAGCGCTCGGCAATGCCCTCACCCTGGCGGACCAGGTTCTGGTTGGCACTCTGCGGACGTGGCACGGTCGGGATGGTGGGGCTGTGGCTGACCACATGCGCAAAGGTGAAGCCGGCATGCAGACGGGTATCCACGTCCAGCTTCTGGAAGATGCGGAAGGTGCGCTCCACCGGTGCGAACAGCTTGGCGTGCCGCGACACGTTCTCGGAATTACCCAGGAACAGGTAACCGTGCGGACGCAGGGCGAAGTGAAACAGCGGGATGATCCGGTTCTGCAGGTCCGCATCCAGATAGATCAGCAGATTGCGGCAGGACACCATGTCCAGGCGCGAGAAGGGCGGATCCTTGACGATGCTGTGCTGGGAAAACACGCACATCTCGCGCAGTTCCTTGGAGACGCTGTAGGTTTCGCCCTCCTTGACGAACCAGCGCGCCAGCCGATCCTGCGGCACTTCCTCGGCGATGCTCTGCGGATAGCGGCCGACACGCGCCACGGCCAATGCGCGACCATCGATGTCACTGGCAAACAGCTGGATGTGCGGTGGCGCGTCCATCGTATTGGCGTATTCCCGCAGCAACATGGCCAGCGAGTAGGCCTCTTCACCCGTGGAGCAGCCCAGCACCCAGACCCGCAGGTGATCACTGCGACCCTTGCCCTGGAACAGCTTGGGGATGACGTGCGATTCGAGGAAGTCGAACTCGCGGCGGTCGCGGAAGAACTGGGTGACCCCAATCAGCAGATCATTGAACAGTTGTTGTGCCTCATCCGGGCTGGAACGCAGCACGTCGATGTAGGCCGTCATGCTGGCCACCTGCACGACCTGCATGCGTCGCTGCACGCGGCGCATGAAGGTGGCTCGCTTGTAGCCGTGGAAATCGTGACCGGTGTTGTTGCGCAGCAGATCCGCGATCTGGCTCAGTTTGTCCAGGCTGGCCTTGGCGGCGGCCTCGCTGGCCAGCGCTTCGCCCATCCGGTTGTAGTGGACGATGTGCTGTTCGATGCGACTGCTGATCTCCGTGAGCGGCAGGAGGTAGTCCGCGACCGCGGCCGGAATATTGGCGTTCTTCAGCTCGCTGGAACTGAGGTCAGCGCGTCCGCTGGCCAGGGTCAGGCCACCGGATTCCTTGATGGCGGTCAAGCCCAGCACGCCGTCGCCATCGGTCTCGCCCAGGATCAGGCCGATGGTGTTGCCATCCTGGTCCTGCGCCATGGACAGCATGAAGGTATCGATGACGCCACGCTCGCTGTGCTCGTCCAGCTTGCGCATGCGCAACTGGCCTTCTTCCAGGGTAAACAGCATGCCCGCCGTCGGCAGATAGACCGTCGCGGGTTCCAGCCGCTGGCCATCGACCGGTACCACCAGTTTGTGTGCGTCCCTGCCCAGCGCGTCGCGGAGTTGCTGCTCATCCAGGGCGTCGCGGTCGCGCAGCGCCAACACCACGCACAGCTCGCGCAGTGGCGCCAGTATGGTCAGTGCCTTTGCAATGCCAGCGGTGTCGCCGCCGGAAGCGCCCAGCCCCACGACGAAGAACGGCACTGCAGTGTCGGCCACGGCATCGTTGTCGGCAGCAGCAGGAGTCTGTTCGTCTTCGGTCATGGTATCGGTGGCGGGAGGAGTGGCTCCCGCGGTCGTGGTCGTCAAGCCGGCATCATAATGAATATTCCGCGGGCGGAAGGGCTGCCGGATCCGGCGACGTGCCGGCCTCGGGCAAGTGCACCATGGAGGCCATCACCGCTTCCCGCAGCACGTCGGTGTAGCGGCGATACTCCCTGGCGCGGATATCGTAGGCATCGGCAATGGCGACCCGGCCGGCATCGCGGTTCTCGACCGCCAGCCGCGCGACCAGCTCGGCGCGTTCGCCCATCAGCCGGAATGCCACGCGCATCGCTTCGTCCACCGCGCCCTCCTGTTGCTGGGCCAGCACATCGGCGTTCATCGCATGGCCGACCTGACAGCGGAAGCGCAGCGGCCGGCTCTCGCGGATGGCCGACATCACGCCGCCGCAACTCGGGCAACTCAGCGGCACCGGATCAGCGATCGAGCGCATCACCTGGCTGTCTGCACGTTCGCCCGCGGCAATGGCCACTTCCAGGCGGATGTCGGCGGGCGCGGGTCGCGGCCAACCGGCCGGCTCGCGGGTGAGATCGGACAACACATCGCCCAGCCGGGCAGCGGGCGCAGTGACGTCGACGTTGGTGGCACGCAGCGCATTGGTGGGCATCTCGTCGGCAATGGCGTCGCTGGGGTCCTGCACCACCGCGACGCCGCCGCAACGCTTGATCGCCTCCATGCCGGCGGCGCCATCACTGAGCATGCCGGACAGGATCACGCCAATCACGCGCGGTCCATAGGCGACCGCGGCGGACCGGAACAAGGCGTCGATGGCCGGGCGCGCCAGGTTTTCGCGCGGACCGTTGCCCAGGCGGATGCGCCCTTCCTCGACGATCAGATGGCGATCCGGCACGGCCAGATAGACGTTGCCCGGTTCGATCGGCATGCCGTCTTCCGCCTGCTGCACCGGCAGCTGGCTGACCGAAGCCGCCACCATCGACAGGATGCCGGTGCCGCGCGCAGGTACGTGCATGGCGATGAACACCGCGGCGGGAAATCCGGCCGGCAGATGGCCCAGCAGCACCTTCAGCGGCGCCGTGGCGCCGGAAGAGCCGCCGATGACGACGATGTCGCGATTGGTCGTTCCCTCGAACATGACCTGCCCCCGCGGCAGATTCGCCCGTGGCTGATACTTCACGCCTTGTCGCGTAGCGCTGCCGTGAAGGAGGCGTGTGTCTGTTGTTGGGTTCGTTGGCGCCGCCCTACAATGAACGCCTCGCCTTTTTGGCGCAGCCCTGTCCAAGCTTGTCGCTGCATGCGCAAGATCATCCACATCGACATGGACGCGTTCTACGCGTCGGTCGAACAACGCGACGATCCCGCCTTGCGTGGCAAGCCGGTGGTGGTGGCCTGGCGTGGCGCCCGATCGGTGGTATGCGCCGCTTCCTACGAAGCACGCACCTTCGGCGTGCGATCGGCGATGCCGGCCATCCGCGCCGAGCGCCTGTGTCCGCAGGCGATCTTCGTGCCGCCCGATTTCGTCCGTTACAAGGCCGTGTCGCGGCAGGTGCGCGAGATTTTCCTGCGCCAGACCGACCTGGTGGAGCCGTTGTCGCTGGACGAGGCGTATCTGGACGTCACCCAGCCCAAGACCGGCCTGCCATCGGCCACCGCCATTGCCGAGCAGATCCGAGCGCAGATTCGCGCTGAAACCTCACTCACCGCCTCGGCCGGGATCGCACCCAACAAGTTCCTCGCCAAGATTGCCTCGGACTGGAACAAGCCCGACGGCCAATTCGTCATCCGGCCAGCGCAGGTGGAAGCCTTCCTGACCTCCTTGCCGGTGGAGCGCATTCCGGGCGTGGGCAAGGTCATGCAGGGAAAACTGCTGGCGCTCGACATCCGCACGGTCGGCGAACTGCGTCTGTGGTCGCAAGCCGAACTCGAAGCGCGGTTCGGCAGTTTCGGTGGCAGTCTCTACCGTCGCGCCCGCGGCATCGACGAGCGTCCGGTGGAGCCGGATCAACCGGTGCAGTCGATTTCGGCGGAAGACACCTTTGCCACCGACCTGCCGCTGTCCGGGCTGGACGAGGCGATTCGCCGACTGGCCGACAAGACCTGGACCGCCACGCGCAAGACCGATCGCGTGGGCCGCACCGTGGTGCTCAAATTGAAAACGGCACAGTTCCGGCTGCTCACGCGTAGTTTCACCCCGGAAGCGCCACCGTCTTCGCTGGAGGAACTGACGGCCATCGCGCTGGCGTTGAAAGATCGCGTCGACCTGCCCGCCGACACGCTGTATCGCCTGGTGGGCGTGGGCCTGGGCGGATTCCGTGAGCGCGGCGATGGCGTCAGCCAGCCAGGCTTGTTCGATGAGCCGTTGTCGACCGGGCTTGCCGAGGACGGCGCCGAAATCGCAGACGATTGATCGGGGCGGCGTGTGTTGCGCAATGGCGTGGCGAGTTAACAGAAGAAGAAAGGCCCGGCATAGCCGGGCATTTCCTGTTGCGGTGAACGATCAGCGCTTGGGCTGGTAACGCACGCTGAGGCCGTATTCGCGGCCGGGCTGGTTGTACCAGGCGACCGTTTCGTAGTGGCGATCAAAGACGTTGTCGGCCTTGGCCTGCAAGGTCCAGGAATCATTGATCGCGTATTCCAGGCGCAGATCGGTGGTGGCAAAACCGCTCAGGCGAACCGTGTTGGCCAGGTTGTCATAGCGGTAGCCGGCGCCATTGACCGACAAGCCGACCCGTACGTCGCCAAAGGCGCGATCGATATCGAAGCGGCCGGTGTTCTGCGCACGGCGCGGCAGCAGCTTGTCTTCGTTCGCGTCGTTGGAGCGATTGCGCGGATCGGTGTGGCTGAGCTGCGCGGACAGATCCCAGCCGGCCAGGGTGACGTCGACCGTGAACTCGGCGCCGCGGATGCGCGCT
Source organism: Pseudoxanthomonas indica (assembly GCF_900167565.1). NCBI lineage: Bacteria > Pseudomonadati > Pseudomonadota > Gammaproteobacteria > Lysobacterales > Lysobacteraceae > Pseudoxanthomonas > Pseudoxanthomonas indica. Next base: position 102,509 of record NZ_FUZV01000002.1, read on the forward strand.
TCGTCCACCTGCACCATCTTGAACGTCTCGCCGCTGTAGGTGATCAGATCTTCGATGCGCGTGTCATAAGCATCGAAGGACCAGCGCCAATCGCGGCCGTACTGGGCGATGCCCAGGTTGAGGCTGCGCGACTTTTCCGGCTCCAGCGTGTCAGTGCCACTCCACGGGTCGTACAGATCGCTGAACGTGGGCGCCTTGAAGCCAGTGCCGTACGTGGCGCTGAGTTTGAGGCCGTGCGAAAGGTCCATGCCCCAGCCGACGCTGCCGGTGGTGTGGTTGCCGAACTGCTCGTTGTCGTCGTTGCGTGCGCTGGCCTGCAGACGATGCGCGCCAAAGCTGCCCTGGTACTCGACGAAACCGGCCACGTTGCGGCGGCTGTCCACGTCATATCCGGACGTGCTGTCCATATGGTCGATGTACCAGTCGGCGCCCACGCTCAGCAGCTGGCCGGCGCCAAGGCCGATGTCGGCCTGCGCCGACGCAGTATCGCGGTGGGTCTTGTTGCTGCCGAAGACTTCCATGCCGAACGAGGGCGGTCCGACGTTGTCGGCTTCATTGTCGCTACGGCCGGCGTTGAACGTCAGCGCAAACGTCTCCGACGGCGCATAGCGCAGCTTGGTGCTCAACACCTGCTGCACGCTGTCGGTGTGGTTGTAGTAGCCGTCGTAGTTGGTCGCGCCTTCGGCACGCAGCGCACTGGCCTCCCAGCTCAGCGTGTCGGTCAGCTTGTAGCCGCCGCGCAGGCTGAGCGACGCGTTGCGGTAGCCATCCCGATCCGGCTCGTCGGCGTAGCAACCCTGGAACAGCGTGGCCGAGCCGCGGCAGGCATTGATGCCATCCGTGCGCTGGTACGCCGCATCGACACCAAACCAGCCACGCTCACCACCACCGCCAAAGCCGGCGCTGCTCTGGCGCAGGCCGTTGCTGCCGCCACCGACCTGGAAGTACGGCGTGTAGGCGCCCTCGTTGCGGCGGGTGAAGATCTGGATCACGCCGCCAATGGCTTCCGAGCCGTACAGGCTGGAGTTGGGGCCGCGCATGATTTCGATGCGATCAACCTGCGCCAGCGGCAGATCCGGGATGGCCGCGGCGGCGAAGTCGGCCGAGTTCACGCGCACGCCATCGATCAGGATCAACGTGTGACTGGAGTTGGTGCCGCGCAAGAACAGCGAGGTCTGCTTGCCCAGTCCACCGCTGTTGGTCAGGTTGACGCCAGCGCGGCCGCGCAGCAGATCCTGCAGCGAATTGGCCTGGCTGCGATCGATGTCGGCGCGATCGATCACCTGCACCGGCACCAGGCTGTTTTCCAGCGAGACGGCGGTGCGGGTGCCGGTGACGACGACGTCATCCAGTTCGGTGGTGTTGTCCTGCGCAAAGGCCAGGACGGGCAAGGCCAGGGTGATGGCCAGGCTGATGAGGCGAAGTTGTGGCATTGAGGCGGTGCTCCGTGCGCCGCGCGCTCCCGCGCGACTGTGGTCGGGGAGGTTGCGCAACGGCGGGAACAACAGCGGACGGGCCAGGCGGAGAATGCAGAATGCGCGCGGCGGGCCGCCGCAACGCCCACCGCGTCGCAACCAGTCATCTTCCAGGCCGGTCTCCGGACTCGCGAGCGCGAAGGGTCTCTTCGCCGCCCAGACGCCTTCCCGTGCATGCACAGTGGCTGCTTGTCTGGACTTGTCTCGCTTACCGTTGCGGGGGCAGCGCCGGAATGGCTCGGCATATCGAGTGATACGCGATGCTTCACCGGCTTCCCGTTTCAACGCAGGGACAAAACGTCCGTGCGTCACCCGAAAGCCGGCGCAGTCTAGCAGAACCGCGCGCCTGCCCGGGCCGTGGGCTGGCTAGAATGCCTTCCCCCTTGCCGCAGGAACCACCGTGTCTTTCGATTGGATCGCCGACAGCCCGCCCTTGCCCTCCGCCGAACACCGCGAGCGCGCTGTCGCGCGGCAGGCGCGCCTGACCAAGCCGGCCGGATCCCTGGGCCGGATGGAAAGCGTGGCCATCGAGTTGGCGGCGCTGCAACGCCGCGACCGGCCTGGCGCACGGCAGGTGCCCGTGCTGATATTCGCCGGCGATCATGGCGTGGCCGCACAAGCCATCTCGGCTTACCCGCAGGAAGTGACCGTGCAGATGCTGCATAACTTCGCCAGTGGTGGCGCCGCGATTGCGGTGTTGGCGCGCGAGCTGGAGTTGTCGCTGCAGGTGATTGATGCCGGCTCGGTGGCCACGCACGCGATTGCTGGCGTGATCACCGACAAGCCTTGCCTGGGCACGCGCGATATCAGTCGCGAGGCGGCAATGAGCGAGGGCGAACTGGCCCATGCGCTGTCGGCGGGACGACGCGCGCTGGCCACTTGCGTAGAGCCCGATCTGGTGGTGCTGGGCGAGATGGGCATCGGCAATACCACGGCCGCCAGCGCCCTGGCGTGTGCCCTGACCGGCTTGTCGCCTGCGCAGCTGGTGGGCGCCGGCACCGGTCTGGACGCAGCCCGCATTGCCCACAAGCGCAGCGTGGTGGAGCAGGCGCTGGCCTTGCATGGTCCGGCACTGGCTGATCCGCAGGCGCCGGCGTGGGAAGCCCTGCGCCGCCTTGGCGGGCTGGAAATCGCAGCGATGGCGGGCGCGATGATCGCGGCCGCTCAGCGCGGCGTGCCGGTGCTGGTCGATGGCTTCATCGTTTCCGTGGCGGCCTTGGCCGCGATCACACTGCAACCGCAGCTGCGACCGTGGTTGTTGTTCTCGCATCAATCGGCCGAACTCGGCCACGCCCATGTGCTGGCAGCACTGCAGGCGCAGGCGCTGCTGCAGCTGGATCTGCGCCTGGGCGAGGGCAGTGGTGCGGCATTGGCGGTGCCGCTGCTGCGGCTGGCTTGCGCGCTCCACAACGACATGGCGACCTTTGAAGATGCGGCCGTATACAATCGCGGTGATGCCGGGTGATTGTCGATCTGGTCCGCCATGGCGACACCGGCAGGCGCGGCCATTTTGATGGTCGCCATGATCCGCCGCTGTTGGCCGATGCCTGCGCTGCGTGGCCTGCTGCGCCGCAGGTGGCATGGAGCCAAATCGTCAGTTCGCCGCTGCAACGCGCGCGCCAGACGGCGCAGGCCTGGCTAGGCGCTGCCGCACCACCTCTGCTGATTTCGCAAGACTGGAGCGAATGGCATTTCGGCGAGTGGGAGGGCCTGTCGCAGGAACAAATCGCGGCAAGCGAAGCGGGGCGCGCGGCGCTGGCCGCGTTCCAGCGCGACCCGGTCAGGTTTCCACCACCAAACGCCGAGCCCTGGCCGCTGTTCCAGGCGCGGGTGGAACGCGCGCTGCGGGCGCTGGCGACGCGGGATGATGCGGCACGGGTGCTGGTGGTCAGTCATGCCGGGCCGATTCGGCTGGCGATTTCGCTGGCCTGCGGCTTGCCCCTTTCAGCGCTCTGGGCCATGCGCATCGAGTACGGCACGCGCGTGCGCCTGCGCATCGGCCTGGACGGCAGCGACCGGTTGTGGGGCGAACTGATTGAACTGAGGCAAACATGCGACTGAGAGGATTGATCCTGGCGGTGCAATTCCTGACCCGTCTGCCGACGCCGCAGCTGCGCGATTTCCGCGCGGAGGAACTCAGCCGCACCGCCGTCTGGTTTCCCCTGGTCGGCATCATCATCGGCGCCTTGTTGCTGCTGCCGATGGCGCTGCTCGATGCGCGCCCGTGGTTGGCTGCGCTGCTGTGTCTGCTGCTGTGGGTATGGGTGACCGGCGCTCTGCATCTGGACGGCCTGGGAGATGTGGCCGATGCGCTGGGTGCGGCGCATCGTCGACCCGAACGTTTTCTGGAAGTGCTCAAAGACCCGCACATGGGAGTGTTCGGCACGGTCGCGGTGGTGCTGCAACTGATCACCAAGCTGGTTCTGCTGGCCGAGCTGGCCAGGTCACCCTGGTGGCTGGGTCTGTTGTTGCTGCCTGCGTGGGCGCGTTGGGCCACGACCCTGCTGTGGAGCCGCTTCCTGCCACCATTGCATCCGGGCATGGCCGAACAGTTTGGCTGGCACCGCAGTCGCGGCGCGATCTGGGACTTGATGTGGGGCGTGCTGCTGATCGGCGTCAGCGCCTGGCTGGCGCCGCCTCTGTTGATCACGCTGCTGCTGGCGCCGCTGGTGGCCTGGTTCTGGAAGCGCAAGCTCGGTGGCATCTCAGGCGATTGCCTGGGCGCGAGCACCGAAGTGATTGAAAGTCTGTTGTTGCTGGCGCTGGTGCTGGCCCCTGCCAGCGCACGGCTGTTCTGAGCTACGGCTCAGTCGTCGTGATCGCCGCCGGTGTAATCGAACAGGTTCATCGACGGCACCATGTGCTCATCTTCCTGCACCTGGGTGGTCGTCACCGGGGCGGCCACGGGCCGGTCGCGCGGCGCCGGCAACAGCGCAGCGGCCGCGTCGTAGGCCACCAGCAATTCGCCACGGCGGGCTTCGGGCAATTGCTGCCAATGGCAGTCGAGCAACGCGCCTTCCAGCGCATACAGCAGGTTCAAACTGGGGCGGAAGCCCGCGCGCTTGACCCGCACAAACGCTTCCACCGAACCAACCGCCACCAGATCTTCCTGCGTGCGCAGACCCACCTGACGCAACCACGCGGCCGACTTGGGGCCGATATTCCGCAACTTGCTGGTACTCACGTCAACGACTCCACAAAGACGGCGGCGATGGATTCAAGGCCGCGCTGGTCTTCTTCATCGAAGCGCGCCAGTTTGGGACTGTCCAGGTCCAATACACCGACCAGTTGTCCGTTCGTGCTCAGCGGGACGACGAGTTCCGAACGCGAGGCGCTGTCGCAGGCGATATGACCGGGAAACGCGTCGACATCCTCCACCCGCTGCGTCTGCAGCGTGCGGGCGGCAGCGCCGCACACGCCCTTGTCCAGCGGAATGCGCACGCAGGCCGGCAGACCCTGGAACGGACCCACCACCAGTTCGGTACCGTCGAAAAAGTAGAAGCCGGCCCAGTTCAGATCCGGCAGCGAGTGGTACACCAGCGCTGCCAGGTTGGCGGCATTGGCGATGCGATCCGGTTCGCCGGCCAGCAGCGCGCGGGCCTGGGCGGTCAACTGGGCGTATTGTTCCGGCTTGCTGCCGGTGAGCATCTGGCTGGTAAAGGACATAGCGGGATTCTAATCCGTGGTCCGTAAGGCCACGGTTTTCGCGTATTCGTTGGGGATTCGGGGAGATAACGGCATGACCGGGCAAAACAGGACGGAAGTGGTCTGGCGCGGCAGTGACAGCACCCGCCTGGAAGCGTTCGTGGACGCGGCATTTGCCTTTGCCGTGACGCTGCTGGTCATCTCGGGCGACCACCTGCCCGAAAGCCTGGATGACCTGCTGCGTGCGCTGAAAAACCTGCCGGCGTTCGCCGCCAGCTTCGCCATGGTGGCCATGTTCTGGTCCGCGCATGTCCGTTGGGCCAGGCAATACCGGATGGAGGGATTTCCGGCCACCCTGCTCAGTCTGCTGCTGGTGTTCCTGGTGCTGGTGTACGTGTATCCGTTGCGGCTGTTGTTCGGCACCTTCTTCAGCTGGGTGACCGGCGGTTGGGTGCCCATGCCACTGAGCGACGTACGCGGCGCGGGCGACATCCTGTTGATGTTCCTCGCCTATGGCGTGGCGTTTGCCTCCATGTCCGCCTGCATCGGTGGTCTCTACCTGTTGGCGTGGCGCGCCCGCCATCGGATGGGTTGGGACATCGAATCCGCCGCGGCCGCTGCGGGGCAGGTGGCCAGCCACGTCTACTTCGTGCTGGTGGCACTGCTGTCGATCCTGATTGTCGCGTTGCTGCCGAAGACGGCAGCTCCTTGGCAGGTTGCCTTGCCGGGTTGCGTGTACTTCCTGCTGTCCTTTACCGGCTGGATCTATACGATCGGTCATCGGCGCGCCGGTCGCGTCCTGCAATCGGAATCGCATGCGTAGCTTCTTTGTTACTGGTACGGATACCGGTGTGGGCAAGACCCGGGTCAGTTGTGTCCTGTTGCATGCCCTGCGTCAGCGCGGCTTGCGCGCGGTGGGAATGAAGCCATTGGCCAGTGGCAGCGAGCCCTCGGCGGATGACTGGCGCAACGACGATGCCCTGCAATTGCTCGCTGCCAGCGAACCCAAGCCCGCCTATGCGGACTTGAACCCCTACGCCCTGCCAGCCCCGTTGGCGCCGGAAATCGCGGCCCGCGAGGCAGGCGTCATCATCGAGACGGCGCGCATGCGTCAGGCCTTCGAGCGCCTGCAGGCGATGGCCGATACGGTGGTGGTGGAAGGTGTCGGTGGCTGGGCGGCGCCCCTGGCGCCCGACCTGGACCAGTTGGATCTGGTGCGTGAGTTCCGCCTGCCCGTGGTACTCGTCGTCGGGATGCGCCTGGGTTGTCTGAATCACGCGCGCCTGACGGCTCGAGCGATAGCGGCCGATGGCATTGAACTCATGGGCTGGATTGCCAACGAAGTCGACCCCGAGATGCAAAGGCGGGACGAAAACTTCGAATTGCTATGCGGCCGGATGGAGGCCCCGTGCTGGGGTCGGCTGCCATATCAGAGGGAGGGCAATCCTGCCGAATCGGCTAGCAGGATCAGATTGGACTGAGCGGCCTCAGGCTGCTTGCGACAAGCCCAGAATCGGCAAGCGGAATTCGTGCTCACGCAGGCGCGATTCGAGCAGGCTGCCGGCGAGATCCAAGCAACTGCCGCAGCTGGCCCCACATCCCGTACGCATCGTCAGCTCGGCCACGGTGCGGACACCAGAGGCGGCGGCTTCATGAATCTGGCGGTCAGTGACCCCGTTGCAGATGCAGACGTACACGGCGGGTGGGTGGGTGTGTCGGGCTGGATTGGCCCGGACCCATTTCACCCCGGATGAGAATGATTGTCAATTGTCGATCACTTGTTTGCATTGGTCCCGTTTAGCGGCGCCCGGCTACGCCGGGGACGCCCATGGTTGGGCTCGCCACGGTCCAGGCGTTTGGGCGCCACGGCCAGCGTATCGACGACGCTCCGGGCATAGGACGACAAATGACCCAGCGCACGGGCATATACACCGCGCTTGAACATCACCACATGCTCCAGCGGATACCAGAAATCGACCCACCGCCAATGGTCGAACTCGGGCGTGTCCGTCAGATCCAGGCGCAGGTGGTCCTCCGCACCGACCAGGCGCAGCAGGAACCAGACCTGTTTCTGGCCAATACAGACCTGACGTTCGTGGTGGCGGATGGCGCGGGCCGGCAACCGGTAGCGCAGCCAGCCAGGTGTTGCGCCCAAAACTTCCACATGTTCGGGCAACAGGCCGGTTTCTTCGCGCAACTCACGGTACATGGCCTCGACCGGGGTCTCGTCCGTGTTCATGCCGCCCTGCGGGAACTGCCAACCGTCCCGGCGCACGCGACGTGCCCAGAACACCCGGCCGTCCGGGCGCATCAGTACGATGCCGACATTAGGTCGGTAACCGTCCGGATCGATCACGATGCGGACTCCTGAATATCTACTGCTTCCGACTCTGCCATGCTGCGCCCGTGGGGACAAGTCGGGCCCGGCCGATTGACAGACTTCGCGCGAGCAGGAAAAATGTGCGGTTCCTGTCTGGCTATGTAGCTCAGCCGGTTAGAGCACAGCACTCATAATGCTGGGGTCGGTGGTTCGAGTCCACCCATAGCCACCAAACAGTCAGGAAGACCCCGCGGAAGCGGGGTTTTTCATTTCCGCGGTGCGCTTCGAAGCGGGATGGTCAACGTTGCGGCTTCAATACGAAGCCATGCTTGCGAAAGATGCCCGCAAATTCCTTGCTGCGCTTTCCGAAGTAGAAGAATGCCTGGCCGCGGGTGTTGCCCGAGACGTGCTTCATGTCGGCATTCCAGAAACTGATTCGGTGATGGGTGAAGCACAGAGCCGCACACCGACCGACCAGTGCATTGAACCAACGCGTGTCAGTGGCGTTGTTCACAAGCACGATGCCTTCTTCGATATGGCCGAGCGTCAGCTGGTCGATGAATCGATTGACCGCGCGCGTGCACAGTCCGGCCGAATAGGGCGGATTCATGAATACCCGCACGGGCTTGGTGCGCTGCCATTCGTGGTCGAAGGCCGAGTTTTCCAGCGTAAAGATGCGCGTGGCGCGCACGATCTTGTTGGCAGCAACCGAAGTGAAAGGATCAAGCTCGATTTCGCCAAGCACAGCGCGCACCGAATCCAGATACTCCGGCGGGGTAAACCACGAATCGGAATCGCGCGGCTGACTGGTGGGTACGCGACCGATGTATCCGAGGCGTTTGGCCGAAGCGCGATTCGCCCGCGCCAGCGGCACCACTTTGCTGCGCTCATTGCCATCCACAGGCGGCTATCCCCTTGTTGCATTCGACCAGGCGCACCAGCGACGCGGGCGCGTGGCGGGCACTTTAGCCTGCCGCAGGATCGCGCTCAAGAATCGCCTTCACCATCGCGGATCTCGTACCACATGCCATTGAGGATCGCGAACGTGGCCGCCAGGCCGACGCCGAGTATCCAGCTGAAGTACCACATCGCTTCACCTCTCAGTAAGCATTTGGATTCTTGCTCTTGCCCAGATGATCGGCACCCACCTTGCCGCGCAGCACGCGGAAGACCCAGGCGGTGTAAAGCAGGATCAGGGGAAGAAAAATGGCGGTGGCCACCAGCATGACGAACAGGGTCATGTGGCTGGACGAGGCGTCCCACACGGTCAGGCTGGAACCTGGCTGGACGGAGGAGGGAAGCAGGAAGGGGAAGGTGGTGAACCCCACCGTGAGAATGACGCAGGTGATGGCCAGCGCCGAACCCAGAAATGCCAATCCCGATCGGCCGACGCGCAAGCACGCCGAACTCGTCAGCAAGCCCGCCACGCTCAATGCCGGCAGCAGCCATAACGCCGGCCAGCGCGCGTAGTTCGCCATCCACAAGCCAGGTCCACTGACCACCACCTTGTTCAAAGGATTGGACGGACCCGCGGGGTCGACCGCGACCTGCAGCGCATAGCCGTTGATCCCGGTGGCGAGCCAGAGCCCGCCCACAACGAACAGAGCCGCTGCCACGACGGCAGACCAACCGCCCAGTCGACGCGCACGGGCGGAAATGTCGCCGTCGGTCTTGATAGCCAGCATCCCCGCACCATGGGCTACCAGGAGGGTGACACTGACCAGCCCACACAGCAGGGCGAACGGCGTCAACAAGGCAAAGAATCCGCCACTGTAGTGCGGTCGCAGAATCTCGTCGAAGTGAAATGGCACACCCAGCAACACGTTGCCCATGGCCACGCCAAACACCAACGCAGGAACGAGGCCACTGACGAAGAGCGCCCAATCCCACGCAGAGCGCCAACGCGCATCGGGTACCTTGCTGCGGAACTTGAAGCCCACAGGCCGCAGTATCAACGCGACCAGGATCAGGTACATCGCCAGGTAGAACCCTGAAAAGCTGACCGCGTACAGGGGTGGCCACGCGGCGAAGACGGCACCGCCGCCCAGGATCAGCCAGACCTGGTTGCCTTCCCACACCGGCCCAATCACGTTGAGCACGATCCGCCGCTCTTCGTCACTGCGTGCCACTGCCGGCAACAGCGTGGCCACGCCAAGATCGAAGCCGTCCATGACGGCGAAGCCGATCAGCAATATCCCCAGCAAGAGCCACCAGATCAGGCGCAGGGTGGGGTAGTCGAGTGGAATGGTATCCATGGGCGGGTTCCCGGGTCAGGCCGTGGAGGCGGCCGGCGCCGCGTCGTCTTCGGACTGGGATTCAGACATGCCTTCCGGTCCCTTCACGATGACTTTGCGCATCAACCAGACGTCGATGATCGCCAAGGTGGTGTAGACGATGACGAAGCCCGCGAGCGAGATCAGGATCTGGTGGAGCTTCAATCCGGATGCCGCGAAGAATGTCGGCAGGACACCGTCGATGATCCACGGTTGCCGGCCGTACTCGGCGATCAGCCATCCGGCTTCGATCGCAAGCCAGGGAAGCGGCAAGCTGTAGAAGGCCAGCTTCAGGAACCAGCGGCGTCTCTCAAGCTGTTGCGTGCTCGCTAGCCAGAACGCAAAGGCAAAGAACACGATGAAGTAGAAGCCCACGCCAACCATCAGGCGGAAACTCCAGAACAGCGGCGCGACATGGGGAATCGTGTCCATGGAAGCCTGGATGATCTGCGCGTCGGTGGCGCTGGTGATGTCTTCCCGGTAGCGCTTGAGCAGCAACGCATAGCCCAGATCATGCCAAGTTGACTCGAACACCCGGCGGGCCGTTGCGTCCTCCCGGTTCGCTCGCAGTTTCTGCAACGCGTCGTAAGCCACCAGGCCATTGCGGATGCGCTGTTCCGCACGCTCAACCAACTCCTGGATGCCCGGCATTTCCTTGTTGAAGGAACGCGTCCCGATGATGCCCATCACGTACGGGACATGGACCGCGTAGTGGTTGACGCGCTCGGCCTGGTCCGGGATCGCAAAGATGTTGAACCCGGCCGGCGCCGGTTCGGTCTCCCACATGGCTTCGATGGCGGCCAGTTTCATCTTCTGGTTCTCGCCGGCTACATAGCCGCTTTCGTCACCCAGCACCACCACCGACAACGCCCCGGCCAGACCAAAGCTGGCGGCCACCGCCATCGAGCGCTTGGAAAAGGCCACATTGCGGCCCCGCAACAGGTACCAGGCACTGATGGCGGTCACGAAGACCGCCCCCGTCACATAGCCGGCGCTGACGGTGTGGACGAACTTGGCCTGCGCCACCGGGTTGAAGATGACCGCCATAAAGTCGGTCACTTCCATCCGCATTGTTTCCGGATTAAACGTAGCGCCGACCGGGTATTGCATCCAACCATTGGCGATGAGGATCCACAGGGCCGAGAAGTTCGAGCCCAATGCGACCAGCCAGGTCACCATGAGGTGCTGTACTTTGGACAGCCGGTTCCAGCCGAAGAAAAACAGGCCGATGAAGGTGGCTTCCAGGAAGAAGGCCATCAAGCCTTCAATCGCCAATGGCGCACCGAAGATATCGCCCACATAGTGGCTGTAGTAGGACCAGTTCATGCCGAACTGGAATTCCATGACAATGCCGGTGGCCACGCCCATGGCGAAGTTGATGCCGAACAGGATGCCCCAGAACAACGTCATCCTTCGCCAGATGTCGCGCCCCGTCATGACATAAACACTCTCCATGATGGCGATCATGAAGGACAGGCCCAGCGTCAACGGCACGAACAGAAAGTGGTACATGGCGGTCAGCGCGAATTGCAAGCGTGACAGCTCGACAACAGTCATATCCGGCATGGCGTTGATTCGGCAGCGGAGTACGGGAGTGATTCTAGTCTCAGATGGCGGCGGCATGGGGCGACATTCGGTCGCATACCGGATATCGGCTCCCGCCAGCGATCATCTAGCCTCCCGGGGTGGCTCAGGCGACGGCGAGATTGATTGAAATCAATGCGTCCGGGGTCTGTGGCTGTGAAGAATGTGACATCGATGGAGGAGGCCGCATGCTAGGGGTCCAAAGCACATATAACGACAAGGTGGTGCGTCAGTTCGCGGTCATGACCGTGGTCTGGGGCATCGTGGGCATGGCCGTGGGCGTGCTGATTGCCGCCCAGCTCTACTGGCCTGCATTGAACTTCGACCTGCCCTGGCTGAGCTACGGCCGGCTGCGGCCACTGCACACCAACGCGGTCATCTTCGCGTTCGGGGGCAGCGCGCTGTTTGCGACCAGCTTGCATGTGGTCCAACGCACCTGCCATGTGAGGTTGCTCTCGGACAAGCTGGCGGCCTTCGTGTTCTGGGGATGGCAGCTCGTCATCCTGGCAGCCGCCATCACCCTGCCTCTGGGACTCACCCAGGGTAAGGAGTATGCCGAGCTGGAGTGGCCCATCGACCTGCTGATCACGGTCGTCTGGGTGGCCTACGCGGTGCTGTTCTTCGGCACCATCGCCAAGCGCAAGGTCAAGCACATCTACGTCGCCAACTGGTTCTACGGCTCGTTCATCATCGCCGTGGCCCTGCTACATATCGTCAACAATCTTGCGATTCCGGTGGGCCTGACCAAGTCCTATCCGGTCTACAGCGGCGCTGTCGATGCCATGGTCCAGTGGTGGTACGGACACAACGCGGTGGGCTTTTTCCTCACTGCCGGCTTCCTGGGCATGATGTATTACTTCGTGCCCAAGCAGGCCGGTCGCCCGGTCTATTCGTACCGCCTCTCCATCGTCCACTTCTGGGCGCTGATTGCGGTCTACATGTGGGCCGGTCCCCATCACCTGCACTACACCGCGCTGCCCGACTGGGCGCAGTCGCTGGGCATGGTGTTCTCGTTGATCCTGCTGGCCCCGTCCTGGGGTGGCGCACTCAACGGCGTGCTGACCCTGTCGGGCGTCTGGCACAAGCTGCGCACTGACCCGATCCTCAAGTTCCTGATCGTGGCCATCTCGTTCTACATGATCGCGACTTTCGAAGGACCGATGATGTCGATCAAGACGGTCAATTCGCTGAGCCATTACACCGACTGGACCGTGGGTCATGTACACGCGGGCGCATTGGGCTGGGTGGCGATGATTTCGGTGGGTTCCATCTACGCGCTGCTGCCGCGCCTGCTGGGCCGCGAGCAGATGTATTCGGTCAAGGCCATCGATCTGCACTTCTGGCTGCACACCTTGGGCGTGGTGTTCTACATCGCCTCCATGTGGATTGCCGGCGTCATGCAGGGAATGATGTGGCGGGCCACCAACGACGACGGCACGCTGACCTACAGCTTCGTCGAGGCGCTGAACTTCACGTATCCCTTCTACCTGATTCGCCTCGGCGGCGGCCTGCTGGTCCTGGGCGGCATGGGCGTGATGGCCTGGAATACGTGGAAGACCTTCGCCACCGCGCCTTCGACCGCGCCGCAGGAGATCCTGCCGGTCGATGTTTCCGAAGCGCGCGCCTGAGGACAAGACCGACATGAGCAACAGCAATTCCCACGAGAAAATCGAGAAGAATGTCGGCCTGATGGCGGTGCTGATCGCCGTCGCAGTGTCCTTCGGCGGACTGGCGGAAATTGTTCCGCTGATGTTCCAGGCCGAGGCCATCAAGCCGCTGGAAGGGGTGAAGCCTTACCCGGCGCTGGAACTGGCCGGACGCGATATCTATGTCCGCGAAGGTTGCTACAACTGCCATTCGCAGATGGTCCGTACGCTGCGCTTCGAGAGCGAGCGCTATGGCCACTACTCGCTGGCCGGCGAGTCGGTCTACGACCGGCCCTTCCAATGGGGCAGCAAGCGCACCGGCCCTGATCTGGCACGCGTCGGCGGACGCTACTCGGATGACTGGCATCGCGTGCATCTGATCAACCCGCGCGACGTGGTGCCGGAATCGAACATGCCTTCGTTCCCCTGGCTCGAGCACGCCAAGGTGGACGGAGAAGCCACGGCCGACCGCATGGCTGCCCTGCAGAAGCTGGGTGACCCGTACAGCGATGAGGAAATCGACGAGGCGGCCGAGGCGGTGAAAGACAAGACCGAGCTGGATGCGGTCGTGGCCTATCTGCAAGGGCTGGGCAAGCACGCCCCGCGAGGAGGTTGAGATGGTTTCCGGAATAGTGACTGGCGTCCTGCTGCTGCTCTTCATTGGCGGCTGGATCTGGGCCTGGAATCCGCGTCGCAAGGCCGACTTCGACGCTGCCGCGGCGCTGCCGCTGGAAGATGAAGACATGGAGAAGAAAGCATGAATGCCGGCTGGTCCTGGTACGTTGTCGGCCTGGTGGTGTTGAACATCATTGGTTGTGTATGGCTGTTGTGGTGGACCGCGCGCCGTCGTCCGGGTGATCCCGCGCCGGAAGAAACCAGCCACGTCTGGGATGGCGACCTGACCGAATACAACAAGCCGTTGCCGCGGTGGTGGATCAACCTGTTCTACCTGACCATCGTTTTCGGCATTGGCTACTTCGTCTGGTACGGGGGGCTGGGTGGATTCCAGGGCATGGGCAAGTGGTCGTCCGCGTCCGAGCACGCCGACAAGAAGAAGGTGGAAGACGCCAAGCTCGAAACCACCTTCAAACCCTATGCCGACCAGCCCATCGACGCGCTGGCGCAGAACCCCAAGGCGCTGGCGCTGGGTCGTTCGATCTTCAACAACACCTGCGCCACCTGCCATGGCTCCTCGGGACAGGGCGCCATCGGCTATCCGAACCTCAGTGACGATATCTGGCACTGGGGTGGCAGCCCGGAACGCGTTCTGGAAACCGTGCTGGATGGCCGTGACGGTGTCATGCCCGAGTGGGGCACGGCGCTGGAAGGCATGGGTGGCCCCAATGCGGTGGACTACACGGTCGCCTACGTCAGAACGCTGGGTCACCCGGACATGCTGCAGAACAACTTCATGGCCGCACAGGGCAAGAAGCTGTATGAAGGCGTCTGCACGGCCTGTCACGGCGTGGACGGCAAGGGCAACCAGGAGTTGGGCGCGCCGGACCTGACCGACAACTACTGGTTGTACGGTGACAGTACCGAGTCGCTCACCCGTACCATCCGCAACGGCCGTCACGGCACCATGCCCGCTCATCGGGAACTGCTGGGCGAAACCCGTAGCCGCCTGGTGGCAGCCTATGTCTGGTCGTTGTCTCACAAGCCCGGCAATGCGAAGGTAGCGGCAACATCCGCTCCCTCCGCAGGCCAGCCGTGACCGATTTCAGCGAACCGCGCTTTGATCATCCGCCCCGACCGCTCGCACAGCGGATCGGGGCTGTTCTTTGGCCCAGCTTTTTCGCCGCCGGTGTCGCGACGATGGTGTTCTTCGCCTTCATCGACCCACTGCAGTTGCGCGATGCCACCTTCCCGAATTGGGCCATGACCCGCGAGCTCGGCTACACGCTGGGCTTTTTCATGTTCTGGCTGGCCACATGTTCTTCCAGCTTGTTCACCTGGATTCTGTTGCGTCCTTCCAGTCGCTTCAATCGCGCATTGCCGCCGGACTGAGTCGCACGGGGCGCGTGCGACAAAACGTCCCTCGCCAATGCAAGGTCCGGAAGGGAGACTTTGTTTCATAGGTCACGATGCCACGCCGCCCAATCCGGCGAAGCCACTGCCATGACGACTTGCCAGAAATCCCTCACCGTCCATCCCCGACTGCCCAGGAAGAAGGCGCCATGAGTCGCCGCATCCCCATCGACGTTGTCGACGAACAGGGCAATTCCCTCTACATCAGTGAGCGCAAGGTCTATCCGCGCGATGTGGCGGGTCGACTGAACCGACTGCGGGTCGCGGCGGTGTTCTGGCTGCTGGGGATGTTCTACCTGTTCCCCTGGTTGCGTTGGGACGGCAGGCAGGCGGTGCTGTTCGATCTTCCGGCGCGCAAGTTCTACGTGTTTGGCCTGTCATTCTGGCCGCAGGACTTCCTGTTCCTGGCCTTGCTGCTGATCATCGCGGCGATGGCGCTGTTCTTTTTCACTGCCCTGGCAGGACGCCTGTTCTGTGGCTACGCGTGCCCGCAGACAGTGTGGACCGAAGTGTTCCTGTGGATGGAGCGCTGGACCGAAGGCGACCGTCATCAACGCATGAAGCTGGACGCCGGTCCATGGACGCGTGAGAAAATCCTGCGCAAGGGCAGCAAGCACCTGCTGTGGCTGGTGTTTGCGCTGTGGACCGGTTTCACCTTCGTCGGATTCTTCACCCCCATTCGCGACCTGACCCTGCGTGCGCCGTGGGGCTGGGGCGGCTGGGAGACGTTCTGGGTGCTGTTCTACGCACTGGCCACCTGGGGCAATGCCGGCTTCCTGCGCGAGCAGGTGTGCAAGTACATGTGCCCGTACGCGCGCTTCCAGAGCGCCATGTTTGATCGCAATACCTTGATCATCGCGTATGACCCGATGCGCGGGGAGCCGCGTGGCCCGCGCAAGCGCGGCATGGGCAGCGTGCTTGAGCGCGCGCGCGGCCTGCTGGAAAAGGCAGTGGCTTATGACTACGTTTTCCGGGCGCACCAGCATCCGACCGCTGCCGACAATCGCCTGCAGGCACGCGGCACGATCACTTTCGCGGGTGCCGGCGCCCACGCCGAACCCTTGCCGAAGTTCGCGCCCGAGCAATTGGGCGACTGCATCGACTGCACCATCTGCGTACAGGTCTGCCCTACCGGCATCGATATCCGCAACGGGCTGCAGTACGAGTGCATCGCTTGTGGCGCGTGCATCGACGCCTGCGACGACGTGATGGGCAAGATGGGCTACCCCACCGGCCTGATTCGCTATTCGACCCAGAACGCCATCGATGGCAAGAACACGCGGGTCATGCGTCCGCGCGTCTGGATTTATGGCGGCATCCTGCTGGCCCTCGTATCCAGTTGGGCGTGGGGCGTTACCCATCGCAGCGATCTGATCGTCGAAGTCCTGCGTGATCGCAACGCGTTGTACCGAGAAGCCGGCGATGGAAGCATCGAGAATGGCTACACGCTCAAAGTGATCAACAAGGACCAGCAGGCGCACAGCTACCGGATAACCCTGGCAGGCGCACCCGCGGGCATGGCCTTGGCCAATGACCTGCAGCAGGTGGAGGTGGATGCCGAACAGGTGCTCTCGCTGCCGGTCGTGGTGAGCGCCCCGGCGGGAACCACGGGCCGGCGACCGCTGAGCTTTCATGTGGAGCGCATTGATGGGCAATCCAGCAAGCAAGTGGACAGCAGTTTCTTCGGACCGAGCCCATGACTGACAAACGTCCCTTTTGGCGCGAACCCATGGTGTGGCTGGTGGCCGGGCTGCCGTTCGCTTCCATTGTGGCCAGCATCATCCTGATCACCGTCGCCGTGCGGACCGGTGGCGCTGACACCGTCACGGATGACGTCAAGCGCGTCGCCCAGATCCAGACCGTAGATCTAGGTCCGGATCAGCGCGCTGCGGAAGGCAAACTCAGTGTTGTGATGCGGGTGGACGAAAAGGGAATCGAGGTCATCCCGGTGACAGGTACCTTCAACCGCACGGAAAAACTGCAGCTCAGTCTCCTGCACCCTTCACAGGCGGAGCAGGACCGGCAGCTCGCACTCCCTCCCGGTGGCCTGGGCTGGCGCCTTGATGGCATCGAGGTGGATCCTTCGCACGACTGGAAACTGGAACTGGCCAGCGCGCAAGACCATTGGCGCATCAAGGGACGCCTACCCAAGCACGAGTTGGCCGCTCGCCTTGCACCCGCGCTGAAGGATGCGCCGACGCCGTGAGTGCGGCGGAAGACGCCTGTTTCCACTGTGGCGAACTGCTGCCTGCGCAGCCTGTTCGACAAAGCATTGCCGGCGCGGCACAGGCCTTCTGCTGCCATGGCTGCGCCGCCGCGGCCGCCTGGATCCGCGATTCGGATCTGGGCGGCTACTACCGCTTGCGCAGTGCCGCCGCCACCCGCGTGGACATGGAGCCGGTGGATCTTGGCATCTGGGATCGCGAAGACCTCCAGGCAGAACACAGCCACCTCATCAACGGCGGGCGGGAGATCATCCTGCTCACCGACGGCATGCGTTGCGCCGCCTGCGCCTGGTTGATTGATCGTGCGCTCGCCCGCGAGCCGGGTGTGATCGACAGTACCGCCAATGCCGTCACCGGTCGCATCCGGATCGCCTGGGATCCCACCCGGACGTTGCTGTCCTCGCTACTGCAACGCTTGGTGATGCTGGGATATCGGCCGTACCTGGCGGGCGGGGAAGCGAGCGAACGCGCGCGGCTGCGCGATCGAAAGCGCTGGCTGTTGCGGCTCGGCATCGCGGGACTGGGCGCCCTGCAGGCCATGATGTTTGCCGAAGCGCTGTACCTGGATGTCAACAACACCATGCCGGCGCCCACGCGGGATTTCTTTCGTTGGCTGACCTTCCTGGTGTCGTCGCCGGTGGTCTTCTACTCCGGCTGGCCTTTCCTTGCCGGTGCCTGGCGCGAGCTGCGCCAGCGTCACCTGGGCATGGATACGCTGATTGCCGGGTCCACTTTGCTGGCCTACTTCGCCAGCCTGGTGGAAACCATCCGTGGGGGCACGCACGTCTGGTACGACGCGGCCGTGATGTTTGTCTTCCTGTTGCTGGCGGCGCGCATGCTCGAGCAGCGTGCGCGCAACATCGCCACCGCCCAGGTGGATGCCCTGGCGCGCGCGCGCCCTGCCTTTGCCAATCGCGAACGGGCGGACGGCAGCCGTGAAAGTGTCCCCGTGGGGCAGCTGGAAGTGGGCGACGTGGTGCGGATTGCCGCCGGCGAGAGCGTGCCCGCCGACGGCGTGTTGCTGGATGCCGATGCGCACTTTGAAGAAGCCCTGCTGACCGGCGAATCCCGTCCCGTGCACAAGGCCATCGGCGCCGCGGTCTACGCAGGTACGCTGTGCCGCGAACAGCCGGCACGCCTGCGGGTGACCAATGTCGGCGCCGCCACCCGGCTCTCGCAGCTGGCTCGGTTGGTGGAAAGGGCACAATCGCATCGCCCGCCCATCGCCCGCATGGCCGATCGCCTGGGAAGCCGCTTCGTCGTGGCGTTGCTGCTGGCCTCCTGTCTCGTTTACCTGGGCTGGCGCATCTACGAGCCCGAGCGCGCCTTCGAAGTGTCGCTCGCGTTGCTGGTCATCAGTTGCCCCTGTGCCTTGTCGCTCTCGGTGCCGACGGCACTGGCCGCCGCCCACGGCACGCTGGCGCGGCTGGGCGTGTTGGCCACGCGCGCAGACGCGCTGGACACGCTCGCGCGTGCCACCGACCTGGTGTTCGACAAGACGGGGACGTTGAGCGACGCGGAGTCCTTGCAGCTGGAGGTGTCGACCTTCGCGGAAATGACCCCGCAGCGAGCTCGCGACCTGGCCGCGCAGCTTCAACGTGACAGTGGCCATGTGCTGGCTGGGGCATTCGCTCGACGCCTGGAGGCAGAGGCTGCCACCGGCGTGGAGACGTTCGCAGGCCAGGGTGTGCAAGGTTGGATTGACGGGCAGCAATGGAAGCTGGGGCAGGCCGGCTTCGCGTTTGGTGGGACCGATGATGGCGGCATCTGGCTGGGTGACGGTGAGCGCGGACTGGCCCGTTTCAGCCTGACCGAACAACCGCGCCCGGATGCAGCACAGGCAGTGGCAGCGTTGCGCGATCGCGGCTTGGCCATCCACCTGGCCAGCGGCGACGGGCAGGCGGCAGTCGAGCGCTTTGCCGCAGCGCTGGGCATCACTCAGCCACGGGCGCGGCAGACACCGGAAGACAAGCTCGCCTTCGTTCAACAGTTGCAACGCCAGGGACAGGTGGTGGTGATGGTGGGCGACGGCCTCAACGATGCGCCGGTGCTGGCCGGCGCAGACGTCTCGGTCGCCATGTCGCAGGGCGCGCCCTTGGCGCAGCGCGCGGCGGATCTGGTGATGACCGGCAGCTCGCTGTTGCGCCTGGCGCAGACCCGTGATCTGGCCCTGCGCACGCAGCAGGTGATCCGACAGAATCTGGCATGGGCCTTGGCCTATAACGTGCTGGCGCTGCCGTTGGCTGCGGCGGGCCTGGTGACGCCCTGGCTGGCCGCACTGGGAATGGCGTTATCCTCGCTGCTGGTCACTTTGAATGCGCTGCGCCTGACGCGCGTGGCAGGGAGCGCGGCCAATCCATGAGCATCCTCTTGATGTTGATTCCGATCAGCCTGGTCTTGCTAGGACTGGCGATCGCCGCGTTCGTTTGGGCGGTGCGGCGCGGTCAGTTCGACGATCTGGATACGCCGGCGCTGGATATCCTCGACGACGAACCCAAGCCGGGCCCGCCCCAGTCGGAACAAAGCAAGGAATCCACCGATGCCGATTGACGGGCTGACGTTGTTCGCAGCCTGGCTGAGTGGACTTTTGGGTGGCGTGCACTGCGCCGCGATGTGTGGCGGGATCGCTACCGGGCTTTCCGCGGTCAGCGGGCGCAGCGGCTGGGGGCCGGCGCTGCAGGTGAATCTGGGTCGCGTGAGCGGCTACGTGCTTGCCGGCGCCATTGTCGGCGCTTTTGGCGGTGGCCTGTTGCATCTGTTCCGCTCGGACGTTCTGGCGCTGGTGCTGCGCATGGCGGTGGGCGCCGTCCTCGTGATCGTGGCCTTGCGTCTGTTGGATCGGCGCGGGCGTTTCAACCTGCTGGCCAAGCCCGCGGCGCGTTTCTGGCGAGTGCTGCAACCCCTGCAGTCGCGCCTGCTGCCCGCGGATCGGCCGGCCAGTCGTTTTGCGCTGGGCATGCTGTGGGGTTGGCTGCCCTGCGGTCTGAGCATGACCCTGCTGACCGCAGCGTGGTTGCAGGCCAACCCGCGTGATTCCGCGCTGACCATGCTGGCGTTCGGGCTTGGGACGTTGCCGATGATGGTGCCGCTCACGTGGTCCGGTGCGCGGATGGGCCGCTGGTTGCAGCGCCCGGGTTGGCGCGTGGCTGCGGCAACGTTGGTGCTGACGGCGGGCATCCTGACCTTGGCCGCGCCATGGCTGATGCAAGTGCCCGCCTTGCACGGGGTGTTGAGCGCCCTGGGCTGCCGAAGCCTGCCTGCATGAGTGCAGAGCGTGGCCCGTCGACCGACGCTGCCGCAAGGCGTGCGGTCATCGATCGACTGGATCAGTTCACTGCATCGGCACGAACCAGCCTGTGGAAAGCACGCGCCGGCCTGCTGGTGGCGGGCGCCCTGTTGATTCCGCAAGCCTGGCTGATCAGTCAGGCCATGCAGCAAGTCTTCGTTGAACATCAGCCCGTGCTGCAGATACGCGGCGTGCTGGTAGCTTTGCTCGCGGTCGGGTTGCTGCGTGTGCTGGCTTCAGCCGTGGCGCGATGGAGCGCCGACAGCGCCGTGGAATGCGTGCGCCACTCGCTGCGTGCGACGCTGCTGCCACGCTTGGTCGCGCGCGGCCCGCGCTGGCTGCGTCGGCAGAGCAGTGGTGAGCTTGTCGAAGCGGTCACCGGCCATGTCGATGCACTGGAAGGCCATGTCGGCGGTTACCTGCCCGTGCGCTTCGAGGTGATGGTGGTGCCGGTCCTCATCCTGGCGGCCGTGTTCTGGGTGGACCGCGTGGTGGGCATGATCTTGTTGCTGACCTTGCCCCTGGCGCCGGTCTTCATGATGCTGGTGGGATGGGGCGCCGAAGCAGCCAGTCGACGTCAGCTACGTGTCATGGCCAGGCTCGGCGGACATTTCGCCGACCGCCTGCGCACGCTGGGGGTGATCCGCATCTATGGCCGCGCGGAAGCGGAGCTGGAGGGCATCGCCCAGGCGGCCGACGGTCTGCGCGAAAGCAGTTTGAAGGTATTGCGCATTGCCTTTCTTTCGTCGGCGGTGCTGGAGTTCTTCGCCTCCATCAGCGTAGCGATGATTGCGCTCTACCTGGGGCTGAGTTATCTGGGCATGATCGATTGGCGTTCCACCCCGTTGACGCTGTCGGTGGGCGTGTTCTGCCTGCTGCTTGCCCCAGAGTTCTATGCGCCGCTGCGTCGATTGGCGGCTCACTACCATGATCGCGCGGCTGCGCTGGCTTCTGCCGCGGAGCTGGGTGAACTGCTCGATCAGGACGCGCCGTCTTTGCCCGTGCATGCCAGCATGGCTCTGCCGTCTGGCTTGGCCCCCGCTGTTTCCCTGGAGTCGATCGCGTTGCGACCGTCGCCGTCGTCCGAGCCGGTGGTTCGCGACCTGAGCCTGCACCTGCAGCCGGGTGAGCATGTGGCGCTGACGGGCGCCAGCGGCACCGGCAAGACAACCTTGCTGGAAGCCGTGGCCGGATGGATGCCCGTGGATGAGGGACGGATCGCTTTCAGTCGAACCCCCAGGATTGGTTACGCATCTCAGCGCCCCTTCCTGTTCCAGGGAAGCCTGGCCGACAACCTGCGGCTGGCGGCGCCCGAGGCCACCGACGACGATGTCCTGGTCGCTGCGGAAGCCGCGCAAGTGATGCGTTTTGCCGCGCGATGGCCCGATGGCCTGCAGACCCGCGTGGGTGAACGAGGCTTTGGCTTGTCAGGCGGCGAAGCGCGTCGCGTGGCCCTGGCGCGGCTGTTCCTGCGCAAGCCGGATGTGCTGCTGCTCGATGAACCCACCGCCTTCCTGGATCCGGCCACCGAGCAGGCCGTGCTGGATGCACTGCTGGATTTCGCTCAGGGACGCACGCTCATCATGGCGACCCACAGTCGTGCGGTGCTGTCGCGGTTCGCACGCGTGGTGGATCTGTCGCGCTGGCGTGTCGGCGAGGTTCGAACATGAGCGAGCCGCGCGATGATCTGACCAGCGTCTTTCGGCGTCATCGGCATGGCGTGCTGCTGACGCTCTCGTTGATTCTGCTCACCTTGCTGGCGGGCATCGGCCTGCTGGGGCTGGCGGGTCACTTCCTGGTGGCGGCGGCGCTGGCCGGCGCCGTGGCGACGGGCTTCAATCTGTTCGGCCCCTCCGCCGGCATCCGTGCGCTGACCTTCGTGCGCATCCTGTCGCGCTATGGCGAACGGCTGCTGGGGCACAGCGTCACGCTCGCGTTGGCACGTGATCTGCGCGTGTGGTTTTTCCGCCGGACGCTGCCGCTGGCGCCGCTGCAGTTGGGACGCTACCGCACCGGCGAGTTGCTGGCGCGGCTGATGGGCGACATCGAATCCGTCGACGGGCACGTGGTGCGTGCGGTCGGGCCGTTATGGGCCCTGGGCACCGCGTGTGTCGTGGCCGTGATCGTGGCCACGTGCGTGTTGCCGATGGCGGGTGCGCTGCTGGCCTTGGCGCTGGCGACCGCTGCGCTGCTGGCGCCGTGGATTCAACAACGCGTATCGCAGCACCTGGAGTTCCGCCGTGCCGAACTGCGCGCGCAGATGCGCTACACGATCCTGGAAGGCCTGGAGGGCGCCGGGGATCTGTTTGCCTTCGACACCGTGGCTGCCTGGCAGGCGCGCGCGCATGAGTCCAGCGCGGCGTTGGCCGCATGCGAACTCGAGCGCAAGCGCAGACTTGCATGGGGGGGCATCGTGCACGGCCTGGCTGCAGCGATGGCGTTGCCGCTGATGGCCTGGGTACTGCTGGAGGCAGTCAACCGTTCAGCGCTGGGCGCACCCGCGGCCGCGGGTCTGTTCTTCATGACGGTTGCGATGCTCGAAGCAGCCGCCGGCGCCAGCCTGGCGTGGCAGGCGTGGCAGGCCAGCCGTGCTTCCATGGATCGCCTGCAGGAGGTTGTCGCGCTGACACCGCAGCTGCAGGCGGGGAGTGAAGTGCCGCCGCCTGCTGGCCTGCTTGAACTCGAGAACATCAGCCTCCGATGGACGGGCCAGCCCAGGCCGGTGCTGACGGATGTGTCACTGCGGCTGGCGCCAGGTCAGCGGATTGCCTTGCGCGGAGACAGTGGCGCTGGCAAGTCTTCGCTGATGAGCCTGTTGTTGCGCCTGCATGGGCCGGATACGGGTCATATCCGCTATGCCGGAACCGCCTTGCATCAATTCACCAGCGCAGCCTGGCACCGCCAACTGGGTTGGCTGCCGCAGGAAGCACCAATCTTCGCCGGCAGCGTGCGCGACAACCTGCGCATGGGTGATCCACTCGCCGACGACGAGCGCCTGTGGTGGGCCTTGGAACAGGTCCATCTGGCTGCGTTGATTCGTGGCTGGTCACAGGGCCTGTCGGGATGGATAGGCGAGGGCGGTTCAACCCTTTCGGCGGGTCAGGCACGGCGTCTGGCCCTGGCGCGTGTGCTGCTGCGGGATGCGCCCTTGTGGTTGCTGGACGAACCCACCGAAGGCCTGGACCCTGACACGGCCGATGCGGTGATGCGCAATGTGGCGATTGCCGCGCAGGAGCGTGCGCTGTTGATCATCACGCACGGCGAACTGCCGCCTGGAACGGTGCAGCAGAGCTGGCGATTGATTGACGGCTGCCTCTGGCGGGACGATGCCGGCGATTAGGCCGGCATTTCGGCCAGTGCGGCCAGTCGCTTGCGATCTTTCAGCGCGACCCGGTGCGGGTCTTCCGTGGCGATCAAGCCGTCCTGGCGCAGCCGGGTGAAGCTGCGGCTGACGGTTTCCACGGTCAGGCCCAGGTAGTCCGCGATATCGGTCCGCGGCATGGGCAGGATCACTTCATCGCCGCCATGGCCTTGCCGACGTCGCCGGCCATCCATGTCCAGCAGGAAGGACGCCAGACGCTCCAGCGGCGTCATGCGCGCCAGCGACATCAGGTTGGCGCGGGTATTGTCCAGTTCGACGCAGGCGCGTTCCAACAGCTCGCGTTCCAGCTCCGGGTGGCGGCTGCAGAGCGAGCGCATGTCCTGCATCGAGAACGCACACAGGCTGCTGTCCGTCACCGCTTCGATGGAATGGCGGTAATGCGAGGCTCCGCTGAATCCGATGAAATCGCCCGGCATCAGGAACCCGGCCACCAGCCGCCGACCATCTGCCAGCAAGCGGATCCGGCGCAGCGCGCCCGAAGTGACGGTAAAGACCTCGCGGCGGGCATCGCCTTCACGGGCGAGCACCTCGCCTGCGCGCAACGGGATGTCGCCGGCCAGCGCTTCCAGCGTCCGTGCCTGTTCCACCGGCAGGGCCGCGCAGACGGCCAGATGCCGGACCAGGCAACCACCGCAGCCGGTGTCCTCGGCCACGGCGCCGCTACCGGCGCGAGGCGTCGGTACCAGGGTAGGACCGTTCGGGCGGAGTACGCGCAGGCTCATGGGCGAGACGGCGTGGGGAGAAGGCAGACATGATACCGCTGGTCAGGGGGTCTTCATGGATGCGGCAGCTTGTCGCAGCCCGGCCTGACGGGCTTCTGGCCGGCAAACGTGACACGGATGGCCAGGATCGGGTACAGTGCGCGCCGTTCGCCAACGGCCGTTCGTTTCCCAACAGGCCCGCCGACGCAGCAACCGCCCCGCGGTCGCGTCCGCTCCACCCCCGACTTCTTTCGTTGAGCAAACACGGATTCGCTATGTTGGCGACCTCCGTCATCCCACCTCGCAGCGCGGTTTCAGGGAACGCTTCGGGTTATTCGATGCCTTCGATCCGTCTGGATGCAGATCTTGTATCCGGTCAGCGCCGGCTTCGACCTTTGGAGTCGTTACCCATGTCGTTTGAATCCCTCGGCCTTGCGCCGGCCCTGCTGCGTGCGTTGCAGGAGCAGGACTACACCCAGCCCACCCCGATCCAGGCCCAAGCCATTCCGCTGGCCCTGGACGGCCACGATCTGCTCGCTGGCGCCCAGACCGGCACCGGCAAGACCGCCGCGTTCGGTCTGCCGCTGCTGCAGTACCTGATCAACAGCCCGCAGGAAGTGGCTCCGCGCGGTGGCCGCAAGCCGCGCGCGCTGGTGCTGACCCCCACCCGCGAGCTGGCGGTGCAGGTGCATGACAGCCTGCGCGGCTACGGCAAGTACGTGCGCGTGCCCAGCACCACCATCTACGGTGGCGTGGGCATGAACAACCAGCTCGACGCCCTGCGTCGTGGCGTGGACCTGGTCATCGCCTGCCCGGGCCGCCTGATTGACCATATCGAGCGCCGCAGCGTGGATTTGTCCGGCATCGAAATCCTGGTGCTGGACGAAGCCGACCGCATGCTCGACATGGGCTTCCTGCCGTCGATCAAGCGCATCCTGGCCAAGCTGCCCAAGCAGAACCGCCAGACCCTGCTGTTCTCCGCCACCTTTGCCGAACCGATTCGCGCACTGGCGATGGAGTTCATGCGCAATCCGCAACACGTGCAGGTGACCCCGAGCAACACGGTGGCCGACACCATTACCCACCGCGTGCATCCGGTTGACGGTGGTCGCAAGCGCGACCTGCTGTTGCATCTGTTGGCCGCTGACAGCCGCGTGCAGACGCTGGTGTTCGGCCGCACCAAGCATGGTTGCGACAAGCTCGCCATGTTCCTGGAAAAGAGCGGCGTCAAGGCCGCGGCGATCCACGGCAACAAGTCGCAGGGCGCACGCTTGCGCGCGCTGGGCGACTTCAAGGCCGGCCGCGTCAATGTGCTGGTGGCCACCGATATCGCGGCACGCGGCATTGACATCGATCAGCTGCCGCGCGTGATCAACTTTGAGTTGCCGATGGTCCCCGAGGACTACGTGCACCGCATCGGCCGCACCGGCCGAGCCGGTTCGCAGGGCGAAGCGATCTCGCTGGTCGCGCAGGACGATGCCAAGCTGCTGCGCCAGATCAACCGCATGCTGGGTCGTGATCTGGATCTGAAGGAAGTGCCGGGCTTCATCCCGCAGGTGCCGATTCGCTGGGGCAATTCGCATGCCGGCAGCGACGAGCGTCCGGGTGGCCAGAAGGCGCCGCGCAAGCAGGGTCGTCGTCCGCATCCGGCGGCGCCGCGCCACGCCCATGCGGGTCCCAAGAAGCACGGTGGTGGGCAGTCGCGCCAGGACGGCGGCCGTGGCCGCGGTGGTCAGCGCCAGCGTCCTTCGGCGTAAGGCAGCACCGCTCCGGATCTGACGCGATGAGTGTGGACAGCAGGGCTTCCGCCCCTGCTGTCGCCGCCCGCTACATTCACGGCATGTGCGTCAGAGGCCGTGGGCATCGCCGCGAGCGTTCCCTGCACGTTTCCGTTTGCGGCAGCCATAGCCAACTTGGACAATAGCGCCATGGATATCTTCAAAATCTTCACCCTGGAAGCCGCACACCGCTTGCCCAACGTGCCGGAAGGGCACAAGTGCGCGCGCCTGCACGGACATTCGTTCCGGGTGGAACTGCATGTGTCCGGCGATCTGGACCCGCATACCGGCTGGGTGATGGACTTTGCCGACGTCAAAGCCGCCTTCAAGCCCATCTACGACCGCCTGGACCACCATTACCTCAACGACATTCCCGGTCTGGAAAACCCGACCAGCGAGCGTCTGTCGATGTGGATCTGGGAGCAGCTCAAGCCGGCGCTGCCCAATCTGAGCGAAGTCGTGGTCCACGAGACCTGCACCGCCGGTAGCCGCTATCGCGGGTGAGGGCGTTGCCGTCCTCCCGCCATGGCAGTTGATGCCAAAGCGGGTGGCGGAGCGCGGGCTGGATCGCGATCTGAGGACCACACACAGGCGCGATGACTCACTGACGAAACTCGTCCGGCGCTCGCGCGGTCGCCTGCTGGCTCGCCTAAGCCTCTGATTCTTAACGAGCGCATACCGTTCGTCGGATTTCCATACGGTCGTTATTGCACTGCAACAATGTGAGGGTTATGCTGCGCCGCAACAAGTAGGCAATCCCCTTTGGAGCACGCCATGACCCAGTTCAACGAGCAGTTCAGCACCTTCACGCACCAGTTCGCCGCCGCAGCTTCGCGCGCCAACCGCCTGGCGCTGGAAAGCGCCGAGACCGTCTTCGGCGTGCAGCTCAAGACCTTCGAAAAGAACGTCGACGCCACCACCGCCTTCTTCGGCGAGCTGGCTGAAGTCAGCGACGTCGAGAGCTACAAGACCCTGTGGCCGAAGGGCCTGCAGGTGGCCAAAGACAACGCCGAGCGCCTCGTCGCCGCCAGCCAGGAAGTGTTTGGCCTGAGCCTGAAGACCGGTGAAGCCTTTGGCCAGTTGGTGAAGACCCAGTTCGAAACCGCTACCGACAACGTCCAGGCCACCGTGGCCAAGGCGACCAAGGCAGCCAAGGCCAAGTAATCGGCCCTGCAAGAACAAGCAACACCCAGATTTGCGCGACCCTCCCTCCCAATCGCGCAAACCGGCCCGGCCAGCTCCCTCCCGCTGCCGGGCCTTTTTTATGCCTGTCTTTCATCGCCGGCCGATCGTGGCCCGGCTCGCCATCTAAAAGATGATCACGATTCGCGTTACGTCATGGGCAAGCGCAAGGCAGTAGCATGCCGCCGTCCCACGTCAACGGAGTACGGCCATGAAAGGCGACCCCAAGGTCATCGAGTTCCTCAACAAGGCGCTCTACAACGAACTGATCGCCATCAACCAGTACTTCCTGCACGCCAAGATGCTGAAGAACTGGGGCCTGAAGGAACTGGCCGAGCATGAGTACAAGGAATCGATCGACGAGATGAAGCACGCCGACAAGTTGGCCGAGCGCATCCTGTTCCTCGATGGCCTGCCCAACTTCCAGTCGTTGGGTAAATTGCGCATCGGCGAGAATCCGCGCGAACTGCTGCAATGCGATCTGTCACTGGAGTACGACGGCCTGCCGGTGCTGCGTGACGCCATCAAGTACTGCGAAGACACCGGCGACTATGTCAGCCGCCAGCTGTTCGCCGACATCCTGGATTCGGAAGAAGAGCACATCGACTGGCTGGAAACGCAGCTGGCGCTGATCGAACGGATTGGCGAACCCAACTACTTGTTGACCAAGCTCGAAGACTGAGTCGATCCGGTATTGGGCATCATGGGCTTGCCGAGCTGCTGCGCGGCATAGCCCAGCAGCGCCATGCGTGCGCGCGCGTATTCGGCGATGACCAGGGCCACGGCCACCGCCGGCCGATCCAGCTTCATCGCCCGCGCTCCCAGCTCCACACGCTTGGCGGCGGCCGACAGCGCCATCGCGCCGACATTGGCGCTGGATGACTTCAACGTATGCGCGGCCTCGCGCATGGCTTCCAGATCCGGTGCGGCCGCGCCCTTCTCCAACGCGGTAATCAGGCGCGGCGCATCCTCAAGGAACAGGCTGATGATGCGCGCGGTTTCATCGCCGGCGATCTCCCGCAACTCCTCCAGCATGCTGTGATCCAGCACCGGGAACGTCGGCACGGCCGGTCGGGCCGGTAGGGCGTCGGCCTCGGCAGGCGCGTTGGCAGCGGGTTGTTGAGCGGCAGCAGGCGGGGTCGGGCGCAGGCGAAGTTTCATTCGTTCGGGCAGCCATCGCTGCAGGCAGGCTTCCAGTTGATCGCGGGCCACCGGCTTGGCCAGATAGTCATCCATGCCCGCGTCGAGGCAGCGCTGGCGATCGCCGGCCATGGCATTGGCCGTCATGGCCACGATGGGCAGGCGATGCGCCGTGCGCACTTCGAGTTCGTGTTCGCGCCAGCGGCGGGTGGCCCCATAGCCATCCAGCACCGGCATCTGGCAATCCATGAAGACCAGGTCGAAGTGCTCGTTGGTCATGCGCTTCAACGCGAGCTCGCCATTGCCTTCGGATTCGCTGCGAAAGCCCAGCGATGAGAGCATCTTCTGCGCCACCAGCAGGTTGACCGGGTTGTCTTCCACCAGCAGCAGCCGCGCATCGCCGGCCTCCAGTCCTGCTTCAGCCATCGCAGCCTCCGTGCTGACGTCACCTGCGCCCAGACCCACGCCGCCGCTGGCCGGCGGATCAAAAATATCCGCCATCTCCACCGGCTGCACGCTGCCCTCGCTGCTGTCCGGCACGTCGCCAAACAAGGCGGCGCGCAAATCGGTGTCAGGCGCCTGGCGCGACAACAAGGTGCTGCCGGCGCGCAATTCCTCGGGCACCGCATCGTCGCCGTACAGCCAGATCAGGCGGATGTCGTCACCAGTGGGTCGCCGCGCCAACGTGCGATGCAGGGCGCGCGCGGTGCTGCGGATGCCGGTGAGATCGGCCAGCACCGCCACGAAGTCGTCGTTGCGTGAGTCGCTGGCGATGCGCAGGCGTTCCAGCGCTTCCTGGGTGGTTTCCACCGCGGTGATGTGGGTGCCCCAGTTGGTCAGCAGCATCGACAGGCGCTGGCGCAGGCGTGCGTCCGGCGAGACCACCAGCACGCGACCCTGGTTGAAGGCGTGGGTATCGCGCAGCTTCAGATCACCCACGACCTTGGTGAGCGGAACTTCAAACCAGAATGTGGAGCCGCGCCCGGGTTCGGACATCACGTCGATGCGTCCACCCATCAATTCCACGATGCGCTTGCAGATGGCCAGTCCCAGGCCGGTGCCGCCGTACAGGCGCGTCGTGGAGGCATCGGCCTGGGTGAACGAGCGGAACAGACGCGCTTGCGCATCGGCGGAAATACCGATGCCGGTATCGCGTACTTCAAAGCGCAACAGGTGCTGACCCGACGTCTCGCCCAGCCGGCGAACCACCAGGGTGATGGTGCCGCGTTCGGTGAACTTGATTGCATTGCCGATCAGGTTGCTCAACACCTGCCGCAAGCGCACCGGATCGCCGCGCACCGGCAGCCGCACGGCCGGGTCCAGTTGCAGGGTCAGGCGCAGGCCCTTGTTCTCGGCCGGTCGCTGCATCAGTTGCAGCACGCCGTCGAGCAGCTCGCGCAGGTTGAAGGCAGTGATCTCCAGCTCCAGCTTGTTCGCTTCCAGCTTGGAGTAGTCCAGGATGTCATCGACGATGCGCAGCAACTGGTGCGAGGAAGCGCTGGCGGTATTGAGCATCTCGCGATGCTCCGGTGCCAGCGGCGCACGCGCCAGCATGTCCAGCATGGGCACAATGCCGTTGAGCGGGGTGCGGATTTCGTGGCTCATCGTGGCGAGGAATTCGCCCTTGGCCAACACCGCGGACTCGGCGGCCTGCTTGGCCTGCAGCAGTTCCTGTTCGAGCCGGTCATGCCGGTGCAGGTCGCGCTGCAGGGCATTGCGCTCGGATTCGGCGATGGAGGTGCGCGCTTCGGCGCCCTGCAGTTGGCGGTGCGCGGCGCGCGTGTTGATGGCGGCGAACAGCGCGCAGACCACGCTGACGGCCGCCGCAATGATCGCGAGCGTCCACCATGGGCCGGCCACGCCGGCATAGGGCAACGCCAGGGCGACGAGCGCCACCATGCCGGTGGCCAACGCCAGCCAAGGGGCGACCGGTGCAGGCCCCTGCGCGGGCATGGCTTACAGCACCGCGTTGTGGAAATCGAACCCCAGCTCGCTGCCGACGGCTTGCACCAGGTTGCCCTGGATGAAGTCGACGCCGCCCATCCACATGGCAGCGGCCGCTTGCGGATCTTCGATCTGCTGTCCGATGACCTGCAGTCCGGCTCGATGCGCTTGATCGATGACGCTGCGAAGTTCGTCGCGCAGCGTGGGATCGGTGTGTGCGCTGGCATAACGGCTGGCCACGCGCAGATAGCTCAGGGGCAGCTGGGTGAGCAGGGCGTCGGCTTCGCGACCGGGTTCGAACTGGCTCAGGCAGAACTGCACGCCGGCCGGCATCAGCTGGTTGCAGAAGTCGCGCAAGGTGACGGTGTGGATCAGGGCATCGGCCATGCGCAGGTCGATGACCAGCGAGGTGCCCTCGATGCCGCGCTCGGCCAGCGTCTGCAGCAACCACTGTCCATGTGATTCGCGCGCCAGCGTACGCGGCGACTGCGAGACGAACAGGCGCAACGATGGCCCCTTCGCCTGGCGTTCTGCCAGCACGAACAAGGCATGCTCCAGCACCCAGTGATCGATCTGGGCAATGCCGCCGGCCGACTCGGCCGCCGGGATGACCTGTGAGGCGGGCAGCAGCGAGCCGTCGGCCTGGCGCATCCGCAGCAGCACCTGGTATTGCGCCTGATCGCTGCCGGCCACTGCCACGATCGGCTGGTATGCCAGCTCGAACTGGCCGTCCTCCAGCGAGATGCGCGGGGCGTCCTCGGCGACCTGGGCCGGTGCATAGGCAGCCAGATTGTTGCCACGCAAGCGCGCCTGCAGCACCGCGCGCTCGGTCGCCTCCAGTGCGCTGCCGGCGTCGGCAAAGCCGGGCGACAGCGGTGTGTAGCCGATGGAGGCACGCAGGTTGAGGGTTTCGTTGTCGCGCACGTCGAAGGAATTGCCGGTCAGTCCGTCGCGCAGGCGCTCGGCCTGCGCTTCCAGTCCGCCTTCATCCACACCGGTGGATAGGCACAGGAAGCTGTTGTCGTTCAGTCGGGCGACCGGGTGCGGCGCGGACACGTCGGCCAGGCGACGCCCGGCCTGGTTCATCAGCTGCTCGAACACCGCGTAGCCATAGCGTTCGCGCAGGCTGAGCGCGCTGCCGATTTCGACGAAGAACAAACCGCCGCCCACCTTGTCCTGCAAGGTCGCGCCCAGCTGCTGCAGCAGGTAGGTGCGGGTCGGCAGGCCGGTGTCGGTATTGAGGGTGGCGCGCGGCGCCGGCGACTGCCGTTGGCGCGCGCGCTGGATGCGGTTGGACACCGCCGCGATCAGGTGGCGCGGACGAATCGGCTTGTTGAGGAAATCGTCGGCGCCGCTTTCCAGCACTTCGAACTGGCGCTCCGGATCCGGATCGCCGGTCAGGAACACGATCGGCAGGTGCAGGTATTCGGGTTGCTGGCGAATCAGCAAGGTCAGGCTCATGCCGTCCTTGCCGGGCATGTGCAGATCCATCAGCACCAGATCCGGGTGGAAGCGCTGGATGGCCTCGAGCACGCCGTCGGGCTGCATCTGCACTTCGGCCTGCATGCCGGCGCCATGCAGCACGCTCTGGGCAAACAGCGCCTGGCCGCGATCATCTTCGACAATCAGGATGCGATACGGCGTCTCGGCCGACTGCGAGCCGGGGCCGGCATGGCCAACCGTGGCCGGCGCGGTCGGCGCGGCGGTCGGGGTTGGCTTGGAAGCGCTCATCGCGGTGGTTCCTCCTGGGTGTGTTGCTGCCGTCGGCGCATCGGCCGTCCAGCGTCGCCAATAGTGTGGTGGCGGCGTCTCGGCCCGCAGGCGGGAGCGCGACGGCTCGTCCTGGCGGCGGGATGTGGCGTCGTTGGCTGACATCAGGCTTCCCCAAGCTTGAGTCGCATTATGCGATGAACATCGCGCACGGGGGCAAGCACTGAGCGGCCTTCCGGTTGGCGACTAAATGGACGGTACATCGGTATTAGACGGCTTGAACAGATTTTTCAGGCCACGGCTGACGCGCCGCCAGACCCACCACACCAGCAAGGCCAGGATCAGCGAGATGCCCACCACCACGATCAGGGCGACCCAGGGGTGCGCATAGGCCAGGGCCAGCCCCCCCACGACCACGGCATCCTCGGTAATCGAGGCGGTCCAGTTGCTGACCGGTTCCGGCGAGGTGTTCATCAGCGCGCGTGATCCGCTTTTCAGCACGTGGCTGGTCAGTGCGATGCCGGCACCCGCGGCCAGCGCGCCGCCGCCCAGGTGACCGTCCGGCGACAAGGTGGCGGCGGCCAGGAAGGCCCCGGCCGGCACCCGCGCCAGGGTCTGCAGCAGATCCCAGCCCGAGTCCACGCCGGGAATCTTGTCGGCGAAGAATTCCGCCACAGCCAGGGCGCCCGAGGTGCCCAGCACCCACCAGGATTGGGTCACCTGCAGCGCAGGAGGGAGCTCGATCCAGCCCAAAGCGCCTGCCAGACCCAGGCCAAAAACGGTCAGATAGACGCGAATTCCGGCCATCCATGCCAACAGGATCCCAATTACGAACAAATGTGCGTCGGACATCCCGGCTCTTCCCTTTAAACTCGACGACCCTGTCGCGTCATCGAGTATAGGCCCTGGTCCAGGCACCTGCCTGAGCCGGGCCCACTGCCACGCCATGCCTCCACGTCGTCCCTTCCCGCGTTACCGGATTGTGGTCGAGCGCTCCCCTGGACGCGCCCGCTTCTGGCTGTGTCTGCTGGCGGT
This sequence comes from Pseudoxanthomonas indica, assembly GCF_900167565.1. Lineage (NCBI taxonomy): Bacteria > Pseudomonadati > Pseudomonadota > Gammaproteobacteria > Lysobacterales > Lysobacteraceae > Pseudoxanthomonas > Pseudoxanthomonas indica. Next base: position 135,863 of record NZ_FUZV01000002.1, read on the forward strand.
GGCCTGGGTGGCTTCGCTGGCGGGCGCATGGATCTGGGCCAGCCAGACCGCGGCACCGCGACTGACCGCGACCGTGGCGTTGCTCGATGCGGCCCGCGACCAGATTGATGGGCAGGCCCGCCAGCTGCGCACCCTGAATCAGCGTGAGACCACACTGGGGGTGTCCGATCGCATCAGCCGCAACGCCAACCAGGAGCTGCAGGCCTCGCTGGCCCAGCGTGACGAAGAGATCGCTGGCTTGCGCGCCGACGTGGCGTTCTATGAGCGCCTGGTCGGCGCCACCGCACCGCGGCGTGGCTTGAACGTCCACCAGGCCGACTTCAACCTGCTGCCCGGCGGCACCTGGCAGTACCAGATCACCCTGACCCAGACGCTCAATCGCGGCGCCATCAGCCAGGGGCAGATGCGTTTCGCCGTGGAAGGCGTGCGCGCCGGCCAGCTGGCCACGGTCGCTTGGGATGAGTTGCACCAGCATCAGGGTTCGCCGGGGCAGACCTATTCGTTCCGCTATTTCCAACAGCTCGACGGCAGCGTGATGTTGCCGCCCGACTTCACCCCGCAACGCGTGCGGGTGCAGTTGAGCGGTGACGATGCGGCGGTGGAGCAGGCATTTGACTGGAAGCTCGCCACTTCCGCAGGAGGCAAGTAATCGTGTTCAAGCACAAAGCCCATCGTGATGGCCAGGCCATCGATACCTTGATCGGCCCGCAGGTCACCCTGCAGGGTGATTTGTATTTCAGCGGCGGCCTGTATGTGGAAGGCCGCATCCTGGGCAAGGTGCTCGCACTGGAAGGCGAGCGCGCCACCCTGACCGTGGCCGAGCAGGGCCGCATCGAGGGCGAAGTGCGTGCGCCCGTGGTCATCGTCAACGGCCAGCTCACCGGTGACGTGTATGCCAGCGAGCGGGTTGAACTGGCCTCGCGCGCCCGCGTGCAGGGCAATATTTTCTATCAGGTGGTGGAGATGAGCGCCGGCGCCCAGCTGACCGGCCGCCTGGTCCATGCCGAGCTGGTCGAACAGGGCGCCGTGGCGGGCCACGAGTCGGCACAGCACGCCCAGGAACACGGACAGGCACTGGCCGGCGCCTGAACAAAACAGGCCTCGGGCGGGCGGCACGCTGCCCGCTGACGACGGCCGCGCTATGCTCGCTTTCATGAGCGAGTTCACGGTTTTGAAGCCGCCGGGTCCGGCGAGCGGCAGACTCTGGTTCTACGTCGCCGTGGCGGGGCTGGGGCTGTGCCTGGCGTTTGGCGGCTGGGGGCTATGGAAAGTGCTGACCGATCACGGCGGGGGCGCCGATGCGGAGCGTGGCCAGGCCCAACGCGTGGCCCAGCTGGAACAGCAGGTGGCCACGCTCTCGCGTTCGGATCAGATCACCCGCAACGCCAACCGCGATCTGCAGACCACCCTGGCCGAGCGCGACGAGGAAATTGCCGGCCTGCGCGCCGATGTCGCGTTCTACGAGCGCTTCGTGGGCGCTACGGGCCAGCGCCGCGGCTTGGCGGTGCATGAGCTGAAGGTGCAGCCGCAAGCCGGGCAGGCCTGGCATTTCACCGCCACCGTCACCCAGAACCTCAACCGTGGCGCCGTCAACGTGGGCCGTCTGCAGGTGTCGGTGGAAGGCACGCGAGCGGGCAAGCTGCAGCGCTTGAACTGGGCCGAATTGCGCCAGCAGGCCAATGCGCCCGGCATCGCGTATTCCTTCAAATATTTCCAGCAGATCGAAGGCGACCTGATGCTACCCGAGGATTTCCAGCCTCTGCGCGTCATTGCGCAGTTGCAGCCGCAGGGTGGCAGCAGCGTCGAGCAGTCGTTCACCTGGGCCGCGGCGACCGGCAAGGACGGCGCGGGCGCCGCATCCGGCCTGAACTGAGCGGCGACGATGGCCGGCTTTCACGTCCTCCGGCTTGAAGTGAGTCTGCTCAGGCCCCATCCTGTTCACCATGGATACGCTGCTCACCCTGCCCTCCGCGCCTGACTACCAGTCGCTGGAGCGACCGCTCAATTTCAGTCATCACGCCGCCGCCAAGGTGCGCGAACTGATCCAGGAAGAGGGCAACGACAGCCTCGCCCTGCGCGTCTACATCCAGGGTGGCGGTTGCTCGGGCTTCCAGTACGGCTTCGAGTTCGATGAGAACCGCGCCGAGGACGACTTGGCGGTGGACACCGATGGCGTGACCCTGCTGGTGGATCCGCTCAGCCTGCAGTACCTGATGGGCGCGGAAGTGGACTACAGCGAAAGCCTGCAGGGCGCCCAGTTCGTCATCCGCAATCCCAATGCCAAGACCACCTGCGGCTGCGGTAGCAGTTTCAGCGTTTAAGCCCGCGGCCTGCGAGCGCCGCCGCCCGTATGGCACCATCGAACCACGCACCCTCCGACGCCGGGATATCCGGATTCGCCTTCGCCGGTGATCCACTGGATCGTGCCGATGCCTTGCGCAACGACGCCGACGCCCTGTTCCGGCTCTGGCCGCAGGCGCGCGTGATCGTGCTCGACCGGCAGGCCGAAGCGTTTGCCGATGAAGCAGGGCAGCTGGCGGTCATCCACGGCCACACCCTGGGCGGTGGCCCGGGCACGGCGATTTTCCTCGGCCTGCGCGACGAACAAGCCTGGTTTGGCGTGGAAGCCGATACCGTCGCGCTCGACCTTCCGCATCGCTGCGACCTGCGCAAGGCCGCCGCCCAGTGGCCGGACTTCGAAGCCGGCGTGTTCGCGCTGGCGCGCGCGATGTTCCACTGGCGTTCGCGCAACCGTCATTGCGGCCTGTGCGGCGGCGAAATCGAATTCCGTCGCGCCGGCTACCAGGGCCATTGCCTGCAATGCGCGGCCGAGCACTACCCGCGCGTGGACCCGGCGGTCATCGTGGCGGTGAGCGATGGTGAGCGCTTGTTGCTGGGTCGCCAGCGCAGCTGGCCGGCCGGACGCTATTCGGTGCTGGCGGGCTTTGTCGAACCCGGCGAGACGCTGGAGCAGACGGTGGCCCGCGAAGTGCTGGAAGAAGCCGGCGTGCGTGTGCGCAGCAGCCGCTATCTGGGCGCGCAGCCCTGGCCGTTTCCCGGATCGCTGATGCTGGGCTTCAGCGCGTTGGCCGAACCGGACCCGCCGCGCGTGGACGATGAACTGGAAGACGCGCGTTGGTTCACCCATCAGGAAATCGGTGACGCCCTGCAACGCCAGGACGGCAGCACCGGCTTGTGGCTGTCACCGCGCATTTCGATAGCCCGCTCACTGATTGAGCACTGGTACCGGCAGACGGGCCACGGCAGGCTCTAGAATCGGACCCGGGAGGATGTACGCATGTCGATAACCCTGGTCGCGGTGGTAATTGCCCTGGTACTTGGCCATGTGGCGCCGGTGCTGGTGGCGTCGCTGCGCCAATTCCACTGGTTTGCCCATTGGCTGCATTGGCTGGACGAACGTTTTCCAGGCGATGGCTTCTGGCGCAGCCGCTACGGCATCGCGTTGGCGGTGCTGCCGCCGTTGCTGGTGGTGGGCTTGTTCCAGTGGGTCCTGCATGAGCCCTTGCTGGGTCTGGTCGGCTTGCTGTTTTCGATCCTGGTGCTGGTCTATGCGTGGGGTCCGCGCGATCTGGACGTGGATGTGGAAGCGATCATCGATGCCCACGAACCCGCGCAGCGCGCCGCCGCCATCGCCCGCCTGTGGCCGGCAGGCGACACGCCTGCTGCTGATGGCCCGGCACTGGTGGAAGCCGTCTTCCGCAATGCCTTGCGGCGCTGGTTCGGCGTGCTGTTCTGGTTCCTGCTGCTGGGCCCGATGGGTGCCTTGCTCTATCGGCTGATCGCGTTGACCGCCGAAGGCGAGTTCCAGCGGCAACTGCCGCACGACACCCGCGAAGGTGCACGCGCGCTGCTGTCGGTGCTGGAGTGGCCGGTGGCGCAGCTGATCACGCTGGCCATGGCGCTGGTGGGCAATTTCGACACGGTCTTTCATGCCTGGCGCGACGCGCATGGCAACACGTTGCAATTGCGTACGGCCTTCCTCGGCCAGGCGGCGCGGGCCAGCGTCCGCTGCGAACTGGCGGAAGAAGCCGAGGACTATGCCGAAGAAGGCATGGTGCAGGCGATGCGCGAACTGCCCGAACTGCGCGATGCGATGAGCCTGGTCTGGCGCATCCTGCTGCTGTGGATGGCGGTGCTGGCGGTGTTCGTGATTGGCGGCTGGGTCAGCTGACCGGCCGCGCGGCGATCACGCCGGTGCGAGCAGGGTGAACGGATACCACGGCAGATTGCGGGCAATCCAGTAGGCCGGTATCAGCACCAGCCATACACGCGGCTCCATCACCCAACGCATCAGCGGCGCCAGCATGCGCGGTTGCCAACCGCGACCATGGGCGATCATCAAGGGCAGCAGCGGCAGCACCAGCATGGCCAGCGGATTGAGCGAAAACGCGCGCAGCACATCGCCATGGACCAGCGCATGCATGGCGCGGGTCAAACCGCAGCCCACGCAGAAGTAGCCGGTAAACGTGCGGAACAGACAGGGCAGGAACGGATTGCCGGCGACATTGGGATCGAATGTCCACAACATGCCGACACCGGCGAGGATCGCCATCGCGATCCCCGCCAGCCACAGCATCTGCATCGGTCGCAGGGTCAGCGTCATGCGGGTTTACTGGACCTGCTGCATCCGCTCGACGAATTCCATGTATTCCTGCACGCCGCCGGTGGCCACCATGAAGATGTTGATCAGCAGGCCGATGATGGCCAGCGCGGTCGCAACCCAGCACCAGGTCTTGGCCGCATCGGAAGCGCGACGGGCGCCGGCGACATCACCCTGCGCCAGCTTGGTATTGACCTGCGAGGAATAGACGATCGCCACGATGCCAAGGAAACCCAGCGGGCAGCACAGGCACACGGCCAGCACGGTCGAGATGATCGACCACGCCAGGTAATTCGGAATCTGCACGGGTGTTTCATTGGGCAACGGGGGGACGGCGCTCATTGGAGTCTCTCCTGACAGGACATGGCGGTGGGTTGATCGGCGCTAGTCTACCTATTCAGTCGCGCGCCCAACATCGGGGCGAGCCCGGGCCGGGCGGGATCAGGCATCACTGCCGCGCAGGCCGCGCACGACCACTTCCAGTGCTTCGGCGCTGACCTGGGGATCGGTCACTGGCGGCGCCGCCATCACCTCGACGTGGGCGCGGAAGCGGCGTGGCACTCGCATGCGGCCCAGTCGTGTGTCGCGCCGGCTCCACATGCTGCTCCACATGCCTTTCAGGGCCATCGGCACCACCGGCACCGGACGACGCTCCAGGATGCGCTCCACGCCCGACTTGAACGGCGCTATCTCGCCATCGCGGGTCAAGGCGCCTTCCGGAAAGATGCCGACGATTTCGCCCTCGGCCAGTGCGCGATCAATTTCGTCGAACGCGCGCTTCATCAGTTCGGGATCTTCGCGCGCACCGGCAATCGGAATGGCCTTGGCGGTGCGGAAAATCCAGCTCATCACCGGGATGCGGAAGATCTTGTAGTACATGACAAAGCGCACCGGCCGCGGGATGCTGGCTGCGAGTATCAACGCATCCATGTAGCTGACGTGGTTGCACACCAGCAGGGCGGCTCCTTCGTCGGGCACGTTCTTCTCGATGCCGTGCAGGCGCAGGCGATACAGCGAGCGCACCAGCACCCAGCTCAGGAAGCGCATCAGGAATTCCGGCACCAGCAGGAAGATCCAGATCGCCACCAGCGCGTTGGCCACGGCCAGCGCCAGGAACACCTGCGGAATGCTCAGCCCCGGCAGCGGCACATGCACGCCGCCCAAGGTCACCCCCGGCATCTGCAGCGCAATGCCCAGGATCGCCGCCAGCACGATGAAGCCGGCATTCTGGATGTTCATGCCGGCGATCACGCGTGACAGCTCGTTCCTGGGCGTGCGGCTTTGAATCAGGGCAAACAGCGGCACCACGAAGAAGCCGGTAAACAAGCCGATGCCCACCAGATCGATGATGATGCGCAGGCTGCCGGCCTGCTGCACGAATTGCGTGACCGAGAGGCCGCTGACAGGCGCCAGGCCGGTGCGGGCGAAATACAGATCGAGCAGGAAGCCGGTCATGCCGAACGCGCCCAACGGCACCAGGCCGATCTCGACCGTGCGCGCCGAGAGTTTTTCGCACAGCAGCGAACCTACGCCGGTGCCGATGGAGAACAAGGCCAAGGCAAAGATGTACAGCGTCTCGCTGCCGCCCAGGTTGACGGTGGCGTAGGTGGGCAACTGCGCGGTCAGCACGGTGCCGACAAACCAGAACCAGGACACCCCCAGCACGCTGTTGCGCACGGCAACCTGCTTCTTGGCCAGGCGCAGCACCGCCAGCGATTCGGGGATGGGGTTGAGGCGGATCTTCAGGTCCGGCGCGGCCGCCTCGACCGGCGGGATGCGTCGCGACACCACGTTGCCGGCAATGGCCAGCAGGATGATCGACACCGCGGCTACCTGCGGCCCTTGCGCGCCGGCGAGCTTGAAGATCAGGCCACCGAAGATCATGCCGATCAGGATCGACAGCGAGGTGCCCATCTCGACCAGGCCGTTGCCACCGGTCAACTCTTCCGGCTTGAGCACCGAAGGCAGGATCGAATACTTCACCGGACCGAACAAGGTGGACTGCAAACCGGTGGAGAACAGCGCCACCAGCAGGATCGGCATGCTCTGCATCAGGAAGCCGATCGCGGCCACCGACATGATCACGATCTCCATGGTGGTGGTGATCCGGATCAGTCGTGACTTCTCCAGCTTCTCGGCAATCTGGCCGGCGGTGGCGGAGAACAGGAAGTACGGCAGGATGAACAACGCCGGCGCCAGGTTGGTGTACAGCGTCTTGTCCTGCGCACTGACCCCCATGAAGAACAGCAGGCCGATGATGGCCTGCCGATACACGTTGTCGTTGAAAGCGCCCAGCGACTGGACCAGGAAGAACGGCAGGAAGCGCCGCTGCTTGAGCAATCCAAACTGACTGTGGCCGGCCATGCGCCCTCCGTGGGTTGGGCGCAGACTAGCAGAAGCCTGTTGCCGTCTGGCAATCAGCCCTGTTCGCGCGCGATGGCGCGCCAGCCGATGTCATGGCGATGGAATTCGCCTTCCCAGTGGATCTGTTCCAACGCCTGGTAGGCACGCCGCTGGGCGTCGCCGACGCTGTCGCCCAGCGCGGCCACGCACAGCACGCGGCCGCCACTGGTGAGCACGCGGCCGTCATCGCCCAGGCGCGTGCCGGCATGGAACACCTTGGTGTCGTCGGCCTGCGCCGCGTCCAGGCCATCAATGGCGTCGCCGGCCTGCGGCGTGTCTGGATAATGGGCCGCGGCCATCACCACGCCCAATGAGGGACGCGGATCCCAGTCGGCCTGCACGCCGTCCAGGCGACCATCGATCGCGGCCTGCACCAGATCCACCAGATCCGACTGCAGGCGCAGCATCACCGGCTGGGTTTCCGGATCACCAAAGCGCACATTGAATTCGATGACCTTGGGCGCGCCCTGTTCGTCGATCATCAAGCCGGCATAGAGGAAGCCGGTGAACGGCACGCCGTCGGCGATCATGCCGCGCACGGTGGGTTCCACCACCTCGCGCATGACCCGCGCATGCACTTCCGCGGTCACCACCGGCGCGGGCGAGTACGCGCCCATGCCGCCGGTGTTGGGACCGGTGTCGCCATCGCCCACGCGCTTGTGATCCTGCGAGGTGGCCATCGGCAATGCCGTGCGTCCATCGACCATGCTGATGAAGCTGGCTTCCTCGCCTTCCAGGAATTCCTCGATCACCACCCGCGCACCTGCCGCGCCAAACGCATTGCCGGCCAGCATGTCGTGGATGGCGGCTTCGGCTTCGGCCAGCGTCATCGCCACGATCACACCCTTGCCTGCGGCCAGGCCATCGGCCTTGACCACGATCGGCGCGCCTTTCTCACGCACGTAGGCCAGCGCCGGCACCGTCTCGGTGAATACAGCGTAGTAGGCGGTGGGGATGCCATGCCGGGCCAGGAAGTCCTTGGCGAATGCCTTGCTGCCTTCCAGCTGCGCGGCAGCAGCGGTGGGTCCGAAGATGCGCAGGCCTTCGGCGCGGAAACGATCGACCACACCGGCCACCAGCGGCGCTTCGGGACCGACCACGGTCAAGGCCACACCTTCATCGCGCACCAGTTGCACCAGGCGATCGATCTCCGTGGCGCCCACCGCCACGTTGCGGCATTTGCCCTCGCGCGCGGTACCGGCATTGCCCGGCGCCACCAGCACTTCGTCCACCTGCGGCGACTGCGCGATCTTCCAGGCCAGGGCATGTTCGCGACCACCTGCACCAATCACCAGAACCTTCATTGCTGCTGCTCCATCCTGTTCGGGATCCGCATCGCGGATCGGGATATTGAATACGTCACTCGGCTTCCGCTTCGGCTTTCAGCCGTGCCCTGGCCACGCGTGCATAGGCCGAATCCAGTTCGCTGCCCACATACAGCCGGCCACTGCGCAGCGCGGCCACGCCGGTGGTGCCGGAACCGTTGAAGGGATCGAAGATGCGATCGCCCGGCCGGGTCGAGGCCTCGATGCAGCGCAGCAGCAACTCCACCGGCTTCTGGGTCGGGTGGCGGCCGTGGCTCTTTTCCTGCTTGGCGGGAGCGGTGAAACGCCAGACCGATTTCATCTGCTTGCCGCCGTTGTCGGCTTTCATCCTGGCGTAGTCGAACACGTGCCGGCTCTTTTCATTGCGGGCCGCCCAGATCACCGTCTCGGTGGAATGGGTGAACGTACGGCAGGCCAGGTTGGGCGGCGGATTGGGTTTTTCCCAGGTGATGTCGTTGAGCAGCTTCATGCCCAGCTGCTGCATCGCGAAACCCACCGAATGGATCACATGGTGCGTGCCGGACACCCACAGCGTGCCATCGGGCTTGAGTGCGCGCTGGCAGCGCTGCAGCCATTCCAGGTTGAATTCGTGGTTGAGCTGCGGACTGCGGCTCTTGTCCCAGTCGCCCTTGTCCACCTTGACCATCCGGCCATTCTGGCAAGTGATGCCGCCATTGGAGAGGAAGTACGGCGGATCGGCGAAGATCATGTCGAAGCTGCCCTGCGGATGCACGGCATTGAGGCGATCCAGCAGCTCCAGGCAGTTGGCCTGGTACAGCACCGCGCGCCCCTGCGGGTCGGCGTATGCGAGCTTGTTGGGCGAGGTCTTGCTGGCCGCGAACGCGCCAAGCCCCAGCGGATCCGCCGGGGCCGGTGCGCCGGGACGCCGCGCCTGCGCCACGTCAGTGCCGGAAGTGGCGTACGCCGGTGAACACCATCGCCAGGCCATGTTCGTCGGCCGCAGCGATCACTTCGCTGTCACGCATCGAACCGCCCGGCTGGATCACCGCGGCAATGCCGGCTTGCGCGGCCGCATCGATGCCATCGCGGAACGGGAAGAACGCGTCGCTGGCCATCACCGAACCGGGCACGGCCAGCTTGGCTTCATCGGCCTTGAGTCCGGCGATTTTGGCGCTGACCACGCGGCTCATCTGGCCGGCGCCGATGCCGACCGTGCGGTTGTCCTTGGCGTAGACAATGGCGTTGGACTTGACGTACTTGGCCACCTGCCAGGCGAACAGCAGGTCGCGCAGTTCGCTCTCGCTGGGCGAGCGCTTGCTGACGACCTTGAGTTCGTCACGCGTGACCATGCGGTTGTCGGCGGTCTGCATCAACAGGCCGGAGCCCACGCGCTTGACGTCGATCAGGTTGGCGCCTTCGCCGGCCGGAATCACCAGCACGCGCACGTTGGCCTTCTTCCTTGCGTAATCCAGCGCGCCCTCTTCGTAGGCCGGCGCAATCAGCACCTCCACGAACTGGCGGTCGAGGATGACCTTCGCGGTCGCCGCATCCAGGGTGCGGTTGAACGCGATGATGCCGCCAAACGCCGACGTTGCATCGGTGGCGTAGGCCAACTCATACGCATCGCCGCAGGCCGCACCGACGGCCACGCCGCAGGGATTGGCATGTTTGACGATCACGCAGGCCGGGGCCTGGAACTGGCGCACGCATTCCCACGCCGCGTCGGCATCGGCGATGTTGTTGTAGCTCAGTTCCTTGCCTTGCAGCTGGCGGAAAGTGGCCAGCGTGCCCGGCACCGGATACAGATCGCGATAGAACGCCGCCTGCTGGTGCGGGTTTTCGCCGTAGCGCAGGTCCATCAGCTTGATGAAGCTGCCATTGGCCTGCTGCGGAAACACGCTGCGCTCGACCGCGCCGGCGTCATCGACCCGGGTGATGGCCGACAGCGTGTCGCTGATGCAGGCGTCGTACTGGGCGACGCGATTGAACGCCGATACCGCCAGCGCGAAACGGGTGCGCGCGGACAGCGTGCCGTCGTTGTCTTCCAGTTCGGCCAGCAGCTCGCCGTACTGCGCGGGATCCGTGGCAACGGCCACGTAAGCAAAATTCTTGGCCGCCGCGCGCAGCATCGCCGGGCCGCCGATGTCGATGTTCTCGACAATGTCGTCGAAACCCGCCGCCGGATTGGCAGCGACTTTCTCGAACGGATAGAGGTTCAACACCAGCAGATCGATCGCCACGATTCCCTGCTGCGCCATCACCTCGTCATCGACGCCACGCCGACCCAGCAGGCCGCCGTGTACCTTGGGATGCAGGGTCTTGACCCGCCCATCCATGATTTCCGGAAAGCCGGTGAGCTCGGAGACATCGCGTACCGGCAAACCCGCTTCGCGCAGGGCTTTGGCGGTTCCGCCGGTGGACAGCAGCTCAATCTGGCGGGCAGCCAGGGCCTGGGCCAGTTCGATGAGGCCGGTCTTGTCGGAAACGGACAGCAGTGCCCGGCGAACGGGCAGGCGTTGATCAGTCATGGGGGGCATTGCGACGGGAGGACCGCGGAATTATAGCCCGCCGGCTCCCCGCCCCATGGCTCAGGCCAGGCCGTAATCCTTGAGCTTCTTGCGCAGGGTGGCGCGATGGATGCCCAGCATGGCCGCGGCGCGGCTCTGGTTGCCTTCGCAGTGATTCAGGATTTCCACGAACAAGGGAATTTCCATCTCGCGCAGGACGATTTCATAGACATCGTCGGCGTCGCAGCCATCCAGATCCCGCAGGTAGCGGCGCACCGAAAGTGCGACATGCTCGCGCAGCGGAGGCCGCGCAGCCCGTGGAGTGTCTTGGCGAGTGGCAGCAGCGTTCACGCGATTCCCCGAGTCCGAACCAGCCCGCCCTGAGGTTGTGGTTCTTCAGCGGGGGGACGAGTCTAGCGCCAGTCGCGGGCGAGTGCACCCACATTCGCAAGGAAATTTGCTTTCAACGGAAGTCGAACGAAAAAGCAACAACATTGGCGCTGGGTTCGCGGATGTCCACCGACACCTGGGCGCTTTGGCCTGGCGCCAGCTCGGTCATGGCGATACTGCCGCGCAGGTACTCGGCAGGCGTAATGGCGCGTGCACCCAGGTCGCGACCGTCGGCGTCCTTGAGGGTCAACAACAGTATCGGCCACGGTTGCGACCAGCGCGCGTCGTTGCGAAAGGTGGCACGTGCCTGCAGGACGCCGGCGACAGACGGCAGCGGCCGCACATCACGGTCCAGCATCACGAAGGCCTGCGGCTCGCGCCATGCCGGCATGCTGCAACCCAACATCTGGCAGATCGACGTCAGCAAGGGTCGCCATGCCGCATCGGTGGCCAGCCGTGCACGATCGGCCAGCAGCATCTGCAGGAGCAGACTCAGCAACAACACGATCACTGCGGCCCATTGCCACGCGGACGTTCCGCGATGCATCTGGGCGGTAGTGCTGCGCCCACGCAGGAACGCGGGCGCGCGTGGACCGCGTGCGGAAGCAGACTGTTTTGCAGGCGCAGGCGCAGGCGCAGGCGCAGGCGCAGGCGCAGAAGCGGGAGGAGCAGTCGCGATCTGAGTTTCGACCGCTGTCACTGCGATTTCCACGACTTCAGCATCGGCGCTGTTTTCAGCATCGGCATGGGCGCCAGCATCAGCATTCGAATCGACAATCGCGCGAGCAGCGGCCTCTGATTCCGCATCGGCATGTGCACCTGCAATATCAGCATCAGCATCAGCATCGGCGACATCAGCACCGGTTGCTGCCGCGACCGGTTGCGCGGTCGTCGTGTCCGTCGCAGTCATTTCCTGACCTTCCCTGGACACGGGGGCTGCAGCTTCTTCGCCTCGCTCCGTTGACGCTTCTTCGCGGCGCAGCAAACTGACGAAGCTCTGGCCGGCCACGACATTGCGCGCGGGCTCGGCGTCAGCCGCCTCCGCAGGCGATGCCGCATCACTGCCCGGGTTCAACACCGCCGAGCAGCGCGGACAACGCGCAGGCGCGGCTTGCGTGCGCGGATCGATGGCGACCAGATAGCGGCATTGCGGGCAGGCGATGAACATGGGCCTATTCAAGCATGCTGGCCCGGAGCCGAGAAGGCGGCAACGACGTTCGTGCGGGGTGTCAGCGGCGACGCCCGTCGATGCGCATCCAGTCGTCCTGGCGGGTGGCGGTCAAATCGTCGAACCAGGCGGCATAGCGTTGCAGCAATTCGCCTTCCTGGCCGTGCAGGATGCCCGACAGGGCAATCCGTCCACCGGGCGCCACCCGTGATGCCAGAAGATCGGCCAGGGCATCCAGCGCTGAGGCCAGGATGTTGGCCACCACCACCGGGTACTGCCGCACCGGTTCGTCCTGCGGCAGATGCACGCTCATGCGCGTATCCAGCCCGTTGCGCTGCGCATTGTCGTGGGTGGCAATCAGCGCCTGCGGATCGTTGTCCACGCCCACGGCCTGCGCCGCACCCAGCTTCAACGCGGCCAGGGCGAGGATGCCGGAGCCACAACCGAAATCCAGCACCGTCTGATCTTGCAGGTCGCCCTGCGCGGCCAGCCCGTCCAGCCACGCCAGGCACAGGGCGGTGGTGGGGTGCGTACCGGATCCGAACGCCAGCCCCGGGTCCAGCCGGATCACCGCCGCGTCATCGCGCTGCGCGGCTTCGGGCAGTTCGTGGTTCCAGGGCACGATGAACGTGCGCGCGCCAAACTGCATGGGCTGGAACTGATCCAGCCACGCACGCTCCCAGTCTTCGTCGGCCACTTCGCGCATCTCCACGCGCGACCAGTCCAGACCCTCGTCCGCCGCGCCCAAGGCCAACAGCAGCAACGCGCCGGCGGTGTCGCCGTCGAACAACGCGGTCAGGCGCATCTCACCCCACAACGGGGTTTCGCCCACGCCGGGCTCGAAGATCGCCTGTTCGTCGGGCTCGTCCGCGTGCGCGTCGGTGAGCGTTACCGACAGGGCGCCCACGCTGTCCAGCGCACGTTCGTAGCGGGGCTGCTGGGTGAGGGTGCAGGGAACGGTGAGCTCGAGGAAGGGCACGATGCGGGGGTCCTGGGACGATGGAACGGGGGGCGCGAACGGGCGCCAGTTTATGCGATCGGCCGCACCGGGCCGGTGCAGGGCGCGCTCAGGTGCGTGCTACACCGCTCACGTGACCCGGGCCGCAGTTCGTCGGTTTTACATTGAAGCCTGGCGTGGGCGTCCGGATAATCCGCGCATGTCCCGCACCTGGCTCATCACTGTGGCGTGCGCCTGCGTGCTTGGCACGGCGGGCGCGTGGTGGTGGTTGAGTGGTGACGAACCTGCCGGCGAGCCCGCGCAGGACCAGGTGGCGCTCGCGGCCCGACTCGACCAGGCCAGCGTCGCCGATCTGCCAGGAACCGAGCCACGTCCTTCGCGTCCGCAGGCGTTCCGGCCGCGCGCGGATTTTGAAACCGCGCCGGATCTGTTCGTGTATGCACAGCGCGTGTCCGCGCTGGCGCGCGCCGGCGATGCCGATGCGCAGTGGATGCTCAGTCGGGTGTACGACTATTGCGCGGGCTTTGCCGCCAATCCCACGGCTTATGGCAATGACACCCGCGCCATTGCCGCGCTGGATGTCTCCACCGCCCCGGCCATGGCGGCAGCGCGTGAGCGCGTGAGCCAGCGCTGCGCGCGCTTCCTGCCTTCTGATGGCCTGAGTCGCGACGTGATCCAGGAAACCCGCATGCGCGCCGCGTTGGCGGGCAGCCTGCCGGCCGAAGCGGCATTGATGGCCGATGGCTCGCCCTTGTCGGAGGACGAGGGTTATCGCGGTGATCTGGTCCGGCGGGTGCAGCAGTCCAATGATCCGCAGGCGTTCTTTGCGCTGTCGAGCGCGATGGGCCTGGCGGCGAGTGGTTCGGAAAGCGAACTGGGCGCCGTCTCCGGCACCTGGTTGGCCGAGATCGCCTGGCAGATGGCGGCGTGCCGGCTGGGATTGGATTGTGGTCCGCGCGGAAACCTGATGACCAGCTACTGCGCCCATGGCGGTATCTGTTCGAAAGACCCGCTGCTGGATTTTCCGGCGTTCGTGGTCGATGCCGGCGTGCCGCGCCAGGGCGAGGCGGAATTGAATGACATGGTCAACAGTCTGGTCGTTGGCCGCAGGAGCAGCGAATGAAGCGCAACAAATGGCGGGTCAGCGCCCGACTGGGCATCTGGTTGATCGTGGCAAGCACCTATGCGGCTGCCGGCACCACGGTCGTCATCAATGCGCTGGATGCGCCGTATCGCCAGCTGCGGCAACCTGCGGCCGGGGTGCATGCCAGCGCCGAGGACCGCGCCATGGCGGCGGCCAAACTGGCCGCGGTCTACCGCGCGCGCAGTGGTGCCCCGTTCTCGGCGCTGCCGGTGGGCACGACCCTGGAAGTGCGCTGGCCGGACGGCTCGCGCGAAACCCTGCGCGTGGTGGACCCACGCTCGCCGTCGGGCATGCAGGTCGAAGGCGCAGCATCGGGCAAACACTGATCCTTGCTGCCAGGCGCAAACGACAAGGGTCGGATTCCTGCGAATCCGACCCTTTATTTTTCCGCATGCGGCGTTCGATCAGACCAGCGCGATCGACTTGTTCTTGCGTTCGGCCAGGCGCTTTTCCAGATAGTGGATGTTCTGGCCACCGGCCTGGAAACCCTGGTCGCGCATGATCCGCTGCTGCAGCGGGATGTTGGTCTTGATGCCGTCCACCACCATTTCGCTCAGCGCCACGCGCATGCGCGCAATCGCGGTCTCGCGATCCGGGCCGTGCACGATCAGTTTGCCGATCATGGAATCGTAGTTCGGCGGCACGCGATAGCCTTCGTAGATATGCGTGTCCACGCGCACGCCCGGGCCACCCGGCGGATGGAAATGCTGGATCAGGCCCGGATGCGGCATGAAGGTTTCCGGATCCTCGGCATTGATGCGGCACTCGATCGCATGGCCGCGCATCACGATGTCTTCCTGCTTGATCGACAGCGGGCGACCGGCGGCGATGCGCAGCTGCTCGCAGACCAGGTCGATGCCGGTGATGCGCTCGGTGACCGGGTGCTCCACCTGGATGCGGGTGTTCATTTCGATGAAGTAGAAGCGACCGTTCTCGTACAGGAACTCGAACGTGCCAGCGCCGCGATAGCCGATGCGCAGGCAGGCCTCGACGCAGACCTTGCCGATCTCGGCGCGCTGGGCTTCGGTGATCCCCGGTGCAGGCGCTTCTTCCACCACTTTCTGGTGGCGACGCTGCATCGAGCAGTCGCGCTCGCCCAGATGGATGGCATTGCCCTGGCCGTCGGCCAGCACCTGGATTTCCACATGGCGTGGATTCTCCAGGAACTTCTCCATGTACACCTGATCATTGCCGAAGGCCGCCTTGGCTTCGGACTTGGTGGTGGCGATGGAGTTGCTCAGTGCGGCTTCGGCGTGGACCACGCGCATGCCGCGACCGCCGCCGCCACCGGCGGCCTTGATGATGACCGGGTAGCCGATCTCGCGCGCCACCTTGGTGTTGGCGACGATGTCGTCACCCAGCGGACCACCGGAACCCGGCACGCAGGGCACGCCCGCGGCCTTCATCGCGCGGATGGCTTCGACCTTGTCGCCCATCAGGCGGATGGTGTCGGCCTTGGGCCCGATGAAGATGAAGCCGGACTGCTCCACGCGCTCGGCGAAGTCCGCGTTCTCGCTGAGGAAGCCGTAACCCGGATGGATCGCCTGGGCGTCGGTGACCTCCGCGGCAGCGATGATCGCCGGCACGTTGAGGTAACTGTCGGTGGAAGGCGCCGGGCCGATGCAGACCGACTCATCGGCCATGGCCACATGCTTGAGATTGCGATCGACCGTGGAATGCACGGCGACCGTACGAATGCCCAGGGTGTGGCACGCGCGCAGGATACGCAGCGCGATTTCACCCCGATTGGCGATGACGACTTTGTCTAGCATCGGCGGACCTTCAGCTGATCACGAACAGCGGCTGGTCGAATTCCACCGGCTGGCCGCTTTCGGCCAATACGGCCTGGACGGTGCCGGAAACGTCGGCCTCGATGGGGTTGAACATCTTCATGGCTTCGATGATCGCCAAGGTGTCGCCGGCCTTGACGGTCTGGCCCACGGTGACGAACGCCGGCTTGTCCGGCGAGGGCGAGGTGTAGAACGTGCCGACCATCGGCGCGCGCATCACATGGCCGTCGGGCAGGTTGCTGGCCGGCTTGGCGGTGCCGCCGGTCGAGGCGTCAGTGGGCGAACTCATCGGCATGGGCGCGGCGGGGCGGGCTTCGACCTGCAGCGGTGCGGGTGCGGCCGCGGCGGCGACATAGCCGCCCTTGGGCACGCGCGCCAGGCGCACGGACTCTTCGCCTTCCTTGATCTCGATTTCGGCGAGGTTCGACTCTTCCAGCAGGTCGATGAGTTTCTTGATTTTGCGCAGATCCATAGAGGCCTCTTTGTTGAACGTGCTTGTATTGGATGTGTCCCGGCGCGGGCGGCCGGCAGGTGGGTCAGGCGGACAACCGCGTCAGCGCGGCGTCCAGTGCATAGCGATAGCTGTCGGCGCCAAACCCGCAGACCACGCCCACCGCCAGATCGCTGAAGTAGCTGTGGTGGCGGAACGGCTCGCGGCTGTGCGGGTTGGACAGGTGGATTTCGATGAAGGGCAGGGCCACTGCCGCCAAAGCGTCGCGCAGGGCGACCGAGGTATGGGTGAAGGCGGCCGGGTTGATCAGCACGAAGCCGGTGCCGTCGGCGCGGGCGGCCTGCACCCGGTTGACCAGTTCGTGCTCGCCATTGGACTGGAAGCTCTCCAGTTCATGGCCGGCCTGGCGGGCCTGCTCCACCAGCCCGGCGTCGATGTCAGCCAGGGTCGTGCGGCCATAGACCTCCGGCTCGCGGGTGCCGAGCAGATTGAGGTTGGGGCCATGCAGGACCAGCAGCTTTGCCATCGAGCGCTCCAGCGGAAGGCCGGCAGTCTGCGCGAAGCGGGCGATGCTGTCCATATCGCCGAAGTTGCTAGCGTTTTAATCAACTGTTTGAAAATTGCCGGCCGGCCCGCCGTTGTGCGCTCTTGAGGCCCTCAGCGCTTGCCAGTTTTCTTGCGGGGCGCTGCAGGTGCAGCTGCTGTGGGTGTGGCAGCTGGCTTCTTCAGCCGCAGGGCGGCCGGGCTGGCCGCCGCCGCCTCGTCGCCGTGCAGGGTCATCAGCGATTCCATCAACTGCTCATCGGCGCTGGAGCACACACCCAGCAGCAGGACTTCGTCGCAGCCCTCGGCGGCGATGTAGGCATGGCCCATGTTGGAGTCGATATAGACGGCCTGGCCCACTTCCAGGATCACCGGGTCGTAGAACTCGGTGTGGACCTCGGCGCGGCCTTCCAGCACGTGGATGTACTCCTCGCCGGAGTGGTGCACCAGGTTGCCGAATTCCTCGATGCTCTTGGCGCGCACCCGGGTCAGCACTGGAATCATGCGCTTACGCCGAAGTTCCGGGCACAGGTAGTAATACTCGTAGTTGGGCGTGTTGACCCGGATCGCGTCCTCGATGCGGCCGATGCTGCGGCGCGCGGTCACCGGCGCCTCGGCCACTTCGTCCTCTTCGGCAAACAGCTCGGACATGCGCAGGTTCAGGCGCTGGCTCAGCTGCAACAGCTTGTCGTAGGTCAGGGTCAGGCGGTCGTGTTCCACCTTGGACAGGGTGGACAGCGGAATGCCTGATTGCTCGCTCATTTCCTTGAGCGTCCAGCCTTTGCGGGTGCGCAAAGAACGCAGCAGGCCGCCGATGGTGGGGTGTGGCGATGTCATTGCTTGCTGACTCCTTGCCCGGGGGCAAACTGCATGCGCGTCCTGATTGGGAGCATCATCGCCTGACCCGGCCTGACTCGGGAAGAGTGGGCCGGACGCTTCGTTCCTGCTCGCCGGCAGTGGCATGCGCCTGGCGGGCGATCCGGGATGCATGCCACGGAGTGAGAAAAGGGCGTTGACAATTCTCTGATTAGGACAAAGTATAGCCGAATCAGGATTGCCAGGCTTCCTGGCGTCATTCCATTCAATGCTTCAACAGAGAGGGGAGAGCCCTGTCGATGCGTTCGATTTCTTCGTTCCTGGCCGGTTTGCTGGCCGTTCTGGTGGTTGCGCCCGCTGCGGCCCAACAGACTGTTCCCGCGCCGATGCAGGCGCCGACCGCGAGCGTGCCGCCCGCGCCTGAGACCAGCGCGGCGGCCGCGCCCGCGGCCGACGGCAATGCGGCCCTGACCCGCGCCGATGCCGAAGCCTGGCTCGACGGGCTGATGCCGTACGCGATCGGTCGCGGCAACATCCCGGGCGCCGTCGTGGTCATCGTCAAGGATGGCCAGGTGTTGCTGCAGAAGGGCTACGGCTATGCCGACCTGGAAAAGCGCACGCCGGTGGATCCGGCCACCACGCTGTTCCGTCCCGGCTCGGTGTCCAAGCTGTTCACCTGGACTGCGGTGATGCAGCTGGTCGAACAGGGCAAGCTGGATTTGGATGCCGACGTCAACCAGTACCTCGACTTCAAGATTCCGCCGCGCAAGGACAAGCCAGTCACGCTGCGCCAGGTGCTGACCCATACCACCGGCATGGAAGAGTACGTGCGCGGCCTGATCACCGCCGATCCGAGCGACGCGGTGACGCTGGAGAACTACATCAAGAGCTGGGTGCCCACCCGCATCTTCGATGCAGGCACCACGCCGGCGTATTCCAACTACGCCACCACGCTGGCCGGTTACATCGTGCAGCGCGTGTCGGGCCAGCCGTTCGATGACTACATCGAAAAGCACATCTTCCAGCCGTTGGACATGCAGCACGCCAGCTTCCGCCAGCCGCTGCCGGCTGCGCTGTTGCCGCACATGTCCAAGGGCTACAAGGTGGGCGTGGACAAGCCGCAGGGCTTTGAAATCGTCAATCCCGCGCCGGCCGGCAGCCTGTCCGCGAGCGGCCAGGACATGGGCCAGTTCATGATCGCGCACCTGCAGAACGGCGCGTTCGGTTCCAACCGCATCCTGCGCGAAGACACCGCCAAGCAGATGCACGAGACTGCGCTGACCATCCTGCCGCCGCTCAACCGCATGCTGCTGGGTTTCTACGAAACCAACGTCAATGGCCACCGCTCGATCACCCACGCCGGTGACACCCAGTGGTTCCATAGCCAGCTGAGCCTGTTCCCGGACGACAACATCGGCATCTTCGTATCGATGAACAGTTCCGGCACCGAAGGCGTGGCCGGCAAGATTCGCAGCACGCTGTTCAAGGGTTTCGCCGATCGCTACCTGCCCGGCCCGAACCATGAAGGCAGCGTCGACGCCGCCACCGCCAAGCTGCACGCGCAGCAGATGGTCGGCGTGTACGACAACAGCCGCCGCTCCGACGATACCTTCGTCACCCTGTCCAACCTGGCCGGGCAGATGAAGGTCGGCTTGAACGACAAGGGCGAACTGCTGATTCCGGCGCTGACCGATCTCAATGGCCAGCCCACCCAGTGGGTCGAGATTGCGCCGTACGTGTGGCGTGACGTCAACGGCTCCGATCGTCTGGCCGCCAAGTTCGAGAACGGCCGCATCGTGCGCTTCAGCGTGGACCCGTTCTCGCCCTTCATGATGTTCGAGCCGGTGCCGGCGTCGAAGTCGGGCAGCTGGCTGGTGCCGGCGTTCATCGCCTCGGTGGTGGCGCTGTTGCTGACCGTGCTGGCCTGGCCGGTGTCGGCGCTGGTGCGCCGCCACTACGGCAAGGCGTACGCGCTGTCGGGCAGCGATGCCCAGGCCCACCGCGTGATCCGCTGGACCGCGCTGGCGGTGCTGGCGGTGCTTATTGGCTACATCGTGTTGCTGGTGATGATGTTCAGCAACTACGACCTGCTGTCGCCGCGCAACAACGTCTGGGTGCACCTGCTGCGCGTGCTCTGCCTGATCACCTTCCCGCTGGGCGCGCTGATCGGCCTGTGGAATGCCTGGAGCGTGCTGCGCAGCCGTCGCCGCAAGTGGGCCAAGTTCTGGGCCATCGTGCTGGCCGTGTCCTTCCTGGTCCTGCTGTGGGTGGGCATCGCCTTCCACATGCTCGGCTACAGCGCCAACTACTGAGTCAACGGCGGCACCGTCTCGGCGGTGCCGCCGTCTTTTTCCACCTGCATTGCCCTGGAGCCGGACATGCCTTCCGTTCCTTCCGCGCGCCTGCGTCTTGGCCTGCACAACGAGCCGCTGCCGCTGACCCACCCGTTCCGCATCTCCGGCTACGTGTTCAACGCCATGCCGGCCACCGTGGTGAACCTGCACGATGGGCGGTATGAAGGTCGCGGCGAAGGCGCCGGCGTCTACTACCTGCACGACACCCCGGAACAGATGCTGGCGACGCTGGAATCGCATCGCGAGGTGATTGAAGCCGGCATCAGTCGCGCCGAACTGCGGCAGCTGTTGCCTGCGGGCGGCGCACGCAATGCCCTGGATGGCGCGCTGTGGGAGCTGGAATCGCAACGCACCGGCGTGCCGGTGTGGGCGCTGGCCGGACTGCCCGCCACGCGGCCACTGTTGACCACCTTCACGGTGGGCGCCGATGCGCCCGATGTCGCCGCACGCGCCGCCGTCGCCTATACGCAGGCGCGCGCGATCAAGATCAAGCTCAGCGGTGATCTGGATGAGGACATTGCACGCGTGCGCGCTGTACGCAGCGCTCGCGCCGATGTCTGGATTGGCGTGGATGCCAACCAGGGTTACGTGCCGGCGACGCTGGAGCGGCTGCTGCCGGCCTTGGTCGACAACCGCGTCTCCTTGCTCGAGCAACCGGTCGCGCGCGGCAGCGAAGCGCAGCTCGACGGTATCGACCACATCGTGCCGATTGCCGCGGACGAGAGCGTGCAGGGCTTCGATGAACTGGAAGCGCTGGTGGGGCGCTTCGATGTCGCCAACATCAAGCTGGACAAGTGCGGCGGCCTCACCGAAGGGCTGCTGATGGCGCGGCGCGCACGCGAACTGGGCCTGCAGGTGATGGTGGGCAACATGGCCGGCACCAGCCTGGCGATGGCGCCGGCGTTCGTGGTGGGCCAGCTGTGCGACGTGGTGGATCTTGATGGTCCTTTGTTCCTGGTCAGCGATCACACGCCGGGCGTGGTCTATCGCGACGGCTACATCACCTGCGGCGACGATGTCTGGGGCGCCGGCCGGGTGATCCGCGCATGAGCAGCGTCCAGGACAAGACCTGGTTCGGCCAGCCACGTGGCCTGACCATCCTGTTCCTGACCAACATGTGGGAGTTGTTTTCCTACTACGGCATGCGCGCGCTGCTGGTCTACTACATGACCAAGCAGTTGATGTTCGCGCAGGAGAAGGCGTCCTTCATCTACGGCACCTACACCGCGATGGCCTACTTCACGCCGATCGTCGGTGGTGTCATCGCCGATCGCTGGCTGGGCAAGCGACGCGCGGTGATCCTGGGCGGCAGCATCATGGCGCTGGGCCATTTCCTGATGGCCTTCGAACCGCTGTTCTACCTGGCGCTGGCCACCATCGCGCTGGGCAATGGTCTGTTCCTGCCCAGCCTGCCCAGCCAGATCAATGATCTGTATCGCGCCGACGATCCGCGTCGTGGCCGCGCCTACAACGTCTACTACGTGGGCTTGAACCTGGGCGGTTTCCTGGCACCGCTGGTGTGCGGCACGCTCGGTGAGGTCTATGGCTGGCATTACGGATTCGGTGCGGCCGGCATCGGCATGTTCGTGGGCCTGATGATCTACGTGGCCGGGCACAAGTATCTGCCGCAGGAGGCGCAGCGCAGCGCGCCCGTGCAGCCTTCGGAGGGCCCGGCTTCGTCGGGTCGCCTGTGGTTGCTGCTGCTTGGCGTCGGCATTGCCGCCACCATTTTCCGCGGTGCTTACGAACAGATTGGCAACACCCTGCCGTTGTGGATCGACAGCGGGGTGGATCGCAGCCTGGGTTCGTTCGTCATCCCGATGACCTGGTTCCAGTCGCTCAATCCGCTGCTGGTGATCAGCATGACGCCGTTCCTGCTGTGGTTCTGGCGGCTTCGCGCGGGGCAGGGCAAGGAGACGCGACCGGCGATCAAGATGGCCATTGGCGCGCTGATTGTCGCCGCGGCGTACCTGATGCTGGCGGTGGTCACTGCGACCCTGGGCGATCAACGCGCCACATGGCCGTGGCTGCTCGCTTTCTTCATCGTGCTGACCTTTGGCGAGTTGTACATCCTGCCGACCGGGCTGGGCCTGTTCGCACGCCTGGCGCCGGCACGACTGGGCGCGACCACGGTGGCATCGTGGTTCCTGGCGATCTTCAGCGGCAGTTTGCTGGCGGGCGCGGTCGGCACGCTGTGGAGCAGCGCCAGCCATGCCGGGTTTTTCGTATTGCTCGCCGCACTGGCGGTCGTGGCGGCCGGATTGCTCTGGCTGCTCGACAAGCCGATTCGCCAACGGATCTGATGCCGGGCTTGCGTAGACGACTCTGACCCCTGTTTTTCCGTTCTGGAGACTGCCCATGTCGCGACTTTCCGTTTCCCTGCTGTCTCTCGCGCTTGCGGTGTGCACCGGCCAGGCCAGCGCACAGGCAGCAGCGCCTGCCGATTACGACCTGATCATCCGCAACGGCGTGGTCTACGACGGCAGCGGCGCCGACCCGCAACGCGTGGACGTGGCCATCCGCGGGGATCGCGTGGTGGCCTGGTTGCCCGCCGGCAATCACGCCACCAGCCAACAGAGCGTGGACGCGCAGGGCCGGGCGGTGGCGCCGGGTTTCATCAACGTATTGAGCTGGGCCAACGAATCGTTGATCGCCGATGGCCGCGGCATCAGCGACACCAGGCAGGGCGTCACCCTGGAGATCTTCGGCGAAGGCTGGTCGATGGGTCCGTTCAACGATCGCATGAAGGCCGACGCGGTCAAGCAGCAGGCCGACATCAAGTACCCGATCACCTGGACCACCCTGGGCGAATACCTGGAGCATCTGCAGCAGCGCGGCGTCACCCCGAACGTGGCGTCCTTCGTGGGCGCCACCACGGTGCGCATCCACGAGCTGGGCGAGGACGACGTCAAGCCCACGCCGGCGCAACTGGCGCGCATGCAGGATCTGGTGCGGCAGGCGATGGCCGAAGGCGCACTGGGCGTGGGTGGTTCGTTGATCTATCCACCGGCCGCGTTTGCCGACAGTGCGGAGTTGACCGCGCTGGCCCAGGCCGCGGCCGAATCCGGCGGCGGCTACATCGCGCACATGCGCAGCGAAGCCGATCGCTTCCTGGAAGCGGTGGACGAAACCATCGCCATTGGTCGCGCCACCGGCCAGCGTGCCGAGGCTTATCACCTGAAGGCGGCCGGCGAGAAGAACTGGCCGAAGATGGCGCAGGCCATCGCCCGCATCCAGGCCGCGCGCGATCAAGGCGTGCTGGCCAGCGCCGACATGTACGCCTACACCGCCGGCGGCACCGGCTTGACCGCGGGCCTGCCACCGTGGGTGCAGGCCCGCGGCCACGACGCCATGGTCGCGCGGCTGAAGGATCCGGCAGTACGCAAGCGGGTGATCGCGGAGATGAAGGATCCCGACGCCGACTGGGAGAACATCCGCCTGCTCACCGGCTCCAATGATCGCGTGCTGCTGATTGCCTTCAAGAACCCGGCGCTGAAGCCACTCATCGGCAAGACCCTGACCGAGATCGCGCGCCTGCGTGGGACCTCGCCGGAAGAAACCGTGCTGGACCTGATCATCGAAGACGGCTCGGAAATCGGCACCGCCTATTTCCTGATGAGCGAAGAGAACGTCGAGCTGGGCCTGAAGCAACCGTGGATCAGCCTGGGCTCGGATGCCGAGTCCGCCGGCATGGGCGGCGTCTTCCTCAACTACAGCACGCATCCGCGCGCCTACGGCAACTTCGCCCGTTTCCTGGGGCACTACGTGCGTGATCGCCAGTTGATGTCGCTGCAGGAGGGCATCCATCGCCTCACCGGCCTGCCCGCGACCAACTGGAAGCTCACCGATCGCGGTTGCCTCAAAGCGGGTTGCTTTGCGGACGTGGTGATTTTCGATCCCGCCGCGATCATCGACCACGCCACCTATGCGCAACCGCGCCAATACGCCACCGGCGTCAGCGATGTCTTCGTCAACGGCGTGCAGGTACTGCGTGCCGGCGAACACACCGGCGCCACGCCGGGGCAGGTGGTGCGCGGTCCGGGTTGGCGCGGCCCGGCCACGCGCCCGGCCACTCCCTAGTTCAGGGGCGGAACCGGGCCGCTGCGGGGGCGGCGGCCCGGTTTTCCGATTGAGTTGACAATTCTCCAATCAGGCTCAATAGTCCCTAATCAGGATAGTAAGCCCTTCTTGCCGCGGTGGCCCAGCCGCCCGGTCTTCCAGTTGCCAGTCGCCGTTTTCAGCTCGGGGAGAGATATGAACGCGTTCACGACCACCCGTCCGTCCCATCGCAATCCGTTGTGCCTGGCCATCGCCTCGGCGCTGGTCCTGTTTGCCGGCGCCGCCTCCGCGCAATCCGCCTCGACCGACGCTGCTGCGGCTGCCGACACGGCCGTGGCGCAGGACGGCAGCACGCCGCCGACCAGCAAGCCCGACGGCGCCACCACCGAATTCAAGGCGGTCATCGTCACTGCCAACAAGCGGCCCGAAGACGTCCGCAACGTCGCCTCCTCGATCTCGGTGGTCAGCGACGAGCAGCTGGAAAACATCAACGCCGGCCAGCTCACCGACTACGCCAACTACGTGCCGGGCCTGCAGGCCGCGTCCGATGGCACGCCGGGGCAGACGCGCGTGAGCCTGCGCGGCATCGCGCCGCTGTCTTCCGGCGCCACGGTCGGTACCTACATCGACGAAACCCCGGTCGGTTCCAGTGGCCTGTACCAGGCCGCCACCATTCTCATGCTCGACCTGCTGCCCTACGACATCGATCACCTGGAAGTGCTGCGCGGCCCGCAGGGCACGCTCTACGGCGCTGGCTCGATGGGTGGCCTGCTCAAGTACGTGACCCGCGCGCCGGATCCTTCCAGCACCGAATTCCGTATTGGCGGCGGCGTGTCCAGCGTCTCCCACGGCGAGAACGGCAGCAACGTGCGCTTCGGCGCCAATGTGCCGCTGATTGACGACAAGCTGGCGGTGCGGGTGAGCTACGCACGCAACAACCTGCCGGGCTACATCGACAATCCGGTCAATGGCGAGGAAGACATCAATGACGCCACCCAGACCAGCGCGCGCGCCGCGCTGCTGTACCAGGGCGATGCCTTCACCCTCAAGCTGACCGCGTTGCAGCAGAAGATCGACAGCGACAACAACGCCACCGTGTCGATTGATCCGGCCACCTACCAGCCCATCGGCGGCGACCTGACCCACTACGTATACGTGGACTCGCCGTTCAAGAAGGACGTGGACTACTACGCCGCCACGCTGGACTGGGATCTGGGCTGGGGCGACTTCACCTCGGCCACCGGCTATTCGAAGATCGACACCATGCGCCGGCAGGACACCACCATCGACTACGGCAATGTCGGTGCGGCGTACTTCGGTCTGGATCGCGGCAGTTCGTACTTCGACACCACGCTCGACTTCAAACAGCTGACCCAGGAATTCCGCCTGGCCTCCAAGTCCGGTGGCAAGCTGGAATGGCTGGTCGGCACCTTCTACAGCAAGGAAGAGGGCAACAACCGCCAGTTCGCCGCGCTCAACCAGATGGACGGCACGCCCTTCCCGCCGCCGTATGACGCGGCGGTCAGTGACCTGGCCACCCTGGCGCTGCCGACCGACTTCAAGGAAATCGCGGTCTTCGCCAATGCCTCGTGGCAGTTCACCGATCGCTTCAAGCTCGGCGCCGGCGTGCGCTACGCCGAGAACGATCAGAACTTCGTGCAGGACGTGACGTCCGGCATCCTGCTGCCCATCGCGCGCACGCCCAACAGCTCCAGCGAGAACGTGTTCACCTGGAGCCTCACCCCGCAGTTCCAGATCAGCAAGGACACCCTGCTGTACGCCAAGGTCGCCACCGGCTACCAGCCGGGCGGCCCCAACGTGAAGTTGCCGGGCGTGCCGGACCAGGTCGATTCGTCCACCCTGATCAGTTACGAAGCCGGCTTGAAGACGATGTTCGCCGACAATCGCGTGCAGTTCGATCTGTCGGTGTTCCGTCTGGACTGGGAAGACATCCAGGTGGCCGCGAGCTTTGGCGGCAATACCGGCCTGGTCAACGGCGGCACAGCGCGCAGCCAGGGCATCGAGTTCAGCTCGCTGTTCCGTCCCACCACCAACCTGCAACTGGGCTTCAACGCGGCGTACATCGACGCGGAGTTGAGCGACAACTTCCCGACCATGGTGATTCCGCAAGGGCCGTACATCGTCGAGCTGACCACCGGCCTGTCCGGTGACAGCATGCCCTACACGCCCAAGCTGCAGTACTCGCTCACCGCCGATTATTTCTTCCCGCTCGGCAAGAGCGATTGGGAAGGCCACATCGGCGGCGGTTACCGCTGGATTGATGACCGGGTCAACACCACCACCCAGGTGCAGGACATCCTCGATGCCGAATCCGGCGGTTTGCTGGATCGCACGGTGACCGCGCCCTTGCGCATGGACAGCTACCACTCGCTGGATCTGTATGCCGGCGTGGAAAATGCGCACTGGTCGATTCGCGCCTACGTCAAGAACGCCACCGACGAGCGCGCCTACACCACCATCACCGATCATCCGGATCAGGTCACCGGCGAAATGGTGGAACTGGTGGCCGCGCCGATCCAGCCGCGTACCTTCGGCCTTGAGTTTGACTACCGCTTCTGAGCGAGGTCGCCGTGTCCTATCTGACCCATCGCTCGCCCGCCCCTGCCGATCCGGCAGGGCGGGCAGGCGCTCCTTCCGCGCCTGCCGGTGAGCTGCACAGCATGAGCCAGTCCTTCCTGCGCACCGATGCGCTGCCCGCGCTGCCCGGGCCGTATCTTCTGTTCCTGGGCGACGTGCACGAAGCCGGTTATGCCAAGACCGCGTTTGGCCTGCGTGACTGGGCGCCCGAGCGTTGCGTGGGCGAGTTCGCCTGCGCCGGCGCCACCGTCACCACCGGACTGCCCTTCCTCACCCCGGCGCAGGCGGTGGCGGCGGGTGCGCGATCCATCGTGATTGGTGTGGCCAACATCGGCGGGCAGATTCCCGAGGCCTGGATCACTTCGTTGTTGCAGGCGATGGAAGCAGGTCTGGATGTCATCAGCGGCATGCACATGCGCCTCGGCGAACTCGTCGCGTTGCGCGATGCCGCCGCCGCGCTGGGGCGACAGCTGATCGACGTGCGGCAGCCGCCGGCCGGCATCCCCATCGCCAGCGGCCACCGCCGCACCGGCAAGCGCCTGCTGACCCTGGGCACCGACTGCGCGCTGGGCAAGAAGTACACCGCGCTGGCGTTGACGCGTGCATTTGCGCAACGTGGCCACGCGGTCGATTTCCGTGCGACCGGCCAGACCGGCATCCTCATTGCTGGCCGCGGCATGCCAATGGATGCGGTGATTTCCGACTTCGCCGCAGGCGCGGCCGAACTGGTTTCGCCGGATGCCGATCCGACGCACTGGGACATCATCGAAGGCCAGGGTTCGCTGTTCCATCCGGCCTATGCCGGCGTCTCGCTGGCGCTGCTGCATGGCAGCCAGCCGGACGTGGTGGTGATCTGCCATCAACCGGGACGCGAGCGCGTGCTCGGCCATCCGCAGTACGCGCTGCCCAGCATCGAGGAAACGATCGCCCTGACCCTGCAGCTGGGCCGTCGCACCAATGCGGGTATTCGCTGCGGCGGCGTTGCCTTGAACACCGCGCACCTGGACGCCACCGCAGCCGAGGCCCTGCTGCGCAGCGAGAGCCAGCGCCTGGGCTGCGCAGTCGCCGATCCCATGCGCCCGGGGCCGGCCTTCGATCAGCTGGTGGACGCCTGCCTGGTCTGATCCCCCAGCACACATTCCCCTGCAATACCGCCTGCCGCTGATTGCGGCGGACTGACAGAAGGACCGAAGCATGAGCCGACTCTCCCCGTCCTTGCGCCCGCTGGCATTGGCCCTGCTGTGCAGCATTCCCGCACTGGCGTTGGCCGACCCGCCCAAGAATCTCGACGCACGCGTGGCCCAGGTGATGCAGGAGCAGGGCGTGCCCGGCATGGCGGTGGCGATCGTCGAGAACGGCCACGTGGTCCACGCCAAGGGCTACGGCGTGCGTCGCCTCGGCGGCACGGAGGCGGTGGACGCGGATACGATTTTCCCGATTGGCTCCACCAGCAAGGCGATGACCGTGGCGGCGCTGGCGGTGCTGGTGGATGAGAAGAAGATCGACTGGGACGATCGCGTCATCGATCACCTGCCCGGCTTCCAGATGTACGACGCCTGGGTCACCCGCGAGCTGACCATCCGCGATCTGCTGGTGCACCGCAGCGGCCTGGGCCTGGGCGCGGGCGATCTGATGTTCGTGCCGCGTTCCTCGCTCAGCCGCGCCGAATCGGTGCGCCGGCTGCGCTACCTCAAGCCGGCCACCAGCTTCCGCAGCGGCTATGCCTACGACAACGTGCTGTACATGGTGGCCGGTGCGGTGATCGAAGCGGTGAGCGGGCAGACCTGGGAAGCGTACATCCGCGATCATGTGTTCGAGCCGGCCGGCATGCGCGTCACCACCTCCGATGAAGTCGATCAGTTCGCCACCGCCAACCGCGCCCAGCCACATGCGCGCATGGATGGTGGCCTGCGTGGCGTCGGCCGCCAGGAAGTGCTGGACGAACGCGCCAGCCTCGGTCGCAATGCCGCACCGGCGGGCGGCGTGGCCTCCAGCGCCAATGACATGGCGCGTTGGTTGGAGATCCAGCTGGCGCACGGAGCGTTGCCCGAAGGGCAGGGCAAGCGCCTGTACAGCGAAACGGCCGCGCGCGAGATGTGGACGCCGCAGGTCAACATGCCGATCAGCCAGTACCCGGCGCCGATTGCCGAAGCCACCCCGCAGTTTTCCAGCTATGCCCTGGGCTGGGACGTGGAGGACTACCGTGGTCTGAAGATCATCTCGCACGGCGGCGCGGTCCTCGGCGCGCAGACCATGGTGGTGCTGATCCCGGATCGCAACATCGGCTTCTCGTTGAACATCAACTCCGAGGACGGCGTGGTGCTGCGCGGTCTGATGTTCGAGTTGCTGGATCACTACCTCGATCAGCCGCAACGCGACTGGGTCGGCGACTTCAGCAAGTTCCGCCAGGCGCGGGAATTGCTCAAGGTCAGCGCCAAGCCGGTGGCATCGCGACCGACGCTGCCGTTGGGCGGCTACGCCGGTCGCTATGCCGATCCGTGGTACGGCCCGATCAGCATCCATCAGGAGGGCAAGCGCCTGCGTTTGAACTTCGAGCAGACGCCCAACATGCAGGGCACGCTGGAGCACTGGCAGTACGACACCTTCGTGGTGCGCTGGGACGATCGCACTTCGGAGCCGGCGTACATGACCTTCCGCCTGGACGAGCAGGGTAAGGTGGACGACATCCGCATGAAGGCGGTCTCGCCGATTGCCGATTTCAGCTGGGACTACCACGACCTGCATTTCACCCCGCAGGCCGCGGGCGCGGCGGGCGGGCAGCCATGAAGTCGCTGGATTTCGATCTCGGCGAGGACATCGACCAACTGCGCGACAGCGTGCAGCGCTTCGCCGCCAGCGTCATCGCACCACTGGCCGCGCAGGCCGATCGCGACAATGCCTTCCCGGCCGGCCTGTGGCCGCAACTGGGTGAGCTGGGCCTGCTCGGCTTGACTGTGGAAGAGCAATACGGCGGCGCCAACCTGGGCTATCTGGCGCACGTGGTGGCGATGGAGGAGATTTCGCGCGCCTGTTCGGCGATTGGCTTGTCGTATGGCGCGCACTCCAACCTGTGCGTCAACCAACTGCGCAAGAATGGCAACGCCGAGCAGAAGCAGCGCTACCTGCCCAAGCTGGTCAGCGGCGAACACGTCGGCGCGCTGGCGATGAGCGAGAGTGGCGCGGGCTCGGATGTGGTCGGCATGAAACTGCGTGCCGAGCGACGCGGCGATCGCTACGTGCTCAATGGCCATAAGATGTGGATCACCAACGGGCCCGATGCCGACACGCTGATTGTCTACGCCAAGACCGATGCCGATGCCGGCTCGCGCGGCATCACCGCCTTCATCGTCGAAAAGGGCTTTGCCGGCTTCAGCACGGCACAGAAGCTGGACAAGCTCGGCATGCGCGGGTCCAACACCTGCGAACTGGTGTTCGAGGACTGCGAAGTGCCGGAAGAAAACGTGCTGGGCACGGTGGGTCGCGGCGTGGCGGTGCTGATGTCCGGGCTGGATTACGAGCGCGTGGTGCTCTCGGGCGGACCGCTGGGCATTATGGCCGCCTGCCTGGATGTCGTGGTGCCTTATGTGCGCGAGCGCAGGCAGTTTGGCCAGGCCATTGGCGAGTTCGGCCTGATGCAGGCCAAGCTGGCCGACATGTACGTCGGCTTCAACGCCTGCCGCGCCTATGTGTATGCGGTGGCGCGCGCCTGCGATCGCAACGGCGCCACCCGCAAGGATGCCGCAGGCGCCATCCTGTATGCCGCGGAAAAGGCCAGCTGGATTGCCGGCCAGGCCATCCAGTCACTCGGTGGCAATGGCTACATGAACGAGTACGCGCCCGGGCGCTTGTGGCGTGATGCCAAGCTGTACGAGATCGGCGCCGGTACCTCGGAGATCCGACGCATGTTGATTGGACGCGAGCTGTTTGCCGAAGCGGCTTGAGCGTGGTCGCGTTCTGCGCGTTGAAGCTCAATGCGCGGCGTGCGCCCAATCGTCGATTTCGCCTTCCACGAAGGGCCCGATCTTCTGCTTGAGGATGCGGCCATCGGCGCCGACCAGCACGGTGTAGGGCAATACGCCCTTGGCGTTGCCCAACCACACGCTCGCATCCGCCGGGCCGGGCGTATCCAGCACGATGGGATAGCGCACCGGCACCTTGTCCAGGAATTCGCGCACACCTTCGGGCGTATCCAGCGCTAGCCCGACCACCTGCACGCCATGTTCGCCCTGCGCCTGCGCAAAACGATCCAGTTCCGGCATTTCCTTGATGCAGGGTCCGCACCAGCTGGCCCACACATTGATCAGCAGGGGACGCCCCTGGAACGCCGTCTTCAGATCCACCGGCTTGCCCTGGAGATCCGGAAGCCGGATCGCCGGCATCGCCTCACCCGGTTGCGCGGGAACTACACCCGCCGGCGGTTTGGCCGCCGTGGCACTGGCCGCGGCCTGCAACGCGCGCTGGCCTGCATCACTGCGCAACAGCGGACCGCCTTCGTACCAGTAACTTGCGGCCAGCCCCAACGCGCCGGCGACCACCACCACCCACAACACACGCACGCGAGGACTCATCGGCGCGCGGCCCGCTGCAAGGCGTCGGCCACCATCGACTGGCTCAGCACGGTCGGCAGCACTTCGCCTTCACCGCCACCGCGCGGATACACCACGTACAGCGGCACGCCGACGGCGTCGTGCTGTTCCAGGAAGGTGGTGATGCTGGCGTCGACATTGGTCCAGTCGCCTTGCATGAAGACCCCATCCACCGCCGCCAGCGACTGGCGGAAGGCCTCGCGATTGAGCACGGTTTTCTCGTTGGCCTTGCAGGTCACGCACCAGTCGGCCGTGATGTCGACAAACACCACCTTGCCCTGCGCGCGCAGCTCGGCCAGTTTTTCCGGCGAGTAAGCCACCACGCCTGCGACGGGCGCCGCAGCCAGCGTGGGCGACGGCACGCGATGCGCCATCCACAGCGGCACGATGGCCGCTGCCAGGACCAGCAACGCAAGTGCGCGCTGCACCGGCTTGTGCTGCCAGCGCAGGTGCTGCAGCCACCACGCCGCCAGCGTCAGCAGCACCAGGCCCACCAGCACCAGCGCCACCGCGTCGATGCCACGCTGACGACCGAGCACCCACAGCAGCCACACCGCGGTCAGGTACATCGGGAACGCCAGCGCCTTCTTCAGGCTGTCCATCCACACGCCCGGACGCGGCAGGCGCTGCGACAGCGCCGGCACGAAACCAATCAGCAGGAATGGCAGGGCCAGGCCCAACCCCAGCATCAGGAACACCAGCAAGGCCACCGGTACGGTCGCGGCAAATGCAAAGGCCAGCGCAACGCCCATGAAGGGCGCCGTACAGGGGCTGGCCACGACCACCGCCAGCACGCCGGTGAAGAAATCACCCGCCAGTCCAGACTTGCGGCTCAGGCTTTCGCCCGCACCCGCCAGGCCGTAACCCACCGCGAATACACCCGACAGGCTCAGGCCCACCGCAAACACCACGTACACCAGCAGGCCGATGACCCACGGCTGCTGCAGTTGGAAACCCCAACCCAGCGCCTGGCCGGCGGCACGCAGCGCCAGCGCGACCGCGCCCAGCGCCACAAAGCTCAGGATTACGCCGGCCGTGTAGGACACGGCACGTGCACGCGGACGATCCGCGCTGGCCAGCGACAGCGCCTTCAACGAGAGCACCGGCAACACGCAGGGCATCAGGTTCAGCACCACGCCGCCGGCCAGCGCCAACAGCAAGGCCATCCACAGGCTGGCGGGCGCCTGGGTGGCGCGCTGCACGGCGTCCTGCGGCGGTCGCGTGCGTTCGGGCATCGATGTGACGTCGGACGACGATGTTGAGGTGGCCTCCGGAGTCGTCGCAGTTTCGGACGTACCCGCAGCCACCGGACCCGCCGCGCCTGCTTTCGTCGCCGGCGGCGCATCCGCTGCGGTCATCGCATCCACCGGCTGCACCTTGCCGGCCGGAATCGCCAGCTCGAAACGTCGCGTCATCGGCGGGTAACAGATGCCCCCGGTCTGGCAGCCCTGGAAGGTCACCTTCAGCGTGGCCCTTGCGGCACGCGCATCGCGACGCAGCAGCGGTACCGGTACTTCGGTCTGATCGAAATACACCACCACATCGCCGAAGTGTTCATCGTGATAGGACTTGCCCGCCGGCCAGCGCGGCGCGGCGAGCGTGATGCCATCGGCGCCATCCAGCGCCAGGCTGGTGCGATCGCGATAGACGTAATAGCCCGGCGCCGGGGTGAAGCGCAGTAACAACTGGTTACCGTCGTAGGCAATCGCTTCGACCGCAAACGCGCGCTGCTCCGGCAACGGTGCGGCATCCACCGCGCCCGCCTTGCCCGCACCGAGCAGGCCACCGGCGCGCGCACCGCCAGCGGCGCCCAGCGGCACGAAAGCACGGGTTGCGTCCGCGCCATCGGCCGCAGGCAAACTCACGCTCAGGCTGCGCGTCTGCGGCGGGTAGCAGACACCGGCATCGGCACAGCCCTGGTATTTGATTTTGATGGTCACCTGGCTGGCGCCCGCGCCGGCCTTGCCGGGCAGCACGGCATTCAAGCTGCCGCGGTAGGTTTCCACGTCACCGAAGAATTCGTCATGGTAGGCCTTGCCCTTGGGCAACTGCAGCGGTTGCGCCGCGAAGTCGCCCGCCGAGACTTCCACGCTGGTGCGATGCCGGTACAGGTAATAGCCGTCGGCAATCTTCCATTGCACCTCGATCCGATCGCGGCTGGGCGCGCTCACGCTGGGCACGAACACCGCATCCACCGGCGGCAGATCCTGCGGGCGGATCTGCGCCTGCGCCGGAGAGGCGGGCAACAACACTCCGGACAACAGCAGGCCGGACAACAACAGGCCCGCGCAGAGCAGGCGAGACAACCACGTCATGGATCAGGATTCCTCAGCGGCTTCGTCGCCGGTTTCACCGACAACCCAGTGCAGATAGGCGGGCAAACCGGCGGCGACCGGCAGGGCCACCAGTTCCGGCAATTCATAAGGGTGCAGCTGGCTCAGTCGCGCCGCCAGCGCCGGCAGGCGCTCGCCGGTGGTCTTGATGATCAGCTGGACTTCTTCCGAGTGTTCAATCGCCCCTTGCCACTGATAAGTGGAGCGCACCCCCGGCAGGATGTTCACGCAGGCCGCCAACCGCTCACCCACCAGGGCGTCGGCCAGGCGCTGGGCGCTTTCCAGGTCGGGGCAGGTGGAGAAGGCCAGATGGACGGACATGGGGCGATTATCCGATCTTGTCGAGCGCGCGCAGGCGCGGGCGCAGCCAATCCGCCAGCGCGGCTTCATCCAGCTCGCCGCCGGCCAGCATCAGCATTTCCTGCACGCATTCGACATTGCTGGCTTCCAGCTCCCAGCCGTTGAGGTTGAGGAAAGTTTCCATGACCACCAGCGCGGTGCGCTTGTTGCCGTCCACGAAGGGATGATTGCGGGCCAGCCCGTAGCCATACGCCGCCGCCAGCGCGGCCAGATCGGGCGGCGGCATACCGTAGGCCTGCAGCTGCCGGGGTCGGGCCAGGGCGCTTTCCATCAGGCTGGCATCGCGGACGCCGGCAGGACCACCGTGTTCGGCAAGCTGGGCTTCGTGGATGGCCAGGACCACGGCTTCGCGCAACCAGCGCGGGCCTTCGCTCACTTGGCCAGCTCGCGCAAGGCGTCACGGCGACGGCGCATGACCGCTTCGGCCGCTTCCATCTGCTCGGCAAACTCGGGGTCGAAGGGGGTCAGGCGATAGCCGTCCGGCGACTCGGTCAGGTACAGCGTGTCGCCTTCGGCCACGCGCATGCGCGCCAGGATGTCCTTGGGCAGGACCAGGCCGACGGAGTTGCCGATGCGGTTGAGCTTGAGGGATTTCATGGGTAGTCTCCTGCTGGCGTTATTACACACGTAAAACTCCGGTCGGGCAATTCTTTCGGCCCTCGCTCTTGAAAGCCCTGACCAGACCCCCATCTCTGGGCAGTCCCGGTTCGCCGGGATCTTTTTGCCCGCGTGACTGGCACTCAGCGTGACCGAGTGCTAACATCGCCGCCCTTTCCCAGTCCAATCAATCACTTAAAGAGGATTGAAATGAGCAATATCAAGCCCCTGTACGACCGCGTGGTCATCAAGCGCATGGAAGAAGAGAAGCTGTCCGCCGGCGGCATCGTGATCCCGGACTCGGCCACCGAGAAGCCGATCAAGGGTGAAGTCGTCGCCGTGGGCGAAGGCAAGGTGCTGGACAACGGCAGCGTGCGCGCGCCGAAGGTCAAGGTCGGCGACAAGGTGCTGTTCGGCAAGTACAGCGGCACCGAAGTGAAGCTCGACGGCACCGATCTGCTGGTCGTCAAAGAAGACGACATCTTCGCGATCCTGGGCTGAGCCCGCCCCGCGCCCTTTTCTTACGCATTTACTGATCAAGGAATACACCCATGGCAGCAAAAGACATCCGCTTCGGTGAAGACGCACGTTCGCGCATGGTGCGCGGCGTCAACATCCTGGCCAACGCCGTCAAGGCCACGCTCGGCCCGAAGGGCCGCAACGTCGTGCTCGAGAAGAGCTTCGGCGCCCCCACCATCACCAAGGACGGCGTGTCCGTCGCCAAGGAAATCGAACTGGCTGACAAGTTCGAGAACATGGGCGCGCAGATGGTGAAGGAAGTCGCTTCCAAGACCTCCGACAACGCCGGTGACGGCACCACCACCGCCACCGTGCTGGCGCAGGCGCTGATCCGCGAAGGTTCCAAGGCGGTCGCCGCCGGCATGAACCCGATGGACCTCAAGCGCGGCATCGACAAGGCCGTCATCGCCGCCGTGGCCGAGCTGAAGAAGATCAGCAAGCCCACCGCCGACGACAAGGCCATCGCCCAGGTCGGCACCATCTCGGCCAACTCGGACGAGTCGATCGGCAACATCATTGCCGACGCCATGAAGAAGGTCGGCAAGGAAGGCGTGATCACCGTTGAAGAAGGCTCGGGCCTGGACAACGAACTGGACGTCGTCGAAGGCATGCAGTTCGATCGCGGCTACCTGTCGCCATACTTCGTCAACAACCAGCAGTCGATGACCGCTGACCTGGATGACCCGTACATCCTGCTGCACGACAAGAAGATCTCCAACGTGCGCGACCTGCTGCCCGTGCTGGAAGGCGTGGCCAAGGCCGGCAAGCCGCTGTTGATCGTGGCCGAAGAAGTCGAAGGCGAAGCGCTGGCCACCCTGGTGGTCAACACCATCCGCGGCATCGTCAAGGTCGTGGCCGTCAAGGCGCCGGGCTTCGGCGACCGTCGCAAGGCGATGCTGGAAGACATGGCCGTGCTGACCGGCGGCACCGTGATCTCCGAAGAAGTCGGCCTGTCGCTGGAAAAGGCCACCATCAAGGATCTGGGCCGCGCCAAGAAGGTGCAGGTCTCGAAGGAAAACACCACCATCATCGACGGCGCTGGCGACACCGGCGGCATCGAAGCGCGCATCAAGCAGATCAAGGCGCAGATCGAAGAGACCTCTTCGGACTACGACCGCGAGAAGCTGCAGGAGCGCGTGGCCAAGCTGGCTGGCGGCGTGGCCGTCATCAAGGTCGGCGCGGCTACCGAAGTCGAGATGAAGGAAAAGAAGGCCCGCGTTGAAGACGCCCTGCACGCCACCCGTGCCGCCGTGGAAGAAGGCGTGGTCCCGGGCGGCGGCGTCGCGCTGATCCGCGCCAAGGCGAACATTGAAGGCCTGAAGGGCATCAACGAAGACCAGACCCACGGCATCCAGATCGCCCTGCGCGCGATGGAAGCCCCGCTGCGCGAAATCGTCACCAACGCCGGCGAAGAGCCCTCCGTGATCGTCAACAAGGTCAAGGATGGTTCGGGCAACTTCGGCTACAACGCCGCCAACGGCGAGTTCGGCGACATGGTCGAATTCGGCATCCTGGACCCGACCAAGGTCACCCGTACCGCGCTGCAGAACGCCGCGTCGATCGCCGGCCTGATGATCACCACCGAAGCGATGGTGGCCGAGTCGCCGAAGAAGGACGAGCCGGCGATGCCGCCGGGCGGTGGCATGGGCGGCATGGGTGGCATGGACTTCTAAGTCCTGCTCTCCGCTGCACCTGTACTGCGAAAACCCCGCCGCAAGGCGGGGTTTTTGTTTGTGCTTCAGCCCGCCAGCGATCGCACCGCCGCCAGCGCCTCGTCCACTTCGGCAGGCGAGTTGACCAGGCTGGGCGCCAGCCGCGCATACGGCACGGCGTAAGGACTGGTGCTGGCGATGATGCGCTTGGCCAGCAATTGCTTGACCACGTCCTGCGGCGCCATGCCTTCGATTTCAAAGGCAACCAAGCCGGCGGACAACGCCGGCGATCGTGGCGTATGCATTTTCACCTTCGGGATGCCGGCCAGGCCGGCCTTGAGTTGATCATTCAAGCTGGCGATGCGGCTGGCCACGCGTGTCTTGCCCATCTGCCCGTGCATGCGGAACGCCGCGGCCGCGGCCCATTGATGCTCATAGGCATGGAAGCCGCCCGGACTCATGCGCGCGGCATTGTTGGCGCCGCTCGGTGGCCGATCCTCCGTCCAGGCGACGTAGCTTTCCATCTCGCTGAAATTGGGCACCATCGGATGCAGGCGCGCCCAGTTCTGCGCATTCGCCCAGATCAGCGCCGTGCCGCGCGGGGCGAACATCCATTTATGCGTGCCGGCGCAGAAATAATCCGCACCCATCGTGGCGACGGTTTCGTCGACCGAGCCCAATCCGTGCACGCCATCGACCACCAGCAGCGGTGGTTGCGGCAAGGATCGGAGCATCGCGCTGATTTCGCGGATGGGCAGGCGGATGCCGGTGCTCGAATGCACCCAGGTGATGCCCAGCACGCGTGTCTGCGGGCGGATCGCCGCCTTGAGTGTGCCGATGATCTGGTCGGCGCTCGCGTTGGCGGATTCGTCGAAGAGTTTGATCTTGCGCATCGATGCGCCAGTGCGCTCGGTCGCCAGGCGTATCGACTCGTGATGGGAGAAATGATCGTGCACGGTGGTCAGCACTTCATCGCCGGCCTTCAGCGGCAGGCCGTGATAGACCAGCGCCAGACTTTCGGTGGTGCTGCGGGTCAGGCAGACGTCTTCGCCGCGCCCGCCCAGGTAGCCGGCCACCTCGTTGCAGACCTGCAGTGGCAGGTTGTGCGCCTCATCCTCGAACAGTGATTGCTCCACGAACAGGAACGGATTGGCGTCCATGGCGCGTCGATAACTCTCCAAGGCCGCGCGCACCGGTGCAGGATGGCTGGCGATGAAGAACGAGGAGAAGTGCCGATACGAAGGATCCAGTTCGAACTGCGCGCGCACGTTGTCCCAGTTCGACAGATCCGGCAAGGCCGGCGTCTGCGCTGCCACTTGGGCGAGCAATGACGTGGGCGCCGCGGCGACGGCCAGGGCCGCGGGGCTGGCGGCGAGCAGTTGGCGACGGGTCAAGGCCATGGTGAAGCTCCTTTTGGCGCCCACGGGCGCGGACACTGGAGCCAACGCCGAGCTGCCGCAGTGACGGCCACCGGCCGTCAGAAGCTCCGGGGGGCCCCGTCGCGTCGAGCCTGCCGAGTGCGGCCCGCTGGTTGCAAACGCAACATTTGGCGGCCTGCGT
The DNA here is from genome assembly GCF_900167565.1 of Pseudoxanthomonas indica. Lineage (NCBI taxonomy): Bacteria > Pseudomonadati > Pseudomonadota > Gammaproteobacteria > Lysobacterales > Lysobacteraceae > Pseudoxanthomonas > Pseudoxanthomonas indica. Next base: position 174,558 of record NZ_FUZV01000002.1, read on the forward strand.
AAGCTGTGTTATCAATGTCCCCCATGAACGCAACCCGCACCCGCTTTTACTTTTGGTACCGCGGCTTTCCCATGCCACAGGCGGAGGAAGGGTTGCCCGCGCGCTGAAGCCACACACAGCCGCAACACCTGAAAGCCGCCAGCCCACCTGGCGGCTTTTTTGTTGCCAGGTCCCGCCCAGCCCCCATATCGAGTTCCCGGAGACACCCATGGCACCGCATACCGACGACCTGCGCATCCGCACCCTGTTACCGCTGACGCCGCCGGCCGACGTCATCGCCGAGCTTCCCTGCGACGAGCAGGTGTCCGACACCGTCACCGGCAGCCGCCAGGCCCTGCACGAAATCCTGCAAGGCCGCGATGATCGCCTGGCCGTGGTCATCGGCCCCTGCTCGATCCACGATCCGATTGCCGCGTTCGAATACGCGCAACGCCTGCGTCCGCTGCGCGACAGCCTGGGCGATGCGCTGGAGATCGTGATGCGGGTGTACTTCGAGAAGCCGCGCACCACCGTGGGTTGGAAAGGCCTGATCAACGATCCGGGCATGGACGGCAGCTTCCGCATCAACGAAGGCCTGCGCCTGGCGCGCGGCCTGTTGCGCAACATCAATCGACTGGGCTTGCCGGCCGGCTGCGAATTCCTCGACACCACCTCGCCGCAGTACATCGCCGATCTGGTGGCCTGGGGCGCGATTGGTGCGCGCACCACCGAGAGCCAGGTCCATCGCGAACTGGCGTCGGGCCTGTCGTGCCCGGTCGGCTTCAAGAACGGCACCGACGGCAACATCAAGATTGCCGCCGATGCGGTCAATGCGGCCTCGCATGCCCATCATTTCCTGGCCGTGACCAAGGAGGGCCGTTCGGCGATCGCGGCCACTACCGGCAATCCGGATTGCCATGTGATCCTGCGCGGCGGCAAGGCGCCCAACTACGACGCGGCGAGCGTGGAGGCCACCAGCCAGGTGCTGGAAAAGGCCGGCCTGCCGGCGCGGGTGATGATCGATGCCAGCCATGCCAACAGCCTCAAGGATCCGGAGAACCAGCCCAAGGTGATCGACAACATCGCCACCCAGATTGAAGCCGGTGAGAACCGCATCATCGGCGTGATGGTGGAAAGCCATCTCATCGCCGGCCGCCAGGATCTGGTGCCGGGCCAGGCGCTGGCTTACGGCCAGAGCATCACCGATGGCTGCATCGGCTGGGAAAGTTCGGTGGCGGTGCTGGAGCGCCTTGCCGCAGCCGTTCGTGCGCGCCGGCAGCGCGCTGTGTCGCAGGCGGCGTAAGCGAAAAGCGGGCCCTCACCCCGGCACACCCCGGCCTGGCGCAGCGCGCCGGTCGTGCAGTCAAGACGCGCGGCAGTGCAAAGCGTCTTGACCACACCCCGCAAGCGGGAGAGGGGGAAGCAGCCAAAGCAACGGCATCCCAAGACCCCTTCTCCCGCCTGCGGGAGAAGGTGCCCGCAGGGCGGATGAGGGCAGCCTTTCAGTGCAGCTCGTCGCGATAAACGAACTTCGGCACTTCCCAGTTGTAGCGGATCGCCAGCACGCGCAGCACAAAGCCGCCAATGATGCAGCCGCTGGTGGCCCACGGCGACGGCACCCCGTAATGCAGCAGGGACAGGTAGACGACGCCGGTCAGCAGCGACACGATCGCGTACAGCTCCTTGCGGAACAGCAACGGAATCTCGTTGCACAACACATCGCGCAACACGCCGCCAAAGGTGCCGGTGAGCGTGCCGGCCACCACGGCAATGGCCATCGTATGCCCGGCGTCGCGGGCGATGGTGCAGCCGATCACGGTGAAGGCCACCAGGCCCAGCGCGTCGAGAAGCAGGAAGGCGTGGCGCAGCCGATGCATCCAGCGTGCGGCCACCGTGGCGAAGATCGCGGCGCCAATGGTGAACAGCAGATACTGCGGATGCCGCACCCAGCCCAGCGGGTAGTGGCCCAGCACGATGTCGCGCAGGGAGCCGCCCCCCAGCGCGGTGACCGAGGCGATGGTGACCACGCCAAACAGATCCATCCGCCGCTTGCCCGCTGACAGCGCGCCGGACATGGCTTCGGCGGTGATGGCGATCAGGTAGATCCAGGACAGCATGGCGCGTTCCCCGCGTGGCTCAAGCGCGCATGCTACCCGTGTCCAGCCAGCGTTGGTGCCAGGACAGCGCTTCGCCGAGCAGGTGCGGCGTGTGCTTGCCATAGCTCTCGCGCAGCGCGCGATCGAAGTAGTCCTGCAGGGCGTCGCGATAATCCGGATGCGCGCAGCGCGCAATCAGGGCGCGGGCGCGCTGCTTGGGCGACAGCCCGCGCAGATCCGCCACGCCCTGTTCGGTGACGATGATCGCCACGTCATGCTCGGTGTGATCCACGTGGCTGACCATCGGCACCAGCGAGGAGATGCTGCCGTTCTTGGCGGTGCTGGGGCTGAGGAAGATCGACAGATAACCATTGCGGGCAAAGTCGCCGGAACCGCCGATGCCGTTCTGGATGCGCGAGCCCATCACGTGGGTGGAATTGACGTTGCCGTAGAGGTCGGCTTCGATCATGCCGTTCATGCACAGGCAGCCCAGTCGGCGTACCAGCTCCGGGTGATTGGAAATCTCCTGCGTGCGCATGACGATGCGTTCGCGGTAGAAGTCGATGTTGCGCTTGAACTCCTCGTTGGCATCCGGGCTCAAGGCGAAGCCGGTGCACGAGGCGCTGCGCAGAACGCCGTCGCGCAGCAGATCCAGCATGCCGTCCTGGATTACTTCGGTGAACGCGGTCAGGTCACGGAAGCCACTGCGCGCCAGCCCCAGCAGCACGGCATTGGGGATATTGCCGACGCCCGATTGCAGCGGCAGCAAGTTCTTCGGCAGCCGGCCCAGCTTGACCTCGTGCTGCAGGAAGTCCATCAGGTGCGCGGCGATCTGCTCGCTGGTGGCATCGGCGGCGTTGAACGGGCTGTTGCGATCGGCCGCATGCGTGCGCACCACCGCCACCACCTTGGCCGGATCGCAGCGCAGCGAGGTTTCGCCGATGCGATCGTCCGGGTGGATCAACGGGATCGGCTTGCGATGCGGCGGCAGCGCGGTGCCGTAATAGACATCGTGCATGCCATCGACTTCCAGCGGATGCCAGTCGTTGACCTCGATGATCACCTTCCTGGCCAGGTCCAGCCAGGTCTTGTTGTTGCCGACCGACGTGGACGGCACCAGCGAGCCGTCTTCGCGGATGGCCGAGACTTCCACCACCGCCGTATCCACCTCGCCGTAAAAGCCGAACCAGGTGTGCTGGGCGACGTGGCTCAGGTGGGTATCGATGTATTCCAGCGTGCCGGCATTGATACGCTGACGGGCTTCCGGATCGGCCTGGAAGGGCAGACGCAGGGCGATGCCATCCACCCGCGCCAGCGCACCATCGAGTTCCGGCGCAGTCGAGGCGCCGGTGAGCAGGCGGATCTGGAAGCCTTCGCCGGCCGCATGACAGCGATCCATGCGCTCGGCCAGCGCCAGCGGCACCACCTTGGGATAGCCCGAACCGGTAAAGCCGCTCATGGCCACCGTCTCCCCGGGATGGATATGGGCGGCGGCTTCCTCCGCCGAAACCACCAGGCCGCGCAGGCGGGGATTACGGATGCGGTCTTCGCTCATCGGGTGAAAGTCGGGTCAATCGGGGGGGGCGACCATTATCGCCCCGCCCCGTGCGGGCCGGGTTACGACCATCGGGGAATCGCCAAGCGCGCGGCGGGCCGGGCCCGTCCCTTTGGGCCAATTCCGCTCCCCCCGGGTTTGGTGCATGCTCCGGCCCATGCCGCGGATGATCGCCAATGGGCCCGCCGTGCGTCGATGGGCCTTGCGCATCGCGCTGGGCCTGCTCGTGTTCTACGGGGTCTATCTGCTGGCCGCCAACATCTTCATCAACTCGCGCATTGGCGAGCAGGTGGTCAACCGCAAGCCCGAGAAATTCCAGATGCACTGGGATGGCGGGCATAGCTGGTGGTTTGGCCACGTCAGTCTGGACGGCGTGCGCCTGCAGGGGCAGGTTCGCCGGCTCGCATGGAATGTGCAGGCCGAGCACGTCTCCGGGCACGTGGCGATCTGGCCGCTGTTGAAGAAGGAAGTGCGGGTGCCGTTGATCGAGGCCGATGTCGTCAGCGGCGGCGCCCATCACGTGACCCGCGAATTGCCGGTGCCCCCCCCGCGTGATGGTGGCTGGGTGCTGCGCTTCGAACACATCGTCAGCCAGTCGTTGCGCGCCGGCAATTTCGACGACATGACCCTGCAAGGCAAGGGCGAGGCCGATGTGGGCTTCGTCAAGCAGCTGCGTGGCGGGCCGATGGAATTGCTGCCGTCGACGGCGAGTTTCGAGCAGGCGCGTCTGCTGCTGGGTGATCGCGAAGTGCTGAGCGAGGGCGTGCTGCAAGCCCGCTTCGGCATCGATCGCCACCGCCGCGAAGAAGCACCGGGCATCCGCAAGCTGCTCAAGACCACGGCGCATCTCAAGCTCAGCGGCGTCACCAGCGCGGTGGATGTGGTGGTCGATGCCAACGGCAAGATTGGCTACAACGTGGTGCCCGGGCGTGGCCAGGCCAGCATCGATCTGGGTTTCGAGCGTGGCGTGCTCACGCGTGGCAGCCGGGTGCGCTGGAGCATTCCGGTGGGTGGCCACGATGCCACCGGCGCAGCGCGGCGCGATGCCTTCGGGCTGGCCCTGGCGGTGGAAGACGACATCGCCCTGCGGGTGAAGTCGCCGCCGTTGAAGGACAGCCGCCTGGCCATCGATGCGGATCTGCGCCTGCGCGGGCGCGAGGTGCCGCTGGCCGATTTCCGCAGCCTGCTGCCGCGCGCGTCCGGTCACGTGGTGGGGCAGTGGCGGTTCTCGTCGCTCGGCTGGATTGAAGGGTTTTTCCCGCAGGCCACCTGGCTGCACTTGAACGGCGCCGGTGATGTCGATGCCGACGTGCAGGTGGTGGATGGCAAGCTCGCGCCGGGCAGCCGCATCGGCGTGCCGGAAGTCGATGCCGTGGTTGACGTGATGGGCAACCGCATCCGCGGCAAGGCCAATGCCGACATCCGGCTCGACGCCGGGCCACAGGGACAACTGGCGCCGCATCTGCAGGCGACGATGGAGCACTTCCACATCGCGTCCACGCACGCGCCCGACAAGCCTTATGTGGAAGGCAGCAACCTGCGCCTGGTGCTGGATGCGGTGGGCCAGGTGGGCACGCTGCGCGACGCGATGAAGGGGCGGGTGACCTTCCAGCAGGCGCGCGTGCCGGACCTGCGTGTCTACAACGCCTTCCTGCCGCACCAGCAGATGCGCTTCAGCGGTGGCTCGGGTCTGCTCAGCGGCGATCTTTCGCTGGATACCGCGGGTGAAGTGGGGCAGGGCACGCTGAACATCGCCGGCCGCTCCGCGCAAATGCACTTGGCCGGCCTGGATCTGCAGGGCGATGTCGACCTCAACCTGCTGCTGCGCCGCGCCGATCTGAAAAAGCACAGCTTTGTCGCCGACGGCAGCACGGTGGATTTCCGCAACCTCAGTTTCCGCGAACCCGGCGGCGAGGCACGTAGTGGCTGGTGGGCAAAGCTGAAGCTCGCGCGCGCACGCCTGGATATCGACAAGCCGATCAGCGCCGGCGGCAGCGCCGATGTGACCATGAAGGACGTCGGCTTCCTGCTGGCCCTGTTCTCGCGCAAGAAGGATTACCCCAAGTGGGTGTTCAAGCTGGTCGACGCCGGCCAGGCGCAGGTGGATGGCCGCGTGCAGTGGCAGGACGACGTGCTGACCCTGGATCGCATGCAGGCGCACAACCAGCGTTTTGATCTGGCCGCACGCCTGCATCTGCAGGGCAAGCGCCGCAACGGCCAGCTTTATGCCGAGTGGGGTGTGCTGAGCATGGGGGTGGAGGTCCGGGACGGCAGCCGCCAGTTCCATCTCATCCGGGCCAAGCAGTGGTATCAGAGCCAGCCCAATCTGCTGCGTTGAAGACGTTTTGCGCAGCACCTTCAGCCAGCGCCTATTCAGTTTCGCAACTGGTTTCGCGTGTAAGCGGTTCCAGAATTCCTGCCGAAAATGGTCTGCTATCGGTAACATCCATGTAGCACAAGGCCTGCGGCGGATCGGTGCAAAAACCGCTATTTGAACTGGCAAGTTCTGTTTTGCAGTGCAGCGTGCAAGCCCGGTAACGAGTCCTTCACGATGCTCGCGCATCCCGACGTGGGGGAGGGAGCAAGCCCGCAATTGGCCTAGCCTTTGCGGGCTTTTTTATTGCCTGTTCGCCAGTGTTGCATCGATGGCGCGCCGTCATTCCAGAGGGCGATTCAATGGCGGCTGCCGGCGGAAGGTGGCACAGGCGTAGAATTTGCGCCATGACTGACACCTCCCCCCGCCAGATTCCCCTGCACGTGCTGTCCACCCCGGCCACCCCGGCCGCGCCGCTGGAAACCGGCGTCAAGCAGCTGGGTGGCGACAAGATCAACCGTTCGCCCGTGCAGTTCGCCGACGCCCCGGTGCTGCGCAAGCCCTCGTGGATCCGGGTGCGCATTCCCAGCGACGGCTCGGTCGCCCGGCTCAAGGCCAAGCTGCGTGAAAACCGCCTGGTCACCGTCTGCGAAGAAGCCAGCTGCCCGAACATCCACGAATGCTTCGGCCACGGCACCGCCACCTTCATGATCCTGGGCGAGGTCTGCACCCGCCGGTGCTCGTTCTGCGATGTGGCGCATGGCCGGCCCAAGCCGCCGGACGCTTCCGAACCGCTGAGCCTGGCGCAAACCGTGGCCGACATGGGCCTGAAGTATGTGGTGGTCACCAGCGTCGATCGCGATGACCTGCGTGATGGCGGCGCCCAGCACTTCGTTGATTGCATTGCGGCCATTCGCGAGCATTCGCCGGGCACGCGCATCGAGATCCTCACCCCGGACTTCCGTGGCAAGGGCCGCATGGACCGCGCGCTGGAAATCCTGGCGATCAATCCGCCGGATGTGTTCAACCACAACATCGAGACCGTGCCGGACCTGTATCCGAATGTCCGCCCCGGCGCCGACTACCAGTGGTCGCTGACCCTGCTGCAGAAGTTCAAGGCCCAGCATCCGGGCCTGCCGACCAAGTCCGGCATCATGCTGGGTCTGGGCGAGACCATGGAGCAGGTCAAGGGCACCTTGCGCGACCTGCGTGCGCACGATGTGGAAATGGTCACCATCGGCCAGTACCTGCAGCCCACGGCCCACCACCATCCGGTGATGCGCTACTGGACGCCGGACGAGTTCAAGGAACTGGAGGAATACGGCAACGCGCTGGGTTTCAGCCATGTCGCCTCGGGTCCGCTGGTGCGCTCGTCCTATCACGCCGATCGCCAGGCCGCCGAAGCGGCCCAGGCCAGCCGTCAGGTCGCCGCTGGCTGAACCGTCGGTCGCCTGCCTGCGCAGGATTCACCTTTCTCTACGTCGCCGGGTTTAGGGTCTGCCGGCGGGCCACGGCCTGCCGTTAGACAGGGATGACTTTCGCCGCAACTTTGGGCACTGTCTGATGGTCTGTCCGTCCACGCAAGTCCCCACGCTCTCACCCTTGGCCCCCGGGCCGCGAGTACCCGATGAAAGTGAAGAAAGCTTCTGCTCTCCTGCTGTTGTCCCTGGCCCTGGCCACCCCGCTGGCGTTGCTGGCGCGTGCCGACGGCGGCATCGCCCTGCCAACCGCGCCCACCGCGGATCAGGCCACCACCTCCAAGCTGGTGTACGGGCTGCTTTCGGACAGCCGTTATGCCTATCGCCCGCGCGCGCTGGACGATGCGCTGTCGCAGGACATCTTCAAGCGCTACCTGGAAACCCTGGATTCCAACAAGCAGTACTTCACTGCCGCCGACGTCGCCAAGTTCGCGCCGTTCAAGACCCAGATGGACGATGCCATCCGCAGCGGCGACCTTGCGCCCGCGTATGACATCTTCGCCGTCTACCGCCAGCGCGTGCAGGAGCGCGTGGCGTTCGCCCGCGCACTGCTGAAGCAAGACTTCGATTTCACCGGCGAGCAGCGCTGGGAATACGATCGCGAAGACGCGCCCTGGGCCGCCAACACCGCCGAACTGGATGGGCTGTGGAAAAAGTCGGTGATGAACGACTGGCTGCGCCTGAAGCTGGCCGGCAAGCAGCCCGACGACATCCGCAAGACTCTGGACAAGCGTTACGCCAACCTGCAGAAAAGCATTGGCGAGTTGAAGAGCGAGGACATCTTCCAGACCTTCCTCAACAGCTACACCAGCGCGATTGATCCGCATACCGATTACTTCACCCCGCGCACCGCCGAAAACTTCAACCAGTCGATGTCGCTGTCGCTGGAAGGCATCGGCGCCGTGTTGCAGCGCCAGGACGACCTGGTGGTGATCCGCGAGATCGTGCCGGGTGGTCCGGCGGATCTCAGCGGCAAGCTCAAGGTCGGCGATCGCATCGTCGCCGTGGGCCAGGGCAAGTCCGGTCCGCTCACCGACGTGATCGGCTGGCGCATCGACGATGTGGTGGCGCAGATCCGCGGCAAGAAGGACACCCAGGTGCGGCTGGAGTACATCCCCGCCGAGACCGGCATCGATGGCAAGCATGTGCAGGTCACCATCACCCGCCAGAAGGTCAAGCTGGAAGAGCAGGCCGCCAAGTCGGAAACGATCAACCTGCCGGCGCTCAATGGCGAACCGGCTCGGCGCATCGGCGTGATCAAGCTGCCGGCGTTCTATCAGGACTTCGAAGGTCGCCGCCGCAATCCCAACGACTTCACGTCCGCCACCCGCGACGTGGGCCGTCTGCTGACCCAGTTCAAGACCGACGACGTCGACGGCGTGGTCATCGATCTGCGCGGCAACGGCGGTGGCTCGCTGGACGAAGCGATTGAACTGACCGGTTTGTTCATCGACAAGGGTCCGGTGGTGCAGGTGCGCGAGTCCGGTGGCCGCGTCACGGTCAACAGTGATCGCAAGCCGGGCGTGGCCTGGGATGGCCCGCTGGCCGTGCTGATCAACCGCGGTTCGGCCTCGGCCTCGGAGATCTTTGCCGGCGCCATCCAGGACTACGGTCGTGGCTTGGTGATTGGCGAAACCTCGTTCGGCAAGGGCACCGTGCAGAACATGGTGGATCTGGATCGCTGGCCGGCCAACGAGACCGCGCGCTTCGGCCAGGTCAAGCTGACCATCGCGCAGTTCTTCCGCGTGGCCGGCGGCAGCACCCAGCACAAGGGCGTGGTGCCGGACATCGCCTTCCCGGTGAGCGTGGACGCCAGCGAATTCGGCGAGAGCACGTACGACAACGCCTTGCCGTGGACCCGCATCGCCGCCGTGCCGCACACCCAGTACGGCAACTTCGCCCCGCTGCTGCCCAAGCTTGAAGCCCTGCACGCCTCGCGCGTGGCCAAGGACAAGGAGTTCCAGTGGTGGTCCGATGACGTCGCGCAGTTCCGCGCCGAAGCGGCCAAGAAGTACGTGTCGTTGAACGAAGCCGATCGCCGCGCCGAACGCGACAAGGAAGACGCCAAGCGCAAGCTGCGCCAGAGCGAGCGCAAGACCCTGGGCTTGGCGCTGGATCCGCTGGCCGATGATCTGTCCGACGATGGCCTGGGCGCCAGCGAGCGCGACGTGGTCAAGGACGCCGCACGCGAGAAGCTGGTGGACAAGCGCCCGGATCCGCTGCTGCGTGAGTCCGCGGCCATCCTCAGCGACGCCATCGGCGTGTTGAACCAGGACCGCAAGATGTCGGCGCAGGTGCTGCCGGAATCGACCGGGCCGGGGCGCTGGGCGGATTGATCCGCGACGCAGCACGACGTTCCAGCAAAAGCGCGACCTCGAGGGTCGCGCTTTTTTTTTGTCTCAGATGGATTGCGAGGTTCGGGGCTTAAGCCCCGAACCCTAGGAATGATCCGCCTTCCATTTGCCCGCCTTGAATGCCATACAAGTCACATCCCCGAAGCTTTCAAGGATTGGCTCCAACCTAATCGCCCGCCGTGGCCTAAAATAGCCGCTGTTACGCCCGGCCACCCCCATGAACTCCACTGCTTCCAGCACCACTGCGGCCAGCCGCAGCGGCGCCGCTGTCATCCTCGCACTGGCCCTGGTCTATCTGGTCTGGGGCTCCACCTACCTCGGCATCCGCCTGGCGCTGGAAGGCGGCTACCCGCCGTTGCTGATGGCCGGTGGGCGTTTCATCGTGGCCGGAGGCGTGATGTACGCCGTGCTGCGCTGGCGTGGCTATGCCGCACCGACCAAGGCGCAGTGGAAGTCGCTGGCGTTCATGGGCTTCCTGTTGCTGCTGTTCGGCAACGGCTTTGTCTGCATCGCCGAGCAGACCGTTTCCTCGGGGCTGACCGCAGTGGCGATTGCCTCGATGCCGCTGTGGATGGGCCTGTTCCTGGCCATGCGTGGCCAGCACCCCACCAAGATCGAATGGCTCGGCATCGCCATCGGCTTCCTCGGCGTGGTCTGGCTCAACGCCGGCAGCGCGCTGACCGCCAGCCCCAAAGGGCTGATCCTGTTGTTGATCGCGCCGATCGGCTGGGCCTACGGTTCGGTGTGGAGCCGCGGCAAGGATCTGCCTTCGCCCTTCATGTCGGCGGCCGGGCAAATGATCTGCGGTGGCATCGTGATGACGATCGTCGGCGCCGCGCTGGGCGAGCGCTTCACCCAGTGGCCAACGCTGCAAGGCACCCTGGCGGTGGGCTACCTGGCGCTGTTTGGATCCATCGTCGCTTTCAGCGCCTATGTCTGGTTGCTGCACAACGTGCGGCCGGCGGTGGCCGGCAGCTACGCCTACGTCAATCCGGTGATCGCCGTGGCGCTGGGCGCGTGGATCGCCAACGAAAGTTTCGGCGCCCATGATCTGGGCGCCATGGCGATGATCCTGAGCGGCGTGGTGGTGATCACCCTGGCCAAGGCCAAGCGCACATGAACACCGTGGATCGCAAGGGTCTGTGGATGACGGTGATGGCCTTCGTCGTCTGGGGCGTGGTGCCGCTGTATTGGCACCTGCTCAAGCAAGTGCCGTCGTTCCAGATCATCGCCCATCGCATCGTCTGGAGTTCGATCCTGTTGCTGGGCTGGTTGTTCCTGCGCCATGGCCGGCAATGGCTGCGCACGATCCGCGAGCAGCCACGCGCGCTGACCTTGCTGGGCGTGACCAGCCTGCTGATTGCCTTCAACTGGGGCCTGTACATCTGGGCGGTCAATGCCGGCCATGTGGTGGAAACCAGCCTGGGCTATTTCATCAATCCGCTGATCAACGTGGTGCTGGGTGTGCTGGTGCTGCGCGAGCGCCTGACCCGCCTGCAATGGGTGGGTGTGGGCTTCGCATTTGCCGGCGTGGCCTGGCTGACCTGGCAGGCCGGTTCGCCGCCCTGGATTGCGCTGGGCCTGGCCTTGTCGTTCGGCGCCTACGGCCTGCTGCGCAAAGTGGTGTCGGTGGAAGCCGTGGGTGGCCTGGGCGTGGAGAGTTTGTATCTGTTCCTGCCGGCGCTGGCCTTTGTGGTCTGGGGCGAACAGGGCCATGGCGGTGGCTTCATCCAGGGCTGGGGCTGGCAGATCGATCTGCTGCTGATCCTGGGCGGCGTGGTCTCGGCCATTCCGCTGATTGGCTTTTCCTACGGCGTGCGGCGGATTCCACTGACCATCGTCGGGCTGCTGCAGTACATCGCGCCGAGCATCCAGTTCCTGATCGGCGTGTTCGTGTTCAAGGAAGCCTTTGGAACGGCGCAGGCCATCGGCTTCGCCACCATCTGGACGGGCCTGATTATCTTTGCCGGCGACAACCTGTGGCGCTCGCGCAAGCGCAGCGTCGTGACCGGCGTGGCCGCGGTGGCCGAGCCGGTGGTCGCCACCCGGCGCTGATCGTCGATTACCCGAACGGGTCGCGAATCAACCCGGGCAGGGCGCGCCCGCGTCCATCCAGGTCTTGAACGCCGCCACGAACTGCGCGTGCGGCACCGGCACCGGCACGCGATTACCGCCGGGGTCCCAACCCCACAGCACCAGCTTGTCCTCGGACACATGCTTGAACATCGCGGCCATGTCGCGATCGCCATTGCGCTTGCGGTCCTGGATCATCGAACACAGTTCGGCGGCAGGCACGCCAATCCACGCCATCTTTTGATCCGGCGGCGGCAGCGCCCAATGCGGCGCACCCGGTGGCGCGTGCGCGCTGTAGCCAGCGGGCGGGTTGGCTTCGCCATGGCAACTGGCGCAGGGCAGGCCGACGGCGCCTTTGCCTTCGGGGCCACGTACCACGTTCATCATGTGCGGGGTCTGGCTGTCGAACTGCAGCGGCTGATCGCCCGGGATATGGCAGTTGCTGCAGCGTGGATGCTGGAACACCTGCTCCACCGTGGCGAAGGCTTTCAAGGCCTGCGCCTTTTGCTCCTCACTGACGCGCGGCTTGCACGCGGCCAGCAGCAACGCGGCCAGGGAAAGCAGGAGCAGCATTCGGAAAGATCGCATCGTCGTCGTCTCCTTACGCAGGCGTGGCGGCGACAGGCGCCAGGGTCAGCGGCAGATCACGCAGGCGTTGTCCGGTCAACGCGAACACCGCATTGGCCACGGCCGGGGCAATCGGCGGCGTACCCGGTTCGCCGACACCGCCCATCTTTTCCGTACTCGGCACGATGTAAGCCTCCACCACCGGCATCTCGTTCAAGCGCAGCACCCGGTAGTCGTGATAGTTCGATTCCTGCACCTGCCCCTGCTTGAAACTCAGGCGGCTGTACAGCGTGGCGCCCAGGCCGAAGGCGATGCCGCTCTCCATCTGCGCCTTGATGTTGTCCGGGTTCACCGCCAGCCCGCAGTCGATGGCGCAGACCACGCGATGCACACGAATCTGCCCGTTCTCCACCGACACTTCCGCTGCCTGCGCGACGAAGCTGCCGAACGACTCGTGCACGGCAATGCCATGGCCGCGACCTTTCGCCGCCGGCGTGCCCCAGCCGAACTTCTCCGCCGCCAGGTTCAACGCGGCTAAATGGCGCGGGTGAGCCTTGAGCAGGCGGCGTCGATAGGCGACCGGATCCTGGCCGGCGGCATGCGCCAGCTCGTCGATCAGGCTCTCCATCACGAAGCCGTTGTAGCTATGGCCGACCGACCGCCACCACAGCACCGGAATGCCGGTCTGCGGCGAATGCAGTTCGACCCGATGCGCGGCCGTGCCCAGCACGTACGGCGAGTCGGCCACGCCTTCCACCGAGGTGGCGTCAATCCCGTTCTTCACCGTGAATGGTTCAAACGGCGTGCCCGCGGTGATCGATTGGCCTACCAGGCGTTGCTGCCACGCCACCGGCAGGCCGTCCGCATCCAGGCCGACCTTGGCCCACTGCACGTAAGCGGGGCGGTAGTAGCCGCCGCGCACATCGTCTTCGCGCGACCACACGGTCTTGACCGGCGCATTCGCGGCCTTGGCCACATGCACGGCCTCGGTCACGAAGTCGGCCACCGGCGTGGCGCGCCGGCCGAAGCCGCCACCCAGGAAGGTGGTGTGGATGGTGATCTGCTCCGGCTTCAAGCCGGTGATGCCGGCAGCGACCTGTTGATCCACCGTCTGGAACTGCGTGCCGGTCCAGATCTCGCAGGCGTCGGCGCTGATCTTGACCGTGCAGTTGAGCGGTTCCATCGGCGCGTGCGCCAGGTACGGCACGCTGTATTGCGCCTCGATGGTCTTGCTGGCCTGGGCCATCGCGGCCTCCGCATTGCCGGCCTGCACGGCCAGCGTGCCCGGCGAACGCGCCATCGTGGCGAAATCGCTGCGCAGCTTTTCGGTATCCAGGCCGGCATGCGGGCCGGCGTCCCATTCCACCACCAGCGCCGCACGTCCCTGCAGCGCCGCCCAGTAGTGATCGGCAATCACCGCCACGCCACTGGGTACCTGCACCACGTTGCGCACGCCCGCTACCGCCTTGGCGGCGGTGGCGTCGAAGGACACCAGCTTGCCGCCGAACACCGGCGCGCGCGCCACCACCGCGGTGAGCAGTCCTTCAAACTGCACGTCCATGCCGAACTTCGCACGGCCGGTGATCTTGTCGGCGCTGTCCAGGCGCTTGGCGCCCTTGCCGATCAGTTTCCAGTCCTTGGGATCCTTGAGCACCAGGGTCTTGGGATCCGGCGCCTTCAACAGCGCGGCAGCGTCGGCGAGATCGCCATAGCGCAGCTTCTCGCTGCCGTTGATCACGGTGCCGTTGTCCGTGCGCAGGTTAGCCACCGGCACCTGCCAACGTTGCGCCGCTGCCTGCAACAACAGGGCGCGCGCCATCGCACCCGCGGCGCGGTAACGATCAAACTCCGACCAGGTGGTGCTGGAACCGCCGGTCATCTGCATGCCGAACGCCGGATGGGCATAGGCCGGGCCGGCCGGCGCATGCTCGACGCTGATGCGGCTCCAGTCGGCGTCCAGTTCCTCGGCAATCAAAAGTGGCAGCGTGGTCCAGATGCCCTGGCCCATTTCCGAATGTGCGAGCAGCACGGTCAGGCGGTCATCATTGCCGATGCGCAGGAAGGCGTTCGGGGCAAAGCCACGGGCCGGGTCGCTGGCGGGCAGCGGCAGCGGTGGATTCTGTGCGCGCGCCAGCCGATGCGCAGCCGGCACCACGAAGCCGATCACTAGCCCGCCACCGAGCACCGCGCCGGTCTTGAGAAATTCGCGACGCGTCGAGGCGTCGCTTCGTTTGGACGGGAAGGTAGCCACACAACCTCCGACAGCGATGCGGGCCGCGCGCGACCCGATGAGGAAGAATCCGACTCAGCCTTTGCTCAATGCAGCGGCGCGATGCACCGCCGCGCGGATGCGCGGGTAGGTGCCGCAGCGGCAAATGTTGCCGGCCAGCGCCTGGTCGATGTCCTGGTCGCTGGGCGTGGGCAACTTGGCCAGCAGGGCCGCGGCCGACATGATCTGGCCGGACTGGCAGTAGCCGCACTGGACCACGTCCAGTTCCGCCCACGCCTGCTGGACCGGATGCTGGCCGTCGCTGGACAGGCCTTCGATGGTGGTGATCTTCTTGCCGGCTACCGCCGATACCGGGGTGACGCAGGAGCGCAGCGGTGCGCCATCCACGTGCACGGTGCAGGCGCCGCATTGGGCGATGCCGCAGCCGAATTTGGTCCCGGTCAATCCCATCAGATCCCGCAGCGCCCACAACAGGGGCATGTCGGGAGTGGCCGTCACTTCGTGCTCGGCCCCGTTGACGTACAACTTCATGGTCGATCCCTGGCGGCAGCTGGGGTGTTGGCACGATATCCCCCCCAATGCGACATTGCCAGCGCCCCCGACCCGGAGTTTCCATGACCGTGCCGCGTACCGTGTTGTCCGCCGTGGCCCAGGCCCTGCACGAGCCATCCGACACCGCCGCCCTGGCGGTGGTGGTGGATACCGAAGGCTCGACCTATGCGCATGCCGGCGCGATGGCCTTGTTCGGCGCCACGCAGGGGCAGGTGGGTTGGCTCAGTGGCGGTTGCCTGGAGCCGGACATCGAACGCCGCGCGTTGCAGGCCGCACGTGATGGCGTGCTGGATTGGATGGACATCGACACCCGCGATGACGAAGACCTGCTGGCCGGGTCGGCGGTGGGTTGCCGTGGCCGCCTGCACCTGGCGCTGTGGCCGTTGGCGCGCATGCCCGGCATGCTTGAACTGATCCACGCCTGGCAGCAGCAGCGCCGCGGCCTGCAACTGGTGTTTGCCGCGGACGGCAGCATCAGTGCGAACGTCGCTGACCAGCAGGCGAGCTGGAAGCTGCCCGTCACGGGCGAACCCACATCACGCGAGGGCTACCGCATCAGCATCGCCCCGCCGCCGCGCGTGCTGGTGTTCGGTGGTGGCCCGGAATCGCCCGTGCTGCTGCCGTTGTTGCGTCAGCTCGGCTGGCAGGTCGTGCTGATCGAACGCCGTCCGCGTTGGCGCGCGCAGGGCCAATTCGCCGACGAGGCCTGGGAGCTTTCGCCGGAAGAAGCGGCTACCCGGCTTGCGACTGACGATGTGGTGGTGGTGATGCACCACCACTTCGAGCTCGATCGCGAAGCGCTGGCCGCCCTGTCCGCGCATGCGCCTGGCTACCTGGGCCTGCTCGGCCCGAGTCGACGCCGCGATGACCTGTTCCGGGTATTGCCAGCGCATGCGCGTGAGGCATTGCGCGCTTGCCTTCGCTCACCCGTGGGCTTGCCGCTGGGCGGGCAGGGCGCGGAGGCAATCGCGCTGAGTATTGCCGCGCAACTGCAGGCACACCGGCACGGGGTGATGGCGTGATGCTGCCGGGTGGACACAACGTGGTGATCCTGGCCGCGGGCGGCAGCGCCCGCCTGGGCCAGGCCAAGCAACTCTTGCGGCGTGACGGCGAAACGTTGGTGGCGCGCATGGTGCGGCTGGCCGAAGCCACCCGGCCGACGCGCCTGATGATGGTGGTCGGCGCGCAGGCCGACGCAGTGATCGCTGCGGTCCACGAGCCGCACCTGGAAGTGCTGATCAATCCGCAGTGGCAGGAGGGCCTGGCCAGCAGCCTGCGCTATGCCGCGTGCGCGTTGGCGCGGGAATCGGCGCCGACCATGATCCTCGGCTGCGATCAGGTGGCGCTGGAGCTGCCGCATCTGCTACGGCTGCTCGACGGCTACGCCGCCTACGGTTGCGCCGTGACCCGGCTTGGCGATGCGCGGGGTCTGCCGGTCATGGTGCCGGCAGACGTGTTGTCGCGCGCACTGCAACTGCATGGAGATGTTGGCTTGCGCACCGTGCTGCGGCAACGAACGGACGTGTTCGAACTGGATGTGCCCGAGTTGGCGCTGGACGTGGACACTGCCGAAGATCTCGTGCGTGCGCGCGCGCGACGCTGGCTGGACTAGCGATCGCCGGCCAGCGCCGTTCCGGAGCAGCCGGCGCGGGTCAGCCAATTCCGCGTCGTCCGCGACGCTCAGCCGTTGCCGAAATCCTCCGGCAACGTAGCGCATACCGCGCAGTTCTCCATGCATCGGGCAGAGCCGAGGGGTCGTAGCCGCGAATGCAGCGGGTCGAGGAAGGTGGGTTCGCACTTGATCACCGCCTCCTCGTCCGTGGTGCATTCGAGCGTGGCATGCGATGGGAATGACGTGCAAGCCGCTACCAGCAGGACACCGGTGGCGAAGGCCGATGCGTGTCGGGAACCGCGACGTTGGGGCGATGATGGTGTGTTGGCAGCCATGGTATGTCTCCAAGTCAGTCATGGGCAGCGGCAGCCGCGCGCCGCCACACAGGGTCAGGGCAACGGTGTGACGACGCCGGTTTCGTTGTCGTCACCATCCAGGGCGGCGCCCACTGCATATTGGCCATTGGACGACACCGCCACCAGGCCGCTTTCGAAGCCGTCATCGAAGAACCCGACCGAACTCGTGCCTACGGCGGCGCGCCAGAAGGCACCTTCGTTGTCCTGATCGTCGTTGTCGCTGTTGAGGATCACGAAATCGTTGTCGGCAATGTCCACCACCTCGCTGCGTACGCCGCCAGGCAACGGTGGGATGACGGTGAAAGTGTTGGTGGCCGGGTTCCAGAAGGCGGATTCCTCATTGCCCTGCGCGTCCTGGAACACCAATACCGCGCGGCCCAGGTTGTTCAGCGCAACCGCATGGCTGCGAGCGCCATTGGACAGCACCGTCGGGGTTGCGCCGGGGCTTGACCAGAACGACACGCGCGGCAGATCCGGTGCGGGGTAATGACAGGTGCCCAACACCTGCAAGCTGGAATTGATGGCCTTGACCGTGCAGTAGTTGGCGCCGCCGGGCAGCGGCAGCGAGGTGGCCACGTAAGCGTTGAGCAGGCCGGTGGCCTGTGCCACCTTGGCGGTGAGCGTGGCCGAGGCATTGGGGCAATTCATCGCCACTGCCGGACGTCCGGCCACGGTGGATTCGCTGAGGTCCGAGACGTTGCAGTTGTCGCCGCGGGTGGAAGCCAGCAGCGCCGTATCGTCTCCGGCCAGCCAGACCACCGCGCTGGTGTCGCCACTGGCTGATACGCTGCTGCCGGCCACCGCGCCGGTCTGATTGAACGCGGTGGGGAACGTCCGCACGTCCGCCAGCAGTCCCAGTAGACCCTGCAAGGGCAGCAGGCGCAGCGGCGCACTGGTGGGTGCTGCGGAGTGCCACACCACCGCGAAGCGCGCATTGCTGCTGGTGCGGCACATGCCGATGATCGATCCGCTGTTGGCGATGCCGCCGGTGGTGCAGTGCTGCCCCGTGGCCAGTGGCAACAAGGTGGTCTCCACGTTGGCCGAAGTGGTCATCCACGCGGTCATGGCGCCGCCTACACTGGCCGGCGAGCAGGAACCCACCACGGTGCCGCTGTTGTTGACGCCCGCGGTGACGCACTGCGCACCGCTGCCCTGGCCCACTTCGCTCAGGCTGGCCGCCGCGCAGGGAATGGCGGCAAGCGCCAGCAACGACAACGGCCATGCACTGGCAACCGCTGAAAAGATCGTACGCATGATGCGCTCCCGTGCAATGAAAGGGCGCTCTAGGTACGCCCGCACGGCGCGTCTTTCCATGAAAATCCGGAAATAAAAACTACGCAGGATTTACCGCCGGAGATGCGCGCGCCACAAGTTCGCGGCATGCCGTTGCGTTGGCCTGTCGCAGGCAGCAACTGCGCGTACCTGCAAGCGTCCTGGCACGCACGGCGTTGACGGCAGACTGACGAAAGGATGCGCGCTATGCGGGCAATGCCGATGCGGCGCTTGCCGCTGCCACGCAATCAGCGCCGCGCGCTTGCGCTGCGATGGCGATACCGATGGTGCGGGCGATGAATCAGAGCAGGCCGCGCTGCCGGGCCAACCGATAGGCCTCGATACGATTGCTCACGCCCAACTTTCCAATCGCTTCGGACAGATAGTTGCGCACTGTCCCTTGCGACAAACTCAGCTGTTTGGCGATGTCGGCGGCCGACAATCCTTCGCCGGCCAGGCGCAGGATATGCCGCTCGCGGTCATTCAAGGGATCCGCACTCGACCACGCATCCATCGCCAGCTGCGGATCGATCACCTTGCCGCCAGCCTGCACCTTGCGCAGCGCATCGGCCAGTTGCTCGGCCGGTGCGTCCTTGAGCAGATAGCCGCATACACCCGCTTCCAGCGCACGCCGCAGATAGCCGGCACGCGCGAAGGTGGTGACGATCACCACCCGGATCGGAAGTTCATTACGCTGGATGCGCTGTGCCAGTTCGATGCCGGTCAGGCCGGGCATCTCGATATCGGTCACCAACAGGTCCGGTTGGCAGCGTTGCAGTTCGCGCCAGGCGCTTTCGCCATCGCCTACCGCCGAGACCACCTCGATGTCCGCTTCCAGGTTCAACAGGGCCGCCAGCGCGCTGCGCAGCATGGCCTGGTCCTCGGCCAGCAGCACGCGGATCATGCGCGTGCTCCCGCCCCGGAACCCGCACGCAGGGCGCCGTCTTCGGCCGTCGACGCCACCGCCGCTGCCGAAACGCCCGGCCACGGCACCACCGCTTCCAGACGCATGCCACGGAACGGTTGCGCATCCACGCGCAGGCTGCCGCCGATCGCCTCCAGCCGCTCACGCATGCCGCTCAAGCCATTGCCCGGCACAATCGCCCCGCCGCGGCCGTTGTCCTGGATCACCAGTCGCAGCTGGCCATCTTCCTGCTGCAGGCGGATATCGGCGGTGGTCGCACGCGCATGCCGCTGCAGATTGGTGATGGCTTCGCGCAGGGTCAGCGCCAGCACGGATTCGAGCTCGGGTGACAACGCAGGCAGATCGGGCGGGCAGGTCATGGCAACGCCGTCGGATTCCAGCAGCAGGCGCGCCGACGCCAGTTCCGCCGCCAACCCGGCCGCGCGGATGCCGGTGACCGCACTGCGCACCTGCGCCAGCGCATCGCGGGCGACCCGGCTGACATCGTCTATCTCGCGCCGCGCGGCAGCGGGATCGCGGTCAATCAAGCGCCCGGCCAGATCGGACTTCAGTGCGACCAGTGACAGTGTGTGGCCGAGCAGGTCATGCAGATCGCGGCCGATGCGCTCGCGCTCGGCTACCGCCGCCAGCCGGCGCACTTCCTCATGGCTGAGCATCAACGCGGCATCGGCGCGGGCCTTGCGGGCGAAACTGATGTTCATCAGTCCCACCGCCAGGCTGACCATGACCGTGCTGAGCAGGTAGATCACCGGCCAGCCAATCAGCTGCCACTCGATTGAAAAGATCGCCAGCAAACCCAGCATCCAGGCAATCACCCGCTTGGGCGGGCCGCAGAACGCCAGGAACGCGCAGGAATAGATCAGATAGCTCTGCCCACCCGGATTGAACGGCACCAGCAGATAGCCCAGCAGCGCGATGCCCAGCGCGTTGGCCAGCAACCAGCGCCGGTCGCAGTAGTAGGCGGCGTAGAACATGCCCAGGAACAGCGCATAGCTGGCCAGCGTCGGCCATAGCCAGTGCGGGAAGAACTGCGGCTCGTACAACGGCGTGATGAAAATCCACACCGACCACACCAGCATCAACAACGGGAAGTAGCGATTGGCGATTCCACGCCGATGCACGCTGCGGCGTTCGTGCACGCGCGAGAGCGAGTTTTCGGCGGAAGGGGGGAACAGCCAGAACACCATGCTTCTCCGTTCAATCATGAGCGCCGGGCCAGGCGCCGTGCGGCCAGTACCGCAAAGATCAGCGTGACCCCCGTCAGCACGGCGACATGCACGGTCACCGCTTGGCCCGCATCCTTGCCGACCACCCGCAACGCAAGCTGGGCCAGATGATACGACGGCCAGATCGGCGCGGCGCGCGCCAGCGCATCCGGCAACAGGCTCAGCGGCAGCCACAGCCCGGACAGGAAAGCCATCGGCAGGTAGACCAGGTTGACCACCGCCGGCGCGCCCTGACCACCGATCAGATTGCCCAGCCACAGCCCCAGCGCGGAGAACGGCAACACGCCCAGCACGTTGATCAGCCACAGCAGCGCCCATTGCCCGGCGGACAGCTGCACGCCCGCGGCGGTGAACGCGATCATCGCCAGCAGCAGGCTGATGATCGCGCTGAAGATCATCGCCATCGCCATCTTTGCCAGCAGATAGGCGCCGGGCGGCATCGGCAGGGCGCGCTTCCAGGTCAGCAGGCCGCGCTCGCGATCCAGCGCCACGCTCACGCCAAAGCCGAACAAGGACACGCCCATCACCCCGAACACGCCGTAGGTGGCCAGCAGGTACTGCGATGCACCGGCATGACCGCGCGATCCCATCAGCACGCCGAACAAGAGATAGAACAGCGCCGGGAACAGCAGCGTCGGCACGGAGAACGAAGGCGAGCGCAGCAGGCGCAGGAATTCGTAGCGCGCTTCCAGCACGTAGGCGCGTACAGGCGACCAGGCGATGCGGCGGTCGGCGCGGGGGCTGTTGTTGCGGGTGCCATGACCGGGCAGGTTGTCGGCGTGCGTATCCATCAGGCGGCTTCCTGCGAAGTACGGGAGTGGGCATCGGCGTCCTGGGTCAGCGCCAGGAAGGCATCGGCCAGACCGGCGCGCTGCACTTCCAGCTCCGACAGCGCGGCGTCTTCGGCCAGCAGACGACGCACCACGTCTTCGGCTTCATCCACCACGATCTCCAGGCGCGCACCCTCGCGCCGCGCGTGGCGCACGTGCGGCCATTGCGCGATCGCCTCCGCGTCGAGCGCGGACAGGCAGCGCACGCGCCGCTGCGCCACGTGCGCACGAATCTGCGCCACGCTGCCTTCGGCAATGCAGCGCCCGGCCAGGATCACGTTGACCCGATCGGCCAGCGCCTCGCCCTCTTCCAGATAGTGGGTGGTCAGCAGCACGGCGGTGCCTTGCGCCACCAGTTCGCGCAGGGTCGCCCACAGGATCTGCCGGGCCTCGATATCCAGGCCGGTGGTCGGTTCATCCAGCACCAGCAGACGCGGCCGTCCGCAGATCGCCAGCGCAAACTGCACGCGTCGTTGCTGGCCCCCTGACAGCCGGCCATAGCGGCGATCCAGCAAACCCTGCAGACCGGCCATCGCCACACAATCCGCCACACTGCGCGGCTGCGGGTAATAGCTGCGGGTCAGCGCGAGCAGCTCGTCCACCCGCAGATGGTCGGAAATCCCCGCGCTCTGCAGCATCACGCCCATGCCGCGACGGGCGGCGATATCGCGCGGTGAACGTGCAAACAGTTCCACCTGGCCCGCATCCGGTGTCTGCAAGCCCAGCAGCAACTGGATCGCGGTGGTCTTGCCGGCGCCATTGGGTCCCAGCAAGGCCAGCAGTTGTCCCGGCGTGATCGCCAGATCCAGCCCGTCCAGCGCCTGCACCGTGCCGTAGCGTTTGCGCACGCCATGCAAACGAGCCACCGGTACCATGCCTGTCTCCATTGCCGCCGCTCCAACGGGGGATGTGGCGGCAAGACTAGGACGCAGGCGCGGAGGCCGGCAGTGGCGATTCACATGGAATGCGGATGACAGCTGTCACTTGGCCCCGGCGCCCATTCGCGGCATCCTGTGTCCCTATCGTGGCGCCGCCTTCGCCCCGCGCCCCTCATGAAGTGACTTCCGGCAACTGGGCTGGGTACGCTCGGCCGGTCACACTTTTCGTCATTCTCCGTCTGGATACGGTATGAACAGTTCTGCTGACCTGCTGAAGGAACTCCGCATCGATCGCAAAGCCCCGCCCTCGCAGCCGCCCTCGCGGCGCGGGTTGTGGATCGGGCTGGGCGTGGTGGTGCTGCTGGTCATCCTGGCCATCGCCGGCTGGGCGTTGTTCGGCCGCGACAAGGGCATCGAAGTGACCACCGCGCCGGTAGCCGCCATCAGCAGCGGCAGCGCGTCGGCGTCGGTGCTGGACGCCACCGGCTATGTGGTGGCGCGGCGCATGGCCACGGTCTCGTCCAAGGTCACTGGCAAGGTCCAGGAAGTGCTGATCGAAGAAGGCATGCGGGTGGAAGCCAACCAGGTGCTGGCGCGGCTGGAGCCGATTGACGCCGACGCCGAGCGCGCGCTGGCCGAGAGCCTGTTGCAGGCCGCACGCAGCAACGCCACCGGCGTGGCCGCGCAGTTGAAGGAAGGCGAGGCCAATGTGCGCCGCCTCAACCAACTGGTGAACACCCAGCTGGTCTCGCGCGCCGCCTACGACCAGGCCATCGCCGAGCGCGACGCCCTGCGCGCACAGGCCATCTCCGCCCAGCGCAACGAACGCGCCGCCGCCGACCGCCTGCGCATCGCCGTGATTGGCCAGGACAATACCGTGGTGCGCGCACCGTTCTCCGGCGTGGTGATCGCCAAGGCCGCACAGCCCGGCGAAATCGTCTCGCCGCTGTCGGCCGGCGGTGGCTTCACCCGAACCGGCATCGGCACCATCGTCGACATGGACTCGCTGGAAGTGGAAGTGGACGTGGGCGAGTCCTACATCGGCCGCGTGCAGCCCAAGATGCCGGTGGAAGCCACCTTGAACGCCTACCCGGACTGGAAGATCCCGGCCGAGGTGATCGCCATCATCCCCACTGCCGATCGCGGCAAGGCCACGGTCAAGGTGCGCATTGCGCTGAAGGTGAAGGATCCGCGCATCGTGCCGGACATGGGCGTGCGGGTGAGCTTCCTGGAAGCCGCGCGCCCGGCCGAGCAGAGCCAGCCGCAGGGCGTGCGTGCACCGGGCGCCTCGGTGGTCGAGCGTGCTGGCCAGCAGGTGGCCTTTGCATTGACGCCGGAGAACACCGTCGAGCAGCGCACGCTCAAGGTCGGCCGCGCGCTGGGTGATGATCGCCAGGTGCTGTCTGGCCTGAGCGCCGGCGACACCGTCGTGCTGAACCCGCCGGATGAACTGAAGGACGGCAGCAAGGTCCGCCTGGCCGAGGAAGGCAAGGAAGAGTAGAAAACCTGCGCAGTCCAGGCGCGTTGTCGCGCCTGCTGCGACCGGCGCCACGCAGGCTGCGCGGCGTCGTCACCGGAGCGCAGCGCGATCCGGGCAACATCGCACCATTGCAAGGCCGCGTGGCCCGTTGAAGTTCTGGGCCTCGTCCATCGAACTCCATAGAAGGAAACCACGATGTCCTCCCTGGTCACCATTCGCAACCTCGACAAGTCCTACCAGCGCGGCCCGGAGCAGGTGCACGTGCTCAACGGATTGAACCTGGATATTCCCAAGGGCGACTTTGTCGCGCTGATGGGCCCGTCCGGCTCGGGCAAGACCACCCTGCTCAACCTGATTGGCGGCCTGGACACCCCCAGCTCTGGCGAAATCGAGATTGAAGGCGAGCGCATCGATCGCATGTCCGGAGCGCAGCTGGCGGCGTGGCGCAGCCACCACGTCGGCTTCGTGTTCCAGTTCTACAACCTGATGCCGATGCTGACCGCGCAGAAGAACGTGGAGCTGCCGCTGTTGCTGACCAACCTCAGCGCCGCCCAGCGCAAGCGCAATGCCGAGATCGCCCTGCAGCTGGTCGGCCTGGCCGAGCGCGGCTCGCATCGCCCCAACGAACTGTCCGGCGGCCAGCAGCAGCGCGTGGCCATCGCCCGCGCGATCGTCTCGGATCCGACCTTCCTGATCTGCGATGAGCCCACCGGCGATCTGGATCGCCACTCGGCCGAGGAAATCCTCAACCTGCTGCAGATGCTCAATCGCGATCATGGCAAGACCATCATCATGGTCACCCACGATCCCAAGGCCGCCGAGTACGCCACCCACACCATCCACCTCGACAAGGGCGAGCTGGTGGACGCCCCGGCCCTGGCCCACTGATCCGGAGATCGCGATGAAATATTTCTCGCTTATCTGGGCGCAGCTGTTCCGCAGCAAGACGCGGACGCTGCTGACCCTGTTCTCGGTGGTGGTGGCTTTCATGCTGTTCGGCATGCTCGATGCCGTGCGCGTGGCCTTCAACTCGGGCGGCAGCGTCGACGGTGCCAACCGCCTGGTGGTGTCCTCACGCCTGTCCATCACCCAATCGCTGCCGATCAACCTGCTGCCCAAGATCGAACAGATCCCCGGGGTGAAGCGGGCCACCTACGCGATGTGGTTCGGCGGCATCTACCAGGATCCGAAGAACTTCTTCCCCAACTTTTCGGTCGGTCCCAATTTCTTCGACGTCTACACCGAGTACGAAGTGCCGCCGGACCAGCTCAAGGCATTCGTGGATACCCGCGACGGCGCCATCGTCGGTGAAGTGCTGGCCAAGAAGCACGGCTGGAAGGTGGGCGACACCATCCCGCTGCAGGCCACGATCTTCCCGCGCGGCGGCAGCAATGACTGGCCCTTGCAGCTCAAGGCCATCTTCAAGGTCAAGGACCCGAAGAACGTCGGCGCCGAAAACCAGTTGATGATGAACTGGAAATACTTCGACGAGTCCAACGACTACATCAAGAACCAGGTCAGCTGGTACACCGTGACCCTGGCCAATGCGCAGCAGGCCAACCAGGTGTCCAAGGCCATCGATGCGCTGTCGGCCAATTCCGATCACGAGACCAAGAGCCAGACC
Organism: Pseudoxanthomonas indica; assembly: GCF_900167565.1. Taxonomy (NCBI): domain Bacteria; kingdom Pseudomonadati; phylum Pseudomonadota; class Gammaproteobacteria; order Lysobacterales; family Lysobacteraceae; genus Pseudoxanthomonas; species Pseudoxanthomonas indica. The sequence continues at coordinate 199,959 of NZ_FUZV01000002.1, forward strand.
GAGTCGGCCTTCCAACAGGCATTCGCCAAGCAGATTGGCGATATCGGCCTGATCGTCACCGGCATCATGGCGGCGGTGTTCTTCACTTTGCTGCTGCTGACCGGCAACACCATGTCGCAGGCGGTGCGCGAGCGCATCCCGGAACTGGCGGTGCTCAAGACGTTGGGTTTCCGCGACGGCACGGTGCTGACGCTGGTGATGATCGAATCGGTGTTGCTGATCGTGCTGGGCGGCATGATTGGCATGGGCCTGGCCTCGATCATCATGCCGATCCTCACTGGCGCCAGCCAGGGAATGATCAGCCTGCCGGGCATGCCGATGCAGACCTGGATCGTCGCGCTGGTACTGATGGTGGTCATTGGCATCGTGGTCGGCCTGTTGCCGGCCCTGCGCGCCAAGCGGCTGAAGATTGTCGACGCACTGGCCGGACGCTGAGGAGAACGACATGCCCAAGTGGATTGCAAACATTCTCTCCGTACTCGCGCTGATCGTCGGCCTGATCCTGTGGATTGCCGCGCCGTGGTGGGCGCTGCTGGGCGTCGCGGTGCTGCTGGCGCTATGGCTGGTGTTCACCCGCACCGGCCGGCTGTCGCTGGCGGCTGCCGGCATCGGTATCGCCAGCCTGCCGCAGCGTTGGGGCGCCTCCTCGGTGATCGTGGTCGGCATTGCCGGCGTGGTCGCGGTGCTGGTGGCCATGCTGGCGATGGGCGAGGGCTTCAAGGCCACGCTGGATCGCACCGGCGATGAAAACACCGCCATCGTGTTGCGCGGTGGTTCGCAGGCCGAGACCAACTCCGTGCTCACGCGTGATCAGGCGCCGCTGCTCACCAGCCTGCCTGGCATCGCCAAGGGACCGAGCGGCAAGCCGCTGTTGTCGGCCGAGCTCTCGCAGATCGTCAACCTGCCCAGCATGGAAGACGGCACCGACGCCAACGCGCAGTTCCGCGGCGTGGGCGAGGATGCCTGGTTGGTGCGCGGCGACAAGATCAAGCTGGTCGAAGGGCGCAAGTTCGCTCCCGGCCTGCGCGAGATCGTGGTCGGCACCGGCGCAGCGGGCCAGTTCCGTGGCCTCAAGGTCGGCAACAAGATCAACCTGGGCAACCAGGAATGGACCGTGGTGGGGCGCTTCGCATCCGGCGATTCGCATGACTCCGAAATCTGGGGCGATGCCGAAACCCTGGGCTCCACCTACAACCGCCGCGCCTACCAGTCGATCACCGTGCGCACCGAAGGCAAGGCGGGCTTCGATCAGTTCAAGGCGGCGGTGGACGCGGATCCGCGCCTGAAGCTGGACGTGGAAACCACCAAGGCCTACTACGCAAAGCAGTCCGGCCAGTTGTCCAAGGTGCTCAACGTGATCGGCAAGATCATCGGCGTGATCATGGCCTTCGGCGCGGTGTTCGGTGCGCTCAACACCATGTATGCGGCCGTCGCCGGACGCGCCCGCGAAATCGCCACCATGCGCGCGATTGGCTTCCGCGGCCTGCCGGTGGTGATGGCGGTGATGCTGGAGACCATGCTGCTGGCGCTGGTCGGTGGCCTGCTCGGTGGCTTGCTGGCCTGGGCGGTGTTCAATGGCTACAGCGTGTCCACGCTGGGCAACAACTTCAGCCAGGTGGTGTTCCAGTTCAAGGTCTCGCCGGAACTGCTGTGGAATGGGCTCAAGTGGGCGCTGGCGATTGGTTTGATTGGCGGCTTGTTCCCGGCGTTGCGGGCGGCCAGGTTGCCGATTACGACGGCGCTCAGGGCGCTGTGAGGCAAGCACCCACAAAAACCCCGGCCAGGCCGGGGTTTTTGTTCGCGTCATCGGGTGGCTGGGGTGCCGTAGCGAGTGGGCTGCCAGTGGGGATATCAGGTAATGCCGGTGCGTGGCCTGCGATACTTCTGATGGCTGTGCAGGGAAATTCCTCTATGCGTATCCGGCATTCGGTCATGGGGTGGGGAATCATGAGAGTGGTCCGAACGTTTGTGCTGCTGTTGGTCATAGGCTCCGCGCAAGCAGAGGAGCAGCCCAGCTGCACCCCCCTTGAGCAATGGCAGGAAGTACCGGCCGGCATCCGCGAGGATCTGGAAACCCTCATTGGCCCGATTGCGGAAGAAGGTGCGCGCTTCAATGCCACCGATGTCGTCAGCGGCGACCTCGCTTCAAACCGATTCCTGACCGCCTGCCGATCCAGTGATCTCGTTGCAGTTGCTTTGGAACGAGGCGGACGGGGCTATCACATCGAGGTGTTCCAGTTCCGCGAGGGGCAACTCGCGACCCGCTGGACGCAGCTGTTGGACCAGGACGGGAAGGCCGAGATCAATCTCTTGCAAGCGCCGGATGCACGCTAGTTGGAGCCTGCAGCCGAGCCACGCAGGGGCAAGCCGCTCAGCACACGCAGGTAAGCGGGATCGCGGCTGACCGGCCGCGAGCCCGTCGATTATTCAGCGGCCCGCACGCCGCCGAGCGGCCATGACGAACGGAATGCCCACGACTACGTTGAGCAGCACGTAGATCAACACGGCCAGCGCCGCCAGCTTGGCCTCGGGCAGACTGGATCCAATCACGCCGATGGCCACGCCGGGATGCCGCGTCGCCGAAGCCAGCGCCAAGGCGGTGCGCGTACTCCTCGTGGGGCCGCCCAGCAGATAGCCGGCGGCCAGCGCCGCCACGATCACCAGCAGCATCACCAGCAAGGTGCCGCCGCCGATCAAACGCCACAGCGCGGGGGCGAGCATCGCCACGGCCAGCACCGATCCCACCACCAGCAGCACGAATCCGGCCTTGGCGATCAGGTAAGCGACGCGGTCGGCGCGGGGGCCCAGCGCCTTCTGCGCAATCAAACCCAGCAGCATGGGGCCGGCAACCGTGATGGCCAGCGTCTTGGCGATGGGCGCGGTCGGTACCTGCAGGTTGTGGCCGAACAGGGACGTCAGCAGCGGCAACCCGAGCGGCATCAGCAGCAGCGACGCGAGCGCGGCGAATACCAGCAAGCCCAGGATGTAGGCGCCGTCGCCGCCCGACTTCAGTTGCTTCTTGGGCAGCAGCGGCGGGACCGGAGCCAGCGACAACACCAGCAAAGCCAGCGCCACGCCAGGGCGTGGGTCGACCAGCAGGATGGCCAGCGAGGCGATCACCGGCACGACGACGTACAGCGAGATGGCGGCGCGCAATGCAACCGCCGGGCGACTCAGCAGGTACAGCATCTGCTCCGCGCTCGCTCGCATGGCCAGCGCCATGGCACTGAGGACCACACTGATGACAATCACCAGCTTGACGATCAGGAAGAAGGACATGGTTCCTCCGGGGCAGGTGCTGCGACAGGGCCCGTATAGTAGGCGCTGATCAGGTCGCATATGCACGTCCCCGGTGCAGTGGACGGCAGGGGCAAAGTCGGTACCCGCTGCCCCGGGTTTCTGCTGGCCGTCATCAAGTTGCATCCGACCCAGCCACGCCACCGTCTTTCTGATGGGCCGAGCGGGCAGGTGTCGACTTGTGAGCAAGACAAAGCGGCCCTAAAATCGAGTCGTTCCAGGGGATAAGCCACCATCCGGTGCGGTGTGGCCTGATTGAACTGCCGCGTCGCGAGACGTAAGAACGTAGTCAACACGATACCGTTGAGTGGCGGCGCATAAACCGTCTCACCCGATGAGAGCCATTGAATGCCTTTGCCCTTTATTCCGATAGTGATTGGTGTTGTAACCCTTCTTGCAGGGACCGCCATCACGGTGAAGTGGGATGCCATCATGGTGGCGCTGCGAGGCAAAAGGCTCGCTGTCCTGGGTGCACGCGGCGTGGGCAAAACGCACCTGGTGAAGTTTCTGGCCACCGGCTCCATCCCTGCGGAGTACAAACAAACGGTCGCCCCTGAGAAGTCCGCGTCCCGCCGCTTTCAGCTGCACGATCTGGACCTGAAGGTAAAGAGCTCACTCGACGTGTCGGGCGACAAGGCGGCGTACGGAGAATGGAAGCAGCTCCATGACCAGGCGGACGTCATCTTCTATCTACTACGGGCAGACCGGCTCATTGCAGGCGATCATAAGGTCGAGAGCCGAGTCAGGGATGACCTGAAGCACATCGGTGGATGGCTGCAAACCAGCGTCTCACGTCCCCGCTTCTTCATCATCGGTACCCACTGCGACCTGGATGCGAACTTTGTCCGCACTCCAGCCGACAACTTCGGAGACTACGTCGATAGATTCCGGGCGCTACCCATCGTGACGGAACTGGTCTCGCGTGGTGGCGGTGCGCAGCAGGTGAATGTGGTTCTTGGGAGCATGAAGTCGCACCAGGACACGGAAGCGCTGGTCTACCAGATCTTTCGGCAGGTGGTCTCATGACAGACCAGTTCATCCTCTGGGCCCAAGCCTTGGATAACTCGTCTCCTGACCACTTCACCGTGCATGGCAACGACCTGGGGAACAGCGACACGGTGCAACGCCAGGAAGCCGTTTCCAAGGTCTCGGCCGTCATAAAAAAAGGAGCGCGCCTGTTCGAGCGGGACGGTGTGATGTTGACCGCCGACGCGTCCCACTTTGTCATCGAGATTCCCTCGGTTCAGAGCGATCTCGCTGGCCGGATTGCGCCCATCGTCTGCTACGGGCCGAATGGCGTGGTGGCCACTGGTGGGCATGGAATCATGGCGGTCGCTGCCCTCACCGCCTTTGCAAGGCGGATTGGCCGGACCCTGCAACCCGAGCAGTTGAAATTGGTCGACGTGTCGTTCGATGCATTAAAAAAAAAATCGAAGGTGGGAAGAATGGTACGCACGGCCGGGTTGAGCGGCCTGGCTCTCGCGCTTCTGGTGCTCGTCTACTGGTTACGGCAAAGGGGCTGGTAGCGAGGACGAAAGCGAGTCTGAAAGTGGCCGAACCCGAGGTCGAAATGACGGCTCCGGTTCTCAACGAACATGCATCGAAAGGCATTCGAGCAATGGCGACAGGTTCTTTTCCCGAAAACCCCGGAAGTCGGAAGGCAATTCTGATCCTTCAACAGCACGACTTGGAGAAGTGTGCGTACGAACCCGGAGCCGCTCAGTCATTGTTCGATGAAGAGGCGTATGTACTGGAATACCCGCTTCGTCCACAGGGCGGGGTATCGACGGCGCTCGAAAACATTGTCGATGCAAACCTTGCACGCCCCGGCACGGTGCTGGTTCAAAGCCCCTTTGATTCCAACACTTACGAGGAAGCTTCGCTTGCACCCCAGCGCTTCGCACTGGCCAAGCACATGTACTTCTCCACGCTTTGCATGCATCTGGGCGCGAAAGAGGTCACTGTCGAGCAGATTGATCTCCGCACCAGCAGCGGCAAGACCTCGGTTGATGTGAAGGGCGAGCGCTTGGGCGGGAGCGCCCAAGCGACTGTTGATGCGGAGAACCTCGAAACCTTCCGAGCGCAGATGAACCTGCATGACGTATTCACCGGTGGACCGGCAGATATCGTCGCAGCCGATCGCCTTCTGCGTCGAACCGGATTGTTGAACGATCCGAACATGCGCACGTTGATCGAGATGCGACGGGATGGCGCCAACCAACTGAAGTCCCGAAAGCTGGTATTGAACCTGTCCAGCGAAGCGAAGAGCAATTTGAACGTCGTGGGGCGACTGAAGGTGCCAAACTTCGTGAAACTCTCCGTCGAGTTCGACCGGGTCATCAAGGAGCAACACGAGTACACGCTGACCGTTTTCGTGAAGTTCTGACACTTCGACGGACTCGGACCTGTGCGTGCTCAGGCGAAATGTCTGGTGCGCTCAGTAGAAAAACCTCGCATGCATCGGCGTGGCCTTGGATGTCAGACGGAAAGTGCTTTTTCATCGGAGTTCTTGAGGACGGAACGTACAGCGTTCGCAGGCTGCATTGATTGGAAATCAAACCAAGGAGATGGAGATGGCCAGAGCGGAAGCAACGGTGGAAGAACTTGTCAGCATGATCGAACGCGGGCGCCTGAGACTACCGGAGATGCAGCGGCGGTATGTCTGGCGATCTCCACGTGTCCGCGACCTGATGGATTCCCTGTACCGCGGCTACCCTTCCGGCGCGATCCTGCTTTGGGAGACTGCCGAAGACGTACCTCTGCAAGACTTCGCTATCGCTCAGCAGTCCAATCCCTATCAGACAACGCAGCTGCTGCTTGATGGCCAGCAGCGCCTTACCTCGCTCTCGGCTGTCGTCAGAGGCGAGCCGGTGACAGTACGAGGGCGAAAGCGCCCAATTGAGCTGCTGTTCAATCTGGAGCATCCTGACCACCTCGCGTTCGTAACCGAAGTCAACGAAGACGCGGATGTTGACGAGGAAGGAGGGGAGACCGACGCGGATGACGTGGATTCCAGCGCGGATGAACTGATGGAGCGTTTCAACAAGATGGCCTTTGTCGTATCGACGCGCAAGCTGGAGCAGCATCCGCATTGGGTGAAAGTCTCCGATGTGTTCCGGACCAGTAGCGACAGGGAGTTCCTGCGAAAGGCCGGTGTCGCTGACTTCGACGATCCGCGAGTTGAGAAATACAGCAAGCGACTCGCCAGACTGCGGGACATACGGAAGTATGTGTATCGCATGGATGTTCTGGAAAGTTCGATGGGATACGACGAAGTCACCGAGATATTCGTTCGTGTCAACTCGCTGGGAGCCAAGTTGCGAAGTTCCGATCTTGCGCTTGCCCAGATAACCGCCAAGTGGAGAAATTCACTGAGTGAATTCCAAGCCTTCCAGAAGTCCTGCGCACAGCTTGGATTCGACCTCGACCTGGGCATTCATCTGAAGAATATGGTGGCGTTTGCCACAGGCCAGTCCCGGTTCTTGACGGTTGGCAGCCTGGATGTCGAGACACTCAAGTCGGCATGGAAGGAATCGCGCAGAGGGATGGAGTTCGCATTGAACTTCATGCGAAGCAATGTGGGCATAACAAGCCCCGCACTTCTTTCATCGCCGTTTATCCTGATTGCAATTGCCTATTTCGGACATAGGCGCGACTACGTACTCAAGCCAGAAGAATCGTCCAAACTGCGCTACTGGATACTGGCAGCGAACGCCAAGGGTCGATTCTCGCGTGGTTCCAGCGAATCCATCCTCGATCAGGATCTGGCCTCACTGCGACAAGGCGGCGGTACACAGGAGATGATTGATCGCCTTCGGCTGCAGTTTGGTCGCCTGGACATTACCGCGGAAGAGCTTGAGGGGCGCAATCAGCGCAGCGCCTTGTTCAAGACGATGTTCCTTGCATTTCATGCTGGCGGGGCGACCGATTGGCGTTCGAATCTGCGCATCTCCCTCGATCACAAGGGGAGCCAGGACCGGCTGCAGTTCCACCATATCTTTCCCAAGGCGGTGCTCAGGGCAGCGGGACGCAGTCTGCGCGAGGCAGACGATATCTCCAATCTGTCATTCATATCTGGTAAGACTAACAGACAGATAAGCGACAAGGCCCCGTCGACGTACATACACAAGTACAGTAGTGGCACTGGCGGCGCAGCCTTTGTCGCCCAGTGCATTCCCACTGAGGACACGCTATTGAGCGTGGATGCTTACCTGGAATTTCTGCAGGAACGGCGCGCTCGGATCGCGTCCAAGCTCAACGAGTTCCTCGAGAGCTGAGATGTCCAGAAGCGCCTGGCGAGGCAAGATGACGATGTCCAATCGCGATGTGCGGATAGATTCCTACTTCTCGCTGCCTACAGATCTTGCAAAGGAGTTTGCCGCCTGGCCCGAATTTGTACTCGGCCACGCGTATAACGTCGAGCTTCGTTCGGACAACGAGGTCGTTGTTGTTCGACTTGAAGATGACGAGGGCAAAAAATTCGTACGCATTCGTGGCTCAGGGGGTGGACCGCTGTTTCATTGCGCTCTCGGTACCGTGATGCATGCCTTGTCTGCCAACAGCGATAGTGTGTTTCTGACTCGGTGGTCTGACGATTAGAAGACGAGGCAAGGGGAGTCGAGAAGGGGCTGGCCGAAGGATGGCTCTTGCTGGTTCCGATTCGTGAGACAGGCTGACTACACAAAAGGATTCGACTTATGAACCGTATGCTCTTTGCTGCCGTCGCTTTGGGTGGATTGCTGATGTCGGCGCGAGCGTTTGGACATGACGGGCCGGCGGCTACCCACGCTCCTGGTCGCGCTGACGACCCGCTGCCCGCCGAACTGGACCGCGTCCTCCGCGACTACGAGCGCGCATGGCGTGCCGGAGATGCTGCGGCGCTCGCCTCGCTCTTCGCGGAAGACGGATTCGTGCTGCAAAGCAACCAACCACCCGTCCGCGGGCGGGCCGCGATCCAGGCCGCGTACGAGGAGCAGGGCGGCGCACCGTTGCGTCTGCGCGCACTGGCCTACGCCGTCGATGACACCACCGGCTACATCATCGGCGCCTACGGCTACGGCGATGCCCCCGGCGACATGGGCAAGTTCACGCTCACGCTGAGGCGTGCCCCGGGAGGCCAGTGGCTGATCTTCTCGGACATGGACAACATGAACGCACTACCGAAGCCCCCGCGGAAAGACGCGCCCTAGGCAACGCTGCTAGAGCACTGCGCCCGTGGCCTCGCGCCAGTGGACACTGACGCTCTGCGCGGCCTGCGTTAGCGGTGAGTCGGGCAGCAATAGCCGGGTGGTCGCTTCCGTCGCGCCGATGCGCTCGATTTCCCGAAGCAGGAAGGACAAGTCGGGAGCAAGCGAAAACAAGGCTTCCGACTTGTGATGGGCGGGAAGACCGACACGCTCGCCAATCAACTTCAACCGTGCAGCAGCAGTGTCTGCCTGCACCTGCAGATCCTTGACCACCGGCGAGTCGGCTCGTAGGCTCAGTTCCAGCCAACCCATGACGGTGGCGGCGGCCAGCTCTTCCCGCGCAAGCAGGTTGAATGGGCGACGCGCAAGCAGCAAGGTTCTCAGCTCTTCCACGCGCGCCTGGATGACGGCGTGATTGCGCTGGCTGGTCATCCACGGGCGAGCGGTCCTGGCCGTCACTCGCCGAACGGCGCGAAGCAAGGCCTCGAAGACGTCTACGAACGCCGAGTTGCTCGCCTCGGCCTTGTCGAACGCGGCAGGCTCATTGCGATCCGTGCCAAACGCCAGCTCCATGCCGAACATGCGCCAGTAGGCGTTCCGCCGCACCGACTCCGGGGCAGGGCGCGCCAGGCCGGGCGATGCCCAGAGACCGGAAGGAATCGGATCCAGCAGCGCCTCGGTGGTGTCCGCCCAGCGTTGTGTCAGCGCGCTCGGTATCCCCAGCCGCTCACCGCTTCGATACTCCTGCACGACGCGGCGAAAGATCTGCGCGACGCGGGAATTCTCGAGCGCGTAGCTGTACCCGAGATGTTCCCACGCAGGCGTTGCGTCCGGCGCGAAGGCTGCGAATGCGCCCATTGACCACAGGGCACGACGAGCACGCGGATCGTTCGGCGGGTCGGATGCGGACTGCTCGAAGGCATCCCAAACCTGCGCGGCATACAAGCCCAAGTCGAGCGCATCAGTGCCAAAGAGGTTCGCTGCCGACGCCTCGCCTGCCATTCGATGGACCAGCTGTCGAATCATGTCCGGAGCCCGCCGTGCTGCCCGGACGCATCATAGGCCAGGCAGGCGCTACTTGCCGTTCCTCTGCACGCGCTTGCGGTACTCGTACACGTTGTCGCCGCCGATACGCGTCTCCTGCGTCCCGGTCACGGTGCCGACCTTGCTGTCCGAGCCGGTGATCGGCTTGGCCTCGATCGTGGTCTCGCGCTCGAACGCGTGCGACTTGTCGGTGTTGCGGTAGTAGCGGTACAGCATCCAGTACAGCGCGGTGGCGCCCACCGGGCCTGCGGCCAGCAACCAGAGTCCACTGTCATCGCTCATGAGCCCACCACCAGGAACCAGAGTACGAGGGATTCGATGATCGAACCGGTGGTCAGCGCGGCCAGCAACAGCTTCCACTGCTGTACCGGCACGCTGCCCATCGTTTCGCCGGTGCGGCCGTTGACCGCGATGTAGTGCAGCATGCCGCCGTTGCGACCGGGCTGGTGGTAGGAGTACAGCCAGACCGGCAGGTACATCGACACCCAGCGGGTGCCATGCACGTCCAGCTGTTCCTGCTCCCAGCGCACGCCGCGATCGTAGCGGCGCACGGAGCCTTCCACCTGCGAACGCGCGATGGACAGCAGCTGGTCTTCCAGGCGCGGGCGCATCTTCTCCACGTCCAGGTTGCGCTTCTCGGAACTGAAACCCAGCAGGTAGGAGGCGTTCCACTTCAGCGCGTTCTTGGTGTCGAACGGCAGGATGGTGTTGATGATGTTGTTGGTGTTGACGCGCGTGTCCAGGTTGCCGCGTTCGGCGGAGGACTCCAGCGGCAGATCATCCACGGTGAAGTCGACCTGCCGATGCACCTGGTATACGTCGGCGTCGTAGTAGGTCTTCTTCTTGTCGCCGCTGCCGCGGGTGTATTCGCGGGTCTTGATCTCGCCCTTGCCGGCCACGCTGGCGCTGACGTTGCTGTCGACGATCATGTAAGGCAGGTACACGCCCACCACGTTTTCGGGGGTGAACTGCTCCTTGAATGCCTTCAGCGCGAACAGGCGCCGCTTGTCGACGAACTGGCGGATGCGCGCCACCGCATCCTCCTTGCTGATGTGGAACGGCAGCACCGCATCGGGCACCGCGCCATTGGCCACCTGCTCGTTGACGCCGAACACATGCCGGCACCAGTGGCAGCGGGCGGTCATGGTGCTCTCGGTATTGACCGTCACCTCGGCGCCGCAGCCGGTGCACTTGAAGCTCATCAGGCTGGCCGTGCCGGCGTCGATGTCGCGTGCGCCCGAGGCGATGATGGTGCCGCGCAGTTGATCCAGGCCCACGCCCAGCTCGAACTCTTCCTCCACCCGCGCGCCAATCCATTCGTGGCGGCAGTACTGGCAGATCAGAACATCGCTGCCAAGCTTGTGGCGGATGTCGGTGGCGCCGCACTTCGGGCAGCGGTTCAGTCCGTCCTTGAGTTCGGCCGAGGCGGTATCCAGCGCCACCGGATCCGGCGCCTGCAGTTCCTCGCGGATGGCGTCGGGCAGGCTCGCCGGGTCGACCGGAAACTGGCCGGGCAGGGGCGGTACGTCGCGCGGCGAACCGGGGCCGGTGACGGACGCCGCCGGTAGCGGCGGCGGTACTTTGGGGTCGGACATGGGTGTCGTGCGCCTTGCCTGTTACAGACCCAATGCCTTGGCTTTGAGTGCGTCGTAGTCCTGCTGCGTGATCAAGCCCAGGTCCAGCATTTCCTTGGCCTTTTTCAACTTGGCGACCGGATCATCGGCAGCGGGTGCGGCCGGAGCCACCGGCTGTTGCAGGCCACCGATACCACCGAGCATGCCCGAGGCCATGCCCACGCCCACCAGGCCTGCCGCGCCGCCGTTCTCGCCTGCCGACTGGATGCCCTGCGCCACGCTCGCCTGCAAATTGGAGTTGCCACGCCCGCCCGACAGCGCATCGGCGCGCTGCACGGTCTTGAGCAGTTCGCGCGTGTTGGCGTCGTACTCGATGGAGACGATGGCGGTCTTGACGATGGCCAGGCCGCGATCGGACTTCCACTGATAACCCTGTTCCACCGCATCGGACAGACTCTTGGCAAAGCCCAGCGAATCCTGCTGCAGCTTGGTGATGCGATTGCCCTTGGCCGGATCATTGGAGTACAGGCTGAAAGCCGGCGCGAGCGAACCCACCACCTCGTTGAACAGCTGGCCGGCGGCAGCGTTGTCCATGTCGGTGAAGTCGAACACCTTGCCCGGCTGCAGGTAGCTGGCCGGCACGAAGTTCTTCACGAACAGAATCGGGTCGACAATCTTCAAGGTGTACGAGCCGCGCGTGACCGCGCCGACCTGGGTATTGAGGAAGCCGTCGTCCCAGTAGATTTCCGACTGCGTGCCGAAGCGGTTGTCCGGCAGTTCCTTGAGCGATACGAAGAACGCCGCCTGCTGGCCGCCCGGCTGGCCGCCGAACTTGAAGCGTTCCCAGCTCTGCTTGATCAGCGGGCTGACGATGCCGTCGCCGGCGAAGATGGACTGGGAGTTGATGTCGTCCGAGCGCCATTCGTAACCGCCCGGCTCGGCGACGAAGCCAGTGATCTTGCCGTCCTGGAACAGCAGCAGGCCGTAGCCTTCGGGCACGACGATCTTCGAGCCGTTGCTGATGATGTTGGACGAGCCGCTGGTGTTCGAACCGCGGCCGGCGTTGGTGCCCTGCGGCACGGCGGCGAACAGCGCCGCAGTGGCGGGCAGGCCCGCCGGCACGGTGTAGAAGTCCTTCCACTGATCCGCCAGAACGCCGCCGACTGCGCCTGCTACTGCCTGTACGAGACCCATGACAACTCCTTAACGTTTTTGGGGGCGGGCGTGGCGCCCGGATGCGCTACTAAATATAGCAGTGGGGTGTTACGGACAAGGCCGGAAGTCATGGCGGGCTCTTTTTGTTTGTCGGCGGTTGAATGGGTGGGTTCCTTGTGATGGTTGGGCGTTGGTTGGCGCTGGCGCGGCGGCGCTACGTTGGTTTGGTTTCTACGCGCTCCCCGCGAGGGGTAACTTTCTTTTCTTGTGCAAAAGAAAGTCACCAAAGAAAACACACCCCAGGCGGCACGCCCTGCGCGCTGCGCGCTCCGGGTCCGCTCCCGGTTCGGGAATTTTTGGAGCACACATCCTGTGTGTCCAAAAACGCCGCGCATCCATGCGCGGCGCCCTGCGGGTTTTACCCGAACCACTCGCCGTGCCTCATGGGGACCCGAAAAGCCGAAAAGCCGAAAAGCCGAAAAGCCGAAAAGCCGAAAAGCCGAAAAGCTGGAATGCTCAAAGCTCAAAGCTCAAAGCTCAAAGCTCAAAGCTCAAAGCTCAAAGCGAGCAAATCACTAGTTTCGAGCCAAGAACCGAGAGCCTGCACGCCGCTCTGTCTTCCGCTTCTCGCCTTTTTGTTTTCGGGCCCCGTTAGGAGCGGTGGGGACGGAGCGTAGACCCGCAGGGCGTCGCGCATGGATGCGCGACGTTTTCGGACACACAGGATGTGTGTTCCGAAAATCAGCTCCGGCGCCACGGACCCCCACGGCTTCACCGTGGGGGCGCGACGTCCGGGGTGTGCTTTCTTTTGGTTACTTTTCTTTGCACAAGCAAAGAAAAGTGACCCCCCGCGGGGAGCGCGCGAAAACCACTCCACCCAAATCCCCCCGCGCCAGCGCCAACCAACAGCGCGAAGCCAGCATCCACAACCATAACGCCATGGCCACCACAACCACAGAGGGCGCCCACTCTGTGCCCCCTGCCACACAATCCCCTCCCAAATCATTGTCGAATCCCCCCACACCCCGTACGCTTGCACCCGCATGACAAGCCCCCCCGCCATGCCGCACCGTCGCTACGCCAACCAGTACGGCCTGCTGGCGGCGGCGCTGATCTTCATCGCCATCGGCGTGGGCATCCTGCTGGGCGCGCAGCGCTTCATCACCGACGCCAACAAGGTCTCGCACACCAATGAAGTGATCGCGATGATTGGCGCGGTCGAAGCGCAGCTGCGCGACAGCGAGTCGGCGCAGCGCGGTTACCTGCTCACTGGCGAAGTGAGCTATCTGGCCGACTACGGTCGCAGCCGCGACAAGCTGCCGGAACTGCTGGCCCAGTTGCAGACCCTGGTCCGCGACAACCCCGTGCAGGCGCCGCGCGTGCGCAGCTGGAGCATCGAGATCGAGCGGCGCATCTCGCAGATGGAAGCCACCTTGGGCAACTATCGCCTGGGCGGTTTGCCGGCGGCGCAGCGCGCCATCAACCAGGACGTGCGCAATGCGTCCAACAACATCCGCCACCAGGCCGAACAACTGGTGGCCACCGAGCGTGAGCTGCTGGCCGCGCGCGGGCAGTCCAGCCAGTCCAGCGCCTGGATGCTGCGCGGCATCGCACTGCTCGGCATTCCGCTGGGGCTGGGCCTGATCGGCTGGGTGTACTGGCTGCTGGTCGGCGAGATTCGTCGCCGCGCCGCGGCCGAACTGGTCAGCAGCGAGTCCGAGCAACGCCTGCAGACCAACATCACCACCCTGCAGCGGCACAGCGCCGACCTCAATGAGTTGAGCCGCTATGGCGGCATGCTGCAGAGCTGCGTGCGTACCGACGAGGCCGTGCGGCTGGCCGCGCAGCATTTCGCGCGTTTGTTGCCGGGCGTGGGCGGCACGCTCTATCGCATCCGCTCCTCGCAGGACTACGCCGAGGAAGTGGCGCACTGGGGCGCGCATGCACTGCACAGCGCGGCGATGTTCCCGCTGGAAGCCTGCTGGGCGCTGCGGCGCGGGCAGCCGCATCTGCACCTGGCGCACGACGAAGTGCTGGCCTGCACCCATATCGACGCGCCGACGATCCAGCGCACGCCGTCCACCGCCTGCATTCCGCTGATCGCGCAGGGCAACCAGATGGGCCTGCTCTATCTGTCGAGTTCCGATGACGAGTTCCTGGATCGGCTCGACCTGGCCGAAACCGCGGCCGAGCAACTGTCGATGGCGTTGTCCAACCTGGATCTGCAGGAGCGCCTGCGCATCCAGTCGATCCGCGAACCGCTCACCGGTCTGTTCAATCGCCGCTACCTGGAAGAATCGCTGTCACGCGAACTGGCGCGTTGCGAGCGCCGCGGCCTGCCGTTGTCGCTGATGATGCTGGATCTGGATCACTTCAAGACCTTCAATGATCTGCACGGCCATGTCGGCGGCGATGCTCTGCTCGCCGGCTTCGGCCAGTTGCTGCAGACCCATTCGCGCCACGAAGACATCGCCTGCCGCTACGGCGGCGAAGAGTTCACCCTGATCCTGCCGGAAGCGGATCTGCAGGCCGCCTGTGATCGCGCCGAAGCCATCCGCGAGGCGGTGGAGACCATGCGCATCCGCCATCTGGGCCAGGAGTTGCCGGCGGTGACCGTGTCGATCGGCGTGGCCAGCTTCCCGCTGCACGGACGCGATGGCGACAGTCTGCTGCGCAGCGCGGACAAGGCGCTGTACCGGGCCAAGCGCGAGGGCCGCAACCAGGTGGTGTCGGCCGCCGAAATCCAGGATCAGCCGGCGTAACGCGCCTTCAGCATCGCGTAGGCGCTGCGCAGGGCCATGGCTTCGCCACCGGCCGGGCGACCCGGGCGATCGCTGTCATTCCATGCGTACACATCCAGA
Source organism: Pseudoxanthomonas indica (assembly GCF_900167565.1). Lineage (NCBI taxonomy): Bacteria > Pseudomonadati > Pseudomonadota > Gammaproteobacteria > Lysobacterales > Lysobacteraceae > Pseudoxanthomonas > Pseudoxanthomonas indica. The sequence continues at coordinate 215,076 of NZ_FUZV01000002.1, forward strand.
TGCGCCCACGGCAAGTCTGCCGGCAGGAAGCGTTCCAGGTACAGCGCGGCGGTGATCGCGCCACCCATGCGCGAACCGGCATTGGCCAGGTCCGCCACATGGCTGGTCAGGTAGCGCAGGTAAGGGCGCCACAGCGGCATCCGCCAGAGCGGATCGCGTGACTGCTGGCCGGCATGGATCCAGTCGTTGGCCAGCGCATCGTCGTTGGCGAACAGCGCCGGCAGTTCCGGGCCCAGCGCAATACGCGCCGCGCCGGTGAGCGTGGCGAAATCCAGCACCAGCTGCGGTGACTGTTCGGCGGCGTAGGTGAGCGCATCGCAGAGCACCACGCGGCCTTCGGCGTCGGTGTTGTCGATTTCCACGCTGATGCCCTTGCGGGTGTCGATCACTTCGCCCGGGCGGAACGCATCCGGGCCAATCGCGTTTTCCACCGCCGGAATCAGCAGGGTCAGCCGCACCGGCAAGGCGCGCGCCATGATCAGCCCGGCCAGGGCCAGCGCATGCGCCGCGCCGCCCATGTCCTTCTTCATGTTGCGCATGCCGTCGGCCGGCTTGATGTCCAAGCCGCCGGTGTCGAAGCACACGCCCTTGCCGACCAACGCCACGTGCGGATGCGCGGCATCACCCCAGCGCAGCACGATCAGGCGCGGGGCGCGATGCGAGGCGCGACCCACCGCATGGATGGCGGGGAAGTTCTGCAGCAGCAGCTCGTCGCCGGCGATCACTTCGATTTGCGCGCCATGGATGCCGGCGATTTCGCGCGCGGCTTCTTCCAGTTGCTCGGGGCCCATGTGCTCGGTGGGCGTGTTGACCCAGTCGCGCACGCGCACGGCCGCCGTCAACAGATCATCGGCCTCGGCGTCGGCCTCGGTCAGCAGCAACTGCGCGGGTGCGCGCGGCGGCGTCTTGTAGCGATCAAACCGATAAGCGCCCAGGCCCCATCCCAGTTGCAGGGCGTGGCGCGCGGCTTCCGGCAGTTCCGTCGCCAGCGTCCAGCGCCCGACCGGCAAACCATAAGGCGCGTGGGCATAGCTATGCGGGTCCAGCGGATCGCCGATGCCGATCACCGCGCCGGCCAATCCGTCTTCGCCCGGCAACAAGGCCAGGCTGCCAGCGCCGCCGGTGAGGTGTTGCGACTCCAGCCATGCGCGCACGGACGGGGTCTGCGTCTGCAGCCACCGCTCCCAATGCGCGCGTTCGACCACGTGCAAGGGACGCGCATTGCGGGCGTCGTCGGTGTAGGCGTGGCTCAGGTCCATGCGGGTGCGGGCTCCATTGCGGAATCGACTGCGGCAAATTGCGGATGCGCATCCAGCCAGTCGGCCAGCGCGGTCAAGGTGTTGAACTCCAGATCCGGCAGCGGATCCGGATGCGGCCAGGCCAGCACCTGGCCGGCGTCGTCGTGGCGGTTGAGCCAGCAGGTGCGCAAACCAGCGCGCGCGGCGCCGACCACGTCCAGATCGATGTGGTCGCCCACATGCAAGACGTGTTCGGCGGGCACACCCAGGCGATCACAGGCGGCCAGGAAAATGCCCGCCGACGGCTTGGCCGCACCGAACTCGCGCGAACCCAGCGAGAAGGCGAAGTGCTGCATCAAGCCGATGCGCTGCAGATCCGCATTGCCGTTCGACACCGCCGCCACGGGCACGCGCGCGGCAATGCGCGCCAGTGCGTCGATGGCGTCGGGATAGCATTCCACCTGGTTGCGCGCGGCATAGAACACTTCGTAGGCCGGCTCCAGCAACGCCATGTCGGCGCCGCTGCGCTGCAGGGCGAGCTCCAGGGTCAGGCGGCGCAGCGCGCTCAGGTCATGCAGCAGGTGCGGATGATCGGCAAACACCTGCTCGCGCAGGGCGCGCATGGTTTCGACCGGAAATTGCTCGGCGGTCGCCGGGCTGTGCTGCAGCAGCCAGTCGTGCAGCACGCGTTCGATGCGTGCGCCGATGGGCGCGAACGGCCACAGGGTGTCGTCGAGATCCAGGGTGATGGCGCGGACAGGAAAGTTCACCCGCCGATTTTAGCGCCTGCCGCGTCATCCGGCCGTAGCGGTCGCTTCATTCCAGCAACCGTGCCCAGCCTTCCATGCCTTCCACCCGCGCCAGCACCAGCTTCACGCAGACCAGCAGCGGTACCGCCAGCAGCAGGCCGACGATGCCCCAGGCCGAGCCGAATACCATCAGCGCCAGGATCAGCACCAGCGGCGAGAGCGCCATCCGCCGGCCCAGGATGATCGGGGTGACAATCTGCCCTTCCAGCGTATGCAGCAGCAGGTAGGCGCCGGCCGGGGCCAGCGAGTGCAGCGGATCGTCGAAGGTGATGAAGCCCACCAGCAGCATCGCCACCACGCCAATCAGCGGGCCCACGTAGGGGGCGAAGTTCAACAGCGCCGCCAGCGTGCCCCACAGCAGCGCCTCGGACAGCGGGAACTCGAGCAGGTACAGCACGCCGGCGAAGATCAGCCCCACGCAGGAGTTGATCAGGCTGATGGTCAGCACGTAGCGCGAGACCTCGCGCTCGATCGAGTGCAGGATTTCCACGGTGAACTTCTTCTGCTGGCGGCTGGGCATCAGCGCGATCGCCTGCCGCTGCAGGTTTTCGCCGTAGACCATGAAGAAGAACGTGAGCAGTACCACCGCCAGGATCGAGGCCACCAGCTTGGGCGTGGTCACCAGCATCCGGTAGGGGTCGTCCTGGGTGGTGCGCACGATCTGCGCGCGCTTGCCGGCTTCGCCGCCCGCCACCCGGGCGAAGTTCTCCGCCGCCAGGTTGGCCTCCTGCACCGGCTTGGCGAACTCGCGCAGCTTGGGCGCCAGTTGGCGCAGTTCGCGCGGCGCGTCGCGGAACCAGTCGCTGGCCGGCTCCCACAGCTGCATGCCCAGTGCACCGGCCGCGGTGATGCCGCCGACCAGCACGATCAAGGCGCCGAGGAAGCGCGGCAGATGGATGCGGCGGAACAGGCGGATGATCGGATTTCCGACCAGGGCGAAGAAGGCTGCCAGCAGCACCGGCAACACCACGTCCTGCGCGGCGTAGAGCACGGCGGCCACCAGCAGTACCGCAATCACCACCACCGAGGTGGGCGCACGCGGACGTGGCGCCGGCGGCGGTGGCGCCGGTTCGACAGGCGCCGGCGACTCGTCGCTGGCAGTGACAGGTATGGTCATCGCACCTTCCCCCATGGTTGAGGCCGATTATGCGGCCACGCCACATCGCGGCTGCGTGTAGAAGATCCTGCGTGGGGGAATCTGTGGGAGGGGAATCTGTGGGAGGGACTTTAGTCCCGACAGGTGCTTGCTGGCGTTGCGGCGTGTCGGGACTGAAGTCCCTCCCACAAAGCGCTGGCTAGCGCTCGGACACTTCTGTCGCGGCCTCGGCCGGGCGCGGCTGCACCACCACGCGCTCGGCGAATTCGTCTTCGACCAGGCGTTCTTCCGGGTAGTCGAGCGGGGCAGTGACGCGTTCTTCCTCTGCGTCGACGCGTCCGCCAGCGGCCGCATGCGCGCCGCCCGCTCCTGCGCCCGTCTTCGCCGCATGCGCACTGTCGGCGGCATCGCCGGCTTCGTCCGCCGCGGTGCTGGCCTCGTCGGCGGCGGTACTGGCTTCACCGGCGGCGGTGGCCGCAGTGACACTGGCAAACAAGCTGGAGAGCGAGCCCACCATCTGCAGCCACTTGGCGCCGGTCATCGCCCGCATCGGCTCGGCGCGACCGCTGAGGAAACCGCTGACCAGGCCGGCGACGATGATCCGCCCCGGCGTCCACGCTTCGCGCCAGGTGCTCTTGAATTCCTGCCAATGCGTCTGCGTCTGCAGCGCCCGGCCTTCGACCAGCTGTTCGGCCTTTTCAACCCGACGCAGGGCGCGTTCGAAGTTCACTTGTCGCGCTCCGGTTTGTCGCCGTCGGCGCTGTCGTCGTCTTCGTCAAACAGGCCCAGTCGGTGCAACTGGCGACGGGTGGCGTGCATGCCGGTGTAGTCGAAGTAGCGGCCGACTTTCCAGGCCGCGAACACGGTGACGATGATGCTGATCAGGGCCGCCAGCGACAGCGCGCCCAGCCACGACCAGCCAAAGAAACCCACCAGCAGCGCAATCAACGAGCCGGCGAGCAGCGCCCAGGCCGAAGCGCCGAACACGATCGCCACGCCGGCCCAGGCCAGGCCGCGCCCGAAGGCGCTGCGCATCAGGGCAAAGTCGGCCGACACCAGCCGGCGCAGGGCGCGGCCGGTGTCCTGGGCCGAGGCAAACGCCGCCTTGCCGGTATGACCGACCAGACGCAGGCTGTCTTCCAGGCCTGGCGGCGGGGTGCGCTCGCCGTCCGTCGCGGCGCGATCGTCGCTCACGCGTGCGGCTTACTTGTCGCCGCCACTGCGCGCCAGCTTGGCGATGATCCAGCCGGCGGCGAAGGCGACACCGAACGAAGCCAGTGGACGCTCGCGAATCAACTCGGCGGCGCTGTCGATCAGATCGCGGCCCTTGTCCATCAGCGCGTCCATCTGCTCGCGCGCGGCTTCGCCGCCCACTTCGGCGGCGGCAATGCCGGCCAGCGCGCTGTCGGCCAGTTCGGATTTGACGTTGGCCCGGCCCAGGCGCAATTCATCGCCGGCGGCGCTCGCGGCGCCCTTGACGGCTTCGCCCGCGGCCGAGGCTGCGGACTTCAGATGCGAACCGGCTTCGCCCAGGTTGCTTTTGACGGCGTCGGTAGCGGTAGGAACAGTCATGGGGTTCTCCAGCAATAGGGGATGGCGCGGCCAACTCTAGCGCATGGCCCCATGAACGCATTGTCATGGGGATTGTCTGTACAGGCGTGCGGAACGCCTTACTGCATCACGATGTCGCCGGAACTGCGGCCGCGCATGATCCGCAGCACCAGCTGTTGCGGCTTGCGTTCGAAACTGGCGCGGAACGCGGCCAGATCGCCGAAGTCGCCGTTGCTGCCGGCCACCACGATGTCGTTGGGGCGCAAGCCACTGGTCCAGGCGCGGCTGTTGCGGGCCACGTTGCTCACCTGCAGGCCGCCATTGGCGCCCATCTGCCGCAGCTGCTGACGGGTGGCTTCGTCCAGTTCCTTGAAGCTGGCGCCGGTCAGGCGCGGATCCACCGTGCCGCCTTCGAGCGAGCGCAGGCCTTCCTTCAAGGTCACCGCCAGGGTCAGCGGCTTGCCGTCGCGGCGCACGTCCAGACTGATGCGGCTGCCCACATCCTGCAGGCCTTCGAAGTTGTGCAGCGAAGGACTGTTGTCGATGCGTTGGCCGTTGGCGGCCAGCACCACGTCGCCAGACTGCAGCCCTGCCGCGGCGGCGGCTGAACCCGGATACACCCGCGTCACCAGCGCGCCGCGCGGCACATCCAGGCCCAGGCCCTTGGCCAGGCGTTCGTCCACGTTCTGGGTTTCGATACCCAGCGTGCCGCGGCGCACTTCGCCGGTGGCGACCAGCTGATCCTTGATGTTGCGCGCCAGGTTGATCGGAATCGCAAAGCCCAGGCCGATATTGCCGGCCATGCTGCCGCGTGGATTGAAGCTGGCGGTATTGATGCCCACCAGTTCGCCGCGCAGGTTGACCAGCGGCCCACCCGAATTGCCCGGGTTGATCGAGGCATCGGTCTGGATGAAGTTCTGGAAACCCATCACCGGAATGCCGCTGCGGCCCACCGCGGAAACAATCCCCGAGGTGACCGTCTGCCCCAGCCCGTACGGGTTGCCCATCGCCACCACGAAATCGCCCACCTGCAGCTGATCACTGTTGGCCAGCGGGATGGCGGTGAGGTTGGTGGCGGGGATGCGGATCACCGCCACGTCGGTATCGGGATCGGAGCCGATGAATTCGGCTTCCAGCGTGCGGCCATCGGCCAGGGTCACCGACACGCCGTCGGCGTTTTCCACCACGTGGTGGTTGGTCAGCACCAAGCCCTGCTGCGCATCGATGATCACGCCCGAGCCCAGCGCCCGCTCCACCCGTTCCTTGGGCATGTCGGGAATGCCGAACAGGCGGCGGAAGAACGGGTCATCGGCAAACGGGCCCAGCGGGCTGGCCACGCGCACGGTCTGGCGGCTGTAGACGCTGACCACGGCCGGGCTGACCTGCTTGATCATCGGCGCCAGCGACGGCAGCGCCTGCCCGTTCACCGACACCGGCAAGGCGCCGGCAGCGGGAATGGCGGCGGCCGGCATGGCCTGGGCCGGTTGCTGGACGATTTCGTGCACCGCGGTGGCGGCAAAGCCGCCAAACATGGCGGCGGCGGACAGGGCGAGCAGGGTGGGCAAGGGTCGCAGGGTTCGCATGGGACGTTGAAAGCTCGGCAAATGGGCTGGCGGGGTCAACAGGAGACAATCTAGAGGCGAATCTATGACGCTTTGCAGCGTGACGTGCATCCTGAACGAGTGTGCGTAGAGACCGTTAAACCCGCAATGAAGTTCCACGCGAGGCGGGTTGAGGGTTTCACTGGATCGGCATGATCTGTAACGAAAAAATTCTCTGAAATCTCATTGACACACCCCTGGAGCGGGGGTAGCTTGCATACCTCGTGCCGCCACTACATGTAGCGGTTTGGCACGAGATGGACCCAAGTACTGGGGTTTTTTGCGGGAAAACAAGCCAGAAGGGGGAGGCGCCGGAAAGGCAATGCCGCAGGCCCGGGACATAGGTATCCCGGGCCGGCAATACACAGGTTGGTAGTGAACGCCGCGCACGCTGTCCGGCTGCGCGCCGACCGACCCGTTGCCCCCTTCCGATTGCCGGGTCCAAGCGTCTCACCACAACTAGAACCAGATCAGGACAAGGAGAAACACAGAACATGAGCACGGTGCGCCTTGAGGCGGTGAAAACGGCGGAAGTGGATGCGGAAATCCCCATGCAGCCGGCGTCGCAGGATATCTGGGACAAGAAGTACCGCCTGAAGACCAAGCAAGGCGAGGCCCTGGATGCCGATATCGACGGCACCTACCAGCGAGTCGCACGTGCCCTGGCCGATGCCGAAGCCACTCCTGAAAAGCGCGCCTACTGGCACGAACGTTTTGTCTGGGCGCTGCGCCGCGGTGCGATTCCCGCCGGCCGCATCACCTCCAACGCCGGCGCGCAGCAGCACAAGCCGGCCACCAGCACGATCAACTGCACCGTCTCCGGCACCATCGAAGACTCGATGGACGGCATCCTGGAAAAAGTCCACGAAGCCGGCCTGACCCTCAAGGCAGGTTGCGGTATTGGTTACGAATTCTCCACCCTGCGACCGCGCGGTGCGTTTGTCGCCGGCGCCGGCGCGTACACTTCCGGCCCGATGTCCTTCATGGATATCTACGACAAGATGTGCTTCACCGTGTCCTCGGCCGGTGGCCGTCGCGGCGCGCAGATGGGCACCTTCGATGTCTCGCACCCGGACGTCAAAGACTTCATCCGCGCCAAGCGCGAAGACGGCCGCCTGCGCCAGTTCAACCTGTCGCTGCTGATCACCGACGGCTTCATGGAAGCGGTCAACACCGACGCCGACTGGCCGCTGGTGTTCCCGGTCAACATCAAGGAAAAGGGCGACCTGGATCTGGAAGACGCCAGCCAGGTGGTGTGGCGCGACTGGCCGACCCACAAGACCTACGTCAGCCGCGATGACGGCCTGGTCGCCTGCAAGATCTACGGCCATATCCGTGCGCGTCACCTGTGGGACATGATCATGGTGTCCACCTATGACTACGCCGAGCCGGGCTTCATCCTGATTGACCGCGTCAACGAGATGAACAACAACTGGTGGTGCGAAACCATCCGCGCCACCAACCCGTGTGGCGAGCAGCCGCTGCCGCCGTATGGCGCCTGCCTGCTGGGTTCGGTCAACCTGACCAAGTTCGTGCGCAAGCCCTTCACCGATGAAGCCTCCTTTGACTGGGAGGAATACAAGGAAGTGGTGCGCGTGTTCACCCGCATGCTCGACAACGTGGTCGAGGTCAACGGCCTGCCGCTGGAACAGCAGCGCGCCGAGATCCTGCGCAAGCGTCGCCACGGCATGGGCTTCCTGGGCCTGGGTTCGACCCTGACCATGCTCAAGCACAAGTACGGCAGCCCGGAATCGTGCGAGTTCACCGAATCCATCGCCCGCGAAATGGCCGTGGCCGGTTGGGAAATGGGCCTGGCCCTGGCCAAGGAGAAGGGCGCCGCCCCGATCATGGAAGAGCTGTTCACCGTCACCGCCGAGATGCTGCGCAAGCGCCCGGAAATGGCGAAGGACGGCTGGAAGGCCGGCCAGGAAATCCCCGGCAAGGTGCTGCACGCCAAGTACAGTCGCTACATGCAGCGCGTGGCCTCGGTCGCGCCGGACCTGGTCGATGAGATGGCCGAAGTGGGTAGCCGCTTCACCCACCACAGCTCGATTGCTCCGACCGGCACCATCAGCCTGTCGCTGGCCAACAACGCGAGCAACGGCATCGAGCCCTCGTTCGCCCACCACTACAGCCGCAACGTGATCCGCGAAGGCAAGAAGTCCAAGGAAAAGGTGGACGTCTATTCCTTCGAGCTGCTTGCCTATCGCGAGTTGATCAACGCCAAGGCCATGCCGTTCAGCGATGAAGCCGACGCCCGCCTGCCGGACTACTTCATCTCCGCCGACGACATCAGCCCCAAGGAACACGTGGACGTGCAGGCCGCCGCCCAGAAGTGGGTGGACAGCTCCATCTCCAAGACCGCCAACGTGCCCACGGACTACCCGTACGAGCAGTTCAAGGACATCTACCGCTACGCCCACGAGCAGGGCCTGAAGGGCTGCACCACCTTCCGCTTCAACCCGGCCGCCTTCCAGGGCGTGCTGGTCAAGGAAGCGGATCTGGAAAACACCACCTACCGTTTCGAACTCGAAGACGGCAACGTCATCGAAGTCAAGGGCAACGAGCAGATTGAATACGACGGCGAAATGCACACCGCCGCCAACCTGTTCGACGCCCTCAAGGAAGGCTATTACGGCAAGTTCTAAGGACTGTTCCAAATTGGAACAGCCCTAGGTTCCGCCCCCGCTTGCGGGGGAGAGCAAGTAAATTTCCTCCCCCGCTTGCGGGGGAGGGTAGGGTGGGGGGGAGCGAGCGCAGCGAGCTGCTCTTGCTCCTAACCACAACAAACACAAACAAAGCAGTAGCATCGGCGTCGTCAAACAATGACAAGGCCCACAGGAGGGCAGTTATGAGCAACGGTAACGGTGTCACGGCGACGCTTTCCGACGCCGCCGAGACGGTAAAAGAAAAGGCACTGGAGATCGGCGAAGCCGCCGCCGCCAGCGTCAGCAAGACGGTGGCCAAGGCGAAAAAAGCCGCCAAGAAGGCGCGCAAGACCGTGACGGCCGATGTCGCCAAGGTTCGCAAGGCCGTGACCAAGCGCACCACCAAGGCGACCAAGGCCGTCAAGAAGTCGGTCGCCAAGGCCAAGAAGCGCCTGGAAGAAGCCAGCGCCACCGCCAAGAAGGAAGCCACCGCCCTGACCCGCAAGGTCGGCAAGAAGGCAACCAAGAAGACCGCGAAGAAGGCCACCAGGAAGGCAGCTGCCACGAAGACCGCCCGCAAGGCGGCTCCGAAGAAAGCCGCCAAGAAGGTTGCAAAGAAAGTCGCCAAGAAAGCCAGCGCCACCAAGAAAACGGTAAAGAAGGCAGCCAAAAAAGTGGCCAAGAAAGCCACGGCCGCCAAGAAGACCGTAAAGAAAGCGGCCAAGAAGGTCGCCCGCAAGGCAGCACCGAAAAAAGCGGCAAAGACCGCACGCAAGACCCCGAGTACCGCCAAAAAGGCCAGCAAGAAGGCCGCCAAGAAAGCTTCCAGAAAGTAAGACGCTCCATCCCCTCCCCCGCACGCGGGGGAGGGCTGGGGTGGGGGCAAAAGGCGCCAGTACTCCTTCCGCCAGCCCCTCCGCCCACCGCCCAATCACCACACAAGAACCAAGCACAGGATTCGCGCCATGGCCGTCAAAATCGACAAGAAGATCAAGGGCTACACCGTCCTCACCCCGGAAGACAAAGCGCGCGAAGCCGCCGCCCCGGTGCAGGCCGAGTCGATCAGCCGCAGCAAGGCCGAATCCGAATTGCCCACCGCCGAAGTCATCCACATGCACGAGCGCATCGAGCGCCCGGAAGTGCTGGTGGGCAGCACCTACAAGATCAAATCCCCGCTGGTGGAACACGCCATGTACGTGACCATCAACGACATCGTGCTCAACGCCGGCACCGAGCACGAACTGCGCCGCCCGTTCGAAATCTTCGTCAACAGCAAGTCGATGGAACACTTCCAGTGGATCGTCGCGCTCACCCGCATCATGAGCGCCGTGTTCCGCAAGGGCGGCGATGTCACCTTCCTGGTCGATGAAATGAAGGCCGTGTTCGATCCGCGCGGCGGCTACTTCAAGGCCGGCGGCGTCTACATGCCGAGCCTGGTCGCCGAACTGGGCGCCATCGTCGAAGAGCACATGAAGTCGATCGGCCTGATCCACGACCCGGAAATGAGCGAGCACCAGCGCGCCATCCTGGCCGACAAGCGCAAGCAGTACGAAGAACGCGCAAAAAAAAACTCTGAAGTAAGCCCGGCCGCGCCGGCATCAGTCTCCTCCGCCAGCGCCACCCCTTCTCCCGCCAAAGCGGGAGAAGGTGCGCGAAGGGCGGATGAGGGCAACGCCGTGCAAAACGGCAGCTCCGAAGACATCGCCGTGACCGGCGACGGCACCAGCTTCCCGCCTTCGGCGACGCTTTGTCACAAGTGCAGCACCAAGGCCCTGGTGATCATGGATGGGTGTGCTACTTGCTTGAATTGTGGGTATTCGAAGTGCGGGTGAGGTGATCGCGCCACACCAGGTTCTCAAGACTTCGTTCTTGCAAACAGCGCAGCGGGGCTCCTTCTTGGGGCCCCTTTTGCTTCCTGGACTGCAAACTCTAATAGATGCACCCGGCCTCAGGAACACGGATATCGCCAGCTTACTCAGTCGTGCTACGACGATCACTTTTTGCAGAGGGAACATTAGCTTCGTCGTGGCAAAAGGACCGCACTATCGCGTGCATCTCAGGCTGAAGATTCCGCAACCTTTCGCCGCAATGTAAGTTGACGCTTTGAACGCACGGGAAGCAGGCTGGTCATCAACTTCCCTCGCAAGTTCACCGCGCGCATGACGCACACACTCTCCCCACCGGCAGACCAGACCCCAACACTCGAAGATGCCCTTCGCGCCTTCGAGTTCCTCGACCTCAAGGCCCAACCGCCGACAAGCAAAACCGCCCGCGCGCCCCTGCTGCCCGGGCGCGTTATTCGAGTGCTGGCAAACAAGCTCGCAATTCACGAGCGAAACGTGCTGGCCTTGCTGAAAATTCCGGAGCAGGCCTTCCAACGCAGGCAAGCGGCCCATGGGTCTCTGACCGAAGTCGAATCCGGACGCGTCCTGCGCATTGCACGCATCGCCGGCTTGGCCCGACACGTCTTCGAGAGTGATGCCAAAGCCACGCGCTGGTTGTCCAGCCGGCATCTGATCCTGGGTGGACGGCCCATCGATATGCTCGTTTCGGATGCTGGCGCCAGAGAGGTGGAAGATGAACTCTGGCGAATCGAGTGGTGCGACTTCGCCTGATGCGCGTGTACCGCATCAGCAAGTCCAGGTACATCGAACAAGCATTGTCAGGCATCGGAGCAGCCCGCAAACCGGGCCGGTGGAACTCGTGTGACAGACGGGTCGCCTACACGTCCAGCTCTGTTGCTCTGGCGATGCTCGAGTCGTTGGCCCACATGGACGAGGAAAACATGCCGAACGGCTGCATGCTGCTGGGATTCGACGTTCCCGATGCCGCCATCACCACGCTACCGGAGGTGGCGTATCCACCCGGCTGGAACAGGCTTCCGTACTCCGCCACCGTGCAGCGGGTCGGCGACAACTGGCTCAGGACCTCAGGCTCCCTGGCGCTTCGAGTACCCAGCGCCATCGCGCGCTATGAGTTCAACTTGTTGATCAATCCCCTCCACGCCAGATTCGCCGAGATAAGGCGCGTCTCGCTGGACCCGTTCTCGCTGGATACCCGACTTCAAAAATAGGGAAAGCCAAGTTGCGCCCGCCGCATCGAATTGCCATGCTCCGTCCAGGGAAGCGGGGAGCAAGTCATGGCAGACGGGGAATTGTCGTTCGCGGCGCTTGAGGCGCGGTTGAAGGAAATACCAGATGGACCGTCCTCGGTCCTGGACACACCCGGATGGCTGAAGGTATTCGTGGCTGTCTTCATCGCGGGATCCATCCTAGGCTTGGCGCCGTTGTTGCTCGTGCAGTTTCTGACGCCGCAGGAATGGATGGTGACGATGGCGCGCTTCGGGTTGATCTCATGCGCTTTGGGTGCGCTTCCCTACATCGTCCGTCACGGTTATGTCTTCGTCATGCAGATGCGTCGATGGCGCACTGAGCAAACAGCACAGCTGGACCATGACCGGATTGAATTCATGACGCTGGCGAGCTGGCTTGCCAAGCATTCGCCGGACCAAGTCAGCGAGCTCAGGGCCACCGTTCGCCTGCACCTGTGCACGATGGATTCGAAGGTGGGCCTGATCTCGGGCGGGCTGGCGCGGCTCGGTTTTCTGCCCGCTGCAATTGCTATCTGCACGTTCTTCGCGAATTGGAGGCAGCCACTGGACATGCCGGCCTGGCTCTTCGTGCTCGCCGTGTCTGTGGTGATGATGTACGTCGTATCTGTTGTGGCTGCGTTGATGCTGATTCGGTTGCAGTTTCTGGATGCGGTTTTGTCGGCGGCATTGAAGGACTTTGAAGCAGACAGCATCGTTTGATAGAGGGTCGGGTTCGGGGCTGAAGCCCCTCCTACAGTTCCTCGGTTCGATTTTTTGGGGGCGGTGATTACGCCGGACTCGGCGCCTTGACCCCCATCCCCACCTTCGCGACCCTCGGGTCATTCACCATCTTCAAATACCGCACCAGGTTGTTCGGGCGATAGCTCGGGTCCTTGTCCCAGCGCTCCAGCACGGACGGATGCAGATGCTGGGTGGGGTCGCGTTCGGTGGTGCTTTCGGTGGGTTGTTCCTGCAGCTTGGCGGCCATGCCGATCACGCGTTCGATGCCGGGGGTGACGCGGTACAGGCCTTTCTTGGATTCGTGCTTGTCGGCCAGCGGGTCGCTGTTCAACTGGTTCTGCGGGGCGGCTTCGAGGGTGGGGTCCATGTGCAGGCGCAGGGCTTCGGCCTTGTCACGCATCCATTTGAGCGGGATATCGGAGAGGCGGCGCTTGTGCGCGTCGGGCGGGTAGCCGCCGCCCACGTCGGTGTGCACGCCGCAGAACCACATCTGCTCCACGTACTGCTCGTCCTTCGGGCGCGGCACCCAGCGAGCGGCTTCGAAGGGCGCGCGGTGTTCGTCGATGGCCAGGGCCTGGTAGGCGTTCTTGACCGCGCTACTCAGCTCGACGTCGTGGAATTTGTACTTGTCGGCGGTGACCCAGCGCAGGCCGCGCACGGGGATGCCGAGTGAGCCCACGGTGTCCCACACGCCGATCATCTTGATCGGGATTTCCTTGCTGGTGGCGATGGAATGCTCGCAGCGGAACGCGGTGGGGCCTTCGTCGCCGGGGCGGGCGTTGTCGCAGTAGGTGTCGATGGCTTGCCGGTAGTGATCGACGGACAACCGATTGAGAATGCCGCACTTGCGGATCATTCCGGCCAGGCTGCGCACGGTGTAGGCGCCACGGCTGAAACCGAACAGGAAAATCTCGTCGCCCACTTCGTAGTTCAACATCAGGAAGCGGTAGGCCTCGTAGAGGTTGATATCCAGGCCCTTGCCGAATGCGCCGCCGGTGAGGCGATCGAGCTGGTTGCCGGTGCCCACGCCCTGGTCGTAGTAGGTGATCTGCGGCAGGCCGTCGGCGCCGGTGCGGGCCACGCGGGTGGCCAGCCGCATCACGTTGCTGGGGCAGGCCTGGCCGTCGTGTTCCTGGTCGGCCTGGTTCCAGGTGCCATCGCAGAAGATCGCCAGTCGCTTCATGGCCGCCATCCGGTTGCCCGTCCTCCCTGGTTCAACGCGGCACCGCGGGGGAACAGGCCAATCCCGCGGAGCATGGCGAGCCTCGCACCCGCGCCCACGCTGTCCGCGCTTCACGCCATTGCACGTGCAGGCTTGTGAGCATGGACGTCGGAAAGCCCGGAACGGTCCGGGTGGCGCATGACGCGAGGACACCACGATGCCCCACGAATCGGCCACTCCCGCTGCCGCAGGCCAGCGCGTATTCGCCACCCAGTGCGATCTGATCATGAAGGGCGGCATCACCAGCGGCATCGTCTATCCGCTGGCGGTGGCGGAAATCGCCAAGGCCTTCGAGCTGCGCTGCATCGGTGGGACCAGCGCGGGCGCGATTGCCGCGGCGGCGGCGGCAGCAGCGGAACTGGGGCGGCAGCGCTACAGGAACGGCAAGCTCGCTGAGGATCCGCAGGGCTTCCGGAAACTGGAAACCTTGCCCGCGCAACTGGCGGGCAAGCCGGCGGACGGGCAGGGCACGCTGTTGAAGGCGTTCTTCAAGCCCGTGCCCACGCTGCGGCCGTTGTTCGATGTGTTCCTGTCGATGCTGGGCGACAAGAGTCGCGGCGCGCGTGTGGTCTCGGTGGTCTGGGCCCTGCTGCGTCACTTCGGCTTCTGGATCGTGTTGGGCGCGCTGATCGGCGGCGCGCCGCTGGCATGGCTGGCCGGGCGGCAGCTGGTGTTCTGGCCATGGGTGCTGGCCGGCGCACTGGCGGGGGCGGTACTGGTGGTGATCGCCAATATCGTGCGCCTGCTGTTCCGCGAACTGCCGGCCAATCGCTTCGGCGCCTGCTCGGGCATGGCCGCTCCGGACGATCCCGCGCCCGATGAGGCGCTCACTCCCTGGCTGACGCAGTACTTCGACGACCTGTGCGGACAGGCGCAACGTTGGCGCGAGGACAATGACGCCATCCAGCGCGCCAAGCCGCTCACCTTCGGCGACTTGAACGAGGGCGACATCGACCTGCAGGTGATGACCACCTGCCTGACCCTGGGTCGCCCTTTCCGCATGCCGTTCCGCGACGACGACAAGGTGCGCGAGAACAAGCAGTTCTACTACCGCGATGCCGATTTCGAAGCGCTGTTCCCGCCGCGGATCACCGAATGGATGAAGGCGCGCGAGCGGCCGGCGTCGGATGAAGACCGCAGCGACATCGACCTGACCGGCTTCCGTCGCCTGCCCGCACCCGAAGACCTGCCGGTGGTGGTGGCGGTGCGCATGAGCCTGAGCTTTCCGCTGCTGCTCAGCGCCATCCCGCTGTACTCGGTGGATTACCTCAAGCCCAAGGCCGAGCGCAGGCTGGAGCGGTTGTGGTTTACCGATGGCGGGGTGGGTTCCAACTTCCCCATCCACTTTTTCGACAGCGCGTTGCCGTCGCGGCCGACGTTTGGCCTCAACCTCGGGCAGATCGACAGCGAGGACGCGCGCGATCCCGCGCACGGCCGCAACCAGCGCGTGGTGTTTCCCGCCACCAACGACAAGGCGCGGCTGCATCCGTGGCGGCGGTTTCCCGCTACGGGCGTGGCCGGGGTGATGGGGTTCCTGGGCGCGGTGGTGCATGTGGCCAAGGACTGGAACCACGACACCTTGTCGCATCTGGCCGGCTTTCGTGATCGCATCGGTTTGATCCGCCTGACGAAGCAAGAGGGTGGCCTGAACCTGACGATGGAAGACGCGCTGATCACCAAACTCACCGACTACGGGCGCGAGGCGGGCCGGGTGTTCGTGGAGCGTTTTGGCGATCCCGTGCATTGGACCACCGCCACCGAGCCGTCGAAGATGGGCTGGGGCAACCACCAGATCATCCGCCTGCGCCTGCTGCTGTCGAGCACGGCCGAGCTGCTGGAGTCACTGGAGAAGTCATGCAGCCGACTCGATGGCACGGACGCCGAGTACGCGCGCTTCTTTGACCCCGAAACTGGCAAGGGCAGCTATGCCTTCCACGGCTTGGGCGAGCTGGGCACCGACGAACAAGGCTTGTACCTGACGCAGGCCGGGCTCGCGCAGGAATCGCTGCGTCGCCTGCGTGAGTTGTCGAAGCTGATCATGGCCAGCAACGCGGCGCGCCCGGCCACGCAGTTGGATGTGGGCGCACCCAAGCCGACTCCGGAGTTGAAGTTGCGGCCGAGGATCTGAGCTTCGTCGCGAGGCCAGCTGCGTAATTGGATGCGGGGAGCTGGCCCCAACTGCCACAGGCGCTCGCCGTATCGGGCGTGTGCACATCGTGCTGGGTATAGTGCCGAAAAAGAACGAGACCCGGCATGCGCATCGCTACCATGAATCGAATCCTTGGCCTGGCGTTGGCGGCGACCACGCTACTCGCTTGCAGCGCCCATCCCGTTGGTGACGCGGCCATGCCCGACTGGCTGCAGCAACGCATTGCCGGCTATGAAGCCGGCGCGGAGCACGAATCGCCTTCCGCCATCTGGAAGATCCGCCACAACGGCGCCACCGCTTATTACGTGGTCGCGCCATGCTGCGATCAGTTCAACCCATTGTGGGATGCACGCGGCGACACGCTGTGTCATCCCTCGGGTGGCTTTGCGGGACACGGAGACGGCAAGTGCCCGGCGCCGAAGGATGCCGGCAGCGAAGCGACCTTGCTCTGGTCGGACCCGCGCAAGCCCGCGCCGGAAACGGTGCCTCCCTGAAAAAGAATCGCCCGGCAAGCGGGCGATACTTTCCTTGCTTGCGTAGCGCTACCTCAGTCGACGTGGATATCCGCCAACTTCAACAACGCCTCGGCGTACTTGGCGCGCGTGCGCTCAATCACTTCGGCCGGCAAGCGCGGGCCGGGCGCGGTCTTGCCCCAGTCCAGCGTCTCCAGGTAATCGCGCACGAACTGCTTGTCGTAGCTCGGCGGGCTGGTGCCTATCTCGTACTGATCGGCCGGCCAGTAGCGCGAGGAATCCGGCGTGAGCATCTCGTCCATGATGTACAGGCGACCATCGGCATCGGTGCCGAATTCGAACTTGGTGTCGGCCAGCAGGATGCCGCGTTCGGCCGCGTATTCGGCGGCGTAGCGGTAGATGCGCAGGGTGGCGTCGCGCACGCGCTCGGCCAGCTCCGCACCCACGGTCTTGACCATGGTGTCGAAGTCGATGTTCTCGTCGTGATCGCCAACCGCCGCCTTGGTCGACGGGGTGAAGATCGGCTCGGGCAGGCGCTCGGCCTGACGCAGGCCATCGGCCAGGTCGATGCCGCTGACCTTGCCGGTGCGCTGGTAGTCCTTCCAGCCGCTGCCAATCAGATAGCCACGCGCAATCGCTTCCACCGGCACCGGTTTGAGCTTGCGGGTGACCACGGCGCGTTTGGCGTACAGCGCCGGGTCCACGCCTGCGGGCAGCACGCTGGCCACGTCGATGCCGGTCAGGTGGTTGGGCATCAGGTGCGCGGTCTTGGCGAACCAGAAATTGGAAATCTGGCAGAGCATCTCGCCCTTGCCGGGAATCGGGTCCGGCAGCACCACGTCGAACGCGCTCAGGCGATCGGTGGCCACCATCAACAGGTAGTCGCCGGGCGGGGCGTCGGCGGGCAGGCGCTCGCGGGGCAGGTCGAACACATCGCGGACCTTGCCGCGATGGCGCAGCGGCAAGCCGGGCAGATCGGATTCAAGCAACGTCGTCGGCACAAACACTCCAGAAACGGCCGGGCCGCGTAGTGTACGGCGGGAATGGCCGGCTGTGACGTAAAATGCCCGGGAATTTTGAGGAGTGCGGATGAAGCGCTGGTACGGGAAATTGCTCGGATTCATCGCCGGCTGGCTGCTCATGCGCCACCCCCTGGGCGGCCTGCTCGGCGCCATCATCGGCCATGCCTTCGACGAGGACTGGTTCAAGCTGTCCCGCGAAAATCCCTACCGGATCTTCAACCTGACCAGCGAGGCCAGCGATGCCGAGGTCGACCAGGCCTACCGGCGGCTGATCTCCCAGTACCACCCGGACAAGATGGCCGGCGCGGCGCCCGAACTGGTGCGCCAGGCCGAACGCAAGGCCGGCGAGATCAACGCCGCCTACGACCGCATCAAGACCCTGCGCAAACGCTGACCCATTGCCGAGAGCCGCCCCATGTCGACCTGCCTGATTGCCCCGTCCATCCTGTCCGCCAACTTCGCCAAGCTGGGCGAGGAAGTGGACAACGTGCTCGCCGCCGGTGCGGACTGGGTGCATTTCGACGTGATGGACAACCACTACGTGCCCAACCTGACCATCGGCCCGATGGTCTGCCAGGCGCTGCGCAAGCATGGGGTGACCGCGCCCATCGACGTGCACCTGATGGTGGAGCCGGTGGACCGCATCGTGCCGGACTTCGCCGAGGCCGGCGCCAGCATCATCAGCTTCCACCCGGAAGCCTCGCGCCACGTGCACCGCACGATCCAGCTGATCAAGTCGCACGGCTGCAAGGCCGGGCTGGTGCTGAATCCGGCCACGCCGGTGGATGTGCTGGACTGGGTGCTGGACGACCTGGACCTGGTGCTGCTGATGTCGGTCAATCCGGGCTTTGGCGGCCAGGCGTTCATTCATTCCACGCTGGAAAAACTGCGCGCCGTGCGCCGCAAGATCGACGCCACCGGCAAGGACATCCGCCTGGAAATCGATGGCGGGGTGAAGGCCGACAACATCGGTGAGATTGCGGCAGCGGGCGCGGACGCCTTCGTGGCGGGCTCGGCGATTTTCAACGCGCCGGACTATGCCGACGTGATCCGCCGCATGCGCGCGGCAGTGGCGGCTGCGCGCGGCTGAGCGAAGCCGGACAACGCCTGCACACGCTGCGTCAGGGTGACCGGCTACGCTTGCGCACCCCCACCGGAACTTCCTCCATGGCAGCACCGCATTGGCGCCTGATCCTCAATGGCAAGGCCGCTGGCAACGACGATCTGCGCGAGGCCGTGGCGCATTGGCGCAAGCAGGGCATTGCCCTGTCGGTGCGGGTGACCTGGGAAGCCGGCGATGCCGAGCGCTACGTGGCCGAGGCGATCGAGGCGGGCGTGGATTGCCTGGTGGCCGCAGGCGGGGATGGCACCCTCGGTGAAGTCGCCGCGACCCTGGCCTTGCGTCCGGAAGCGGCCGAAGACCTGCCCAGCCTGGCGCTGGTGCCGCTGGGCACCGCCAACGATTTCGCCAGTGCGGCCGGCGTGGCGCAGGAGCCGCGCGATGCGCTGGGCCTGATCGCCGTGGCCCCGGCGGTGCCGGTGGATCTGCTGAAGGTGCAGGCCGACGATGGCCCGCACTGGTGCGCCAACCTGGCCAGCGGCGGCTTCGGCACCGACGTGACGGTGGAAACCGATGAAGGCTTGAAGAAGGTGCTCGGCGGCCTGGCGTATCTGATTACCGGCATCGCCAAGCTGGGCCGGATCGAGCCGATTCCGGCGCGCATCAGTGGTCCGGAGTTCGAGTGGAGCGGTGAATTCATCGCCCTGGGCATCGGCAATGGCCGCCAGGCCGGCGGTGGCCAGGCGCTGTGTCCGGAAGCGCTGGTCGATGATGGCCTGCTCGATCTGACCATCATCCCGGAGCTGCAGGGCGAACTGGCCGGTACCGTCAGCACCTTGTTGACCCAGGGCAAGCAGCCCGCACTGGAACGCATCGCCACGCGTGCGCGTCTGCCGTGGCTGGAACTGCAAAGCGATCAGCCCATCACCTTGAACCTGGATGGCGAACCGCTGCGTTCACGCCGGTTCCGGGTCGAATGCGTTCCAGGCCGGTTGCGCATGCATCTGCCGCAGGATTGCCCCTTGCTGGCCCCGAATCGCGCTTCACGACTGGTCCAGGCGGACACCCTCGGGTAAAGTACGGTCGTGCCCACGCAGACGCCCCTGCTTTCCGAAATTTCCGCTCGCCACGGCTGGCGATGGTGGCCTGTTGCCGTCGTCTGCCATGCCCCCGCGTCCCGGAAGGAAAGCCACCTTGATCTCGTTCGAGCAGTTCCAGCGCTACGCCGCTGAAGGCCACACCCGCATTCCCGTTGTCCGTGAGGTGTTGTCCGATCTGGACACGCCGCTGTCGGTCTATCTGAAATTGGCCGACGCGCCGCACACCTATCTGTTCGAATCGGTTGAAGGCGGCGAGCGTTTCGGCCGCTACTCGATCATCGGCC
Source organism: Pseudoxanthomonas indica (assembly GCF_900167565.1). Classification (NCBI taxonomy): domain Bacteria; kingdom Pseudomonadati; phylum Pseudomonadota; class Gammaproteobacteria; order Lysobacterales; family Lysobacteraceae; genus Pseudoxanthomonas; species Pseudoxanthomonas indica. The sequence continues at coordinate 235,161 of NZ_FUZV01000002.1, forward strand.
TGCCGGCGCGACGGGTCATCACCGTGCGCGGCCAGACCCTGGAAATCCGCGACCATGGCGCGCTGATCGAGCAACGCGAGGTCAGTGATCCGTTTGCCGAAGTCGAAGGCCTGCGCGCGGCTCACTTCGTGCCACAGCTGGAAGGCCTGCCCGGCTTCACCGGTGGCCTGGTGGGCTGGTTCGGCTTCGAGTGCATCGGCTACATCGAGCCGCGGCTGGCGCGTGGCGACAAGCCGGATGAGCTGGGCACGCCCGACATCCTGTTGATGCTGTCCGAAGAACTGGCGGTGTTCGACAACCTCAAGGGCCGGCTGTACCTGATCGTGCATGCCGATCCGCGCGAGGACGGCGCCTGGGAGAACGCGCAGGAACGCCTGGATTCGCTCACCGCCACCCTGCGCCAGCCCGGTTCGGGCTATCCGGCGCCGATCACCCGCGATGTGCTGGACGAAAGCCATTTTGTCTCCGGCTTCACCCGCGAGGGTTTCATCGCCGCGGTCGAGAAATCCAAGGAATACATCCGCGCCGGCGACATCTTCCAGGTAGTGCTGTCGCAGCGCCTGAGCGTGCCGTTCAATGCGCGGCCGGTGGATGTGTACCGCGCGCTGCGCGCGCTCAATCCTTCGCCGTACATGTACTTCCTGGATGTGGGCGATGTGCAGGTGGTGGGTTCCTCGCCGGAAATCCTGGTCCGCCTGCAGGACGGCGAAGTGACCGTGCGCCCGATTGCCGGCACCCGTCCGCGCGGCCGCAGCCACGAGGAAGACGTGGCGCTGGAAGCCGAGCTGCTGGCCGATCCCAAGGAACGCGCCGAGCACCTGATGTTGATCGACCTGGGCCGCAACGACGCCGGTCGCGTGTCGCAGGCCGGCACCGTGGAAGTGGGCGAGCAGTTCGTCATCGAGCGCTACAGCCATGTCATGCACATCGTCAGCGAGGTCACCGGCCGCCTGCTGCCGGGCCTGAGCTATGCCGATGTGCTGCGCGCGACCTTCCCGGCCGGCACGGTCAGTGGCGCGCCGAAGATTCGCGCGCTGGAAGTGATCCGCGAGCTGGAACCGATCAAGCGCAATGTCTATGCCGGCAGCATCGGCTACATCGGCTGGCATGGCGATGCCGATACCGCGATCGCCATACGCACCGCGGTGATCCGCGATGGTCGCCTGCACGTGCAGGCCGGCGCCGGCATCGTCTACGACTCCGACCCGCAGAAAGAGTGGGAGGAGACCATGAACAAGGGACGTGCCTTGTTCCGCGCCGTGGCCGAGGCGGCCAAGGGTCTTTGATTTCCGCCGAGTGAGCAGGAGGGTGCGGTGACGGACAACGACAGCCAATTCCAGGAAAACTGGTTCGAACACAACATCCCGCAATGGCGGGAGTGGCTGGGCGCATTCGCCGGCCGGGCCGGCTTGCGCGCGCTGGAAATCGGCAGCTTCGAAGGCCGCTCGACCCGCTGGCTCTGCGGCAACATCCTGACCGCGCCGGACGCGCATATCGACTGCGTGGACTTCTTCGCCGTGGATCCGGTGTATGGCGACTACCACGCGCGGTTCCGCAAGAACACCGCCGCCTACCAGGACAAAATCAGCGAATACGCCGGCCCCAGTTTCGAGATGCTGCGCCAGCTCGAAGGTCCGTACGACATCGTCTATATCGATGGTTGGCACTCGGCGTTCGGCGCGCTGTCCGATGGCGTGATGACCTGGCCGCTGCTCAACGTGGGCGGGGTGATGATCTTCGACGACTACCTGTGGCTGCCGCCGAAACTGGGCAAGGTGGCAAAACCCAGTGGCTTGTCGCGACGCCTGACCAAACTGCGCGGCGGCGACTGGCGACGTGAAGCCCTGCAACGCAGGATCGACAGCGTCGCCGTGGATACGCCCAAGCTGGGCGTGGACCATCTGCTGGATACCCTGCGCGGCTACCATGAAGTGATTGGCAGCCAGTACCAGCTGGCCGTGCGCAAGACGCGCGGCTTCGACCAGGGCCAGGTGGGTCATGACACCTGAGCATTCCGCGACATCCGCGCGCCCGGCGCGCGCCCCCCACTTAGCGAGACCGTTCCCGTGCTGCTGATGCTCGACAACTACGACAGCTTTACCTACAACCTGGTGCAGTACCTGCAGGCATTGGGCGCGGAGGTGAAGGTGGTGCGCAACGACGCGATGACGGTCGACGAAATCGCGGCGTTGGCGCCCGAACGCATCGTGATCTCGCCAGGTCCGTGCACGCCCAACGAGGCCGGCGTCTCGCTGGAAGTCATCGAACGGCTGGGCGCGACCACGCCGATTCTCGGCGTGTGCCTGGGCCACCAGGGCATCGGCCAGGCCTACGGCGGCAAGGTCATCCGCGCCGGCCAGATCATGCATGGCAAGACTTCGCGCATCCGCCACGAAGGAAAGGGTGTGTTTGCCGGCTTGCCGGACAGTTACGAGGCCACGCGCTACCACTCGCTGGTGGTGGAACGCAGCTCATTGCCCGAGGCGCTGGAAATCACCGCCTGGACCGAGAACGAGGACGGCAGCTTCGAGGAAATCATGGGCCTGCGCCATCGCGAGTTTCCGGTCGAGGGCGTGCAGTTCCATCCGGAGTCGATCCTCACCGAGCATGGCCACGCCCTGCTGAAGAACTTCCTGGAGCGCTGAACCATGCCGATGTCGCCACAAGAAGCGCTGCAGCGCACGATCGAGCACCGTGAAATCTTCCATGACGAGATGGTCGATCTGATGCGCCAGATCATGCGCGGCGATGTCTCGCCGACCATGACCGCGGCGATCCTGACCGGCCTGCGGGTGAAGAAGGAAACGGTGGGCGAAATCGCCGGTGCGGCCACGGTGATGCGCGAGTTCTCGCGCACGGTGCCGGTCAGTGATCGCAGCCGGCTGGTGGACATCGTCGGCACCGGCGGCGATGGTTCGCACACCTTCAATATTTCCACCTGCTCGATGTTCGTCGCGGCGGCGGCGGGTGCGCGCATCGCCAAGCATGGCAATCGCAGCGTGTCGTCCAAGTCCGGCAGCGCCGATGTGCTGGAAGCGCTGGGCGCGGCCATTGAATTGCAGCCCGAACAGGTGGCCGCTTCCATCGAGCAGGCCGGCATCGGCTTCATGTTCGCGCCCATCCACCATCCGGCGATGAAGGTGGTGGCGCCGGTGCGTCGCGAGATGGGCGTGCGCACGATCTTCAACATTCTCGGCCCGCTGACCAATCCGGCCGGTGCGCCCAACATCCTGATGGGCGTGTTCCATCCGGATCTGGTCGGCATCCAGGCGCGCGTGCTGCAGGAACTGGGCGCCGAACGCGCACTGGTCGTGTGGGGCCGCGACGGCATGGATGAGCTTTCGCTGGGCGCGGCCACCCTGGTGGGCGAACTGCGTGATGGCGAGGTACGCGAGTACGAGCTGCATCCGGAAGACTTCGGCATCGCCATGGCCGCCAGCCGCAACCTGCGCGTGGCGGATGCGGCCGAATCGCGCGAGATGCTGCTGGGTGTGCTCGACAACCGGCCGGGGCCGGCGCGCGAAATCGTGGTGCTCAACGCCGGCGCGGCGCTGTACGTGGCCGGCGTGGCGGAAAGCGTCGAAGAAGGCATCGCGCAGTCGCGCGAAGCCATTGCCAGCGGCCATGCCTTGGCGCGCTTGCAGGACTTTGTACGGGTCAGCCAGTCGCTGGCCAAGGGCGCATGACATGTCAGCCAGCGGATTCGCCAGCCTGCCCAAGCCGCCGTATTACGCGGTGATTTTTTCCTCCCTGCGCAATGACCGGGATGACGCCGGATACGGCGCCATGGCCGATCGCATGGTCGAGCTGGCCGCGCAGCAGCCCGGCTTCCTGGGGGTGGAGTCCACCCGCGGCGCCGACGGCTTCGGCATCACCGTGGCGTACTGGGACAGCGAGGACGCGATCCGCGCCTGGCGCCAGCATGCCGAACACACCGCCGCGCGCGAGCAGGGTCGCCGCGACTGGTACGATCACTTTGAATTGCGCGTGGCCAAGGTGGAACGCGCCTACGGTTGGAACCGATCCCCCGAATGAGCGACATCCTGGAAAAAATCCTGGCGCGCAAGGCTGAGGAAATCGCCGCGCGCCGCGCCGTCACGCCCCTGCAGGAGCTGGTGGCGCGGGCGGCGGACGCGCCGGCCACGCGTGGCTTTGCCAACGCCTTGAACGCGATGATCGCGCAGGGCGATCCGGCGGTGATTGCCGAAGTGAAGAAGGCCAGCCCGTCCAAGGGCGTGATCCGGCCGGATTTCCGCCCGGCGGATATCGCGGTGAGCTACGAGTTTGGCGGTGCGGCCTGCCTGTCGGTGCTGACCGACGTGGATTTTTTCCAGGGCGCCGATGACTACCTGCGGCAAGCGCGCGACGCCTGCACGCTGCCGGTGCTGCGCAAGGATTTCACCGTCGATCCCTACCAGGTCTACGAGGCGCGCACGCTCGGCGCGGACTGCATCCTGCTGATCGTGGCGGCCCTGGATGACCACCAGTTGGTGGGGCTGTCGGACCTGGCGCTGGAACTGGGCATGGACGTGCTGGTGGAAGTGCACGACATCGACGAGCTGGAGCGTGCGCTGCAGGTGCCGGTGCCGCTGATCGGCATCAACAACCGCAACCTGCGCACCTTCGAGGTGTCGCTGGACGTGACCCTGGAAATGAAGGACGCGGTGCCGCGCGATCGCCTGCTGGTCACCGAGAGCGGCATCCTGGTGCCGGATGACGTGGCGAAAATGCGTGCCGCCGGGGTCGATGCCTTCCTGGTCGGCGAGACGTTCATGCGCGCCGAAGAGCCGGGCGAGGCGCTGCGTCAGCTATTCTTCGCCGCATGAGCAAGTCCGTGTACCCCCGGCCCCGGCCGGAAGCCCCGCTGGTGGTGTTCGATTTCGATCACACCCTGTACGACGGCGATTCCGGTGGGCATTTGGTCAAGTGGTTGCTGGTGCGCAATCCCCTGCGCGCGCTGGTGGCGGTGGCCGCTTCGCTGGTGCTGGGGCCGATGACGGCGTTCCTGCCCACCCGTCGTCATGGCATCTCCGGCTATATCTGGATCGGCACGTTCGGCCTGCATGGCCGGCGCAGCTTCGACTCGCTGATTGACCGCTATGTGGCCACGCATCGCGAGGAAATCCAGGCCCGGCTGCTGCCAGTGGCGCTGGAGGTGTTCCGCGAACATCGTGCCGCTGGCGATTGCGTGGTGGTGGCCACCGGCGCACCGCCGGAACTGGCGCGTGCGATCCTGAAATTCGTGGCCCACGAAGACGTGCCGGTGGTGGGCACCGCGGTGGGCCCGCGCCTGGGCGCGGTGGTGGCCACGCGCCACTGCCACAACGAGGAAAAGATGCGCATGCTGCGCGAGCGCGGCTATGGCGAAGTGGCCGTGGCCTATTCGGACAGCAGCGCCGACCTGCCGTTGCTGAAAGCAGCGCGCGCGCCGGTAGTGGTCAATCCCAAGGCCTCGCGGGTGCCGATGTTCCGCAAGGTGCTGCCGCCCGGCACGCCGATACTCAACTGGGGTTGTGCGGATCGGGCCGGTAGCCGCGACCCGCTGGCGGTCCATCGCGAAGCCGACGGCCAGTAGCCGTCCTTGCCGCCGGTGGGGCGCTGCCCGCCGGAGCGGTAGCCGTCTCAGCGGGTGCCGTAAACCACGACGGTTTTGCCACGCGCGTGCAGCGCGCCGTCGGCCTGCAGCTTCTTGAGCACGCGGCCGGCCATTTCGCGCGAGCAGCCGACCAGGCGGGCCAGTTCCTGGCGCGAGACGCGCAGCTGGGTGCCTTGCGGATGGCTCATCGCTTCGGGTTCGCGCGCCAGATCATGCAGCGTGCGCACGATGCGGTCGGTGACATCCAGGAACGCAAGGCGGCTGGCCTTGCGGCTGGTATCCAGCAGGCGCCGCGAAAGCTGCGCGCCAATGGCGTAGAGCAGCTTGGGCGCGTCGGCCGAGAGCGTGCCCAGGAACAGCTGGTGCAGGCGCTCGTAGCTGATTTCCGCCAGCTCGCACTGGGTGCGGGTGCGGAGGATGACCTCGCGCCGGTCGGACTCGATGAACAGGCCCATTTCACCGACGAACTCGCCGGAGCCGAAGTAGCCCAGGACCAGCTCGCGGTCGTCGTCTTCCTCGGTGATGATGCTGACCGAGCCGCTGACCACGTAATACAAGGTGCCGGCCGGGTCGCCGGGCCGGAAGACATCGGCGCGGGCGGGGTAGCGGCGGCGATGACTGTGAGCCAGGAACCGCTCAAGCGTCGCCGTATCCGGCGTCAGCGGGTTGGCGGCAGCACGGGCGGGGGCGGAAAGGGGGATGCCTGGGCTCATGGTGGTCGGGGCAGTGAATTCACGAAGCTTAGGTCAACGTGAGCCCCACGGCAAACCCCGCCATGCAAGGGCTGGGCCAAAGCGGCGTCGGCGGGCCGACGCCCCTGCCGGGCCTGCGGGCCACCGACATTTCGTTGTCACGCGGTTTGCCTCATAATCGCGCCCCTTCACCGACACCCCCAGAGAGGGACCGCTGCCGTGGTAAAACCACTGCCTCGCCTCAGGCTGCAAGGCTTCAACAACCTCACCAAGGCGCTGAGCTTCAATATCTACGACGTGTGCTACGCCGTCTCCGAAGACGAGCGCCAGCGCTACATCGAATACATCGACGAGGAATACAACGCCGATCGCCTGACCCAGATCCTGACGGATGTGGCGGAGATCATCGGCGCCAACATCCTGAACGTGGCCCGCCAGGACTACGACCCGCAGGGCGCCTCGGTGACGATCCTGATCTCCGAAGAACCGGTGATCGACAAGAAGCAGGCAGGCAAGGAAATCATCTCCGACGCCGTGGTCGCGCATATGGACAAGAGCCATATCACCGTCCATACGTACCCGGAGACGCATCCGCAGCACGGCATCGCCACCTTCCGCGCCGACATCGACGTGGCCACCTGCGGCGTGATCTCGCCGCTGAAGGCGTTGAACTACCTGATCGAAAGCCTGGAATCGGACATCGTGATCATGGACTACCGCGTCCGTGGCTTCACCCGTGACGTGAAGGGCAAGAAGCACTACATCGATCACAAGATCAATTCGATCCAGAACTTCCTGGCCAGCAACATCAAGTCGCGCTACGAGATGTTCGACGTCAACGTCTATCAGGAAAACATCTTCCACACCAAGATGCACCTGAAGGACTTCGACCTGGACCAGTACCTGTTCGAAGAGAAGGCCAAGAACCTGTCGTTCAAGGAACGCATGAAGATCGAAGCGCTGCTCAAGCGCGAGATCGAAGAGCTGTTCCATGGGCGCAACCTGTCCGAGTAAGCCCGGCAGGCGCCGACGGGTTACATCCCGTTCGGCACCGGCGGATTAGTCTGGCGGCACAGTGAGCGGGACGACCCGCCCGCGGCTCGCGCCGCGAACCAGGACCGACGGCGGTCCGGAACGTAAGTTCCGGGCCGTTTTGCGTTACAGGCCCGGGAAAAACCTGGAGGTAATCATGGCGTGGGTATATCTGGTGTTGGCGGGTGTGTTGGAAGTGGTGTGGGCGGTGGGGCTGAAGTACTCCGAAGGCTTCAGCAAGCTCTGGCCGAGCGTGATCACGTTGGTCGCCACGGTAGCCAGCTTCTGGCTGCTGGCTCTGGCCTTGAAGCATTTGCCGCTGGGCACGGGCTATGCGATCTGGGTCGGCATCGGCGCGGTCGGCACGGCCGTGCTGGGCATGCTGATCTTCAAGGAACCGGCGACGGTGGCGCGGCTGATGTGCATCGGCCTGATCGTGGCCGGCATCATCGGCCTGAAGTTGACCTCGGGCGCCGACGCGGCCTGAGGCGGTGGCTCACAGCCGGTAGGCGATCGCCTTCATGAAGTTGGAGGCGGTCGCCATCAGCCGCGGAATCGGCTGCGGCAACGCGCGCGCGCCGGCCTGCTCGGCGTGCTCGGCGTGGCGGGCTTCATCGGCTTTCATCACCTGCAGGATTTCGCGGCTGCGCAGATCGGCCGGCGGCAGGGTTTCCAGGTGTTCGTCCAGATGGGCTTCCACCTGGTGCTCGGTTTCCACCACGAAGCCCAGGCTCCAGCCGTCACCGCGCAGGCCGGCCAGCGCACCCAGTGCATAGCTGCCGGCGTACCAGAGCGGATTGAACAGGCTGGCGCGGCTGTCCAGTTCGCGCAGGCGATCAGCGCACCAGGCCAGATGATCGGTTTCTTCCTGCGCGGCTTCGAGCAGCTGCGCGCGGGTCTGCTCGTCGCGGGCGACCGCGGCCTGGCCGAAATACAGGCCTTGCGCGCAGACCTCGCCGACGTGGTTGATGCGCATCAGGCCGGCCGCATGGCGGCGCTCATCGGCCGTCAGCTCCACTTCGGGGGTGTCGCCGGCCGGATTGGCGCGCAGGGCGGGCGGATTGCCGAACACCGTCTCCAGCGCCCGCTGTGATTCCACCAGCAGGCGGTCCAGGGGGGTATGCAGACGCTGGGCAGTCATGGGCGGGGCGGGGTGGGGGACCAGCCGGCATTGTCTCCGCCACCGGCGATACTGCCAACCGGTGGGCCGGATCCGCTTCCGGCCCCGCTCAGGCAAGCCAACCCCGGACTTGCGTGAACCCGGCCGGGTCCGTACAATCCCGCTCCTTTCCGCCGTACCACAACGCGTGGCAGAGTTCCGCCGGCTTTCCGGTGCAATGAGCCCGACCAAACAACAGAGTCAGTCATGAAAACCTTTACCGCCAAGTCCGAGACCGTCCAGCGCGACTGGTATCTCGTCGACGCCGCTGGCAAGACGCTGGGTCGTCTTTCCACCGAGCTCGCCCGCCGCCTGCGTGGCAAGCACAAGCCCGTCTACACCCCGCACGTCGATACCGGTGATTACCTCGTCGTAATCAATGCCGAGAAGATCGCGGTGACCGGCAACAAGCTGCAGGACAAGAAGTACCATCGCTTCACCGGCTACATCGGCAACCTGAAGACGGAAACCCTGGCGCAAGCGCTGGAACGTCATCCGGAGCGCGTCATCGAGACCGCCGTGAAGGGCATGCTGCCGAAGGGCCCGCTGGGTCGCGACATGTACCGCAAGCTCAAGGTCTACAAGGGCTCCGAGCATCCGCATTCCGCACAGCAGCCGCAGCCGCTGGACATCTGAGGCAATCATGGCAATCACCCAAAATTACGGCACCGGCCGTCGCAAGTCCTCCACCGCCCGCGTGTTTCTGCGCAAGGGCGCCGGCAACATCACGGTCAACGGTCGTCCGCTGGACGAGTTCTTTGGTCGCGAAACCGCGCGCATGATCGTGCGCCAGCCGCTGGAGCTGACCAAGAACACTGAAAACTTCGACATCCTGGTCACCGCCACCGGCGGCGGCACCACCGGTCAGGCCGGCGCTATCCGTCTGGGTATCGCACGCGCGCTGGTGGAGTATGATGAAACCCTGAAGAGCGAACTGCGCAAGGCAGGCTTCATGACCCGCGACGCCCGCGAAGTCGAGCGTAAGAAGGTCGGTCTGCACAAGGCACGTCGCGCTACCCAGTTCTCGAAGCGCTAATCCAGGCTTCCAACGCGTTACAGCCCCGTCGCCAAGCGGTAAGGCACCTGACTCTGACTCAGGCATTCGGTGGTTCGAATCCATCCGGGGCTGCCAATTCGAAGTCCGCAAGGACATCAGCAAAAAGCTCGCTACGGCGAGCTTTTTGTTTTTGGCGCTCCGATAATGGAGGCCTTCGCGCTTGCGCTCGCTGTGATCGGATCCCCGCCATGGTCGCCACGTTCCTGCCTCCCTTTTCAACTGCCGAGCAACTGCAGCCGTGCATGCGCGAGCGCGGTTACGCGGTGTTGACGCCGGAGGCGCTGGCGCAAGCCACGGGCGTTGCCCTTGCGGATCTGCAGGCCTTGACGCCTGACTGGGACGATCTGGAAGTGGATCAGTACCTCAAGGATGGCGGACGCTATCGCCGCCGCCGCCATTCCTGTTTCATCGCGGACCACAGTCGGCTGGAGCAGGCGCCGCATCGCGCGCATTGGCAGTCGGTGGACTACAACGCGCTGCACGGTGGCATGCATCGCTGGTTCGAGCCGATGAAGCCGGCCACAGCGGCCAATGACGCCTGGCAGACGCTGCTGCTGGGGCTGTCCCGGCATTGCTCGGCGTTGAAGGGCGAGCAGCCCTGGTACATCGAGGCGCATCAGTTCCGCATCGATACCATCGATGGCATCGGCCGGCCGACGCCGGAAGGCGCGCACCGCGACGGCGTGGATTTCGTGGCGGTGCTGCTGGTGGCGCGAGAAGGCATCAAGGGCGGCGAAACCCGTGTGTTCGAGGCCGCTGGCCCCGACGGCCAGCGTTTTACCCTGGAGACACCGTGGTCACTGCTGTTGCTGGATGATGCCCGCGTCATCCACGAATCCACGCCGATCCAGCCCGCTGCCGATGGCGGTGGGCATCGCGATACGCTCGTGCTGACCTTCCGCTCCGGGGGCTTCCAGGGCGAAGCCTGATGCGGCCCCCGAACGGACCCGGGGTAGTTACAATTGAAACCAACAGTCAGCCAACGAGTGGGGAAAGAATGAAGCTGGGTTCGTTGAAAGAAGGCGGCCGCGACGGCACGCTGATCGTGGTGTCGCGTGATCTGACCCGCGCCGTGCGCGCCACCAGCATTGCCGCCACGCTGCAGGCCGCACTGGAAGACTGGTCCAACCTGGCGCCGCGCCTGAACGCGTTGTCCGAATCGATCAACGCGGATGATGCCGACGGCGTCTTCGATCTGGATCCCAAGGCGCTGGCCGCACCGTTGCCGCGCGCCTACGAATTTGTCGATGGCAGCGCCTACCTGCCGCATGTGGAGCGCGTGCGGCGTGCGCGCGGCGCCGAGATTCCGGACACCTTCTACACCGACCCGCTGATGTACCAGGCCACCAGCGCTGGTTTCTACGGCCCGCGCGATGCGGTGCGCGTGGTCAGCGAGGACTACGGCATCGACCTGGAAGCCGAACTGGTGGTGATCACCGACGACGTGCCGATGGCGGTGACGCCGGAACAGGCCGCCGCGCACATCCAGCTCGTGGGTTTGGTCAACGATGTCTCGCTGCGCAATCTGATCCCGCCGGAGCTGGCCAAGGGCTTCGGCTTCCTGCAGTCCAAGCCGCGCTCGGCCTTGTCGCCGGTGTTCGTAACCCCGGACGAGCTGGGCGCCGCCTGGCAGGACAGCAAGGTGCACCTGCCGCTGCTGACCCACATCAACGGCCAGTGGTTTGGCGCGCCGGAAGCGGGCGAGGACATGCAGTTCAATTTCGCCCAGTTGGTGGCGCACGCGGCCAAGACGCGTCCGCTGTCGGCCGGCGCCATCGTCGGCTCGGGCACCATCGCCAACCAGGACACCAGCAAGGGCGCCTCGTGCTTTGCCGAGCAGCGCACGGTGGAAACATTGCGTGACGGCAAGCCGAGCACTCCGTTCATGAAATTTGGTGACGTGGTCCGCATCGAGATGCTGGACCGTGACGGCCATTCCATTTTTGGTGCAATCGAGCAGCGAATCGAGCAGCAGTCCTTGTCTTGAGGCAAGGCAGCGGCAAACTGGGTCAGCGCGAGCAGGGGAAACGCATGGTCAGTGGGTTACAGGGAAGTCGGTTCGACCGGCCGCAGGATCGCGGCCATGGGTGAGCATTTGCGCCTGTACTCGTACTGGCGGTCGAGCGCCGCCTATCGCGTGCGCATTGGCCTGAACCTGAAAGGCTTGAGCTACGAAATCCTGCCCGTGCACCTGGTGCGCGACGGCGGCCAGCAGCACCAGCCCGACTACGCGGCCAAGAATCCCCAGCACCTGGTGCCGACGCTGCTGCATGGCACCCGCGTGGTGCGGCAGTCGTTGGCGATCCTGGAATATCTGGACGAGGCCTGGCCGTCGCCGCGGCTGCTGCCGATGACCGCCCGCGATCGCGCCCGCGTGCGCGCGCTGGCGCAGATGGTCACCAGCGACATCCATCCGCTCAACAATCTGCGCGTGCTGCAATACTTCGAGAACACCTGGCATGTGCCGCACGCCGAGCGCGATGACTGGATCAAGCACTGGATCCTGGAAGGCTTCACCGCCATGGAGTCACTGCTGTCGCAGGACTCGGCCACCGGCGTCTATTGCCATGGCCAGAGCCCGGGCATGGCCGATTGTTGTCTGATTCCGCAGATCTTCAATGCGCGCCGCTTTGGCGTGGACATGGATGCGTTTCCGACCCTGGTGCGCATCGAGCAGGCCTGCCTGGCCTTGCCCGCCTTCGATCATGCTCGTCCGGAGCGGCAGCCGGACGCGCAGTAAGGCGGTTGCGGCGACGCAGTGCGTCGCCGGCGGTTACGAAAAGCCCTGGGTGATGCGCGGCGCGCTGCCGGTGTCGTAGTCGGCGTATGGATCGTGTTCGCCCTTGCTGCCTTCGGACAGGCGGAATTTCAGCGCCAGGCCATCACGCGAATCGGCGGCACGCAGCGCTTCTTCCTGCTCGATCTGGCCTTCCTTGACCATGCGGAACAGGCACTGGTCGAAGGTTTCCATGCCTTCTTCCAGCGATTCTTCCATCGCCTGCTTGATTTCGTGGACCTGGCCGCGGCGCAGCAGGTCGCGAATCATCGGCGTGTTGATCAGCACTTCCGCGGCCGGCAGGCGGCGACCATCCTCACCCTTGACCAGACGCTGCGAGACCACGGCGCGCAGGTTCAGCGCCAGGTTCATCAGCACGTTCTTGTGCGCACTCTCGGGGAAGAAGTTGAGGATGCGTTCGATGGTCTGGTCGGCGTTGTTCGAGTGCAGCGTGGCCAGGCACAGGTGACCGGTTTCGGCAAAGGCGATGGCCGCCTCCATCGTGGTGGCGTCCAGGATTTCGCCAATCAGGATGACGTCCGGCGCCTCGCGCATCGCATTCTTCAGCGCGTTGTGGAAGGCATGCGTATCCAGGCCTACTTCGCGCTGGTTGACGATAGACTGCTTGTGCTTGTGCAGGTATTCGATCGGATCTTCGATGGTCAGGATGTGGCCGGTGGTGCTGTTGTTGCGGTGGTCGATCATCGACGCCAGCGTGGTCGACTTGCCCGAACCGGTGGAGCCGACAATCAGCACCAGCCCGCGCGGGGTCATGATGATGTCCTTGAGCACCGACGGCAGGTGCAGCTCCTCGATCGAGGGGATCACGCTGCGGATGGCGCGGATGACCATGCCCACTTCGCCGCGCTGCTTGAACACGTTGACGCGGAAGCGTCCGGCGTCCTGCAGAGCGATCGCCATGTTGAGTTCCAGCTCGCGCTCGAAGGTGGGCACCTGGCCCTCGTCCATCAGCGAGTAAGCGATCTTCTTGACCATGCCCGCCGGCAGGCCAGTGTTGCCCAGCGGGTAGAGCTTGCCTTCAATCTTGATGTAGACCGGCGCCCCGGTGGTCAAAAACATGTCCGAGGCGTTTTTCTCGGTCATCAGCTTCAGGAAATAGCCGATGTCCATATGCAAGCATCCCCAATATGGCGGCCACCATTGCAACGGCGCCGCAGGCTTCCGACAATGGCCGCGCGATCCCCTGATACGACACGGCACCCGAATGAATCGTAGCTTCGCACAATTCCATATCCCGCTGCATGTGATGGCGGCCTCACTCGCGCTCATGCTGGCCTTCATCGGCACGGCAAATGCCCAGTCGGCGCCCATTCCGGAAGTGGATACCGCCCGCCAGGCCGTGGACCGGGCCGACCAGGCCGACGCCGACCAGTACGCGCCCGATGCCATGGCGCGTGCACGCAACCTGCTCGCCCAGGCCCAGCAGGCGCAAAGCAACCGCGACAAGAAGGACGCCATCGAGTTTGCCCTGCGCGCCTCTGCCGACGCCGATCTGGCACGCGCATTGAGCCAGGAAGCCCTGGCCAATGCCGAGTTGCAGCATCGGCGCGCGGAGATTTCGGAACTGCAGCGCAAGCTCGGCACGGAGGAGACCCCATGAAGGCATGGACGCAGCTGGCCCTGGCCACCGCTCTGACGCTATCGACCATCGGCGCTGCGACTGCCGCCGACGACCCGATAGCGGTCCAGCTCAACCAGCGCCTGCGCGCGCTGCAGGCTGACCCGAGCAGCAATGAACTGGCGGCGTTCGAACGGCTGCAGGCCCAGCAAGCCATTTCCGATATCCAAGAGGTCCGCCGCAGCCAGCGGGAGCGCGCCCAGTACGTGGCCACCCGTCGGGTGGAGATCGCCGAAGCCGTGGCCCGCACCCAAGCCGCGCAGCGCGAGCTTTCCCGACTGGACCGCACCCGCAGTGAATTGCTGGTCGAAGCCAGCCGCCGCGACGCAGAACGCGCCCGCCAGGAAGCCGACCGCCTGCGCCTGCAGGCGCAGATCCAGGCCGAGGAGACCGAGCGCCTGCGCCAGGCCGCCGAAGCCGAGACCCTGGCCCGGCAGGATGCCGAGCTGGCCCTGACCAGCGTGGCCGGCCAGCAGTCGGCGCGCCTGAGCGCGGCCCGGCAGAAGGAAGCCAGGCTGGCGCGCGAGGAAGCCGAGCTGGTCGCCGGCAGCAAACTGCCGGCCTCGAAATTCGAGGCCCGCGGCGAGGTCTTCACCTTGCCGGCCTCGCTGTTCGCCAGCGGCAGCGCCAAGCTCTCGGCCAGTGGCCAGGACATCGTCAACGCGCTGGCCGCTTACCTGCAGGCGAGCCCGAAAGCCAAGGCCCGCATCGAAGGCTACGGCGACAAGCAGACCAACGGCCAGCGCCGCGCCGATGCCCTGCGCGATGCGCTGGTGGCGGCCGGTGTTCCCAAGGCGCGCGTGCAGACAGCCGGTAAGGGCACAGGCAGCGCGGCGAAGGCGGCAGAATTCATCGTGACGCAGTAATTTCTGCCTATATTTCAATGGCTTGAACGAACAAGTGCGGCTTCCAGGCCGCTCCGCTGAACCGCAGCAATCAAGGCAAAATCCCGCGCGATCAGGCACTTGCGACAGGCCTTGCGGGGCCAGAAATCGGGGAGTAGGGTCATATACCCAGGCGCCCCCCGGTGCCTGGCTCACCGGAGAGAAGCGAGCCGATGAAGCAGTACCGCAACCCCCAGGAGATCAGTCCCGACGGCCAGGTCCGTGCGGGTGGTTCCGGTGGAGGCGATCGCCCGTCCAATCGAAGCTCCGAATTCCAACGCCCCGTGCCGTAAGGCCGGGGCGTTTGTATTTCTGCTGAAGGAGGTATCCCATGTTCGAAGGTCAACCGCAGGCTGAAATCGATGCACTGATCAAGGCCGACCCCGAATTCAAGCAGCTGTACCAGCGCCATCGCGAACTGGACAAGAAGGTCGCCGATGCCGAGCTGGGCGTGCTGCCCATCGATGACAACCTGCTGGGCCAGATGAAGCGCGAGAAGCTCGTCGCCAAGCAAAGGTTGATCCGAATCTACGACGCCAAACCACACTGACCCCTCTTTATCGTCGCGGGCGGCGACGGCCTCCTCGTCGGCCGTCGCCGCTCGCGTCACTCGAATGCGATAATCCGGGCTCCATCTCCTTTCGGATGTGCAGGCCCGCATGGCGATTCATTCCTCTGTTCTCCAGTTGATCGGCAACACGCCGATCATCCGCGCCCAGCGCCTTGATACCGGCGTCTGCGAGTTGTATCTGAAGCTGGAGAGCGCCAATCCCGGCGGGTCCATCAAGGATCGCATCGGCCTGTCGATGATCGAGGCGGCCGAAAAGCGCGGCGATCTCAAGTCCGGCGCCACCCTCGTGGAAGGCACCGCGGGCAATACCGGCATTGGTCTGGCGCTGGTGGCCCAGCAGAAGGGCTACAAGCTGATCCTGGTGGTCCCGGACAAGATGAGCCGGGAAAAAATCTTCAACCTCAAGGCGATGGGCGCCGAAGTCGTGCTGACCCGGTCCGATGTGGCCAAGGGCCATCCGGAGTACTACCAGGACCTGGCCGCGCGCATCGCCCAGGAAACACCGGGCGCTTACTTCATCAACCAATTTGGCAACCCGGACAACCCGGCCGCGCATGAATTCGGCACCGGCCCGGAAATCCTGGCGCAGATGGACGGCCAGCTGGACGCCATCGTGTTTGGCTGCGGCAGCTCCGGCACCATGACCGGCCTGTCGCGGGCATTTGCCAAGGACGCGCCGAACGTGGAGTTCGTGCTGGCCGATCCGGTCGGATCGATCCTCACCCAGTACATCAACGAAGGCACCCTGAGCGAAAAATCGGGGACCTGGTTGGTGGAAGGCATCGGCGAGGATTTCCTGCCGGAGATCTCCGACTTCACCCGGGTCAAGAAGGCCTATTCGATCACCGACCGCGAGAGCTTCCTGACCGCACGCGAGCTGCTGGCCAAAGAAGGCATCCTCGGCGGCTCCTCCACCGGCACCCTGCTGGCTGCGGCGCTCAAGTACTGCCAGGAACAGACCACGCCCAAGCGGGTGGTGGTGCTGGTGCCGGATACCGGCAACAAGTACCTGTCCAAGATGTACAACGACTACTGGATGCTGGACAACGGATTCATCGACCGCCCGCAGTACGGCGACCTGCGCGATCTGATCCTACGCCCCTACAGCCAGCGCGACACCGTGGTGGTCTCGCCGACCGACCTGCTGACCACCGCCTACCAGCGCATGAAGCTGTACGACGTCTCCCAGCTGCCGGTGATGCAGGGCGACCGCCTGGTCGGCATCGTCGACGAAAGCGACGTGCTGCTGCATGTCTACGGTGACGAGGCGCGCTTCCGCGACCCGGTCTCCACCGCCATGGTCAGCAAGCTGGATCGCCTGGACGTGCGCTCGCCCATCGAGGCCCTTCTGCCGGTGTTTGATCGCGGCCAGGTCGCCATCATCACCGACGGCGAGGCCTTCCTCGGCCTGATCACCCGCATCGACCTGCTGAACTACCTGAGACGGCGCGCCCAGTAAGGCCATTCAGCCGGGGAAGGGGCAACGCGCGAGGACGGCGCGTTAAGCCCCTGCTGCTAGAATTACAGGTCGATTTGAAAGGATTTCCCATGTCGGCACCCTCCCATGACGGCGACCCGAGCCAGTACGCCCTGGCCACCCTGGCCATCCACGGCGGCCAGTCGCCCGATCCCAGTACGGGCGCGGTCATGCCGCCCATCTACGCCACCTCCACCTACGCCCAGGCCAGCCCGGGCGTGCACCAGGGATTCGAGTACTCGCGTACCCACAATCCCACGCGGTTTGCCTATGAACGCTGCGCCGCGGCGCTGGAGGGTGGCACCCGCGGTTACGCCTTTGCCTCGGGCATGGCGGCTACTTCGACTGTGCTGGAACTGCTCGACAGCGGCAGCCACGTCATCGCCATGGACGACCTGTACGGTGGCAGCTATCGCCTGTTCGAGCGCGTGCGCAAGCGCAGCGCCGGTTTGGATTTCAGCTTCGTCGACCTGACCGACGTCGCCGCGTTCGAGGCGGCAATCCGTCCCGAGACCCGCATGGTCTGGATTGAAACGCCGACCAACCCGATGCTCAAGATTGTCGACATCGCCGCGATCGCCGAGCGGGCGCGCAAGCGGGGTTTGATCGTGGTGGTCGACAACACGTTTGCCTCGCCGATTCTGCAGCGCCCCCTGCAATTGGGCGCGCATCTGGTCATGCATTCGGCCACCAAGTACCTCAACGGCCACTCCGACATGGTCGGTGGCCTGGTGGTCGCCGGCGATGACAGCGAGTTGGCCGAGCAACTGGCCTTCCTGCAGAACTCCATCGGCGCTGTGCAGGGCCCGTTCGACAGTTTCCTGGCCCTCCGTGGATTGAAGACCCTTCATCTGCGCATGCAGGCGCATTGCCAGAATGCCCAGGCCCTGGCCGAATGGCTGCAAGGCCAGGCGGCCATCGAACAGGTGATCTATCCGGGCCTGGCCGCGCATCCGCACCATGCCTTGGCCACCCGGCAGATGCAGGGCTACGGCGGCATCATTTCGATCGTGCTCAAGGGCGGCTTTGAAGGCGCACGCCGTTTCTGCGAGACCACGCGCTTGTTCACCCTCGCCGAGTCGCTGGGTGGCGTGGAAAGCCTGGTCAACCATCCGGCGGTGATGACCCATGCCTCGATTCCGCCCGAGCGCCGCGCCGTGCTGGGGATCAGCGAAGGCTTGGTGCGCTTGAGCGTGGGTGTGGAGGATTTGGCGGATTTGCAGGCCGACCTGGCGGCCGCCTTGCAGGCATCTTCGGGCACGGACGGCTGATAGCACGCCATGCCCCGCCAACGCCTGGATCAGGTGCTCGTCAGCCTGTCCGCCTGGATCAGGCGCCAGCCATGGATGCGCACGCTTGCGCGAATCTTGCCCGCCACTTGGCGCAGGCAGGCAGCCACGCGCCTGCACGCAGCAGCGGTTGAGCGCCTGCGCTTTGCCAACAGCCACTCGTGGCCGGCGCCGCCGGGTGTGACCGACGCAGCCGTACGCCCGGCCCGGATTGACAAGTCGATCGGCATCAACGTTGTCGGCTACCTGCGCGGCGAGTTCGGCCTGGCCGAAGCAGCCCGGCTGTATGCGGGCGCGCTGATTGCCAGCGGCCATGACGTCGCGATGCGCAGTGTCGAGTTGGCATTGCCGCATGGCTGGGATGATCGCAGTCTGGAACCATGGATCACCGATCAGACGCCGCACGCGGATACGCTGGTGTTCGTCAATCCGGATTACCTGGCGCAAGTGGTGGATCACCTGGCGTTGCGTCGTGATCCGGATCATCGACTGTATGCGTGCTGGTTCTGGGAACTGGAAACCGTGCCCGCGCACTGGCAGCGCGCCATCGACGCGGTCGACGGCATTCTGGTGGCATCGAAATTCGTCGAACAGGCGTTCCGCGCCCGTACCGAAAAGCCGGTCCTGCGCGTGCCACTGCCGGTGACGCAACCCCCGCTCCTGCCGATGACGCGCAGTGACTTTGACCTGGAAGAGGGGGTATTCGTCTTCCTGTGCATGTTCGACTTCCACTCCGCCATCGAGCGCAAGAATCCGCATGCCGCCATCGCGGCATTTCGCGCGGCGTTTCCCCCGGCACGCAATGACGTGCGACTGCTGATCAAGACCAGCAATGCCGCCGCCGCTCCTGACCAGTTGGCCGGGCTGTTGGCCGCCATCGGCGACGACGCCCGCATCCGTGTGCGTGACCAGCACCTTCACCGCAGCCACCTCCATGCGTTGCAGGCGTGTTGCGATGTCTACTTGTCCCTGCACCGCGCCGAAGGATTCGGCCTGGGCATGGCCGAAGCGATGGCACTGGGCAAACCCGTGATTGCCACGGCCTGGTCGGGCAACCTGGATTTCATGGACGACCACAACAGCCTGCTGATCAACTGCCAACTTGTACCCGTGCCTGCAGGTGCCTATCCGGATGCCGCGGGCGCTCGCTGGGCCGAACCCGACATCCACGCCGCCGCCGCCGCGATGGCGCGCTTGGCCGACGATCCATCGCAGGCCCGCGAACTGGGCGAACGCGCTCGCATCTCGGTGCTCGAAACCCTCTCCGCCCCGCGTGCAGCATCGCAGATCCATGACTGGATCGCGCGCCAGGCACAGTCTCTGTCCACGCCGCATTCGGCCATCCACGAACAACAAGCGAGTCACCCGTGAGAGATTTACTTCGAGCCATCTACACGTATCGGCTCTTCATCCTCTCGTCGATCAAGAACGAGCTGCACCTGCGCTTTGTACGCAGCAAGCTGGGTGCCCTGTGGATCGTGATCCACCCACTGATGCAGGTGTTGATCTTCGCCCTGATCCTGTCAGAGGTCCTGTCGGCCAAGTTGCCGGGCATCGACAACAAGTATGCCTACGCGCTGTACCTGATGGCGGGCACCCTGTGCTGGGCGCTGTTTTCCGAAACCATATCCAAGTGCCTGACCTTGTTCATCGACAACGGCAATCTGATGAAGAAGATGGCATTCCCCAGGGTATGCCTGCCGCTGATCGCAGCAGGTACCGCGCTGGTCAACAACGTCCTGCTGTTCGTCGCGATCCTCATGGTGTTTGCCGCCCTGGGTCATTTTCCGGACCATCACCTGATCTGGTTGCCGGCATTGATCCTGGTCACGATGCTGATGGCGATGAGCGTCGGCTTGTTGTTGGGCACGATGAACGTGTTCATGCGCGATATCGGGCAGATCGTGCCAGTCATCCTGCAAGCGTTGTTCTGGCTGACCCCGATCGTCTACAACATCAGCATCTTGCCGCCGACACTGCAACACTGGTTCAAATACAACCCGTTGTATCCGCTGGTGACGAGTTACCAGAACATCATGGTGTTCGGACGCGAACCGTTATGGGAGTCCCTGGCAGCGATCGCCGTCGTCTCCTGCATTCTCTCGGTCGCGGCGTTGATCGTCTTTCGTCGCGCAAGCCCTGAAATGGTGGACTCGCTATGAGTGGCCGGCTGCTCGTCCAGAATGTAGGCAAGGTTTACCGTACCTGGTCCAGTGAATGGCTGCGCGTGGCTTCCTGGCTTGGGTTCAAGACCCGGCCGGCGGAAGAACACTGGGTATTGCGGGATGTTTCATTCTCCATCGGCCCCGGCGAAGCCGTCGGCGTCATCGGTCAGAATGGCGCCGGCAAGAGCACGCTTCTCAAGTTGATCACGGGTACCGCCCAACCGAGCGAAGGCAGCATCGTGCGCACTGGCAGGGTGGCGGCGATCCTGGAGCTAGGGATGGGCTTCAACCCCGACCTGACCGGTCGCCAGAACGCCATTCATTCGGCGGGCCTGATGGGATACGGCCAGTCCGAAATCGAAGCAGTCCTGCCGGAAATCGAAGCCTTTGCGGAAATCGGCGACTACTTTGATCAGCCGGTGCGTAC
This sequence comes from Pseudoxanthomonas indica, assembly GCF_900167565.1. NCBI lineage: Bacteria > Pseudomonadati > Pseudomonadota > Gammaproteobacteria > Lysobacterales > Lysobacteraceae > Pseudoxanthomonas > Pseudoxanthomonas indica. Next base: position 255,925 of record NZ_FUZV01000002.1, read on the forward strand.
CTACTCGAGCGGCATGCAGGTGCGCGTTGCGTTCGCGGTCGCCACCGCATTCAAGCCCGACCTGTTGATCGTCGACGAGGCGCTGTCGGTGGGTGACAGCTACTTCCAGCACAAGAGCTTCGATCGTATGCGCCGGTTCCGCGAGGAGGGTACTTCGATCATGCTCGTCTCTCATTCCATGGGCGACGTCAAGTCGCTATGTGATCGCGCGATCCTCCTGGATCGAGGGCGCGTCGTCCGTGAAGGCACGCCGGAAGAGGTGGTCGACTACTACAACGCCGCGATCGCGGAAAAAGAAAGCAGCCAGCAGAGCATCGAGCAGAAGCGTGCCAAACACGGCTGGGTCACCACGCGAAGTGGTTCCTTCGAGGTCATGGTGGACCACCTGGGGTTCCGGGATCCCACCACTGGAAACAGTATCGAGATGCTACGAGTCGGCCATGATGTCGAGCTTGTGCTGGAGGCGGCGGTGCACAGCGACATCGAACGACTCGTGCTTGGTTACATGATTCGGGACCGGCAGGGCCATGTGGTCTGGGGAACGAATACCTGGCATACCAGGCAGGTGTTGACTGACCTGCGCGCAGGCGACAGGGTGAGTTTCGTGCTGCCGTTCCGATGCACCTTCGGACCCGGCTCCTATTCGGTATCACCGGCGCTGGTGAGCTCCGATACGCACCTGGAGAACAATTACGAATGGACGGACAACATGCTTGTATTCGACGTACTCAATCTTGACCAGTCCGTCTTCATCGGGACGAACTGGATCGACGCTGAATTTTCCATCAGCCGGAGCCGGCCGACTGCGGAGCAGGCATGAGTACGTTTGTCTCATACGCGCAGAATTTCGAAGACGTCATGTTGCGGCGCGCATTGCGCGACGTAACGGAGGGTTTCTACATCGATGTGGGGGCCAACAGCCCCGTCATTGATTCAGTCAGTTTGGCGTTCTACCAACTTGGCTGGCGCGGCATCAACGTAGAGCCTTCGATCGAGTTCATCAACCAGCTGCGCGAGCAGCGGTCCCGCGACATCAATCTGCATGCAGCGCTGTCGGATGAACCGGGCATGCTGAAGTTCTTCGATTTTCCACAGACGGGTCTCAGTACCCTGGTCGAGGAAGTCGCACAGCAGCATCTAGCGTCTGGCTTCGAGGTGAAGGAGGATTGGGTTTCCGTCGTCACCTTGGATGACGTTTTCGCCCAGGTACCCGTGGATGAGGTCCATTGGCTGAAGGTCGATGTGGAGGGAGCCGAAAAACAGGTACTGGATGGATGGAGCAAGTCCGAGGTTCGGCCCTGGATCGTGATCGTCGAGGGAGTGGACCCGGAGCAACACGCGCCGTCGCATGCCGAGTGGGAAAGTGGCTTGCTTGCGAAGGGATACCGGTTCGTCTATTTCGACGCCTTGAACCGTTTCTATGTGTCAGAAAAGCACCTGCATCTGGCCGATGCGTTTTCCCTTTCCCCGAACCTGTTCGACAGATTCGCATTGAGTGGAACCGCTACCTCGATGTTTACCTCGTCGCTGGCGCAGCAAGCCCGCCAAGCCCATGCGGAGGCACTGGCAGCGATCGAGGATGGGCGCAGAAGGCGCGAGCAGCATGAGCATCTTCTGGAAGAACTTGCGCAGCGCTACCAGTCGGAGCGCGAGGCGTTGCAGAGCCGGCTGATTGCCACGCTTTCGGAGTATCGAGGCATCGTCCAGGAACGCGACGCGGCAGCGGCAACCCTGCAACGCACGAGTGACGAGTTGGTGGTGGCAAGAAGGGAGTTGTCGGAGTTTGCTGCCGTTCGCGAAGACCTGGCGCATGAGCTTGCAGTCAGCCGCCAGCGCGAGGCCATGCACAAGGCCGAAACGCGCCTGGTCGAGATGCAGATCCGGGAAATCCGCGCCAGCACGTCATGGACAATCACGGCGCCGCTTCGCTTCACGGTGTCGTTGTTGCGCGGCAAGCGTGCGGACGCTTCGCAGTACCTGCGTGAGGCACTGAAAGGAGCCGCAAATATCGGCTGGTTGCGCGCGCTCGCACGCACGCTGATCCCTGCTGACAGTCGCCTCAAGCGTGCCCTGGTTGCGCGCATCGTAAGTGCACCGACGGTGGTCCACGCCGGTGGTGTCGCCTCGATACTGCTGAGTGAGTCAGGGGCACCGATGGGTCCGGAGCGCGCCCAGCTCCTGAGCAGGATGAGGCGTGCCTCGGGACCGGAGCAAATGCGATGAAAATCGGCCTGGACATGCAATCGCGCCAGACCCAGGACAGCCGCGATCGAGGTATCGGGCGTTATTCGCTGTCGCTGGCCCTGGCCATGTTGCGTCAGAGGCGTGGCCATGAGTTCTCGATTCTGCTCAATGGGCGGTTCAAGCGCAGCCTGAATCTCGTCATGGACGATTTCGGGATAGAGCCAGGTGATCCGCAGGTCAGGATTTACCAGACCCTGCCTCACTCCACGGAATGGCACGCCCAGGATGCCTGGCGGCACGAGGCGTCCAAGCTGCTGCGGCAATCGAGCCTGGCGGCGATGGGTCTGGACATGGTCCACTGCACCAGCCTGTTCGAGAATCCGGCCGGGGACGCGTCGACGTCCTGGGGGGATGTGCCAACCGGCAGCCTGCATGCCGTCACCTTGTACGATTTGATCCCGTACAGCTTCCAGGACATCTACCTGCGAGATCCCACGATGCGGGCCTCGTACCTGCGCAAGATCCAGCAGCTTCGCGATGCGGACCTGCTGCTGGCGATCTCCGATTTCTCGCGTGCGGAAGCCATCGAACGTCTTGGCATCGACCCGCATCGCGTCGTCAACATCGCCGGCGCGGCAGACGCCCGCTTCCAGGAAGTGGACATCGATCCAGGCACCCGGGCGTCATTGCTCGCGCGTTTCGGCCTGGGGCGATTCGTCATGTACACGGGCGGTATCGACCATCGAAAGAACATCGAACGGCTGATCCAGGCCTATGCCAGTTTGCCGCGCGAACTCGTCGCGCAGTTCCAGTTGGTGATTGTCTGCAGCGTGCAACTCGCCCAGAAAGAGGAACTCCAGCGCCTGGCTGCTTCGCATGGCCTGGCTCCCGACCGCCTGGTGATGACCGGATTTGTCAGCGATCAGGATCTGCTCCACTTCTACAACCTGTGCGAGCTGTTCGTGTTCCCTTCCTGGTGCGAAGGATTCGGCCTTCCGGTGCTCGAGGCAATGCAATGCGGAGCCCCGGTCATTGCCGCGGGAACGTCCAGCCTGCCGGAAGTCGTTGGTTTCCCGGAGGCCTTGTTCGACCCCTATTCGATCTCCGACATCTCAGCCAAGATCCGGCGAGCTCTCGAGGATGAGGCGTTTCGCGCGGCGCTGAAGGAACACGGCCGACTGCAGGCACAAAAGTTCAGCTGGGATGCTTCGGCGACGCTGGCCTTGGATGCCATGGAGGAATCGCATGATCGCCGCGGACCGCGCAATACCCTGGTGCCGGTCGCCGAGACCAGTCCCGACCGGCCGACGCTGGCATTCGTCTCGCCGCTGCCACCCGGCAAGTCCGGTATCGCCAGTTACTCCGCCGAACTGCTGCCCTACCTGGAAGAGCATTACGAGATCACCTTGATCTGTAGCAGCGGGGAGATCAATGAGCCGTACCTCGAGGCCAACTTCCAGGTGAAGACACCGGAGTGGTTGCGCGAAAACGCCAGTGCGTTCGACCGTATCGTCTACCAGTTTGGAAACTCCGACCACCATACGTACATGTTCCGGTTGCTGGAGGAGCTGCCGGGCACGGTCGTACTGCACGATTTCTGGCTCAGCAACATTCTGGAACACACCCAGTTGCACAACCCCGAGCCTTACATTTGGGACCAATACCTGCACTATGCGCACGGTTGGCCAGCACTGGCACGGCGCGTGGGCCGTGGCCACGATCGAGCCGCGATTACGGCGTTCCCTGCCAATCGTCGCGTCATCGACGGTGCCATCGGCGTCATACTGCATTCGCAGTTCAGTGCCGCGCTTGCGACTTCCTGGTACGGCGACGACATGATGGCGAACATTCGCGTCGTGAAGCACCAGAGATCCGTGGCGCCGAAATTCGACAAGGCTGCGGCAAAGGCGAAACTGGGCCTGCGCCCGGATGAGTGGCTGGTATGTTCGTTCGGCTTCATCGACGCGACCAAGCATAGCCTGCGGCTCGCCCGCAGCTTCCTGGCATCGGATCTCCATCACCAGCGCAAGGCGAGGCTGGTATTCGTCGGGCAGAACCCGGGCGATGACTACGGACGCGAGATGGCCGAGTTGGTCGCAGGCAGCGCGGGCAGGGTCAGCTTCACCGGGTTTGCCGCTGACGAGGACTACGCGCTGTATCTGCAGGCGGCGGATGCCGCCGTGCAACTGCGGGGTCAGTCACGCGGCGAGACCTCCGGTGCAGCACTGGATTGCCTGGCCCATGAAGTGCCCCTGGTGATCAATGACAATGGTGCGTTCTCGCAAATTCCCGACGTTGCCGTCATCAAGTTGGCCGACGACTTCGACGATGCCACGCTGACGACCACGTTGAACGGGTTGATGGACGATCCCGCCCGTCTGCAGGCGATCAGTGTTGCCGGCCGGCATTATCTGGTCGAGGAATGCCATCCGCGCATCACGGCGCTCCACTATCGCGATGCAATCGAAGCCTTCCATCGGGAGCACCCTGGCGCCTTGCGCCTGGCTACCGTTGATCGGCTGGGCCTGCTCGCCTCACAGCATCAACCTGGCAGCGGAGATTTCGATCTCGCCGTGGCGGCTGTGCAGGCCAACTTTCCGAAAAGGGCGACGCAAAGCCACTTGTACGTCGACGAGCGGTTGTTCGACGGCATGGATCGGGAGGACGAGGGCGCCTGGAAGGCGGCTTTGCTGGCCCCGGGCGAGTCGCGCATCGAGATGCTGGGATTGGGGTCAGGCGGTTACATCAACCCGGTGGGCCGGACAGCGAGCTTCCTGGGACTGGAGGCAATCGCCTTGCCAGCCACTGGCATCGACTTGCGGCAAGACGACATGTTCCTGTTGTCGCCCCGCTCGGCCTTCGCTGATACCGAACAGCAGGCAGGTCTTGCTCGACTGCTTCGCGACGCCGCGATGCAGCAGTCTCGAGTTGTCTGGTACTGGCCCAGCCTGGCCCGCGACGTTGCCACGCTGGGTCTGGCCCGGGTCAGTGAAGCTTGGCTGCGCTACTCGGCCGAAGGCCATGCAATCGTGGTCGATACCGAAGCCGATGCTCGCTGGCTGTGTGATCACCAACTGCTCATGGGCACCGCCGCGGCCGGTTCGTTGCCGATTTTCCATCCGATCGACAGTGCGATCAGGAACGTGGCTGGCTTGCGTGCGCTGGTTCGCGACGGCGAGGCAGAGGGCTGGCAGATCGCCAAGGCAGTCGTCGCCACTCCGCATGCCTGGGTGGCCACGGATGCGGCCCTGAATACCCGGGTTGGGGTCCTGCGTGATGGCTGCCTGGTTGCTACAGGCAACGACGGCTATCTCGTCTATGGACCCTACGCCCGCGTTCCCGCGGGGCGATACACCCTGGCCATCTGGGGTGCCCTCGACCCGCCTGTCAGCGAAACAAGCGCGCAGACCAGATTCGAAGTGGCCACGGATTCGGGCAAGACCGTCTTGAAAGAGGGCCCGCTCAGTGAAGGACAGGGCCCGATTGCCGAGGCGTCGATCGTGCTGGAGGCGCCAAGCCACGATCTGGAGCTGCGAATCTGGGTCGATTCCGGCGCTTCATTGGCCTTCCGCGGGTACTATTTGTCACCTGTTGAGTCTGCCCCCCATTTATTGCAAGGATCTTGAAGTGAAGAAAGCCATCATCACCGGAATCACGGGGCAGGACGGCGCCTATCTGGCCCAGTTGCTTTTGGACAAGGGCTACGCGGTTTACGGTACCTATCGTCGTACGAGTTCGGTCAATTTCTGGCGCCTGCAGGAAGTGGGAGCGCTGGGTCACCCGAACTTGCACCTGGTCGAGTACGACTTGACCGATTTGGGCACGAGCATTGCCTTGCTGCAGAAGGCGGAGCCGGACGAGGTCTACAATTTGGCGGCGCAGAGCTTTGTCGGCGTCAGTTTCGACCAGCCGTCGACCACCGCCCAGATTACCGGCGTAGGCGCACTGAACCTGCTTGAAGCCATCCGGTTGACCAACCGGGGCATTCGCTTCTACCAGGCTTCGACATCGGAGATGTTCGGCAAGGTCCAGGCCATTCCCCAGGTGGAGGAGACGCCGTTCTATCCGAGAAGCCCCTATGGCGTCGCGAAATTGTATGCACACTGGATGACGGTGAACTACCGGGAGAGCTACGGCATCTTTGGCTCGAGCGGCATCCTGTTCAACCATGAAAGTCCCTTGCGCGGACGCGAGTTCGTGACGCGCAAGATCACCGACTCGGTCGCGAAGATCGCGTTGGGCCAGCTCGAATGCCTTGAGCTGGGCAATCTGGATGCCAAGCGCGACTGGGGATTCGCGAAGGAGTACGTGGAAGGCATGTGGCGCATGCTTCAACACGACGAGCCGGATACCTTCGTGTTGGCGACCAATCGCACGGAGACCGTTCGCGATTTCGTCTCCATGGCGTTCAAGGCAGCGGGCATCACGGTCGAGTTCCGTGGCAAGGATCTGGACGAAGTGGCGATCGACACGTCGAGCGGCAGGACGGTGATGCGCATCAATCCGCTGTTCCATCGCCCCGCTGAGGTCGATCTGCTGATCGGCAACCCGGACAAGGCCCTCCGCAAATTGGGCTGGCAAGCAAACACCACCCTGGAAGCGCTTTGCGACATGATGGTGAAAGCCGACCTGGGGCGGAACGAGCGCGGCGCGTCTTTCTGATGAGCAGGCCCCAGCGCGCGCTGATTACCGGAGTTCGAGGATTCACCGGACGTTATCTGTCCAGGGAACTTCAAGAGCATGGGTACGACGTATTCGGCCTGGGAAACAGCGGGTCAGACGAGGCCGGTTACTTCCGTGTCGACCTGGACGACCCCGCGGCCCTGAGGGCTGCCATCGACCAGGTGCGACCGGATCTGGTGTTCCACCTGGCGGCGCTTGCGTTCGTTGCCCACGGCAATCCGGACGACTTTTATCAGGTCAATGTCGTGGGGACCCGCCACCTGCTCGATGCAATCCACGCATCAGCCCACCGGCCCGTCAAGGTGTTAGTCGCCAGTAGCGCCAACATCTACGGAAACTCGTCCGCCAGTGTCCTGGCGGAGGAGACGCCGCCAGCCCCGAGCAACGATTACGCAGTCAGCAAGCTGGCAATGGAATACATGGCCTGGCTCTGGAGCGACCGGTTGCCGATCACCGTGGTCAGGCCGTTCAACTATACCGGCGTGGGTCAGGACGAAAATTTCCTGTTGCCGAAGATCGTCAGTCACTTCCGGAAACGGGCGGCATACATCGAGTTGGGAAACATCGATGTATCACGCGACTTCAGCGACGTCCGCACGTTCGTGCAGCTGTACCGGCGCCTGGCCGAATCGTCCGACGCGGTGGGCGGTACATTCAATTTCAGCTCCGGGAAAAGCCACTCGCTCCAAGAGGTGATTGCGATGTGCGAATCGCTCACGGGCCATTCGATGGAGATACGCATCAATCCGGCGTTCGTCAGGCCCAACGAAGTGAAGACCCTGCGCGGCGACAACAGCCGCCTGCGTAGCGTGCTGGGCACATGGAACGAGATCGAACTGCGGGACACCCTGGCATGGATGCTCGATGCGGGGCAGGGGTAAACCGACCGAATGGTTGGGGAGCGTAGCGACACTTGCGGCTGAAGCATGACCGCGCCAGTCCGGTGCCCTGGAGGCAATGGGCATTTGCAAACGAGAGGGGGAACTAGATGATGATTGACGAGTCCGGTAAGCGGCTGGATGTCTGGCGATGCCTGGAGTTGCTGGCCGTGGGGATACTGTCCGCGTCCATACTTGGCCTGCTGGCGATGCGCTTGGGTGTCTTCCACGCGTGGCCGATCTGGCTGCTCAGCATTCTGGCCACGTTCGCGTATGGCCACCGGTTTCCCGCCACTGCCGCGAAACCGCTGATTGAGCCGCCGGCCTGGCATGTGCTCGTCATCGTGCTGGTCGCACTGCTGTTCCGGCTGACACCTTATGTGTATCAGCTCGGCGGACAGGATGAAGGCATCTACACGAACATGGCCGCCTATCTGATGCACACAGGTGGCCTGGTTCCGTCCGATGCCATCCTCCAGTCGTCCACCAGTGCAGAAGCCCGCTCGGCCTATCTGCTGGGCAACTATTCCGCGCCCAAGCACTACTTGCCTGGGATCTACGGCGTGGAAGGAAGCCTGGAATTCCAGTTCTACCACTTGTTCCCCGTATGGTTGGCCTTGTTCGGCGACATCCTGGGTGTCGACAAGATTGGCTATGGTCTGTGCTTCCTTGCACTGGTCTCCGTGGTCTTCTTCCAGCGGGTTGCGCACCAGCTGACCGGGAGCGCCAAGGCCGGGCTTGTGGCGGGGTTGCTGCTCGCAGTGAACCCGCTGCATGCCTTTTTCTCGAAGTTTCCCGTCACTGAAATCCCGACGCTCGCCTTCTCGCTGATATCGCTGTCGTTTCTGCTGGCGTACTGGAAGGCACCCGAAGATCACGCGCAGCGGCGTTACCTTTACATCTCCGCGCTGGGGATGGCTGGGTTGTTCATGACTCGCATCAGCGGATTCATGTATTTGCCACTGATCCTTGGCGTGCTTTTCCTGGCGCTGATGATGGACCACCGTTCCCTCAAGCGGCGTCCCCTGCTGGGATGGGCCGGTCTGACCATTGCCCTGTACGTCGCGAGCATTGCCTACGGACTGGAATGGTCACGTATCTATTCCGTCGACATCTACAACTCCTCATTCGGTCCCGCGCTTGGCCCGCGCTGGAAGTTTTACGTACTGGCGCTGGTGGTCGGGCTGGGCTTGGCCTGGGTCGCCTTCTGGTACGCGGCCAACGAGCAGAGGCGACAAGCGAATCTGCTCAAGACACTGCAGCCGTTGCAGTTCCTGTTGCCGGTGATACTGGTGGCGGCCACTGCCATTTCGCTCTGGCGCGCCTATCGACTCGGTTACACCGACGCCTACGCCGAGCACCAGTGGTACGGCAAGATGTTTGGCCTCTCTCACAGTGGGTACTATGCGCTACGGTCAGTAAGTCTGATCGCGACCACCTTGTACGTATCTCCCTTCCTCCTGTTCGGGTTCTATGTCGCCAGCGTGAGGCGTCGGCTCGACCCCGCCATGGCAATCCTTCTGGTTTTCGTCACGGCGGTCTACTGCTACATCGCCGTGCTGCAGTGGGTCCTGCCCTATCAACCGTACTACGCACGTTATCTGGCCAGTGAGTTCGTGCCCTACATGCTGTTGTTCGTCGTGGTCAGCTGGCAGCAGGCGCCGACTGGCAACCTCAGGCGTTTCCTTGCGTCCTGTCTGGTGATTTGCGGGGCGTGGAGCTTGGTGTTGAGCGTCCAGCAGATCGGCAAGAACGAGCATCAGGGCGTGCAGCAGTCGCTTACCCGCCTGTCCCAGCATTGGGATCCGCGAGACCTGGTGTTCGTCGACAAAGGCATGACGGAGCCGCTCGCGCACGAAGTCAAGACCGCGCTGGTCTACACCTACGGAATCAACGTGGTCACCGTAACGCCACCGGACTTGCAAGCGGGTGGTTACGGGCATCGTCTGGCCTCGACCTACAATGACGTGTACTTCGTGACCCGCAGCCTGGTCGCGCCTCCGGGCTTCACCGAAGTGGACTCCGTCGACTTCCTCGAAAAGTTCTATTGCCACGGCTCGATGCCGCCGACGGAACTCTGCGTGCGTAGCGACAGTCGCTTGATGGTCTACAAACGTACCAGCCTGCCTCCTGCAGTGGCCGGTGACACGGCATTGGCGCTCAACGCGGATTCGCGCAAGATTGGCACGCTGGTCGGCACGCGCGAAGGCGCCCGGATCGTGGCCGATGGCCGTGCCGGCGTGCTGATGTTCGGACCTTACGTGCCACTGGGGGCCGGGCGCTACACGGTGGAAGTGCGGGGTACCGGCAGCAAGCCGTTTACGTTGGACCTGGTCGCCAACAAGGGGCGCGAGGTCATTTACCGCAGCACGTTCGAGACGGCGAAGGATGGCAAGGCAGGCATCCTCGCCAAGGCCGACGTCGAATTGAAGCAGCCAGTGGACGATCTCGAAATTCGCCTTCTGGTGCAGCCGGGCTCGGATGCCAGCATCGACGGCTACGTGGTCCTTCACCGATGAAACAAGGTCGGGCGCCCGTCACGGGCGCCCGATGTGCGTGATCAGGGCTTGTCCTGCTCCAGGCGCCGGTGCTCAACGCGCTGCAAGCGCACGTCGATGCGCTCCATCAACTTGCGGTTGGTGGAAATGAGTTCGGCCAGGAAGCCCATCATCACCATCAACGCACTCAGGATCAGGCACAGGGCGGCGAAGATCACCGACTGCACGTGGCCGCCGCCCTGGCCGATGGCGACGAAATAGACATAGCGCAGGCCGGCAATCAGGCCGGCCCCGCCCAGCACCACGGCCGGCCAGAAGAACAGCAGGAATGGCCGGTAGATCGCAAACACACGCAGGATGGTGATCAGCGAACGCTGCACATAGCTGCGGATGCTCTTGACCAGGCGGGAAGGACGCAGATCCGGGTTGGTGCGGATCGGCACCGACAGCACGCGCAGGTTGCTGCGGCCGGCCTGGATGATCGTTTCCAGTGTGTACGTGTAGGAATTGAACACGTTCAAACGCATCGCCGTTTCCCGCGAGATTGCGCGGAAACCGCTGGGTGCATCGGCCACGTCTGTCTGGCTGGCCACACGCACTGCCCAGCTGCCCAGGCGCTGCAGCTTCTTCTTGACCCAGGAGAAGTGCTCGGTCTCGTCGATTGGGCGCGCGCCAATCACCATGTCGGCCTGGCCGGCGAGGATGGGTGAGGTCAGCAGCGGAATGTCGTCGGCTTCGTACTGGTTGTCCGCATCGGTGTTGACGATGACATCCGCGCCCAGCCGCAGGCAGGCATCCAGGCCGGTCATGAAGGCCGTGGCCAGGCCACGGTTCATCTGGTGGCGGATCACATGGTGCACGCCAAGCTGGCATGCCAGCTCGCCGGTGTTGTCGGTCGAACCATCATCGATGATCAGCCACTCGACCTGGTCGAAGCCCTCCACCGTTCGCGGCAATGCGCCAATGGCCACGGCCAGCGTCGCGGATTCATTGAGGCAGGGGATCTGGATGATCAGCTTCATGCGTTGGCGTTCCTTGTGCCTCAGGTGCGTCCGTAGGTGTCTTCGAAGCGGACGATGTCGTCTTCGCCCAGGTAGCCGCCGGACTGCACTTCAATCAGTTCCAGCGGCAGCTTGCCGGGGTTGCGCAGACGATGGGTCACGCCCAGCGGAATGTAGGTGCTCTGGTTCTCGGTCAGCAGGATCACTTCTTCGCCGCGGGTCACCTCGGCGGTGCCGCTGACCACGATCCAGTGCTCGGCGCGGTGATGGTGCATCTGCAAACTCAAGGTGCCGCCCGGCTTGACGGTGATGCGCTTGACCTGGAAGCGCGCGCCATTGTCGATGGAATCGTAAGCACCCCAGGGACGATAGACCTTGCGATGCGCAGCGGCTTCGCTGCGGCCTTCGCGCTTGATCCGGCCGACGATGGCCTTGACGTCCTGCACGCGATCGCGATGGCCCACCAGCAGGGCGTCATCGGTTTCCACCACGACCACGTCTTCCAGGCCCACCAGGGCGATCAGGCGCGAGCCGTAGGCATAGGTGTTGCGGCAGTCGATTTCCATCACGTCGCCATGGTGGGCGTTGCCGGCCGCGTCCTTGTCGGACACCGCCCACAGCGCGGACCATGAGCCGACATCGCTCCAGCCCGCATCCAGCGGCACGACGGCGGCGTCGGCGGTCTTCTCCATCACCGCGTAGTCAATCGAGTCATTGGGGCTTTGCGCGAACGACTCGGCATCCAGACGGATGAAGTCCTGATCCCGCGCGGCCTTGGACAGGGCGGCTTCGCTGGCGCTGATGATGGCGGGCTGGAACTTGCGCAGTTCGGCGAGGTATCGCGATGCCTGGAACAGGAACATGCCGCTGTTCCAGAAGTATTCGCCCGAGGCCACATACTGGGTGGCGGTGGCCAGGTCCGGCTTTTCAACAAAGCGCTCGACTGCACGGACTTCGCCCTGGCCTTGCGCCTTGATGTAACCGTAGCCTGTTTCCGGCGCGTCGGGAACGATGCCGAAGGTGACCAGCTTGCCTTGCGCCGCTGCCTGGGCAGCGATCTTGACGGCCGCATGGAACGCGCGGTCATCGCGCACCACATGATCGGAAGGCAGCACCAGCAGCAGGGCGTCTTCGTGCCGGGTCAGCGCGTGCAGGGCGGCCACGGCAATCGCCGGCGCCGTATTGCGGCCGATGGGTTCCAGGATCACGGCGTCCGGCTCGGCGTTGCACTCACGCAACTGCTCGGCCGCCATGAAGCGGTGTTCCTGGTTGGCGACGATGATCGGCGCCTGATCGGCAATCGGAGCCACGCGCTTCCAGGTGGCCTGCAGCATGGTGTCGCTGCCCACCAGCGGCAGGAACTGCTTGGGGTAGGCTTCGCGCGACAAGGGCCACAGGCGCGTGCCAGAACCACCGGAAAGGATGACGGGGATGATGGGGAGCATGCGATCAGTCCTGGATCATGAATGGGTTGCTTGTCCACCCAGCAGGGCAGACAGTTCCTGGGTGCGGGTGGCCAACAGCGCCGCATCCGCTCGGGTCTCGACGTTCAGGCGCAGCAGCGGTTCGGTGTTGGAGCTGCGCAGGTTGAAACGCCAGTCGCCGAAGTCTGCGCTGAGCCCATCGGTGTCGTCCAGCACGGGATTGCGCGAACCGAAATGATCCATCACCCGCGCCTGCGCGGCCTTGGCATCCTCGACCCGGAAATTGATTTCGCCGCTGCAGGGAAATGCCGCGATGCGCTCGCGCACCAGCTCGCCCAGCGGCAGACCCGAGCGCGACACCAGCTCGGCAATCAACAGCCACGGAATCATCCCCGAGTCGCAGTAGGCAAAGTCGCGGAAGTAATGGTGCGCGCTCATTTCACCGCCGTAGATCGCATCCTCGGCGCGCATGCGCTCCTTGATGAAGGCATGCCCCGTCTTCGACATGATCGGCACGCCACCGGCTTGCTCGACCATCTCCACGGTGTTCCAGACCAGGCGCGGGTCGTGGATCACCTTGCCGCCGGGATGACGCCTGAGCAACGCGCTGGCGAGCAGACCCACCAGGTAATAGCCTTCGATGAACTGGCCTTCGGCGTCAAAGAAAAAGCAGCGATCAAAATCGCCGTCCCACGCAATGCCGAAATCCGCGCCGTGCTCGCGCACCGCATCGGCGGTGGCGGCGCGGTTGTCCGGCAGCAGCGGATTGGGAATGCCGTGCGGGAAGCGCCCGTCGGGTTCGTGCTGGATGCGGATGAATTCGAACGGCAGATGCGGGGCCAGTGCGTCGATCACCAGTCCGGCGCCACCATTGCCCGGATTGGTGACGATCTTCAGCGGCTTCAGGGCGGCGCGTTCGACGTAGCCCAGCAGGTGCTGGATGTAGGCCGACTTGTCGGCATCGACGCCGATCCCGCCGTGCCCGGCTGGCAGTGGCGTGTCGGCGGCGGCGAAATCGCGCACCTGGAACAGGCCGCTGTCGCCGCTGATCGGGCGCGATTGCTCGCGCACCAGCTTCATGCCGTTGTAGTCCATGGGGTTGTGGCTGGCGGTCACCATCACGCCGCCGGCCGCCTGGCGGTGGAAGGTCTGGAAATAGACTTCTTCCGTGCCGCACAGGCCGATGTCGATGACCTCGCGCCCGGCCAGGTTGAACCCCTCGGCCAGGGCCCGCTGCAGTTCTTCGCTGCTGAGGCGGATGTCGCGGCCCAGGACGACCGGACCGGGGCCGAGCAGGGCGGCGGTGCCGGCGCCGATGCGCCTGGCCAGGCCGGCGTCCAGTTCGTCCGGCACGCGGCCGCGTATGTCGTAAGCCTTGAAACAGGGCAGCAGCATCAAATCATTCCATTTCCAGGAACCCCGCAGTATAGCGACGGGGTCCGGGAGTCGGAATGAAGCGGGCTGTGCGACCTTGCGGACTCAGGCCTTGAGTGCGGCTTCCAGTTCCGGCAACAGGGTGAACAGATCACCCACCAGGCCGATGTCGGCGATTTCGAAGATCGGCGCATCGCCGTCCTTGTTGATTGCGACAATCGTACCGGCGTCCTTGATGCCGGTCAGGTGCTGGATGGCGCCGGATATGCCGACTGCCACATACAGCTCCGGCGCGATGATCTTGCCGGTCTGGCCCACCTGCAGCTCGTTGGGCACGTAGCCGGCATCGACTGCGGCGCGCGAGGCGCCCACACCCGCGCCGAGCTTGTCGGCCAAGTCATAGATGATCTTGAAGTTCTCGGCCGAGCCGACACCGCGGCCGCCGGACACCACGCGCTTGGCGCTCTGCAGGTCGGGACGGTCGGACTTGCCCGCCGCCAGGCCCACGTAGCGCGTATGCGTGGGCAGGCTGGCTTCCACGGTCGCTGCTTCCACGGCGGCATTGCCGCCCTTGGCGGCTTCGGGCCAGGACGCGCTGCGCACCGTCGCCACGACGGTGTGATCGGCGGGCGCTTCCACGGTGATGATGGCGTTGCCGGCGTAGATGGGGCGCTTGAAGACGTGGCTGGATTCCACGCTCATGACATCGGACACCTGCGCCACGCCGAGCAGCGCAGCCACGCACGGCATCAGATCCTTGCCGAAGGTGGTGGACGGACCGAACACGTGGCTGTAGCCGCCAGCGAGTGCGGCAACCTGCGGCGCCAGTACCTGCGCGATGAGCTGCGCGTTGGCGGGGTTGGCCACGGTCAGCACCTTGGCCACGCCGGCGATCTGGGCGGCTTCAGCGGCCACGGCGGCCGGTTCGGCGGCCAGCACGACGATGTCGATGCGGTCGGGTTTCAGCGCCAATGTGGCGCTCACGGTCTTGGCGGTGGAGGCATTGAGCTTGCCGTCCAGGTGTTCGGCGACGACGAGTACGGTCGACATGGTTACATCTCCAGAATGTGGGTCAGGGCGCCTGTGGGCACCCTTCAAGGAAGGACCTTCAGAGCAGGCCCTTGGCCTTCAACGCGGCCACCAGCTCGGCAGCATCCTTCACCATCACGCCCTTGCTGCGCTTGGCAGGTGCGGCGTAGTGGCGGGTGCTGAGCGTATCGGCGGCGGTGACACCCAGATCTGCCAGCTGCAGGGTCTCGAGCGGCTTGCTCTTGGCCTTCATGATGTCGGGCAGCTTGATGAAGCGCGGCTCGTTCAAGCGCAGGTCGGTGGTGATCACGGCGGGCAGATCCACTTCCAGCGTTTCCAGGCCGGCATCCACTTCGCGGGTGACCGTGGCCTTGTCGCCGGCCACTTCCAGCTTGGAGGCGAAGGTGGCTTGCGGGCGGCCCCACAGGGTGGCCAGCATCTGGCCGGTCTGGTTGGCGTCGTCATCGATCGCCTGCTTGCCCAGGATCACCAGCTGCGGCTGTTCCTTCTCGATCAGTTTGAGCAGGGTGCGCGCTGCGGTCAGCGGCTGGATCGCCTGATCGGTGACCACGTGGATGGCGCGGTTGGCGCCCATGGCCAGGCCATTGCGCAGATGCGCCTGTGCATCGGCGGGTGCGATGGTGGCAACCACCACTTCGCTGGCCACGCCCTTGTCGCGCAGGCGCAGGGCTTCTTCCAGCGCGATTTCGTCGAAGGGATTGGCCGAGAGTTTGACGCCGTCGGTGACCACGCCCGAACCATCCGGCTTGACCTGGATACGGACGTTGTAGTCCACCACGCGCTTGTAGGCGACGAGAATCTTCATCCTGTGGGATTTCCTCAGTGCTGCAACAGCTGTGAATGGCCCCGGTCGCGGCGGCTGACCGAGGGCAGAAGCGGGATTTTAGCGGTCAGACCCGGTCCGTGCGAGCCCGTACGGAAGTGTGAGGCAACCTGCCAAGCACGGCCTGGACCAGGCGATCGGCCGCCCCGGGGGCCTGGGCGAAGAAAAGAGAGGGCTCGGTAAGCTCCAGCTCCAGCAGGCAGGGCTGGCCGTGCGGGTCGCGCAGCAGGTCAACCCGCGCATACAGCAGGGGCGCGTCCAGCCGCAGCACCCGCTGGGTGGCGGACAGGATCTGTTCGGCCAGGGCCAGTTCGTCCTCGTCGGCGTCGGTGGCGCTGATGCCCTTGGAGGCAAAGGGCGTGGCGGCCTGCGCGTCGCCAGGGGCAAGCTGTGCCGCCTTGCGGATCGCATGGCTGAATCGGCCGTCGAAGTAGATCAGGGCGGTTTCGCCGCGGCTGTCCACGGCGGGCAGGTACGGCTGCAACATCACGCTGCGGTTTTCGTCGAGCAGTCGCGCGATGTGGTTGCCGGCAGCGAACTCCTGCTCGCGCCGGTAACGCTGGGTGTCGCGCGAGCCGGCGCTCACCGCCGGTTTGACCACGAACTCTTCCGCGCCGTGTTCTTGCAGGAACACCTGCAGCGCTTCCAGCGGTTCCTCGTGCGGCTCGACGAAGCGCGTGGACACCACCGGCACGCCGGCCTGCGCCAGATCACGCAAATAGTGCTTGTCGGTGTTCCAGCGGATCACCGCCAGCGGATTGAACAACGGCACTTGGCGGGCAGTGTGCTCGCACCAGGCCAGGAATTCGGGCAGGCGTTCGGTGTAGTCCCAGGGGCAGCGGAACAGCGCAGCGTCCACGCGCCGCCAAGCCACCGAGGCATCGTCCCAGGCCAGGGCACGGGTATGCAGGCCGGCGCGCGCGCAGGCCTCGATCAGCGGCGGCAGATCGTCGTCGTGTCCCGTGGCGGCGATGGCGGTGATGAGCGCAAGTGTGGTCATGCCGTCAGTCTAAGCGCAGCCTGCCTTCGCGATCCGCCATTGCCCGAAAGTACCTGTCGCCCAAGGGTGGCATCGGTAGAATGTGAGGATTCCCAAACGGATCAACCTCATGGTCGATGTCGCCGTCGCCGCCCGCGGTTCCGCGGGCAAGCAGAAGCTGTACCCCAGTGCGCAGGCCGCCCTGCAGGGAATCGTGGCCGATGGCCAGACGCTGGCCGTGGGCGGATTCGGTCTTTGTGGCATACCCGAAGCCCTTATTGCCGCCCTGCGCGACAGTGGCGTCACCGGCCTGACCGCCATTTCCAACAATGCCGGCGTGGATGGATTCGGTCTGGGCCAACTGCTGGCCACACGCCAGATCAAGAAGATGATCTCGTCCTACGTGGGTGAGAACAAGGAGTTCGAGCGGCAGTTCCTGGCCGGCGAACTGGAACTGGAATTCAATCCGCAGGGCACGCTGGCCGAGCGCCTGCGTGCGGGCGGCGCCGGCATCCCGGCGTTTTTCACCCGTACCGGCTTCGGCACCATCGTCGCCGAGGGCAAGGAAACCCGCCAGTTCGGCGAGCATTGGTACGTGATGGAAACGGCGCTGACCGCCGATGTGGCGCTGGTCAAGGCGTGGAAGGCCGACAAGGCCGGCAATCTGGTGTTCCGCAAGACCGCGCGCAACTTCAATCCCGCCTGCGCGATGGCCGGCCGCATCTGCGTGGCCGAAGTGGAGCAGGTGGTGGAGGTGGGCGACATCGATCCGGATCAGGTGCACCTGCCCGGCATCTATGTCGATCGCATCGTGCACAACCCCAGTCCCGAAAAGCGCATCGAGCAGCGCACCGTTGCCCAAGGAGACAAGTAATGCCCTGGACCCGTGACGAAATGGCCCAGCGGGCCGCGCGCGAACTGACCGATGGCGCCTATGTGAACCTGGGCATCGGCCTGCCGACCCTGGTCGCCAACCATATCCCGGACGGCATCGACGTCTGGCTGCAATCGGAAAACGGCCTGCTGGGCATCGGTCCGTTTCCGACCGAAGAGCAGGTTGACGCCGACCTGATCAACGCCGGCAAGCAGACCGTGACCGCCCGCGCCGGCGCCAGCTATTTCGGCAGCCACGACTCCTTCGGGATGATCCGCGGCGGCCATATCGACCTGGCCGTGCTGGGGGCCATGCAGGTCACTGACCAGGGCGACCTGGCCAACTGGATGGTCCCGGGCAAGATGGTCAAGGGCATGGGCGGGGCCATGGACCTGGTGGCCGGGGTCAAGCGCATCGTGGTCCTGATGGAACACGTAGCCAAAGATGGCAGCCACAAAATCCTGCCAAAGTGTGACTTGCCGCTCACTGGCGTGGGCGTGGTGAACCGAATCATCACCGACCTGGCGGTGTTCGATGTGACCCCGGAAGGGCTGCAGTTGGTGGAGATGGCGGAGGGGGTCAGCGAGGCTGAATTGGCCGGCAAGACCGGCGTCCCATTCCGCAGCTGACGGACCGCTCGATTACGGCTTAAGCCCTGCTGTACGGTCCTTTCCGGGGGAAAGGACCGAAATCACCGATTCACGTGGCCAAGAGTGTGAGGTGAGTTATATTTGTGATCTCAGGGGCTTTTCCGAGATTGAGGGTAAGCATGAAGTTTCGCCTCGGCGCGTGCGCCGCAGTTATGTTGTTGGCCGCGTGCAGCGGCGAAAAGTCCGCCGATGGCGCCGCTCAACTGTCTGTCAAGTCAGCCAGTGGCGTTGCCGCCACCGCGGCGAGCGTCCATTCCGGCCGCGCAGTCCT
Organism: Pseudoxanthomonas indica; assembly: GCF_900167565.1. Taxonomy (NCBI): domain Bacteria; kingdom Pseudomonadati; phylum Pseudomonadota; class Gammaproteobacteria; order Lysobacterales; family Lysobacteraceae; genus Pseudoxanthomonas; species Pseudoxanthomonas indica. The sequence goes on from NZ_FUZV01000002.1 coordinate 274,614, forward strand.
GACCTCGATCGCCAACGCGCCGGATCGCGGCGCGCTGATGACGTACCAGAACAAAGGCAAGCCCAGCAAAGTTGAGGGCGCCTTTACCTATTACCCGGTCGCGATCAGTGAAGACCACGCGCTCAAGGGTGTCGTCAGCGGTCACATGACCGTGCCCATGCCTGATGGCAGCCAAGTCAAGCTCAAGTACGAGCACCACGATGAAACCATCGATGGCAACTGGACCTGGGTGGGCAAGGTCGAAGGCGGCGATCCCATGCAGGAAGCGATCATCACCTTCGGTGAGAAGGCCGTGTTCGCCTCGATCCCGCAGAGCCAGGGCCGTCACCCGATCAGCATCCAGACCAGCAATGGTCAGCTGTTCGCCGTGCAGGTGGACCCGTCGCAACTGAAGTCCGGCAACTCGCATGACCGCACCGACGTGGCGATTCCCTCGGTTTCGTCGATCGTGGAAGCGGCCACGGCGCAAATCGCAGCGTCCGCGCAGGTCGCCCAGAGCGCGCCGGCGGTGGCTGCCAATGCGCCGCCGACCAGCCTCAACACGGTCGACGTGGCTGTCGGTTACACCCCGTCCGTCCGCACTCGCTACGGCAGCGCCTCAGGCGCCGTCACCCGCATTGCATCGCTGGTGGCGACGGGCAACGAAGCCCTGCGCAACAGCAAGGTCAACGGTTATATCCGCCTGGTCCATGCCATGGAAGTGGCTTACACCGAGACCAACAGCAATCAGACTGCGCTGCAGGAACTGACCGGCAGCAATGGTGTCAGCCCGGTGACCATCCCGGCGGCGCTTGCCCCTCTGCGTACCGCCCGCGACACCTACGGAGCGGACGTGGTGCTGCTGATGCGCAAGTTCCAGGAGCCGGAGCATCAGGGTTGCGGTATTGCCTGGCTGATCGGCGCCAATCAGGCATCGGTCACGCCTGCCAATGATTCGCGCTGGGGCTATGGCGTGGTCAGCGATGACAACGACGACAACTTCTATTGCGCCACCACCAGCTTTGTCCACGAAATCGGACACCTGCTGGGCTCGCAGCACAACGTGGCGAATGCGAACAACATTATCGGTCGCTATCCGTATTCGTACGGTTACAAGACTGACAGCGCCAACGGCAATTTCTTCACCATCATGGCGTATGGTGACGAAAACCAGACGCCGATGCTGTACTTCTCCTCGCCGCTGTTGACCCTCTGCGACGGCCGTGCATGCGGTACCGCCACCGCGGACAACGCGCGCAGCCTGAACCAGACCTTCCCGGTGGTGGCACAGTTCCGCGCCACGGTGGTGCCGTTCAATCGTGGTCTCGGCAACGATTTCAATGGCGATGGTCGCTCGGACGTGTTCTGGCGCAATTCGCAGACCAACGGCAATTCGTTGTGGTGGTCGGCTTCGCCCACGGGCTCCTACTCCACCACCACGGCGGCGAACTGGCGAGTCGTGGGTAGTGGTGACTTCAACAACGACGGCAAGTCGGACTTGCTGTGGCGGAGCACCACCGGTTCGAACTCGATCTGGTGGGGCGGCGGCGCTGCCGGTGCCACCAGCAGCTCCACCGCGCTGCCCTGGCAGGTGGCCGGAGTTGGCGATTTCAATGGCGATGGTCGCGACGACATCTTCTGGCGCAACCCGGTCAGCGGCGCGAATTCCATCTGGTGGAGCGGCAGCGTGACGGGCGCCAGCAACAGCAGCACGGCGACGGTGTGGTCCGTGGTCGGCGTCGGTGATTTCAACGGCGACGGGCGCAGCGACGTGCTGTGGCGCAACACCACCTCGCTGAACAACTCGATCTGGTTCTCCGGTGTGGCCGCGGGTGCACGCTCCAGCTCGGTGGCGGCCAACTGGTCGGTTGCCGGCATCGGCGACTTTGACGGTGACGGCGCGTCCGACATCCTCTGGCGCAATACCGGAGGCGGCAATTCCATCTGGCTGAAGGGTCTTGCTACCGGTTCCCGCAGCAGCAACCTGGCGACTGCGTGGACGGTTGAAACGACCGGTGATTTCGATGGTGATGGCGCCTGGGACATCTTCTGGCGTAATCGCAGCACCGGCGAGAATCAGATCTGGCGTTCGGGCTTGCCCACGACCGTGCAGGCCGTGCCTGCGGTCAGTGGTACAGCCTGGAGTGTCCAGCCCTGAGTCAAGCTGGATGAGCCCGAGTCCCTGATCAGGATGGGCCATGTCAATGCCAGAGGGCCCGCCAATCGGCGGGCCCTCTGCTTTTGGTGCGCGGCCTTGCCCCGGGATCAGGATGCTCAGGCTTGCGGCAAGCGTTTCATCATCACCAGGCCAACCGCAAACACCACCGCATCCATCAGGGTGGTGGTAACGCGCAACAAGGCGGCGGCCAGAAGCGCGACATCGTGGCCGGCGATGGGCGCCAGTCCCACGAGCAGGCACGCCTCGCGGATGCCCAGCCCCGCGGGAGCGCCAGGAATCAGGAAGCCCAACAGCCAGGCCGCGGCATAGACACCCACGACCTCTGGCAGGACGGACCACGGCGACACGCTGGGGGCCAGCGAACCGAGCAACAAGGACAGAGCCAGGCCACCCAGCAGGAAGCTGATGCAATACAGCCCGATGCCCTGGCCAAGCAACGGAAAGCTCTTTGGATTGGCGAGTATCGAAACCAGGCGGGCCAGCGCGCCCGCTTTCAGCCAGTGGGCGCGAGTCAGCCATGCGACGGCGCCCGCGGTCAACAGGCAGCCCAGGATCACGAGCAGCCATGTGCCGGAAAGCGCCACGCGTTGGCTGGCCAAGGCCCATATCAACGGATAACAAGGCAGGCTGCACAGCAGCGCCGCCAGCACCACCATCAGGCTATCCACCAGCAGACTGCCCACCACGAGTTGCGCCGGCAGGCCCGCACGTTGCGCCAGCAGCACTCGGCCGACGTGGTGACCCACGTTTCCGGGCAGGTATTTGGCGAACTGCGATACCAGGATGATCGCGGCGGAATGACCCAGGGCCAGGGTTGCGCCAAGGAAGCGCAACGCGCGCTGCCAGGTCGCTGCCGAAACGAGATAGGTAGTGGCGTAGAGCACGCCCGCCGCAATCATTGCCTGCAGCGTGAGCATCCCGAACTCGAACGACTTCAGCGATTCCCAATGCTTGCCGATGGCCTGTACGAAATAGAACGCGGACAGCAGGGTGAGGATGACTCCGACAATGACGTACAGCCGCTTCATGCGGGCTGTCTCTTCAGCCGGTAGATGAGCGTGGGTATCACCGGCATGGTCAGCTTCAACAGGCCATCGGGGACGAATCGACGCACCCAGGGCGTCACCGGAGAATGGGGATGCTCGATATCCAGGGTGGCGCGCAACGCCGGGATCGTGATGTCCTGGTGCAGCAGGTGACCTTCGTCAAACAGGCGCTCGGCAGAACGTGCGCTCAGCGGAACGCAATCGTAGTATTGGCCGCGTCGCGTACGACGGACCCACGCGTCGGCGATCGACTGCGGCAACCAGCTCAGCAAGGGCAAGCGGTAATGCGGCTCGACCAGGCGCCACTTGTTGGGGACGGCGAGGTAGCCGACACCCGCAGGCAACAATACGCGCGCGATTTCGCGCAAGTGTTCAAGTTGTGCCTCGTGGTTGCCTACGTGTTCGATGACATGGTTCGAAATGACCAGATCGAAATGGTGATCCGGGAAGGGCAGGTGCGTCCCTTCCACAATCGAGAAGTGATAGCCGGCAAACTCGATGCGGTTGTCCTTCACGTCGACGGCATGCACTTCCGCATTCGGCGCGACCTCGGCCAGTCGACTGGAAATGACGCCGGAACCACAACCGATTTCGAGGATGCGGCGACAACTTGCAAGGTCCAGGTCCGGTAGCAGAGCCACGATCTTGTCGGCCTTGCTGATGCGGCTGTCGCGCTCGAGGATTGCGTGTGCCTGGCGATCCGGCTCAGCCATGGTGGGCGTCCTTGCTCTGGCGCGGCGAGGCGTCGGGCCCTGCGGTCAATCGGTGAAGTTGCCGGGCGAGCGTATCCCAGGTCCATTGCCGACTCTGTGCCTTGACGTTGGCCGACAGGCGTTCCGCCTGTTCGCGACGTGCATCGGCCATCACCTGCGTCAACGCCGCAACGTCGTTGGGCGGAAACAGCATGCCCGTGACGTCGTGTTCCACTACGTCGGGAAGGCCTCCGACGTTCGTCGCCAGCAACGGTTTTTGGTAATGATGCGCGACAGACGCCACTGCGCTGCCGGTGGCATGACGGTACGGCAGGATCACGAAGTCCGCGCGCTCGAAATAATCGGCGACTTCCTCGTCTCCCTTGTACTCGAGGTGCAGTTCGACCCGGTCGCCCAAGCGCGCCGCAGCTTGCTGGATGGCCTCCATGTCGCCCCATGGTTCGCCCACCACAGTCAGGTAGACCGACGAATCCTGCAGCCTCTCCAAGGCTTCCATCAGCAGGTCCAATCCCTTGTAGGGTCTGATGAAGCCGAAGAACAGCAGTTCCAGGCGCCCGCGTTTCGGTAGGGAGCCGGTGGGCGCCGGGTAGTGTCCGTAGCTGGGAATGGGATGACAGAGAACCGGCTTGCCGGGGAACAACGCTTCCAGCGCCGCCTTCTGCGATTGCGAGTGGGTGAGAAAGCCGTCGGCCATGCCCAGCAAGCGCCGCGACAGCACCGACTTCAGCCGACCGGCGTCATGATCTTCGAGGTTGTGGACGATGAACGCGACACGCACGCGACGTCTCCGCAACAGGTAGCACATCGCAATGAAACACGGGGCCCAGAAGATCGTCCACCAGTGGAAGGCGACCAAGGCGGGTCGGGTCGCCGCAATTCGCCGTGCGCTGCGCCACCAGGTCAGGGGATTCAACGAATCGATGTCATACCGCACGCCAGGCAGCGATTGACCCAACTTCGAAGGATCCTTGTCACTCTTGCCGGGATACAACAGCGCGGGGTATTGACGCGAGAAGGAAATGAAACGGTTCGGCAAGCCCAGTTTTTTCATGCTGCCGTACAGCAGTTCGTTGTATTGGGATATCCCGCCGCGAAAAGGCAGGATCGGGCCCACGACCACGATGTCAGCGGGTGCCGATGGGTTTTCCTCTGGATTCATGCTTCGTGCTGGTCGCTGCGCATGACGGGATTCTAGCCTCTCAGCCGCCGTTCCTCGTAGGCCGGGCATAGGGATAGTGGTGGATGGCCGGCTCGATCCCGCTCCGGACGAAGGCCATGCTGTGCACGCGAAAGCCCGCGACCTGCACGCAATGGCCAAACTCGCGTTCGACGGCATGCGCCAGCGTGCCGTCCACCTGTCCCGCCTCGTCCTCGAAGTCGGAGGCAAACAGACAGGCATCCAGCAACGGCCGCAGTGCACGCAGCCGGACCCAGAACATGCTGCCAGCGACAAAGACCTGGTCAGGCCCGGCAGGCGGCACTCCCATCAGCGTGTTCAAGCGTGCCACGCTCGCCGCATTGGCGCCCAGGTAGTCCGCGTGGCGCAGCAGATGCCCTTCCGGGCCTATGACGCCCAGATCATCTTTCGCCTTGAACGCGGCAAGCACCGCTTGGACCGCTTCAGGGGCAAGCAGATCGTCGACCAGCTCGCGCCGCCATTGCTCTCCGTCGGCACGGTGCACGGAACGCTTGGTGTGCAGTTTCAGGACCAATTCGATCCCTTCGTCCATCAGGTCTTGTGCCACACGCAGGAAGGGCAGGATGTCGCGGCCTCGATTTTCGCAACAGCGCACCTCGGCATATGGGCAAGTGCGCTCGACGATGGCGCGCACCTGCTCTGCGACTTCGGGTGCGGTCGTGACGATCAGGCGAGCCTGGGGCAGATGCTCGGCGGTCGACCGCAGGAGCGGCGCCAACAGCTCCGGATACCAGGCGTGGATGATGCAAGCCAGGCCGCCGACGGGCACGGCAGGTCGGGACAGGGCATCGCGCGTGGCCTGGAGATAGGCATGGCCCAGGGTGGCGGTCGGCTCGAGGACCGCGCCCTCGGCCCATTCGTTCCAGGCGTTGATGAAGACCAGCGCGGAAGCAGGCTGCGCGTGAGTCGGGGTCAGTTCCAGCACGCTTCGCAGCCAGTCGCGGTACGCGCGCGGTGAATCATGGACAAAACTGCGTCCACGACCGGAACGCCGAGCTTCGTTGTCCCAGCCCGGGTTCACGCCTCGATACACGCGATAACCGGATTCCGCGGCACGCTGCTGGAATTGCGCGGACATGGAACGCCAATCCAGCACCTGGCCCGCGTAGCCGGCAGTGAGCAAAGCAGGCTGCGGATCGGCATGCTGGGGCGTGCCCAGGTTCGGCGGAAACTCCACCGCCGCGTCAAAGCCGATATCGGCCGGCACGGGGCGCTCGAAGCTCTGCACGTAGGCCAGATGAATCTCGCCAATGCCGTTGTCGCGACACCATCCGCGCCAGCGCTCCGCAGTGGCCGCCATCTCCGGAAACAGGCCGGGTCGGTACACCAGCAACACCGGCTTGCCGTCCACGCGCAGGTAGCGCGGGTCGCGCAGGTAATCGGCGATGTAGGCGATGAAGGCCAGATCATCGGCCGCACTGTGTTGCTGATCGATCAGGATTTCGTTACCGCGTCCATCCCACGTGCGCGACCACTTCTCGTTGGCCCAGCACAGGCAGAACGGCAGATCGATCGAGGGATCCGCCAACCAGTTGCGAAGTGGCGCTTCGAGCAGGGTCTTGCCGCCAAACCAGTAGAAGTAGAAGCAGAACGCACCGATCCCGTACTCGCGTGCCAGCCGTGCCTGTTCGCGCATCACCTCGGGATTGCGCAGATCGTAGAAACCGAGATCGCCAGGCAGCTTCGGCTGCACATGCCCTTCGAACTGCGGCAGCGCGCGGGTGACATTGCGCCACTCGGTGAAACCCTTGCCCCACCAGGCATCGTTTTCGGGGATGGCGTGGAATTGCGGCAAGTAGAAGGCCACCAGGGTGGCGGGCAGCGGGTCGATGAGCGGCTCTTTCCGGTACTCGACATAGCCCAACGCGCGTTCGTCGGCGCGTACGCGGCGATTCGATGCATGCTCGGCCAGCACACCGCGCGGCCCCACCGGCACCAGATCCGCATGCCGATCCAGAAACCGCTGGCGCAGGCGATCCCGCGTGGCCAGCGACATCGGCGTGATCCGGAATGCCCAGCGCAGCGCGTAGAACATTGCGTTGCGCAGCGGCGTGGGTGAGCGGGACGCCACGTTGCTCAAAGGTTCTGGTAGTTGGGGCCGGAACCGCCTTCCGGCGTGACCCAGGTGATGATCTCGTACGGGTCCTTGATGTCGCAGGTCTTGCAATGCACGCAATTGGCCGCGTTGATCTGCAGACGCTTGCCGGCCCCGTCATCGACGATTTCGTAAACTCCGGCCGGGCAGAAGCGCGTGCAGGGATTGTCGTACTCCACCGTGCAGCGTTCGATGCAGATGGAGGTGTCGGCCACCTTCAAGTGCACCGGCTGGTCTTCGTCATGCTCGGTGGCCGCGTAGTACACCGCCTGCAGGCGGTCGCGCGGGGCCAACGTGCGCTCGACGTAGTCGCGACGCGGCGCCTCGTGTGCGCCAATCTGGTCCAGCGAGCACCAGTCGGGCTTGTTCTTGAGCGTCCACGGCGACAGGCCGAACGACACCGTTTCCCACGCTGCATTCATCAGGCCAAACCACAGGCCCTTCTTGAAGCCGGGTTTGATGTTGCGGATCTGCTTGAGCTCCTTCATCGCCTCGGAGTCGCGCAGCTTGGCATCGAAGCCGCTCGGCTCCAGCGCGTTGCCGGCCAGGTGTTCGGCGGCCAGCATGCCGCTGCGGATCGCCTGGTGCGTTCCCTTGATCTTGGGCACGTTGAGCAGGCCGGCGGTATCGCCGATCAACAGCGCGCCCGGCATTTCCACCTTGGGCAGGGATTGCCAGCCGCCGGTGACGATGGCGCGCGCTCCGCCGGACAGGATGGTGCCGCCTTCCAGCAGCGGCTTGACCAGCGGATGGTTCTTCCATTGCTGGAAGGCTTCCCACGGTTTGTATTCCGCATCCTGGTAATCCAGGCCGCTGACGTAGCCCAGTGCAATCTGGTTGTTGTCCAGGTGGTACAGGAAGCTGCCGCCGTAGATTTTGTCATCGGCCGGCCAACCCAGGGTGTGCACGATCTTGCCGGGCGTCACGCGGCCTTCCGGCACCTGCCACAGTTCCTTCAAGCCAATCGAATAACCCTGCGGATCGCTGTCGCGGTCCAGCGCGAACTGCTTGACCAGGCGCTTGGTCAGATGGCCGCGCGCACCTTCGGCGAGCACCGTCACCTTGGCGTGGATGTCGATGCCCTGCGTGTAGCCGGGCTTGTGCTCGCCATCCTTGGCCACGCCCATGTCGCCGATGCGCACGCCAACTACGCGGCCGCTGTCATCGTGCAGGGTCTCGGCCGCGGCAAAGCCCGGATAGATCTCCACGCCCAGCGCCTCGGCCTGCGGCGCCAGCCAGGCGCAGAGTGCGCCCAGGCTGACGATGAAGTTGCCATGGTTGTGCATGCCCGGCGGCACGATTGGCGACTTGAAGCCGCCGGTCTTGGTATAGAACCAGAACTCGTCGTCCTTGGCGGGAACGCAGATGGGCGGCGGCGCGTCGCGCCAGCCCGGCAGCAGCGCATCCAGTGGCGCCGGCTCGATCACCGCGCCGGACAGGATCTGCGCACCCACGGTGCTGGCCTTCTCGATCACGCAGACCGAAATCTCCGGGTTGAGCTGCTTCAGGCGAATGGCGAAGGCCAGGCCCGCGGGACCGGCACCGACGGTGACGACGTCGTACTCCATGACATCGCGTTCAACCTCGGACATGCGGAATCCTCTCTGGCGTTTTGGCTGGGACCATTTTCGGGGTTTGCGCCAGCAGGGGCAATTCCATCAGCATGAGGCCGATGAGCCTGCCCCTGTTTCCGTCCGCAGAAAGTGAACTCGCATTGCCGGATGCGCGCTTGATCTGGCGACCGGGCTGGCTGGCCGTGGACGCGGCGGATCGCCTGCTGACGGCCTTGCGGACGGAAATCCCCTGGGAAATCCATCGCCTGCTCCTGTTCGGGCGCGAGGTGGACTCGCCGCGCCTGAGCTGCTGGATGGGTGATCCGCAGGCCCGCTACCGCTATTCGGGCAGCGAGTTCCGGCCGCGTCCCTGGCATCCGGCATTGCGCGAACTGGCTGAACGCCTGCAGGCCGAGCTGGGTGAGACATTCAACAGTGTGCTGGCCAATCGCTATCGCGATGGCCATGACAGCATGGGCTGGCATAGCGATGACGAGCCGGAGCTGGGGCCCGCGCCGGTGATAGCCTCACTCAGCCTGGGCGGCACGCGCCGCTTCGTGCTCAAGCATCGCCGGGATCCGGCGCTGAAGGCCGAGCTGGCGCTGGACCACGGCAGCCTGCTGGTGATGGCCGGCGACACCCAGCGCCACTACAGGCACGCCTTGCCACGCACTTCGCGGCCGGTCGGCGAGCGCATCAACCTGACCTTCCGCCACATCCGGCCGCATTGAACGCGGCTCAGCGCACGACGGCCGCCGGTCGAGTGGCGTCTGCCTGGCCCTGCACCAGTGACCAGCCGACGATGTCGTGGGTGATGCGGGTCAGCGATTGCTCGAACGCGCCGGCCACCTGGCTGACCTCGGTGCCGCTGGCCGGCTCGGCCTGCAGGAAGGTGCGCGAAGCCACCACGCGCTGGCTGCGCTGCTGGACCAGCTTGGCGCTGATCTCGATCGTCGCGGCCGGCACGCTCTGGCTGGCGTAATCGGACTCGAACCGGCGCACGTCCATCACCAGGCGGTAGTCGCCCAGGATGCCGGCATCGGAGCTGGACACGGCAGCAATGCGTCCGGAATCTTCAAGCACGCGTTGCACCGCATCCTGCAGCAAATCTGTGGCCGGTTGCGCCCAGGCGGCGCCCTTGTAGACCTGCAGTTCGCCCGGCGCAGGCCGTACCGAAATGCGTGGGCTGTCGACCACGCGCGCGGCAGTCGGCTTGGCGATCACCAGCGACCAGGCCACGGTGGGCCAGTTGTCGTCCGGCGCCACCCTGATCTGCGGCGAGTAGATCGTGACGGGATCGGTCTGCTTGCTGTCCAGGATCGAACAGCCGGCCAGCAGCAGCGCCGACAGTGCAAAGCTCAGGGGTCGCAGCGCCTTCATTTGGGTTCAAACTCCTTGGGTGCGTCACGGCCCAGCAGGTAGCGGGCGGGGTTGCCTTCCAGACGGTCACTGACCCGGCGCAGATCGCGAACCAGTCCGCGCAGTTCGGTCAGAGTCGGGCCCAACTGCCCCAGGCCGTCGGTGGCGAAACTGTTGATGGCCGCGCGGTTCTCGCCGAGGATCGCGTCGGCATTGCCGGCCGCCGAATCCAGCTTGGACAGCGTGGCGTCGAGCTTTTCCAACAGCGGCGGCAGTTCGCGCACCAGGTTCTGATCGATCCGCTCAATCGTGCCGTTGGTGGTGGTGAGGGTGGTGTCGAGTTTGCGCGCGGCATCGCGGGCGCTGACGATCAGCGTCTGCAGGCCTTCATCGCGGCTGGCCAGCGAACCACTGATCGATTCCAGGTTGTCCAGTGTGCGGGCGATGCTCGCCACGTTCTTGTCGCTCAACACCTGATCCAGCCGCTCGACGATGCGGCTGGCGGTGTCGGTGATGTTCTGCAGTGCAGAAGGTGCGGTCTGGATGACCGGGGCTTCGCGCTTGTCGACCGAGGTCAGCGCCGGCGCCTGCGGCGTGCCGCCACTGAGCTGGATGATGGTCGGGCCGGTCAGGCTGGTGATCGCCAGCTTGGCGCGGGTGTCGGTCTTGATGGGCGTGGAGGACTCCACGCGGATCTGGGCCACCACCTGGCGTGGATCGTTGGGCGCCAGCGACAGCTTGGTGATCGAACCGACCGCGATGCCGTTGTACTGCACCGGGCTGCCGACCGACAGGCCGGTCACCGCTTCGCGGAAGACGATCTGGTATTCCTGCCAGGTGCGCTCCGAGGAGTACTTGGCCGCCCACAGGCCGAACAGCAGCAGGGCGAACGCCACCACCAAGGTGAAGGCGCCGATCAATACATAATTGGCTCGGGTTTCCATGACTCAGTCTGCCTCTTGCTGTGCGGGCACGGCCGAACGGGCGGCGCGCGCGCGGGGTCCGTGGAAATACTCCTGCACCCACGGATGTTCGAATCGTTCCACTTCCGCCAGCGGCGCGGCGATCACCACCTTGCCATCGGCCAGCACCGCCACGCGATCACAGATAGCGTACAAGGTGTCCAGATCGTGGGTGATGAGAAAAACGGTCAGGCCCAGCGCTTCCTGCAGGGTCTTGATCAGCCGGTCGAAAGCGGCCGCGCCAATCGGGTCCAGGCCGGCGGTGGGTTCGTCCAGGAACAGCAGCGGCGGGTCCAGCGCCAGTGCACGCGCCAGGCCGGCGCGCTTGCGCATGCCCCCGGACAACTGCGCCGGCAACTTGTTCAATGCGTCGGCCGGCAGGCCCGCCAGTTTGACCTTGAGTAGTGCCAGTTCGTAGCGCCAGCTGTCGGGCAATTCGGCGTGGTGCTCCTTCAGTGGAACCTGCACGTTCTCGCCGACGGTCAGCGACGAGAACAGCGCGCCATCCTGGAACAACACGCCGGTATTGCGCTCGATGTGCAGGCGCGCGGCGGGATCGTCGGACAGCGCATCGGCATCCAGCACGGTAATCGTGCCGGCCTGTGGACGGCGCAAGGCCAGGATGCTGCGCATCAACACCGACTTGCCGGTGCCCGAACCGCCCACCACGCCGAGGATCTCACCGCGCCGCACGTCCAGATCGAGATTGTCGTGCACCGTCTGGTCGCCAAAGCGGTTGACCAGGCCACGCACCGAGATGATCGCCTCGGCGCCGGCGTTGGGGTCGCCCTCGGCGACGTCCTGCGGGGGAGCGTGGGTCTGCATCCTCACCAATCCATGTTCATGAACCACAGCGCGGCCATGGCATCGATGATGATCACCAGCGAGATCGACTGCACGACGCTGGAGGTGGTGCGTTCGCCGACCGACTGCGCCGTGCCTTCCACGCGCAGGCCTTCCAGGCAGCCAATCAGGCCGATGACCATGGCGAACACCGGCGCCTTGGACAGGCCCACCAGGAAATGCCGCACCTCGATGGTTTCGTGCATGCGCGACAGGTACATCTGCGGCGGGATGCCCAGGTCGAAAGCGCCCACGGTGATGCCGCCGGCCAGGCCGGCCATCATTGCGACGAAGGTCAGCAGGGGCAGCATCAGCAGCAAGGCGATCAGGCGCGGCAATACGAGCAGGTCAATCGGGTCCAGGCCCAGCGTGCGGATGGCGTCGATTTCCTCGCGACTCTTCATTGCGCCAATCTGCGCGGTGAACGCCGACGCCGTGCGCCCGGCCAGCACGATGGCGGTCAACAGCACGGCAAACTCGCGCAGGAAGGCGATGCTGACCAGTTCCACCACGTAAATCTCGGCGCCGAAATCGCGCAGGATCGTCGAGCCCAGAAAGGCGATCACGGCCCCCACCAGGTACGACAACAACGCCACCAGCGGCACCGCATCCAGGCCCACTTCTTCCATGTGCGAGACCGTGGCGGTCAGGCGGAAGCGCTTGGGCTCCTTGATCATGCGCAGCAACTTGACCAGGTTTTCACCGGTGAAGCTCAACAGCGAGACGATTTCCTTGCCGTTCTCGCTGACCCGCTCACCCAGCCGCGACAGCGCCGCGAGCACGCCGTAGTCGCGCTTGCGCGGCGGTCGATCATCGACCACGTCCTCGATGGTGGAGACCAGGGCCTGGTGGTCGCTGCGGAACTGGATCGCTTCGGCAGCCAGCTCGCGCCGCTTGGCATAGCGCAGCAACTGCAGCACACCGGCCGAATCGATGCGGGCGATGCCGGTGGCATCCAGGCTGCGCACGTCCTCGGGCAGTTCGCGCAGGCGATCGGCCACCACCAGCGCATTTATCAGCGTCCAGTCGCCTTCCAGCCGGACCCGGGACGGGTCGGCGGAGTCGGTCTTGCAGAGCGGGCGGGCGGGGGTAGGCGTCATGGGCTCGTTCGGCCAAGGAGCATACAGGCTATGCCGCCGAACGTGAGGGCTACGCCGACAACCCCACGCCGCCCCAGAGGCTCGCGCAACCACACCGCGGCCAGCACCACCAGGAACACTGAAGCCGACTCATTGAGTACCGCCGCCACCGACGCGCTGGTGTATTTGTACCCCCCCAACCAGCACAGCATCGACAGGCCCTGGCCCACCAGAGCCGCCGCCACGAGCCGCGGCCACGCTACGTTCCGCGGCGAAAAGGCAACCCAACGACGCATCGCCGGCAGCCACGCGATGGCCGCCAGCCCCACCACTGCGCCAAGCAGCCGCAGCAGGGTCACCCACAGCAACGGCTGTTGCTCCAGCACGCGCTTCACCATCACCACGGCTACCGCCATCAGTGCGATCGCGGTCATCCCAATCAACACACCGCGCAAGGTGTGGCCTGACGTCCGCTCGCCGTTGGCCGAAGGTCGGGTCACCAGCAACACGCCCAATGCCACCAGGCCGAATCCCAGCCATTGCTGTACGCCCAGCCGCTCCTGCAGCCAGACATAGCCCATCAGCAGCACCAGCGGGCTGTAGAGGTTGCCGATGATGCCCATGCGGCCGGCGCCCAATTCGTTGAGGGCGCGGAAGTACAAGGTGTCGGCAATTGCGATGCCCAGCACGCCACTGAGCAGGACCAGCAGCAAATCCGCCGTCGGCAATTGCGGCCACTGGCCGGCATACAGCCATAGCGCGATGGGCGCCAGTACGCTCAGCACCAGGCCGTTCTTGAGCAGGTTCAAGGCCAGCGGCGGCAGGGTCGAGCCGAGTTGGCGCGCCAGGATCACGCCCACCGCCCAGGTGGCCGCGCTGGCCAAGGCCAGGGCTTCGCCGATACCCATGTTCAAGATTCACCTTTATGCTGGCTTGCCGTTGCGAAAGTTTACGCACAGCGATCCTGGTCTTTCAGCCGGTGCCGTCCGATCCCTTCCGAGCCATGTCCGAACCTTCGACCACGTCCGCCACCTACGCGCAACGCATCGCCTTCGTCTGCGAGATCGCCAGTCGCTTGCACAGTTATGGAACCACGGCGCAGCGACTGGAGGCCGCGGTGGCGGCGGTGGCGCAGCGTCTGGGGCTGGACTGCGAACCCTGGTCCAATCCCACCGGCTTGATCCTGAGCTTCAATGATCCCACGCGTCCCCTGGGCGCGAGCGACACCACGCGCGTGATCCGGCTGGCGCCGGGCGAAACCGATCTGAACAAACTCAGCCAGGCGGATCGGATCGCCGAGGACGTGATGGCCGGCCACCTGAGCGTGGCCGAAGGCCACACCGCCCTGCGCTCGCTGGATCGCAAGCCCAGCCGGAGTTGGCGGGTGATGCAGGTGCTGGCCTCCGGGCTGGCATCCGGCGCGGTGGCCGGGCTGTGGCGGCTGCCGTGGGTGGACATTGGCGCCGCCACCTTGATTGGCGTGCTGATTGGCGTGTTCAACCATCTGCTGGAGCGGCGACCGCAGATGAAGGAAGCCGCCGATGCCGTGTCGGCCTTCATGGCCGGCTTTGTCGCGGTGCTGGTGGCCAACTTCGTGGCGCCGCTGAACCTCAACACGGTGATCATCGCTTCGCTGATCGTGCTGCTGCCCGGCATGTCGTTGACCAACGCGGTCAACGAGCTCACCAGCCAGCATCTGGTCTCAGGCGTGGCGCGTTTCGCCGGCGCGATGGCGACCATCCTCAAGCTCACCGTGGGCAGCCTGATTGCGATCACGCTGGCGCAACTGCTGGGCCTGTACCCGGAAGTGCGCGCGTTGCGTCCGCAACCCGAATGGGTGGAGTGGTGCGCGATGGTGGTGGCCGCCTATGCCTTTGCCGTGCTGTTCAAGGCCCATCGGCGTGACTATGTGTGGGTCATGGCGGCCGCGATAGGCGGCTACAGCATCTCCCGCTATGCCGGGCAAGCCTGGGGCGCTCCGGTCGGCATCTTCCTGTCGGCGCTGGTGCTCACCGCGGCCGGCAACGCCTTCGCGCGCTGGGCCAATCGCCCGGGTGCACTGATTCGCGTGCCGGGCATCCTGATGCTGGTGCCCGGCAGCGCCAGCCTGCGCGGCCTGATGAACCTGGTACAGCAGCAGGATGTGGGCGTGGGTCAGTCCGCTCTGCTCGGTGTCACCAACATCGTGATGGCGCTGATTGCCGGATTGCTGTTCGGCAATCTGGTGGTGTCGGCGCGCAAGAACCTCTGAAGCCAAGCGCCGGCATCGACACAGGAAAAAGCCGCCTCGCAGGCGGCTTTTTCGTGTTTGCGTGATCACTTGCCCGATGTGGCGGGCAAGCACACTTATTTCTTCTTGATCAGGAAATCCTCGACCTTCTTGCCCTTCGCGGTCAGCGCCGCCATCCAGCGCGGCTGCTTGCCACGGCCGGTCCAGGTTTCCTTGGGATTGGCGGGATTGCGGTATTTGGGCGCTACCTTGCCCAACTTGCGACCTGCGCGCGAGGACGGTGCGGCTGCGGTTTTGCCACGTGACGGAGCACTCTTCACGCCGCCGAAAAGTTCCTCCAACGTATAGCCTTCGGCCTGGGCGAACTTGGTGATCTTGCTGCGGACAGTGGCAATGGGCGTGCGCTTGGCCAGCTTGGTCTGCTGCTTGCGCGCCTGATCAAT
Organism: Pseudoxanthomonas indica; assembly: GCF_900167565.1. Classification (NCBI taxonomy): domain Bacteria; kingdom Pseudomonadati; phylum Pseudomonadota; class Gammaproteobacteria; order Lysobacterales; family Lysobacteraceae; genus Pseudoxanthomonas; species Pseudoxanthomonas indica. Next base: position 290,293 of record NZ_FUZV01000002.1, read on the forward strand.
CAGGGCGCCCAGCTCTTTGGCCGACAGGCCTCGCAAATCAATCGACATCAAATTCTCCGGTGGATGGGTAGGTGGCACCAATCCATGGCGGCGACCCCATCTTAGGACATGGATTCGGCATAGGGAAACAAATCGGGCGGGCCATTGCGGACCCGCCCGACGAGTAACAGCTATAACGTTATTCGAGTCACGCGGAGATGCGTGCGAGCAACGTGGCCTTGTCCAGGTTTTCCGCTTCGCTGGCGCGTCGCGCGCGGTATTCGTACGTGCCCGCCGCCAGTCCGCGTTCGGAGACCACCACACGATGCGGGATGCCGATCAATTCGATGTCGGCGAACATCGCACCCGGGCGCAGTCCACGATCATCCAGCACCGCGTCCACACCGGCAGCACGCAGCTCCGCCAACAGATCGGCGGCGGCCTGCGCCACCTGGGCATCGTTCTTGGGATTGATCACGCACACAGCCACGGTCCACGGCGCCATCGGCACCGGCCAGATGATGCCGTTGGCATCGTTGTTCTGTTCAATGGCCGCGGCGACGATGCGCGACACGCCGATGCCGTAGCAACCCATCGCCGGCACGCTGGCCTTGCCGTTTTCATCGAGCACGCTGAACTGCATGGCCTCGCTGTACTTGCGGCCGAGCTGGAACACATGGCCCACTTCGATGCCGCGACCAATGCGAATCACACCACCGTCAGCGGCGGCTTCGCCTTCCACCACGTTGCGGATGTCGGCCACGGTCTCGGGCTCTTCCAGATCGCGACCCCAATTGACGCCGGCCAGGTGATAGCCGACCTCGTTGGCGCCGACCACGAAGTCGGCCATCGCGGCCACGTCGCGATCCGCCACCACGCGGATGGCTTCGCGCGGCCGCAGCGGTCCGAGGAAGCCCGGTTCGCTGCCCAGGTGCTGGCTGATTTCCGCTTCGCTCGCCAGGCGATAACCCGCCAGGCCCGGCACCTTGGCCAGCTTGATTTCGTTGACTACGTGATCGCCGCGCACCAGCGCCAGCACGAAGCCACCCTCGGTCATCACCGCGATCGACTTGACCGTGCGTTGCAGCGCAATGCCCATCAACGCCGCCACGTCTTCGCAGGTCTTCTGCGTCGGCGTGTCGACCTTGCGCAGTGCTTCGGTTGCGGCCGCACGCGGCGCCGGTGCGGCGGCCACCGCCGCTTCCACGTTGGCGGCATAGTCCGAGCCGGTGGAGAAGGCGATGGCGTCTTCGCCTGATTCGGCGAGCACATGGAATTCCTGCGAGGCGTCGCCGCCGATCGCACCGCTGTCGGCCTGCACCGCGCGGAACTCCAGGCCCAGGCGGGTGAAGATGCGCGTGTAGGCCGCATGCATGTTGTGGTACTCGCGCACCAGATCCTCGTCACTGATGTGGAAGGAGTAGGCATCCTTCATCAGGAACTCGCGCGCGCGCATCACTCCGAAGCGCGGGCGGATTTCGTCGCGGAACTTGGTCTGGATCTGGTAGTAGTTGACCGGCAACTGCTTGTAGCTGTTGAGCTCCTGGCGCGCGAAGTCGGTTACGGCTTCTTCTGCGGTGGGGCTGTAGCAGTACTGGGCTTCCTTGCGGTCGGTGATCTTGAGCAGCTGGTCGCCGAATTTTTCCCAGCGGCCGGTCTCGCGCCACAGTTCGGCCGGCTGGATGGTCGGCATCAGCAGTTCGATGGCGCCGGCAGCGTTCATTTCTTCGCGCACCACCGACTCCACCTTGCGCAGCACGCGCAGGCCCAGCGGCGACCAGGTGTACAGGCCGGCGGCCAGCTTGCGGATCATGCCGGCACGCATCATCAACTGGTGGCTCACCAGCTCGGCATCGGCCGGAGTTTCCTTGGTGGTACGGAGGTGGAATTGCGAAAGACGCATTGAAGGGGACTTGGCAGGGGATGAACACCGTATTCTGCCAGCCTTGGCCGGGGACCGCCCGATGGGCGCTCAGTCGCCCTGGCGCTGGCCATCCACGGCGATGGCCGGGTCACCCTGCCGATCCACGCGTTCATAGGGGCGACCACGCGGCGGCTTGTCGGTGATCTGCAGCACGCCCTTGTCGTCGCGCCAGCGGTACAGGCCGGGCAGGGCATCGGCATCCTGGCTGTCGGCGGCGCCGGGTGCGCGCGGGTCCGGCAGCGGGCGGTCGGCGTGCTCTTCACTCGCCAGCCATAGCGCCAGGCCAATGCCCGCGGCGGCTCCCAGCAGGATGGCCCAGACGGCGCGCATCGGCGGTCAGGGCGTGCAGTAGGCCTTCTGCGCGGCCTCGGCCAGGGCGCGCTGGTTGGCGCGCTGCTGTTCGTCCAGCGGTTGCCCACCGGGCTTGCCGTCTTCGCCGGCTTGCAACACGCGCGTGCTGCTGCTGAGCACTTCCAGATTCTTGCGTGCCTGCAGGCACTGCGGGCTGGCCACCGACTTGCCGGCCGGCTCGGACTGCGCCAGCGGTTCGCCGCGCGGGTCGATGCGACGATCCTTGTATTGCTCGCCAGCGGGCGGCTTGTCGGAATAGTGGGTGACGCCGTTGGCATCCTTCCACTGGTATACCGGGGCGGCCTGGGCGGCCAGGCTCGCTGCCGCCAGCAGGCTGCCCAGGACGACAGCGGCCGAGAGCGATCGGAAAGTGGCCCGCATGGTCGTTCCCCTGGCAGATAAGCGAGATTGCGATTCCAGCATCCCGCCAGCAGGGTTGGCAAGCCGTTGCGCCGATGCCATGGGCTAAACTGCGACCCATGGACGAAATCAAGCCGCCGCCGCGCTCGCGCGGGATCTACCTGCTGCCCAACCTGTTCACCACGGCGGGCCTGTTTGCGGGCTTCTACGCGATCATCGCCGCGGCCAACGAACAGTTCGTGCATGCCGCCATCGCGGTGTTCGTGGCCGGGTTGATGGATGGCATCGATGGCCGCGTGGCGCGCCTGACCGGCACCAGCAGCGACTTTGGCGTGCAGTACGACTCGCTGGCCGACCTGGTCAGCTTTGGCCTGGCGCCGGCGCTGGTGATGTACCACTGGTCCCTGTCGGCGCTGAAGCTGGACAGCCAGACCATGGGCCGGGTCGGTTGGGCGGTGGCCTTTCTCTATGCCGCCTGCGCCGCATTGCGCCTGGCGCGCTTCAACACCCAGGTGGGCTCGGTCGACAAGCGCTGGTTCATCGGGTTGGCCAGTCCGGCCGCGGCCGGATTGATGATGTCCTTCGTCTGGGCGTTTGCCGACGGCACCCTGGGTTGGAACGGCGACGAGCTGCGCTATGTCGCGCTGGTGGTGACCATCCTGGCCGCGTTGCTGATGGTGAGCCGGATCCGTTTCTGGAGTTTCAAGGGAACTGGTGAAGGTGGCGCGCGCGCCGATCGCGTGCCCTTCGTCGCCCTGCTGGTGGTCGCGGTGGCGATCGCCATTGCCTTCATCGATCTGCCGCGCGTGCTGTTTGCGGTGGGCGTGGTCTATGCACTGTCCGGGCCCGGCTACTGGCTGTGGCAGCGTGCGCGTCGCAGCGAGGCGCGGGTGTCATGAGCCTGGTCGACGCGGCGCTGCCCTGGTCGGCAGAACAGCAGGAGTGGCTGGCGGCGTTGGGCTACACCGTGTATGCGAGTGGTTCGGTGACCGAGGCCGTCGAACCGGAGGCTGTCGCCGCAGCGACGCCTGCACCGGAAACCGCCAACGCCGCGCCCGTCACGGCGAGAGCGCAAGCGCGCGTGGCGCCATTGCTGGATGAGGCCGCGCCGGCCCGCCCCGCGGCCGCCGCGCGGCCCGCCGCACGTCCCCGCGCAGCCGGAGCGCGACTGCCGGATCGCCTGCACTTCGCGCTGATTCGTGCGTCGGGCTGCAATCCGAATGCGGAAGGCGCCGCCGAGATCTTCGCGCAGTGGCCGGCGTCGGCCGAACTGCGCGGCAATCCCTCCGCCAAGCGCGCGCTGTGGCCGCGCCTGCGCGCGTTGCGCAGGCCAGTCCCCTAGTGAGCGCCATCCGCGCCGAACCTGCCGCCGGCCCGGTCGCATTGCGTCCGATGCGCGACAGTGATCTGGACGCGGTGATGGCGATCGAGCAGCGCGCCTATCCGTTTCCGTGGACCCGCGGCATTTTCCGCGACTGCCTCAAGGCCGGTTATCCGGCCTGGGTGCTGACCGAACATCAGTTGGTGATTGGCTACGGCATCCTCAGCGTGGCCGCCGATGAGGCGCATATCCTCAATGTCTGCGTGTCCCCCGAACGGCAGGGCCGGGGCCACGGCCGTTACCTGCTGCGTGCGCTGGTGAACTCGGCGCGCGATCTGCGCGCCGGCCGCGTTTTTCTCGAAGTGCGCCCCTCGAACCTGGGCGCGATCTGCCTGTACCACAGCGAAGGCTTCAACGAGATTGGTCGCCGTCCGCGTTACTACCCGGCGCGCGATGGTCGCGAAGACGCGCTGGTGATGGCGATCGAATTGTTCTTTGACGAGATGGCGTAGCGGCGAGCGCGCCACGCAGTTACCCACCCGCGTTCCAGCGCGTCGTTACGACCGGTAAAAAAAACGGGCCATGGGCCCGTTTTATTTCCGTGCTGTCCAACGGATTCAGAGCTTGCCGCGCTGCTCGCGCAATGCGCCCAGCTGGTTGGTCCAATCCGCCAGGCGTTGGCGTTCCTGTTCGACCACGGCGGCGGGCGCATTGTCGACGAAGGTGGCGTTGCCCAGCTTGCCGTTGCACTTGCCGATCTCGCCTTCCACGCGCTTGATTTCCTTGTCCAGGCGCGTGCGCTCGGCGTCCAGATCGACCAGGCCTTCCAGCGGCACCAACAAGGTCAGGTCACCAACCACCGCTGTCGCCGATGCCGGTGCGCTGTCGTTGGCCGAGAGCCAGGTGATCGCTTCGAGCTTGAGCAGGAACGCCAGCGACGCGCGGAAGCGATCCATGCGGGCGGGATCCTTGTCGCTGCCGCCTTGCAGCAGCAGGCTCACCTGCCTGGAGGGCGCCACGTTCAATTCACTGCGCACGCGGCGCAGCGCCGACACCATCTGCTTGAGCCATTCCACGTCCGCTTCGGCGGCAGCGAAATCCTGGCCGGCAAAGTCGGCGGCGTTGGGGTAGGGCTGCAGGGAGATGGTGTCGCCGGCAATACCCAGGCGCGGTGCGACCTGCTGCCAGAGTTCTTCAGTGACGAAGGGGATCAGCGGATGCAGCAGGCGCAGCAGCGATTCCAGCACGTGCAGCAAGGTGTGGCGGGTGCTGGCCGCGGCAACGGCGTCATCACCATTGAGCGCGGGCTTGGACAGTTCGACGAACCAGTCGCAGAACTCGTTCCAGGCAAACTCGTACAACGACTGCGCGAGCAGGTCGAAGCGGTAGTTGGCGTAGTGGCCTTCGGCTTCGGCGGTGACCTGCGCGAGGCGGGCGAGGATCCACTTTTCGGCGTCGGTGACGGCTGAAAGCTGATTGGCCGGCTTGCCCCCATCCGCCCTTCGGGCACCTTCCCCCGCTTGCGGGGGAAGGGAAGAGCCGTCGGCGGTTTCGGCAGCGGTGTTCATCAGCACGAAGCGGCTGGCGTTCCAGAGCTTGTTGCAGAAGTTCTTGTAGCCTTCGGCGCGGCCCAGATCGAACTTGATGTCGCGGCCGTGGGTGGCCAGGGCGGCAATGGTGAAGCGCAGCGCGTCGGCGCCGTGCGCGGCGATGCCGTCGGGGAATTCCTTGCGCGTGGCTTTTTCGATGCGCTCGGCGATCTTGGGCTGCATCAGCCCGACCACGCGCTTGGCCACCAGATCTTCCAGCGCGATGCCGTCGATGATGTCCAGCGGGTCCAGCACGTTGCCCTTGGACTTGGACATCTTCTGGCCCTGCGCGTCGCGGATCAGGCCGGTGACGTACACGTCCTTGAACGGCACGCGGCCGGTGAAGTGATCGGTTGCCATGATCATGCGCGCGACCCAGAAGAAAATGATGTCGAAGCCGGTGACCAGCACCGACGACGGCAGGTAGCGATCAAAACCGCGCTCCTGCATCGCCTGCGCATCAGGCCAGCCCAGCGTGCTGAACGGCCACAGCTGCGAGGAGAACCAGGTTTCCAGCACGTCGCTGTCCTGGTGCAGGGCCACGTCGGCGGAAAGGCCGGCCTTGGCGCGCGCTTCGGCTTCGTCGCGGCCGACGTAGCAGTTGCCCTGATCGTCGAACCACGCCGGTATGCGGTGGCCCCACCACAGCTGGCGGCTGATGCACCAATCCTGGATGTTCTCCATCCAGTGGCGATAGGTGTTGATCCAGTTGGCCGGGACGAACTTGACCTCGCCCTTTTCGACCAGTTCCAGTCCGCGCTGGGCCAGCGCGTCCATCTTCACGAACCACTGATCGGTCAGGTAGGGCTCGATCACCTGGCCGGTGCGATCGCCACGCGGTACCTGCAGCTTGTGCGGCCTGGTCTCGACCAGCAGGCCGAGATCTTCGAGGTCGGCTAGCACTACCTTGCGTGCTTCGTATCGGTCCAGGCCGCGATACTTCTCCGGCGCGTTGTCGTTGACCGCGGCGACCGGCGTGAACAGGTTGATCAACGGCAGGTCATGGCGCACGCCCACCTGGTAGTCGTTGAAGTCATGCGCTGGCGTGACCTTGACCACGCCGGTGCCGAAGGCGCGGTCGACATAGTCATCGGCAATCACCGGGATGCGCCGATCGGTCAGCGGCAGCTGCACCGCCTTGCCAATCAGCGACGCATAGCGGGGATCTTCCGGATGCACCATCGCGGCGGTATCGCCGAGCATGGTTTCCGGGCGGGTGGTGGCGACAATCAGGTAGTCGCGGGTTTCGCGCAGGATTTCGTTGCCGTCGGCGTCATGCTCGACGTGCTCGTAGCTGGCGCCATCGGCCAGCGGATAGCGGATCGACCAGAGGAAGCCGTCTTCCTCGACGTTCTCCACTTCCAGATCCGAGATCGCGGTCTTCAGCACCGGATCCCAGTTGACCAGCCGCTGGCCGCGATAGATCAGGCCTTCCTCGTGCCAGCGCACGAACGACTCGATGACCGCGCGCGAGGGCTGCTCGTCCATGGTGAAGGTGCTGCGCGACCAGTCACCGGAGGTGCCCAGGCGGCGCATCTGCCGTTCGATGGTGTCGCCGGACTGCGCCTTCCATTCCCAGACCTTGCCGATGAAACCCTCGCGACCGAGTGAATCGCGACTCTCGCCCTTGCCTTCGATCGCCAGGTTGCGGCTGACCACCATCTCGGTGGCGATGCCGGCGTGATCGGTACCCATCTGCCACAGCGTGTCGTAGCCGCGCATGCGGTGGTAGCGGATCAGCGCGTCCTGCAGGGTGTGCTGGAAGGCGTGGCCCATGTGCAGCGTACCCGTGACATTGGGCGGCGGCAGCAGGATCGAATACGGCTCGCCTTCGCCGCGCGGCTTGAAGTGGCCGGCGCTTTCCCACTCGGCGTACAAGCGGGCTTCAAAGGATTTGGGGTCGTAGCTGGAGGCGAGAGTCATGGGGTCCATTACATGTCGTACTTGTTTACGTCAAAGCCGCGCGCCTTGTACTGCTTCCAGCGCTCGCGCAGCGGATCGCGGGCGGCGGGATCGGCCGGGACCACTTCCAATACCCGCTCGCACTGGCCGGAAAAGGCCTCATCGCGCAGGTTGATCACCAGGGCGCGGGCGGGTGCATCGATGTCGGGCGTGGCGATCAGCACGGGCGTGAGATCGTCTTCGTCATCGGTGCCGGCAATCTGGTGCGGGATGTAGGCCTCCTCGTCGAAGGCCCACAACAGCTCGTCCAGTTCCTCGGCCTGCGCGGCGTCGCGGGCCAGGATCAAGGTCCACAAATTGCCGTCATACGCCTTGCGCGCCAGTTCGCAGACCAGCCGCAAGGGCTCTTCCAGGAAACGGGGCTTGGCGATCAGGTAGAAATCGGCGCGCATCAGGGGGAGCGGCGGTCAGCCGACGCGATCCAGCAACCACTGCGTCAGCAGACCCACCGGCCGGCCCGTGGCCATGCCGCGCTTGCCTTCGTCGTTGGCCACGCCGGCAATGTCCAGATGCGCCCAGCGCTGGCCTTCGGTGAAGCGCGCCAGGAAGCAGCCCGCGGTGATTGCACCGGCCCAACGGCCACCGATGTTGTAGACGTCGGCAAAGGTCGAGTCGAGCTGGGTCTGGTATTCGTCCCACAGCGGCAGGCGCCAGGCGCGATCGAATACGGTTTCACCCGCGGCCAGCAGTTCGTTGGACAGATCGTCGTGCTTGCTCATCAGGCCGGTGGCGTAGCGGCCCAGGGCCACCACACACGCGCCGGTCAGGGTGGCGGCATTGACCAGGGCCTGCGGCTCGAAACGCTGCGCATAGGTCAGTGCATCGCACAGGATCAGGCGGCCTTCGGCATCGGTGTTGCCCACTTCAATGGTCTTGCCGGACATGCTGGTGATGACATCGGACGGGCGATAGGCATTGCCGTCGATCGCGTTTTCCACCGCCGGCACGATCACCACCAGGTTGATCGGCAGCTGCATCTTCACCGCTGCCACGTAGGCGCCGATCACGCTGCCGGCGCCGAGCATGTCGTACTTCATTTCCTCGATGCCGCCCTGCGTCTTCAAGTTGACGCCGCCGGTATCGAAGGTGATGCCCTTGCCGACCAGCACGAACGGCTTGGCGTCGCCGCCGTTGTTCCACTTCAGCACGACCATGTACGGGCGATTGGCCGAACCGCGCGCGACCGCCAGCAGCGACCCCATGCCCAGGGTTTCCATCTGCGCTTCGTCGAGGACTTCGCACTCGGCGCCTGCGTGGTCGGCGGCAATCTTGCGGCCCTGCTCGGCGAGATAGGCGGGGTTGCAGATGTTGGGCGGCAGGTTGCCCAGTTCGCGGGTGACCTGCACGCCGGCCGCAATCGCGATGCCATGCGCCAGTGCCTGCGCGTCGTTGCCGCTGATCGCGAATCCGGTCAGGCCGGCTTCGTCGTTCTTCTTCTTGCCCAGCGTGGCGGTGTACCGGTAGCAGGCATGGTCGGCGGCGATCACCGCCTGGCGAATCTTCCAGGCATCGTCACGCTCCTTCACTTCCACTTCGGTCAAGGTGAAGAGCGCGTTGGCGGTCGGGCCGGTCTTCAACGTGCGCGCCGCATCGCCGATCGCCTTGAGATACTGCGGCACGCCGAACTTGGCCGGCTCGCCCAGTCCCACCACCAGCACGCGCGGCGCGGTGACGCCGGCCAGATCGTGCAACATGGCGGTCTTGCCGGTCTTGCCGCTGACGTCGCCACGTGCCACCAGGGCGGCCAGGCGACCTGCGCTGGCGCCGTCAATGGCTTGCGCGGCGGCGGTCAGGGTCTTGTCGGCGTAGACGCCGACGACGACGCAGTCGACCATGGCGTGGGCCGGGGCTTCCTGGTTCAGGGTGAATTCGAGGGTCATTGAGGAGATTCCGTGGACAGTTCCGTACAATCGCGCGTTCCGTCGGAGAGGGGACCGACCCGGGCGCAAGCCCGACAGGCCCCGCGCGGCGAACACCAGCGAACGAACCCCGGATTGTAAGACAAGCACGATGGCGAAGCTGGACCGCTACCTCTTCCGCGAATTCACCCAGAGCTTCCTGGCGACCCTGATCATCCTGTTGATGGTCAGTGTGGGCGGGGTGATGGCCGACATCCTCGGCCGGGTCGCCGACGGCAAGGTGCCGGCGCGCCTGCTGCTCTCCCAGTTGGGCCTGCAGTTCCTGGGCTATCTGCCCTACATCCTGCCGCTGGCCCTGATGTTGGGCCTGCTGCTGGCGTTCTCGCGCCTGTACCGGGACTCGGAAATGGCGGTGCTGACCGGCACCGGTGTGGGTCCGCGCCGGCTGTTGCGGCCGCTGCTGTCACTGGTGCTGCCGGTGGTGCTGGCCGTGGCCACCTGTTCGCTGTGGCTGGGCCCCTGGGCCATCCGCACCAGCCAGACCATGCTGGACCAGGCCAACCGCAGCCTGGTGGTGGCCGGGCTGGAAGCCGGCAAGTTCACCGTCCTGTCCAATGGCACGGTGGTCTATATCAGCGCCCTCTCGGCCGACGGCACCAGCCTCAAGCGGATTTTCATGCACCGGCAGAAGGACGATCGGTTGGACGTGGTCACCGCCCAGGACGGGCAGATGTTCTTCGAAGGCGAGCGCAAGCGTTACCTGCGCCTGAGCGACGGGTTCCGGGTCGAAGGCCCGGCCGGCAGCGGTCTGGATTACCGCTTGATGCGCTATGCCAGCAACGAAGCCGCGCTGCCGGATCGCGGTGACACCCTGGACAAGGACGATCCGGAAGTGTTGTCCACGCCCGCGCTCTTGACCGATCCGCGCCCCGGCGCCACCGCCCAGTTGCATGCCCGGCTCACCCCGCCGCTGCTGGCGCTGGCCTTCGCCCTGTTGACCTTGCCGCTGTCGCGCAGTTCGCCGCGGCAGACGCGCTATGGGCGAATCATGGTGGGTTTCCTGGCGTATCTGGTCGGGATCAGCCTGATGTTCAACGGTACCCAGGCCCTCACCGACGGCAAGCTGCCCGGCGTGGTGGGCCTGTGGTGGTTGACCCTGCCGATGCTGGCCCTGGCGATTTGGCTGTATCTGCGCGATGGCACGCTGGGCCGGGCCAAGGTGCGCGCATGAAGCTGGTCCCCAACATCCACGATCTGTACATCGGCCGGGTCGTGCTGGCCACGGTGCTGCTGACCTGGGCAGTGCTGGTGGGTCTGGACATGGTGATGGCGCTGTCCAACGAAGTGGGCGACATCGGCAAGGGCAACTACACCTTCGGCCACGCGGTGGCCTGGTTGTTCTACACCGTACCGCGTCGGGCCTACACGATGTTCCCGACCGCCGCGGTGATCGGTTCGCTGATGGGACTGGGCCAACTGGCCGCCAGCTCGGAACTGACCGCCCTGCGCGCGCTGGGCCTGTCGCGCCGTCGCCTGAGCATCTCGGTGGCGGCTGCACTGGCCTTGCTGACTGGTCTGATGGTGTTCAGTGGCGAAACCCTGGGCCCCTGGGGCCAGCGTCAGGCTGACGTGCTGAAGAACAGCGCACGCAGTGGTGACGTGGCGGTGGATCGCTACTCCGGGCTGTGGGCGCGCGAAGGCAATACCTTCATGTACGCCCAGGGCGGCGAGGAAATGGAAGACAAGGGCCGCAGCTGGCTGCAACTGCGGGATGTGCGCCTGTACGAACTGGCCGCGGATGGTCGCCTGGCGTCGATCGCGCATGCGGCCACCGCCGATCACCAGGAAGGCTTCTGGTTGCTCAAGAACGTGCGCCGCACCACCTTCCATGAGCGTTCCGTCAGCCAGGTGGTGTCGCTGGGCGAGCGCTGGGAATCCAAGCTGGATGCGGCGGTGCTGTCGTCGGGCCTGACCAAAGCGCGCAACATGCCGACCCGCGAACTCAGCCAGAACATCGACTACCGCAAGCGCAATGGCCTGGATGCGCGCGAGTACGAAGACCTGTACTGGAGCCGCTGGTTCTTCCCGCTCAATGTGTTGGCTCTGTGCCTGGCGGCCATTCCGTTCGCCTTCGGCAGCCTGCGCAGCGGCGGCATGGGCAAGCGCCTGTTCCTGGGCATCGTGTTCGCGGTCAGCTTCTGGGCGCTGCAGTTGCAGTTCGTCCGCCTGGCCAGCGCGTTCCATCTCGACTTCCGTCTGGCCTATGCGATGCCACCGATCCTCTTGCTGGCGGTCTCCGCCCTGATGTTCCGGCGCCGCAGTACCTAGCGGCGGGCGCGCTTGGGTTCGCGGATCAGGCGGGTGCCGCTGGCGCGGTCATGCCAGGTCAGATGTTGCCGGTCGATCCAGGCCCACCAGAAGCCCAGCCCACCGGCGAGCAACGACACGGTCGCTACGGCATAGCGCAGCCACAACGCGCGCCAGCCGGGCTGGCTGCCTTCCACGCCGACCACCCGCGTGCGCCACGGACGCATGCCCAGGGTCTGTCCGCCGCGGCGCCAGCTGGCCGTGGCGTAGACACCCGTCACCGCCCAGCACACCAGCCACAAGAGAATCTGCAGCGGGCTGAACGGAGCGATGTTCTCGCGGGCGGCGTGATGACCCAGGAAGGTATAGGCGACGGTGAACAGCGCCGAGATCAGCAGCCAAAGCGCAATTACCGGCAGCGCGTCGTAAACCATGCCGAACAGGCGCCAGAACACCAGCGCGCGCGGCTTTTGCGGGGAAGAATCGAGGGTGTCGTCCATCGCGAAAGGATAACGCGAGCGCCCGCCGGGCTCGCGTCCCCACTTTCGCAAGACGCCGGCTAAAGTGGCGGCATGAGTTCCAGCACGCCCGCCGAACGCCGCCAGGCCATCCTGGCCTTGCCGCCTGTCCCCGACGCCGACGCGGTGGCGATTGCCGCTTTCCTGGATGCGATCTGGGCCGAGAGCGGCCTGGCACGCCCCTCGCTGGACAGCTACCGGCGCGACCTCGAAGGCTATGCACGTTGGCGCAACGGCAAAGGCGGCGGCCTGCCGGCTGCCGATCGTGCCAGCCTGTTCGATTACCTGGCCTGGCGCACCCGCGAGGGCTACTCGCCACGCAGCAATGCGCGGCTGCTCTCGTCGCTGCGCGCGTTCTTCGCACATCGACTGCGACGTGGGGATCGTCCCGACGATCCCACCGCGCTGCTGGATCCACCCAAGTTGCCGCGGCCGCTGCCCAAGGCGCTGGCCGAATCGCAGATTGAAGCGCTACTGGCGGCGCCGGCGCTGGACGACCCGCTGGGCATCCGTGATCGCGCGATGCTGGAACTGATGTATGCCGCCGGCCTGCGCGTGAGCGAACTGGTCAACGTGCCCGCCAATGCCGTCAACCTGCGCCAGGGCGTGATCCGGGTGACCGGCAAGGGCAGCAAGGATCGGTTGGTGCCGCTGGGCGAGGAATCGCAGCACTGGATCGAACGCTACCTGGCGCAGTCACGCCCGGCGCTGGCCGGCAAGCGCAGCCTGGCGCCGCTGTTCCTGACTCCCAATGGCGAGGCGCCCACGCGGCAGCAGTTCTGGGCGCTGGTCAAGCGCTATGCGGTGTTGGCCGGAATCGATCCGGCCAAGATCAGCCCGCACGGACTGCGCCACAGTTTCGCCACCCACCTGCTCAACCACGGCGCTGATTTGCGCGCGCTGCAGCTGCTGTTGGGCCACAGTTCGCTGTCGACCACGCAGATCTACACACTGGTGGCGCGCGAGCACCTGAAATCGCTGCACGCCCGCCATCATCCCCGCGCCTGAGCCACCACCGGGATTCAGCGGCGCCGAAGGGCGCTGTGCGAGAATGCCGCGCATGTCTTCCGCCCCCCAGGAATCCTGATGAAGCGTCTTCTTGCCACCGCCCTGCTGGGTGCGCTCAGCCTGACCGCCTGCGCGCAAGCGCCGCAGTCACAGGCCGCGCAGACCCAGGGGCAGGCCAAGGCGCCCGCCAACAGCAGCGCGGCCGACGCGAAGGTGCGCGCCGCACTGAGCAAGCTCAATCCCGACGTCAGCGTGGAGTACATCGGCGTGGCGCCGCTGCCGGGCTTCCGCGAAGTGATCGCCGGTGGCCAGCTGGTCTACATCAGCGACGACGGCCGCTACCTGGTACAGGGCGCGGTGGTGGACCTGCAGCGCGAGAACCGCGACCTGATGCGCGACAGCGCGGCGTTGGCGAAATTCCGCCAGAAGCTGATCGACACCGTGCCGGTCAGCGATCGCATCGTGTTCGCCCCGCCCAATCCCAAGTACACCGTCACGGTGTTCACCGACATCGAATGCGGCTACTGCCGCAAGCTGCACAGCGAAATCGCCGAGCTCAATCGGCAGGGCATCGCGGTCCAGTACATGGCATTCCCGCGCATGGGCCTGGGCAGCAAGGACCACCAGGACATGATCTCGGTCTGGTGCGCCAGCGATCGCCGGCGCGCCCTGACCAACGCCAAGGGCGGTGGCTCCATCGAGCGCCGCGACTGCAAGAACCCGGTCTCGATGGAATACAACATCGGCCAGCGCATCGGCGTGGACGGCACCCCGGCCATCTTCACCGCCGACGGCACCCAGCTGGGCGGCTACCTGCCGCCGGGCAACCTGCGGCTGGCCCTGGACCAGTGGGCCGAAGGCAAGGGCGGCCAGTAAGCGGGAACCGGAGCCCCGGCTCACGTACAATGGCGAGCCCCGTCCCGACGGCACGCTCCCACGGTTCCGGACATGATCGTCCTTGAAGGCCAACCGGCCTTGTCGCAATTCCGCCGCGCGCGGCTTGAAAGCAAGCTCCAGTCCCTGGCTCCCGACGTCCGCATCCGCGGCGCCTGGCATGTCTACTTCATCGATGCCGAAGGGTCCGACCTGGACCTGGCCACGCTGGGACGCATCCTGCAGGCCAGCGGGCAGGCCGAGGGGCTGGCGCCGGGAGCGCAGTCGCGCTTCGTGGTGCCCCGCCTGGGCACCTTGTCGCCCTGGGCCAGCAAGGCCACCGAGTTGCTGCGCGGCGCCGGCCTGAAGCTGCGCCGGGTCGAACGCGGCCTGCGCATCGACCTGGAAAACTGGCGCGACGACGCCCGCGAGCTGGCGCGCGCCCTGCACGATCCGATGACCCAGTCGCTGCTGGCCAGCCGCGAGCAGGCCGCTGCCTTGTTCAGCGCCCCGGCGCGCGGCGAACTGGAACGCATCGCCCTGGCCGATCTGGAAGCGGCCAACAGCCGCCTGGGCCTGGCCCTGGCGCAGGACGAAATCGACTACCTGCGGGATCGCTTCGGCGAACTGGGACGCGACCCATCCGACGTCGAACTGATGATGTTCGCCCAGGCCAATTCCGAGCACTGCCGGCACAAGATCTTCAACGCCTCCTGGACCATCGACGGCAAGGAGATGCTGCACAACGGCGGCCAGCAGTCGCTGTTCCGCATGATCAAGCACACCCACCAGCAGACCCCGCAGTACACGCTGTCGGCATACAGCGACAACGCCGCGGTGGTGGAAGGCTATCCGGGCGCGCGGTTCCGCCCCGATACCGGCGGTCATTACCGCAGCGAAGCGGTGCTGGATTCGGCGTTCTGCATCAAGGTCGAAACGCACAACCATCCCACCGCGATTGCGCCCTTTCCCGGCGCCAGCACCGGCGCCGGCGGCGAGATCCGCGACGAAGGCGCGACCGGCCGTGGCGGCAAGCCCAAGGCCGGCCTGACCGGCTTCAGCGTCTCGCACCTGCGCATCCCGACCTTGCCGCAGCCGTGGGAAGCCGCGCGCGCGCTCAACCCGCGGATGGCGCCGGCGCTGGAAATCATGCTCGACGGCCCGCTCGGCGGCGCTGCGTTCAACAACGAATTCGGTCGTCCCAACCTGCTGGGCTATTTCCGCAGCTTCGAGTTGTCGCAGGGCGATGCGCTGGCGCGCGCCTACGACAAGCCGATCATGCTGGCCGGTGGCCTGGGCGCCATCGATCGCGTGCAGGTGGAAAAGAAGACCCTGTCGCCCGGCGATGCGGTGATCGTGCTCGGTGGTCCGGCCATGTTGATTGGCCTGGGCGGCGGTGCGGCCAGTTCGGTGGCCTCCGGCGAAAGCGCCGAGGAGCTGGATTTCGCCAGCGTGCAGCGCGACAACCCGGAGATGGAGCGGCGCTGCCAGGAAGTCATCGATCGCTGCGTCGGCCTGGGTCTGGACAATCCGATCCTCTGGTTCCATGACGTCGGCGCCGGTGGCCTGTCCAATGCCATTCCGGAATTGCTGCACGACTCCGGCGTGGGTGGCGTGATCGATCTGGGCAAGGTGCCCAGTGACGATCCCTCGCTCTCGCCGATGCAGTTGTGGTGCAACGAATCGCAGGAACGCTACGTGCTCGGCGTGCCGCAATCGCGGTTGGCGGAGTTTGCCGCGATCTGCGAGCGCGAGCGCTGCCCGTTCGCCGCCGTGGGCGTGGCCACCGCCGAAGAACGGCTGGTGGTGGGCTACGGCGCCACGGTCGATGCTGACCTGACGCGCGACTACCCGATCAACCTGCCGATGGACGTGCTGTTCGGCAAGCCGCCCAAGATGCATCGCGACACCCGTCATCCGCCCGCCGCGCCGTGGCCGGCGATCGACACGCGCGCGCTGGATCTGCATGAAGCCGGCCTGCGCGTGCTCGCGCATCCGACCGTGGCGTCCAAGCAGTTCCTGATCACCATCGGCGATCGCAGCGTCGGCGGCTTGACCGCGCGCGAACAGCTGGTCGGCCCCTGGCAGATGCCGGTGGCCGATTGCGCGATCACCCTGACCGATTACGAACGCTTCAACGGCGAAGCCATGTCCATTGGCGAACGCACGCCGCTGGCCTTGCTGGATGCCGCCGCGTCGGCACGCATGGCGGTGGGCGAGGCGATCACCAATCTGTGCGCCGCACCGGTGGAATCGCTGGACCGCATCAAGCTGTCGGCCAACTGGATGGCCGCCGCCGGCCATAATGGCGAAGACGCGTTGTTGTTCGACGCGGTCAAGGCCGTGGGCATGGAACTGTGCCCGGAACTGGAGATCAGCATTCCGGTCGGCAAGGACTCGCTGTCCATGCAGGCGCAGTGGTCGTCGGAAGCGGGCGCGCAGAAGTCGGTGTCGCCGGTGTCGCTGGTGATCTCCGCGTTTGCGCCGGTCACCGACGTGCGCCAGCAGCTGACGCCACTGCTGCAACGCGATGAAGCCAGCGACCTGTGGCTGATCGGCCTGGGCGCGGGCAAGAAGCGCCTGGGCGGTTCGGTGCTGGTGCAGGTCTATCCGGACGCACGCCTGGACAGCACGCTGCCGGCTTTTGCCGGCGACGATCAGGACGGCGTGCCGGATCTGGACGACCCGCAGCGCCTGCGCGATTTCTTCGCACTGATTCGTGATGCGCGCGAAGCCGGCCTGCTGCTGGCCTACCACGACCGCAGCGACGGCGGCGCGTTCGCCACCTTGAGCGAGATGGCCTTTACCTCTCATCTCGGCCTGGACATCAACCTGGATGGCTGGGGCGATGATCCCTTCCGCACGCTGTTCGCCGAAGAACTGGGCGCGGTGGTGCAGGTGGCCGATGAAGACCGTGCCGCATTCGCCGATCTGGTCGAACGCCACGCGCTGACCGAATGTGCGCAACGCATCGCCCGGCCCACCACCGCCCCGATGATTCGCGTGCAGCAGGAGGGCGAGTTGCTGTCGGAGTGGCGCTGGGAAGCCTTGTTCGATGCCTGGTGGTCGGTCAGCCACGCCATGCAGAAGCTGCGCGACAACCCGGAAAGCGCCGATCAGGAACGCGAGACCGCGCGCCAGTTCAACGCGCCGGGATTGAAGCCCAAGTTGAGCTTTGATGCCGGCGACGACATCGCCGCGCCCTTCATCGCCAAGGGCGCACGGCCGAAGGTGGCGATCCTGCGCGAGCAGGGCGTCAATGGCCAGATTGAAATGGCCTCGGCGTTCACCCGCGCCGGTTTCGATGCCTTCGATGTGCACATGAGCGATCTGATCGCCGGTCGCGTGACGCTGGATGGCTTCAGCGGCTTCGCGGCGTGCGGTGGTTTCAGCTACGGCGACGTGCTGGGCGCCGGTCGTGGCTGGGCCACCTCCGTGCTCGAACGCAGCGCGCTGCGTGACGCGTTTGCCACGTTCTTCGCCCGCAACGACACCTTCTCGCTGGGCGTGTGCAATGGCTGCCAGATGCTCAGCCAGCTCAAGGACATCATTCCCGGCGCCGAGCATTGGCCGCGTTTCCTGCGCAATCGTAGCGAACAGTTCGAAGCCCGCACCGCACTGCTGGAAGTGCTGGAATCGCCCTCGGTGTTCTTCCGCGGCATGGCCGGCTCGCGCATTCCGGTGGCGGTGGCGCATGGCGAAGGCCGCGCCGACTTCGATTCCGGCGTGGATCCGGCGGCGGCGCGGATTGCCCTGCGCTATATCGATGGCGAAGGCCACGTGGCCGAGCACTATCCGACCAATCCCAACGGCTCGCCCGACGGCATCACCGGCCTGACCAGCAACGACGGTCGCGCCACCATCTTGATGCCGCACCCCGAGCGCACCCCGCGCCGGGTCAACCACAGCTGGGCGCCGGCCGACTGGCCGGAAGACTCGCCGTGGCTGCGCATGTTCCGCAACGCGCGCGTCTGGGTGGGATGACCGCCAGTGCAGCGCCGAACCTGCTCCGTCGCTGCGCTGCAGGCGCTTCGGTACCAGGGTAGGGCGGCTCGCTGGCCGGTGCTAAAGTCTGCACGTCTTGACGAGGTGCTCGATGGAAGCTGACTCCGCCACACTGCAAGCGATGGAAGCGCAGATTGTCGACGCCCTGCTGGCCAAGGGCCGGCTCAAGGATGCGGATCTGACCCGCGCGCGCCGCCTGCAGGAAGAAACCGGCGGCAGCCTGCTGGGCCTGCTGGCACGGCTGGGCCTGGTGTCCGAGCGCGACCATGCCGAAACCTGCGCCGAAGTGCTGGACCTGCCCCTGGTCAGCGCCAAGGACATGCCGGAGTTGCCGCCGGAATCGGTGCCGCTGTCGATGCGCTTCCTCAAGCAGTTCCATGTCTGCCCGGTCGGCGAGGACGATCACGGCATCGATCTGCTGGTGGCCGACCCGCAGGAAAGCTACCCGGCCGAAGCCGTGCAACTGGCCACCGGCAAGGCCGTGCGCCAGCGCATCGCACTGCGTTCGGAAATCGATGATCTGGTCGAGCGCTACTTCGGCCAGGGCCGCAGCGCGATGGGCGCGATCATCGAAAACGCCGACGGCGACAACAGCGCCGATCTGGACGATGTCGAACACCTGCGCGACCTGGCCTCGGAAGCGCCGGTAATCCGCCTGGTCAACCTGCTGATCCAGCGCGCGGTGGAACTGCGTGCCTCGGACATCCATATCGAGCCGTTCGAGAATCGCCTGAAGGTGCGCTATCGCATCGACGGCGTGCTGGAGGAAGCCGAGAGCCCGCCTGCCAACCTGACCGCGGCGGTGATCAGTCGCATCAAGATCATGGCCAAGCTCAACATCGCCGAACGCCGCCTGCCGCAGGACGGCCGGATCATGCTGCGCGTGCAGGGCAAGGAACTGGATCTTCGCGTCAGCACCATGCCCACCGCGCATGGCGAAAGCGTGGTGATGCGCCTGCTGGATCGCGAGACCGTGGTGTTCGATTTCAAGCGGCTGGGCTTTACCGATGCGTTCCTGCCGCAGTTCCAGCGCGTGCTGGAACAACCGCACGGGATCCTGCTGGTCACCGGCCCGACCGGTTCGGGCAAGACCACCACGCTGTACACGGCGCTGAGCAAGCTCAACACCAGCGACGTCAAGATCATCACCGTCGAAGACCCGGTGGAATACCAGCTCGAAGGCATCAACCAGATCCAGGCCAAGCCGCAGATCGGCCTGGATTTCGCCTTCGCCCTGCGCAGCATCGTGCGCCAGGATCCGGACATCATCATGATCGGCGAAATGCGCGATCTGGAAACCGCGCGCATCGCGATCCAGTCCGCCCTCACCGGCCACCTGGTGTTGTCCACCCTGCATACCAACAACGCTGCCGGCGGCATTACCCGCCTGCTCGACATGGGTGTGGAGGATTACCTGCTCACCTCCACCGTCAACGGCATCCTCGCCCAGCGGCTGGTGCGCCGGCTGGAGCCGACCCACGCGGTGCCGTACCGCGCAACGCCGGAAGAAATCGAGAAGTTCGCCCTGCGCCGCTTCCAGCCCGAGGGCGACGTCATCCTCTACCGCCCCGGCCCTTCGGCGCTCGCGCCCACCGGCTACCTGGGCCGCACGACGATCATGGAATTCCTGGTGATGAACGACGAACTGCGCCGCGCCGTCATGCGCCATGCCGGCATGGGCGAGATCGAACAGATCGCCCGTGGCTCCGGCATGCGCACCATGTACGAAGACGGCATCGCCAAGGCGTTGGCAGGCGAGACCACGATCGAGGAAGTGCTGCGGGTGTCCGAAGACGCCTAGCAGCTGCATCGCTACGCTGCACTGCGTCTTTCCAGTCTCTCCCCAAGCGCGAATAATCGGGCCTGAAACCGTTTTCAGGCCCTGCCGTGATCCCCATGCTTCAAGCCATGGCCCTTGCCGCCGCGCTGCCATGCGCACTCACGGCATTCGCTGCCGAACCCGCGCGCCTGACCTACGCCAACCCGGTCGACATCGACTACCGCTACAACTTCGAGCAGCTCAATCTCGACATCTCCTATCGCACCGGCGCCGATCCGGTGATCGTGCGCCACCAGGACGCCTACTACCTGTTCCAGACCCTGGCCGATGGCTATTGGCGCTCCACCAACCTGGTCGACTGGCGCTTCATCGAACCCAGCCGCTGGCCCTTTGACAGCATGGTGGCGCCGGCGGCGATTTCCGACGGTGATCGCCTGCTGCTGATGCGATCGTTGTTCACGCCCGGCGCGGTACTGGAAAGCCGCGATCCCGAACACGGCAAGTTCGACTTCCTCACCCGCATGTTGCCCGAGCTTCCCAACGCGGTGGCGCCCGGCCTGGATCGCGACCTCACCCGCTGGCACAACGGCGATCCGCAACCGGATGCCATTCCACCCGGGCCCTGGGATCCGGCGTTCTTCAAGGATGACGACGGCCGCTGGTACCTGTACTGGGGCTCGTCCGACACGTTTCCGCTGTATGGCATCGAGCTCGACATGCGGCGTGGCGTGCGCTACATCGGCAAACCGCGCGCGCTGCTGGCACTGGATCCGCAGCAACATGGGTGGGAGCGATTTGGTCAGGACCATCGGCAGGAACAGCACCCGACCTACATCGAAGGTGCGTGGATGAACAAAGTCGGCGGCCGGTACTACCTGCAATACGGCGCACCGGGTACCGAATACAACGCCTACGCCACCGGTGTGTACGTGGGCGACAGTCCGCTGGGGCCGTTCCAGTACGCGCCTTACAACCCGGTCGGCTACAAGCCCGGTGGCTTCGTGCAGGGTGCCGGGCATGGCTCCACGTTCCAGGATGCCTACGGCAACTGGTGGAACACCGGCACGCCATGGCTGGGCTACAACTGGACCTTCGAGCGTCGCATCGCGATGTTCCCGGCCGCCTTCAGCAGCGACGGACAGATGTCGGTGTCAACGCGCTTCGGCGATTTCCCGCATTACGTGCCGCAGGGGCCGAACGCCGATCCGGAATCGTTGTTCACCGGCTGGATGTTGCTGTCGTATCGCAAGCCGGCCACGGCATCGTCCACCGATGGCGAATTTGTCGCCAGCCGCATCACCGATGAAAACCCGCGCACGTTCTGGGTGGCGGCGCGCAACGAGCCCGGACAGACCGTGACGGTCGATTTGCGCGGCGTGCGCACGGTCCGTGCCGTGCAGGTCAACTTTGCCGACTACAAGGCCGGTGTGTTCGGCGACTCGGACGAGATCTACACCGAGTTCCGCATCGAGGGCTCCGCTGATGGCCGCCAATGGCAGCCGTTGGCGCAGACCGAAGCACCGCGCCGGGATCGCCCCAACGCGTATCTGCCGCTCGCCATGCCGGCGCGCGTGCGCTATGTGCGCTATGTGCATGGCCATGTCGGCGGCGCGCATCTGGCGATCAGTGATCTGCGCGTGTTCGGAAAGGCTGACGGACCTGCGCCTCGCGCGCCGCGCGGGGTCAGCGCAGCGCGCGCCGCGGATCCGCGACAGATGACCGTGCGCTGGCGGGCCGTGCCGGGCGCCGTGGGCTACAACGTGCGTTGGGGCACCGCGCCGGATCGCCTCAATTCCAGCTATCAGGTCTTTGCCGATCAGGGCACGGCGCAGGAGATCCGGGCCCTCAACCGGGGCGTGAGCTACCACGTGGCGGTGGAGGCATTCGACGAGCGCGGCGTGTCGGTCTTGAGCCAGGTGCTGGCCGTGCCGTGAGCCGCTGCCGGAGCCGGCTGCGGCCAGGCCTCCCCGTGCATGTGCCTTCGGGCCTATCCTTGGCGCACGCATACCCTCGGCGCTGCCATGCCCCTGTACCGTTACAAAGCCCTCAATCCACGCGGCGAAGTGCTGGAAGGCCAGATGGAGGCCGCCAGTGACGCCGATGTCGCCGCCCGCCTGCAGGAGCAGGGCCACCTGCCCATCGAGGCACGACTGGCGTCGGAAGTGCGCGGCGGCACCTCGTGGCGGAGCATGCTGCGCGCGCAACCACTGGGCGGGGATCGGCTGGTGCAGTTCACCCAGCAACTGGCCACCTTGCTGGGCGCGGGCCAGCCACTGGATCGCGCGCTGACCATCCTGCTCGACATGCCCGAAGACGTACGGGCGCGTGACGTGATTGCCGATGTGCGTGATGCGGTGCGCAGTGGCGCACCGTTGTCGGCGGCGCTTGAGCGCCAGCACGGTGTCTTCAGCCGCCTGTACGTCAACATGGTGCGCGCCGGTGAGGCCGGCGGCAGCCTGCAGGACACGCTGCGCCGCCTGGCCGATTACCTGGAGCGCGCGCGCGCCTTGCGCGGCCGCGTGGTCAATGCGCTGATCTATCCGGCCATCCTGTTGATCGTGGTCGGCCTGGCGCTGCTATTCCTGCTCGGCTACGTGGTGCCACAGTTTGCGCAGATGTACGAGAGCCTGGACGTGGAGCAGCCCTGGTTCACCAGCCTGGTGATGGCACTGGGCGGCTTCGTGCAACAGGCGTGGTTCCTCCTGATCGCCTTGCCGCTGGTGGCGGTGTGGTGGTTTGACCGCAAGCGTCGTGACCCGGTGTTCCGCAACCGTTTCGACGACTGGCTGCTGCGGCAGAAGCTGGTCGGCCCGCTGGTGGCCAAACTGGAAACCGCGCGCCTGGTGCGCACCCTCGGCACCCTGCTCAAGAACGGCGTGCCCCTGCTGGCGGCGCTGGGCATCTCGCGCAACGTGCTGTTCAACCGCGCGCTGTGGGCCGACGTGGAAGCCGCCACCGAACAGGTCAAGAACGGCCATGGCCTGGCCGCATCGCTGGGACGTGGCAAGCGCTTTCCGCGGCTGGCCCTGCAGATGATCCAGGTGGGCGAGGAATCCGGCGCGCTCGACAGCATGCTGATCAAGACCGCCGATACCTTCGAGCAGGAGACCGGGCAGGCCATGGAACGCCTGCTGGCCTTGCTGGTGCCGGCCATCACCGTGCTGCTGGCCGGCGTGGTGGCGCTGGTGGTGCTGGCGGTCCTGCTGCCGCTTTACGATTTGACCAACGCCATCGGCTAGCGGCCGCCGCCGTACAACAGGTTCAGGCAGAATCCCCCAGACTCAGGTCCCTCCCGCCCCGGCGACGTCGCGGGGGAGGGGCACTCCACCAGCCCAGGAACCGCCATGCGTCCGTCCCGTTCCCGCGCCCCAGGCGCACCCTCCCGCCAGGCCGGTTTCAGCCTGCTGGAAATCATCATCGTGCTGATCCTGATCGGCGGCATCCTGGCGCTGGTGGGAAGCCGCCTGCTGGGCGGCGCGGATCGCGGCAAGGCCAACCTGGCGCGCTCGCAGGTGCAGACGCTGGCCGGCAAGATCGAGAACTACCAACTCGACACCGGCAGCCTGCCGCAACGCCTCGATGATCTGGTCGTCGCGCCGCAGAATGCGCCCAACTGGCTCGGCCCCTACGCCAAGGAAGCGGAGCTGAAGGATCCCTGGGGCCACGCGATTGAATACCGCGCACCCGGTGAAACCCAGGACTTCGATCTGATCAGCTACGGCAAGGATGGCAAGGCCGGCGGCAGCAGTTTCGACGCCGACATCCAGTACCAGTAATTCCTGCATGCGGTCAGGCGGTCTCCAGCGCCAGGGTCCGACGTCGCGGCATCGCGCCGGCGGCGTGACCCTGCTGGAAATCCTGCTGGTGCTGATGCTGATGGCGCTCGGCGGCGCGCTGGCGGCGATGTTGCTCAGCGGTGGCCTGGACGGCATGCGGCTGCGATCGGAAGCCCGCGAAATCGCCGCGCAACTGCGCTACACGCGCACCCAGGCGATGGTCACCGGCAAGCCGCAGCGCTTCGTGATCGATCCGCGCGCGCATCGTTGGGAAGCGCCCAACGGGCGTCATGGCGAAATTCCCAAGCAACTGGGTGTCACCGTCGTCAGTGCGCGCCAGGTGCAACGCGACGCCGGGCAGGCGGCGATCGTGTTCTTCCACGATGGCGGTTCCTCGGGCGGACAGATCCGCCTGAGCGCCAAGCGCGGACGCTGGCATGTGGACGTGGCCTGGCTCACCGGTGAAGTACGCGCCGTGCGCGGTGGAGGCGGAGGCTGATGCGCCGCCAACGTGGCTTCACCCTGCTCGAAGTGATCATCGCCTTTGCCTTGCTGGCCTTGGCGTTGACCTTGCTCCTGGGCTCCCTGTCAGGCGCCAGCCGGCAGGTTCGCGCGGCCGATCAATCCACCCGCGCTGCGTTGCATGGCCAGTCCCTGCTCGCGCAACTCGGGGTCGGTGAGCGATTGCAGATCGGCCATACCGAGGGCGAATTCGAAGGCGGTCGTTATCGCTGGCAACTGGATGTGGCCCCGTATGTCGATCCCGTCGCGGCCGCGGCGCCGCTGCGCGGCGCCAACACGCCGGAGCTGCTGCAACTGCGGCTGGTGATGCGCTGGGGCCAGGGCGCGCGCGAACGGATGGTCTGGGATTCCTTGCGGCTGGTGCCGCCGGATCCCAATCGCGGGCGGAACGTGCCATGAGCCGGCGCCCCCGCGGCTTCACCCTGCTCGAAGTGCTGGTGGCGCTGGTGCTGCTGGCGGCGGGGCTGGCGCTGGCTTTCGCGACGCTGCGCGCGGCCACCACCCTGGCCGAACGCGGGGAACTGCGTGCGCAGGGCAACGAGCGCATGCGCGCCGTGCAGGGCTTCATGCGCCGCAACCTGATGACCGCGTTGCCCTTGCCGTTTCATACGGACCCGGCCACGTTCCGTCAGTCACGCTTTCTGGGCGAACCCAAGCGGGTTCGCTTCGTTGCCGACCTGCCCGGTTACCTGGGGCGCGGTGGGCCGTACCTGTATGACATCCAGGCCGATGATGAGGGCCGGCTGCAGGCCAGTTTCGCGATGGTGCAGACCGGCCAGACCGTGGAGGACGCCGGCATCGCCCGCCCGGAACTGCTGGCCGACGGCCTGCGCTCGGTGCGCTTCCGCTATCGCGGCATGGATGGGCAGGGGCAGTTGGGCCCATGGCAGGATGCCTGGCGCGGCGGCGAACTGTTGCCCTTGCAGGTGGCGATGGATGTACGCGGTGAGGACGGCCGCGCCTGGCCGACCATGATCGTCAGTCTGCTGCACAGCGAAGGCGGCGCTGGCGGTGGCGAACTGCCGGTGCAGACGCAATGACCCGCGCGCGCGGCGCCGCCTTGATTCTGGTGCTGTGGCTGATCGCCTTGTTGGCGATGCTGGTGGGCGCGTTTGCGCTGACCGCGCGGATGGAGTCGTGGCAGGGCCAGGTGGCGCGCGATGGCAGCGTCGTGCGCGAACACGCGCGTGCGGGACTGGAATACGCGCTGGTGCGGGTGGTGGACAGCCAGGCGCAGACCCGCTGGTTGCCCGATGGCCGCCGGTATCGCTGGACGTTCGCCGGCAGCCGCCTGGAAGTTAGGCTGGTCGATGAAGGCGGCAAGATCGACATCAACCAGGCCGATGCCAACCTGCTCGCTGCATTGCTGCGCGTGCGCGGCGTGGAGTCGGAGCAGGCCGACGCCCTGGCCGCGGCGATCCTGGACTGGCGTGATGCCGACAACCTCAACCAGCCGCAGGGTGGCGCCGAAGATCCGGACTACGCCTCGGCCGGCCTGGGCTATGGCGCCAAGGATGCCCCCTTCGAAAGCATCGACGAGCTGCAGCAGGTATTGGGCATGGACGCCGGCATCTACGCGCGCATCGCGCCGTATCTGACGATCTATTCCGGACGCAACCTGCCGGACTCCAGCTATGCGCCAGGCCCGGTGCTGCAGGCGATGGGCCTGGATGCCGAACGCTTGCTGGCGCAGCGCGAGTTGCCGCAGGAGGGGAACGGCCAACTCGTCGGCAGCGGAAGCGGCACGTATAGTATCGACAGCCACGCCACGCTACGCGACGGCAAGGAAGCGACGTTGCGTGCAGTGATCCGGGCGGCGGGTGGACCGTTGCCGGGGTCGGCCTATGCCGTTTTGCGCTGGGAAGAAGGAGCGCCACCCCCGTGAACACCTACCGCGACAGTCTGGACACCCTGCGCACGCGCCTGTGGCCGCGGGCGGGTGGCTGGCTGTCCTGGTGGGGAACGGCGTTGGCCAGTTGGCTGCCGCAGCGTTGGCGGGCCCTGCTGGGCCTGACCCGCGATCGCCTGTTGCTGCGGCCGCTGGGTGACGAGCTGTATCTGCAGTGGCACAACACCGACGGCGTGCGTGACCTGGCGCAGGTGCCGTTGCCGCTGGACAGCGGTGATCTGGATCGCCTGCTGGGCAAGCGCCTGGCCGATTTGCCGCGCTGGTTGTTGTTGCCGGCGGGCAGTGCGTTGCGTAGGCCGCTGGTGTTGCCGGCCGCTGCGGCCGATCGCCTGCGCGACGTGGTGCGCTTTGAAATCGATCGGCAGACTCCGTTCAGTGCCGACTCGGTGCGCTTCGATGCCTGCCTGCGCCAGCGCCGCGACGACGGCCAGCTGGATGTTGAGCTGGTCGCCATGCCGCGCGCACGCTTCGATGCGGCGATGGCGCCGCTGGGCGATCTTGCCGCGGTGCTGAGCGGTGTCGATGTGGCCGATGCCAATGGCCGACCGCTGGGCGTGAACCTGTTGCCCGACAACGAACGCCGCCAGCGGCAGACCTCGCTGCGAGCCTGGCAGTGGGCGCTGGCTGCGATTGCGCTGCTCGCGCTGCTCTTTGGCGGCTGGAAACTGCTCGACAACCGTCGCCAGGCCGCCGATGCGCTCGAGGCATCGCTGCGCGCCAGCAGTGGCCAGGCACGGCTGGCCAGTGCGCAGCGACAACAGTTGATCGAAACCATCGACGGCATCAACACCCTGGATCGCGCGCGCGCGCAGCGACCCACCGCGCTGGAAGTGCTCGACGAACTGGCCCGGCGGCTGCCCGACAGCACCTATCTGGAAAAAGTGTCGATGGAGGGCGATCAACTGGTGTTGATCGGCCTGAGCACCGAGGCCTCTTCGCTGGTCGGCAAGCTGCAGGGTTCGCCACTGTGGCGCTCACCGGCGCTCAGCGGCGCCGTGCAACCGGACCAGGCGCTGCGCCGGGATCGCTTCACCCTGACCGCGCAACTGGTCGGCACCGCGCCGGCCAGTGCCGCCGCCACCACGGGAGCGCCGAGTGGCGAACGCGCTGACTGATCGGGATCGCTGGCTGGCGCTGGCGCTGTTGGCCGGTGCGTTGCTGCTCGGCTATTTCCTGCTGATCCATCCGTGGTGGACGGCGCCGATGCTGGAAGCCAACGATCGCATCCAGAGCCTGCGCGAGCGCGAACTGCGTGTGCGCAGCCAGCTCCAGCAGGCGCCTGCGGTACGCGAGCGGCTGGCCGCGGTGTTGGCGCAGCAGGCGCAGCGTCCGGGCTTCCTGCCCGAGGGCAGCGCCGAGCTGGCCACCGCCGGGCTGGTGCAACGGCTGGAAGCGGTGGTCAAGCAAGCCAGCCCAGGCAACCGCAGCTGCGCCATCGCCAACCAGTCGCCACTGCCGCAATCGGCGCGCGAGCGCTTTGCCCGCGTGGCGGTGCAGGTGCGCCTGCGCTGCGGCACGCCGGAGCTGGCCGCCGTGCTGCATGCCCTGGAATCGGGCAGTCCGCGCCTGTTCGTCGACAACCTCAACATTCTTTCCCAGCGCTACGCCTACATGACGCCGGACAGCGGCACCGGTGGCCTGGACGTGACCTTTGATCTGTATGGCTACCTGCGCCCCGGCACCGTGCCGGTGACCGCGGCGCCCGCACGCACGGCCGACACCGGTCCGGATGAGGTGGGCGATGCGCGCTGAAGCCTTCGGTCCGCGCACCTGGCTGTTGTTCGCCCTCGCAGGCTGGGCATTGCTGTTCGCGGTGTTGGCCTTGAGCGGCATGGGCGGGCATATCTCCCGGCTACCCGACGATCCCGCCCGGGCGGCGCGCCTTCCCACCCTGCGCCCGGCCTCGCCGGAGCGTCTGGGCGTGCTGGGCAAGTACAGCGAACTGACCGCGCGCCCGCCGTTCTACGACAGTCGCCAGCCGCAGCCATTCTTCATCAGTGGCGAAAGTGAGGCGCAGGCGCCGACCTTCGACTTCGTCCTGACCAGCGTGCTGATCACGCCGGCGTTCCGGATGGCCATCGTGCAACCCACGCAGGGCGGCGAAGGCATCCGCATCCGCCAGGGCGAGGCGGCCAGCAGTGCGCCGCAATGGACGCTGGTCGACCTGCAGCCACGCAGCGCGGTCTTTGAAGGACCCGATGGCCGACGCACGCTGGTGCTGCGCGTGTTCAACGGCAGCGGCGGCCAGCCGCCGACCGCGGTGTCGCAGGGCCCGGCCCCGGTGGCGCCGCCACCGGCCGGTCCCGTGCCGGGGCAACGTGTCACCGGGGGTAATGGCGGCGTCCGGCCGACGGGTTCCGCGCCCACGGCCGCCACGTCCACCGGGCCCGAACCACCCACCACCACCGAAGCCCCGGAAAGCCCTGCGATGAGCACCGAGGAACAGATGGACGCAATCCGCAAACGCATCGAGGCGCGTCGCGCGCAGATGCGCCAGCAGCAGGCCCAACCGCCTGCACCCCCGAATAATCAGTAGAGTGCCGGCATGACGCTACGCCTATTTCTAGTCTCCCTCTGTATCGGCACCCTGGCCGCCTGCGCCACGCCGCCGACGCCGGAGGTACGCCGTGGCGGCCCGCCGACCCCGACCGTCAGCCGTGGCAGTACGACCGTGGCGGCCGATGGCAGCACCATTCCCTCCTACCAGCAGACCTGCGCCGAATTTCCCAACGCCTGCACGGTGGAGCCGCTGCCGCCCGGCAGTGCGCAGACCGTGCCGCTGACCCAGGGCGAAGCGCCCGAAGCTGGTCCGCAGGCGGTGATCCGTCGTGGCAGCGGGCAGATGATCAACCGCAGCGCCGCCGCTGCGCCAATGCCGTCACTGGCCGGTGCCAGCAGCGGCTCGGCCAGCTTCAATTTCGAAGGCGAGTCCGTGCATGCCGTGGTCAAGGCGATCCTGGGCGACATGCTGGGGCAGAACTACGTGATCGCACCGGGCGTGCAGGGCACGGTCACCCTGGGCACGCCCAAGCCGGTGTCGGCCGCGCAGGCGATGACCCTGCTGGAGCAGGTGCTGGCGCAGAACAACGCGCGCATGGTCTACAGCGACGGCCGCTACAACATCATGCCGGCCGATCAGGCGATGGTCGGCACGGTCGCTCCGCGCACCGGCAGCGCCGGCAATGCGCGCGGCTATGAAGTGCGGGTGGTGCCGCTGCGCTACATCGGCGCCACCGAAATGAAGAAGGTGCTGGAGCCGTATGCGCGACCCAACGCCATCGTCAACATCGACAGCACGCGCAACCTGATCACCCTGGCCGGCACCCGCTCGGAGCTGGAGAACTACCTGCGCACGGTGGAAGTGTTCGACGTCGACTGGCTGTCCAACATGTCGGTGGGCGTGTTCCCGCTGGAAACCGGACAGGCCACCAAGGTGGTGGCGGATCTGGAAAAAGTCTTTGGCGCCGACAGCAAAACGCCCAGCGCCGGCATGTTCCGCTTCATGCCGCTGGAAGGCGCCAACGCGGTACTGGTGATCACGCCGCAGCCGAGTTATCTGGATCAGATCCAGCAGTGGCTGGAGCGCATCGACAGCGCTGGTGAAGGTTCGCGGCTGTATTCGTATGAGCTGAAGTACATCAAGGCGCGTGATCTGGCGCAGCGGTTGGCCGAGGTGTTCGGGTCCAATGGTTCGCGCAACGGCGACAGCAGCAGCACCGGCGGCAACGCGTCGCTGATTCCCGGCAGTGAACCGACCACCCTCAGCGACAGCGGCATGATCGGCCAAAACGACAGTTCGGGCCTGGACAGCGGCGGCTATGGCGGCGGCTCCACGGGGGGCAGCCTTGGCGGTGGCTTCAACCTCAGCCAACGACGCGACGGCAACGGGGCGGTGACCTTGCAGATCGACGGTGATCGCGTCGGCGTGGCAGCGGTGGAGGAAACCAACACGTTGCTGGTGCGTTCAAGCGCCAGCGCGTGGAAGTCCATCAAGGACGTGGTGGAAAAACTCGATGTGATGCCGATGCAGGTGCATATCGAAGCGCAGGTGGCCGAGGTCAAGCTGAGCGGCGATCTGAGCTACGGCGTCAACTGGTTCTTCGAAAACGCGGTGACCGATGAAGCGGGCTTGGCCAGCGCGCTTGGCCGGCAGATCTGGGGCGATATCAGCGGCAGCATCCGTGGCGACGGTCAAGGGCTGGGCTGGACTTTCCTCGGCAAGAACGCGGCGGCGATCATCGAAGCGCTGGAAGAAGTGACCGACGTCCAGTTGCTGCAGACGCCGTCGGTGCTGGTGCGCAACAATGCCGAAGCCACGCTCAATGTCGGCACCAAGATTCCGATTACCTCGGTGTCGGTGAATCCGGACACCTCGAACAGTTCTTACAGCAGCGTGCAGTACCTGGACACGGGCGTGATCCTGAAGGTGCGTCCGCGCATCACCAAGGACGGCATCGTTTTCCTGGATCTGGTGCAGGAAGTCAGTTCGCCCGGCCCGCGACCGGCAAATTGCGGCGACGACAACGTCAGCTGCAACGTTCCCATCGACACCCGCCGGCTGAAGACCGAAGCGGCGGTGCAGAGCGGCGACACCATCATGCTGGCTGGCCTGATCGGCGATTCCGTGGACAACGGCTCGTCGGGTATTCCCTATCTGGCACGCGTGCCGATCATTGGCGGATTGTTTGGCAGCAAGCGCCAGAACACCGATCGCCAGGAAGTCATCATCCTGATCACTCCCACGATCGTGCGTAACCCGCAGGAAGCGCGCAACCTGACTGATGAATACGGCCGTCGCTTCCGGGCAATGGAACCGTTGTACGCGCCCAAGGCACAGGGAGAACCGACCCGGTGACAGCGCTGCCTGTCGTCCTGCTGCCGGTGGGCGCGGACGACGACGCGCTGGACGCCTGTCTTGCTGCACTGGATGCCGGCACGCCTGCCGGCACCCGCGTCTGGCTGGCGGATGATGCGCAAGCAGGCCCACGCGGCCTGGCGATCGTCGAACGCTGGCTCGCCAGTACCCGTCTGCAGGCCGACTACACCCGCCGTCCCCGACCCGTGGGCGAAGTGGCGCACGTGGAGGAGATGTTCCAGGCCTGCGGCGACGCCGACGTGGCGCTGCTCGCGCCGGATGCGCAGCCGCTGCCCGGTTGGCTGCAACAGTTGAGCGCCTGCCTGACACGCGACCCGTCCATCGGCACCGCCACGCCCTGGTGCAACGCCGGCGAAGCCGCCGCGTGGCCGCGTCTGGGCGAGATCTCACCGCCGCCCGTGGATTTCGATCGCACCGCGCGCGCCTGCGCCGCCATGCCGCCGCTGCATCCCGAGTTGCCCTCGGCGATTGCGCACGCCGTGCTGATCCGTGGCAGTGCGCGCAAACGCGTCGGTGGCCTGGATGCGAGCAGCTATGGCTCCTGGTATGCCGCCTTGATTGACCTGTCGTTGCGGCTGGCCGGCCTGGGCTGGCGCAATGCCTTGTGCGAAACCGCGTTCGTCGCACGCGGTGGCGAAGGCAGGCCGGCCGACGGCGATCTGGACACCATCAACGCACGCTGGCCGACCTGGAATCCAAGGCTGGCCAAGTTCCTGATGGAAGATCCCATCCTGCGCCTGCGCGAACAACTGACCGACGCCTACAGCGATATCGGCGCACCGGAGCGGCAGCGTGAACTCTTTGACTGATCGCGATGACGCAGCGGGCATCGCGGCTGTCGTCGTCACCTACGAAAGCGCCAGCACGATCGAACAATGCCTGCAGCGCCTGCGCGCAGCGCACGGCGTGGTCGAGATCCGCGTGGTCGACAACCAGTCCAGCGACGACACCCTGGATGTGGTGCAACGGCATGCCATTGCCGATGCGCGCGTGCGCTTCATCGCCAATCCCGACAACCCGGGCTTTGGCGTGGCCTGCAACCAGGGGGGCATCACGGCCAGCGCGCCGTGGTTGGCCTTCGTCAATCCGGACTGCCTGGTGGAAGTCGACACCTTCACCCGCATGCAGGCATTGATTCCGGCCGGCACGCGCATGCTGCTGGGCGCGGACCTGGTGGACGAGCAGGGCGTGCGCGACGGCGCGGCGCGCCGGCATGATCCGGATTTCGCCGCGATGCTGGCAGCGGTACTGCGCGGGCGATCCCCGCCGAGCCTGGACGTGCCCATCGATGATGCGCAGTCGCTGCAGCCGGTCGAGGCGATCTCCGGTGCGCTGATGCTGATGCCGCGCGCGCTGTTCCAGCACATCGGCGGCTTCGATGAAGGCTACCGCCTGCACGCGGAAGATCTGGATCTGTGCCGCCGCGCGCGTGCAGCCGGGGCGCAGATTGCCGTGGCCAATGCCGTGCGCGTGCTGCACGTGCGAGGTGTCTCCAGCCGTTCGCGGCCGCTGTTCGTGGAGTGGCACAAGCACCGTGGCCTGTGGCGCTACTTCCGCAAATTCGAGGCGCCACAGCGCAGCATCGGCCAGCAAGTGCTGGTGATGCTGGCGATCATGGCGCGCTTCCCGCTGGCCTGGTGGCGCGCGCGTCGTCGCTGCCGATGACAATGGCCATCACGCCCTGGCGCTATGCTCGCCCGTGTCACGACGGTGCCTGCCGATGATCATCCGCTCCCTGCTCGACACCGATCTCTACAAGTTCACGATGATGCAGGCCGTGCTGCATCACTATCCGGCCGCGCAGGTGCAATACCGCTTCAAGTGCCGCACGCCCGGCGTGCCGCTAGCTCGGCACATTGATGAGATCCAGGGCGAGATCAACCAGCTGTGCCAGCTGCGCTTCCAGCCGGAGGAACTGGATTACCTGCGCGGCCTGCGTTTCATCAGAGCTGATTTCGTCGACTTCCTCGGACTGTTCCACCTGGATGCCAAGTACATCCGCCTGCGCCCTTCCGTGGAAGCGGAGGGCGAGATCGAGCTGGTAATAGAAGGCCCCTGGCTGCACACGATCCTGTTCGAAGTACCGCTGCTGGCGATCATCAACGAGGTCTGGTTCCGCCACGCCGACCCTGCCGACCCGCCCGAAGGCGAGCGCCGGTTGCGCGCCAAGATCGAGCGCTTGCGGCAAGCCGGCGGTGGCGTCGATTGCGCGATTGCCGATTACGGCACGCGCCGGCGTTACTCACGCGACTGGCACGCCCGTGTGGTGCCGATCCTGCGCGATGGGCTGGGCGAGCAGTTCGTCGGCACCAGTAATGTCCACCTGGCACGGACGCTGGGCCTCACCCCGCTGGGCACCATGGCGCACGAATGGTTGCAGGCCTTCCAGGCGCTGGGTCCGCGCCTGCGCGATTCGCAGGCGGTGGCCTTCGATGTCTGGGCCAAGGAATACCGCGGCGATCTCGGCATCGCGCTTTCGGACGTCGTGGGGCTGGATGCCTTCCTGCGCGATTTCGATCTGTACTTCTGCAAATTGTTCGACGGCATGCGCCATGACTCCGGTGATCCGTTCGAATGGGGTGAGCGAGTCATTGCGCACCTCCAGCAGATGCGGCTGGATCCGCGCAGCAAAGCCCTGGTCTTCAGTGATGGCCTGGATGTGGACAAGGTCCTGGCGCTGTACGCGCATTTCCGCGGACGCTGCCGGCTCGCCTTTGGCATCGGCACCAACCTGACCAATGATCTGGGGCCCACGCCGCTGCAGATCGTCATCAAGATGACCCGCTGCAACGGCCAGCCGGTGGCCAAGCTCAGCGACTCGCCCGGCAAGAGCATGTGCGAAGACGAAGGCTACGTGCGATACCTGCGCCAGGTGTTCGAGCTGGACTGAAGGCTCAGGACAGGGCGTAGCGCAGCACGAACAGCGCCGAGACCAGCCACACCGCCGGATGCACCTCGCGCCAGCGGCCCGGATTAGGATTTTTCCTATGGGGCGCTGATCCACGGCCCTCTATGTTCCGCAAGCGCCTCGCCACACGGCGTGAGCGGCATGACACGCGGGCCGATGCCCCACCCACCACCCGGATCACCCTCTATGAACCTGCAAACTTTCGCAGTGCGAGCGCTGATGTTCGCGCTCTGCTTCTTTTCCACCAGCGCGTGCACCCAGGCCGCCCCGCCGGCCACGCCGGCTACTCCTGCGGTGCCGGCGGCCATAGACAATGAGCCGCTACCGGAAGGTGATTATTTCATCCTGGCGCGAAACTCCTACAAACCGGTCACCGCCTACAGGACGGCCGACGGCGGGATAGCCGCTGCGCAGCAGAGCTGGTCGCCGGAAAATAGACAGGGTGAAATCTGGACGATCAAGAGGAAGGGCGATGGCTATCTGCTCTACTCGCGGCAGTTTGATCGCTATCTGGCCATGCCGAAGGGCAGCGAGGAAATGGGCGATGTGGCGCAGATGCAAACGCTTGCCGAGCTGGCATCCCATTGGAAACTGGCGCATCCCTTCATGAGCTCGTGGGGCCTGGCGGATGCGCTCAGTGGACAGACGCTGTGCATCAACAACAACCTGCCCGACGATGGCATGGCACTGGTGCAGTATGCCGAACCGCGTGATGACGAGAACGCGCAGTTCTTCTTCGTTCCGGTGACCTCGGCCGGCCGGGCGATTCGACGCAAGCTGGAGGGTGACCCGCTGCGACAGTCGCGCTATGACAACCAGCAGCGTCGTTATCACCTGTCCGCCCTGCTGTCCGGCGCCATGGAAGCACAGCGCGGCCGCCGTGTGCAGCTCATGGACTATCACCCCAGCGGCTTGTTCGTACGCCGGGGTGAAACCATCCAACTGCAAGTGGAAGGGCTGCTGCCCATGCTGGGCGATGGCCTGGTGGTCATGGTGGGCCAGGCCAATGGCTTCTGGGATGGCCCGGCGGCGCAGAATCCCCAGCGCGTGCAGGCGCGTGCCGGCAGCAACACGTTGACCGCCGCGCGTGACGGCATGCTTTACTTCCAGTACGTGGATCACGGCCTCAGTGCGCAGCCCGCGCCGGCCATTGACGTGGCGGTGACCCAGGGCGGGACCGCCATTCCGTTCTATGTCAGCGGCACCACCACCGACCAGCAATGGCAAGCGATGCTGCGCAATTCCGCCGCGCCGTGGGTCGAGATGGTGGGCCCGCGCAGCATGGCCACTGTCACCCGCGCGCTGTACGACAAGTCCAGCCACGAAGATCCCCGCCAGCTGGTCGATTACCTGGAAGGGATTGTCGAAAACCACGATGCCATCTCCGGTTTCGACAGCAGCAACTGGCGACACGTGCCGCCGGCGCAGCGCCTGCACTTCATGCAGGATGCGGTCACCTCGCCCAAGGTGTTGCAGGACGTCTACATGTATGCCGGTGACCACTTCATCGGTATGCCCGAAGACAGCGCCCTGCTGCTCTTGAACGGGCCGTGGAAGGTAAGCGCCTGGGGCCTGTGGCACGAGGCCGGGCACGTTTACCAGCAGACGGACTGGACCTGGGGCGCGGTGGGCGAAACCACCGTCAATATTTACTCGCTTACGATGCAGGAACGCGAAGGTGGCGAGTCGGAGATTGGCAAGGTGAACCCGGACACCGGCTACTCGCTGGAGGACTGGGCCGGGTCGTATCTGCAGCAGGACCTGCGCCGGTTCAATGATGACAACGGCTTCCCGGAAGGTTCCGAGACCATCTGGGTCCGGCTGGTGATGTTCGAACAATTGCGCCAGGCGTTTGGCGACAGCTTCTACCAGCGCCTGCACAAGTACTATCGCGAAAGTCCACTGGGCGGTGGCGCGATGGAGGACGAGCAGCGCATCCAGGCCTTCATCCTTCGCAGCAGCGTGATTGCGGGCAAGGACCTGAGCGCATTCTTCAGGCGCTGGGGTTTGCCCGCCAATGCCAGTACCCAGGCCGAACTGCGCCAGCGTGGCCTGCCGCTGGCGGCCGATCTGATCCACTGAGGCTACGCGGCGAGCCCTCGGCATCGCGGCGAAGTTGAAACCGGCGGCCCTGTGCCGCCGCTTTCATTTTTGTGTTCAAGGCTCAGGACAGGGCGTAGCGCAGCACGAACAGCGCCGAGACCAGCCACACCGCCGGATGCACCTCGCGCCAACGGCCCGTGCCCAGCTTGAGCGCGGCGTAGGCGATGACGCCGAAGGCCAGGCCATTGGCGATGGAGTAGGTAAACGGCATGGCCAGCGCGCACAGGGCGGCAGGTACAGCCTCGGTCAGGTCGCTCCATTCCACATCCACCAGTTCGCGCAGCATCAGTCCGGCCACGAACAACAGCGCCGGCGCAGTCGCATAGCCCGGTACCATCGCCGCCAATGGCGAGAAGAACAGCGCCACCAGGAACAACAGCGCCACCACCAACGCGGTCAGTCCGGTGCGGCCGCCCACCTGCACGCCGGAGGCGCTTTCGGCGTAAGCCGTGGTGCTGCTGGTGCCCAGCAGGGAGCCGGCGACAATCGCGCTGCTGTCGGCGAGCAGGGCGCGGCCAAAGCGCTTCTGCCCATCGGGCAGTTCCAGCAGGCGCGCGCGCCCCATCACTCCATACAAAGTACCGGTGGCATCGAAGACCTCCACCAGCACGAATACCAGCACCACCTGCAGGAGGATGGCGATGGGTGCGCCGCCATCACGGTGCAGCAGGCCCGGCAGATCCAACTGCAGCAGGGTAGGGGCCAAGCTGGGCGGGGTGGACACAATGCCATGGAATTGCACGTGGCCAGCAAACACCGAGGCGGCGGTGACAGCCAGGATGCCGATGAGGATCGCGCCACGCACGCGCCGCGCTTCCAGCACCGCAATCAGCAGGAAACCGCCGAGCGCCATCAACGGTTCCCACGCATGCAGGGAACCCAGCGTCACCAGCGTATCGGGATCGCCGACGATCACCTGCGACTTCTGCAAGGCGATGATCGCCAGGAACAAACCGATGCCGGCGACGATCGCCGCGCGCAACGAGGGCGGGATGCCCGCCACCAGCCACGCGCGCACACCAGTCAGGCTGAGCACCAGGAAGACGATGCCGGAGATGAAGACCGCGGCCAGCGCCTGCTGCCACGACAAGCCGGCGGCGCCGACCACGGTGAAGGCGAAGAACGCGTTCAAGCCCATGCCCGGCGCCATGCCGATCGGGAAGTTCGCCAGCAGCGCCATGATCAGCGAACCGAACGCGGCCGCCAGGCAGGTCGCCACGAACACCGCGCCCGCGTCCATGCCGGTGGTGGCCAGGATGTCGGGATTGACGAAGACGATGTAGGACATCGTCAGGAACGTGGTCAGGCCCGCGAGCACTTCGGTGCGGGCGTCGGTGCCGTGTTGGCGGAGTTTGAAGAAGGCGTCGAGCATCCGCGGTATCCGGCAGGCAGGGCAGGGCGAGGCCACCTTAGCACCGCGCCCGTGCAGCTCGCAGGCGAAGGGCACGGGTCGCCCATTGGCCGGTTTCATCGGCGCATACGGCGATTCGTCGCAGGGGTGATTGCCAGCGTCAGGACACGACCGCACCGTGCCGGGAGCGACGCTCCTGTCGCGTCGGAGACTGCCTGGTGAATACCCTGTTCCTGTTGGTGGCCTGGTGCCTGTTGCTGGTGCTGTGCTGGCCGCTCGCCTTGCTGGCGCTGGTGGCCTGGCCGGTGTTTTACCTGCTGTCGCTGCCGTTCCGCCTGGTCGGCATCACCTTCTCGGCGCTGTTTGCCTTGCTGCATGCGCTGCTGATGCTGCCGGCCCGCCTGCTGGGTTGGCGGCCGCGGCCGGCGGTGGCCTGACCCCTCCTACAGGTTTGCAGCCGTGGTCGCTGGGCGACCACGGCTTCTGCCTTATTTCAGCGCCTTGAAGCGCAGGCGGTGCGGCTGTGCGCCTTCGGCGCCCAGGCGACGCTTCTTGTCTTCTTCGTATTCGCGGTAGTTGCCCTGGAAGAACTCCACGTGCGAGTCGCCTTCGAACGCCAGGATGTGGGTGGCGATGCGATCCAGGAACCAGCGGTCATGCGAGATGACGAAGGTGTTGCCGGGGAATTCCAGCAGCGCATCTTCCAGCGCACGCAGGGTTTCGATATCCAGGTCGTTGGACGGTTCGTCGAGCAGCAGCACGTTGCCGCCCTGCAGCAGGGTCTTGGCCATGTGCAGGCGGCCACGCTCACCACCGGACAGTGAGCCGACCATCTTCTGCTGGTCCTGGCCCTTGAAATTGAAGCGGCCGATGTAGGCGCGCGACTGGATTTCGATGCCGTTGATGTTGAGGATGTCCAGGCCGCCGGAGACTTCCTGGAACACGTTGTGGTTGCCTTCCAGCTTGTCGCGGCTCTGGTCCACGTAGGCCAGCTTGACCGTCGAGCCCATGTCGATTTCGCCGGAGTCCGGTTTTTCCTGGCCGGTGATCATGCGGAACAGGGTCGACTTGCCGGCGCCGTTGGGGCCGATGATGCCGACGATGGCGCCCGGCGGCACGCTGAAGCTCAGGTTGTCGATGAGCAGGCGATCGCCGAATTTCTTGCTGACGTTCTTGAACTCCACCACCTTGTTGCCCAGGCGCTCGCCCGGCGGGATGAAGATTTCATTGGTTTCATTGCGGCGCTGGTAATCAACCGACTGCAGCTCGTCGATGCGCGCCAGGCGCGCCTTGCCCTTGCTGCGGCCGCCCTTGGCGTTCTGCCGCGCCCATTCCAGTTCCTTGGCGATCGCCTTCTGGCGCGCCTTTTCCTGGTTCTCTTCCTGCTTCAGGCGCTCTTCCTTCTGCACCAGCCAGTCGGTGTAGTTGCCCTTCCACGGAATGCCGCGGCCGCGATCCAGTTCCAGGATCCACTCGGCGGCGTTGTCGAGGAAGTAGCGATCATGGGTGACCGCCACCACGGTGCCGGTGTAGCGGGCCAGGAACTGCTCCAGCCATTCCACCGATTCGGCGTCCAAATGGTTGGTGGGTTCGTCGAGCAGCAGCATGTCCGGCTTCTGCAGCAGCAGGCGGCACAGCGCCACGCGACGCTTCTCACCGCCGGACAACTTGCCCACGACTGCATCCCACGGCGGCAGGCGCAGCGCGTCGGCGGCCACTTCCAGCTGGTTCTCCAGGGTGTGCGCATCGCCGGCGGCAAGAATGGCTTCCAGGCGTTCCTGCTCCTTGGCCAGCGCGTCGAAGTCGGCGCCTTCTTCGGCATAGGCGGCGTACACCGCTTCCAGCGCGGCCTGCGCGTTGAGCACTTCGCCGACGCCTTCCTCGACCGCTTCGCGCACGGTCTTCTCGGGATCAATCTGCGGTTCCTGCGGCAGGTAACCGACCTTGATGCCGGGCTGCGGACGCGCTTCACCGGAGAAATCGGTATCCACGCCGGCCATGATCTTCAGCACCGTCGACTTGCCCGCGCCATTGAGGCCAAGCAGGCCGATCTTGGCGCCGGGGAAGAACGACAGCGAGATGTCCTTGATGATCTGGCGCTTCGGCGGCACGGTCTTGCTGACGCCATTCATGGTGTAGATGTATTGCATGCGGACTCCGAAGCAGGGACGCGCCCGGCCGGAACAGGTCCGGCCGCGGCGGGAATTGGGATGTGGCGATTATATATCGGCGGTCCTGTATGGGCCTGCCGCTGGCCCGGCCCGGCAGGCCCGGCGCCGGTAAAAGCCTCGCCAGATAGCGCCGGGCGCGCCTGCCAATGGCCGGCCGGGGCCTGGCTGGGCTACTATTCGAGGTCTCGCGCCGCCCCCTCCAAGCGCATCGGACTGGCCCTGCGGCGCCCCGTCTTCCCTTCCGCTTGCCCCGAGGTCGCGCATGTTTCCCAGCTCCACCCGTATCGCCGGATTCGACGATGAACTGGCCCAGGCCATCGCCGCCGAAGCCCGCCGCCAGGAAGACCACGTCGAGCTGATCGCCTCGGAAAACTACGCCAGCCCGCGGGTGATGGAAGCCCAGGGCAGCGTGCTCACCAACAAGTACGCCGAAGGCTATCCCGGCAAGCGCTACTACGGCGGCTGCGAATACGTGGACATCGCCGAGCAGCTGGCCATCGACCGCCTGAAGGAGCTGTTCGGCGCCGACTATGCGAACGTGCAGCCGCATTCCGGCTCGCAGGCCAACCAGGCCGTCTACTTCGCCCTGCTCAACCCGGGCGACACCATCCTGGGCATGTCGCTGGCCCACGGCGGCCACCTGACCCACGGCGCCAAGGTCAATGCCTCGGGCAAGATCTTCCACGCCGTGCAGTACGGGGTGAACGAGCAGGGCCTGATCGACTATGACGAAGTCGAGAAGCTCGCGCTGGAACACAAGCCGAAGATGGTCGTGGCCGGCTTCTCCGCGTACTCGCAGGTGGTGGACTGGGCGCGATTCCGCGCCATCGCCGACAAGATTGGCGCCTACCTGTTCGTGGACATGGCGCACGTGGCCGGCCTGATCGCCGCAGGCGTCTACCCGAGCCCGCTGCCGCACGCGCACGTGGTGACCTCCACCACCCACAAGACCCTGCGCGGCCCGCGCGGCGGCATCATCCTGGCCAAGGGCGCCGGCGAGGAAATCGAGAAGAAGCTGCAGAGCATCGTCTTCCCCGGCATCCAGGGTGGTCCGCTGATGCACGTGATCGCGGCCAAGGCGGTGGCCTTCAAGGAAGCGCTGCAGCCGGAATTCAAGGCCTATCAGGCGCAGGTGGTGAAGAACGCGCAGGCGATGGCGAAGACGATCATTGATCGCGGCTACAAGATCGTGTCCGGCGGCACCGAGAACCATCTGATGCTGGTCGACATGATCGGCAAGGGCATCACCGGCAAGGCGGCGGAAGAGGCGCTGGGCAAAGCGCACATCACCGTCAACAAGAACGCCGTGCCCAACGATCCGCAGAAGCCCTTCGTCACCTCGGGCCTGCGCATCGGCACCCCGGCCGTGACCACCCGTGGTTACGTGGAAGCCGACTGCATCGACCTGGCCAACTGGATCTGCGACGTGCTGGATGCCCCCACCGACGAGGCCGTGCTGGCCAAGGTGCGCGCCAACGTCACCGCCCAGTGCGCCAAGTATCCGGTTTACGGCTGATCCGGTAACGACAGGCGCTCGCCCATGCATTGCCCCTTCTGCCAGCACACCGACACCCGCGTGATTGATTCGCGCGTGTCCGAGGACGGCGCGACGATTCGTCGCCGCCGTGAGTGCGAGGCGTGTGGCGAGCGCTTTTCGACGCTGGAAAACATCGAAATCAAGCTGCCGGCGGTGATCAAGTCCGACGGCCGTCGCGACGCCTTCGATGCCCGCAAGCTGCGTGCCGGTTTCGACCGCGCGCTGCAGAAGCGGCCGGTGTCGGAAGAACAGGTGGAAGCCGCCGTGCGCGCGGTCGTCCACAGCATCCGCATGAGTGGCGAACGCGAACTGCCGTCGCGCAAGATTGGCGAGTTCGTCATGATCGAACTGCGCAAGCTAGATCACGTGGGTTACGTACGCTTTGCCTCGGTCTACCGCAGCTTCGAGGACGTGGCCGATTTCCGCGAGGAAATCGAGAAGCTAGAGCGCGATCTGCCGGCGTCCAGCGGCCAGCTGTCCTTGCTCGGCGGCGAAGTGGTTCCGTTCGACAAGAACGTCGACAAGAACAAGAAGCGCTGAGCCTGCCAAGAAATGCGCTCGGGTCGTCTCCACAGATTCAATCGGAAAGAACTCATCCGCCAATTCCGCTTTGGCACCGGCTTGCATATCTACTTTATCGCAGCCGTGCCAATGCTTGTCGTCCTGATGGGTGCGCATGTTTTTTGGCAGGCGTGGGTCGTAAGTCTGCTGTGGTGTGCTTACGGGAGTTGGCGTTGGTATCGTGAAAGTCGGGCTGAGACTGCCGACTGGGCGACCCAGCGCAAGATCGTCGTGCGGTTTGTCGACGGAGACTTGATCGCCGAGAATGGCAGCGAATCGATCCGGGTTTCGCTTTCCGATGTGAAGAGCATCGAGGTCTATGGCACGCGCCGACGAGGGCCGGAACGCTTGATTGCAATCGATGCGAAAGCCAATCGCACTGTTTACGCGGGATATGAGGACATGGACGCCTTCGTACGGGATTTCCGGGCGCAAGCCCCTCGCGCCCAGTACCAAGAACACATGGGCTTTGTTTTCATTTGACCGTGACCAAGACGCTTTCATTCCGCTACTTGAGTCAGCACATGGACCTGGCGCGCGAACTCGCCCAAGCCCACGTCGACGCCTTCGGCTCGGTGCTGCGCGACTGGACGGTGGACGCGGCCGAGCAGGAACTGCGCGAACATGACGGTGGCTGCCGCATTCCCACCACGCTGCTGGCAATGGACGGCGACACCTGGCTGGGCAGCGTGAGCCTGCTGCAGAACGATGACGAGCGTATCCGCCAGTATTCGCCGTGGCTGGCCAGCCTGGTCGTGCGCGAGCAAGCGCGTGGCAAGGGCATCGGTCGCGCGCTGGTGGCGCGCTGCCTCGAAGAAGCCGCGGCCTTGCAGGTGCCCACCCTTTATCTCTATTGCGAAGCGCATCTGGTGCCGTACTACGGCGCCCTGGGTTGGCGCGAACAGGACATGGTGATGCTCGGCAAGCTGCCGGTGGCCGTGATGGCGCATGATGGCGCCCCGCGTGCCGAAGCAGCTGCCTGAGCCACCCAGCGAGGACCACGTGACCGACATCGCCTTCACCGCCTTCGACCACCTGTGCATGGCCCAGGCCCTGCGCCTGGCTGAGCGTGGCGCGTATACGACCAAGCCCAATCCGATGGTGGGTTGCGTGCTGGCCAAGGACGCACAGATCGTCGGCGAAGGCTGGCATCAGCGTGCCGGCGAAGCGCATGCCGAAGTGCTGGCGCTGCAGGCGGCCGGCGACAACGCACGCGGCGCCACCGCTTACGTCACCCTGGAGCCCTGCGCACACACCGGCCGCACGGGTCCCTGTGCCGATGCCTTGATCGCTGCGGGCGTGTCACGCGTGGTCGCGGCGATGCGCGATCCGTTTCCGCAAGTGGATGGCGCGGGTTTCGACAAACTGCGCGCGGCGGGTATCGAAGTCCAATCGGGCTTGCTGGAAGCGCAGGCACGCCATCTCAACCGCGGCTTCCTCTCGCGCATCGAGCGCAAACGTCCGTTCGTGCGCATCAAGCTGGCCACCAGCCTGGATGGCCGCACCGCCATGGCCAATGGCGATTCCAAGTGGATCAGCTGCGAAGCCTCGCGCCTGGATGTGCAGCATTGGCGAGCGCGCGCCGGCGCCATCCTGACCGGCGCGGGCACGGTGCTGGCCGACGACCCGTCGCTAACGGTGCGCCTGGGAGACGACACGCCGTTTGTCGCGCCCCTGCGCGTGGTGCTGGACCCGGGTCTGGCGACGATTGCACGCGGCCGTGTGCGCGAAGGCGACGCACCGACGCTGTACATCCACATGGCCGACGCCAAGCCGCCGCGCGAGATCCAGGCGCAGCGCGCCGTGGCGGCCACGCGCGATGGCAAGTTCGATTTGAAGGCCGTGCTCGAACTGCTCGCCGCGCGCGACGTCAATGAAGTGCAGGTGGAGGCGGGTGCGACCCTGGCGGGCGCGTTCATTGCCGCCGGCCTGGCCGACGAAATCCTGCTGTATGTGGCGCCGGTATTGTTGGGGGACCAGGCGCGCCCGCTGTTCGGTGGCTTGGGCATCCAGGACATGGAGCAACGCGCAAACCTGAAGATTGTCGACGCGCGCGTGATTGGCCAGGATCAACGCCTGTTGCTGCAACCCAGACCGGCCGCTTGAGCCGCAGACCGATATGGCCACTTTCAAGGATCACTTTTCCGCCTTGGCGGAAACCTATGCCGCCTCGCGACCCACCTACCCGGACGTGCTGTACGACGTCATCGCCTCGGTGGTGCCGGCGAGCGCGGAGGTGTGGGAACCCGGCTGCGGCAGCGGCCAGGCCACGATTGGCCTGGCGCAACGCTTCCGCCATGTCTACGCCACCGATCCCAGCGCCGCGCAGATCGAGCGCCACTGGGCGCGCCGGCAGCGCGCCGACAACGTGACGGTGGCGGTGGAGCCGGCCGAATCCACCCCGCTGCGTGATGCCAGCATCGACCTGATCGCGGTCGCCCAGGCATTGCACTGGTTTGATCGACCGGCCTTCTTCGCCACCTGCGAACGCGTGCTCAAGCCCGGCGGGGTGCTGGCTGCCTGGACTTACCAGGACATCGTGTTTTCCGACGA
This sequence comes from Pseudoxanthomonas indica, assembly GCF_900167565.1. NCBI lineage: Bacteria > Pseudomonadati > Pseudomonadota > Gammaproteobacteria > Lysobacterales > Lysobacteraceae > Pseudoxanthomonas > Pseudoxanthomonas indica. The sequence continues at coordinate 334,396 of NZ_FUZV01000002.1, forward strand.
CATGGCCGACGTGGCCGAAGCCGTGCGCGACGACATCGATCCGTACTGGCCACCGGAGCGCAACGACGTGGACGTGGGCTACACCGGCTACGACTGGCCGTTCGAAGCGCTGCCGGTACCGCAGGACATGTGGATGTACGCCGACTGGACCCTGTCGCAGTTGCTGGGCTACTTCTCCAGCCTCTCGGCCAGCGCCTGTTTCCTGCAGGCCACCGGCCGCGATCCCATCGCCATGCATGGACCGGAACTCGCCGCCGCCTGGGGCAATCCGGATCAGGTCAGGCGCATGCGCTGGCCGCTGGTGCTGCATCTGCGCCGCAAGCCGGCCTGAGCGCAACAGCGCGTCCCGGCCGTCGCCGCGGACCCGGATGCTACAATCCGCACCGCCGGTTCGCCGGCACTCCATGACGTCTTCAGGGCGGGGCGCAATTCCCCACCGGCGGTAGGTGCTTCGGCACGAGCCCGCGAGCGCCTCCGGTTCCGCCGGAGGGTCAGCAGAGCCGGTCCAATGCCGGAGCCGACGGTTACAGTCCGGATGAAAGAAGACGGCAATCGCACGCTCACCGCATCCCGTGGTGGCGGGTGCTTGCCATTGCCTGCGGGCGTTTTTCGCCATTACCTTGGGAAAAACGACATGTTTACCGGAATCATCGAAGGCGTCGGCCGCCTGGCCGCCAGCGAAGCACGCGGCGGCGACGTACGCCTGCGCGTGGACGTGGGCAGCCTGCCTTTCGAGCACGTGCAACTGGGCGAGAGCATCGCCGTCAACGGCGTCTGCCTGACCGTGGTCGCATTCGACGCCCGCCATTTCCAGGCCGACGCCTCCACCGAGACGCTGTCGCTGACCACCCTCGGCCAGCTGGTCGTGGACGCGCCGCTGAACCTGGAACGCGCGATGCGCCCGACCGATCGGCTGGGTGGGCACCTGGTCAGCGGCCATGTCGACGGTCTCGGCCAGGTGCTGTCGATCCATGAAGATGCGCGTGCGCAGCGCTGGCGTTTCGCCGCACCTGCGGCCTTGCTGCGCTACATCGCCAAGAAGGGTTCGATTTGCGTGGATGGCGTCAGCCTGACGGTCAACGAAGTCGACGCCGAAGGATTCGAGGTGGCGCTGATTCCGCATACCGTCTCGCACACCGCCTTCGCCGCCACCGGCGTCGGCGATGCGGTCAATCTGGAAATCGATCTGGTCGCGCGCTACGTCGAGCGCCTGCTGGGCGAGCGCACGGGAGCAGCAGCATGAGTTTCGCCACCGTCCCCGAACTGCTGGAAGAAATCCGCAACGGCCGCATGGTCGTGATTGTCGATGACGAGGATCGCGAGAACGAAGGCGATCTGATCATGGCCGCCGAGCTGGTCAAGCCATCGGACATCAACTTCATGGTGACCCACGCGCGCGGCCTGGTCTGCCTGTCACTGACCCGCGAGCGCTGCCGTCAGTTGGGCCTGCCGCCGATGGTGCAGTCCAACACCTCGCAGCACCACACCAACTTCACCGTCAGCATCGAAGCCGCCGAAGGCGTGACCACCGGCATCTCCGCCTACGATCGTGCGCACACCGTCCGCACTGCGGTGCGGCCGGACGCCAAGCCGCAGGATCTGTCGCAGCCGGGCCACATCTTTCCGCTGACCGCGCAGCCCGGCGGCGTGCTCACCCGCACCGGACACACCGAAGCGGCCTCGGATCTGGCCTTGCTGGCCGGCCTGGAACCGGCCGGCGTGCTGGTGGAAATCCTCAATCCCGACGGCAGCATGGCGCGCCGCCCGGAGCTGGAAGTGTTCGCCCGCGAGCATGGCCTGAAGATGGGCTCGATCGAGGAACTGATCCGCTACCGGCTCAGTACCGAACATACGGTCGAGCGCGTGGACGAGCGCGAGATCGACACCGAGCACGGCCCCTTCCGCCTGCACACCTACCGCGATCGCATCAGCCACGGCCTGCACTACGCGCTGTTGCGTGGCACGCCCGACGCCGCCACCCCGACCCTGGTGCGGGTGCACATGCAGAACCCGCTGGCCGATGCCCTGCACTGGCGGCGCGCCGACTTCGGCCCGGCGGTGGGCGATGTGCTCAGGCGGATTGCCGCCGAAGGCCAGGGCGCACTGGTCCTGCTGGGTGACAACGCCAGCGCCGACAGCCTGCTGGATCGCATCCGCCAGACCCCCGCGGCGCCGTCCAGCCGCGCCGGCGCGCTGGCCGAGTGGCGCAGCAACGGGGCCGGCAGCCAGATCCTGGCCGACCTGGGGCTGGGCAAGCTGCGCGTGCTGGGCACGCCACGCCGCCAGATTGGCCTGGCCGGGTTTGGCCTGGACGTGGTGGAGTACGTGGAGCCCTGAGCTTTGCGCGCCTGTTAAACTCCCCGACCCCCAAGGAAATCCCGTCCCATGGCCCATTACGAAGGCGACCTGCGCGCTCCCGAAGGCGCTCGCTTTGCCATCATCGCCAGCCGCTGGAACGCCCGCATCACCGATGTGCTGGTGGCCGGTGCGCGGCAGAGCCTGGATGGCAATGGCGTGGGCGCCGACGCGATCGACGTGATCCGGGTGCCCGGAGCCTGGGAGATTCCGCTGGTCGCGGCGCGCCTGGCCAAGGCCGGCCAGTACGTGGCGATCATCGCGCTGGGCTGCGTCATCCGTGGTGACACCCGCCATTACGAGCATGTGGCCGATGGCTGCGCGCAGGGACTGATGCGAGTGCAGCTGGATTACGCGCTGCCGGTGCTCAATGGCGTGCTGGCGGTGGAACGTATCGAGGATGCCGAGGCGCGAGCCGGCGGCAGCCATGGCAACAAAGGCGAAGAGGTCGCGCTGGCGGCCGTCGAGATGGCGCAGCTGCTCGAACAGTTGCCCTAACCCTACAGGCGAAAAAATCCGTGAGCCGACAGATCCGAAAAGATGGCGTTGATCCCGTAACCCGCGCGCGTGCGCGCCGGCGTGCGCTGCAGGCGATCTACGCCTGGCAGGTAAGCGGCGGCATGGTCGACCAGGTGATTGCCCAGTTCGCCCACGAGCAGGCGCATGAAATAGCCGATCTGGAGTACTTCGAGGATCTGGTGCGCGGCGTGGTCAAGCATCGTGCTTCGCTGGATGAAGCGCTGACGCCTTACCTGGATCGCACGGTCGAGGAAGTGGACCCGATCGAACGCGCGGTGCTGCGCATTGCCGCCTACGAGCTGCTGCACCGGATCGATGTGCCGTATCGGGTGGTCTTGAACGAAGCCATCGAGACGGCCAAGCGCTTTGGTTCCGAGCATGGCCATACTTACGTCAATGGCGTGCTCGATCATGCCGCCGTGGCCTGGCGCCCGGCCGAAACCGCCAGCAAGCGCTGATACGACCGTACCGGCGCATCGCCCATGATTCCGCCCAGCGGCAGTGGCGAGTTTGATCTGATTGCGCGCATCCGCGCACGCGTGCGCGACCGCGGTGATGTGGTGGTGGGCATTGGCGATGACGCCGCCGTGCTGCAGCCGCCCGCAGGCCAGCAGTTGGCCATCACCACCGACACGCTCAACGTGGGCGTGCATTTTTTTGCCGAAACCCGCGCCCGCGATCTGGGTTGGAAAGCGCTGGCGGTGAACCTGTCGGATCTGGCCGCGATGGGCGCCGAACCGGCCTGGTGCACGTTGTCGCTGTCCTTGCCGGAAAGCGATCCGGCCTGGCTGGATGAGTTCATCGAAGGCTTTCTGGATCTGGCTGGCGAACAGCGGATTGCGCTGGTCGGCGGCGACACCACGCGCGGCCCGTTGTCGATTGCGGTCACTGCCATCGGCTGTGTCGACGCCGGGCGCGCCTTGCGCCGCGCCGGCGCCTGTCTGGAAGACGATGTCTGGGTCAGCGGCACGCTCGGCGATGCCGCGGCCGCACTGGCGCCGTGGCCCACACCGCGCGATGCCCTGCGCCGCCGCCTGGAGCGGCCGCAGCCGCGCGTGGCCCTGGGTCGCCAGTTGGTGGGCCTGGCGCATGCCGCGGCCGACGTATCCGATGGCCTGCTGGCCGACCTCGGCCACATCTGTCGCGCCAGCGGCATGGGCGCGGAGATCTGGCTGCCGAGTTTGCCCGCTTCGGAAACCCTGCTGGCGCTGGAAGCCAACGACCGCGTGGCGTGGCAGGCCAGCGGCGGTGACGATTACGAGTTGTGCTTCACCGCGGCTTCGTCCCAGCGCGATGCCATTGCGCGGCTGGCCAAGGAGCTGGATCTGCCACTGACGCGGATCGGCCGGATCGTGGCCGGCAACGAGGTGGTGGCGCTGGATGCGCTGGGACGACCGTGGCGCGGTGAGCGCAACGGCTACGCACACTTCTGAAGTCGAGTCACGGCCGCTGCATCGGCCCGCATCGGCCTGCAACGGCCGCGTGCATCACCTGGCATGCCGCCTGAGCTTACGGGGGCGGTTCGGCCGCCTCGATCAGCGGTGGCAATTCACTCGCCGCCAGCGTCACCGGTCGCGCCAAGGCATTGAGTGCGGCGTTCTGCTCCAGTGGTTGGTTGGCGTCCATGCGACTGCCTGCCGGCAGCAGTGGAAAATCAAGCAGCATCGGGGCTGCCTCGGCCGTGCGTCCGCTGATCTCGTGATACAGCGACGCGGCCAGCAAGAGCGACCCCTGCAAGGCCGGGTGGGTGCCGTCCTCGCTGATCAGCGGCACATCGCGATGGCTGCTCTGGTAATTGCGCAGGCGTGTCCCCGCGAACAGCGGCGTCGCGCCGGTTTCGCGCGCCAACTGCCTGAGGCCGCGATCCAGGCGGTCCTGCCAGTCCGAATCCGGGCCCCAGGTGCCCAGCAGGATCACCCGCGTGTGGCTTGTCTTGGCGGCTTCGATGAAACGCTTGTGCGCGCGCACGCTGTTGCGGCATTCGCTTTCGTCGCGCTGGCCCAGGCTGTCCAGGCAGGCCAGCAGTCCGCCGCGTTCCTGCAGCACCAGTACATCCCAGTGCTGCGACTGCAGCGCCGTCAGCGCCTGGCCTTGCTTGAGATGGGTCTGCAAGTCCGCACCCGGCATCACGTAACTGGCGGTTTCGATGCGCGGTCCAACGTCCTGCGCGCGTGCCAGGCTGCGCAGCAGGCCGGGCAGGTTGTTGGTGTAGACGAGACTGTTGCCGACCAGCAGTACCTGCAGCGGCGGTTCGTTCGTGGCCGATGCCGCCGACGGCGCGGCTTGTGGCTGGGCGGGTGGCTGCGCCTGTGCAGGCAGCGATGCCGCCAATCCGGACACGATCAGCAGCAGCGCGGCTTTCATGGCGGCAGCACTTTCCCCGGATTGAGGATGCCGTGCGGATCCAGCGCATGCTTGATCGCGCGCATGGTATCGAGCGTGGCCGCGTCGAAGGCGTCCGCCATGAAGTCGCGCTTGGCCACGCCAATGCCGTGCTCGCCGGACAGGGTTCCGCCCAGCGACAAGGTCAAGGCGAACAGGCGCGGAAGCGCGGCGCGTGCACGCGCGCTTTCATCGGCATTGTCGGGATCGAACAGCAGGTTGACATGCAGGTTGCCGTTGCCGGCATGGCCAAAGGCGACGATCGTCAGATCGAACTCGCTGGCCATTGCTTCCACCCCCGCCACCAGCGCGGGAATCCGTGACACCGGCACCACCACGTCTTCGTTGATCTTGCCCTTGGCAATCGTGCGCAGCGCCGGCGACAGCGACTTGCGTGCCGCCCAGAGCTTCTCGCGCGAGTCTTCGTCGGGCGCTTCATCGATCGCGATCACGCCTGCGCCGTCGGCGGCGCGATTGAGCGCTTCCAGCGCGTGCGGCAAAGTCTCGGCCTCGCCATCGACTTCGATCATCAGCAGCGCGCCCGCATCCGGCAAATCGGCGCCGCCCACTTCGCGGGCCAGGCGGATGCAGGCGTGATCCATGAATTCCAGCATCGACGGTGCGACCGGTTGCTGCATGATGCGCGCCACCGCGGCGGCGGCGCTGGCCACGTCGCGATACAAGGCCCGCAGGCTGGCCCGGTGCGGCGGCCGCGGCAGCAGCCGCAGCGTGGCTTCCACGATGATCGCCAGCGTGCCTTCGCTGCCTACCAGCAAGTGGGTCAGGTCGTAGCCGGTGGCGTCCTTGGTAGTGAGGCTGCCGCAATGGATCACATCGCCCTTGCCGGTCACCGCGGTCAGTGCGAGCACGTTGTCGCGGCTGGCGCCGTATTTGACCGCCATCGGCCCACCGGCATTGCAGGCCAGGTTGCCGCCAATCGTGGACACATCGGCGCTGGCGGGATCGGGCGGCCAGAACAGGCCGTGCGCTTGCAGCGCTTGCTGCAGGTCACCGTTGATCACGCCGGCTTCGACCACCGCGTAGCGATCTTCCGGCGCGATCTGCAGGATGCGTGTCATCCGCTCGAAGCCGATCATCACGCCGCCGGCATACGGAATCACCGCCCCCGTGCTGCTGGTGCCGGCGCCGCGCGCGACCACCGGTACGCCGTGTTGCGCACAGGCGCGCACGATCATCTGCACGTCTTCGACCGTGCGTGGCAGCGCCACGGCGGCGGGCAGGGCATGGCGACGCGAATTGTCTTCGCCGTAGCGACGCAGTGCGTCGGCATCGGTCAACCAGCCGTCGCCGAGCAGGTCGGCCAGGCAACGGGCGAGGGACGGGGGCAGGTCATTCATGGCCGCCATTCTAGGCGTGATCCACGCCGACTCGGTCACCCCGGTCATGCGCCTGCGCGTTCGACCCGCGAACGGTCTGCAGGGAAGGTCAGTCGTCGGCGCGGAACGCGTCGCGAATCCAGTTCAGGCGAGGAGCGTCTGGATCGCCGTCCGCTTCGACGATATCGAACCGGCAAGGCGACTCGTTCCATTGGCGATTGCGCAGCAGGAACAGTTCGGCGGCGCGCACGATCCGGCGCTGCTTGCTCCAGTCCACCGACTCCGCGCCGCCGCCAAAACCGGCGTTGCCGCGATAGCGCACTTCCACGAACACCAGCGACTGGCCGTCGTGCATCACCAGATCCAGTTCGCCCAAACGCATCGCCACGTTGCGTGCGATCTGACGCAAGCCGGCATCCAGCAAGTACTGCAATGCCGCCTGTTCTACCGCAGCGCCACGAGCGCGACGATCAACCGCCATCGCGTACCGGTACGGGGCTGCCACCGCTGAAGGTGGACCAGGCCGGTGAACGCAGCACGTTGCCAAAGCCGTCCAGTTGCAGGCGACCGGTGGCGCCATCGATTTCCGGCTTGGCGCCGCTGACCAGTTTTTCCAGGTACGCACTGAGCAGCCAGGCGTCGTAGCCGAAGGCGAACAGGCGCGCGGCCGGACCGCGCGCGGTCGGCAGGCGTTCGCCGGTCATGCTGGCCGGCGGCAAGCCGGCCACGCCGCGCGAGGTCCACACCTCGGTCGGAAACACGATGCCATCCAGGGCCACGTCGTCCACGACCTTGCCGGTGCCCGACAACAACTGCGAAGTGGCCACGCGGGTCTTGCCGCCGAGGCCGGCCAGCGCCAGCTGCGGCGTCAGCAAACGCGCGGTGCTGCCCTTGACCGCCAGGAACACCGCATCCACGCCACCCGCGGCGGCGGTGGCCAGCGCGGCCGACAAGTCACCCGGCGCGTCGCCCACGCTGAGCACGCTGGCGACCTTGCCGCCGCGTTCGCTGAAGCGAGCGTTGAAGGCCTGCGCGGCGCGACGGCCATTGTCGTCGCTGCCGCTGATCACCAGCACATTGCGATGCTCGCGATTGAGCAGGTACTCGGCGGCGATCAGCCCATCGTCTTCCGGCGCCAATGAAAAACCGGCATTGCCTGCCGGCGGGGCCACATTGCCGCGGTTGAGCACCAGCACCGGCACGCTCAGCTGCGCCTGCTGGAAAATCGCGGTGACTTCATCGCGGCCCAGCGGACCGACCACGAAGTCGGCGCCGGCAGTGACGGCACGCTGGTAAGCGCCGATCGCACCGCCTGCGGTCCCGGCCGTGTCGAAGAATTCAACCTCGGGACGGCGGCGTGTTTCGCCGTAATAACCCGTCATCAAGCCATCGCGTACCGGCGCGGCGGCGGTGGCCAGTTCGCCGGACAGCGGCAGCAGCACCGCCAACTTCACGGGCGGGCGATAGCCATCGCGATCGGCGGGCGGACGGGCGTCGAACTTCCACGCGCTCGCATCGAACGGATGCGGCAGCGGCAAGCCACGGCGCAGCAGCGCGCGCCCGACGAAGTTGTACAGCGGGTCGCTGGCCGGCAGGCCTGCGGCATCGCGTGACAGCGTGGTGTTGTCCAGACCCGACAGCAGGCGCTCGATCTCGCGCGCGTTGTCGATGCGGGCCTGGCCGGTGAGGGTGGCATCCTGGCTGGCCAGCGTGGATGCCTGCGCGATGGCGGCGGATGCTTGCGCCTTGGGCGTGGTGGGGCCGCTGACCTGACTGGTGGCGCAGGCCGACAGCAGCGCAGCGAGCAACAACGGGGCAAGAATCCGGGCGTGGCGCTTATCCGCAGGCATGGGCATCGTCTGGACCAGGGAACGGGCTACGATTCTAACCTTGCCGAAGGAAGCCCACCGCATGTCCGCAGGAACCCTGTTCATCGTCGCCACACCGATCGGCAACCTGGCCGACATGAGCCCGCGCGCGCTCGACACGCTGCGGCAGGCGGCGGCGATCTGCGCCGAAGACACCCGCCGGACGGGACAGTTGCTGTCGCACTTCGGCATCGCCACCTCACTGGTGGCCCTGCATGAGCACAATGAAGACGCGTTGGCGCAGCGGCTGGTCGAGCGCTTGCTGGCGGGCGATTCGCTGGCGCTGGTCAGCGACGCCGGCACGCCGCTGGTGAGCGATCCCGGCTTTCGCGTGGTGCGCGCCGCGCGCGCGGCCGGCATCAAGGTCAGTCCGGTGCCGGGCGCCTGCGCGGCCATCGCGGCGTTGAGCGTGGCGGGCTTGCCGAGTGATCGCTTCGTCTTTGAAGGCTTCCTGCCGGCCAAGGCCAGCGCCCGCCGTGAGCAGTTGGCCAGGCTGGCCGGTGAGACCCGCACGCTGGTGTTCTACGAATCCTCGCATCGCATCGAAGAGTCCCTGGCCGACATGGCCGCGACCCTGGGCGCGGATCGCCCGGCGGTGATGGCGCGCGAATTGACCAAGCTGTTTGAAACCGTGCTCGATGGCGATCTTGCCGGCCTGCAAGCGCGCGTGGCGAGCGATGACAACCAGCGCAAGGGCGAATTCGTGGTGATGGTGCAGGGCGCGGGTGACGATGCGGCGGCGCAGCTGACCGAGGGCAAGCGCGTGTATGCGCTGCTGGGCCAGCATCTGCCACCGTCCACCGCTGCCAAGCTGGCCGCGGAAATCACCGGCGCGCCGCGCAAATCGCTGTACGGCTCCTAGGCGCGCGCTTTTCGCCACGCCTGCTCAAGCGGGCGACGTGCGACAATGCGCGCGGCGGAGTCGGCCAGACAGTCGCGTCATGCGCAAGCATGCCGAGGAAAGTCCGGGCTCCACAGGGCACGGTGCCAGGTAACGCCTGGGCGGCGCGAGCCGACGGAAAGTGCAACAGAAAGATACCGCCGATGGCCGTCTTCGGATGGCACAGGCAAGGGTGAAATGGTGCGGTAAGAGCGCACCGCGAGTCTGGCAACAGACCGGCACGGCAAACCCCACCGGGAGCAAGACCAAATAGGGAGGCAATGCCGCGGCCCGCGGTGTCTCCGGGTAGGTTGCTTGAGCGTCGCGGTGACGCGGCGCCTAGAGGAATGACTGTCCACGACAGAACCCGGCTTATCGGCCGGCTCCGCCGCTTTATCGCGCTGGCGCGATAAAGCCCCACGATTTTGCTGCGCAAAACCGTGGGCCCCGGCGCATCGCTTCCACACCCCCGGCTCGCGCTGTCGCGCTCGTCGCCCCCTGACTCAGGGGGCGATTGCTGGGCTTTGCCCAGCAACTCCTCGTTTCGTTACTGCGCGCTCGTGCCTGCGGCACTCGTTGGGATCGTTGGGATCGTTGGGGGATGAGATTGCGCGCTCGTGCCTGCGGCACTCGTTGGGATCGTTGGGATCGTTGGGGGGATGAGATTGCGCGCTCGTGCCTGCGGCACTCGTTGGGATCGTTGGGGGCGCGGGATTTCGCGCTCGTGCCTGCGGCGCTCGTTGGGATCCGGTGGCGGGGTTTGCCCCTTCCCCCGCTTGCGGGGGAAGGTTGGGATGGGGGCGCGACGCTCGCGCGTTGCCTCCGAAGAGCTGCTGACTCAATCGTGATTGGCCAGCGTGGTTTCTCCTTGCAGCTTGCCTTCCTGGTCGAATCGTCGTTCGCTGATCCAGCCACGCCCTTCGTAATCGAGCGCTATCACCGTGCTGGCCCTGGTGCCGTAGATCGGATTGCGGATGAAGGCGGCTGAGAGCAGGCGCTCGCGGTCCAGGCCTATACCGGTGTCGGGCAGGTTCTGGTCTTCGGCCAGGTGCTCGTCGGCCAGGGCCTGCCAGAGGCTGTCCGGTTCCGATTCCTGGCGGGTCACCCAGTCGGACAACACTTGCCGCAGGCGCACGGTCTTGGGCCAGGGTTCGTCCAGGTCGCCATTGGACAGGCCATAGACGCCTGGCTGCAGGCGGACTTGGCGGGCGAGCGGATAGTTGCTCAGGAAGATGGCGTCCTGGCCGTCGGCCAGGATCAGGTTGAAGGGGGCATAGGCGGGGGCATTGGCCTGCACGTCTTGGCCGTAGCTCGCCGCCGTTTCGCCGCCGCCGAGGAAATCCGCCGCCAGCGCGCCGCGGGAGGGGGCCTGGGGCAGGACGATGCGCGGGTCGCGGACATTGGTGACCACGGCCATCCGGCCGTCGTGGTCCAGACCGGCCCAGGTGCCGCCGGAGCGCAGGTCGCGACCGGCCAGAACGCCGGGGTGATCAGTCCAGCGGGCCAGGGGGGACGTCGGGCGTGCGTGGGCTTCGTCGCGGTTGCCGGCCATCAGCAGACGCCAGCGGGGATGCACATTCCAGGCAAGGGCGAGCAGGCACATGGCGCCATTCTGGCGCGGCGATGCGCGATAGGACCACCTGTCGCCCGCCAACAGGCAGACGACGTTGACGCCAGTCTCACGTCGGTGAACTTCGCCGAAATCTCAAAAATTGAGACTAAACAGCAACTTGTGGATAAGGCTTGAACAAGTCTCTGAAGTTCGCTGCAAGCCATTGATACATCAAGCGATTCTTTCCTTCCGCGCCTGTTGACAACCCTGTGGCCGGTGCTAATGTGGGCACCCGAGGGAAAACCAGGTTTTACGTGGTTTTTCGTGGTTCAATGACCGCCTTCGTGCGGCACGTCATGGGTAAAGGGAAGGGCAGGGGTCGTGTTTCAAGGTGAGACCGCCATCACAGTTGATGACAAGGGCCGGCTTGCGGTGCCCACCGCATACCGTGACCTGGTCGCGCGCGAGTGCGGCAATCGCCTGGTGATCACCTACAACCCTTTCGAAGCCGGCAGCCTGTACCTGTACCCCGAGCAGATCTGGCAACGGGTCCGCGACGAGGTCAGCAAGCTGCCCAGCACCCAACGCGCCCATCGCAATCTGCAGTTGAAGCTGATTGGCGCCGCCTCGCCGGTGGAACTGGACGGCAACGGCCGCATCAGCATCCCGGCCAGTCATCGCAGCGCCGTGGGCATCGAGAAAAAGGCCGTGCTGCTGGGCATGGGCGACAAGTTCGAACTTTGGAGCGAGCAGGCTCACCACGCGCAGATCCGCCAGACCATCGGCGACGAGGATCTCAGCGCGCACATGCTCGAGTTGCGCTTGTGAGGACGGGTGACGGCACGCGGCAGTCTGCGCAGGCCGGTCACCTTCCAGCGCTGCATTTGCCGGTGTTGTACGCGCAGGTCATGGAAGGGCTGCAGGTGAAGCGGGACGGGACATATCTGGACGGCACGTTCGGGCGTGGAGGCCACGCGCGCGGCGTGCTTGAACGACTGGGGCCGGGAGGTCGGCTGCTGCTGATGGACAAGGATCCCGAAGCGATCGCACATGCCGAAGCCCACTTCGGCGGCGACGCGCGCGTGCAGATCCGCCGCGGCAGTTTTGCCGGCATGGCGCAGTGGGATGCGGTGGCCGACGGCCTGGACGGCGTGCTGCTGGATCTGGGCGTGTCCTCGCCGCAACTGGATGTGGCCGAACGCGGCTTCAGCTTCGGCAAGGACGGCCCGCTCGACATGCGCATGGATTTCGAATCCGGCCAGAGTGCGGCTGATTGGATTGCCAGCGCCGACGAAAAAGACATCGCCGACGTGCTGTGGACCTATGGCGAGGAACGCATGAGCCGGCGCATCGCCCGCGCCATCGTGCAGCGCCGCGAGAGCGAGCCGTTCACCCGCACCGCCGATCTGGCCGCGGTGATCGCCACGGCCGTGCCGCGCGGCAAGCAGGAGATTCACCCGGCCACGCGCAGCTTCCAGGCGATCCGCATCCATATCAATCGCGAACTGAGCGATTTGGAGACCGGCCTGGATGCCGCACTGGCCAGCCTCAAGCCCGGTGGCCGGCTGGCGGTGATCAGCTTCCACTCGCTGGAAGATCGCATCGTCAAGCGCTTCATCACCGCCCACGCCAAGGCGCCGCCAACCAACCGCCGGTTGCCGGTGGCGATCGAGTTCGTGCCCACGGTCAATGCCATCGGTGGCGCGCAGAAGGGCACGGCCGAGGAAATCTCCGCCAATCCGCGTGCGCGCAGCGCCGTGCTGCGGGTGGCCGAGAAGCGGGAGGCGCAAGCATGACCCGCATCCTCCTGACCATCCTGCTGGTGGCCAATGTCGCTTCGGCCATCGGCGTGATCTACGCGCGCCATCGCCATCGCCAGCTGTTCGTCGAGCTCAACCGGCTGATCAACGCGCGCGATGAACTGAACATCGAATTCGGCCGCCTGCAACTGGAACAGGCCACCGTGGCCGAGAGCAACCGCGTGGATCAGATCGCACGCACGCGCCTGGGCATGAAGTTCCCGGAAGCCAATGACGTTGTCGTGGTGCGCCCGTGAACGGCCCCTCGCGCACCTCGCCGCCGATCAAGAACCGCAACCGCGCGCGCTTCAATCTGCGCGGCCGGCTGGCGCTGGTGATTGGCGCGCTCGGCCTCTGCTCGGTCAGCCTGGTCGGCCGAGCCGCCTACGTGCAGCTGGTCAACAACGATTTCTACCAGCGCCAGGGTGATTCGCGCTTCCTGCGCGAGATTCCCATCCCGACCTCGCGCGGCATGATCACCGACCGCAACGGCGAGCCGGTGGCGGTGTCCTCGCCGGTGGAATCGGTGTGGGCCAACCCGCGCGAACTGATGAAGTTTCCGGATCGCCTGCCCGAACTGGCGCAGGCGCTGGGCGTGCCGGTCGAGCATTTGAACAATCGCCTGTCGCAGCGTGCCGACAAGGAATTCGTCTACCTCAAGCGCCGCATCAATCCGGACGAAGCGCACCGCATCCTGTCGCACAAGATTCCGGGCGTGTTCTCGCAGCGCGAATTCCGTCGCTTCTACCCGCAGGGTGAGGCGATGGCGCACGTATTGGGTTTCACCAACATCGATGATCGCGGCCAGGAAGGCCTGGAGCTGGCCTTCGACGAATGGCTGCGCGGCAAGCCCGGCGCCAAGAAGGTGATCCGCGACAACCGCGGCCGCATCGTCGAGAACGTGGATCTGGTGCGTTCGGCCGAGCCGGGCAAGGACCTGACCCTGAGCATCGATCGGCGCATCCAGTTCCTGGCTTACCGCGAACTGCGCAACGCACTGATCGAACACCAGGCCAGCAGCGGCTCGATGGTGATCCTGGATGTGGCCACCGGTGAAGTGCTGGCGATGGTCAGCCTGCCCACCTACAACCCCAACGCCGTCGGCCAGGCCGGTGCGGAAACGCGCCGCAACCGCGCCGTCACCGACGTGGTCGAGCCGGGTTCGACGATGAAGCCGATCACCGTGTCCGGTGCGCTCAAGGCCGGCGTGGTCACGCCCAATACGCTGATCAACACTTCCCCCGGCTACATGTCGCTGGGCAAGTACACGATCAAGGACGTGCCGCGTAACAACGGCGTGCTGACGGTCACCGGCATCATCACCAAGAGCTCCAACATCGGCTCGGTCAAGCTGTCGGAAAAACTCTCCAGCGAATATTTCTACAACCATGTGCGCAGCTTTGGTTACGGCAGCGCGCCGGGCAGCGGTTTCCCGGGTGAAGCGGTCGGCATCCTGGCGCCGCCCTCGCGCTGGAACGGTTTGCAGAAAGCCACGATGTCCTATGGCTACGGCCTGTCGGTGACGCCGCTGCAGATTGCGCGCGCCTACGCCACGCTCGGCAACGGTGGCCGTCTGGTCACGCCCACCTTCGTCAAAGGCGAGCACCACGACACCCAACAGGTGCTGGATCCGGCGATCGCGCAGGAAGTGGTCAACATGATGGAAACCGTGGTCACGCAGGGCGGCGCCAAGCGCGCCGGCGTGCTCGGTTACCGCGTGGCCGGCAAGACCGGTACCGCGCGCCTGGCGTCGGGCGGCGGTTACGCGCGCGGCCGCTACGCCTCGCTGTTCGCCGGCCTGGTGCCGGCCAGCAATCCGCGTTTTGCCGCGGTCATCGTCATCAGCGATTCGCAGGAAGGCGGCTACTTCGGTGGCCTGGTGGCTGCGCCGGTGTTCCACAACGTCATGGACGGCGCGCTGCGCCTGATGGACGTGCCGCCGGATGACATCGAAACCTGGCTCGCCGCGCAGGCCAAGAGTGAAGGCAAGGCGGGCAAATCGAGCACGGCCAACGCCGTCGCCACGCCGGCCGCGCTCACCGATTTCACCGACGATGCCGCCGACGTGACCGATACCGCCACGTTCGATGCGCCGGCCCCCGTCACTGCCACCGCACCCGTGCAGGGCGGTGTGCGATGAGGCGGATGATGGCCCTGGCCGAACTGCTGCCCGACGTGGACGTGCCGCGGGATCTGGTCGTGCGCGGCCTGGTGCAGGACAGTCGCGACATCGGTCCCGGCGATGCCTTCGTGGCCATCGCCGGCTTTGGCGCGCACGGCTTGAACTTCGTCGAGCAGGCCAGGCAGAAGGGCGCCAGTGCGATCCTGTTCGAGCCGCCGGTGCCGGCCGGATTGAGTGCGCCGCGCGACGCCATCGCCGTGCCCGGTTTGCGTGCACGCATGGGCGCGCTGGCGGATCGTTTCCACGCCTATCCCTCGCGTGACATGCGCATGGTCGGCGTGACCGGCACCAACGGTAAAACCTCCACCGTGCAGTTGCTGGCGCAGGCCTGGCATATCCGTGGCACCCGCTGCGGCAGCATCGGCACGCTCGGCGCGGGCATGTACGGCGAAGTGGTGCCGACCGGCTTCACCACCCCGCTGGTGCTGCAGATGCATGCGTTGCTGGCGCAGCTGCGCGATTCGGGCGCCAAGGCGGTGGCGATGGAAGTCAGCTCGCACGCGCTGGATCAGGGCCGCGTGGATGCCGTGCATTTCGATGTCGGCGTGTTCACCAACCTCACCCGCGATCACCTGGACTACCACGGCGACATGGCCAGCTACGGCGCGGCCAAGGCGCGCCTGTTCGCCTGGCCGGAGCTGAAGGCGGCGGTAATCAACCTGGATGACGACTACGGCCGCATCCTGCATGCGCAACTGCCCAAGGCGGTGCGCCCGGTCGGCGTCAGTTCGCGCGGCCAGGCCGATGCGGCGCTGCTCGCCACCGGATTGACCATGGACGCCAGCGGCATCGGCTTCCAGCTGGAAGCCGATGGCGAGTCGCATCCGGTCGCCTCGCGCCTGCTGGGTCGTTTCAATGTCGACAATCTGCTGGCGGTCGCAGGCGTGCTGTACGCGCTCGGCGAACCCGTGCTGGAAATCGCCCGCACGCTGTCGCGCCTGCAGCCGATCCATGGCCGCATGAACCGCCTCGGCGGCACCGTCGATGAGCGGCAGCGTCGCCTGCCGCTGGTGGTGATTGACTACGCGCATACCCCGGACGCGTTGGAACAGGCCTTGGCCAGCCTGCGCGACCACACCGCCGGCCGCCTGATCTGCGTGTTCGGCTGCGGCGGCGATCGCGACGCCGGCAAGCGTCCGCAAATGGCGGAGGCAGCCGAACGGCTGGCCGATCGCGTGATCGTCACCGATGACAACCCGCGTACCGAAGACGGCGACCGCATCGTCGCCGACATCATGGCCGGCTTCGTCAACCCCTCGGCGGTGACTGTGCTGCGCGATCGCCGCGCGGCCATCGAGCGCGCCATTGGCGAAGCCGGTGAGAACGACATCGTGCTCATCGCCGGCAAAGGCCATGAGCCCTACCAGGAAATCAACGGCATCAAACATCCTTTTGACGACACCGGCGTCGCCCGGCAAGCGATGGAGGTGCGCGCATGAAACGCCTGCCGCTTTCCCTGCTCGCCCATTGGTCCGGCGGCGAACTGCAGGGCGATGACGCGATCATCGCCGGCATCACCCAGGACACCCGCGCGCTGCAACCGGGCAGCCTGTACGTGGCGCTGCGTGGCGAGCGCTTCAACGGTCATGACTTCGCCTACGACGCCGCCATGCGCGGCGCCAGCGCACTGCTGGTCGAGCATGCGGTCAACGTGGACCTGCCGCAGATCATCGTCGGCGACAGCCAGCTAGCGCTGGCGCGCATCGCCACCGGCATCCACCAGGATCAGGGTGGCAAGGTGGTGGCCATCACCGGCAGCAACGGCAAGACCTCGGTGAAGTCGCTGATCGTGTCGATCCTGCAGCGCGCCGGCGTGACCTATTTCAATCCGGGCAACCGCAACAACGAGATCGGCCTGCCGCTGGCGGTCATCGATGCGCCGGACGACGCCGACTTCTCGGTGTACGAAATGGGCGCCGGCCAGCCCGGTGATATCGCCTACCTCACCGACATCGTGCCGCCCGACGTGGCGCTGGTGAACAACGTCGCGGCCGCGCACCTGGAACGCATGGGTTCACTGCTGGGCGTGGCCGAAACCAAAGGCGCGATCTACGACGCGCTGCCGGCGGCGGGCACGGCGGTGATCAATGCCGACGATGCGTTTGCCGAGTACTTCGCCGAGAAAGTCGCCGATCGCCGCATCCTGCGCTACGGCCTGGAATCCAGCGCCGATATCACCGCGCAGGGGATCCAGCTCGGTGCGGACGGCAGTCGCTTCACCCTGGTCACGCCGCAGGGCGAGATCGCGGTGGAGCTGCACCTGCCCGGTCGCCACAACGTGCTCAACGCGCTAGCCGCGGCTTCGCTGGCGCTGGCCTGCGACGTGTCGTTGCGCATGATCGCCGAAGGCCTGGCCGCGGCGCAGCCGGTGGCCGGCCGCCAGATCGCGCACACCCTGGGCAGTGGCGCCGTGCTGATCGATGACAGCTACAACGCCAATCCAGGCTCGCTGGCAGCCGCCATCGATACGCTGGCGGCAGGCGCGGGCGAGGCCTGGCTGGTGCTGGGCGACATGCGCGAACTGGGCGCCGACGCCATCGCCCTGCATGCCGATGCCGGTCGCCGCGCGCGCGATGCGGGCATCAAGCGCCTCTACACCCTGGGACCGCTGAGCCAGGCCGCCACCACGGCGTTCGGCGAAGGCGCCCGCCATTTCGATACCCACAAGATCCTGGCTGATGCATTGCGCGTCGATCTCCACGCCGGTGTGCGCTGCCTGATCAAGGGCTCGCGCGGCAGCGCCATGGACAAGATCGTCACCGCCCTGCTGTCCGAAGGGGAGGGCAAACCGCATGTTGCTTGAACTCGCTCGCTGGTTGCAGAGCCTGGAAAATTTCTTCGGCCTGTTCGGCTACCTGACTTTCCGCGGCATCCTGGCGGCGCTGACATCGTTGGCGCTTTCGCTGTGGTGGGGACCGGCGGTGATCCGTCGCCTGGCCCAGTTCAAGGGTGGCCAGCCGATCCGCCAGGACGGCCCGCAGACGCATTTCTCCAAGGCCGGCACGCCGACCATGGGCGGCGGCCTGATCCTGATGACCGTGCTGGCCGCGGTGTTGCTGTGGGGTGACCTGCGCAACAAGTATGTGTGGGTGGTATTGCTGGTGATGTTGGCCTTTGGCGCCATCGGCTGGTACGACGACTGGATCAAGATCGTCCGCCGCGATCCGAACGGCCTGAAGTCGCGCTGGAAGTATCTGGCCCAATCCGTGTTCGGGCTGATCGCCGGCCTGTACCTGTATCTGTACGCCGACGTGCCGGCGGCGACCACCTTCTATGTGCCGTTCTTCAAATCGATCGCCTTGCCGCTGGCCGGCATCAGCTTCGTGGCGATCGCCTACTTCTGGATTGTCGGCTTCTCCAACGCGGTCAACCTGACCGACGGCCTGGATGGCCTGGCGATCATGCCGACCGTGCTGGTCGCCTGTGCACTGGGCATCTTCGCCTACGCCTCCGGCAACGCGGTGTTCTCCAACTATCTGCAGATTCCGCAGGTGCCGGGAGCGGGCGAGCTGGTGATCATCTGCGCGGCCATCGCCGGCGCAGGCCTGGGCTTCCTGTGGTTCAACACCTATCCGGCCATGGTGTTCATGGGCGACATCGGCGCGCTGGCGCTGGGCGCGGTGCTGGGCGCCATTGCCGTGATCGTCCGCCAGGAACTGGTGCTGGTGATCATGGGCGGCATCTTCGTCATCGAAACGCTGTCGGTGATGATCCAGGTGGCTTCGTTCAAGCTCACCGGCAAGCGCGTGTTCCGGATGGCGCCGATCCATCACCACTTCGAGCTCAAGGGCTGGCCGGAGCCGCGCGTGATCGTGCGCTTCTGGATCATTTCGGTGGTGCTGGTGCTGATTGGCCTGGCCACGTTGAAGGTGCGCTGATGAACGATCGCGCCCGCCAAGCCACGCGCCTGGAAGCCATCGGAGGTCGCTACGACCCGTGGCTGCTGGGCGCTGCGCTGGCGCTGGCGTCGCTGGGCGTGGTGATGGTGGCGTCGAGCTCGATCTCGCAGACTGCCAGCCCGTTCTACTACCTGATCCGCCACGTGCTGTTCCTGGGCGTGGGCATCGGCCTGGCCGTGTGGGCCATGCGCACCGAGCTCAAGACCATCGAGCACTACAACCAGTTGCTGCTGCTGGGTTGCGTGGGCCTGCTGGTGTTGGTGTTCGTGCCCGGCCTGGGCCAGAGCGTGAAAGGCGCGCACCGCTGGATCAACCTGGGCGTGTCCAACTTCCAGGTGGTGGAAGCGGTCAAGGTGTTCTTCATCGTCTGGCTGGCTAGTTACCTGGTGCGTTTCCGCGACGAGGTCAACGCCACCTGGACCGCGATGCTCAAGCCGCTGGGCGTGGTGGTGGTGCTGGTCGGGCTGTTGCTGATGCAGCCGGACTTTGGTTCCTCGTCGCTGTTGCTGTCGATCACCGCCGGCATGCTGGTGCTGGGCGGGGTCAACATGCCGCGCATGTTCGGCCCGGTGCTGGTCGGCCTGCCGGTGCTGGCGGTCATCGCCATCGCCGAGCCGTATCGCATGCGCCGCCTGACCTCCTTCGCCGATCCGTGGGCGGATCCGTTCGGCAGCGGGTACCAGCTGACCAATGCGCTGATGGCCATCGGCCGCGGTGAGTGGACCGGCATCGGCCTGGGCGGTTCGGTGCTCAAGCTCAACTACCTGCCTGAAGTGCACACCGACTTCATCTTCTCGGTCATCGGCGAGGAACTCGGCTTTGCCGGCATCTGCCTGGTGATCGCGCTGTATGCGCTGCTGGTCGGCCGTGCGTTCTGGGTGGGCCTGCGCTGCGTGGAAATGGGCCGGCATTTTGCCGGCTACTGCGCGTTCGGCATCGCCCTGTGGATTGGCCTGCAGAGCTTCGTCTCGATGGGCGTCAACCTGGGACTGCTGCCGACCAAGGGGCTGACCCTGCCGCTGATTTCTTCCGGCGGGTCCAGCGTGCTGATGACGTGCGTGGCCATGGGCCTGTTACTGCGCGTGTCGTACGAACTGGATCGCGCAGCACGCCAGGTGGCCTTGCGTGGCGAAGCGCTCGGTGATGTCCCCGCCAGTGCCGACCCGGCTGCGGCTCCGTCGCGCGATGCCGCGCCGGTCAGTGCAACGGCTGCCGCGGCGGCCGCGCAGGTAACGGCGCCGGCCGTGCGCGGCACCAGTCGACTGCGCCAGCGCATCGAACCGATCTTCGAGAGGATGGCATGAGCAGCGCCACGCCCTCGATCGCCTCCTCCGCACCGGTGATGGTGCTGGCCGGTGGTACTGGTGGCCATATCTTCCCGGCGCTGGCCGTGGCCAAGGTGCTGCGCTCGCGCGGCGTGCCGGTCACCTGGCTGGGCGCCGACGGCGCCATGGAAACCCGGCTCGTACCGCCGCATGGCATTCATCTGGACACGCTGGCCATCGCCGGCCTGCGTGGCAAGGGCAAGGCCACCTTGCTGGCGGCGCCGCTGCGGGTGGCGCGCGCGGTGATGTCGGCCATGGGCGTGCTGCGTGCGCGCAAGCCGCGCGCGGTGATCAGCTTTGGCGGCTTTGCCGCCGGTCCCGGTGGCATGGCCGCGCGCCTGCTCGGCAAGCCGTTGCTGGTGCACGAACAGAACCGCGCGCCGGGCTTTACCAATCGCGTGCTGGTGCGCTTCGCGCGCCGCGTGCTGACCGGTTTCCCGGGCAGCTTCGCCCAGCGCGAGGAATACGTAGGCAATCCGGTGCGCGAAGAAATCGCCGCCATCGCACCGCCGAGGCAACGCATGGCCGAGCGTGTCGGTCCCCTGCGTTTGCTGGTGCTGGGTGGCAGCCAGGGTGCGCGTGCGCTGAACCAGGCGGTGCCCAAGGCGCTGGCGATGCTGGGCGCGGAGTTCCGCGTCGACGTGCGTCACCAGTGTGGCGAAAAAATGCGCGAACAAGCCGCGCAGTGCTACGCCCAGGCCGGCGTGGAAGCCAGCGTGGAAGCCTTCATCACCGACATGGCCGGCGCCTATGCCTGGGCTGATCTGGTGGTGTGCCGCGCCGGTGCATCCACGCTCGCCGAACTGTGCGCGGCGGGCGTGGGCAGCATCCTGGTGCCGTTCCCGCAAGCCGTGGACGACCACCAGACCCGCAATGCCGAATTTCTGGTCGAACGCCACGCCGCCATCCTGTTCAAGCAGGACGACTACCTGGCAGAACGCCTGCACGGCGCACTGAGCGATCTGGCCAGCCACGCCGACAAGCGCGTGGCGATGGCCGAGTCCGCGCGTGCGCTGGCCAAGACCGATGCAGCCGATCGCATCGCCGACATCATCCTGGAAGAGAGCAAATGAGCAGCAAGCAGTACCGCAACAAGGGAGCACGCGCATGATGGCCGCCGCACGCGAACGTCGCCTGCAGCACACCGGCAACCTGGCGGGCGAGTTCCGCCGCGTCCATTTCGTCGGCATCGGTGGCTCGGGCATGAGCGGTATCGCCGAGGTGCTGTGCACGCTGGGCTATGAAGTCTCCGGTTCGGACAACGCCGACAACGCCTCCACGCGCCGGCTGGCGTCGCTGGGTGCACGCGTCATGCGCGGCCACAATGCCTCCAACGTGCTGGGCACCGATTGCGTGGTGGTCTCCAGCGCCATCAAGAACGACAACCCCGAACTGATGGAAGCGCGCTCGCAGCGCATTCCGATCGTGCCGCGCGCGGCGATGCTGGCCGAGCTGATGCGCTTCCGTCGCGGCATTGCCGTGGCCGGCACCCATGGCAAGACCACCACCACCAGCCTGACCGCCGCGATCCTGAGCGAGGGTGGCCTGGATCCGACCTTCGTCATCGGTGGCCAGCTGCTCGCGGCCGGCGCCAACGCCAAGCTCGGCGATGGCCAGTGGCTGGTGGCCGAGGCGGATGAAAGCGATGGCAGCTTCCTGCGCCTGAATCCGCTGATCGCGATCATCACCAACATCGACGCCGATCATCTGGAGAACTACGGCAACGATTTCGAGCGGGTCAAGGAAGCCTTCGCCGAGTTCCTGCAGCGCCTGCCGTTCTACGGCCTGGCGGTGCTGTGCATCGATGATCCGGAAGTAGCCGCGCTGGCCGCGGAAACCCCGCGCCACGTGATGACCTACGGCTTTGCCGCCAACGCCGACGTGCGTGCGGAAAACGTCAGCCAGGACGCCGGCCGCATGCGCTTCAGCCTGCGCCTGCCGGAAGACGTGAGCATCGACGTGACCTTGGCGCTGCCGGGCCGGCACAACGTGCAGAACGCGCTCGCTGCCGCCGCCGTGGCCTGGCAGTTGGGCGTGTCGCCGCAGAACATCGGCGCCGCGCTGGAGAAGTTCGCCGGCATCGGGCGACGTTTCAACGATCTGGGCACGGTCACCACCGCGCAGGGCGCACGCGTGCAACTGGTCGACGACTACGGTCACCACCCCAGGGAACTGGCGGCCGTGTTCGCCGCCGCGCGTGGCGGTTGGCCGGACAAGCGCCTGGTGGTCGCCTTCCAGCCGCATCGCTACAGCCGCACGCGGGATCAGTTCGACGCCTTTGCGGCGGTGCTCTCCGAAGCCGACGCGCTGGTCTTGAGCGAGGTGTATCCGGCCGGCGAAGCGCCGATTGCCGGCGCCGACGCAAAGTCGCTGGCGCGCGCGATCCGTGCGCGTGGCCGCAATGAACCGGTGGTGGTGAGCCAGGTCGGTGATCTGGTGGACGTGCTGCCCGACGTGCTGCGCGACGGCGATCTGCTGTTGCTGATGGGCGCCGGCGATATCGGTCATGTGTCGCAGCAGTTGGCGGCGCATGGCTTTGTCAAACCGAATGATGCCAAGGCCTGAGTGATGAGCAGTTTCGTGTTCCCATCGCCCCGCGTGACCGACCCGGCCCAGTTCGGCCGCGTCGCCGTGCTGCTGGGCGGTACCTCCAGCGAGGCCGAAGTCTCGCGCGACTCCGGCCGCAACGTGCTGGAAGCACTGCGTGCGCGCGGTGTGGACGCCGTGGCGGTGGATGGCATTCCGGCGCTGGCCGAGGCGCTCGTGCAGCGCCGCTTTGATCGCGTCTTCAACATCCTGCATGGCCACAAGGGCGGCGGCGAAGACGGCGTGGTGCAGGGGCTGATGGAAGCCTTCGGCATGCCCTACACCGGCTCGCCGGTATTGGGTTCGGCGCTGAGCATGGACAAGGTGCGGACCAAGCAGGTGTGGTTGTCGCTGGGCCTGCCGACGCCGCGTTACGTGCGCCTGCTCAAGGGCGATGACGTCCACGCCGCCGCGCGCTCGCTGGGGCTGCCGGTGATCGTCAAGCCGGCCAATGAAGGCTCCAGCGTCGGCGTGACCCGGGTCTTCGCCGATGCCGATCTGGATTCGGCGGTGGAGCTGGCCATCCGTTACGACGGCGAACTGCTGATGGAGCAGTTGATTGAAGGCGACGAACTGACCGTGGCCGTGCTGGGTGATATCGCGCTGCCTTCGATCCGAATCGTGCCCAAGGGCCAGTGGTACGACTACCACGCCAAGTACGTGGCCGAGGACACCCAGTACCTGTGCCCGGGCCTGGAAGGCGCGGCCGAGGAAGAAATCCGCGACATCGCGCTGGCCGCGTTCCGCGCCGCCGGCTGCCGTGGCTGGGGCCGCGTGGACGTGATGCGGGATCGCAACAGCGGCCGCTTCTATCTGCTTGAAGTCAACACTGCGCCGGGCATGACCAGCCACTCGCTGGTGCCCAAGTCTGCCGGCAAGGCAGGCCTGGGTTTCGAAGAACTGTGCTGGCGGATCCTGGAACAGACACTGCCGGAGGAAACCTTGGCGTGAGCGCCCTGTTGCGCATCCTGGCGTGGGTCTTGGCGGTGGCGCTCGTAGCGCTGCCGGTCGTGGCCGTGGTCAATGGCTGGATCGGCGCCGATCGCTGGCCGTTGAGCAAGCTGCGCGTGCACGGCGAGTTCAAGCGCGTGGATGCCAACCAGTTGCGCGGTGCGCTGCTGCCGTACGCCAAGCGCGGCTTCTTCGCGGTGGATCTGCAGCAGGCGCAGGACGCCATCGAGAAGTTGCCATGGGTGGAGCGCGCCGAAGTGCGCAAGCGTTGGCCGGACGTGCTGGAAGTGAGCATCGTCGAACACCGCCCGTTCGCGCGCTGGGGTGATGATCGCCTGCTGTCCGAACACGGCCACCTGTTCCCCACACCCAAGGCGCTGGAAGGTCTGAAGCTGCCGCAGCTGGGCGGACCGGATTCGCAGGTGATGGAAGTGGTGGCGCTGTACAACGAATCGCGCCAGCTGTTCGCGCCGCTGGGCATGCAGGTGGACAGCCTGGTGATGGATCGCCGTGGCAGCTGGACGCTGTTGCTGGCCAACGGTACCGAAGTGGTGATTGGCCGCGCCGACGCGCGCCCGCGCCTGACCCGCTTCGTGCGGATGCTGCCGCAGATCCTGGGCCGCACCGACGAAGCGCTGCAGCGCGCCGACCTGCGTTACACCAACGGATTTGCCCTGACCTGGAAGAGCGGCCGCAGCAACGGCGCCGCCAGTGCCGCGCCTGCCGCCACGCCTTCCACTGTCGTCGCCGCGCCCGTGGCCGCGGTAGTGCGCGCGGTGCGCGCGCACACGCTTGCTCACGGCATCACTCCTTTCCACCCCATTTCTGGTTTCGCAACATGAATCGCAAGGGCGACAAATCGCTGATCGTCGGACTCGACATCGGCACCTCCAAGGTCACGGCGCTGGTCGGCGAATACGCGCCGGGCAATCCCATCGAAGTGATCGGCATCGGCTCGCACGAATCGCGCGGACTCAAGCGCGGCGTGGTGGTCGATATCGAGTCCACCGTGCAATCAATCCAGCGCGCGGTGGAGGAGGCCGAGTTGATGGCCGGCTGCGAAATCCGCTCGGTCTACGCCTCGATTTCCGGCAACCACGTGCAATGCCGCAACTCGCCTGGCATCGTGCCGATCCGTGATGGCGAAGTGACCTGGGGCGATCTGGATCGCGTGCTGGAAGCGGCCAAGGCCGTGGCCATCCCGGCGGATCAGAAAATCCTTCATGCCATCCCGCGCGAGTACAAGCTGGACAACTCGCAGGAAGGCATCCGCAATCCGGTCGGCATGACCGGCGTGCGCCTGGAAGTGGACGCGCACCTGGTGTTCTGCGCGCAGTCGGCCGCGGCCAACATCAGCAAGTGCGTGCAGCGTTGCGGTTTGCAGATTGACGATCTGATCTTCTCCTCGCTGGCCTCCAGCGTGGCGGTGCTGACCAGCGACGAGCGTGAACTGGGCGTGGTGCTGGTCGATGTCGGCGCGGGCACCACCGACCTGGCGGTGTTCGTGCAGGGCGCGATCTGCCACACGGCCTCGCTGCCGATTGCCGGCGATCAGGTCACCAACGACATCGCCCACATGCTGCGCACGCCCACCCCGGAAGCCGAGCAGATCAAGGTGCGTTACGCCTGCGCCTTGGCGCAGCTGGCCACCGCCGAAGAAAGCATCCAGGTGCCGAGCGTGGGCGATCGTCCGCCGCGACGCCTGCCGCGTCATTCGCTGGCGCAGGCCGTGCAGCAGCGCTACGAGGAAATCTTCGAGATGGTGCAGGCCGAACTGCGCCGTTCCGGTTTCGAAGAGCGCGTGCGTGCCGGCATGGTCCTGACCGGCGGCGCTTCCAAGATGGAAGGCGTGGTCGAACTGGCCGAGGAAATGTTGCAGATGCCGGTGCGCGTGGGCATTCCGCAGCACGTCACCGGCTTGGGCGAAGTGGTTGGCAATCCGGTCCACGCCACCGGCGTGGGCCTGCTGCTGATGGGCAGCCAGATAGAACATCCGCGGCGTCCGTCCCTGCCTACGGGCAAGGCCGGCAGCTGGTTCAAGAAGATCCAGAACTGGTATCGCGGCGAGTTTTGAGCAGTAGCAAGTGCAAGTGCGTCGAGCGGCGGGCAGGGACGGAGTGAAGCGATTTTGCAGTACGCGGTAACACCTAAAACACAACAGTACGCCGGCGTCGTACCGGCTCAATGAGGACAATGGACATGGCACATTTCGAACTGGTTGAAAAAATGGCTCCGAATGCGGTGATCAAGGTGGTGGGCGTGGGCGGCGGCGGCGGCAACGCCGTGGCGCACATGGTCAACAGCAGCGTGGATGGCGTCGAGTTCATCACTGCCAACACCGATTCGCAGGCCATCAAGAATTGCGGCGCCAAGTTGCAACTGCAGCTGGGCGGCAACGTCACCAAGGGTCTGGGCGCTGGCGCCAACCCGGAAGTGGGTCGCCAGGCCGCACTGGAAGATCGCGAGCGCATCATCGAAGCGCTGGACGGCGCCGACATGGTGTTCATCACCGCCGGCATGGGCGGTGGCACCGGTACCGGCGCAGCGCCGGTGGTAGCGCAGCTGGCCAAGGAGATGGGCATCCTGACCGTGGCCGTGGTGACCAAGCCGTTCCCGTTCGAAGGCCGTCGCCGCATGCAGGTGGCGCTCAAGGGCATCGAGGAACTGAGCCATCACTGCGACTCGCTGATCACCATCCCCAATGAAAAGCTGATCACCGTGCTGGGCCGAAACGCCACCATGATCCAGGCCTTCCGCGCCGCCAACGACGTGCTGCTGGGCGCCGTGCAGGGCATCGCCGATCTGATCGTGCGTCCGGGCCTGATCAACGTCGACTTTGCCGACGTGCGCACCGTGATGAGCGAAATGGGCCTGGCGATGATGGGCACTGGCCATGCGCGTGGTGATGATCGTGCCCAGGCTGCGGCCGAGAGCGCGATCCAGAACCCGCTGCTGGACGACGTCAACCTGTCCGGCGCCAACGGCATCCTGGTCAACATCACCGCCGGTCCGGACTTCACCATGGCCGAGTTCGACGAAGTGGGCCGCACCATCGAAGGCTTTGCATCGGAAGACGCCACCGTGGTCGTCGGCACCGTGCTGGATCCGGAAATGCAGGACGAAGTGCGCGTGACCGTGGTCGCCACCGGCCTGAACCGCAGCGCCGGCCGTCAGGCGGTGGGTGGTCGCGGCGGCATGGAACGCGAGACGGTGCGTGCGCCGATCAAGCTGGTCCGTGACGCCACCACCGGCCTGCCGGCGTATGACGCCATGGCCAACCTGGATCCGGTGGCCGATGCCGTCGGTGGCCTGGGCCTGCGCCGTGGTTCGGCCAGCCCGGCGCCGAGCATGTCCTCCGCTCCGGTCGCCGCCGCAGCGGACCTGCCGGCGGACTACCTGGATATCCCGGCCTTCCTGCGTCGCCAGGCCGACTGATTCAAAGCAGCACCCCTCCCTGGAGACGGGGAGGGCAGAAGTACCGCCTTGTCCTTGGCTGCCGGACCACCCGGTCCGGCAGCGTTTTCTCCGATGGCCAACCGGCCAGCTTCGGAGGTGGATGTTTCACTGCCGGGACAGTGTGATTCTTCCGTTAAGATTCAGCTAATTGCGTGGTATTCTCGCCGCCCTTGGACGCACATTCCTCGGTCCCCACACCCGATGGCCCAACAACGAACCCTCAAGAACGTCATCCGCGCCACCGGCGTGGGCCTGCACAGTGGCGAAAAGGTCTACATGACCTTGCGTCCGGCCCCGGTGGATACCGGAGTGGTGTTCCGTCGCGTCGACCTCGAGCCGGTCGTTGAAATGCCCGCGAGCGCCGAGCTGGTCACCGAGACCACGCTCTGCACCGGCCTGACCTGCCAGGGCGCCAAAGTCCAGACCGTTGAACACCTGATGTCGGCACTCGCCGGCCTCGGCGTGGACAACGTCTATGTGGAACTGTCCTCGGCCGAACTGCCGATCATGGATGGCTCGGCCGGTCCGTTCGTGTTCCTGCTGCAGTCGGCGGGCATCGCCGAGCAGAACGCACCCAAGCGCTTCATCCGGATCACCGCACCGATTGAAGTGACCGACGGCGACAAGGTCGCCCGCTTCACCCCGTACAACGGCTTCAAGGTCGGCTTCACGGTCAAGTTCGATCACCCGATGATTCCGGCCGCGCAATCACGCGCCGAGGTGGAGTTCTCCACCGGGGCGTACATCAAGGAAGTCTCGCGCGCCCGCACCTTCGGCTTCATGCGCGATTTGGAATACATGCGCGAGCGCAACCTGGGCCTGGGCGGCTCGATGGACAACGCCATCGTCCTGGACGAGTTCCGTGTGCTCAACGACGACGGCCTGCGTTACGCCGACGAGTTCGTCCGCCACAAGATCCTCGACGCCATCGGCGATCTCTACCTGGCCGGTCGCCCGATCCTGGGCGCCTACGAGGGCTACAAGTCCGGCCATGCGCTCAACAACAAGCTGGTCCGGGCCCTGCTGGCCCAACCGCAGGCCTGGGAAGAAGTGACCTTCCAGGACGCCGGCCGGCCCTCGCCGGTGCTCTACGGCACCCCGGCCACGGCCTCGGCCTGAGCCCACCGGCGTCATTCGACGCCGGCTTCACGACAAATCTGATCCAAATCCCGGTTCGATCGGCAAACCGCCGCTACGCATGGTCGTTTTTGAGACGTGCGTCTGATTTTGTTGTGAACGTTAACGCCGTTTTAACTTTTGGCTAACGACCCGACCAGCGGTGGCCGGTACTATGCCCCCTGCTTCGCGCCGCGGGTCCCCTACCGCTTTCGCCCGCCGCGCCGGCTGCCAGGAGTTGTGTCCCCGGAAGAGTTCGGGGTTTCCAGGGACGCCAGGACGGCTGCAAGCGCTTTGCGCGACGCGTCAGTGACAGGGGTAGTTGCAGGTCCATCGGCCCGGAGCGGCGGATGGAGTGGAGACAAAGAAATTTTGACGGTGACTTCGGTGACTGTCAGGCCGATGGAACGGGCCGCATCAAGGAGTTCGGCCGAGGCAAGCCTGAGTTTGGCGCGCCACACGGGGGAGTCGACGATAAAAACGAGCCGTTCGCCGGCCACATTCGCCAATCGGCAATGCGGGGCCAGGGCGGGCGGGAGACAGGGGCGAAGTTGCTGTTCCAAGTCGTCGAGCCAGAGGGCACGACGGACCGGGTCGGTAGCGGACCCCGTCAGTGCGGCCTGCAAGGCGCGCTGCGGGTAGTTCGGACCACGCGGCTTGGACTTCGAATCAGACATCGGTATTTATGGCTTTCCAAAACATCCTCAACAATACGCGTGCTTGGCTGGTCCAGCATCTTGCTGGCCCGTCCTACCACGCGCGGCGTGTCATCCACGCCCGTCCGCTCACCATCGCCTCGTGCGTGCTGGCCGTGGGTCTGGTCGCCGGCCTGGCCGGTCGCAGTGCACTGGGCATGGCCCAGGTGTCGGTGCTGCAGGCCAAGGCGGATCGCCAGGGCGCGGAACTGGAGCAGGTGCGCCGCGGCGCCCAGCAAGAGATCAACGCCATGGCCGCCCGCCTGGGTGAGCTGCAGGCCCAGTCCAACCGCCTCAACGCGCTCGGCGAACGGCTGACCCGCATGGGCCAGCTGGAAGACGGCGAGTTCGATTTCGAAGAGCCGGTGGGCGTGGGTGGTAATGATGTCACCTACGACATGTCGCCGTCCGAGTTGAATCGCGAAGTCGGCCAGCTCGAGCGCCAGTTTGCCGCCTCCGGGCAGCAGCTGTCGGTGCTGGAGTCGCTGCTGTTCAATCGCGAACTGGACAAGAACGCCACGCCTTCGCGCATGCCGATCGCCAACAGCTACATCACCTCGGGCTTTGGTGGCCGCGCCGATCCGTTCGGCGGCGGTGGTCAGTACCACAAGGGCATCGACTTCAAGGCCAAGGTGGGCGACCCCGTGTTGTCCGTGGCCGATGGCGTGGTCAGCTTCGCCGGCGTCAAGGGCGGCTACGGCAACGTGGTCGACGTGGATCACGGCAATGGCTACGTCACCCGTTACGCGCACAACTCGCGGCTGGTGGTGAAGGCCGGCGATCTGGTGCGCGTGGGCCAGGAAGTGGCCCGTGCCGGTTCCACCGGCCGCTCCACCGGCGCCCACGTGCATTTCGAGGTGTGGGAAAACGGCCGAGTGGTCAACCCGCGCAAGTTCCTGGGCGATGGCCCCACCCCGGTAGGCAAGGTGCAGCGCGGCTGATGCCGTGATGGGGCAAAGGCGTCAGGGTTGATTCCCCGGCCCGCGCCCCAAGTTACAATGCGGTGTTGCCAGACAGGGCGCCTAGCGCCCTGTTTCGTTTTGGGCCCTTTGCCGGCCCAACGCTCATTTCCAACCGGTTCCTTACATGATCAACAACTTGCTTACCCGTGTCTTTGGCAGCCGCAACGAACGCCTTCTGAAGCAGCTGCAGCGCAGCGTCAGCAAAATCAATGCCCTGGAACCGGAGATGGAGAAGCTCTCCGATGAAGAGCTGAAGGCCAAGACCCCGGAATTCCAGAAGCGCATCCAGGACGGCGAGTCGCTCGACAAGATCCTGCCGGAAGCCTTTG
Source organism: Pseudoxanthomonas indica (assembly GCF_900167565.1). NCBI lineage: Bacteria > Pseudomonadati > Pseudomonadota > Gammaproteobacteria > Lysobacterales > Lysobacteraceae > Pseudoxanthomonas > Pseudoxanthomonas indica. The sequence continues at coordinate 364,589 of NZ_FUZV01000002.1, forward strand.
CCGTCTGCCGCGAAGCCAGCCGTCGCGTGCTGGGCATGCGCCATTACGACGTGCAGCTGATCGGCGGCATGGTCCTGCACCTGGGCAAGATTGCGGAAATGCGCACCGGTGAAGGCAAGACCCTGGTCGCCACCCTGCCGGTCTACCTCAACGCCCTGGAAGCCAAGGGCGTGCACGTGGTGACGGTCAACGATTACCTGGCCCGCCGCGACTCGGCCTGGATGGGTCGCCTGTACAACTGGCTGGGCCTGTCGGTGGGCGTGGTCTACCCGGGCATGCCGCACAGCGACAAGCATGCCGCCTATGCCGCCGACATCACCTACGGCACCAACAACGAATTCGGCTTCGACTACCTGCGCGACAACATGGCCATGGCCAAGGAAGATCGCTTCCAGCGCGGCCTGCATTACGCGATCGTCGACGAAGTCGACTCGATCCTGATCGACGAAGCCCGCACCCCGCTGATCATCTCCGGCCCGGCCGACGAATCGCCCGAGCTGTACCTGCGCGTCAACCAGATCGTGCCGCAGCTGGTGAAGCAGGAAAACGAAGAAGCCGAAGGCGACTTCTGGGTCGACGAGAAGGGCAAGCAGGTGCACCTGTCCGAAGCGGGCATGGAGCACGCCGAAGCGCTGCTGCTCAAGGCCGGCATCATCACTGACGAAGACAGCCTGTACGGCGCCAACAATCTTTCCGTCGTCCACCACCTCAACGCCGCCATGCGCGCGCACGCCATCTACCAGCGCGACGTGGATTACATCGTGCGCGATGGCGAAGTGGTGATCGTCGACGAGTTCACCGGCCGCACCCTGCCGGGTCGCCGCTGGTCCGATGGCCTGCACCAGGCGGTGGAAGCGAAGGAAGGCGTGCAGGTCCAGCGCGAAAACCAGACGCTGGCCAGCATCACCTTCCAGAACCTGTTCCGCATGTACAAGAAGCTGTCCGGCATGACCGGTACGGCCGATACCGAAGCCTACGAATTCCAGAGCATCTACGGCCTGGAAGTGATCGTGATCCCGACCCATCGCCCGACCGTGCGCAAGGATTCGCCCGACCAGGTGTTCCTCAACCGCAAGGGCAAGTTCAATGCGGTGTTGACCGACATCCAGGACTGCTACGAGCGCGGCCAGCCGGTGCTGGTGGGTACGACCTCGATTGAAACTTCCGAAATGCTGTCGGACTTCCTCAACAAGGCCGGCGTCACCCACGAAGTGCTCAACGCCAAGCAACATGAGCGCGAAGCGCACATCGTCGCCCAGGCCGGTCGCCCGAAGGCGGTGACCATCGCCACCAACATGGCCGGTCGCGGTACCGACATCGTGCTGGGCGGTTCGCTGGAAGCCGAACTGGAAACCCTGCCCGAAGACGCCACCGAGGCCGATCGCGCCGCCATCAAGAGCGAGTGGCAGAAGCGCCACGAAGCAGTGAAGGCCTCCGGTGGTCTGCACATCGTCGGCACCGAACGCCACGAATCGCGTCGCATCGACAACCAGCTGCGCGGCCGTTCCGGTCGCCAAGGCGATCCGGGTTCCTCGCGCTTCTACCTGTCGCTCGAAGATAACCTGATGCGCATCTTCGCCTCGGACTGGGTGCAGAAGGCGATGAAGCTGATCGGCATGAAGGAAGACGACGTGATCGAAGATCGCCTCGTCAGCCGCCAGATCGAGAAGGCCCAGCGCAAGGTCGAAGCGCACAACTTCGACATCCGTAAAAACCTGCTGGACTTCGACGACGTCAACAACGACCAGCGCAAGGTGATCTACGCCCAGCGCGACGAGTTGCTGGAAGCCGAGTCGGTACAGGACAACATCGACGGCATCCGCGGCGACGTGGTGGCCGAGACGGTCTACCGCTTCGTGCCGGCCAATTCGGTCGACGAACAGTGGAACCTGGCTGCGCTGGAAGCCGAACTGGCCGAGGAAATGGCGCTGCCATTGCCGGTCAGCCGCTGGCCGCAGGAGATCGAAGAGCTCGACGCCGAAGGCATCGAACAGCGCGTGCAGGACGCGATGAACGCGCACTTCGCCGACAAGGAAGCGCAGATCGGCCCGGACACCATGCGTGCGCTCGAGAAGCACATCATGCTGACCGTGCTCGACAAGAACTGGAAGGAACACCTGGCCCGCATGGACTACCTGCGCCAGGGCATCCACCTGCGTGGCTATGCGCAGAAGCAGCCCAAGCAGGAGTACAAGAAGGAAGCCTTCGAGCTGTTCTCCGAGATGCTCGAGCGGGTCAAGCGCGAAGTGGTGACCCTGCTGTCGCGCGTGCGCATCCGCACCGAGGAAGAAGTGGCCGCACTGGAAGCGCAGGAACGCGCGCTGGCCGAGGCCAAGGCCCGGCAGATGCAGTTCCAGCACGCCGACGTGGGCGGTTATGGCGCCGACGAGGAAGCGGCCGCCGCCGCGCTGGCCCAGGCCGGTCGCCCGCTGCCGCTGCCGGTCGAAGCCGGCCCCAAGGTCGGCCGCAACGACCCGTGCCCCTGCGGCAGCGGCAAGAAGTACAAGCACTGCCACGGCCAGCTGGGCTGAGCCGTCGCCCATGCCGCGCCCTGATGGCGCGGCGCGATCCGGAAAGGCCGCCGCAAGGCGGCCTTTCTGCATCTAGGTATGGGCATTCCCCGTTTCCCTGTAGGAGGGGCGACCAGACATACGTCTGTTGAGAGCCAGCCCCGAACCGGCCATCCCCCCACCCCATGACTTCCGGCGTTGCACGACCCTGCAACTACCGGCAAGCTTCAGCCATGTCCTCCGAACCGCTGCGATCCATCCATGTCATGGCTGGGGTCATCACCGACCCGCGCGGCCGCATCCTGCTGACCCGCCGCACCGAAGGCCGGGATCTGGCCGGTCGCTGGGAATTCCCCGGCGGCAAGCGCGAACCCGGCGAGACCGAAGCCCAGGCGCTGTCGCGCGAACTGCACGAAGAACTCGGCATCGCCGTTGAAGTGGGCGAGCCCCTCATCACCGTGCCGCAGCAATACCCCGACAAACGCCTGCGCCTGGACGTGCGCCATATCGCCTCCTGGAAGGGCGCCCCGCGCGGCCACGAAGGCCAGGCGCTGGCCTGGGTCGCGCCCGATAAACTGCCGCGCTACGCGATGCCGCCGGCGGATCGCCCGGTGGTGGCGGCGCTGCTGCATCCGGATCGTTACCTGGTCACGCCGGTCCCCGCCGCAGGCGAAGACACCACCTGGCTGGTCCAGTTGGAAGCCGCGCTGTCGGCTGGCGTGCGCCGCGTGCAAATTCGCCTGCCCGGCATGGGCGAGGACGCCCGCCGCCGCCTCGCGCGCCTGGCCGTCACCCTCTGTCGCAAGGCCAACGCCGAGGTGCTGATCAACGGCGACCTGCGCCTGGCCCGCGAACTGGAAACCGGTGTGCACCTGCGCGCGGCGCAGCTGCCAGAACTGTCCCTGCGTCCCCTGTCCGACGCGGTCCCGGTCGCGGCCTCCTGCCATACCGCCGAAGAACTGCGTCGCGCCGAAGACCTGGGCTGCGACTTCGTGGTGCTGGGCAGTGTCCAGGCCACCGCCAGCCATCCCGGCGCGGCGCCGTTGGGCTGGGAAGGTTTCGCACGCCTGCGCGAATCGGTGTCGCTACCCATCTACGCCATTGGCGGCATGCAACCGGACCAGATCGATCACGCCCGCCAGCAGGGCGCGCAGGGCATCGCCGCCATCCGCGGGCTGTGGCCGGTGACGGCGGAAGCCGTGGCGACCAGTTTGAGTTGAGCCGATCTACCTGGCTGCTTCCGCCAATGCGCGATAACGCGCATCCAGTTCGGCCACCGCCTGGTCCAGATGATCCCAGTGGCCGTCGTTGATCACGATGTCATCGGCCAAGGCCAAGCGCTGTTCGCGACTCGCCTGCGCATCGATCATGCGATCCGCCAACGCCGCATCAATCCCGTCGCGCTCCATCAAACGCGCCTGCTGCATCGCGCGCGGCACATCCACCACCAGCACGCGATCCAGCCAGGGGTAGGCCGTGCGGCCACCGCCTTCGGTCAGCAGGGGAATGGTCGCCACCGCGTAGATGCTGTCGGCTGCACTGCAGATCTCATGCATGCGCTGGCGGATGCGCGGATGCAGGATGCCTTCCAGCGCGCGCCGCTCGCCTTCATCGGTGAACACATGCGCCCGCAACGCCGCGCGATCCAGCCGGCCATCGGCGGTGAGCATGCCGCCACCAAACCGCGCCGCCACCTCGGCCAACGCCGGCTCGCCCGGCTCGACAATCGCCCGGGCAATCAAATCCGCATCGGCAATGACAATCCCGCGCGCGGCAAAGCACCGCTCCAGCGCACTCTTGCCGGAAGCGATGCCACCGGTCAGTCCAATCACGTAATCGCTCATAAGCCGATTATGGTCGCGGCAATGGCCTATCGGCGAGGCCTGTTAGCCCCTTCCGCCGCTTGCGGGGACACATCGGCAGGATTGCCGATGTGTACGGCGAAGCCGCCCGAAGGGCGGGCCACAGAGATGTGGCGAGTACACGCTGGGAGGGGGGCAGTCCGAAGCCGACCCTCTACCTCATCCCCGCAAATCTAAGGTAAGCATCAATCAAATCCTTACCCCAGAAAAACACAATCCACCCGGCAATCGCCAGATACGGCCCGAACGGAATCGGCGTAGCCCGGTCGCGCCCCTTCACCGCCAGCCAGATGGAGCCGATGATCGCCCCCACCAGCGAGGAGATCAGGATGGTCGGCAGCACGCCCTTCAACCCGGTCCAGGCACCAATCGCCGCCAGCAGCTTGAAGTCGCCGTGGCCCATGCCTTCCTTGCCGGTCAGCTGCTTGAACAGCCACCACACCGACCACAGCGAGATATAGCCGGCCATCGCCCCCAGCACGGCCGACTTGGGCGGCAGGTACAGGTTTTCCACGCTGGCGATCAGGCCCAGCCACATCAGCGGCAGGGTCAACTGGTCCGGCAGCAGGCGGGTGCGCAGGTCGATGCCCGACAGCGCCACCAGGAAGCAACTCAACAGCGCCGCGCCAAAGCCCTGCCAGCCGAAGCCGAAGCGCCAGACCGAGGCCACCACCAGCACGCTGGTCAGCAGCTCCACCAGCGGGTACTGCGGCGAGATGGGCGCCTTGCAATGTCGGCAGCGGCCGCGCAGGGCCAGCCAGCTGATCAGCGGGATGTTCTCGAACCAGGACAGCTTGTGCTTGCAGTGCGGGCAGTGCGAGCTTTCGACCACAATGCCCGGTGGGGGCGGGTCGTAGATGTCCTGTTCTTCCAGGATGTCGCGCGCCTCACGCCGCCACTGCCACTCCAGCTTGCGCGGCAGGCGCAGGATCACCACGTTGAGGAAGCTGCCCACCAACAGGCCAAGACCGGCCGCGACTGGGAAGCCGAGGCCGGGATGCTGATCTAGAAATGCCATCGGGCCAGTTTAAATGGTCGCGGCGAGTTTGAAGATGGGCAGGTACATACCAATCACCATGCCACCCACCAGCACGCCCAGGATGACCATGATGAAGGGCTCAATCAGGCTGGCCAGCGCGTCGACTGCGTTGTTGACCTCCTGTTCGTAGTACTCGGCCACCTTGAACAGCATGGTGTCCAGCGCACCGGCCTCTTCACCCACCGCGGTCATTTGGATGACCATGTGCGGGAACAGGTTGGTCTGCTTCATCGCCATGTTGACCGGGTAACCCACGGCCACGTCGTCCTTGATGCGATGCACGGCTTTCTCGTAGACCGTGTTGCCGGTAGCGCCGGCCACGGTGTCCAGCGCTTCCACCAGCGGCACGCCGGCGCGGAAAGTCACGGCCGTGGTGCGGGCAAAGCGGGCGATGGCCGAGTTGTGCATGATTTCGCCGATGACCGGCACTTTGAGGATCATGCGATCGACGAAATGCTGGAAGGCGGGTGAGCGTTTGAAGAAGAAGATAGTGCCGAAGATGGCGCCTACAAGGATGATGAGCAACAGCCACCAGTAGGCCACCATGAATCGCGACGCTGCCACGATCATCTGGGTGAACGCCGGCAGCTCTGCGCCAAAGCCCTTGAACGTTTCTTCGAACTGCGGCACCACGAAGATCAGCAGGATCGCGCTGACGATAATCGCCACGGCAATGGTCATCGCCGGGTAGAACATCGCCTTCTTGATCTTGCCCTTCAGCGCTTCCAGGTTTTCTTTGTAATTGGCGATCGTGTCGAGCACGGTCTCCAGCACACCGGCGCTTTCGCCGGCACGGACCAGGTTGCGGTAGAGCTCGTCGAACTGCACCGGGTGTTGACTAATGGCTTCATGCAGCGAAGAACCGCCTTCGATGTCGGCACGGATTGTCCCGACCATTTTCTTCATGCGGGGATTCTTTTGCCCACCCTCGATGATGTCCAGCGAGCCGACAATCGGCACGCCTGACTTCATCATTGTCGCCAACTGGCGACTGAAGAAGGCGATTTCTTTGGGGCTGATGGTCCGGCCCGCGGAGCCAAACAGCGGCTTCGGCTTGTTCTTGACCACGTTGGGGGTGATGCCTTGCTTGCGCAGTTCGGCGCGCAGCATGTTGGCGTTCTTGGACGCCTGCTCACCCTTCATCTTGACGCCGCGTTTGTCGACGCCTTCCCACACAAAGGTGGTCAGCGCCGTTTCCCGCAGGGGACCTGCGGCGGCAGCGGCGGACTTCTTGGCAACGGATCGGCTGGCAGCCATATTGGTTTCCCCGTCCGGCTTCCCCCACCGGACTACTCCCCGCATGGTAGCCGTTATTGCCGGGAAGGGAACTCCCCCCGCCTGTGACGCGGGGCAGGGTTTACACGCCCGGCAGGTGATTAGTCCTTGGTGACGCGGTTGATCTCGGCCAGGCTGGTCACGCCATTGCGGACCTTCATCAGCGCCGACTGGCGCAGGTCACGCACGCCGGCCCGCTGGGCGGCTTCGGAAATCTGGATGGCGTTGCCGCCTTCCAGCACGATGGTGGCGATTTCCTCGCTCATCGGCATCACCTGATAGATGCCGGTGCGGCCCTTGTAGCCCTCGGTGCACTCGTCGCAGCCGACCGGCTCGTACAGGGTGAAGCCCTTGCTGATCTCCGCCTCGGTGAAGCCTTCGGCGATCAGGGCATGGTGCGGCAGCTCGGCCGGGCGCTTGCAGCGGCTGCACAGCCGGCGTGCCAGGCGCTGGGCGATGACCAGGGTCACCGAGCTGGTGATGTTGTAGGGCGCGATGCCCATGTTCATCAGGCGGGCGATGGTCTGCGGGGCGTCGTTGGTATGCAGGGTCGACAGCACCATATGGCCGGTCTGCGCGGCCTTGATGGCGATTTCGGCGGTTTCCAGATCGCGGATTTCGCCGACCATGATGATGTCCGGATCCTGGCGCAGGAAGCTGCGCAGGGCCGCGGCGAAGGTCATGCCGCGCTTGACGTTCTGTTGCACCTGGTTGACGCCGGGCAGGCGGATTTCCACCGGGTCTTCGACCGTGGAGATATTGCGGATTTCGTCATTGAGGATGCCCAGGGCGGTGTACAGCGACACCGTCTTGCCCGAGCCGGTGGGGCCGGTCACCAGCACCATGCCGTAGGGCTTGGCGATGGCGTCCTCGAACAGCTTCTGCTGGTCCGGCTCGTAACCCAGCTTGTCGATGCCCAGCTTGGCCGCGCTGCCGTCCAGGATACGCAGCACCACCTTCTCGCCGAACAGGGTGGGCAGGGTGCTGACGCGGAAGTCGATCTGCTTGCTCTTGCTCAGGTTGAGCTTGATGCGGCCGTCCTGCGGCACGCGCTTTTCGGCGATGTCCAGCTGCGACATCACCTTCAGGCGCGCGGCAATGCGCTGGCTCAGCTTCACCGGGGCCTTGGCCACCTGCTTCAGGATGCCGTCGATGCGCAGGCGCACGCGGTAGTCGCTTTCGTAGGGTTCGAAGTGGATATCCGAGGCGCCGCGCTTGATCGCGTCAATCAGCACTTTGTTGACGAACTTGACCACCGGCGTGTCGTCGCCCTTGGCGTCGACGCCTGCTTCGCTGGCGGCGTCGTCGTCATTCCCGACTTCCAGGTTTTCCAACCCTTCATCGTCGTCGCCACCAAAAGTACCCGTCAGGCTGCTGGAGGCATTGATCCACTGGTCCAGAGCCCGGCGAAGCGAATCATCGTCGACCAGGATCGGCTCCACCACCAAGTTGGTGTGGAACTTGATTTCGTCCAATGCCTGCAGCTTGTTGGTCGGGTCGGAAACGCCCACAAACAGCTTGTTGCCACGCTTGTAGATCGGGAGGACCTGGTGCTTCTGCAGCAGGTCTTCGCTGACCAGCTTGACCGCGTTGTGGGAAACGTCAAAGGCGTTGACGTCCATCAGGGGCATGCCGAATTCCACTGCGTTGGCCGCCGCCATCTGCGCGGCCGTCACCAGCTTCTTGTCGGTGATCCACTGGGCCAGCGGCACCTTGGCATCGCTGGCCTGGCTCATGCTGGCGCGCGCGGCGGACTCGTCCATCGCCCCGTCCATGACCAGGCGGCGGGCAATGCCGGTGATTCCGACGAGGTTGGGGGCGGCGACAGCATTCATGGGCAAGTCTCGGCAACGGGGCAAAGGGCAGAACGCAAGGACCGGGCCAACTGGCGGGGTCACCGGGATAAGGTAACCCCGAAGCCGCCGGCTCGGCCATGGCTCGATGGTAGAACTTGTGGGGTGCATCGCGGTCCATGCAGCCGTGGCGGTCTCAGCCGGATTGCAAGCCGAGGGACCCCTCCACAGAATCTCATATGCCCGACCTTCTCACGGAACCACAATGAATCGCTGGAAAGCCTCTGCCGTGCATCTGCTGCTTAGCCTGTTGCTGATTGGCGGCATTGCCCTCACGGCTCTGCACACATGGTTTCCCTTCGGCCTATACCGCGTCGCGGCGCCTGATCGCCTCCTCTACGTCATGTGGGGTATCGATCTGGTCGCCGGCCCGCTGCTGACGCTTGTAGTTTACAAGGCGGGTAAACCCAGTTTGCGATTCGATCTGACGGTCATAGCGATTCTGCAGCTAGCCTTCCTATCTTACGGATTGCATACGCTCTGGGTTTCACGGCCAGTGTTTCTGGTAGCCATGCCCATGCGCATGAGCTTGGTGTTCGCAAACGAGATTGAACCGTCTGAACTGGCGAAAGCCAACAAGGAGGAATGGCGGAGGTTGTCCTGGAGTGGCCCCACGCTCGTTGGCGCTTTGGCGCCAAAAAATGACCAAGAACGTCAAGATCTGCTCTTCGCCACCCTTCAATCAGGTGTTGATCTCGACAAGATGCCGTCTCGGTATGTCGAGTTCTCGGAGTCCGCTCCGGCGCTGCTGGCAGTGGCACGTCACGTTGAGTTGGCAGAATCCGAACGAGCCGGGCTAAAGCAACAGGTCAAGGAAGTAGTACTGGTCACTACTCGGGCCAACGGTGTCATGTGGCTCGATGCGAGTTCCGGCATGCCGGTAGCGGCATGGCCGGGTACAAGGCGCAACGTTTCTCGGAGGTGAGCAAATCCAATTGCAAGTCGTCGCTGCGTCCTGCGGCCAAGAGCCATTCCGAGTCACTCGGAAAGCTCCATGCATCGCCAGGCACCTCGGGCAAGCGTAAGTGCAGTCGAATCCACGTCAGCAGGGTCTCCGTCAAAGTACGCAACCATTAGTTTGTGTCGACCATCGGTCACAGCGACGGTCATCAAGCCAGGCTGGCGCCCGAAATGCGTCCACTTCGGTCCTTGCACTGTATCGGGCCAGTGCCGCCAACCAAAGTCGTAGTGGCTGCCATCCGGCAGAGAAACACTGTCGTCGATATGCCGCAACGGCAAGGTCTCAAACAGACGATTGTGCAGTTCCCCAAGGGTAGAAAACCAGCCGCCGGCCGATCCCAGGGGCGATTGAATCATAGTTAGATCTGTCGATGGGATGTGGTCCATGTGCTCGACCAGGATCTTCCCAAGCAGGCAATATCCGGCGTTGCTGTAAGCGACTCGCTCGCCAGGAACGAAATCGAAGCGAGCCCTTAAGATGTAGTCCGCCGCAGCCATGCAGTCCGCTTTAGGTTCGTGCAACCCATCAGAACTCCAGAGTGGATCGCCGCTTATGCTGCGGTCAAAGCCAGCAGCGTGCTGGAGAAGATGTCGAAGGCGGATGTCACGATGTGCGGCATCTACTGAATCGAGCGCGGATAGAGGAAGTAAATCGGCGATCCGACCGTCAAGTGACAGTGCACGCGTGTCGACAAGCTGGCGGATATCGCTGGCTGTGATGGGCTTGCTAAGGCTTGCTGCTGGCAGCTTTCTGTTGAATGCCAAACGAAGCTTGGCCTTGAGGTCCCCCGCCATCGCGGTGGAGTTGCCATTCAAGTCACTGAAAACGGCTTGGCCATGATGCAGTTCCGTCTGCGTACTTAGAAACGTCCTCACACATGTTCCGCGCGGCGAGTCACCCTGCGCACATCCGCTCAGGCATACCCCAAGGAATGCCGCCAAACTGACGATTCTAGGCAATGGCATGGATCAGGACCGCCCTGCCAACCTGTGGCGAAGACTGCCAAGCAAGCCGTGCTTATCGATCCAGGCCGCATATTGGCGGTATGACTCGTCCTGCATCAGATGACGCTCTTCTGTTCTCGCGCGGAGCCAATAGATGATGTTCACACCAATCAGAGCAAGGCTGTTGAAAAGTGCGGTCTTGAGGCCTGCATTCGCAACGAACGGAACTGAGATCAACCACCAAGAAAGATTTTTGCAGAAGTAGGCCGGATGCTTGCAATAGCGGTATGGGCCGGACGTAATGATTCCGCGATTGGTCAAGTTCGAAAAACGCGGTCCGAACATGACGGTCGAAAGCGTGTAAATCGCGGTTAGCAGTAATATGGCGGCTCCCCATACAAGAGCCAAGGCGGGTGATGCGTGCAGCCACGCATCCCACTCGAATCCATCCTTGTACTCAAGCCATGTGCGCAGCACGAGCAAGCTCAAGGGTGGATAGCAGGCGAGGGCGGATAGCCAACCGAGTAACGCCGTATCTACGGATCGTATGTGGGCGCCGATCCGCCGCGACGTGGACATGTAACCGATAGTGGCGAATGCGGTATCGATTGCATACAGCCATGCCATCGCGATGGCGAAGAAAGACGCCCAGCCAATGCTATTCCAATTTTGATCGCTGGCGTCTGCTAACCAGACATATGACCAAGCCAGCATCAAGGGCAAGAAAAAAGCCTTGACGACCCAGCCCAGAAGAATCTGTACGCCGCCAGCGTCTAGCCTTTTTTGGTTCCAGGCTCCGACAATCGATATGCCGAGTTCTTCGATTGGTGATGGAGGGCCGGGCCGACAAAATAGTTGCCAGAGACAAAAGAAGCCAAGGACAGGCGCGGCAGGCAGCGTCCACTCATAGACGCCCACAATCCAGTCCTTCGCCAGGAAATTCTGCATGGTGATGGATGATGCAAACAGAATCGCTACGCCGGCCAACCCAATCAAGCGTTGAAGTCGGAGTTGCTTCAGCGGGACTTGACGCTCATGGTCCCCATGGTCGAATGCGCGGGAATGGCGCCGCAATTCCAGCAACCACATAGGAATTGCCGTTGACACAACGAGCAGTACGATGGCTGGCAATGCAGGCAATCGCCAATGAAGTATTGCCACCCATGCAAGTGTGGCCATGAAAAGGCCCGTAAGGCCTGTTCGAATAGGCACTGACGAGGCAGGCAGAACCGATGCGGAAGACAAAAAAGAGTTGGGGGGCGCAAGGCCCCCCAACTCGGAACGCAATTTTCTCGATGAATCAGCCGCCATTGGCCGGAGCAGCGGCAGCGCCCTGGCAGGAACCCGGACGGAACTGCGGCTCGATGGTGCCATCGCAGGTCCAGCGACCGATAACGCCGTTGCCAGCCTGTGCGTCATCCGGAGTCAGGGTGATGGTGTCGGTATCGACGTCATCAGCAATGCCGGTGGCCGTGGCGGTAACGGCAGTGCCGTTCCAGGTGATGCCCGAAACGTACTGGGTAGCAACCGACTGCGGCTCATACTCAGCCTGGGTCGGCAGACGGTTGTTCGAAGCCACGAACTCCGAGATCGCGGTACGCGAAGCCGAAGCAGCGGTGATGACTTCCGAAACCTTCGCCTTCTTGGTGTAGTCGGAGTAGGCCGGCAGCGCGATGGCGGCCAGGATGGCGATGATGGCGACCACGATCATCAGTTCGATGAGGGTGAAGCCCTGCATGTTCTTCTTCATTACATTCCCCTTTCAGGATTGGCTTGGATAGTTAAGGACACACCGGCCCCGTGTCCCTAACGTGGACCCGTGGGCGCCGTGCAACACGACGCACTGGCATTGGAACAATTGCAGAATGCGTGCCAACTGTCGGAACCACTTTCCTGTTTCCTTTAGCAGGTCACAGAAAAGACCCCAGGTGCCGAAGTCGAGGCGAACTATGGCAGCAAACTCAAAAGTTGGATATCGGGAAAGCGGTCCACAAAGCGTTGTTTCATCACAATCTGGCGAATTCCCGACGCTCGCTGGATTCAACTCGCGAGTGGCCGTCCGCAGCAGCTGACGCACAACGTCACATAGCGACGCAACAGGTCAGATTTCCGGCGGGCAGGCGGCCGTGTGTCGGATTACTGTCGCGCGACGGACCGGAGGAGGCCGGTCGGTCGAAGCGCCTGCGTCGCGAACCTGCGCCGGCTTGGCCGGCCCCTGCCCGGACGCAATCGCGTCCGACCCGGACAAACCGGGTCAGATCCTGACCTATACCTATAAAAGGAGCGGCGGGGCCTGGCCTCCGCCGCTGCCTTCATTCCATGCCCAGCTTCTTGAGCTTGTAGCGCAGGGCGCGGAAGGTGATGCCCAGCTGCGCGGCGGCGCGGGTCTTGTTCCAGCGGTTTTCTTCCAGCGCCTTCTGGATGGCCGCGCGCTCCAGTTGCTCGATGTAGCTGGGCAGCGGACCGCCGGCCGGGTCCAGGTCCACCGGGCTGACGATGGTGCCGGGGCTGGCGCCGGGCTCACCGCCACGGGCGGCGCCGGCCTGGGGCAGGTACAGATCCTCGACCTCGATGCTGTGGCCATCGGCCATGGCCAGGGCGCGTTCCAAAATGTTCTCCAGTTCGCGCACATTGCCCGGGAACGCATAGCGCCGCAGTTCGGTCATGGCATCGGGCGAGACCGACGGCGCATTGCGGCCATGCTGCTCGGCCAGGCGATCCAGGATGGCGCTGATCAACTGCGGCAAATCGCTGGAGCGCTCCCGCAGCGGCGGCACCCGCAGCTCGATGACATTGATGCGGTAGTACAGGTCATGGCGGAAGCGGCCATCGCTGGCCAACTCGCCCAGATCCTTGTGGGTGGCCGAGAGGATGCGCACGTCCACCTGCACTTCCTGCGCGGCGCCGACCGGGCGCACGGCCTTTTCCTGGATCGCGCGCAGCAGCTTGACCTGCATCGGCAGCGGCAGCTCGGCCACTTCGTCCAGGAACAGGGTGCCGCCATGCGCGGCCTGGAACAGGCCGGCCTTGTCGGCATGCGCGCCGGTGAAGCTGCCCTTCTTGTGGCCGAAGAACTCGCTTTCCATCAACTCGGCCGGGATGGCGCCGCAGTTGACCGGCACGAACGGCCCGGCCGCGCGTGCGCCCTGCTCGTGGATGGTGCGCGCCACCAGCTCCTTGCCCACGCCGGATTCGCCGCGGATATACACGGGCGCCTGGCTGCGTGCGACCTTGCCGATGGTGTCGCGCAGGGTGGCCATGGCGGTGGAACTGCCGAGCAGGCGGCTGGCCTGTTCCGGCGGCGGCGGGGTCGGTGCGGCGCGCTCGGCGTTGTTCAATTCCAGCGCGTGCTTGACCAGGCCGCGCAGCACGGTCAGATCCACCGGCTTGCTGACGAAGTCGAAGGCGCCGGCTTTCAGCGCTTCCACCGCCAGCTCGATATTGCCGAAGGCGGTAATCATGGCTACGGGCGTGCGCGGGAAGTTGCGCGAGATTTCGCCGACCAGCTCGATGCCGTTGCCATCGGGCAGGCGCATGTCGGTGAAGCACAGGTCGTAGGTATTGCGCGAGAGTTGCTCGCGGGCCTCACCCAGGTTGGCCGCGGTGTCGATGCGCAGGCCCATGCGGCCCAGCGTCAGTACCAGCAGCTCACGGATGTCGCGTTCGTCATCGACGATAAGGGCGCTACGGTTTTCGCTCATGAATCCCCCTATTGCCCCTGTCCATTCAGTTTAGCGGCAAGGCGCGAGAGGCCGCTAGTCTGGCAAACCATCCATGAAAAATCCGCAGGCGCGGGTCAAGCGGGCAACAGCGCATGCGGGCCGGGCAGGGTGATGCGGAAACAGCTGCCGCCACCGGGCACGGCCACGTATTCCAGCGTGGCCTGGTTGGCACGGCACAGCTCGCGGGCAATATACAGGCCCAGTCCGGTGCCATGCTCCGAGGTGGTGAAGAACGGGCGGAACAACTGCGAGGCCACCGCTTCGGGAATGCCGGGGCCGCGATCCATCACGTCGATCATCGGCCGGCTCTCGGCCTGGAACACCCGCACCCGCACCCGCGCGGGCTCGCCGGGCAGGCGGCCGTAGTTCATCGCGTTCTGGATGAGCACGGTGACCACCTGCTGCAGGTGGCGCAGATCCACCAGCGCCGGCACCGGCTTGTTGCCGATCACCGACTCCAGCGTGTCGGTCTCGATCGACAGCGACTGCTGGTACTCGTCGATGAAGCGGCGCACGAAGGTGTTGAGATCCACGTGCTCGGGGTTGGCGCGTTCGCGCCGCGCCAGGCCGAGCACGCTTTCGACGATGCCGTTGGTGCGCTGGCATTGCTGGTGGATGATCTGCAGCAGCCGCTTGTCGCCATCGATGATGTGCGGGGATTCTTCCAGCAACTGCACCGCGTAGTTGATGGCGGCCAGCGGATTGCGGATTTCATGCGCCAGGCTGGCCGAGAAGCGGCCCAGAGCGGCCAGGGTCAGCGACTCGGCGCGGCGCGACACCACCGTGGCGTCGTCCAAAAAGATCAGCGAGGTCTCGCTGTCGGCCAGCAGGCGGGCAAAGCGCGGCTGCATCTCCGGCTGGTCGGGCGAGAGCTGCATGGGCGTGTCATCGGCCTGCCAGCCATTGCGCCAGCGCTGCAGGCGTCGCGCCAGTTCGGGTGCGGCATGGGTCAACAGCACGCCGCCGTCATCGCGGCCTTCGCTGCCATCGCCCAGCAGCAGGCTGGCTGCTTCGTTGGCCAGCTTGATGTGGTTCTCGGCATCCACCACCAGCACGCCGGTGCGCATGCGGCGGATGATCAGCTCGTTGATCTCCACCAGGTTGGCCACTTCGGCGCCGCGCTTGTCGGCCAGCGCCTCGCTGTGGCGCGCGCGCTGGCTGATCTGGTGGGCCAGGTAGCCCACCGCCAGGTAGCTGATGCAGAACATGATCAGCTCGGCCACCGAGCGGTCGTTGCCGTTGTGGCGCACCGAGGTCCAGATGAACTCGAAAGTCAGCGCGCCCACCGCCATCAGGGTGGCGGCCATCGCCCAGCGCGCGGTGGGCAGCAGCAGTGCGGCCGAGGCCACGTTGAACAGCAGCATCATCGCCACGCCGGCGGTGGCCGCGGGCATCGCATGGGTAATCAGGGCGCCGGCCAGCACGTCCACGGCCAGGCTGACGAAGACGGTGGCGGTCAGTACGCGCGGGTTGCGCGCCACCAGCAGCAGGATGACCGAGGCCAGCAGGTAGCCGACGGTGACCGCGATGCCCAGCTGGGGATGGCGCTGCTGGCCCAGCAGGTCCGACAGCGGGCTGAACAGCAGCCCTGCCAGGATGGCTGCCTCCAGCGTCCGGTACAGGGCGAAGAAGTACAGCTCGCGGCGTGGCGCGGATTCGATGCGACCCAGGATCGAATGGCGTTGCAGCAAGCGCGAACTCCCCCTGTAGCGGTGCAACCAGTATAGGCACGGCCGGCCCCGGAGGCCCGGTTTTGCGCCGCCCGCCCCGGTGGGCGACAATAGGGGGCTGGCCGAGGGCCTTGGGCAACCTATTGCCCATCCAACGCAATTTGGCAGTCCGCCCGGCCGTGCTTGTTTGTTCCCTACCCACGGTGACGCATGAATTTTCACGAATACCAGGCAAAACAACTGTTTGCCGACTATGGCATTGCAGTCCCGGCCGGGCGCGTCGCGCGCACGCCGGAAGAAGCGGTGGAAGCCGCCAAGTCCATCCCGGGCGATCTCTGGGTGGTCAAGGCCCAGATTCACGCCGGTGGCCGCGGCAAGGCGGGCGGTGTGAAGCTGGCCCGGAGCCTGGACGAGGTCAAGCAGTACGCCGCCGCCATGCTGGGCACGCGTATGGCCACCTACCAGTCGGCCGGCGTGGCCCTGCCGATTGACGCGGTGCTGATTTCCGAAGGCACGGACATCGCCAAGGAACTGTACCTGTCGGTGCTGATCGATCGCGGCACCCGCGCGATCACCTTCATCACCTCGCCGGAAGGCGGCGTGGACATCGAAAAGGTTGCCGAGGAAACCCCGGAACTGATCTACCAGCTCGACGTGGACTTCGTTGAAGGTCTGCAGCCGTACCAGTGCCGCGACATCGGCTTCAAGCTGGGTCTGAACGCCAAGCAGGTCAACCAGCTGAGCAAGATCATGCTGGGCCTGTACAAGCTGTTCAACGAAAAGGATCTGGCGCTGGTCGAACTCAACCCGCTGGCCATCCTCACCAACGGCGACCTGGCCGTGCTGGACGGCAAGATCAACTCCGACGACAACGCCAACTTCCGCCATCCGGCGCTGGTTGCCATGCGCGACAAGGCGCAGGAAGACGAGACCGAAGTGCTGGCCTCGGAGATGGACATCAACTACGTCACCATGGACGGCAACATCGGTTGCATGGTCAACGGCGCAGGCCTGGCCATGGCCACCATGGACGTCATCAAGCTCAATGGCGGCGAGCCGGCGAACTTCCTGGACGTGGGCGGCGGCGCCAACAAGCAGCGCGTGATTGAAGCCTTCAAGCTGATCCTGTCGAGCGACAAGGTCAAGGCGATTTTCGTCAACATCTTCGGCGGCATCGTCCGCTGCGACATGATTGCCGAAGGCATCATCGAAGCGGTCAAGGAAGTGGGCGTGCAGGTGCCGGTCATCGTGCGTCTGGAAGGCACCAACGTGGAAGAAGGCAAGAAGCTGCTGAAAGAAAGCGGCATGGCCATCATCCCCGCCGACGACATCAACGACGGCGCCAAGAAGGCCGTTGCTGCGGTCGCCGCCTGAGTCCACACGAGCCTAGGAACTATCCATGTCTGTTTTGATCAACAAGAACACCAAGGTCATCGTGCAGGGCTTTACCGGCCAGCAGGGCACCTTCCACGCCACCCAGATGATTGAGTACGGCACCCAGGTCGTGGGCGGCGTGACCCCGGGCAAGGGCGGCACGACGCACATCGAACTGCCGGTGTTCAACACCGTGGCCGATGCGGTCAAGGCCACCGGCGCCGACGCCTCGGTCATCTACGTGCCGCCGCCGTTCGCGGCCGACGCGATCCTGGAAGCGGCCGCGGCCGGCATCAAGGTCATCGTGTGCATCACCGAAGGCATCCCGGTGCTGGACATGCTGCGCGTCAAGAACGTGCTGAAGTCGCATCCGGACACCGTGCTGATCGGTCCCAACTGCCCCGGCATCATCACCCCGGGCGAGTGCAAGATCGGCATCATGCCGGGCCACATCCACAAGCCGGGCAAGATCGGCATCGTCTCGCGTTCGGGCACGCTGACCTATGAAGCGGTCAAGCAGACCACCGACGTGGGCCTGGGCCAGAGCACCTGCATCGGCATCGGCGGCGACCCGATCAACGGTTTGAACTTCGTCGACTGCCTGAAGCTGTTCAACGAAGACCCGCAGACCGAAGGCATCATCATGGTCGGCGAAATCGGCGGCGACGCCGAGGAAGCCGGCGCCGAGTACATCAAGGCGCACGTGAAGAAGCCGGTGGTGGGTTTCATCGCCGGTGCCTCGGCTCCCAAGGGCAAGCGCATGGGCCACGCCGGTGCAATCGCCTCGGGCGGCAAGGGCACGGCCGAAGGCAAGTTCGCGGCGATGGAAGCCGCTGGCGTCACCACCGTCCGTTCGCCGGGCGACCTGGGTGCGGCCATTGCGGCACGCTTGAAGTAAGCCTCCGCGCAAGCGGGTGTGTGGAAGAAGCCGCCTTCGGGCGGCTTTTTCTTTTGGGGGGAGGGGAGGGCTGGCAGTGGCCGGGCGTGAGGCGTGTGACCACGCCGCTTCTGGAATAATGCGCTTCTGTAGCAAGTACACGGCAGAATGACTCCATGACCGCACCGCTGCGCATCGCCCTGGCCCAGTTCGACTTTCCGGTGGGTGACGTCGCCCGCAATGCCGAGCGCATCACCGAGTACATCGCGCAGGCGCGCGATGAGTACGGCGCCGATGTGGTGTTGTTCCCGGAACTGGCCATCAGCGGCTATCCGCCGGAAGACCTGCTGCTGCGGCCGCGCTTCCTGGCCGATTGCGAGAGCGCGCTGCGGCAGATTGCCGCCACCACGACCGGCATCACCGCCGTGGTCGGTTGGCCGGAGACCGCCGGCAGCGTGGTCTACAACGCGGCCAGCGTGCTGCGCGATGGCCATGTCGAACAGACTTACCGCAAGCGCGAGTTGCCCAACTACGCGGTGTTCGACGAGCGCCGCTATTTCGACGTCGACCCTAATGGCGAGACCTGCGTGTTCCAGGTCAAGGACGTCACCCTGGGGCTGATCATCTGCGAAGACCTGTGGTTCCCCGAGCCGCTGGCCGACACCGCGCGGGCCGGCGCCAGCGTGGTGCTGATTCCCAACGCCTCGCCTTACGACCGCGACAAGCACGCCCAGCGCGATGCCTTGCTTGCCGAACGTTGCCGCGATACCGGCCAGGCGCTGGCCTACTTGAACGTGGTGGGCGGGCAGGATGCGCTGGTGTTCGACGGTTCTTCCGTCGTGGCCGATGGCGATGGCACGGTGCATCCGGCCGCCGCTGCGTTCACCGATCAGTGGCTGGTGGTGGACTACGACGACGCCACCCGCAAGTTTCGCCCGGTGCAGTGGGTCGATGACGGTGATGAAAGCCGCGAGGCGCTGGCCTGGCGCGCCATCGTGCGCGGCTTGCGTGATTACTGCGGCAAGAACGGTTTCCAGAAGGTCTGGCTGGGCCTGTCCGGTGGCATCGACTCGGCGTTGGTGCTGGCGATGGCGGTGGATGCGCTGGGTGCGGACCACGTCACCGCCGTGCGCCTGCCTTCGCGCTACACCGCCGGCCTGTCCAATGACCTGGCCGCCGAGCAATGCCGCGCGCTGGGGGTAAAGCTGGAAGCCATCTCCATCGAAGCGCCGTTCAAGGGTTTCCTGGAAGCTCTGGCGCCGATGTTCGGCGACCTGCCGGTGGACGTGACCGAAGAGAACCTGCAGTCGCGCAGCCGCGGCGTGATCCTGATGGCGCTGGCCAACAAGTTCCATGGCCTGCTGCTGACCACCGGCAACAAGAGCGAGTACGCGGTGGGCTACGCCACCATCTACGGCGACATGTGCGGCGGCTACGCGCCCATCAAGGATCTGTACAAGACCGAGGTGTTTGATCTGGCGCGTTGGCGCAATACCGTGGGCGGCGCGCCGGTGATTCCGCCGGAGGTGATCAATCGCCCGCCGTCGGCGGAGCTGCGCGAGAACCAGAAGGATCAGGACTCGCTGCCGCCGTACGACGTGCTGGATGCCATCCTGTTCCGTTACGTGGATCAGGAACAGTCACGCGACGAGATTGTCGCCGCCGGCTTTGATGCCAACGTGGTGGATCGCATGTTGCGGCTGGTGCGCATCAGCGAGTGGAAGCGCCACCAGGCCGCGCCGGGGCCAAAGATTTCGCGCCGTGCGTTCGGGCGTGAGCGGCGCTATCCGATTACCAACAAGTATTCGAGTTGAGAGAAAGCCCGGCAACGCCGGGCTTTCTTTTGGCTGGCCTCATGCGGCCAGCGGGTCTTGCGGTTCCTTCAGTGCTTGCGCCAGCTGGGTGCTGAGCAGGTTCAGGCAGCCGCTCCATTGCTCGGGCGCGATGATGGGATCGTCATTGCGCGAGAGGGTGAGCAGGTGGAGCAGATGCAGGGTTTCCTGCACGGTCCAGAGTTGGTCGCGGGCGTCGTCGGAGAACGGCGCTGTGGTGGGAGGGGCCGGCGGGGCCGGAGGCGAAGGCGGTGCGGGGGGCGGGTTGAAGGCGCCTTCGGTAGCCGGGCGGAGGAGGGTGCTTGTAGGATTGAGGCTAGCCATGATCGGTACTCCACTTACTGGTTTTGGTTAGCGGGCCGGCTGAGTGACTGCTCAGACGGTCCGCGCTTTTGACTCGCAGCTGGGGAATGGGGCGGGGCGCTGCGGGACGGGGATGCCCTGTAGCAAAACCTAGAACCTGTAGCGACGGATTGCACCTATATCGCGAAAGAAATTTTGTCGGTGAAGTGCGCGCGTGGGTGTCGGAAATGACTGACAAGGAAGCGAAACGGACTTCGCACACAAGAGGGGGAGCACGATGGAATCAGCGATGCACATGATCCTGGGCTTGCCAAAGTCTCAACTTCTCTTTGGCGCCCTGTTCTTGCTGACAACCGCGGTTGGACCCAACCTGGTCTTCCGCAGCCATAAGCGACGCACGGGCAAGCAAGGTTCGCTGTTCGAGGACGTCGTCCCGTACCTGGCCAAGTTCAATGCGAAAGAGTGGCTCTGGATGGGTGTCGTTGCCCTGCTGTCCTTCGCATTCCTGGTCCTCGCGATGCATGCATCGTGACTATGGGGAGTTCTTACTTCTGAGCGCTCTGCGATCACGGCAATGGCGTGCACACTGTACAAAGTCAGCAAGGAACGCGGTGTGGGATCAAGGTGGCGGTCGTAGATTCGTGCTCTGACCCGCGTTTTCCTTTCTCGCCTAAATTGAACTACGAACGTCCAAAGGAAGAATGAAGTGATCCTTGTGCTCGTTGTTGCTACGTTCGCTCTTAATACTGCTTACTTGGCAAGTTTTCGCTCACTGATGACGAAATTGGAGGACGGAGCGGGGGCCTACTGGGAAAGTATCGGGAGGCCGAACAGTTTTTCCGGGAATCATGTCTCGGCAGTCTTGTCGAACCTTTATCGCAAGAAGATGGCTTTGGCTTGCGAACAGGCAGGGATATCAGGATTGCTTGGTGCGATAAGAGTTCTGCTTCCCGCAACATTTCTTGTTACTGGGTATACCTTGTTCTGCCTTTCCGAGTTACTTAATGGCTTGCAAAGCTGAGCAAGAAATCTGGGGCCGAGAAAAATGCCCGCTCACCGAGCGGGCTTTGTCGTTGCGGCGCAAGACTCATCGCCACCATGAGGGGTTAGGAAAGGGCTTCGGCCGCGTGCCTAGCTGTGCATGCATTTTCCGACCCGCTTCGAGGGCCGGCCCAATCTAGGCGTTGGTCGATCAAGGAACACCGCGAATCGGACCCAGAAACTTGCTGCTCGCGAAAGCGGCACAACTGCAGAATGTAGCCAACGCAGCGGGTGACGTCGGGTCGGCAACACCAGCCGACTTTCGAGCAAAAAAAAGAGCCTTGCGGCTCTTTTTTTTTGGGGAGTCGGCGAACTTACTTCCGCTCACTCATCCCACTCGCCGGCGACTTCTCGCCCGCAAACGGATTCAGGCGGCGAATCTGCCAGGGGTACTTCGGCCAGTCGCCGGTCAGCCACGGGTGCTGCGGGTCGTTGAGCTGCAGCACGCGGCGGGCGTCGTCGGCCAGGGCCTGGTTGCCCAGCTTGGTGTAGGCCTCGCCCAGCACAGCGACGGCGTCGTACTGGTACTCGCTCTGCGGGTAGGTTTCCAGCAGGTAGCGGGCGCGGGTGGCGGCGGAGACGTAGGCGTCGCGGCGCATGTAGTACAGCGCGGTGTCCAGCTCATGGCGGGCGAACTGGTTGCGCAGAAAGATCATTCGCTGGCGCGCGTCGGCGGCGTAGCGGCTGTTGGGGTAGCGCTCGGCCACGATGCTCAGATCGTTGTAGCCCTGCATCGGCGTGGACAGATCGCGGCGGCTGGCGTCCAGCTTCCACACGCGCTGCAGGAACACCGCATCGCGGGTCGAGTTGGCCAGGCCGCGCAGGTAGTACATGTACGGCACGTTGCGGTGGGTCGGGTAGGTGCGCAGGAACTTGTCGATTGAGGAGACCGCATCGTCCAGCTTGCCGGCCTTGTACTGGGCGTAGGCCGATTCCATCAGCGCCTGCTCGGTGTAGGGGCCGTACGGGTACTGGGCGATCAGGCTGCGGTACTGGGTCTGCGCGCGGTCCCAGTTGGCCGTCTTCATCGACTGGTGGCCGGTCTCGTACATCGTCTCGACCGGCTGCACCACCGGCGCGTCCTTCTTGAACCACTTGCAGCCCGTACCGGTCGCGGTAACGGCCAGGACCAGCGCCAGCACCAGGAAACGGGCCACGGAGGAAGAGCGGGGGGTTACGTGCGGCTTCGCGGTGGACGGGCTCGAAGCGGGCAGGGTCATGCGCTGGGTCATGGGCTGGCGGCGGGGCCGCGGCAGGGAAACGAGCCATGGATGATAGCCTAGGCAGTGCCCCAGCCATGAATATTCGGCCAACATTCCCGGAAACCCCGGGCTTGGCCGCACCGACCCCGTATGACCGATACCCCCTCATCCGACGCCCCGCGCACCGCGCGCGTGCCTGAATCCGCCGCCGGCCGCCGTTTCGACGCGGTCCTGGCCGACCTGTTCCCGGAGTACTCCCGCTCGCGCCTGGCCGAGTGGATCAAGTCCGGCGACGCGCAACTGGACGGCCAGACCGTCAAGCCGCGTGATGCCGTGCGCGGCGGCGAAACCGCCAGCCTGAGCGTGGTGCTGGACACCCAGACCCACGCCGAGCCGGAAGACATCCCGCTGGACGTGCTGTACGAGGATGCCGACGTGTTCGTGCTCAACAAGCCGGCCGGCCTGGTGGTGCACCCGGGCGCCGGCAATCCGCGCGGCACCCTGGTCAACGCCCTGCTGTTCCGCGACCCGTCGCTCAACGTGCTGCCGCGCGCCGGTATCGTCCATCGCCTGGACAAGGACACCTCCGGGGTCATGGTGGTGGCGCGCAACGTGGTGGCGCAGACCGCGCTGGTGGAACAGCTGTCCTCGCGCGAAGTGCATCGCCAGTACCTGGCGATCGTGGTCGGCGCGATGGTCTCGGGTGGCACCGCCAATGCGGCCATCGACCGCCATCCGCGCGACCGCCTGAAGATGGCCGTGCGCGAAGACGGCCGCGACGCCGTCACCCATTACCGCCTGCGCGAGCGCTTCCGCGCGCACACCGCGCTGGAGTGCCGCCTGGAAACCGGCCGCACCCACCAGATCCGCGTGCACATGGCGCACATCAAGTACCCGATCATCGGCGACCCGCTGTACGGCGGTCCGCTCAAGCTGCCCAAGGGCGCCAGCGAGGAACTGATTGCCGCGCTGCGTGGCTTCAAGCGCCAGGCGCTGCATGCCGAAACGCTGGAGTTCCGCCATCCGGTCAGCGGCGACGCCATCCGCGTCAGCGCGCCGGTGCCACAGGACATGCAGGATCTGATGGCCGCCCTGCGCGCGGATAGTCAGGCGCACAAGGCGTGAGCGAAGGGGCGATCCTGCGCGCCGACTGGCCCGCGCCTGCCGGCGTGCATGCCTTCACCACCCTGCGTCATGGCGCGGGGCGGTCGCAGCCGCCGTTCGATCACTTCAACCTGGGTACCCGCTACGGCGACTACCGCGATGACCCGGCGGTGGTGGAAGCCAATCGCATCGAACTGATTGAACGCTTTGGCCTGCCTGCTGCGCCGCAATGGCTGCGCCAGGTGCATGGCACCGATGTCGCGGTGGTGGAGCGCGTCGACGGCGAAGAACCGGTGGCCGATGCCGCGGTGACCCGCCAGGCCGGCGTGGCGCTGGCCATCCTCACCGCTGATTGCCTGCCGGTGGTGTTTGCCAGCGACGACGGCCAGGTCATCGGCGCGGCGCATGCGGGCTGGCGTGGGCTGGTCGGTGGCGTGCTGGAGAACACCATCGCCGCGATGGCGGTGCCGGGTTCATCGATCATTGCCTGGCTGGGGCCGGCGGCGGGGCCAGCTTCGTATGAAATCGGCGCGGAAGTGCACGATGCGTTCGTGGGTCACGATGCCGGCGCGGCCTCGGCGTTCATCGCGACGCGACCGGCTCATTGGCGCGTGGATTTGTATGCGCTGGCGCGGCGGCGATTGCATGCAGCGGGCGTGACCCGCGTCAGTGGCGGTGGCCGCGACACGATTGCCGAGGCCGATCAGTTTTTCTCGCATCGACGGGATGCGCAGACCGGGCGGATGGCGACGATCATCTGGAAGGTCGCCTGAGACTAGCCCCCTCCCCCGCGAGCGGGGGAGGGCTGGGGTGGGGGCGAACGAAGACCAGACTTCGACGCACCTGGTTGTCGTCGTCGGAGCCGACAGATCCGCTTGGAAGGTGTAACGCACCCGCGTGTAGTGAGCGAAGGACAGATTGATCGCATGCCCAGTTGATGCGCTTCGGTGCGAAGGTTGCAGGCGTTGAGGTTGGGACTTCGGTGGCCCCCACCCCAACCCTCCCCCGCACGCGGGGGAGGGAGCAAAATGTCAGAAGCTGTAACGAACCCGCGTGTAGTAGTACGCACCATTGCTGCCAATCGGCGACAACACGTCATACGGCAGGTTGCCGAAGTAGTAGATGTCCTGGTTCGACAGATCCGGGTACTCGTCGGTCAGGTTCAAGCCACCCAGCGCCAGACTCCAGCGTTCGCTGAAGCGATACTCCACTTCCGCATCCAGCTGCCACTCGGCGCCGTAGGTCTGCTCCGGCTCGAAGCCGCCGCCAAAATTGAACACCCGCTTGGCGCTGCCATGCCGGCTCACGCGGCCGAGCAGCGACCAGTTGTCATTGCCCCAGTTGGCGCTGAACACCGCGCGTGTGCGCGGCGCGGCATCGGTCAGCGTGTTGCTCTCTTCCACGCCAAACAGCACGTAGGACGGGTCGATATCCAGCAGCGCCTGCGGGGTGGCGGTGACGTTCTTCAGCTCGGTCTTGGCGTAGCTCCAGGTGCCGGTCAGCAGCAGCTGGCCATTGCCCAGGCCCTGGCGCCAATTGGCGACCAGCTCGCCGCCTTCGGTGCGGGTGTCGGCGGCGTTGATGAAGAAGCCGGCGCTCTGCACGCCCGGCACGCCGAAATTGTCCAGCACGAACTCGGTGAGCGCATCGCCGGTGATGCGTTCGGTAATCGCGATGCGATCGTCGATATCGATGCGGAACACGTCGAACGACAGGTCAAAGTGCTCGCCTATGCGGCTGGTGAAACCCAGGCTCAGGTTGATCGACTTTTCCGGATCCAGATCGGTGGCGCCCAGCGCGCGGGCAATCGGATTATTGACCGAGAGCAGGCGCCCCTGGGTCAGTTGGCCGGAGGCGTCGTAGCCGGTGGAGGTGGATTCGAAACCAATCTGGCTCAACGAAGGCGCGCGGAAGTTGTTGGAGACCGAACCACGCAACGCGAAGGCCGGCGCAAATTCGTAGCGCGCGGCCAGCTTGCCAGTCAGTTCGCCGCCAAAGTCGCTGTAGTGCTCGTAGCGCGCGGAGATATCGGTGTAGAACTTCTCGCCGAAGCGGCTGCTCAGGCTGGCGTAGACACTGGCCACGTCGCGATCCAGATCCGCGGTGTCCTGCGGGGTCAGGCCGCCGCCGGCCTGCGAGCCGGTCGGGCGATCAATGAAGGGTCCGGTGGCATAGGAGGCGGGATCGCCGGCGCCGGTCTGGTAGTCCTCGCGGCGGAATTCCACGCCGGTGGCAAAGGTGTGATCGCCAAACACGCGGCTGATGTCGAAATTGAACAAGGCCTGCTGGAATTCGTAATCGCCGACGCGGAACTGGGTCGGGCTGCTCGGGCCCAGCGAGGCATTGAGTGAATTGCGCAGGCGGTAGGTGAAGTCGTTGCGGCCGTAGTTGAGGCTGCCGTCGTAATCCCACTCACCCCACTGGCCGCGCACACCGGCGACCAGCGCAGTGTCCTGGTTCTCGCCCAGCGAGACCGGGCGATAGCCGTTCGGATAGATTTCGCGCCAGGTCGACACGCTGTCCGGATAGCGGAAGTAGTTGGCGCCCTGGGTCTTGCTCTGGTGGAAGGTGCCGAAGGCGTACAGGCTGGCGCTGTCGCTGATCGGCAGCTCGCTGTTGAACCAGCCGTTGATGTCCTTGGAATCGCCGTCGCCGAGGTAATAGTTGCGCTTGCCGGCCAGCGCCAGGTTGTCCGGGGTCTGCTCTTCGAAGAAGGGAATCTGATCGAAGCCGGCGCGGTTGGTGCCGTTGCGCTCCTTGTACTCCACGCCCACGCGCAGGAAGCCGCCATCGCCCAGTGCGGTGCCGACCTTGCCGCTGAAGAAGCCGGTCTGGCCATCGGTGATCGTCTGTCCAATCGGCTCCACGTCGGTGTGGTGCAGGCCGTAGCTCACTTCCACTGCGCCGCCTTCCGGAGCGTCTTCGAGGATCACGTTGATCACGCCGGCCAGCGCATCTGAACCGTACTGCGCGCCGGCGCCGTCACGCAGCACTTCGATGCGCTTGATCGCGCTGACCGGGATGGCGTTGAAGTCGACCGGGGTGTTGCCCTTGCCGATCTTGCTGTCGGTGTTGACCAGCGCGCTGGTGTGGCGGCGCTTGCCATTGACCAGCACCAGCACCTGGTTGGGGCTGAGGCCGCGCAGCTGGGCGGCGCGGATGTGGTCGGCGCCGCCGGAGTTGGACTGGCGCGGGAAATTGAACGAGGGCAGCAGCGCCTGCAGCGCGCTGCCCAGTTCGCCGTTGAGCACGCCGGCCTTGCGGATGTCCTCGGCGGTCAGCACGTCCACCGGCACGGTCGATTCCAGCACCGTGCGATCGCGGGCCACGGTGCCGGTGACCAGCACGGTGTCGAGGTTGGTGGGGTTGGCGGCGGGGCTGCTGTCCTGGGCATGAGCGGGCAGGGCCAGGGCGGCGGCGATGGCGACGGCGAGCGGCGCCGCGTAGGTGCGGGGCATGGGGGGCTCCAGTGGGGGTCGGGGTCCGGAAAGTGGCGCGGCCAGTCAGGCCAGGCCAGCCGGCAGTCTATTGCCAACCATCCATCCGGATATAGAGATATATTAGCCGCCGACCGGACCCAGCAGCGCCGCCCGGCATATGGCGCTGGTCCATCTGCTTATGACCAGCGGTTATTTCGGCGCCACGCCGGTGGTGGCCGACAGTGGTCGCCTTGTTATCGGAGTTGCCATGCGTCGCCGTTCGCTCGTCCTTGCTCCCCTGTTGTTGGCCCTGGTCGCTTGCGCCAGTTCTCCCACCCCCGTCGTCCGCCGTGGCGGCGAAGTCACCGCCACCATGCAGGGCGACGCGGCCCGGCCGGCGCAGGCCGCGGGTTGGGTGCGCAGCGAGCTGTACTTCGGGGTGGGCACCGAGGGCGATACCACCTCGTCGATCAGCGAGACGCAGTGGCGCGCGTTCCTGGACAAGGAAGTGACGCCGCGCTTTCCCGACGGGCTGACCGTGTTCAACGCCTATGGCCAGTGGCTGTTCCGCGGCAAGGATGGCCCGGAGCGGTTGAACTCGAAGGTGCTGGTGATCCTGCATGAGGACACGCCGCAGCGGACGGCCGACATCGAGGCAATCCGGTTGGCGTGGAAGCAGGCGACCAAGCACCAGTCGGTGCTGTGGTCCAAGCAGGCGGCGGAAGTTTCGTTCTGATCGATCATCCGCGCGTCCTGCCCTCATCCCAGCCTTCTCCCGCAAGCGGGAGAAGGGGCTAAAACCGGTTTCGAGCTGCCCATGAATTCAACGTCTTTCCGCCCCCGCTGGTTCGTCCCCGGCGATCTCAATGGCTTCTTCGGCCTGGTGGTCGACAACCTGTCGATCCTCGGCTTCATTGCCGCCGCACTCATCGGCATCTTCCAGTTCCCGGCCGATGTGGTGTTTACCCGCATGTTCCCGGGCACCGCGCTGGGCGTGCTGGTCGGCAATCTGATCTACACCTGGATGGCGCATCGACTGGCGCAGCGCACGGGTCGCGATGACGTGACCGCGATGCCGCTGGGCCTGGATGCGCCCACCAGCATCGGCATGGCGCTGCTGGTGCTGGGCCCGTCATTCATCGGCTTCAAGCAGGCCGGCCTGGACGAAAGCGCCGCCGCATTGGCGACTTGGCAGCTGGGCATGGCCTCGCTGGTGGTGATGGGTACGCTCAAGCTGGTGCTGTCTTTCTTCGGCGATGCGATCACGCGCGCAGTGCCGCGCGCCGCGCTGCTGGGTTCGATTGGCGGCGCCGCGTTGACCCTGCTCGGCTTCCTGCCGCTGATCGAAACGCTGCGCTCGCCGGTGGTGGGCTTCGTCACCTTTGGCCTGCTGCTGTACGTGCTGGTGGCCAAGGGCAAGTTGCCGGTGCGTATTCCGGGCGTGCTGCTGGCTTTCATCGTCGGCACCACGCTGTATTACGGGCTGGGCCTGGCCGGGCTGGGTACGCCGGGCTTCAAGGTGCCCGAAGCCACCGCGCTCGCGTTCACCCTGCCGTTGCCCACGCTGGGTTTCATCAACGGCCTGCGCGACACCGTGCCCTACCTGCCGTTGCTGCTGCCGTTCGGTCTGCTGATGGTGGTGGGCGGCATCAACGTCAGCGAAAGCGCGCGCGCCGCCGGTGATGACTACCGCACGCGCGATGTATTGCTGGCTGAAGCGATTTCCACGCTGGTGGCCGGCTTCTGCGGCGGCGTCGCGCAGACCACGCCCTACATTGGCCAGCCCGCTTACAAGCACATGGGTGCGCGGCTGGGTTACACGCTGCTGGCCGGCTTGTTCATTGGTCTGGGTGGCATCTTCGGTTACGTCTCCGGGCTGGTGCAGTGGCTGCCGGTGGCGGTGCTGGCGCCGATCATCGTGTACGTGGGCCTGGACATCACCGTGCAGGCCTTCCACGAAAGCCCGCGCAAATATGCGCCGGCGGTGGCGCTGGCGTTCCTGCCTTCGATTGCCTACCTGCTGGTGATCAAGGTCGGCAACCCGGCGTGGATCGCGCCGGAAAACTTTGCCGCGCTGTACAACGGCGTCGACAGCCATGGCCTGCCGGATCTGGCCACCATCGTGACCCTGGGCAACGGCTTCATCATCACCGCGATGATCTGGTCGACCGCGCTGGTGGCGATGATCGATCAGCGCTTCGGGCGTGCCGCACTGGTGTTGCTGCTGGGGGCGGGGCTGACCCTGTTCGGCTTCATCCACTCGGTGGATCCGCGCGGCGGCATCTATCTGCCCTGGCACGTGGTCGGGCTGGGCAAGGCGATCCTGTGGCAGTTCGTCGGCGCCTATGTGGCCTTGGCGGTGCTGTTGGGATTGCTGGGGCTGCAGAAGCCGCAGGTGCAGGCGGAGAGTCGCTGAGGTTTGCCCTCACCCGGCGCGCTATGCGCGCCGACCTCTCCCGCTGGCGGGAGAGGTGGACGCCTCAGGCTGGCTGGTCGCTGACGCTGCATCGTGCGCCGTCTCAAATGGTCTTGAAACCGACGGCAGCACCCGCATCTGGATACCATTGCCGGCGCAGGCCGGCCTCTTTTTGAGGGTTTCCCCGATGCGGATGGACAAGCTCACCTCGCGTTTCCAGCAGGCGCTGGCCGACGCGCAATCGCTGGCCGTGGGCCGCGACCACACCATGATCGAGCCGGTGCACGTGCTCAGTGCGCTGCTGGAGCAGAGCGGCGGCAGCACCCGGCCGCTGCTGGCCCAGGCCGGCGTCAACATTCCCGTGCTGCGCGAACGCGTGGGCGAGGCGTTGGACAAGTTGCCCAAGGTCACCGGCCAGGCCGGTAATCTTTCCATCGGCAACGATCTGTCGCGCCTGCTCAACGTCACCGACAAACTGGCGCAGGACAATGGCGATACCTACATCGCCAGCGAGTGGTTCCTGTTGGCGGCGCTGGATGATCCGGGAGCGGCCGGCCAGGAACTGAAATCCAGCGGCGCCGACAAGCAGAAATTGCGCGCGGCGATCGACAAGCTGCGGGGAGGCGAAAAGGTGCAATCGGAAAATGCCGAAGACCAGCGCCAGGCGCTGGAAAAATACACCATCGATCTGACCGAACGCGCCGAGGTCGGCAAGCTCGATCCGGTGATTGGCCGCGATGAAGAGATTCGCCGCACCATCCAGGTATTGCAGCGTCGTACCAAGAACAATCCGGTGCTGATCGGCGAGCCGGGCGTGGGCAAGACCGCGATTGTCGAAGGCCTGGCCCAGCGCATCGTCAACGGCGAAGTGCCCGAAGGACTGCGCGGCAAGCGCGTGCTGTCGCTGGACATGGGTGCGCTGATCGCCGGCGCCAAGTTCCGCGGCGAGTTCGAGGAGCGGCTCAAGGCCGTGCTCAGTGACCTGTCGAAGAACGAAGGCCAGATCATCCTGTTCATCGACGAGCTGCACACCATGGTCGGCGCCGGCAAGGCCGAAGGTTCGATGGACGCCGGCAACATGCTCAAGCCGGCGCTGGCGCGCGGCGAGTTGCACTGCATCGGCGCCACCACCCTGGACGAATACCGCAAGTACGTGGAGAAGGATGCCGCGCTGGAGCGCCGCTTCCAGAAGGTCTTCGTGGGCGAGCCCAGTGTCGAGGACACCATCGCGATCCTGCGCGGGCTGAAGGAAAAGTACGCCGTGCACCATGGCGTGGAAATCACCGACCCGGCCATCGTCGCCGCGGCCACGCTCTCGCATCGCTACATCGCTGATCGGCAACTGCCGGACAAGGCCATCGACCTGATGGACGAAGCCGCCAGCCGCATCCGCATGGAAATCGACTCCAAGCCCGAAGAAATGGATCGGATGGAGCGCCGCCTGATCCAGCTCAAGATCCAGCGCGAAGCGCTGAAGAAGGAAAAGGACGCGCAGTCCAAGCAGCGCTTGAGCGATTTGGAAAGCGAAATCGACAGCCTGCAGAAGCAGTTCAGCGATCTGGAGGAAGTCTGGAAGGCCGAGAAGGCCACGCTCACCGGCGCGACAAAAATCAAGGAACAGATCGAGCGCGCCAAGCTGGATCTGGAAGCGGCCCAGCGCAAGCAGGACTACGCGCGCATGAGCGAAATCCAGTACGGCTTGCTGCCGTCGCTGGAAAAGCAGCTGGGCGCCGCGCAGGAAGCCGAGCAAAAGGGATTCAAGCTGCTGCAGGACAAGGTCACCGACGAAGAAATCGCCGAAGTCGTGTCGCGCTGGACCGGCATCCCGGTCAGCAAGATGCTGGAAGGCGAGCGCGAGAAACTACTGAAGATGGAAGACTCGCTGCGCGGACGGGTGATTGGCCAGGAAGAAGCGATCAAGGTCGTCTCCGATGCGGTGCGGCGTTCGCGCGCCGGTCTGTCGGATCCGGAGCGGCCGTCAGGCAGCTTCCTGTTCCTGGGCCCCACCGGCGTGGGCAAGACCGAGCTGTGCAAGACGCTGGCCGAGTTCCTGTTCGATTCTTCCGATGCCATGGTCCGCATCGACATGAGCGAGTTCATGGAGAAGCACGCGGTCAGCCGCCTGGTCGGTGCGCCTCCGGGCTATGTGGGTTACGAGGAAGGTGGCTACCTGACCGAGGCGGTGCGTCGCCGTCCGTACAGCGTGATCCTGCTCGATGAAGTCGAGAAGGCGCATCCGGATGTGTTCAACATCCTGCTGCAGGTGCTGGACGACGGCCGTCTGACCGATGGCCAGGGCCGCACGGTCGACTTCCGCAACACCGTGATCGTGATGACCTCCAACCTCGGCTCCAGCCTGATCCAGGAGCTGTCCGACGACAGCCCGGAAAGCTACACGCAGATGAAGGCCGCGGTGATGGGCGTGGTGCAGGCGCACTTCCGTCCGGAGTTCATCAACCGGCTCGACGACATCGTCGTGTTCCATCCGCTGGACAAGGCGCAGATCCGCGAGATTGCCCGCATCCAGACCCGCTACCTGGCCAAGCGCCTGGCCGAGCGCCAGATCAGCTTCGAGATCGACGACAGCGCGCTGATGCTGCTGGGCAATGTCGGCTTTGATCCGGTTTACGGTGCGCGCCCGCTCAAGCGTGCGATCCAGAGCCAGTTGGAAAACCCGCTGGCGCAGAAGATCCTGTCCGGCGAGTTCGGCCAGGGCGACCGCGTGCGGGTCGCGGCCGAAGGCGGGCACCTGGTGTTCCGCAAGGAATGAGTTGGGTCCATGCGTTGTGCAGAAAAAGAAGGCCGCCTCAGGGCGGCCTTCTTGATCCATCAGGGTGGAAGCGCGGGTTACTCGTCCTCGTCACCACTGAATCCGCTGTCGGCATCGCCGCCGTCATCGCTGATTCCACCGTCGGCATCGCTGTCATCACTGCTTAGCCCATCGTCCGAACCATCGTCTTCATCGCTGAACCCATCATTGGATTCTTCGACAGGGTCATTGTCGAAGGAAATGTCGGCTTCCTGCTCCTCCTCATCATCCTCGCCGACGATGGTGTCATCGGCGCCATCATGATCCGGCTGGCCTGAGCTGATATCGTCGCCGTCGTCTCCTTCATCGTCGTCGATCACCGGGCTCGACGCGTCAACCTGCGAAACATGGTCGCTGTTGTCCTCGACGTGGTTCGAGTGGTCGCTGTTGTCCTCGATGTGGTTCGAGTGGTCGCTGTTGTCTTCGACGTGGATCGAGTGGTCGCTATTGTCTTCGACGCGAATCGAGTGGTCACTGTTGTCGACATGCGTGGAACGGTCATCCACGTAGACGCTGTTGTCGGTGTAGTAATGGTTGACCACGGTCGTGCCGTGATCCCAGTCGATGTCGCCCCACTGCGCGTTGATGATGGCCACGCCCAGACCAAAGGCCAGTCCCGCCGCTACTGCCTCGCCCACGCGCGCGCGCGGTGCGAAGACGACCGGCGGGGAGGCGTAGGCCCAATGGCCATACACCACGACCGGGTCGTAGGCCGGCACGTACACCAGGCGCGGGTCGACCGGCTCGATGCTGATCCGTCCATGCGCCAGCACCACCTGCTGCTGTTTGCCGGTCCGCAGATGGCCTGCCTGGTAGGCCTGCCGGCGCAAGCGTTGCACCGCGTCCATCACCTGGGTCGGCTGCTGCGCATAGGCCTGACCCAGGTTGCGCAACCAGGCGGGCTGACCGGCCATGGCGTGCAGCACGTCCGGGAACGCCACCAGCGACTGGACGCTGGCATTCCAGCGTTTGCGGGCGGCCTGGCGGGTGGCGGCATCACCCTGCAGACGCGGATTGAGCTGCAACCAGCGCGAGGCTTCGGCCACTTGTCCGGGGAACTGCGCGGCGGTGAACACCTGCGCCAGCAAGGGATCCGGATAGAGCGCCACTGATGCGACCACCGGTACCAGCCGGTCGGCCGTCGAGATCGCAGGGGCGGCCCGGGCCGGCGCGATGACGAGGCCGCTGACCGGGGCGCAGCCGAGAAAGGCGGTCAGCACAGCGGCCAGATAGTGCGTGCGGGGAAAGGACATGGGGGGCAGGCGATGGGGAAACGGGCAGGGCGTTGCGGCGGTTCCGCAGCGGTCGAGCATGGTAGGCGGCCGACCACCGCGCTTGCGTGCGTGCTTTGTCAGCACGCCTGAGCGGCAGGGCTTGGCCGCTTTGCGCCTTGTCCTGCGTTCGTCGAACCATAGGACGTGCCCGATGCACGTCCATCGACAAGGCGTGGATGAGCCAATGAAAGCATGGTGGCGCAGCCCGGCTGGCAAGATCGTCCTGTTGGGTGGCCTGTGCGTGCTGGCCCAGCAGGTGGCGATCAGCTATCGCATCGATTTTTTCGGCACCACCGCCAACGCCTCCCTGATTCACCTGCACGCCGGCCTGCTGCTGGCCATTGCCCTGCTGGAAACCGACCGCCGCGTAGTAGCGGGCGCCGTGGCGTTCACGGCCGTGGGCTGGGCGGTGCGGCAGTGGAATTTCGAGCCCGGCCAGTGGCCTCCGCTGCTGTGGGGACTGGGCGCCTGGATCGCCATCGGTTTCTGGACACTGGCCTGTGCCCGTTGGGCCGGCTGGCCGCGGGATCCCGAACGTCGCCGCATCGACCGCCGTGGCCTGGGCCGGTTGGTGGTGATGGGCTTGTTTGTCTATCCAGCCGGGCTGGCCTTGCTGGGTGGCACCACCGTCCTCATTGCCGAGCCGGCGGTGGCGATCAGCTCGATGTTCCAGACCTTTTTCGCCAAGCAGTTCGGCGTGGCGGTGGTGACGTTGCCGCTGTTGGCGGCCTGGACCGAGCGGGGCGAGACCGCACCGCACCGCAGCAGCCGCTTCGCCGGCTGGGGCTGGCCGCTGGCGCTCATCGCCGGCCTGGCGATCAGCCTGTGGAGTTCGCAGGCCGTGCATGCGGGCCTGGCATCGCCGGCAGTGGTGTTGATGGATTACCGCTTCGCCCTGTTCGTGGTGCTGGCCTGGTTCGTGCTGCGGCTGCCGCCGCGCCGCTCGATGCCGGCGCTGGCGGCGGCGCTGTTCTGCCTGGTGTATGCGATGTCGGGTGCGGCCGAAGCCGGCAACACGGGCCTGGGCCTGGTCAATCTGTTCCACCTTGCGCTGGAAGTGGACATCCTGCTGCTGGCGATGCTGTACCTGTGGGTGATCAGCCGCGATCGCCGCGACCTGTCGCAACGACTGGGCGAGGAAAGCCTGCGCGACACCATCACCGGCCTGCCCAACCTGCGTGCATTGAGACTACGCATGCGCAACGCGCCGCCGGCGCGGCACGAACTGGGCTTCCTGCTGCTGGATCAGGCCGACACCCTGCTGACCGGCTTCGGCCTGGACACGCAGGCCCGGGTGATGGAAGCCATCGCCACGCGCCTGTCCGATCTGGTCGAGGTCTATTACCTGGGCACGGGCCAGTTCGGCCTGGTGCCGTTGAACAAGAGCGACGACGACATCTGGGAGCGGCTGGTGGTGCGCGTCGAGCACGCCGAACTGCATGCCGAGGATCAGCCAGTGCGCCTGCTGCCGTACCTGGGCGTGGCGTCGCTGTCGGCCTCGCCGGCCGACACCGTGGACGCGGCGCTGCTGACCGCCTCGCACCTGGCTTTTGATGCGCGCCAGCATGGCGAAGTGCTGCCGCGTTACAGCGATCTGAATGATGATCGCCTGCGCGAATCGCATCGCCAGCAGATGTCGGATGCGGCAATGGCACTGTCCTGCCTGCGCAACGAACGCATGGTGCTGTACTTCCAGCCGATCCGCCGACGCGCCAGCGCCGACGAAGCCGACGCCACCATCTCCGGCGAGGTGCTGTGCCGCCTGCGCGATGACGAAGGCCGGCTGATTCCCCCGGCGCGCTTCATGCGCCCCATCGAAGCCGCCGGCCGTGGCGCCGAACTGGATCTGGCGGTGATCCGCGCGCTGTTCCGGCAACTGCGGCGTTACCCCGATGCCTTGCCGTATTGCGAGCGCATCGCCATCAACCTGACCGGGCAGAGTCTGGCCTCGATGAGTTTCCAGATTGAGCTGCGCACCTTGCTGGCGGACTCGCCGCTGCCGCTGTCGGCGCTGTGTTTCGAAGTGACCGAAACCGCGGCCATTTCCAGCACCGCCATGGCCAGCCGCCTGCTGCGGGATCTGCGTGCGCGCGGATGCCAGGTGGCAATCGATGATTTCGGCACCGGCATGCAGAGCTTTGCACGCCTGAAAGAACTGCCGGTGGACATCATCAAGATTGACGGCTCGTTCATCCGCAACGTTGCCCAGCGCGGCAGCGATTACGCGCTGGTGCAGGCGACCGTAGCGGTGGCTGGTGTATTCGGCGCCGAGACCGTGGCCGAATTCGTCGAAGACCGCATCACCGCCGAATGCCTGGGTGAACTGGACGTGGACTGGGTGCAGGGCGATTTGTATTCGCCGCCACTGCCGCTGTCGGAAGTGCTGGCCAACGTGCTGCCTCGCGAGATGTCGTTCGGCTGATCTGCAGGGATGGCTTCAATGCCACGCTGCTTTTGCTCCCTCTCCCGCTTGCGGGGGAGGGCTGGGGTGGGGGCAGAACGAAGTCGCAAACTCAAAGACCTGGTCTTCGTTCCGCCCCCATCCCAACCTTCCCCCGCAAGCGGGGGAAGGGGCAGAAGCGATCCGCCCCGCAGCGCGTGGAGATGTCTGGCTTATCGGGCGCGCAGCGCCCGGTGACGTTTGACTTATCAGGCGCGCAGCGCCCGATACGGTGGCGTGGCCATCACCATCTCCGCCAGCGAGAACGCCAATTCGCGCTCGGCCAGCACCGCGCCATCGGCGCCATGTTCCAGCAGGTGCCGCACTTCGGTGTCGCTGTGCGCGCGCGCCAGCAGGGTCAGGCCGGGATTGATCGCACGCAGCTTGGCGATGGCCTCACCGGCTTCCAGTGGCTGCGGAATCGCCAACACGGCAATCTTGGCGCGATCCGGATGTGCTTCGGCCAGCACGCGATCTGCCGCCGCACTGCCACGGATGGCGGGAATACCGGCGGCATGCGCGCGCGCCACATGCTCGCCGTTGTCATCGATCACGATCAGCGGCACGCCGCGATCGCGCAGCACCTGCGCCAGCGCACTGCCCACGCGGCCGTAGCCGATGATGATGGCGTGGTCGTGCAGATCGAGCGACGGACCCGGCGGGATTTCCGGCTCGATCGGTTGCGGCGCATTGGCTTCGCGCTTGCGCACCCAGCCATCCAGCCACGAGAACAGGAACGGATTGGCGATGATCGACAGTAGCGAGCCGGCCAGGATCAAATCGCGTCCGGTCTGCGGCAGCAGATCCAGGCTCACACCGAGCGCGGCCAGGATGAAGGAGAACTCGCCAATCTGCGCCAGGCTGACCGAGATGGTCAGCGCGGTGCCGGTGGGATGGCCGAACATCCGCACGATCACGAACGCCGCCAGCGACTTGCCCACCACGATGATCAGGAAGGTGCCCAGCACCTGCCACGGATGCTCGATCAGGATGGCGGGATCAAACAGCATGCCCACCGAGACGAAGAACAGCACGGCGAAGGCATCGCGCAGCGGTAGGGAATCGTTGGCCGCCTTCTGGCTCAGTTCCGACTCGTTGAGCAGCATGCCGGCAAAGAACGCGCCCAGCGCGAACGACACGCCGAACAGGGTGGCCGAGCCGAACGCCACGCCCAGCGCGATCGCCAGCACCGACAGGGTGAACAACTCGCGCGAGCCGGTGGCGGCGATTTTTTCCAGCGTCCACGGAATGACGCGGCGGCCGACCACCAGCATCACCGCCACGAACAGGCTGAGCTTGACCAGCGTCCAGGCGATGGCCACCACGATGACGCCGAACACGCCTTCCTCGGCCTGCTGGCCCTTGCCGAACACATCGGCCAGCGCCGGCAGCAACACCAGCGCCAGCACCATCGCCAGATCTTCGACCACCAGCCAGCCCACCGCGATGCGGCCGCGCTGGGTGTCGAGCAGGCGTCGATCTTCCATCGCCCGCAGCAGCACCACCGTGCTGGCCACCGACAAGGCCAGGCCGAACACGAAACCATTGATGGGGGTCCAGCCCATGCCCCAGGCCAGGCCCCAGCCTAGCAGCGTGGCCACGGCGATCTGCGCCAACGCGCCGGGGATGGCGATGGCTTTGACTTCGAGCAGATCATCGAGCGAGAAATGCAGACCAACGCCGAACATCAGCAGCATCACGCCCAGTTCGGACAACTGGTTGGCCAGCGCCTGATCGGCGACGAAGCCAGGAGTGAAGGGACCGACAAGGATGCCCGCGAGCAGATAACCGACCAGAGGTGACAGGCGCAGTTTGTGGGCCAGCGCGCCCAGGACGAATGCCAGGGCCAGGCCAACCGCGACGATGTTGATCAGGTCGGTGTCATGATGCATCGATACTCGCGGGTGGTGGCAGGGGGAACCCCGAGTTTCGCCGAAGGCGGCGCGATCCTGCAAACCCGTCTTGTTGTGGCACAGATTCATGCACCGGTTTGCTTACCAGCGATAGCCAACCCGGCCGTACACGAAGGCGCCGTTGAAGCCGAACGGCGAGTAGCTGCTGTAAGGGAATTGCCCCGAGTTGGAGGTGGCGAAAATCGTCTTGTCCGGATAGCTGTCCAGCAGGTTGTCCGCGCCCACGGTGAAGGTCCAGCCCTGCAGCTTGTAGCTGGCCGAGGCATCCACCACCCATTCGTCGCCGTAGCGCTGATCGTTGGCGGCGCTGGTGGCGTTGCGCACGGTGTAGTCGCCATAGCGCGTGGTGGACAGGGCGAAGTCCCAGTTTTCCAGGTTCCAGGTCGCGCCGAGGTTGAGCTTGGTCTTGGGATTGACCTCTTCGATGCGCCCTTGCTCGTCACGCGAGACGCGTTGCAGGTTCAGGCCGTTGCTTTCCAGCTCGGGCGGGTTGGCCGCGATGTGGGTGATCTCGGTCTTGTTGTAGCCGAAGCTGCCGGTCAGGTTGAGCGTGCCGCTGCCCAGCGGCAACGCATAGGAGCCGACCAGATCCACGCCGCGGGTACGCGTGTCCACCGCGTTGGTGAAGTAGCGCACGCTGGTGACGTTGGGATAGCCCAGCGAGGACACCAGCGACACCAGTGCGGCACCCTGCAGGTTGCCCGACAGGATGATGCGATCGTCCACGTCGATCTGGTACGCATCCAGGGTGATGTACAGGCGATCAATCGGCTGCAGCACCAGGCCCAGACTGTAGGACAG
Source organism: Pseudoxanthomonas indica (assembly GCF_900167565.1). NCBI lineage: Bacteria > Pseudomonadati > Pseudomonadota > Gammaproteobacteria > Lysobacterales > Lysobacteraceae > Pseudoxanthomonas > Pseudoxanthomonas indica. The sequence continues at coordinate 403,230 of NZ_FUZV01000002.1, forward strand.
CGAGGTTTCCGGTTGCAGCGGTTCGGCGCCCAGCGCGGCGGCCACCGGATGATCGACCGGGAACGTGCCCGACTCCAGGAATACCGTGCCGTTGAAGTTGCTCGTCACCGCGGTGTAGTGCTGCTGCGGCAGCGACGGCGCGCGGAAGCCGCTGGCCACGGTGGCGCGCAACGCGACCTGATCGGTGAAGGCATATCGCGCCGACAACTTGCCGGAAGTCTCGCTGCCGAAGTCGCTGTAGTCCTCGTAGCGCACGGCCGCGCCGCCGGAGAATTTGTCGGTGAAATCCGCTTCCAGATCCGCGTACAAGGCGTAGCTGTGGCGCGAATAGTGACCCGCGTTGGCCGGCGAGAAACCGCCAAAGCCCTGCGCACCGGCCGCCAGCGTGCCGGACTGGAAGTAGGAGTCCGGCCGGCCCGGCGACTGGTTCCACTTTTCGTCGCGGTATTCGGCGCCGAAGGCCAGCGTGACCGGATAGGCCAGGCCCCAGTCGAAGCCCTTGCTCACATCCAGGTTGACGATGTTCTGCGTGGTTTCCAATGCGCCGTCGTAGAACGAACGCGGGCTGGACGCGCCCAGGCTGGTGTTGAGCGAGTTGCGGGTGAAGAACTCCAGGTGGTTGTAGCCGTAGTTGTAGCTGGCGTCCCACTTCCAGCCGCCGGCGGTATCACCACGCAGGCCGGCGACCAGCGAGCGATCCTGCGAGACGTTGTTGATCTCCGGCACGAAGCCGTCCGGATAGATCGACAGGATGTTGCGTGCATCGCCCGGCGCGCGATAGAAGGCGAACGAGGTGATGTCGCGGTTGCCGAAGATGCCGAACGCGTACGCGGTGATCGCATCGGTCAACTTGAATTCGGTGTTGAGCGAGACCGACTGCGCTTCCACTTCCGGATCGCCGTAGACGAACTTCTTCTGGCCCAGTTGCGGATTGGAACCGCCCGGCGAGGTACCGGCGTAGGGGCGGGCGCGGTTGGTGCTGTCCTGGTCGTCGACCTGGCCGGCCACGTGCAGGAAGCCGCGGTCGCCGCCGAAAGTGATGCCGACATCGCCGGCCAGCTGATACTGCGCACCGTCGCCGGCCGAGTACTGGCCACCCTTGACGCCGATGCTGCCGCCTTCACCCGCGCCCTTGAGCACGATGTTGACCACGCCGGCGATGGCGTCGGAACCGTATTGCGCCGAAGCGCCGTCGCGCAGCACTTCGACGCGATCGATGGCGGCGATCGGGATGGTGTTGAGATCCACCGGCGCCGAGCCGCGGCCCATGCTGCCGTTGACGTTGAGCAACGAAGAGGTGTGCCGGCGCTTGCCGTTGACCAGCACCAGCACCTGGTCCGGGGCCAGGCCGCGCAGCTGCGCCGGGCGGATGGCGCTGGTGCCGTCGGTCACGGCAGGACGCGGGAAGTTGAGCGAGGGCAGGGAGCGCGCCAGGGCGGTGGCCAGTTCGGTGGTGCCGGTGGCCTGCAGCGCTTCGGAGGTGATGATGTCGATGGGCGAGGCCGACTCGGCCACGGTGCGGTCACTGACCCGGGTACCGGTGACAATCAGGGTGTCGAGCGTCTGCGGGGCTTGGCCTGGCGCGGCCACGGGGGCGTTCTGGGCGAGGGCGGGGGCGGTGGCGAGGGCCAGGAGGATGGCGGCGGACAGCGACGAAACCTTGCGAATCATGGGATCTCCAGCGACGGCGGGGAGGGGGCGGCGGCCCGGTACCTGCGAGGGCGGGGGCCACGGCTCCAACGTAACGTCAATTATTTGTTAACAGGTAGAATGGTGTCGCAGAACTTCTGCTTATCTGCTTATTCCCTCCGGCTCTCTCTGGCATTGCCCCCATGATTTCCTTGCGTAACTTCGCCATGCGGCGCGGCGAACGGTTGTTGCTGTCCAACGTCGATCTGACCTTGCATGCGGGCTACCGCGTGGGCGTGGTGGGCCGCAACGGCACCGGCAAATCCAGTCTGTTCGCGGCGATCCGCGGTGAGCTGGAAGCGGACAAGGGCGATGTCGATCTGCCCGGCAAGGTGCGTATCGCCAGCGTGGCGCAGGAAACCCCGTCGCTGCCGGACTCGGCCATCGACTTCGTGCTGGGCGGCGACCCGGTGGTTGCTTCGGCGCTGAAAGCCGAAGCTGATGCGCTTGCGGCCGAGGATTGGGAAGCCGTGGCTGCGGCGCATATCCGTCTGGAAGAAGTGGGTGGCTACGACGCCAGTGCCCGCGCCGGCAAACTGCTGCATGGCCTGGGCTTCCCGGCCGATACGCATCAGCGCGCGGTGTCGGCGTTCTCCGGCGGCTGGCGCGTGCGCCTGAACCTGGCGCGGGCGCTGATGATGCCCAGCGATCTGTTGCTGCTCGACGAACCCACCAACCACCTGGATCTCGATGCGGTGCTGTGGCTGGAGCAATGGCTGCTCAAGTATCCCGGCACGCTGTTGCTGATCTCGCATGATCGCGAGTTCCTCGACAACGTCGCCACCCACACCCTGCACCTGCATGGCGGCGGCGCCAAGCTCTACACCGGCGGCTACACCGACTTCGAGCGCCAGCGCGCCGAGCAACTGCGCCAGCAGCAGATTGCGTTCGAGAAGGAACAGACCGAACGCGCGCACCTGCAGTCCTTCATCGATCGCTTCAAGGCCAAAGCCAGCAAAGCCAAGCAGGCGCAGAGCCGGATGAAACGCCTGGCCAAGCTGGCCGGCACCGAAGCCGTGCGCATGGAGCGCGAGTTCCGCATCGAGTTCGCCCCACCCAACCGCCTGCCACATTCGCTGATCCGCATCAACCATGGTGAGGCCGGTTACCCCGCGGAAAGCGCGGCGGCCACACCCACCGTCATCCTGCACAACGTTGGCTTTGGCCTGGAAGCCGGCGATCGCATCGGCCTGCTCGGCCCCAACGGCGCCGGCAAGACCACGCTGGTGAAGTCGCTGGTGGGCGAATTGCCCTTGTTGGCCGGCGAGCGCGCCGCGCATCCGGATCTGCGCATCGGCTACTTCGCCCAGCACACGGTGGAGTCGCTGCACGAGGGGCAGTCGGCCATCGATCACTTCCGCGATCTGTCGCCGGACGCCTCCACGCAGTCGTTCCGCGACTTCCTGGGCAAGTGGAATTTCCCCGGTGATCGCGCGTTTGAAGTGGTCGACGGATTTTCCGGCGGCGAGCGCGCGCGCCTGGCCTTGGCGCTGATCGCCTGGCAGCAACCCAACGTGCTGCTGCTCGACGAACCGACCAACCACCTGGATCTGGAAATGCGCGAAGCGCTGGCCGAAGCGCTCAGCGATTTCGACGGCGCCATCGTCATGGTCTCGCATGACCGCCATCTGATTGGCCTGGTCTGTGACAGCTACTGGCGCGTGGCCGATGGCGTGGTGGAACCCTTCGACGGCGACCTGGACGAATACGCCGCCTGGCTGCGCACGCGCCCGGCCGCGCAGGGCACCAAGACCCGCATGGCCGAAGCCGCGCCCACCCCGCCGCCCAAGCCGGCCGGTCCGAAGAAGCCGCCCAACCCGCACAAGCTGGCCCAGGCCGAAGCGCGTCTGACCGAGTTGGAAGCGCAGATCGCCGGCATCGACGCCGACCTGGCCGACCCCAAGGTCTACGCCGACCCGCGCCGCGTCGAAGCCTTGGGCAAGGATCGCCAGGCCGCGCAGTCGGCGCTGGAACAGGCCGAGCAGGCGTGGTCGGCGTTGTACGAGGAAGCGGGCTGACCCGCTCGGCATCAGACGACCCTCTTCGCGCAGCCTCGATGAAGGCTCGAAGGTCGCCAGACGCACTCGACGGACTCCGGGGCTTGGGCTAGATTTGCCGTCATCCAAGGAAAGGCGTTGCGGGCTTCCGGGGAATCGCCCACAGCTACAGCGCCTGGACGCGAAGGGGGCGGGGATGCGGATTCGAAGTGCAACAGCCGGTGTGGCCCTACTGGCTGTAGTGGCTTGCGCCTGGGCCGCACGCATGGATTGGGCACCGTTCGCGGATGGACCGCGCGTCGCAGCGCGTGCCGCGCAAGCGGATCCGGGTATCGCCGCCGCGGCTGCCGCCGCGGCTGCCGGAGCGCGTGCAAACGGTTCACAGCCGCTGGTGCCTGGCGGCTACTTCACCATCGTCGGCGATGTAGTGGATCTGGCCAGCGCCAATGAACCCATGACAGTCACCGCACGCGTCGGCACGCGGGTATTCCCTGCCGTCGTACAGGGCCATACCTACAGCGTGAGCGTGTCAGGTGGACCGTCCACGGCAATGGTGAAGGTGGAAGTGGAATCCACCCGTGTGCATTACGAATCGGTGCTCGGCACCTTCGGCAGACTGCAGGCGCTGGCCGGCCCCGATGCACGTCTGGTGCAGGCGGAAAACGCCTGGGTGAAGGTGTCGTCGTACACCACCGCGCTCTCGCTGATGAGCGAATTCCAACTGGGAGGGCGGCAGGCAGCCAACGACACCGACATCCAGCGTGGCATGCGCGCCACGCCGACCGAAGATCTGGAAGCGGCCGCCTACCTGTTGATCCGGGGCATCACCGATCCCACGCCGGCTTACTTCCCGAACGGCTACGAGATGGTGAAGAACCAGGTCGAATACAGCCTGGCCTTGCGGGAAGACTCCGACCTGCTCTACGCGACCTATGGTTTCCTTTCGAAGCGGCCACCGACGGCGCCCGTCGCTTCGCTGAGCGAATTGCCCGAGCAACTCGTGATGAGCGACGGCGTGTCGGCGCTGGACTTGCCGCTGGGCGGCAAGCGCACGGTATTCCTGTTGCAGAAGGAGGCAGGCAATCAGGTCTCCTTTCTCGAGTCCTACCCGATGGCCCATACGCAGTACCGGGCCAGCATCGCGAGCGATGGCACGGTTGTACTCGAGCCCGACGTGCCGCCCGTCCACCGCGCTTTCAGCCGTGATCACGACGCCACGGTGGAGCGGCGCCGCACTCGTTATGAGCTGCGTCGCCTCTATCAGGGCGACCCGTACAGCCACTGGGCGATCAAGATGTTCTGGACCGAGCAGGTCGTGTCGTCGCCGGACCTACCGGTAGTGACCGGTTCGACCGAATACGTAATGGCAGGCATCGACGTGCAGCGCTGGTCGCAGCCGCAAGGCTGGGTCAATCCATCCAATCAGTTGATGGTGATGCCCTGGCTGTGCATCGACAGCGAGTCCAACCTCAATCGCTGCGAATCCACCCGCCATTCGTTTGCAGCCAACGGCAACGGCAGTACGCTGGGCTACGGAATGAAGTTCGCAGACAATCTGGCGATGGCGGGCGAAAGCGCACCAGGCCCGGATTTCAGCTGGAGCATTGACTCCGCTGCGCGCACATTGCAGATCACAGCGGGCGCCATCAGCACCACGTTCTGGCGGGTGGATGGCCAGGATCACGGCGCTGGCACGCTGCTTTATCTCGCGCGCGAGCAGGGCTCAGGGCAAGTGCAGGTCAGCTTGGATTTCGTCATCCCGCAGCCCGACCCGGCTCAGTGGTTGAGCTCCGGCGAAGGGCAGTGGCGTCGCAGCGATTATTCGCCCAGCAGCATCCGGTTCTATTACTACTACTGGCCGGGCCAGTTCGACATGACCCGCACCGCGGGCGTGGCCACCTACTACCGTCGTCCGCCAGCCTCGCGCGTGGACGTGCCACCGCTGGACTACCTGACCTATACCCAGCAGGGCGCCGTGGTTGACCATCGCGTCAACCGGATAACCACGCCCACGACCTGCGCCATCTATTACCCGGCCACCTGTCAGACCTTGCTGGTTTACTTCCGCCCGTTGTTGCGCGTTGGCAATCGTTACTACGGCCTGCAGGAAGAATACGAGCACCTCGCGGGCGGCAGTGTGGCGACCACCCTCACGCGCACGAGCAGTCGGGCGGTGTTCCAGGATTGCCTCGCCGGCGCCTGCAACGGGGTCACCGGACTGACCGACGTCGCTGCAGCGCCATCGCACGCTTCCGCGGGGCGCGCCTGGATGATTGATCGGGCTCCGGTCCAACGGCGTGCACGATACAAGGGAATTGCGCGCGCGGACCTGTAAGTGCATCGCCCGGCTGTCCGCCCGCACTCGACTGGCCCGGGTTGAGTGTGCAGAAGCACACGTTTCCACCGGCAATCGCCATGTCGGGCTCGACGGCGCACAGAGATACCTATAGATTGCGCGCCAGGGGAACGCGCAGCGGCAGCTGGATCGTCGCTACTTGCCATCAGGAAGTAAGGAAATCCATGGAAAGGAATCAGTCAGGTAAACGCATGGCGATGCTGGCCATCTTCAGCTTCGTTGCCTATGCCTGCGCGGCACACGCGCTGGGCGAATGGGAAAGCTCCCGCCAGCGCGAACCTGCCCGGGCCACGGCCTCGGCGGCGATGCGCATGACCGCCGCGGTGGTCGAAGCCACCCGCCATCCGGCCCGGCAGACCCGCTCGCTCCCACTGCCGGATAGCCGTCGCAAAGACGATACCGCGCGCATGCCGTAGCGCACTCGACGGCCAATGCCGGTTCGGCTAGATTGGCAGCATCCAAGGAAAGGCGCGTGGGGATTCGGGGGAATCGCCCACGGTTGCAGCGCCTGGACGCGTATTCGGGGAAATCAGTGAAGCGGATCAAGACAGGCTTGGCCATCGTGGCCGTATTGGGCGTGGTCGCGGGCGCATGGGCCGCGCGCATGCAATGGGCATCGCCTGACACAGCATCCGGCGTCAGCAACCGAACTGACTCCCGTGGTGTAGCGCTGCCGGCTTCCGCGGCTGCGGCCGCAGGCAAGCGCGCCAATGGCTCGCAACCGCTGGTCCCGGGCGGAATCGTCACCCTCGTCGGCGAGGTCGTCGAGCTTGCGCCGGGTGGTCGACCCATGAGCGTGGTGGTGCAGGTCGGCGCCAACGACTATCCCGCTGTCGTGCAGGGCACTACCTACAGCGTCCGCGTTTCCGGTGCTCCTTCGAACGCGATGGTGAAGGTGGTGGTGGAATCCACCCGGGTCCACTACGAATCGGTCCTGGGCACCTACGGCCGCCTGCATGTGCTGGCCGGCGCGGACAACACCCTGAGCCTGAGCGAACAACCCGCGCTGCGCGTTTCGCCGTACACCACCGCGCTGGAATACCTGGCGCGCAATTCGCTGGGCCATGCCGCAGGCAGCGATCGCGAATTCGAACTGGCGGTGCGGTCGGTCTACTCCGACGAACTGGAAAACGCGGCGTATCTGATATCGGCCGTGTCAGCCGGCACAATCGCGCTGCCGACCCTGTTCGCCGACGGCTACGGCATGCTGCATGACCGCGACCGTTTCCGCGATCTCTACTACGACACCGCCTTCCTGGCAGCGGCCAAAGGCTATCTGGATCGCCAGGCCACGCAGGCGCCGGTGGCTTCGCTGGCGAACATACCGGTCAAGCTGGCGATGATGTCGGCCCTGCCTTGGCACGAGTTGCCGATGAATGCCGACCAGTTCTTCCTGTTCGATCGCTCCGCCTCCGGGCAGGCGCTGTTCCTGGAGAGCATCAGCCTGCCGTCGCCGTACTACAACGTCAGCGTGCTGCCCAATGGCGTGATCGATCTGCAGCCCTGGAATCCCTACCCGAACCAGTTCTATCGCGCTGCGGACAACACCAACGTCAATCGCACGCGCGTGCGCTACCAGCTGCGTCGCCTGTTCCAGGGCGCCGACTATAGCCAGTGGGTCGTGCGCCTGGACTGGAAAGAGCAGGTGATCACCTGGGACGACACGGGTGCGATTGAAACCGGCACGGACTATTTCGTGCTTGGCGGTGTCGACATGGATCGCTGGATCCGGCCGGAAGGCTGGGGCAACCTGAATGGAAAACAGGTCGCCTTGCCGACCACGTGCCCGGAACAGAACACGCTGCAGGTGATCCAGTGCGCGTTCGCGCGGCAGCGGTTCAACATCGGCGGCACGGGCGTGCAGGTCGAACCGGGCGAGAAAATGGATGACGACTTCGTCCTCTATCCCGTGGCGGCCGACGGCGTGGCGACGACGTGGTCGGTGGACGTGGCAGCGCGCAGTCTCAGCGTGGGCCACGACATGCTGCAGAGCACGTACTGGAAAGTCGACGACAGCCGCTACGGCATGTCGCCGGTGGTGTACCGCTCGCGCGACACGCGCTATGGCTACACGCGCGTGGGGCTGGGTTTCCAGATTCCGGAGAACACGCCGCAACAGGGCGCACTCACCGCGGAAGGCGACTGGTGGGCAGACGATTTCCGCAGCCTGCCGGCGACCTACATGGATTACGAATGGCAACGGCGCGTGCAGCGCGATGGTGCCAACAACGCCGACTATCGCACCTACATCGAAGGCACCTGGCCGACGCCCACCCGCCACCAATGGTCCTTCGCCAATGGCGCGTGGCTGGACAGCCGCGCCCTGGTGACCGCACCGATGACCACGTGTGCCGAGATCTTCCCCGCGATCTGCTACTCCAAGGGCACGTATTTCCGCCCGCTGCTGCGCGCCGGCAACCGCTACTACGGCGTCCGCGAGGAATACGACCACTACAACAACTGGGTCAACGGCTCGGACTCGTTGCGCTCGCGCAGCCGCGCCGGCTTCTACGACTGCCTGAGCGGGCCGTGCACGGGACCGAATGGACTGGTGGACCTTGCGCCGGTCGCTGCCACAGCCGCGCCAGCTCGTCCGGCAGTCGCCGCCCGTGCGGCTTACGGTTCGCGCGCGGCCATCAAGGGTCGGGCCGCAGTCGCGCACTGAGTCGGAGACGAGGGCGGCGGTTGAATCCCGGCCGCCAGCCCTCAGAATAGCCATCCGCTCCGTCTTCCTGCGTTGCCCCATGCCCATCTATGCCTTCCAGTGCGCCGAGTGCGGCCACCACTTCGACCGCCTGCAGAAGCTGTCCGACCCGGATCCGGAAATCTGCCCGTCCTGCGGCAAACCGGCGATCAAGCGCCAGCTGACCGCGCCCAGCTTCCGGCTGGCCGGCGGCGGCTGGTACGAGACCGACTTCAAGAAGGACGGCGACAAGAAGCGCAATCTGGTCGATGGCGGCGAAGGCGCCAAGCCGTCGTCGGGCGGCGAGGGCGGCTCCGCCAAATCGGAGAGCAGGACCGAAGCGCCCAAGGCCGAGTCCAAGCCGGCGGGCGGATCCGCGGCCCCCTGAGGCCAGCCGCCGGGGCTGCCCGGGCCCGCCCGGATATCGCCGGAAACCCCATCCTCCGAGCCTGAACGCCCCGGGCCACGACCCCGGCTGCGGGCCCAGCGGTTAAACTACGCGGCTTTCCGGCACCTGCCGGCGCTTTTGTTCGTGGAGCCCCCATGCGTACCCATTTCTGCGGCCTCATCGATGAGGCCATGATTGGCCAGACCGTCACCCTGTGCGGCTGGACCGACGTCGCCCGCAACCTGGGGGGCCTGTGCTTCATCGACCTGCGTGACCACGAAGGCATCGTGCAGGTGCTGGTGGAACCGGACCAGGCCGAAGTCTTTGCGGTCGCCGCCAGCCTGGGCTACGAGGACGTGCTGCAGGTCGAGGGCGTGGTGCGCGCGCGTCACTCGGTCAACGACAAGATCAAGACCGGCAAGGTGGAAATCCTCGCCAGCCGCATCACGATTTTGAACAAGGCTGCGCCGCTGCCGTTCCATGCGCACGAGAACGCCGGCGAAGAAACCCGCCTGAAGTACCGCTACCTGGATCTGCGCCGCCCGGAAATGCAGCGCATGCAGCGCACCCGCATCCAGCTGGTGCAGTCGCTGCGCCGCTGGCTGGACGCGCGCGGTTTCCAGGACATCGAAACGCCGATCCTGACCAAGGCCACGCCGGAAGGCGCGCGCGACTTCCTGGTGCCTGCGCGCATGCATCCGGGCGAGTTCTACGCGCTGCCGCAGTCGCCGCAGCTGTTCAAGCAGATCCTGATGGTGGCCGGCTTTGATCGCTACTACCAGATTGCGCGCTGCTTCCGCGACGAAGCCCTGCGCGCGGATCGCCAGCTGGAATTCACCCAGCTGGACATGGAATTCGCCTTCGTGCGCGAGCGCGACGTGCAGGACACCGTGGAAGGCATGATCCGCACGATCTTCAAGGAAGTGATGGAGGTGGATCTGGCTGATCCGTTCCCGCGCCTGACCTGGGCCGAAGCCATGCGCCGCTATGGGTCGGACAAGCCGGATCTGCGCATCGATCTGGAACTGGTGGACGTGGCCGAGTTGGTCACAAACAGTGAATTCAAAGTGTTCACCGATGCCGCCGCCAATCCGGACGGCCGCGTCGCCGCGTTGCGCGTGCCGAAGGGCGCGGCGCTGTCGCGCAAGCAGATCGACGACTACGCTGCCCACGCCGCCAAGTACGGCGCCAAGGGCCTGGCCTACATCAAGCGCGGCGACAATGGCGAAGTGACCTCGCCGATCGCCAAATTCTTCGCCGAGGACGCCTTTGCCGCGCTGATGCAGGCGGTGGGCCTGGAAAATGGCGATCTGGTGTTCTTCGGCGCCGGCGACTACAAGGTGGTCAGCGACTTCATGGGCGCGCTGCGCCTGAAAGTCGGCAAGGACAACGGCCTGGTCCAGGATGCCTGGAAGCCGCTGTGGGTCACCGACTTCCCGATGTTCGAGTGGGATGCGGAAGCGCAGCGCTATGTGGCTCTGCATCATCCGTTCACCGCGCCGGCGGTGGATGACATCGACGACCTGCGCGCACATGCCAAGACCGCGGTGTCGCGTGGTTACGACATGGTGCTCAACGGCAACGAGATTGGCGGCGGTTCGATCCGTATCCACCGCCCGGAAATGCAGAGCGCGGTGTTCGAGCTGCTGGGCATCGGCGCCGAAGAGGCCGAAGCCAAGTTCGGCTTCCTGCTGGATGCGCTCAAGTACGGCGCACCGCCGCATGGCGGCATCGCCTTCGGCATCGATCGCATCGCTGCGCTGATGGCCGGCACCGAATCGATCCGCGACGTGATCCCGTTCCCCAAGACCACCACCGCCCAGTGCCTGATGACCGGTGCGCCGTCGCCGATTCCGGATGCGCAGCTGGCCGAAGTGCACATCCAGGTCCGTCCGAAGAAGCAAGACTGAAACAGAACCAACTCAACGAGATTTGCGCAATGACCGAACACGCTTTTGCATTGGAGTGGGAACGTCTGGGCAACGAAGGATCGGAGGCCGCGCTGGTCACCGAACGCGCCCGTGTCTTTGGTGGCTGGCTGGTGCGCGTGGGCAGTAGCCCCGCCGCGATGGCGGTGACCTTCGTGCCGGATGGCCAGTTCCGCTGGGATGGCGAGGACTTCGGCGAAGACGACTACGAAGAAGAAGACGAAGAAGAGTACGAAGAAGAAGACGGCGAGGAAGAAGAGGAAGAAGACGCCGACGAGGAAGAAGAGGAAGACGACGAGGAAGACGCGTAAGCGTGCTGATTCGTCGCGCCACGGTCGCTGACGCCCAGGTCGTTTCCGACCTGGCCACGCGCACGTTCGTGGAGACCTTCGGCCATCTGTACCCGCCGGAGGATCTGCAGGCCTTTCTCGAAGAGGCCTACGCGGTGGAGCGCCAGCGCATCATCCTGGCGCATCCGGACTACGCGGTCTGGCTGCTGGAAGACGATGGCGTTGCCGTGGGTCATGCCGCTGCCGGCCCTTGCGGCCTGCCGCATCCCGAAGTCGTCGCCGGCGATGGCGAACTCAAGCGCCTGTACGTATTGAAGAGCCACCAGAATGGCGGCTGGGGCGCGCGCGTGTTCGATGAAGCGCTGCGTTGGCTGGAACGTGATGGCCCACGCCGGTTGTGGATCGGTGTGTGGTCGGAAAACCTGGGCGCACAGCGCTTCTATGGGCGCTATGGATTCGAGCGGGTAGGCGATTACGAATTCCCGGTCGGGCGCGTGCGCGATCTGGAGTTCATCCTGCGGCGCGAGGCATCGGCATCCACCGGGCATGGCTGAGAAGCTGCTGATCCTGCACGGCATCTGGAATGCGCGCAGCTGGGTGCTGCCGCTGGCGCGACGCATGCGCGCGCTGGGATTCGATGCCGAGATCTTTGCCTATCCGAGCGTGCTGGGCGGCGCCGAGGCGGCGATTCCCGCATTGACCCGGCGTATTCGCCAAAGCGGACCCACGTTGTTGCTCGGGCACAGCCTGGGCGGGGTGATTGCGTTGGAAGCCCTGCGCCGCGCACCGGATCTGCCGGTGGCGCGCCTGGTCTGCCTCGGCTCGCCGCTGTGTGGCAGCCAGGCCGCGCGCACTCTGGTGGGCCGTCGTTGGACGGCGCCCTTGTTGGGCCGCAGCGGTGATTTCCTGGACCGCGGCTGTCAGCCCTGGAGCGGCGTGACCGAGGTGGGCATGGTCGCCGGCACCGTCGCGCGCGGGGTGGGGCGCCTGTTCGCGCGAATTGATGGCCCCTCCGACGGCACCGTGTCGCTGGCCGAAACCCGTCTGCCCGGCCTGGCCGATCATTGCAACGTCGCTTCCAGCCATACCGGGTTGGTGTTTTCCGCGGCGGCGGCCCGCCAGGCCGCGGCCTTTCTGCGGCAGGGCCGGTTCCTGCCCGCCGACGCGCTTCCAGGCCCGGGCTCAAATCAACGGTAGTGGCGGGGCGATGGAGTAAAATCGCCGCCCCAACCATCGCCGTAACGGAAAGACCATGGGCAGAGGCCCCTCCATCGAAGCCCGCAAGAACGCCACCGATGCCAAGCGCGGCAAGATCTTCACCAAGATCATCCGCGAGATTGGCGTGGCAGCCCGTGGCGGTGGAGGCGACCCGCACAACAATCCGCGCCTGCGCGTGGCGATGGACAAGGGCCTGTCGGCCAACATGTCCAAGGATGTGATTGAGCGCGCCATCAAGAAGGCCACCGGCGAGCTGGAAGGCGTGGTCTACGAGGAGGTTCGCTACGAAGGCTATGCGCCGGGCGGGGTGGCGGTGATCGTCGACTGCCTGACCGACAACCGGGTGCGCACCGTGGCCGATGTCCGCCATGCCTTCAGCAAGTGCGGCGGCAACATGGGCACCGAAGGCTCGGTGGCTTTCATGTTCAAGCGCGTGGGCGTGCTCAGTTATGCACCGGGCGCCGACGAAGACGCCATCACCGAAGCCGCCATCGAAGCCGGCGCCGATGACGTGGTGGTGTATCCCGATGACGCCTCCATCGACGTCATCACCAGCCCCGAACAGTTCCAGGCGGTCAAGGACGCGATGGATGCGGCCAAGCTGGCCGCCGACCAGGCCGAAGTGACCTTCCGCGCCGACAACGACATCGCCGTCGACGGCGATACCGCCAAGCAGGTGGTGAAGCTGCTGGACATGCTGGAAGACCTGGACGACGTGCAGAACGTCTACTCCAATGCGGAACTGGGCGCGGACGCCTACGCGTAAGCACGCGCCCTGACATGACCCGTATCCTCGGCATCGACCCCGGTTCCCAGCGCACCGGCATCGGCATCATCGATGTCGATGCCGCCGGCAAGGTCAGCCATGTCCATCACGCGCCGTTGGTGCTGCTGGGCGCGGAAGACTTTCCGCGCCGGCTGCGCGTGCTGCTGGACGGCCTGAGCGACGTCATCGAGACCTGGAAGCCGACCGAAGTGGCGATCGAAAAGGTCTTCATGGCGCGCAATCCGGACTCGGCGCTCAAGCTGGGCCAGGCCCGCGGCGCGGCGATCTGCGCGGTGGTCATGCGCGATCTGGCCGTGCACGAGTACGCCGCCAAGGAGGTCAAGCTGGCGGTGGTGGGCAAGGGCAGCGCCGAGAAGCAGCAGATCCAGCACATGGTCGGGATCATGCTGGGCCTGCACGGCAAGCTGCAGGCCGATGCCGCCGACGCCCTGGCCGTGGCCATCACCCACGCGCATGTACGCGCCACCGCGCAGCGCCTGGGCGTGAATGCGCGCCTGGCCTGGAGCCGCAAATGATGTCGCAGCGCCGGCTTGCTGTAGGCTGCACGCCCAACCCCGGGAGTTGTCCATGATTGGTCGTCTGCGCGGCATCCTTTCGCACAAGCAGCCACCGTGGCTGATCATCGACGTGGGCGGCGTGGGTTACGAGCTGGAAGCGCCGATGAGCACGTTCTACGACCTGCCGGAACTGGGTCGTGAGGTCAGCCTGTTCACCCATTACGCGCAGAAGGAAGACAGCGTCTCGCTGTACGGTTTCCTGCGCGAGAGCGAACGCCGCCTGTTCCGCGACGTGCAGAAGGTCAGCGGCATCGGCGCCAAGATTGCGCTGGCGATCCTTTCCGGCGTCAGCGTGGACGAGTTCGCGCGACTGCTGCAGGCTGGCGACGTGACCGCGCTGACCCGCGTGCCCGGCATCGGCAAGAAGACGGCCGAGCGCCTGGTGGTGGAATTGCGCGACCGCGCGGCCGATCTGGCCGGTGGCGGCGTCACCCTCAGTGCCGGTGTGCCGGCCGATCCGCAGTCCGAAGCCACCGTCGCCCTGCAGCAACTGGGCTACAAGCCGGCCGAAGCCGCACGCATGGTCCGCGATGCCGCGGCCGCGGGCGACGACGCTGCCCTGATCATCCGCAAGGCCTTGCAGTCAGCCCTGCGCTGAACGCCTCTAGAGCCTTTCCTCACCTCTCGCGCGCTAGCCTTCTCCGCCATGTCCGCCTCTGCTTCCTCTTCTTCTTCCGCCTCGCATGCCGGCGGACACGGCCACGATCATGGCCACGGCCACGGCAAGCAGGGCCTGGCCGGGCTGGTGATCGCCGCCGGTGGCGTGGTGTTTGGCGACATCGGCACCAGCCCGCTGTACACGCTGAAGGAAGCCTTCTCCGAACACTTCCACCTGCAGGCCAACCACGACACCGTGCTGGGCATCCTGTCGCTGGTGTTCTGGGCGATGATGATCGTGGTGACGCTGAAGTACGTGTCCATCATCATGCGCGCCGACAACGAGGGCGAGGGCGGCATCATGGCGCTGATGGCGCTGACCCAACGCACCCTCAAGCGCGGTTCGCGCACCGCCTACGTGGTGGGCATCCTCGGCATCTTCGGCGCCTCGCTGTTCTTCGGCGACGGCGTGATCACCCCGGCAATCACCGTGCTGGGCGCGGTCGAAGGCCTGCGCGTGGCCGCGCCGGGGCTGGAACATTTCATCGTGCCGATCACCATCGTGATCCTGCTGACCGTGTTCATGGTCCAGCGCTTCGGCACGCAGAAGGTCGGCCGCGTGTTCGGCCCGGTGATGATGGCCTGGTTCCTGTCGATCGGCGCGCTGGGCATCCACAACATCATCGATGCGCCGGAAGTGCTGAAGGCGCTCAACCCGATCTGGGGCGCGAAGTTCTTCATCCAGCATGGCTGGCACTCGGTGCTGATCCTGGGCGTGGTGGTGCTGGCCGTCACCGGCGGCGAGGCGCTGTACGCGGACATGGGCCATTTCGGCGTCAAGCCCATCCGCTATGCCTGGTACACCCTGGTGCTGCCGTGCCTGACCCTGAACTACCTGGGGCAGGGCGCGTTCGTGCTGGATCACCCGGCCGCCGTGGTCAATCCGTTTTACGAAGCCATGCCGGGCTGGGCGCTGTATCCGATGATCATCCTGGCCACCATGGCCGCGGTGATCGCCTCGCAGGCGGTGATCACCGGCGCGTTCTCGGTGGCGCGCCAGGCCATGCAGCTGGGCTACATCCCGCGCATGCAGATCAAGCACACCTCGCACGACACCATCGGCCAGATCTACATCCCCGGCATCAACTGGATCCTGATGGTCTGCGTGCTGGCGGTGGTGCTGATGTTCCAGGATTCCACCCGCCTGGCCGCGGCCTACGGCATCTCGGTCTCGGCCACGATGCTGATCGATACCCTGCTGCTGGCGCTGGTGGCGCGCGCGCTGTGGCCCAAGACCGGCGGCGTGATCATCGCGCTGTGCGTGGTGTTCTTCATCGTCGATGCCGGTTTCGTGTTCGCCAATGGCGCCAAGTTCTTCCAGGGCGCCTGGTTCCCGGTGGTGCTGGGCATCCTGGTGTTCACCCTGCTGCGCACCTGGCGTCGTGGCCGCGAACTGTTGAGTGCCGAAATCCGCAAGGAAGGCATCCAGCTCGATACCTTCCTGCCCGGCCTGATGCTGGCCCCGCCCGTACGCGTGCCCGGCACGGCGGTGTTCCTGACCGCGCAGACCGGCATGGTCCCGCATGCGCTGATGCACAACCTCAAGCACAACAAGGTGCTGCACGAGCGCAACGTGTTCCTGACCGTGGAAACCCTGCCGGTGCCCATCGCGCCGCCGGAGAAGCGCTTGAAGATCGAATCGATCGGCGACGAGTTCTTCCGCGTCATCATCAAGTTCGGTTTCATGGAAACCCCGGACGTGCCGCAGGCGTTGATGCGTTCCTGCGACCGCGGCGGCATCTACTTCGATCCGATGGAAACCACCTACTTCGCCAGCCGCGAGAGCATCGTGGCCAGCGCCCACCGGGGCATGCCGGTCTGGCGCGACAAGCTGTTCGCGGTCATGCACCGCAATGCGGCGCCGGCGACGGGATTCTTCCGGATTCCCGGCAATCGCCTGGTCGAACTGGGCGCGCAGGTGGAGATTTGACCGCATAATCGCCCCATGACCGACGACCGCATCATTTCCGCCGGGGCCAACCGCGAGGACGAGGCCATCGAGGCCAGCATCCGGCCCAAGCGCCTGGACGAGTACCTGGGCCAGAAGCCGGTCCGCGAACAGCTGGACATCTACATCCAGGCCGCCAAACAGCGCGGTGAGGCGCTGGACCATGTGCTGATCTTCGGTCCGCCTGGCCTGGGCAAGACCACGTTGAGCCATGTCATCGCCAACGAGCTGGGGGTGAACATGCGAGTGACCTCCGGCCCGGTGATCGAGAAAGCCGGCGATCTGGCCGCCCTGCTGACCAACCTGCAGCCGCACGACGTGCTGTTTGTCGACGAGATCCATCGCCTGTCGCCGGTGGTGGAAGAAGTGCTGTATCCGGCGATGGAAGATTTCCAGATCGACATCATGATCGGCGAAGGCCCGGCGGCCCGCTCGATCAAGCTGGACCTGCCGCCCTTCACCCTGATTGGCGCCACCACCCGCGCCGGCCTGCTGACCGCACCGCTGCGCGACCGCTTCGGCATCACCCAGCGGCTGGAGTTCTACACCAGCGAAGAATTGACCAGCATCGTGCGGCGCTCGGCGCGGATCCTGGGCATCGACTGCGAGCCGCAGGGTGCGGCCGAGATCGCGCGCCGCTCGCGCGGCACCCCGCGTATCGCCAACCGGCTGCTGCGCCGCGTCCGCGACTATGCGCAGGTCAAGGCCGATGGCCATATCAACAGCGACGTGGCCAATGCCGCCATGCAGATGCTGAAAGTGGACCCGGAAGGCTTCGACGATCTGGATCGGCGCATGCTGCGCACCATCGTCGACAGCTTCGACGGCGGTCCGGTGGGTGTGGAATCGCTGGCTGCGGCATTGTCCGAAGAACGCGGCACATTGGAAGATGTCATCGAGCCTTACCTGATCCAGCAGGGCTTCCTGATCCGCACCGCGCGCGGCCGCATGGCCACCTCCAAAGCCTACCGCCACCTGGGCCTCAAGCCCCGTCGCGAACTGGAACTGGGCGCGGCCGGCAGTGAGGAAATGTTCTGAGCCGCCGCCTTTCCGACGCCATGGCCAGGGGCAGCACGTGAGCGGGGAGTTGACGTCCCCGTCACGGAATGTGCCTTTATTCAGTTGGCCGACACGGGTCTATTGGGAAGATACGGACGCAGGCGGCGTTGTCTACCATGCCCAGTACGTAGCCTTCCTGGAACGCGCGCGCACCGAATGGTTGCGCGCCAATGGCCATCATCAGGAACAGCTGCGCAACGAGCATGATCTGGTTTTCGTCGTGCGCGCCATGACCCTGGATTTCCTGCGTCCGGCGCGGCTGGATGATCTGCTGCAGGTGCAACTGGGCCTGCGCCAGTGCAAGCGGGCCAGCGTGATCTTCGTCCAGCGGTTGTTGCGCGGCGAGGAACTGCTGCTGGAAGCCGAGGTCAAGGTAGCGTGCCTGGCCGCGTCGAGCTTTAAACCCAAAGCGCTGCCCGAACCGTTGTATGAAGAATTCAAGTCGTTCGAATCGCCCTGATCGACTGTTGCACCCCGAACTCACCGCTGTAACCCAATCGCTTTCCCCCGAAGACGTCGCACCCTGAGGAATACCGGATGATCGCATCGCTCCTGGCCACCGTGGTCGAAGCCCTGCCCGAGGACACCGCCGCCGCGGCCGCGCAGGCCTCGACCGCCGTCACCCACACCGGCATCAACTACCTGGAGCTCATGCTCAAGGCCAGCCTGCCGGTCAAGTTGATCGTGGTGCTGCTGCTGGTCGGCTCGCTGATCAGCTGGGTGATCATTTTCCGCAAGGCGCGCGTGTTCAAGGCCGCCAATCGCGACGCCGACGAGTTCGAAAGCCGCTTCTGGTCCGGCGCCGAACTGAGCAAGCTCTACGCCGGCGCCACTGACCGCAATCGCGTGGTCACCGGGCTGGAGGCCATCTTCGAAGCCGGCTTCCGCGAGTTCGCCCGCCTGCGCGACAAGCGCCGGCTCGATGGGCGTGCCCAGCTGGAAGGTGCGCAACGTGCGATGCGCGCTACTTATGCGCGTGAGGTCGACCAGCTCGAGCGCAATCTGGAACTGCTGGCCAACATCGGTTCCACCGCGCCCTACGTGGGTCTGGTCGGTACGGTGTTCGGCATCATGGTGACCATGCACGACATGCTCAACAGCGGCGAGCAGGCCGGTATCGCCGCGGTCGCGCCGGGCATTTCCGAAGCGCTGTTCGCCACCGCCATCGGCCTGTTCGTGGCCATCCCGGCGGTGTGGGCCTACAACCGCTTCACCACCCGGGTCGAGCGCATCTCGGTGCGTTACGAAACCTTTGCCGAAGAGTTCAGCTCGATCCTGCAGCGCCAGTCTTCGGCTGACGAATAAGCGGAGTCCGCCATGACCGCCGCCATTTCCCGCTCGCGCAAGCGCCGCAAGCTCAAGTCCGAAATCAACGTCGTGCCGTATATCGACGTGATGCTGGTGCTGTTGATCATCTTCATGGTCACCGCGCCGCTGCTCACGTTGAGCGTGGACGTGGATCTGCCCAAGTCCACCGCGCGATCGGTGGAGAGCAAGAAGGATCCGATCATCGTCGCCGTCGACGAACAGGGCGGCTATACGCTGACCCTGCAGCCGGGCAAGCCCGAATCGCTGGACGGCCCGACCCTGCAGGCCAAGCTCAAGGCGTTTGTCGATCAGAACCCGGAAGTGCCGGTGTTCGTCGCCGCCCCGGGCACCTCGAACTACCAGAAGGTCATGGACACCATGGTCATGCTGCAGCAGTCCGGGGTGAAGAAAGTCGGCCTGATGAGCCAGCCGGGTGGCAATGCACGCTGACGCCTTCCCGCGCCGCCCCTACGACGAGCGGGAGGACTGGAAGCTCCCGATCGCGCTGGCCATCGGCGTGCATCTGTTGCTCGCGCTGTTGTTCGTGGCCGCGTATCTGTGGTCGCCTTCGCACGATTTCGATGCGGCGGCCGGTTCGCCGGTGGTCGAGGCCTCGCTGGTGATTTCCAGCGCAGACGTGGCCTCCGCGCAACAAGCCATGCGTGATGCGCCCAAGCCGCCGGAACCGCTGCCGACACCGGTGGAGGACGTGGCCGAAGAAGACACCGTGCCGCCACCGCAGCCGCTACCCGAGCCGCGTCCGCAGGACTCGCCGGTGGCGCCGCAACAGCAGGCGCAAGAGCGCATCCCGGTGCCGGACACCACCGATCAGGACGCTGCCAGCAAGCTCGCCATCGCCCAGGAAAAGGCGCTGAAGGAGCAGGAAGAAAAGCGCCGCCAGGAGCAGATCGATCTGACCGAACGCGATCGCCAGCAGGAAGCCGAACGCAAGGCGCGCCTGGCCAAGCAGCAGCTTGACGAAGATCGCGAGAAGAAGCTGGCCGACATCCGCAAGCGCCGCGAGCAGGCGGCGCGCGAAGTGGCGATGGCCGAGCAGAAGAATCGCCAGTTGCAGAACGTGCAGCAGCAACGCGCCGCCGCGGCCGCGGCCGCGAGCAGCACCGCCGCGACCTCGGCTCCCAGTGCTGGCCAGCCGGGGCAGGGCGGCACCAGCGATGACCTGGCAGCCAAATACGCCGCCGCCATCCAGGCCGCCGTTTCCAAACAGTGGATCCGTCCTGACAGCGTGCCGCTGGGCCAGCGCTGCCGCGTCACCATCCGCCAGTTGCCGGGTGGCGAGGTGATTGATGCCAAGGTCGACCCCAGTTGCCCCTACGACGAGGCAGGGCGCCGTTCGGTGGAGGCGGCCGTGCTGCGTGCGCAACCGCTGCCGTATCGGGGCTTCGAGAGCGTCTTCCAGCGCACCCTCAACTTCACCTTCCAGGGCCAGGACCGCTGATTTCATTGCCGTGACGCCGTATTGACGAGCTCGTCGTTCATAATTGCGAAAACATTCACGTCAATGCTGGTATCCCTTATCCATTCAGACAGACCGAGACGTTCCGACCTGCCATGAAGAACCTGCCGCGTTGGCTTTGCGCCCTGACCGGGCTTTTCCTGTCCTTTTCCGCCGTCGCCCAAGAGCGCGGACTGGACATCGACATCATCGGCGGCAATGCCTCGGCGCTGCCCATCACCGTGGTGCCCATGCCCTACCAGGGCTCGGCTGCTCCGCAAACGGACGTGGCGCAGGTGGTCCGCGCCGATCTGGAACGCTCGGGCGCCTTCCGCACCCTGCCCGAGGCCAGCATCGTCGAGCGTCCCACGCGTGGCAGCGAGGTCCAATACCCCACCTGGCGCGCACTGAAGCAGGACTATCTGGTGGTCGGCCGTGTGGTTGACGGTGGCGAAGGCAGCTACCGGGTCGAGTACGAACTGTTCGACGTAGCCAAGCAGGAACGCCTGCTGGGCCTGGCGATGACCGCGCGCAGCAATGCCATGCGCGATGTCGCCCATCAGATGGCCGACGCCATCTACGAAAAAATCATCGGCATTCCCGGCGCATTCTGGACGCGCATCGCCTACGTGACGGCCAGCGGCAGCGGCAAGGGCTCGCGCTATGCGCTGATGATCGCCGACTCCGATGGCTACAACCCGCAGACCGTGGTGCGCTCGGCCGAGCCGCTGGTGTCGCCGTCGTGGAGCCCGGATGGTCGCCAGCTGGCGTATGTCAGCTTCGAAGGCGGCAACTCGGCGATCTTCCTGCAGGACATCACCACCGGTGCACGCCAGAAGATTTCCAGCTTCCGCGGCATCAACGGCGCGCCCTCGTTCTCGCCGGATGGTCGTTCGCTGGCGCTGACGCTGTCCAAGAGCGGCAACCCGGAAATCTACGTGATGGACATCGCCAGCCGGCAGCTGCGCCAGCTGACCAACCAGTCCAGCATCGACACCGAGCCGGTGTGGAGCGCCAATGGCGCCACCATCTATTTCACCTCCGATCGCGGCGGTCGCCCGCAGATCTACCAGGTGCCGTCCGGCGGTGGTTCGGCCAGCCGGGTCACCTTCGAAGGCAGCTACAACGCCACCCCCAGCGTGTCCTACGACGGCAAGAAGATCGCCGTGGCCCAGGGCAGCGGCAACAACTACCGCATCGCCCTGATGGACAGCAGCCTGGGATCGGCGCGCTGGTCGTCGCTGTCGCCGGGGTCGCTGGATGAATCGCCGAGCTTCGCACCCAACGCCAGCATGGTCCTCTATGCCGCGCGCGAAGGGGGCCGGGGCGTCCTGTATGCCGTGTCCGCCGACGGCCGGGTCCGTCAGCGGCTGGTGCTGGCCGATGGTGACGTGCGCGAGCCCTCCTGGTCGCCATACCGGGCCAAGCGTTAAAACGTTAAGATAGTGTCTACGGTTCACCCCCCTGACTCCCGCGACTGAAGCCGAAGGAATGACGATGAACAACACCACCCGCGTTTTGCTGCTCTCCCTGATGTCCGTGGCCGTGCTGGCCGGCTGTAAGCAGAAGGTCAAGGAGACCCCGCCTGCCGACACCGGTACCACCCAGCCCACCACCCCGACCGAACCGACCACCTCGGGCGTGTACGGCCCCAACGATCTGGATACCGACGCCTGCCTGCGCCAGCGCGTGGTGTACTTCGATCTGGACCAGGACAGCCTGAAGCCGGAATTCCAGGCCGTGATGGCCTGCCACGCCAAGTACCTGCGTGACCGTCCGTCCTCGCGCATCACCCTGGAAGGCCACGCCGACGAGCGCGGCAGCCGCGAATACAACATGGGTCTGGGCGAACGCCGCGGCAATGGCGTGTCCTCGGCACTGCAGGCCAACGGCGGTTCGGCCAGCCAGCTGAGCGTCGTGAGCTACGGCGAAGAGCGTCCGGTCTGCACCGAATCCGGCGAATCCTGCTGGGCGCAGAACCGTCGCGTCGAAATCGTGTACACCGCCAAGTAAGCGATGCACATGATGACGATCGGCAAGCGTTTCCTGCTGGTCATGGCGGCGGCCCTGGTGGCCGCCGCTCCTGCTTTTGCGCAACGCGCCAGCCTGGCGGATCGCGTGGCCGCGCTGGAAGCGCAGGCCAACAATTCGCAGGCCAACCTGGACTTGCTCAACAAGCTGGGGCAGCAGGAAAACGAACTGCGCGAGCTGCGCGCCCAGATCGAGAAGCTGCAGAACGATCTGGACCAGATGCAGCAGCGCAACCGCGACCAGTACCTGGATCTGGACGGACGCATGGAGCGCCTGGAAGGCGGCGGCGTTCCGCCGGTTTCCGCTCCCGGTGCACCCGCTGCTCCGGCCGCGGCACCCGCGGGCAAGTCGGCTTCGGCAGCGCCGTCGCCGGCTCCGCGCATCGAACCGGCGCCATCGGTGCACGGCGACGTGGGCGCGATGGCCCAGGCCGGTGACGAGCGTACCGCCTACAACCTGGCGTTCGACAAGCTCAAGTCCGGCGATTACGTCGGCTCGGCGCAGATGTTCACCAGCTTCCTGCAGGCTTATCCCAACGGCGTGTATGCCCCCAATGCCCTGTATTGGCTGGGCGAGAGCTACTACGTCACCCAGAATTACGCGCTGGCTTCGGAGCAGTTCCAGGCCGTGGTGGATCGCTATCCGACCCACGACAAGGCGCCGGGCTCGCTGCTCAAGCTGGGCCTGAGCAACTATGGCCTGGGCAAGATTGACGTCGCCGAGCGCGTCTTCACCGACGTGGTGAGCCGGTATCCCGGCACCGACGTGGCCCGCACCGCCGACGACCGGCTGCGCGACATCCACCTGCGCAAGTTGCGCTAAACCCCTCTATTCCCACCCCGCGAGGCCAATGGCGGCAAGCCAGAGAGCCGCTGCGCGGGCGATAATGTCGGCCTGATGAGCGCCGTAGACCCCACCGAACCCGCCGTCCCGCCGGCTTCCTCGCAGGAACGCCTGAAGTTGACGGAAATCTTCCTGTCCCTGCAGGGCGAAGCCAACGCCGTGGGTTGGCCGACCGTGTTCGTGCGCCTGACCGGCTGCCCGTTGCGTTGCCAATACTGCGATACCGAGTACGCCTTCTACGGTGGCCAGTGGTGGGACATCGACGCCATCCTGGCCGAAGTGGCGCGCCACGGCGTTCGCCACGTCTGCGTGACCGGCGGCGAGCCGCTGTCGCAGAAGCGCTGCCTGGTGCTGCTGCGGCGCTTGTGTGATGCCGGCTACGACGTATCGCTGGAAACCTCGGGCGCCATCGATATCGCCGAAGTCGACTCGCGGGTATCCCGCGTGGTGGACCTGAAAACGCCCGGCTCGCGCGAAATGGCCCGCAACCGACTGGAGAACCTGCCGCTGCTGACCGCACGCGACCAGGTCAAGTTTGTCCTGTGTGGCCGCGAAGATTACGAATGGGCGCGCGACATGCTGACCGAGCATCGCCTGGCCGAGCGCTGCGACGTGCTGTTTTCGCCGTCCAAGTCCGAATTGGCGCCGCGCGATCTGGCCGACTGGATCGTCGCTGATCGCCTGCCGGTGCGCTTCCAGATGCAGTTGCACAAGCTGTTGTGGAATGACGAACCTGGCCGCTAGCTCGCTGTCGTCCCAACTCCTTCTCCGCTTCCGCTTCCGTTTCAGCTTCCTGGTCTGCCTCCGATGAAAAAAGCCGTCGTCCTGTTGTCTGGTGGGATGGACTCCGCCGTTGTCGTCGCCATCGCCCGCGAGCAGGGCTATGCCGTGCACGCGCTGAGCGTGCGCTATGGCCAGCGCCACACCTCCGAGCTGGCCGCGGCGGAACGCGTGGCGCAGGCGCTGGGCGTGGCCGCGCACAAGACCGTGACGGTGGACCTGCGCAGCATCGGTGGTTCGGCCCTGACCGATGACATCGACGTGCCCGAATCCGGCGGTGCCGGCATCCCGGTGACCTACGTGCCGGCGCGCAACACGATCATGCTGTCGATGGCGCTGGGCTGGGCCGAAGTGCTGGGCGCGGCCGACATCTTCTGCGGCGTCAACGCGGTGGACTACTCCGGCTATCCGGATTGCCGCCCGGAGTTCATTGCCGCCTTCGAGCAGTTGGCCAACCTGGCCACCAAGGCCGGCGTCGAAGGCGCGGGCCTGCGCATCCACGCGCCGCTGATGCGCATGGGCAAGGACACCATCGTGCGCGAAGGCCTGCGCCTGGGCGTGGATTTTTCCCGAACCGTGTCCTGCTACCAGGCCGACGAACAAGGCCGCGCCTGCGGCCATTGCGACGCCTGCCGCCTGCGCGCGGCCGGCTTTGCCGAGGCCGGCGTGGCCGATCCCACGCGCTATGCCTGAACCAGCGCGGGTTTTTCCGCGCGCCCGCCTGGGGTAGAATTCGCACCCCGGCGCAATGCCGGGCCTGTGGGCCGTTAGCTCAGTCGGTAGAGCAGAAGACTTTTAATCTTTTGGTCGAAGGTTCGAATCCTTCACGGCCCACCATTTTCCGCGACCCGAAACGCATCCACTTCGCGCACCAGCTGCGTGGCCTGCTGCGCCAAGCCATGCGCGGAGGCGGACGCCTCCTCCACCAGTGCCGCGTTCTGCTGCGTGCCTTCGTCCATCTGTTCGATGGCGCGGTTGATCTGTTCGATGTCCTCGTACTGCGCCGCGGTGGAGCGGGCGATGCCGGACATCAGCCGTGAGACTTCGGCGTTGCGCTCGACGATCTGCCGCATCATGTGACCGGCCTGCTCCACGCGCTGCTGGCCTTCGGTGGCCTGTTGCGTCGATTGGCCGACCAGTGCATTGACCTCGCGCGCCGCCGCGGCGCAGCGCAGGGCGAGCGCGCGCACTTCCGCGGCGACCACGGCGAAGCCCTTGCCTTCCTCGCCTGCACGCGCGGCCTCCACCGCCGCATTCAAAGCCAGGATGTTGGTCTGGAAAGCGATGCCGTCGATGACCGAGACAATCTCGCCCACTCTTCGTGAGGAAGCATGGATGTCCATCATGGTCTCGATGACCTGCGCCACCAGTACATTGCCCTGCTGCGCGTCGGTGGATGCATCGGTGGCAATGCCATTGGCCAGTTCGGCGCTTTCCAAGCATTGACGCACCATCTGCGTGAGCTGTTCCATGGAACTGGCCGTCTGCTCGATCGAGGCAGCTTGCTGTTCCGTGCGGACCGCCAGGTCGGCATTGCCAAGATCGATTTCGTGAGCTGCCGTCTGGATGTCGCGGCTGACGTCGCGAATCGTGCCGACCATCCGGGTGAGCTGGACCAGGGTGGCATTGGTACTGTCTTTCATCTCCTGGAACAGGCCTTCCATGGGCATGTTGATGCGCGGACGCAGGTCTCCCTGCGCAAGCGCTGCCAGCACCGAGAGCGTCGCGCGCAAACTCACTTCGGTGCGGGCGAGCAGATCGTTGACGCCCTGGCCGAGCAGTTCCAGATAGCCGTCCTGGCCGTCGAGCCGGATGCGCTGGCTGAAGTCGCCGCGTACCGCGCCGCCGACCACCCGATTGAGGCTGCCCGCGAGCGAGTCCATCGCCACGGTCAGATCCCGCCATTCGCTGACAGTGCCTACGCGTCGGCTGCGCTCGTCAAAAACCGGGGTCAGAGTCAATTCGAAGCGATGCCCGCCCAAGGTCATCATCGTGTGCAGGGGAGTGCTCAATGAAGCCAGCAACTTCCGTTGCTGCGGCGGATCGACATGCAGTTGATCCAGACCACGGCCCAGCACCGCATCGACATCGAAGTCGGGCAGGTCGGCGCGTAGATCCGCTTCGGCGGCGCGCAACATGGCGTGCATGGCGGGATTCAGATAGATCACATCGCTGCTTTCGTTGGCGATCACCATGTTGACGCCGGCCATGTCCAGCGCGCGGGTGATGCGCGCTGCCTCGGTGTTGCGCCGCTCGGCGTCCTGCATTTCGAAACCCAGGCGCACCTGGGTGGACTTCAGGCCCAGCAGGATCGCGCCGATTTCGTCGTCGCGATCGATGGGAATCACCCCGTCGTACAGGCCGCTGGCCAGGCGCCGGAAATGCGCGTTGGCCTGCTCCAGGCGATCGACCACGTCGTGTGCCAGCCACCACGCGCAGTACGCGGCGATCACCGTGCAGGCGGCGATCGTGAGCAGGGCCAGTCCGCGCGGCGCATCCAGGTATTGGATCGCCATCAGCGCCAGGCCGTATACGCCCATGGCGCCGGCCGACATCAGCAAGCGAGTGCGCAATGACAGCTTCCACAGCGGATTCCAGCGGATGTACCACGGCACGGGATCGTGCAGGCTGCCTTGGCGCAGCACCTGGGTGCAGGTGCCGGCGCGGATGCGCGCATACGCCTGTTCGGCCGCGGCGACCTGCGCGCGGTCCGGCTTCCTGCGCACGGACATGTAGCCCACGTGCGTGCCGTTTTCATACACCGGTGCGGCGTCGGCCCGGACCCAGTAGTAGTCGCCGTTCTTGCAGCGGTTCTTGACCATGCCGACCCAGGGCCGCCCGGCCTGCAGCGTCGCCCACAAGTCGGCGAAGGCCGCCGGGGGCATGTCGGGGTGGCGCACGATGTTGTGTGCGTTGCCCAGCAGTTCGGCTTCGCTGAAGCCGCTGATCCGCAGGAAGGCGGCGTTGGCGTAGACGATGCGCCCCTTCAGATCGGTCTTGGACACGATCAGGTCATCGTCGGCGAGCAGCACTTCCACGTCGGTAACCGGCAGGTTCTGGCGCATGCTTGATTCTTGTTGGGTGGGCGGCGTCATCGGCTCGCCCTCCCCATGAGGCGTCGCCGGTCCGCGTGGCCATGGTGCGGAAAGTGTGATCGGGGTCGCCTTGATCCTGATCAATTGAACCAGGCGGCCGCTGTCGTCGTGGCGCGACGTCGATCCACTGCGGGCGATCCTGCGCACCGGTCGACACGGCGCCGGGGCGTCGGAAAATTCCGCCCTGAGCTGTCAGAAAACCTGGCTTTCCCTGTGGGAAAACACCGATTGCGCGGGGCTTGAGAGTGCCGCTACTGACGTCTTCGCATGGCTGGGTCGATGGATGCGGCGCCCGCAGCGCGCGCTGGCCGGCTTGTCGCCGGCCGAGATGATCGACACGCCCACCGGACGCGAGTCGGCCCTGCGGGTTCTGGGCGCGATCCAGTCGGGCGTCTATCTGTGAAGCTGGCCCGTATCGGATCCGCTGGCCCGGACTGGGCGCCGGACGACGTGTCGGGCACCGACTGAGCGTCGCGCCGGAATCCTGACCTTCACGGTTTTTGAACATGCAGGCGCTAGATTCGCTTTCACTTCGAAGGGGTGCGCAATGGATCACGTGATGCCGCTTGCTGACGTCTCAGCGACAGCGGCCAAGTTCCGGCTCTACGAGGCGATTCTGCAGGCCACACCGGATCTGATGTACGTCTTCGATCTGCAGCACCGCTTCATCTACGCCAATGGCGCGCTGTTGGACATGTGGGGCATGACCGCCGAGCAGGCGCTGGGCAAGACCTGCCTGGAACTGGGATACGAGCCCTGGCATGCGGCCATGCATGATGCGGAGATCGATCAGGTCATCGCCACCGGCCAGCCGGTACGCGGCGATGTGCCGTTCCCGCACACGAGCATGGGCGTGCGCATCTACGACTACATCTTCACTCCGGTATTCGGACCGGACGGCAAGGTCGAAGCCGTTGCCGGCAGCACCCGCGATGTCACCGACCGCAAACACCATGAGCAGCACATGCGCTTGCTGGTCAACGAACTCAATCACCGGGTCAAGAACACGCTGGCGCTGGTGCAATCGATGACCGCGCAGACCCTGCGCGGCAGCGTCGATGCGCAGGACGCGCAGGATCGCATCGAGGCGCGCTTGATGGCCTTGTCCGATGCGCACGACATCCTGACCCGGCAGAACTGGAAAGGCGCCAGCATCGAGGACATCGTGCGTGCCGCGGTGGCGCCCTACCAGCAGGACGACGTCGTCCGGTTCGGCGTGAGCGGACCCGGCGTGGTGCTCGATCCGCGCCGCGCGCTCGCGCTGGCCATGGCCCTGCATGAGTTGTGCACCAACGCGGTGAAGTACGGCGCCCTGTCGGTGGCCGACGGACGCGTCGCGTTCCAGTGGACCTGTGAGCCGGCCGAACAAGGCACCACGCTGACCCTGACCTGGGAGGAGCGCGGTGGACCGCCGGTGCAGGCGCCGAGCCGGCGCGGCTTTGGTTCGCGGCTGGTCGAGCGCGGACTCAAGCACGACCTGGGCGGCGAATCGCAGCTGTTTTTTGAACCGGGTGGCGTGTGTTGCCGCATCGTGATGCCGTTGCCGCTGGAACTTGCCTGAGGACTGTCATGGAAAATCGTGTTCTGGTGATCGAGGATGAGTCGCTGATCGCCATGCTGCTGGAAGATCTGTTGCCGGAGATGGGTTACACCGTCGAGGCGTTGGCGGCGACCGTCAGCGAGGCTTTGGCGCTGCTGGAGCAACGCCCCGTGGATCTCGCGGTGGTGGACGTCAACCTGGGTGGGGAATCCTCGTTCCCGGTGGCCGATGTGCTGCAGCAACGCGGCATCCCGTTCCTGTTCACCACCGGCTATGGGCAGATGGGCCTGCCCGCGCCCTACAGCACCTTGCCGGTCCTGCAGAAGCCCTTCCGCAAGAAAGATCTGCAAGCCGCACTGCAGGCCCTGCAGGAGCGCTGACGCGCGCGCCGACAGCGCGGCAACGCCGCTTCGAGTATCCTGCGCGCTCGGCCACCCCGCCCTGTACGTGGCAGGACATTCCGATGACTGAGCGCAAGGTTCCAGGCGTGTCCGATTACCAGGCGGCCGCGGGAGGCTGGGGCGCATTGGCGGCGGTGGCGCGGGTCATCAAGGGACAAATGGCAGTGGGGCGGGAGACGGCCGCGCTGCGCCGGGTCAACCAACCTACCGGCTTCGATTGCCCCGGCTGTGCCTGGCCCGATCCCAAGCACACCTCGTCCTTCGAATTCTGCGAGAACGGCGCCAAGGCCGTGTCGTGGGAAGCCACCGGCAAGCGCGCCACGCCTGAGCTGTTTGCCCGGTACAGCGTGGCCGAACTGTGGGAGTGGAGCGACCATGCGCTGGAAGATGCCGGCCGGCTCACCCATCCACTGATCTATGACGCCGACAGCGATCACTACCGCGCCATCGAGTGGGACGAGGCGTTCTCCCACATTGGCCAGGCGCTGCGTGCGTTGCCGGACCCGGACATGGCCGAGTTCTACACGTCCGGCCGCACCTCCAACGAAGCCGCCTTCCTGTATCAGTTGATGGTGCGCGAGTACGGCACCAACAATTTCCCCGACTGCTCCAATCTTTGCCACGAAGCCACCAGCGTCGGCCTGCCGGATTCGATTGGCGTCGGCAAGGGCACGGTGACGCTGGAAGACTTCGAGCATTGCGATGCCGTCTTCAGCTTTGGCCACAACCCCGGCACCAATCATCCGCGCATGCTTGGCACGCTGCGCGAGGTGGCGCGACGCGGTGTGCCGATCGTGGCAGTCAATCCGCTGCGCGAGCGCGGCCTGGAACGTTTCACTTCGCCGCAGGACGTGTCGGAGATGCTGGCCAACCGCGCCACGCCGATTGCGCAGACCTACTACCAGGTGCGCATTGGCGGCGACGTCGCGTTGCTGAAAGGCATGATGAAGTGCCTGCTTGACGCCGACGCCGCCGATCTCGCGCGAGGTGGGGCTGGCGTGCTGGATCACGCTTTCATTGCCGAACACACCGAAGGCCTGGAAGCCCTGCGCGAAGACCTGGCACGCACACGCTGGGAGGATGTGCTGGCCAAAACCGGCTTGTCGCGCGCGGACATCGAAGCCGCCGCGCGCGTCTACGCCAATGCCGAACGCGTCATCATCTGCTACGGCATGGGCATGACCCAGCATCGCTTCGGCACCCACAACGTGCAGCAGATGGCCAACCTGTTGCTGCTGCGCGGCAACATCGGCAAGCCCGGCGCTGGCATCGCACCGATTCGCGGGCACTCCAACGTGCAGGGCGATCGCACTGTCGGCATCACCGAAAAGCCAAGCCAGGCGTTGGCCGACGGGATCAAACGCACCTACGGCATCGAGTTTCCGCTGACCCACGGCCATGATGCGGTGGAATCCATCCGCGCCATCCGTGACGGACGCTCCAAGGCGCTGATCTGCCTGGGCGGCAATCTGGCCGTGGCCATGTCCGATCCCGAGACCACGTTGCCGGCGATGCGCAAGCTGGACCTGGCGGTGCATATCGCCACCAAGTTGAACCGCTCGCACCTGATTCCCGCGCGGCAGACCTTGCTGTTGCCATGCCTGGGCCGAACCGAACGCGATGAGCAGGCCAGCGGCCTGCAGTCGGTGACGGTGGAAGATTCGATGTCGATGGTGCATGCCTCGCAGGGCGGACTGACGCCGGCCTCGGAACACCTGCGCTCGGAGCCGGCGATCGTCGCCGGCATCGCCAAGGCCACTCTGCCGCACAGCAAGGTGGACTGGGATGGCCTGGTGAGTGACTACGATCGCATCCGCGACGACATCGAAAGCGTGTTTCCGATCTTCCACGACTTCAACCGGCGCGTACGCGAGCCGGGTGGTTTCCGCCTGTACGTGGGTGCTTCCGTGCGCGATTGGGGCGGGCCGGGACGCAAGGCGCGGTTCCTGCTGGCGCCGGGGCTGGATGAGGATCCGCAGGGACAGGAGCCGGATCTGCTCACGCTCACCACCGTGCGTGCGCACGATCAGTACAACACCACCATCTACGGCTTCGACGATCGCTACCGAGGCATCAGCGGCCGTCGCGACGTGGTGTTCCTCAATGCCGAGGACATGCAGGCGCGCGGCATCGCCCATGGCGACGCCATCGAGGTGGAGTCGCGCGTGCCGGGCGCGGGTGGCACGCACTCGCGCCGCATCAGCGGCTACATCGCCGTGCAGTACCACCTGCCGCGCGGCTCGGCCGCGATGTATTTCCCCGAAGGCAATCGGCTGGTGCCGCTGGACAGCCACGATCCCAACTCGGGTACACCGGCATACAAGTCGATTCCCGTGCTGATCACGCGCCTGCCCGATGCCTCCTGAACCGCCACGTCGCACTGCGGGATTGGCGGAGCGCGCGGTCATCCAGGTCGAGTCGGGCGCCAGCACGCCGGCGCAGGACTGCCTGGCCGAGGAAGTGCCCGTCGCTATCCACTACAACGGCGAACCGCACGCGGTGATGATGGCCACGCCCGGTGAGCTGGAGGATTTCGCCTACGGTTTTTCGTTGAGTGAGCACGGCATGGGCGTGGACGAGATCGCGCAGGTACTGCGCGAGGACCTGCTCGAAGGCATCCGCCTGGATATCCGCACGCACGGGGCCTTGCCGGCTGCCTTGCAGAACGAGTTGCAGCGCAGCCTGCCGGGTCGCAGTGGCTGCGGCATCTGCGGTCACCGGTTGCTGGAGGACATCATCCAACAGCCGCCGCCCGTGGGCGTTGGCCTGCGCATCGACGCACAGGCGCTGGCGCGAGCGCTGGACGAGCTGCAGGGTCGCCAGCCCTTGAACGCCGCCAGCGGCGCCCTGCACGCGGCAGCGTGGGCATTGCCGAATGGCCAGTTGCTGGCCGTGCGCGAAGACGTGGGCCGGCACAACGCCCTCGACAAGCTGATCGGCGCGTTGACGCGCGCGCAGGTTGATCGCCGCGAGGGGTTTGCCGTGGTCACCAGCCGCGCCAGCTACGAGATGGTCAGCAAGGCGGCCATTGCCGGCATGCCGATGCTGCTGGCCATCTCGGCGCCGACCGCACTGGCGGTGGATCTGGCCAACAGTTGTGGGCTGACCCTGGCCGGCTTCGTGCGACCCGGGCGGCACGTCATCTACAGCCATGCCTGGCGCTTGCAAGCGGCCTGATGAGTGCAAGTAGCCCGCGTACCGAGGCCCCATGCAACGCCAGGGAAGAAATCGTGCATCCACCCGGAGGACATGTCATGAAGTTTCGTTCGCTGACGCTGATCGCCACTTTGCTGTTGTCCACGCCGCTCGGCGCTGCGGAGAACAGTGCGCCGCTGCCCTTGCAGCTATGGCGCCTGGACTGCGGTCAGCTCTGGGTGGCCAACCTGGACGACATGTCCGACACCCACGCACATGTGGGCAAGAACCTGCGCGTGACCAGCAGCTGCTATCTGCTGCGCCACGGCGATAATTACCTGCTGTGGGACGCCGGCTTGCCGCACAGTGAACTGGGCAAGCCGTTGACCCAGGGCAAGGAGGATTCGCAGACTCTGGCCATCACCCTCGTGCAGCAGTTGGCGCAGATTGGCGTGCGGCCCGCGCAGATCGGCAAGCTGGGCATCAGCCACTACCACTTCGATCACATCGGCCAGGCCGAGGACTTTCCGCAGGCCACCCTGCTGATGGGGCGTGGCGATTTCGAGCTGCTGGGCGAGCCCGAACACGCCTGGCGCGCCAAGCATCTGGGCGCGTGGATGAAGCCCGGCGCCCGCACCCAGCTGGTGGCCGGCGATCTGGACGTCTTCGGCGATGGCAGCGTCACGATGCTCGCGCTACCCGGTCACACCCCGGGCCACCATGGCCTGCTGGTGAAGCTGCCCAGGCTGGGCCCGGTGCTGCTGTCCGGCGACGTGGCGCATTTCCGCGAGAACCTCGACAGCTCCGGCGTGCCTTCATACAACACGGATCGCGCGCAGTCGCTGGCGTCGATGGATCGCTATCGCGAGCTGGGCCGCAACCTCAAGGCCACCGTGATCATCCAGCACGACGAACGCGACATCGCCAAGCTGCCGGCTTTCCCGCAGGCCGCCGAGTAGCGTGCGTGGGTTCCCGCATCCGCCGTCGCGGTCGCCTGCCGGCTTGTTGAGCCCGTCCACGCCTGCCTAAGATGGCGTCCGCGCCGCCGCCGCCCCTGGAACCCCATGTTGTTGAATCCGGTCCTGCAGGAACTCCGCCTCTGGTTGGGCATAGAACGCAATGCCACCCGCCATGGCGAGAAATGGATCTCGGCGCTGGGCGCCTTGCTTGGCATAGTCTCGGTGTACTGGATCACCCATTGGGCGTTTCCCGACGGCTTCATGGGCACCCCGGGCGGCAGCCTGATGCTGGCCTCGATGGGGGCGTCGGCCGTGCTGCTGTTCGCGGTGCCGCAGGGCGCGCTGTCGCAGCCGTGGGCGGTCCTGGGCGGGCATCTGATCTCGGCTGCGATTGGCGTAAGCGTGCAGCGCTGGTTTCCCGGGCATACCTGGACCGCCGCGCTGGCCGTGGGGCTGGCAGTGGGGGCGATGCACTATCTGCGCTGCATCCATCCGCCCGGTGGCGCGACCTCGCTGGCGGCGGTGATCGGCGGCGCTGACATCCATGCGCTGGGCTACCAGTACTTGCTTTCGCCGGTGCTGATCAACGTGCTGGCGATCCTGCTGATGGCGCTGGCCTTCAATGCGTTTTTTCCCTGGCGTCGCTATCCGGTGCATCTGCACCGCAGGCATTTGGCTTCGCGCATGACCCAGCCCGCCGAGCGTCAGTTCGAACTGACCCAGGAAGACTTTGCCGCGGCAATGGAGCAACTCAACTCCTACGTCGACATCAACAGCGAGAGCCTGACCGAGTTGCTCGAACTGGCCAAACAGCACGCCGAACAGAACATCACCCACCCGCAGCAGATCCTGCCCGGCCACTGCTACAGCAATGGCAAGCTCGGCAAGTTGTGGAGCGTGCGGCGCGTGCAGGCGCAGGGCGATGCCGCGTTGGGGCTGGGACAGAGCGTGGACTACGCCGTGGTCGCCGGCGCGCAGGCCGGGCAGTCAGGCAGCTGCAGCGTGGAAGAGTTCCGCGCCTGGGCGCGCTTTGGCGTGCGTCTGCAGGACACCGGGCGCTGGGTGAAGCAGTAGTGCGAACGGGCAGTGGGGCGAGCCTGCCCCGGGCCAGCGCGACTCAGCGGATGCGTGCGCCGCCGAAGCCCTGCGCAGGTGGCGGGCCCACATCGCCCGGCGCACGCCGGTTGTTGTAGTAACCACGGCCATAGCCTGGACCCCAGCCCGGACCGTCGTACTGGCTGACCCCGATGTTGAGGTTGAAAGCGCCGGTGTTGCCTTCATCGGTGGTGTAGGTCTTGCAGAGATTGACGTTGGCGGCATTCCAATGACTGTTGCCACGGCCCTTGGTGTAGCCGATGCCGGTGGCCACGCTGCCGTGGACTGCGGCCTTGCCATCGTCCTCATCCAGCGGCGTGCCGCAGGCATTGCGCGCCACCACCGTGTTGGCCTGGCTGACGGGTACGCCGCTGGTATCGCCGTAGAAGGTGCCGGGCGGATCCTGCGAGTAGACGGAGCCCTGCGGCAGCTTGAGGTCCAGCGCCTCCTGCGCACGCACCGTGCCCGGCACCAGCGCAGAGGCGATCAGGCAGGGCAGCAGCAGGGAGGGCAGCGATGCTTTCATGGCGGCAACCGTAGCAGAACGTGACTCACGTTATGCCTTGTCGCTTGAACGCGGGCTGGCTCGCGCCGCGCAGGGCAGGGAACTCGCGGCGCCCTGGCCGCCGCGCGGTCAATCCAGCGCCACCAACAGCTTGCCGAAATTTTCGCCACGCAGCAGGCGGGTCAGCGCCGCCGGCGCCTGCTCCAGTCCGTGCATGATGTCCTCGCGATACTGCATCCGACCTTCGCGCAGCCAACCGCCCATGTCGGCGACAAAGCGCGGATCCACCAGCTGTTGTGGATGCACGCGCAGGACATCGCGCTCGGTGAAGCCGCGCACGCTCAGGCGCTTGAGGAAGATCTGTTCCAGCAACGCCGGCAGATGATCGGACCGACCCAGGCCGGGGGCGACTTCGCCGTCGGAAGGCAGCGCACAGATCGCCACGCGGCCGAGGTCGTTCATCAGTGGCAAGACCACGCGATGGACGGCGCGCTGGCCGTTCTCCAGAAACCCGTCCACGCCTTGCGGGCAGGCGTTCGCCAACTCGGCGGCGAAATCCGCCGACAGCCGATCGACCACCGCATCCATGCCCAAGGCCTGGCACCAGGCGACCTTGTTGGCGCCCGAGGTGATGCCCACCACGCGGGCACCGTGCTGCCTGGCCATCTGGGCGGCCGCCGCGCCGGTGGGACCGGCGGCCGAGGGAACCACTACGGTTTCGCCCGCCCGCGGACGGACGATTTCATTGATGGCGCAGTAGGCGATGTAGCCATACAGCCCATACACGCCCAGGCCGGTACTGACCGGTGCGACCTTGGGGTGCAGCTTGCGTTTCAGATCGCGGCCGGCCACCACGGCATGGCTCTGCCAGCCCACGTGGGCCAGCACGCAATCTCCCGGTTTGAATGCCTGCGCCCGCGATTCCAGCACTTCGCAGATGGCGCCGCTGCCCAGCACATCGCCCGGCGCGATGGAGGCGCCATCCGGACGGTCGGCCTCCATCACCCCGCGTGCGCAGATATCGATGGACAGATAGCGGGTCTTGAGCAGCACGTCGCCGTTGCCCAGTGCGGGCAGTGGCGAGGAGCGCACATCAAAATTGGCGGCGACGGGTTCGCCAGTGGGCCGCGAGGCCAGGACGATCTGATGGGTACGCAAGGAGGCGAGCATGGTGATGTCGGGGGAGCGGGGGACGTCGTTGTACTTACGGCAAGCGCGGTCGCGACCAGCCAGCGGCTGCGCCGGTTACGGGCGCAGGTAGTGGCCCAGGGCCTGCAGAGGCAGACACAGCGCATCCGGACCCAGCCCGTGGCCATGACCGTCGGGGTGGTAGCAGGCGAGCATCTGGATGACTTCGCGCACGCGCCGATCATGGCCATGGCGGGCTTCCAGCAGATCGGCCAGGCGCAGCGCCGTGGACAGGCGCGTGTCCTGACCCGCCACCATCAATTCAATCAACCGCAGGATGTCCTGGCTCAACCCACTCCCTCGCAGCAGGGCCGGTGGTCGCATCAACCCGGCACACGATCGCCGTTGCATCGGCGGCTGACCAATGCGGGTTGTCAGGGGCTCCCTTGCAGGCAGCCAATAGCCACCCTGACTTCCGGGCTATGCCGGGGCGGCCCAGAGGTACCAGGTCATAGTGACTTTCAGGCGTGGCAGGTCTGGCTGGGCGCGTGAAAGGATGCCGTCATGCCACCGGATGCAACTTTTTTGCCTCCACGCGCATCTCTATAAAAAAGAAAACAGCAACTCTCTCTCTCTCGGCTGCCGATATCCCCCGGCAGCCTTTTTTTATGGGTTCGCGTGAGGGCGCTTGGCCGGCCTAGCCGGCGGCGCGGATGGCGTCGAGCAGCTGTTCGCCGTAGCGGGCCAGCTTGGTGCCGCCGATGCCGCCGACCCGCGCCAATTGGTCCAGCGTGCCGGGGCGATGCTCGGCAATGTTGCGCAGGGTGCTGTCGTGGAAGATCACGTACGCCGGCACGTTCTGCTCCTTGGCCAGTTGGGCGCGCAGTTGGCGCAGCGCGCCGAACAGCGGCAGATCGGTTTCGGTCACCACCACGCCACTGCGCGGAGCGCGTTCACGCTCGCGGCTGGGCGTATCCCGGCGCAACAGCAGCCGGCGTTCACCGCGCAACGCGACGCGGCTGGCGTCGGTCAGGCGCAGGCTGCCGAAGCCTTCGGCATCCACTTCCAGCAGGCCCGAGGCCACCAGTTGGCGGAAGATGCTGCGCCAGGTGGCGGTGTCCACGTCCTTGCCGATGCCATAGGTGGTCAACTGGTCGTGGCCGCACTGGCGCACTTTCTCGCTGTCGCTGCCGCGCAGCACGTCGATCAGATGATTGACGCCATAGCGCTGGCCGCTGCGATACACGCAACTCAACGCCTTCTGCGCCGCGACCGTGGCATCCCAGGTGGCGGCAGGGTGCAGGCAGTTGTCGCAGTTGCCACACTCGCTGGGGTAGGTTTCGCCAAAGCCGGCCAGCAGCACCTGCCGCCGGCACTGCAGCGATTCGCAATAACCCAGCAACTGATCCAGCTTGCGCCGCTCCAGCCGCTTGCGCTCTTCGCCGGACTCGGATTGCTCGATCATCTGCTTGAGCAGGACCACATCGCCCAGGCCATAACTGAGCCAGGCATCGGCGGCCTCGCCATCGCGGCCGGCGCGGCCGGTTTCCTGGTAGTAGCCTTCCAGCGACTTTGGCAGATCCACATGCGCGACGAAACGTACATCGGGTTTGTCGATGCCCATGCCGAAGGCGATGGTGGCCACCATCACGATGCCTTCCTCGCGCAGGAAGCGGCGCTGGTTGTGCGCGCGCACGTCGGCATCCAGGCCGGCGTGATAGGGCAGGGCATTGAAGCCCTGCTCGACCAGATAGTCGGCAAACTGCTCCACCCGCTTGCGTGACAGGCAGTAGACGATGCCCGCTTCGCCGCGATGCTGCTGCAGGAAATCGCGCAGCTGGCGCTTGGCGTTGTCCTTCTGCACCACCGTGTAGCGGATGTTGGGCCGGTCAAATGAGCTGACGAAGCGCTGCGCCTCGTTCAGGCCCAGCCGCTCGGCGATCTCGCGTTGCGTGGGCGGGTCCGCGGTGGCGGTGAGCGCGATGCGCGGCACGTCGGGCCAGCGCTCGTGCAGGATGGTCAGCTCCAGGTATTCGCGGCGGAAGTCGTGGCCCCAGGCAGACACGCAGTGGGCCTCGTCGATGGCGAACAGGCCGATGCGACTGCGGTCGAGCAGGGACAGGAAGCGACTCGTCAGCAGGCGTTCGGGAGCGACGTAGAGCAGGTCCAGTTCGCCGCGCAGCAGGGCCTGTTCAATGCGCGCGGCGGTTTCGCCATCCAGGGTGGAATTGAGGTACTCGGCGCGCACCCCGAGCTGGCGCAGCGCCTCGACCTGATCCTGCATCAGCGCGATCAGCGGCGAGACGATGATGCCGACGCCGTCGCGCAGCAGTGCAGGAACCTGGTAACAAAGCGATTTGCCGCCACCGGTGGGCATCAGCACGAGGGCGTCGTTGCCGGCGACGAGGTGTTCGACGATGGCTTGCTGGTGGCCGCGGAACTGGCTGTAGCCGAAGACCCGTTTCAGCAGGTCGGTGGGACGTTCTGACATGCGGGATAGGGTAGCAGGCGGGGGCAAAAAAAACGCCCGGACGGGCCGGGCGTTTCGTGCGTGAGTCAGGGCGGGATCACTCCAGCAGCGAGCGCAACATCCACGCATACTTCTCGTGCGTCTGCAGCCGCTGGGTCAGCAGGTCAACCGAAGGATCATCGCCGGCATCATCCGCCGTCTTCAACACCTTGCGCGCGGTCCGGCACACGGCTTCGTTACCGGACACCAGCTGCTCGATCATTCCCTTCCACGCCGGCACGCCGTCGGCGCCGGTTTCTTCCTGGATGGAAGACAAACGCACGAACTCCGCATACGATCCCGGCGCGTTGTAGCCCAGCGCGCGGATGCGCTCGGCGATCTCGTCCAGTGCCGTCCACTGCTCGGTGTACTGGCCCTCGAACATCGTGTGCAGCGAATTGAACATCGGGCCCGTCACGTTCCAATGGAAGTTGTGGGTCTTCAGGTACAGCGTGTAGCTGTCGGCGAGGAAGCGCGACAGCCCCTCGGCGATCTTCTTGCGATCGGCATTGGCAATCCCGATATCGATGTTCGGGGAAGTCGCCGCCGGGGCGGCCACCGTCTTGCTCTTGGCCTTGGTCTTGGACATCTGCACTCTCCTT
The DNA here is from genome assembly GCF_900167565.1 of Pseudoxanthomonas indica. Classification (NCBI taxonomy): domain Bacteria; kingdom Pseudomonadati; phylum Pseudomonadota; class Gammaproteobacteria; order Lysobacterales; family Lysobacteraceae; genus Pseudoxanthomonas; species Pseudoxanthomonas indica. The sequence goes on from NZ_FUZV01000002.1 coordinate 442,174, forward strand.
ATGGGGGACATGGCCCACAATACAAAAGTTAAACCAGCTTGCGTTATTAAACGTTTCACACGCTCCGATTGATGAACGCCATAGAACCCGCCCAATCCCCCGACCTCCACCACGCCCGCCGCGCCATCGACGGGGCGATGAGCCGTGACCGCGGCCGGCTGCATGGGCTGTGGTCGCGCTGGCAGGCCAAACCGGGCGAGGCGGCCCCGCGCGAGGCCTTCGCCCAGGCCCTGGCCAGTTCGGTGGCCCGGCGCGAGGCGCGTGCTGCGTCGGTGCCCACGGTCACCCTGGACGAAGCCCTGCCCATCGCCCGCGAAGGCGAGGCCATCGTCGAGCTGATCCGCAAGCATCCGGTCGTGGTCATCGCCGGCGAGACGGGTTCGGGCAAGACCACCCAGTTGCCCAAGCTGTGCCTGGCCGCTGGCCGCGGCGTGGCCGGGATGATTGGCTGCACCCAGCCGCGCCGCATCGCCGCGCGCGCGGTGGCGCGCCGGGTCGCCGAGGAACTGGGCACCGGCATCGGCGATGCCGTGGGTTACCAGGTGCGCTTCAACGACCAGGTGGGCGAGGACACCCGCATCAAGTTCATGACCGACGGCATCCTGCTGGCGGAGATCGCCAGCGACCGCTGGTTGTCGAACTACGACACGATCATCGTGGACGAAGCGCATGAGCGCAGCCTCAATATCGATTTCCTGCTCGGCTATCTCAAGCAGTTGCTGCGCAAGCGCAAGGACCTGAAGGTGATCATCACCTCGGCCACCATCGATACCGAGCGCTTCTCCCGTCATTTCGACGATGCGCCGGTGATCAGCGTCGAAGGCCGCACCTATCCGGTGTCGGTGCTGTACCGGCCGTTGGAGGGTGAGGGCGGCGAGGATGGCCGCGCCGGCGAGCGTACGGTCAACGATGCCATTGTGGCGGCAGTGGACGAGATCACCCGCCACGACCCGCGCGGCGACGTGCTGCTGTTCCTGCCGGGCGAGCGCGAAATCCGCGACGCCCACCAGGCACTGGAGCGGCGCAAGTACCGCGAAACCGAAGTGCTGCCGCTGTACGCGCGGCTGTCCACCAAGGATCAGGATCGGGTGTTCAACCCGGGTCCGAAGCGACGCCTGGTGCTGGCCACCAACGTGGCCGAGACTTCGCTGACGGTGCCGCGCATCCGCTACGTCATCGATCCCGGCTACGCTCGGGTCAAGCGCTACAGCCCGCGGCAGAAACTGGACCGTCTGCATATCGAGCCCATCGCCCAGGCCAGCGCCAACCAGCGCAAGGGTCGTTGTGGGCGCATCGCAGAAGGCATCTGCTATCGGCTGTATGCCGAATCCGATTTCCTCGCACGGCCGGAATTCACCGATCCCGAGATCCGTCGTTCCAGCCTGGCCGGCGTGATCCTGCGCATGCTGCAACTGGGACTGGGCCGGATCGAGGACTTCCCGTTTGTCGAAGCTCCGGACGAACGTGCCGTGGCCGATGGCTGGCAGCAGCTGGGCGAACTGGGCGCGGTCGACAAGGATCGCAAGCTGACCACCATCGGCCGGCAGATGGCGCGCCTGCCGGTGGACGTCAAGCTCGCCCGCATGCTGGTGGCCGCGCAGCAACACCGCTGCCTGCGCGAGATGATCACCATCGCCGCCTTCCTGGGCATCCAGGATCCACGCGAGCGCCCACCCGAAGCGCGCGAGGCGGCGGACAACGCGCACGCACGCTTTGCCGATCCGCGTTCGGAGTTCCTGGGCATCGTCAAGCTGTGGGACGCCTACCGAAGCGCGCACGAAGAACTGACCCAGTCGAAGCTGCGCGACTGGTGCGAGCGGCATTTCCTTGGCTTCCTGCGCATGCGCGAGTGGCGCGAACTGCATCGGCAACTGCTGTTGCTGTGCGAGGAGCTGGGCTGGTCGCTGGACACCGCGCCGGAGCCGGACACGGAGAAAGCGCGCCAGGCCGCGTACGTGGCGCTGCATCGCGCCTTGATTGCCGGCCTGCCCACGCAGGTGGGCCACCGCACCGAGAAGAACGACTACCAGGCGCCACGCCAGAGGCGCTTCCAGGTATTCCCGGGATCGGCGCTGGCCAAGAAGCCACCGCCCTGGCTGCTCGCCGCCACCCTGCTCGACACCCAGCGCGTCTGGGGCCTGACCAATGCGGCGATTGAACCGGACTGGGTGATCGCCGAAGTACCGCACCTGCTCGCGCGCAAGCATTTCGATCCGCACTGGTCGCGGGCGCAGGGCCACGTGCTGGCTTCCGAACAGATCAGCCTGTTCGGCCTGGTGCTGGCGCCGAAGAAGCCGGTGCACTATGGCCGCATCGCACCGCTGGAAGCGCACGACATCTTCGTGCGGCAGGCGCTGGTGACCGGCGAGATCAACACCCGCGCCGGCTTTGTGGCCGACAACCTGCACACGCTGGAGCAGGCGCGCGAGGAAGAAGCCAAGCTGCGTCGCGCCGGCCTGGTGGCCGATGAGGACTGGCAGGCGCGCTGGTACTTGCAGCGCATTCCTTCGGACATCCACTCGGCCGCCGGTCTGGATGCCTGGTGGAAAGCGCAGGCGCCGGAAGCGCGGCGCAAGCTGCTGTGGTCGTTGACCGAACTGTTGCCCGGCGAGGGCAGCGAAGAGGATCGCTATCCCAAGTATTTCGCCCTGGGCGATGCACGCTTGCCGCTGCACTACCGGTTCGAGCCGGGCGCGGTCGACGATGGCGTGACCCTGGAACTGCCGCTGCATCTGCTCAATGCGCTGGATCCGGCACGCTTGTCGTGGCTGGCGCCGGGCTTCGTGGCGGACAAGGCCGCGGGCCTGATTCGCAGCCTGCCCAAGGCGATGCGGCGCAATTACGTGCCGGCGCCGGATTTCGGCCGCGCCTTCTTCGAAGCGTTTCCGCAGCCGAGCGCGGACGACATCCGCGGTGAGCTGGCGCGCTTCCTGGCGCGCACCACCGGCACCACGCTGGCTGCGCTCGACTTTGACGAGTCTGCGCTGGAGCCGCATCTGCGCATGAACCTGCGCCTGCGCGAGGACGTGCGCGATCCGGCGCGTGCCAGTGAAGCCAAGGTGCTCGCCGAGTCGCGGGATCTGGATGCTTTGCGTGCCCGCTTTGGTGACCGTGCCGGCCAGGCGTTTGCCGCCCGCGCCGGCCGGGCGATGGCCGCCAGTGGCCTTCGCGAGTTTCCGGCGCAGGCGATTCCGGAACAGGTGCCGGGCGAAGCCGGCGTGCCGGCATTTCCGGCGCTGGTGGACGAAGGCGACAGCGTGGCGCTGCGCGTATTCGCCGATCGCGGCGAAGCCCGGCAGGCGCACCCGCTCGGCGTGCGTCGCTTGCTGGAGTTCGCGCTGGCCGACAAGCTCAAGCAAGCGCGCAAGCAACTGCCGGTGTCGCCCAAAACCGGCCTCCTGTACGCGGCCATCGAGCAATTCCACGATGCCAGTGGCAAGCCCGGCCTGCATCCGAATGAGCGCAAGGAACGTTTGCAGGCCGATATCGCCGATGCGGCCATGAACGCGGTGCTGGCCGAAGGCCTGGAACAGATCCGCGATCGCGCAGCCTTCGAGCGTCGTCGCGACGAGTCGGCGCGCGTGTTGTTTGCCGAAGCGATGGCGCGGCTGACTCTGGCCGAATCCATTCTCGCAGCGGTCGCGGAAGTGAAGCCGCAGTTGGAATCGCCGCTGATGGGCTGGGCCCGCGGCAATCTGGACGATCTGCAGGGCCAGTTGCAGGGCCTGATCCATCCGGGCTTCCTGCGCCGCACCCCGGCCGCCGCGCTGGCCGAGTTCCCGCGTTACCTGAAAGGCATGCGCCTGCGCGCCGAACGCGCGCTGCGCGATCCGGTACGCGACCAGGCGCGCATGCTGGAAATCAAGCCGTTTGCCGATGCCTTGGCCGAGGCGCGCGCGCAGGGCCTGGATGCACGTGCCGACTGGCAGGCGCTGCGCTGGGATCTGGAGGAATTGCGGATCTCCGTTTTCGCCCAGGAGCTGTCCGCGCGCGGCGGCGTCTCACCCAAGAAACTGGCGCAACGTCTGCAGGCACTGCGTGGGTGAAACCCGCACCAGCAGCTGTGGCATGACCTCATCACCGCGCAGGACTGTATTCCCGCCGCGCGTGCAGGTAAGTTAGAGCGGCCCCACCGAACGAGAGACGCCTGTGTTGTCCGCTCCACGCACCGACGTGATCACCCTGCTGCAACGGCCGTCGCTGGCCACGCTGCCGGCGGATCTGCGTGCGCTGGTACAGACGCGTATCGATGCGAGTGGCGAGGTACCGCTGCGCGATGCGCTGCCGGTGGTGGCCGATACGCTGGACACGCTGGCGGCGTTGTCCGCCGATGGCGAAGTCCTGGCGGCAGCCCTGCTGTTCGCCTTGCCTGGCAGTGAAGGCGAACAGCCGAAGCCCGAACCCGGCAAGCCGGATACAGCGAAGCAGGAAGCAGCCAAGTCGGCTGCGGCCAAATGGCCGCCGGCGCTGGTGGACCTGATCGAAGGCCAGCAAGCCGCGTCACAGGTCTGGGTGCTGCACGCCGAGCAGCAGCGCGGCGGCAGCAACGAAGGCCTGCGCCGCCTGCTGCTGGCGATCGTGCGCGATCTGCGCGTGGTGCCGATCCTGCTCGCACGGCAACTGGCGCGCATGCGCCACGCCGGCGCGCTGGAAGAGACCGAACGGCGCGCACTGGCGCGCCTGACCCGCGACATCCACGCGCCGCTGGCCAACCGGCTCGGCATCTGGCAGCTCAAGTGGGAGCTGGAAGACCTCGCCTTCCGCTACCTGGAGCCGGACACCTACAAGCAGATCGCATCGCAGCTGGATGAAAAGCGCGTCGGTCGCGAGCGCTATATCGAAGCGGTCAAGACCACACTGCGCGAAGGCCTGGCCGAACACGGCATCAGCGCCGAGATCAGCGGTCGCCCCAAGCACATCTACAGCATCTGGCGGAAGATGCAGCGCAAGCAGGTCTCGTTCGACGAGTTGTACGACCTGCGCGCCGTCCGGGTCACCGTCGATGACGTGGCCGCCTGCTATGCCGCGCTCGGCATCGTGCATGCCCTGTGGCAACCGGTGCCGAGCGAATTCGACGACTACATCGCCCGCCCCAAGTCCAACGACTACCGCTCCCTGCATACCGCGGTGATCGGACCCGAAGGGCGCACGCTGGAAGTGCAGATCCGCACCCACGAAATGCATGCGCAGGCCGAACTGGGCGTGGCCGCGCACTGGCGCTACAAGGAAGGCGGCGGCGACAAGGCCTTCGATCGCAAGATCGCCTGGATGCGCCGTCTGCTCGATCACACCCAGGAAGGCGGCGACGGCGATGGCCTGGCCAGCGAACTGGATGCCGAGTTGGTCGAGGATCGCGTGTACGCGCTCACACCCAAGGGGGAAGTGATTGATCTGGTGCAGGGCGGCACGGTGCTGGACTTCGCCTACCACGTACACACCATGGTCGGACACCGCACGCGCGGGGCCAAGGTCAATGGCCGCATCGTGCCCCTCAACCACGCGCTGCACAGTGGCGACCGCGTGGAAATCCTGACTTCCAAGACCGGCGAGCCGCGCCGCGACTGGCTCTTGCCGGCCAATGGTTTCCTCGCCAGCGGGCGCTCGCGCGACAAGGTGCGCGCCTGGTTCCACAAGCTCGATCGCGCGCGCAACCTGCAGGCCGGCCGCGAGTTGCTGGAAAAGGAACTCAAGCGCCTCGGCCTGCACCATGCCGACCTGGCGCCGATGGCGAAGAAATTCCACGCCGAAAGCGTGGATGATCTCTACATCCAGGTGGCGCTGGGCGACGTGGGCCCCAACCAGATCGTGCGCGCGCTGCACGACGAACAGCGCGCCGCCGCGGCCCCGGCGGCACCGCCGTCGCTGCTGCCGCCCGGGCGCAAGCCGGGTGGCCGCAAGCCGGCCGCACCAGGCAAGTCCAAGTTCACGGTCGAGGGCGTGGGCAATCTGCTGGTACAGCTGGCGCGTTGCTGCCAGCCGGTGCCTGGCGAGCCCATCAGTGGCTATCTGACCCGCGGTCGTGGCGTGACCGTGCATCGGCGCGACTGCGCCGCCTTCCTGCGGCTGGCCGCGACCAACCCGGCGCGTGTGTTGCCGGTGGAGTGGGGCGTGGCCGGTGGCGGTGGTTATGAAGTGGACGTGGTGGTGCGGGCCTTCGACCGCAAATGGCTGTTGAAGGACATCACCACCCTGATCGCCCAGGAAGACGCCAACGTGCTGGACATCAACAGCGACAACGCCCGCGGCAGTGGCCGGGTCCAGCTGCGCCTGCGCCTGAAGGTGGCCGACTTCGGCCAACTGTCGACCCTGCTTGGCAAACTGGACGCCATCCCCGGGGTCGAGGACGCGCGACGTTCAGCCTGAGTGGGTATGCTGGCGCCGAATGTCAATCAACGAACAAACGCCGCCGCGCGATCGCATCGAACCCAGCACCGACTGGGACAAGGTGCGTTTTCGCGACGATCCCAGGAACAACGACGACGACTACGGCTACGACGAGTCGCGTTACCCGCCGCCGGCCTGGCGTTCGCGCCGGGTCTGGCGCTGGGGGCTGCTGATCCTGATCCTGTTGGCGGCGGTGCTGGTGGTGTTCCGCCAGCCGCTGGCAGCGGTGTTCTGGCCTGACACGCGCATTCAACAGTTGCTGGATCAAGGCGATGCCGCCTTGCGCATTGGCCAGTTGAGCGCCAGCGGCGGACGCGGTGCGCGCCAGTATTACGAAGCCGCGCTGGCACTGGACGGCGATCGCAGCGAAGCGCGCGCCGGCCTGGCCAAGGTGGCCGAGGCCGCCCTGGTACAGGCGCGCCAATACACCGAACGCAAGCAATACGATCGTGCGCATGCCGCGCTGGCACTGGCCAACGAACTGCAGGTGCCGCGCGCCAACGCCACCCAGGTGGCCGACACCTTGCGCCAGCACGAAGCCGGTGGCTCGGACATCGAACCGCTGTTGAAGCAGGCGCTGGCCGCGCAGGCCGCGGGTCGCCTCGACGGCGCCCCGGATACCGCGCTGCCGTTGTTCCAGCGCGTCCTCAGCTTGCAGCCCGGACGCATCGAAGCCTTGGAAGGCCGCGAGGATGCGCTGTCGGACCTGCTGAAGGAAGCGCAGGCGCTGCTGGCCCAGGGCAAGGTGGCCGAGGCGGGCGCGGTGATCGCGCGTGTGCGCGGCTATGACCCCGGCCATGTCGATCTGCCGGCGGCGCAGGCGGCACTGGCACGCGCAGGCGACAACGGCGTGAGCCGCGCCGATCAGGATCTGCGCGCACGACGCCTGGAAGCCGCACGCAAGGGCTACGAAGACGTGCTCTCCACCTCGCCCGACGAAGCGCGGGCGCGCCAGGGCCTGGATCGGGTCGCCGCCGCCTATGCCGAGCAGGCACGCAAGCAGGCCGGCGACTTCCACTTCACCGAGGCCGAAGCGGCGTTGGCGCAGGCGCGCGAGATTGCCCCGCAGTCCGCCGCGGTCAACGAAGCCGAGCAGGCCTTGGTGCGCGCCCGCGCCGCCGAGGCCCGCCTGGATGCACGGACCTCGCCGCGACAGCGTGGTCAGCAGTTGGCCGACCTGCTCGACGGCATCGCCAAGGCCGAAGCGCGCAACGACTGGATCACCCCGCCGGGCGAAAGCGTCTACGACCAGCTGCGCGCAGCGCAGGCGCTGGCGCCGGACGATGCACGGGTGAAGAGCGTCGCCGCGCGGCTGCTGCCGGCGGTCACGCGCTGCTACGAGGACGAACTGCGCGGCAATCGCCTGCGTCGCGCGCAGGCCTGCCTGTCGGCGTGGCAAACCCTGAGTCCGGGCGCCTCGGCGCTGCCCGAAGCGCGCCGGCAGATGGCGCAGAAGTGGATTGCCGTGGGCGGTGAACGTTTGGGCGCAGGCGACGTGGCGTTTGCCACGCAGGCCTTGAATGAAGCGCGTGCCTTGGCGCCGCAAGCGCCGGGTCTGCATGAGTTTGCCGAGCGCGTGCGGATGGCGCGCGTACCCTGATCGGGCACACCCCCATTCGCGCTGCGCGCGAATCGCCCCCTGACTCAGGGGGCTAAGGCGCCTGGGTCAATCCGAATACGGTACGGACGGTCTCTCGGGCGGCATCGAGAGAGAAGTGTCGGGCGACGTTGTCGCGGCCGGCTGCGGACAGTCGGGTCCAGAGTGCTTCATCGCGATAGAGCGTGACGATCGCGTCGGCGAAGGCGTCGGCTGTGTCGACCACCAGTACGTCACGCCCATCCTGCAGACTCATGCCTTCCACCGCGCACGTCGTCGCGACGATGGGTTGGCCGTGGGCCATGCTCAGGTTGATCTTGCCCTTCACGCCGGCGCCGAAGCGCAGTGGCGCCAGCGCCACGCGCACCTGATCCATGTAGGGATCCAGATCGGCGACGTGGCCGTGCACGCGCACGCCGTGGCTACCGTCGAACGCGCGGATGTCGGCGGGTGGCTGGTCGCCGATGCAGTGGAAGCTCACGTCCGGCAGCTGTGCGTGCACCCGCGGATGGATGGCCTGCAGATACCAGCGCATGGCATCCAGATTGGGGGCGTGCTGGAATCCGCCGACAAACACCAGATCGCGGCGCGACGCGTAATCACCGCCGGCTGCGGTCAGCCGATGCAGGTTGCTCACCACTTCGACGCGGGCATCCGGGACATCGGTGGCCAGCAGGCTCCGCTCCACCGCACTGACCACCAGGGTGATGTCGCTGGCGCGCATCAGTCGTAGTTCGTCGGCGCGGGTGCGTTCGGCGGCGCGCAGCAGGGCGGCATCACCGGCCGTCTCGGCGGCGCGGCGTTCGCGCAGGTAGTGCAGATCCACGGTGTCGAACACCACCCGCGCCCGGGTGGACTTGCGCAGCAGGGGCAGGAACTCGTTGGCCACGTGGTGGCGCGAGACCATGACCGTGTCGAAGCGCGCGCCGTGCTCGCGCAGCCAGGCCGGTGCATTGCCGGCAAACGGCGCATACCAGCACTCCACACCCAGATCCTGCAGGGCCTGGGTATCGGCGCCCGCGTAGGCCAGGTCGGCCGGCAAAAAGACGACGTGCGCGCCTTCCTCGATCAACAGCCGCATCAGATTGAGCAGACGCAGCGAACCGGAATCGCGATTGGCGCGTGGCGTGCTTTCTTCGATGATCAGAATCTGCGGACGATCCCGCGCCAACAATCCCGGCGAGGGCAATGATCGCGCCGGCAGTTGTCGCTGCAGGGCATCGGCCCACTTGGCGGCAAACACACCCTGGTTGCGCGCCTGGTAGGCCTTGACGCCGCTGGAGGGGTCGGTGCCGGCGGTGACGCCTTCGCGATGGACCACGCGCGAGCGCGGTTGGTAGAGCACCTCGCGCCCGGCCGCGCGCACCGCGAAGGCCAGGTCGGTGTCTTCGTAATACGCAGGCGCGTAGCGCGTGTCGAATCCGCCCAGTTCGCGGAACAGCGGCGTGGGCACGGCCAGTGCCGCGCCCGAGCAGTAGTCGGCTGCGCGCAGGCTGGCGTAGCGTGGATCATCGGGCGAATCGAAGCGGCCATAGTTCCAGGCCGCGCCATCGGCCATCACCACGCCGCCGGCTTCCTGCAGGCGACCGTCCGGGTAGATCAGCTGCGCCCCCACCAGTCCCGCGCGCGGGTGGGCTTCGAAGGTGGCCAGCAGCGCATCCAGCCAGCCTGGCTGCGGCACGGTGTCGTTGTTCAACAGCACTAGGTAATCGCCACGCGCGAGCGCCGCGCCGTCGTTGCAGGCGGCGATGAAGCCGCCATTGGCCGCGCGCCGGTGATAGCGCAGGCCGTCGATGGCGCGCATCCACGCTTCGGTCTCGTCGCTGGAGCCGTCGTCGACCACGATCACTTCCATGCTTGCCTGCGGCGGATGCGCGGCCAGCGCGCGCAGGCAGTCCAGCGTGTCGGTGGCGTGGTTGTAGACCGGGATGACGATGCTCGCGCGCGGCGCATCGGCGCGCGGCAGTTCGAAAGGCGCAAACGGCGCCGGCGCCGGTGCGTACAGGAGCGGGGCGGGCAGGGGCAGGGCGGGTGACCAGTGCCGGCGCAGGCGCGACCAGGTGGCCTGCCAGCCGCGCGTTCGCACGCTGTTCATTCCCCGCCGGAACAGGCCGCTCAGGCGCGCGAACAGAAAGCGCACATGGGCCAAGGGCATCGACATTCCGTTGCAACTCCAGCAATCAGGGGCCAGGACAGGGTACGCCGACGGCCCCCCGGAGCGGGGCCTGCGTTAGACTGCCGGCACCTTTCATTGTCGCATCCCCGTGGCCCAGACCGACTACGAAGACGAAGACGACGACGCATACGACGACGACAGCACCGACACGCCCGTGTGGCGGCAGTGGTTGCTGACCTGGGGCCTGGCGGCGGTGGCCCTGGGCCTGGGCTTCCTGATTCCGTATACGCTCTACCTCAACCACCAGGTGACGCAACGCTTCGGCGAGTTGCGCTGGCAGGTGCCCACGCGCGTGTACGCCCGCCCGCTGGCGGTGGCGCCGGGCGTGGCGATGGACGCGCAGACCCTGAAGACCGAACTGGATGCGGCGTCCTACCGCGACGACGGCAAGGGCGAGCTGCCCGGCACCTATGCACGCAACGGTGGCCGCTACACCATTGCCAATCGTGGCTACACCGACGTCGACGGCATCGTCGCGCCGCGCCGCCTGCAGGTGACCCTGTCCAGCGGCCGCGTGCTGACTGTGCGCGATGTGGCGCGCAAGCAGAACCTGAAGGCCGCGCGCCTGGATCCGGCGCGCATTGCCACGCTGTACGGGCAGAAGCAGGAAGAGCGCCGGCTGGTGCGGCTGAAGGAAGTGCCGATCCTGCTGGTCACCGGACTGCAGGCGGTGGAAGACCGCGACTTCAAGGATCACCACGGCATCGATCTGAGCGGCATCGCGCGTGCAGTGTGGGTGACCCTGCGCTCCGGCGGCGAGACCCGCCAGGGCGCCAGCACGCTGACCCAGCAGCTGGCGCGCAGCGGCCTGCTCGGCATCGGCAAGGAAGTCACGCCCTCGCGCAAGTTCAACGAGATCCTGTTCGCCCTGATCCTGGAAGCGCGTTACGACAAGAGCACCATCCTCGAGGCTTATTTCAACCAGGTCTATCTGGGCCAGCGCGGCAGCCAGGCGATCCACGGCGTCGCCGCCGGTTCGGAGTTCTGGTTCGGTCGCGACCTCAATGCCCTGACCAGTGAACAGATCGCCCTGCTGATCGGCATGGTCAAGGGTCCGTCCTACTACGACCCGCGGCGCAATCCGGAGCGGGCCAAAGAGCGCCGCGATTTCGTCCTCGGCAAGCTGCACGCGTCCAACCTGATCGACGACAAGGAATACAAGCGCGCCGTGGCTGCACCGCTGGGGGTGACGCAGACGCCTGGCATGGTCGCTGCCAACCGTTTTCCTGCCTACGTGGATCTGGTGCGTCGCCAGTTGGCCCGCGACTATCCCGAGAATGTGCTGCAAGGCGCCGGCCTGATCGTGCTGACCGGCATGTCGCCGTCGGCGCAGGCCTATTCCGAAGGCGCGGTGACGCGCACCATCAAGGCGCTGGAAAACAAGCGCCGTCCGCCGCTGCAGGCCGGCATGGTGGTGACCGACGTGCACAACGGCGACGTGTTGGCCGTGGTGGGTGGACGCGACGTGGCCAATCCCGGCTTCAACCGCGCGGTGGAAGCACAGCGGCCGGTCGGCTCGTTGCTCAAGCCCTTCGTCTATCTGCTGGCCCTGGCGCAGCCGGATCAGTACTCGCTGGCCAGCTGGGTGGACGATTCACCGGTGACCGTGCAACTGGGCCGCAACAAGAAATGGTCGCCCGGCAATTCCGACAATCGCAGCCATGGCACGGTGCGCCTGATCGATGCACTGGCCAATTCCTACAACCAGGCCACGGTACGCGTGGGCATGAAGGTGGATCCGGAGCGGCTGGCCGAACTGCTGCGCGTGCTGGCCGGCATGCAGGCGGAAAAGAATCCTTCGCTGATCCTGGGCTCCACCGATCAAAGCCCCTATGCGATGGCGCAGCTGTACCAGTTCCTCGCCTCGGGCGGTGAAATCCAACCGCTGCATGCGGTGCGCGGGGTCATGGATCCCAATGGCAAGTTGCTCAAGCGCTATGACAAGACGCCCGCGCCCGCACAGGAAGGGGATTCCATCGCCGCCAACCTGATCAGCGTGGCCTTGCAGCAGGTGGTCAGCAACGGCACGGCCCGGCAACTGCTCGGCGACGGTCGCGGGCATCTGCAATCGGCCGGCAAGACCGGCACCAGCAATGATGGCCGTGACAGCTGGTACGCCGGCTACACCGGCGATCACCTGGCAGTGGTGTGGATGGGCAATGACAAGAACGAGCAGACCGGCCTTTACGGCGCCACCGGTGGCATGCGTGTATGGTCCAACCTGTTCGCGCGTCTGCCGAGCACGCCGCTGAAAGTATCGGGCAAGGGCCTGGACTGGCAGTGGGTGGCCGGCAACAACAGCACCGATCCAGGCTGCCCGGGTGCGCGCACGCTGCCCTTCGTGGCCGGCTATGCGCCGCCCTACAGTGCGTGCGTGATGGAAACTCCTGCACCGGCCGAAGAAGAAAGTGGCGGCTGGCGCAGCTGGTTCGGCCTGGACAAGAAGAACGAAGAGGCGCCGCCGGCGTCCGACGCGCCGCCGCCCCCGCCCAGCAACTGAAGTCCCTGTCATGAAGAAGTCGAAGTTCCTGCCTGTTGCCACCGCTCCGCGCCTGCTCGTGTTGTCGTTGACCTTGCTGCTGGGCGCCTGCGCCACCGAGGCGCCGCCGGAGAGCCCGGCCGTGGCCACCCGCACACCGGCGCAGATGCTGGCCGCCGTACAGCAGGCCGGACAGGGCCAGGACGAACGCGAGCTGGACGTGCAGCCGCTGCGTGACAACGAAGTGGAAGATCTGCGCGAGATGGCCGTCGCCGCCACACGTCGTGGTGAAAACGACGCCGCTGCCGCTTCGCTGGACCAGGCGCTCGCGATCGTGCCGCAGGATCCGGCGGTGTTGCAGGAGCGTGCCGAGGTGGCCCTGCTGCAGTCCGACTTCGATCGCGCCGAGGCCGACGCCCTGCGCGCGATCGCGCTGGGGTCGGAAGTCGGCCCCTGGTGTCGCCGTCATTGGGAAACCGTGCACCAGGTGCGTGCGCGTCGCCACGAGGTGGCGGCAGCGCCGATCAAGCGGCCCAACGAGGAAAAGCTGGCCGAGCAGGCGCGCGCACTGGCCGACATCGATCGCGGCATCGGCGAAGCCAGGGACAAATTGGCCGCCTGCACGGTCCCCGGCATCAATAGAATGTAAGTCCCCGCACGGCGCGTCCTGTCGCCGTGCCCCGGATTGTCGAGACGATGTCGCAACTTGCCCATGCCAGCCGCGAAGCGCTCAGTGAAGGTGGCGCGCTCGCCAGCCGGCTCGAAGCCTTTGTTCCGCGCGAGGCGCAGCAGCGCCTGACGGGCGCCATTGCCGATGCGTTCGACAGTCGCGACGCGCTGATTGCCGAAGCCGGCACCGGCACCGGCAAGACCTTTGCCTACCTCGTGCCGGCGTTGCTGTCGGGCCTGAAGACGATCATCTCCACCGGCACCCGCGCGCTGCAGGACCAGCTGTATCACCGCGACCTGCCGCGGGTGCGCGAAGCGCTGGGCGTGGGTTTGAAATCTGCGCTGTTGAAGGGCCGCGCCAATTACCTGTGCCGCTACCGCCTGGAACAGGCCAAGGGCGAACCGCGCCTGATTGGCTCGTTCACCACGCGCGACCAGGTGGATCAGTTCCAGCGCATCATCGCCTGGGCCGGCCGCACCCAATTTGGCGACATGGCCGAGCTGGCCGCGCTGCCGGATGATTCGCCGCTGCTGCCGATGGTGACCTCGACCACCGACAACTGCCTGGGCACCGAGTGCCCGTTCTGGGAAGAGTGCTTCGTGGTGCAGGCGCGGCAGCGTGCGCAGGCCGCCGATGTGGTGGTGGTCAACCATCATTTGTTGCTCGCGGATCTGGCGCTCAAGCAGGAAGGCTTCGGCGAAATCCTGCCCGGTGCGCAGGCCTTCGTGATTGACGAAGCGCACCAGCTGCCGGAACTGGCGGCGAACTTTTTCGGCGAAAGCTTCGGCATGCGTCCTTTGCAGGAACTGGCGCGCGACTGCCTGGCCGAATGCAAGGACGTGGCCGGCGCACTGGCCACCTTGCAGGATCCCGTGCAACGCCTGGAGCAGGCGCTGCGCGAACTGCGCCTGGCGATGGAAGGCCTGCCCACGCGCGGCACGCGCGAACGCGCGCTGGGCAAGCGCGAGGTGGCCGAGACCTTCGGCAGCGTGCTCAATGTGCTGGGCGAGCTGTCGATCGCCGTGGTCGACATGGCCGAATCCTCGCTGGGCATGGACGCCTGCGCCGCGCGCGCGCAGGAGCTGTCCGCACGGCTGGCGCGCTGGCTGGGCGAGGACGAACCGATTCCCGGCTTCGACGATGAACCGGTCGCGGCCGATGCCGGCGATGTGTTCTGGTACGAACTGACCCCGCGCGGCTTCCGCTGCCAGCGCACCCCGCTGGATGTGTCCACGCCGTTGCGCCAGCACCGCGAACAGTCGCGCGCGGCCTGGGTGTTCACCTCGGCCACGCTGGCGGTGGGCGGCCGCTTTGATCACTACGCCGAGCGCCTGGGCCTGGATGATCCCACCACCTTGCTGCAGGCCAGCCCGTTCGACTGGCCGCACCAGGCGCTGTGCTACCTGCCGCCCTCGCTGCCCGATCCGGCCTCGCGCGAGTACGGCAGCGCGATGATTGCGGCGGTGCGGCCGGTGCTGGAAGCCTCGCAAGGGCGGGCCTTCCTGCTGTTCGCCTCGCACCGCGCGCTGCGCGAGGCCGCCGATGCATTGCGCGGTGGCCCGTGGCCGTTGTTCGTGCAGGGCGAGATGCCGCGCGCGACCTTGCTGCAGCGCTTCCGCGAATCCGGCAACGGCGTGCTGCTGGGCGCCGCCAGCTTCCGCGAGGGCGTGGACGTGGCCGGCGATGCGCTGTCGGTGGTGGTGGTGGACAAGCTGCCGTTCGCCGCGCCGGACGACCCGGTGTTCGAAGCGCGCCTGGAGGCGATTCGCCGGCAGGGCGGCAACCCCTTCCGCGACGAGCAGCTGCCGCAGGCGGTCATCGCGCTGAAACAGGGCGTGGGCCGGCTGATCCGCACCGAGCGCGATCGCGGGGTGCTGGTGCTGTGCGATCCACGCCTGCTGGGCAAGAGCTATGGCAAGCTGTTCCTGGAATCCCTGCCGCCCTTCACCCGCACCCGACAGCTGGACGATGTGCAGGGCTTTTTTGCACCAGAATCGCTGCCACTGACGCCAGGAGCAGGACCATGACTGACAAACCGCGCGTGCATGGCCTGGGGGGCGTGTTCTTCAAGGCCGACGATCCCAAGGCGCTGTCCGACTGGTACGGCCGCCATCTGGGCCTGGATGTGTCGCAATGGGGTGGCGCGATGCTGCCGTGGAAGCGCGCCGACACCGGCGAGGAAGCGCTGACGATCTGGTCGCCGTTCAAGGCCGACACCACGTATTTCGAGCCAAGCCAGAAAAGCTACATGCTCAATTTCCGCGTCGATGATCTGGAAGGCATGCTGGACGCGCTGCGCGCCGAAGGTTGCCAGGTGCTGGAGCGACGCGAGGATGGCGAGCAGGGCAAGTTCGGCTACGTCGTGGATCCCGAAGGCGGACTGGTGGAATTGTGGCAACCGCCCGTCGCGGATGACGCCACATCATGAAACTGCTCGCGTTCGAAACGGCAACCGAAGGTTGCTCCGTGGC
This sequence comes from Pseudoxanthomonas indica, assembly GCF_900167565.1. Lineage (NCBI taxonomy): Bacteria > Pseudomonadati > Pseudomonadota > Gammaproteobacteria > Lysobacterales > Lysobacteraceae > Pseudoxanthomonas > Pseudoxanthomonas indica. Next base: position 457,951 of record NZ_FUZV01000002.1, read on the forward strand.
GCTCTACCTGGATGGACAGGTGCGCGAGCGCTTCGAAATCGCACCGCGGCGACATGCCGAGCTGGCCTTGCCGTGGGCCGAGGAATTGCTGGCCGAGGCCGGCGTGGCACGCAGTGCGCTGGATGCGATCGCGATCAGTCGCGGGCCGGGCGCGTTTACCGGCGTGCGCCTGGGTATCGCCCTGGGCCAGGGAATCGCGCTGGCCATTGATCGGCCGCTGGTGCCGGTGTCCACGCTGAAGGTGGTGGCGGCTTCGCTGGTGCTGCCGTATGGCACGGAACCGGCGGGCGGCAAGCAACGGATCTTCGCCGCCATCGATGCGCGCATGGGCGAGGTGTACGTGGGTGCGTTCCAGCGTGACGGCGCGGATCTGGTGGCGCTGTCCGACGAGATCGTCGCGGCGCCCGATGCGGTGTCACTGCCCGATGACGGACGCTGGCATGGCGCGGGCACGGGCTTTGCCGCGTTGGAAGGTGCGCTGCTGACGCGGCTGCAGCCGCAGTTGGCGAGCGTGGATGCGAGCGTGTTGCCGCATGCCTCCGACCTGGCGCAATTGGCGTCGTTGGCGTTTGCGCGCGGCGAGGCGGTGGCGCCGGAGTTGGTGGAGCCGGCTTATCTGCGCGACAACGTGGCATTGACGCTGGCCGAGCAGGAAGCGTTGCGCGCTTCCAAGTAACGCGGCTCACTCATCCCGCACTTCACCACCCGGCAGAAACTTCCACGTCCGCGTGACATGCAGGATATCCACCTGCTCGCTGGTGTCCGGCAACGGCGGGAACGGCGTGGACAACTGCACGATCCGCAACGCGGTGGAATCCAGCAACGGCACCCCGGATGACTGGATGATCCGCGTCTGCTCGACGGAGCCATCGCGGCGCACTGCCACGCTGATCACCAGCGTGCCACTCAAGCGTTTGCGCCGCGCCTCATCTGGGTAGTTCAGGTTGCCGACCTGCTCGGCGCGATCCACCCACGCACGCAGGTAGTTGGCATACACGTACTCGCGCGTACTCGCCGAGACGAACTTGCGCTTGGGGCGCTTGGCGTACAACTCCGAACGCAGATGGATCTCCGCGGCCAGCCGCGCCATCTCCGCATCGTGTTCAATCTTCTTGTCACCCAACGGCAGGTCCGTGCGATCCGGCACCGGCCGCGTCTGCGCCTGCGGCGCCTGCTGCGCACTGTTGCGGGTGGCAATCACGCGTTCCTGCGGTGGCGGTGCGGCCGTGGGCGATTGCGCACGCAGCGGCTGCGGCGCCAGCCCGGTCTGCGCCTGCGGCACCCAGCCGGCCTGGCTGTCGCGCGGGCGCTGGGATGTGTCACGGTCGCCGCCGCCCTGCTGGTTGGCGGCAGCCAGGAAGTCGGCTTCCTTCGGCGTCAACGGGGTCTGGGTCTGGCTCAGGATCACGTCCAGCGTCGGCACCACCGGCGCGCTGCGCTCCAGGGTGAAACCCACGCCCAGCACCAGCATGCCGTGCAGGATCAGCGACAACGCCAGGGTGGCGCCCAGCCGTTCGTTCTCGCTGACGCGAGGCGGCGGGACAGCAACGGCATTCATTGCGCGGCGGCGAGCTTGCGTTCGATGGCGTCGAACAGCAGGGCGGCGATGTTCAAGCCGAACTGCGCGTCCAGTTCGCGCACACAGGTGGGGCTGGTGACGTTGACCTCGGTCAGGTAGTCGCCAATCACGTCCAGGCCGACAAAGATCATGCCGCGGCTCTTCATCGCCGGGCCGACCTGGCTGGCAATCCAGCGATCGCGATCGCTCAGCGGGCGGCCTTCGCCGCGACCACCGGCGGCCAGGTTGCCGCGGAACTCGTCGCCCTGCGGAATGCGCGCCAGTGCATAGTCCACTGGCTCGCCGTCAATCAGCAGCACGCGTTTGTCGCCGTCCTTGATGCCGGGAATGAAACGCTGGGCCAGGGTCAAGCGACCATCGGCAATCAGGGTTTCCAGGATCACGTTGGTATTGGGGTCGCCGGCCTTCACCCGGAAGATCGAACGCCCGCCCATGCCATCGAGCGGCTTGAGCACCGCCTCGCCATGTTCCTGCACGAATGCCTTGAGTTCGGCGGCGCTGCGGCTGACCAGGGTCGGCGGGCAGCATTGCGGGAACAGCAGCGCGGCCAGCTTCTCGTTGAAGTCGCGCAGGCCCTGCGGGTCATTGACGATGAAGGCGCCGGCCGCCTGCGCCACCGACAGGATGTGGGTGTCGTACAGATACTCGGAGTCGACCGGCGGATCCTTGCGCATCAGCACCACCTGGCCCGGCCCGAAGGCCTGATCGGTCGGCTCGCCCAGCTGGAACCAGCCGGCCTTGTCGTCCTGCACGGTCAGCGGCGCGGTGCGCGCCATCGCCACCCCGGCACGCAGCGACAGCCCGCCAGGCAGGACGTAGTGCAGGCGATGGCCGCGGCGCTGGGCCTCCAGCAGCATCGCGAAGGTGGTGTCCTTGGCAATCTTGATGGACCCGATCGGGTCCATGACGACGATGACATCGAGGGGCATGGGGGTGGCAAGCGCGCTGCGGAACAAGGAGCAGGATGTTAGCAGGGGCGGCACCTTGGACTCCCTCCCCCGCACGGCGGGGCAGGGTGGGGGTGGGGCGGAGCCGAGCCAGCGTCTTCACGCGTTCGCGAGGGTCAGGACTGCGACGCGCGTCGCATCGGCGTGTTCAGCAAGACCCCTCAAATGTGCCTCGCTTGACAGTCCGCGTCCGTACTGGAATAAAGAGCCCATCGCAGCGGTGCCGGTAAGTCTAATGAAGCACCGCGCGCACGGGGAACCAATTGATGACGCAGAACGCTGACCGGGCCGGGGCATTGAACGGCCTTCGGGTCATGGTGATCGATGATTCGAAAACCATCCGCCGCACCGCGGAGACCCTGTTAAAACGCGAAGGTTGCGAGGTGGTGACGGCGACGGACGGTTTCGAGGCCCTGGCCAAGATTGCCGACCAGCAGCCGCAGATCATCTTCGTCGACATCATGATGCCGCGCCTGGACGGCTATCAGACCTGTGCGCTGATCAAGAACAACCAGGTCTTCAAGAGCACGCCGGTGATCATGCTGTCCTCCAAGGACGGTCTGTTCGACAAGGCGCGTGGCCGCATCGTCGGCTCCGAGCAGTACTTGACCAAGCCGTTCACGCGCGAGGAACTTCTCGACGCGATTCGCGCCCACGTTAGTACCTGAGCGCGGACCTGAACGAAGTGAGCATGTCCATTCCCAATTCGCGAGCAGGGGGCGGGCCATGATCCGCACACCATTCGACATCCTGGCCGAGTACGAGCGCCGCAGCCTGGCCCACGCCGTGGCATTGCCCGCGCGCGAGGAAGCGCCGGACCAGTGGCGTGGCGTCGGTTACCGCGTCGGCCAGCGCCGCTTCGTCTCCAACTTCGGCGAGGTGGTGGAAATCGTGCCGCTGCCGCCGATGACGCCGGTGCCGGGCGCGCAGCCGTGGCTGCTGGGCATCGGCAACCTGCGCGGCAACCTGTTCCCGGTGATCGACCTCAAGCAGTTCCTCGAGGGCGAGCGCACCGTGTTGCACGAAGGCCAGCGCGTGCTGGTGATGCGCCAGCCTGGCGGTGACGTCGCGCTGACCATCGATGAGCTGTACGGCCAGCGCAGTTTCAATGAAGCCCAGACCACCGAGCCGGGGAGCTTGGCCGAAGGGCGGTATGCACACTTCGTCGATCGTGCCTTCCACGGCGACGAACATGATTGGGGGGTGTTCGCGCTTTCGTTGTTGGCGCGCACGCCGGAGTTCCGACAAGCCGCGCTCTGACGCGGCCTTTCAGCACGTCTTTTCCAGGGGTTTCGAACAATGAGCACGGCCGCGGATTCTCCCACTCCCAGCAAGCTGGGCAGTTTTGGCAGTACGTTCTGGCTGCTCCTGCTGATCCTGGCGGTGGTGGCCTTCGGCGCCAACACCGGCGTGGCGACGTGGCAGGGCAGTCGCCTGTCCGGCGCCAGCACCAGCGCATCGGATTTGCGCGTGCTCTCGCAGCAGCTGGCCAACCAGGGCCGTGAGGCCGTGGCCGGCAACGCCGACGCGTTCAAGTCGTTCAAAGACACCAACCAGCGCATCGATGAAGCGGTCGCCACCTTGGAAAGCCGCTACGGCAGCGAGCGCGACATCGCCGGCCCGCTGACCCAGCTCAAGACCACCTGGTCGCCGCTGGACAAGAGCGCCGAGCAGATCATCACCTCCGAAACCGCGGTCCTGGCGCTGGCCGGTAACGCCGACCGCTTCACCACCCAGGTGCCGCAGCTGCAGGCACAGTTGAACGAAGTGGTGCGCGCCATGTCGCAGGGCGGCGCGCAGTCCTCGCAGATCTACAGCGCACTGCAGCAGGTGGTGTTGGCCGGCACCATGGCCCGCCGGGTAACGGAAATCCGCGCCGGCGGCACCGGCGCCACCATGGCCGGTGATGCACTGGGCCGCGACTCGGTGCTGTTCGGCCAGGTGCTGGACGGCCTGCAGAACGGCAACCCGGATCTGGGCATCGCACCGGTCCGCGGCGCCGCCACCGGCTCGCTGCAACAGGCGCAGAGCCTGTGGGCCAACATGAAAAAGGATCTGGACGCGATCCTGGGCAGCTCGCGCAACCTGTTCGCCGCGCAGTCGGCGGCCGCCGCGCTGACCAACGGCTCGACCAAGATGCTGGAAGACAGCTCCTCGCTGTTCAACGCGTTCACCGCGTTCGGCTCGGTGCGCGATACCCGCCTGTTCCCGAACTTCTGGATCTCGATCGGCGCCGGCATCCTGCTGGTCGTGTCGATCGGCGGCTTCCTCTGGACCTTCTACCGCAGCCGCCAGCGCGAGCAGGATTCGCGCTACCAGACCCAGGTGGAATTCAACAGCCGCAACCAGCAGGCGATCATGCGGCTGCTGGACGAAATCTCCTCGCTGGGTGAAGGCGATCTGACCGTCAAGGCCTCGGTGACCGAGGACATGACCGGCGCCATCGCGGACGCCATCAACTACGCCGTGGACGAACTGCGCAACCTGGTGACCACCATCAACGACACCTCGGTGCAGGTGGCGGCCTCGACCCAGGAAACCCAGGCCACTGCGCTGCAGCTGGCCGAAGCGGCAGGCCACCAGGCCGACCAGATCAACACCGCTTCCGAACGCATCAACGAAATCGCGGTCAGCATCGACCAGGTCTCGCGCAACTCGACCGAGTCGGCCGACGTGGCCCAGCGCTCGGTGTTGATTGCGACCGAAGGCGCCGGCGTGGTGCGCGAAACCATTCGCGGCATGGACCAGATCCGCGACCAGATCCAGGAAACCTCCAAGCGCATCAAGCGCCTGGGCGAGTCCTCGCAGGAAATCGGCTCGGTGGTGGAACTGATCAACGACATTTCCGAACAGACCAACATCCTGGCGCTCAACGCGGCCGTGCAGGCGGCATCGGCCGGTGAAGCCGGTCGCGGTTTCGCGGTCGTGGCCGACGAAGTGCAACGCCTGGCAGAACGCACCTCCAATGCAACGCGCCGCATCGAATCGCTGGTGCAGGCCATTCAGGCCGATACCAACGAAGCGGTCAGCTCGATGGAACAGACCACCGCCGAAGTGGTGTCGGGTGCACGCCTGGCCGAGGACGCCGGCACGGCGCTGGGCGAAATCGAACGCGTGTCCAGCGACTTGAACGACCTGATCAAGACCATCTCCGGCGCGGCCCAGCAACAGGCCGTGGCGGCTACCGACATCACCGAAACGATGGGCGTGATCCGCCAGATCACCTCGCAGACATCGCTGGGCGCCAAGCAGACGGCCGACTCGATCGGTCACCTGGCGCAACTGGCGACGGACCTGCGTCGTTCGGTCGCCGACTTCAAGCTGCCCGGCTGAGGAACACGCACGAAATGAGCGCATTGCGTGAAGCCATGAGTCATGCCGTACTTGGCTGGGTCAAACCCGAGCTGGACGAAACGCTGCGCCTGGCGCGCGGCGAAATCGAAGCCTTTGTCGAAACCCCGAGCGATACCAGCCGCATGCGCTTCTGCGTGGGCTACCTGCACCAGGTGCAGGGCACCCTGCGGATGGTGGAGCTGTACGCACCGGCAATGGTCGCCGAGGAACTGGAGCTGCTGGCGCTGGCGCTGCAGGAAGGCGCGGTGGCCGATCGCGACGAGTCCTGCGCCACGCTGATGCGCGGTGCGGTGCTGCTGCCGGATTACCTGGAGCGCCTGCAGGACGGCCATCGCGATATCCCGATCGTGCTGCTGCCGCTGCTCAATGAAATCCGCAGCGCGCGCGGCGCGCCGGTGCTCAACGAGAGCATGTTGTTCCCGCCGGGCAGCCAGCCGGACGAAGCCTCGCAGCCGAGCGAGGAAGAAATCGATCACGCGCGCAGCAGCATCAGCGGGCGCAACCGCGAACTGCTCGACACCGTCGGCAGCGCGGTCAAGGAAGAACTGCTGCGGGTCAAGGACGCGCTGGATCTGCATCTGCGCACCCGCGACAACCCGGCCACCCTGCAACCGCAGGTCGCCGAACTGGGCAACGTGGCCGACACCCTGGGCATGATGGGCCTGGGCGTGGCCCGCGACGTGGTGCTGCAACAACGCGACGCCCTGCGCGAAGTGGCCGAAGGCCAGCGCCAGGCCGACGAAGGCACGCTGCTGGATATCGCCGGCGCGCTGCTCTATGTCGACGCTTCGCTGGATGATCAGGTCGCCCGTCTGGGTGGCCCGGTCAACGACGGCGGCGCCGATGGCAAGCTCACCGATTCGCAGCGCACCGTGGAAGTGCTGGCGCAGGAAGCGATCATCAACTTCGCCGCCGCGCGCGAGAAGTTCGTCGCCTTCATCGAGACCAACTGGGAACACAGCGAGCTGGCCGAAGTGCCGCGCCTGCTCGACGAAGTCACCGGCGCCATGCGCATGCTGGAACTGGGCCAGGCCGGCGACTACGTCACCGGCGTGCGCCGGTATGTCAGCAACGAACTGATCGGCAAGCGCCGCATCCCCGGTGGCCAGCAACTGGACACCCTGGCTGACGCGCTGGCCAGCCTGGAGTACTACCTGGAAGCGTTGCGCGAGCGCCGCCCCAATCGCGAAGACATTCTGGAGATTACCCGCAGTAGCCTGGAAAACCTGCGCTACTGGCCGCTGCCGGCCGAGCTGCCCAAGCAGGGGCATGCCGCTTCGGCCGCGCCGATCGTCAGCACGGCCGCCGCCACGGCGGTGAAGGAAACCGTGCCGGCTGAAACCCCCGTCGCGGTGAGCAGCAGCGCCAGCATCGAGCGCGCCGCGCCGGTGGAAACCGCTGCCGCCAATCCGTTTGATCCGGTCGGCTTCGAGTTTGCCGAAGACACGCCGATGGAAGCCATCAGCGACGTGCCCGTGCATTGGGAGCCGGTGGAACTGGGTGTGGAAAGCGCGCACGCGCCGGTGTTCGACGAAACCGCCGCGGTGTTCGCCGATATCCAGGCGGCCGCCGCCACCCTGACTCTGGAACAGGACAGCGCACCCGTCGCTGCGCCGCTGCCGCCCGAGCCGACCCCGGAACCCGCGCCGGTAACGGCCGGCATCTCCGCGATGGCCGGTGGCTTCGATGGCGAAGCCGGCGACATCGACGATGAAATCCGCGAAGTCTTCCTGGAAGAATTCGACGAGGAAATCGTCAACCTGCGCCAGCTGCTGCCGGTCTGGCGCAATGCGCCGGACGATCTGGATCGCCTGCGGCCGATTCGCCGCGTCTTCCACACGCTCAAGGGCAGTGGTCGCCTGGTTGGCGCCAAGACTCTGGGCGAGTTCAGCTGGAAAATCGAGAACACTCTCAACCGCGTGCTCGATCGCACGCGTCCGCCGAGCACCGCCGTGGTGGTGTTGCTGGAGCAGGTCTGTGACGTGCTGCCGCAGCTCAATGCCGCGCTGCGGGGCCAGGCGCCGGTCAGTGCGGATCTGGAAGGCCTGAAGGCCATCGCTGATCGCGTCGCCGGTGGCGAGGAAGCGTTCTACCAGGCCAAGGCCGAGGGTTCCGCTGCCATCGCGGTGGAAGCGGGCAGCGCGAACGACAGCGGCGTTGCCGACAACACCGGCGAAGTCGCCGTTGCAGCGCCCGGCGCCGCCACGGAGTTCGAACCGGTCACCGATGGCACGCCCGCATCGGTGGACGCGGTGCTGCGCGAAATCCTGGAAGCCGAAGTCGCGACCCATCTGGACACCGTCAACACCTGGCTGGCCCATTCCAGCGTGGCGGCGCAGAAGGCCAGCGAGCCGCTGCTGCGCGCCATGCATACGATGAACGGCGCGTTCGCGATGGCCGACGTGCCGGAGATCATCGAGGTCACCGCGCCGGCCGAGCAGTACATCAAGCGCCTGCTGGCCGCCTCGGCGACACCCTCCCAGGAAGGCATCGTGGCGTTGGCCGCGACCGCCACCGCGATCGCCCGCAGCGTGCACGCGCTCAAGCAGCCGGCGCCGCGTATTCCCGTGTTTGCCGAACTGGCCGCGCGCCTGGCGGCATTGCGCGATGGCTTGCCCGATGTGCGCGCAAGCGTGCAGACAGTCAACGACGGCGCGCAAGGCACCTACGCCGGTGCGTTGGGCGTGGGCGAGGGCATCGTGCCGCTGGCCGACCTGCACCTGGCGCCGCACGATCTGTCCGCGTTCCTGGATCCCGAACACCAGGCGGCCAGCGCGGAGTTGTACGAGGAAGTCGTGCTGCATGCGCCGCACGAACCCTCGCTGCGCAACCCCAATGACTTTGTCGACAACATCGTGGCCGATCTGGTCGGTGACGATGCCGACGCCGCGGTTCCGCCGGTCAAGGGCGCCGCCGACGGCGTGCAGTACTTCGACGTCGAGTTCTCCTACTCCATGCGTTCGCGCCAGGAAACGGCGCCCGCCAACGAGGACGACGGCGACCTGGCCAGCCTGGAACGCCAGGCCGAAGCCGACGAAGATCTGGACGTGGAAGCGATCAGCCTGGAAGACGCTGCGCTGGAAGAGGCCGCGCTCGATTCCGGTGCCGTGCCCAGCGACGAGGACATCGCCGCCCTGGTCGCCGAACTGGATGCAGCCGAAGCACCGGCGGTGTCCGACGATCTGGTGGTGGAAGAGATCACCCTGGAAACGCTCGACGCGGCCGAAGTGGATGCGATTCCGGCCGTGGCCGAGGAAAGCCCGCTGGAAGCCGCCTTCGCCGGCGAAGCCTCCAACGAAGCCGACGCCGAAGCGGCGGCCGCCGAAGCGGATGTCGCCGAAGCGGATGTCGCGGTGGAAGAAATCGCCGCCAGCGTTCAAGACACGCCCGTGGTGGAAGAGATCGCCGCGCTGGAATCGGTCGATGCCATCGAGCTGACCCCGGTGCAGGACGCGGACATCGAGGAGGTCGTGCTCGAGAGCGCGCCCGGAGCCGAGGCCGAGGCCGAAGTCGCGCCTATCGAAGTACTGGAAGAAACAGCGCCGGAAGCGGCGCTGGTCGTGGAAGCACCGCTGCAGGACGAGTTGGAAGACGTCGCGACGCTGGAGCAGGTGGCAGCGCCCGTCGACGAGCCGGTTGCCGATCTCCCGGCGACCCTCGCATCCGAGGAGGCAGACGTGGCCAGTGCGGTACCGTCGGAAGATCAACCCGAAGACGCACTCGACATCGCCGGTCTGGATCTGGACCTGGTCGAGATCTTCATTGAAGAAGGCAACGACCTGCTTGATCACTCCGACGACCTGCTCGCCAAGTTGCGCGAGACGCCGGAAGATCGCAGCCTGGTTACCAGCCTGCAGCGCGACCTGCACACGCTCAAGGGCGGTGCGCGCATGGCCGGCATCCACGCGGTCGGCGACTTGGGCCATGCGATCGAGTCGATGCTGGAATCGATCGTCGCCCAGCGCACCGAACTGGATCGCCCCGGCATCGGTCTGCTCGAGCGCGGCTTTGACGCCCTGCACGAGCAGCTGAAGCGGGTGACCGCACGCCGCAATGCCGGCATCCCCGAAGGCATGATCGCCGAGTTCAACGCGCATGCCCGCGGCCAGGAACTGCCGACCCGCGCCGAAGCGCTGCCGGAAGAGCCCAAGGCTCCGGTCAACCTGGCGCCGTTGTCGGCCCCGGTGGAAACCGAGTTCAACGCGCAGGACGAAGAGTTCTTCCCGCACAGCCAGCAGGAACAGGTCCGCGTTCGCGCCGACTTGCTCGACCGCCTGGTCAACCACGCCGGCGAAGTGGCTATCTACCGCGCCCGTCTGGAACAGCAGCTGGGCGCCTTCCGCGGCGCGATGAGCGAACTGGATCGCACCAACATCCGTCTGCACGACCAGTTGCGTCGACTGGATCTGGAAACCGAAGCGCAGATCGTGGCGCGCTACCAGCGCGAACACGACCGTCCGGACACCACCTTCGATCCGCTGGAACTGGATCGCTTCTCCACCCTGCAACAGCTCAGCCGCGCGCTGGCCGAATCGGCCGCCGACTTGAGCGGCCTGCAGGGCGTGCTCGACGATCTGGCCCGCAACTACGACGGCCTGCTGCACCAGCAGTCGCGCGTCAGCTCGGAACTGCAGGACGGCCTGATGCGTGCGCGCATGGTGCCGTTCGAAGGCATCGTGCCACGCCTGCGCCGCGTGCTGCGCCAGGCCGCCACCGATACCGGCAAGCAGGTGGCATTGAAGCTGGACGGTACCCACGGCGAACTGGATCGCAACGTGCTGGAGCGCATGACCGCGCCGCTGGAGCACCTGCTGCGCAACTCCGTGGCCCATGGCCTGGAAGAGCCGGCCAAGCGCAAGGCCGCCGGCAAGCCGGAAGAGGGCACGGTGCAGGTCAGCCTGCGTCGCGAAGGTTCGGAAATGGTGTTGCACGTCACCGACGACGGCGCCGGCCTGAATCGTGCGGCCATCCGCAAGCGCGCCGAACAACGCGGCCTGCTGCAGGAAGGCGCGGTGATCGACGACATCGATCTGGATCGCCTGATCCTGGAATCGGGTTTCAGCACCTACGACAGCGTCAGCCAGCTGGCCGGTCGCGGCGTGGGCATGGACGTGGTCTACAACGAAGTGCGCCAGCTCGGCGGCACGCTGGACATCGTCTCGCGGCCGAAGGAAGGCGCGCAGTTCATCCTGCGCCTGCCGCAGACCCTGGCGGTGACGCAGGCAGCGTTCGTGCAGATTGGCGAAACCCAGTTCGCTGTGCCGGTGGCGTCGGTCAGTGGTATCGGCCGCATCAGCCGCGAGCGTTTCGAAGCCAGCGGCGGCAGCTACGTCTACGGCGGCGAAGAGTACGCGCTGTACAACCTCGGCGATCTGGTCGGCCACGCGCCGGCCCGCGCCGAAGGCCAGGCCCAGGTGCCTCTGCTGCTGATCCGCGCCGGTGACATGCGTGCGGCGGTGGCGGTGGATCAAGTGCTGGGCAACCGCGAAATCGTGGTCAAGCCGGTCGGTCCGCAGATTGCCTCGATTCCGGGTATCTACGGCGCCACCATCACCGGCGACGGCAGCGTGGTGGTCATCCTCGACATCGCACCGCTGGTGCGTCGTCACCTGGCCCAACCGGCGCAGCCGGCCAGCGCCGCCGCGGCCACCGATCAGCGGCGCGTGCCGCTGGTGATGGTGGTCGACGATTCGCTGACCATGCGCAAGGTGACCGGCCGCGTGCTGGAGCGCCACAACTTCGAGGTCAGCGCCGCACGCGATGGTGTCGAAGCACTGGAACGCCTGGAAGAACGCGTACCGGATCTGATGCTGCTCGATATCGAAATGCCGCGCATGGACGGTTACGAGCTGGCCACGGCGATGAAGGCCGACGCCCGCTTCCGTGACGTGCCGATCGTGATGATCACCTCGCGTACCGGCGACAAGCATCGCCAGCGCGCCTTCGACATCGGTGTGCAGCGCTACATGGGCAAGCCGTACCAGGAACTGGATTTGATGCGCAACGTATACGACCTGCTGGGTATCGCCCGTGTCCGTGAGTGAAGCCTCGTCTGACATGAGCAAGCGCGTCGCCCTGCTGGCGCGTCCCGGTGCAGCGCGCGAGCATCTGCGCGCGGCCCTGCACGAAGTGGGCGCGGAGATCGTGCTGGAAGACGATCCCAACGACATCGACGCACAGACCCTGGGCGACGCCTCGCCGCAGGTGGTGCTGGTGGCGCTGGAACCGGCGATTGAAGAAGGCCTGGAAAAGCTGGACGCGGTGTTGATTGATCCGTCTGTGGCGGTGATCTTCGACGAAGCCGAACTCGCCGCGCGTCGCCAAGGCTGGGAAGCGCAGCGTTGGTCGCGTCATCTGGCGGCCAAGATCCACGGCCACGCCGACGTGCTGCCGCCGGGCCGCGAAGAGGAACCGTCGCTGCATCTGGAGCCGGGCCTGCCCATCACGCCCGCGCAGTTGCATGCCGACGCCGGCATCGAAAAGCACATGGAAGAAGCGGTGGACCTGGCCTGGGAACTGCCGCAGGACGATTTTGCCTACGCGCCGCCGGCCAATCCGCCGGCCGCGGTGGTGGATGCCGACGACTGGCTGCGCACGGCCACGCCGAGCGACGCCGCTGCACACGTGGCGAAGTCCGCGCCACCTGCCGCCAGTGAACCACCGCCGCTTGCCGCGCCCACTGGCGGCAAGTGGGAACTGAGCCTGGAACCGATTGAAGCGGTCAGCCTGCAGACCAAGCGCGCCGCCGGCGCGGTGGTCGCCTTTGCCGGCATCGGTGGCCCCGATGCGGTGCGCAAGCTGCTGGCCGATCTGCCCGCCGACTTCCCGCGCCCGCTGATCGTGCACCTCAAGCTCGATGGTGGCCGCTACGACAACCTGGTCCGGCAGATGGCGCGCGTGTCGACCATGCCGGTGGCGCTGGCCGAGCCGGATCATCCGGCCCAGCCCGGCCATGTCTACGTGCTGCCCGGCGACGTCAGCCTGCGCGTGGACAATGGCGCGATCGGTTTTGTCGCCGGTGGCGATCTGCGCGAAGCCATCGCGCAGCTGCCGCCCAAGGACAGTGGTGTGTTGCTGCTCAGTGGCAGCGATGTGCAGTGGGTCGACATCGTCTGGCCGCTGGCCGCCAAGGGCGCCTGGATTGCCGGTCAATCCACTGAAGGCTGCTACGACCCGGCCGCATCGCAAGCCTTGGCCGCACGTGGCGGCACGCTCGCTTCGCCGGTCGACCTCGCGCGCTCGCTCAGCACGCAGTGGCCGCATTGATCTTCTCGCACGAACACGTTGCCTAGCAGCAGGAAAATCCCATGGCTTCCAATGACGAAATCCGCGGCGTCCTGGTGCAATCCGGCGAAGAACGCCTGCTGTTGCCCAACGCCACCATCGCCGAAGTGCTCTCGCGCGCCCCGGTCACGCCGATCGATGGCGCGCCCGCGTGGCTGGCCGGCCGCATCGACTGGCACGGCTGGCAGGTGCCGCTGGTCGCCTTCGCGCAGATGACCGGCCTGCCGCTCGGCACCTCGCAGGCTCAGAACAAGATCGTCGTGCTGAAGGCGTTGGGCGGCAATCCGGATTTGCCGTACTACGCGCTGCTCACGCCGTCGTTCCCGCGCCTGGTCTCCGTGCCGCGCGACGGCCTGCTGGCCGACGCAACGGAAGAAGAATTGCCCGTAGGCGTGCAGGTGCGCGTGCTGCTGGGCGATGAAGTGGCGATTCTTCCGGATCTGCAGGCGGTGGAGAAGCAGATTTCCGAGGCGTTGGCGCGGGCGGCGTAAGCGCCGCAAGTCGCCGTGCTTCATCCGGGTCCGGCGACCCGACCCGTGATCAGGTTTGGCCCGTGATCAAGAAGATCGTCGGCGTGCTTGCCTTGATGGGGTTGTTGGCACCCTCCGTGTTGATGGCGATGGTCTGGACACCGATCAATCTGGTTGCAGCCATCGCCATTGTCGTGTCCTGGCTCGCCCTGTCCAAGCGGGCGCCCGGAGTTTCCCGCCTTGGCGCGGCCATCGCCGCATTGCTGCTCACCTTTCCGCTCTATCCGCACTGGATCTGGAACAGCAATGACAGGGGCTGGCATTTCCACGTCGGCACTCAGATCAGCAATCTTGGAGAAGACTGGCTCGGCTTTGCCGGCATGTTTGTTTACTGCCTCATGCTGTTCGCGGTCGTGCGATGGGCATTCAAGGCCACCAGGACACACCTCAATCAGGACGCCTTGCCTGCACCGGGGCCGGGCCAAATTTGACACGCTTTGCACAGCCCTGAATTCCCGCACAGCCACGCGTGGAAATTCATCATCCGTTGGCGACCCCGGTGCCAGCGTTGGCGCACCCAAGCACAAGGAGGACACCATGAAGATCAGGATGCTGCTGCCCCTGTTGTTGTTGACGGCCGGCGCCGCGCAGGCGCAACAGACCGTGCATACCCAGGCATTGACCGAGTACCAGGGCGGCGCCAAGACCGCGCAGATCCAGGGCGATGCCGCGGGCAGCCCGGTGACGGTGAACTATGGCCAGGCGGCCGCGCTGTCCAATGCGCGCGACTATCAGGTGACCGTGGCGGATCTGGATGCGAATGGCGATGGCGTGATCAGCCGCAGCGAGGTGCCGGAGAGCCATGCCTTGAGCAGCGAGTTCAAGCTAGTCGATGCCAACCGTGATGGCCGCATCACGGCGGCGGAGTTGGCAGCCTGGAAGTAAGCGCCGGAAAGTGGGCCGCGAGCGTCTCGCCCCCATCCCAGCCTTCCCCCGCGATGCGGGGGAAGGGGCGGATAACGGGGACCAATAGTTGGCTAACCGAGGTCGCCGAAGCGGGCCTGCAGCGCGGCAATCGCGGCCAGCCCGGCCGTTTCGGTGCGCAGGATGCGCGGACCCAGTTGCAGGCCGACGAAGCCGGAGGCCCGCAGGGCTTCGCGATCCCGCGGCGACCAGCCGCCTTCGGGGCCGATGGCGATCACCACTTTCGATGCCGCCGGCGCCGGCATCGTCGCCAGCGACAGTTCGCCTTGCGGATCCAGGATCACGCGTAGCGCTTCGCTGTCGGTCGCCTGCGCCGCGGCCAGCAGCGGGCCGGCCTGCGCCAGGGCCGGCACGATCGCGCGGCCGCTCTGCTCACAGCCGGCGATGATCACGCTGCGCCAGTGGGTCATGCGTTTGGCCAAGCGGTCGCCATCGAGCTTGACCTCGGTGCGCTCGGCATCCACCGGCACCACTGCCGCGACGCCCAGTTCGGTCGCCTTCTGAAGGATCAGGTCCATCTTCTCGCCGCGTGCGATGCCCTGCAGCAGGGTGATGTGCAGCGGCGATTCGTTGTCGACCACGCGCGAAGACAGCAGTTCGGCAGTCACTTCGCGCTTGCTCACCAGCGACAGGCGTGCGGCATAGTCGCGACCATCGCCATTGAACAGCACGCAGTCTTCGCCCTCGCGCGTACGCATCACCCGCAGGTGATTGGCTGCGGCTTCCGGCAGTGCCAGGCTGCGGCCCACGGTCAGCGCCGTATCCACAAAGCAACGGGTCAGGCGCATGCGGTGGCTTCCTCGATGACGGCGGCGGTGGTGCGGGCGAGAAGTTCCAGCTGCTCTTCGTGCACGCAGTACGGCGGCATCCAGTACAACACATCGCCCAAGGGGCGCAGCACCACGCCACGTTCCAACGCCGCGCGATAGGCGCGCAGGCCCACCCGCAACGCCGGTTCGAACGGTCGCGCACGATCGCCGTCGCGGCACAACTCCACGGCCAGGATCATCCCGGCCTGTCGCACCTGCGCCACATGCCGGTGCCCGGCCAGTGGCGCCGCCAGTTCCGCCATGCGTGCCGCCGTGCGCTGGTTGCGTGCAATCACATCATCGCTGGCAAAAATATCCAGGCTGGCCAAGGCCGCCGCACACGCCAGCGGATTGCCGGTGTAGCTGTGCGAATGCAGGAACGCGCGTTCGCGCGAGTCGTCCAGGAATCCGTCGTAGATCACCTGCGTGGCCAGCACCGCCGCCAACGGCAGGAAGCCGCCGGTCAAACCCTTCGACAGGCACAGCAGATCCGGCATCACGCCACTTTGTTCACTGGCGAACAGGGTGCCGGTGCGGCCGAAGCCCACCGCAATCTCGTCGGCGATCAGGAACACGCCATGCGCATCGCACAACTCGCGCGCACGCCGCAGATAGGCCGGATGGTGCATGCGCATGCCGCCGGCGCACTGCACGCGCGGTTCCAGGATCAGCGCACAGACTTCGCCCGGATGCTGATCGAGCAGGTCGGCCAGCGCATCGGCCGCGCGCAGGGCGCAGGCCTCCTCACTCTCGCCGGGTGCCGCGTTCCAGGCATCGGGGGAAGGGGTGAACAGGGCCTCGGCCAGCAGCGGCGCATAGATGCGCCGGTAGAGCGGGATGTCGCCCACCGCCAGCGCGCCCAGGGTCTCGCCGTGGTAGCCGTTCTCCAGCGCGATGAAGCGGGTGCGGCGGCACTCGCCACGGTTGACGAACCAGTGGAAGGCCATCTTCAGCGCCACCTCCACCCCGGCCGAGCCATTGTCGGCGTAGAACACCTTGGCCAGCGGCGCGCGGCCGGCTTGGTGCGGCGCCAGGGCGAGCAGGCGTTCGGCCAGTTCCACCGCCGGTGGATGGCTGAATCCGGCCAGGATCACCTGTTCCAGCTGCCCGGCCTGGCGGGCGATGGCTGCGCCGATACGCGGTTCCGCATGCCCGAACAGGTTGGTCCACCAACTGCTGACCGCGTCCAGATAGCGGCGGCCGTCCTGGCCAATCAGCCAGGCGCCTTCGCCGCGTGCAATCGGAACCAGCGGCAAGGTGTCCGGATGCTCGCGCATCTGCGTGCAGGGGTGCCAGAGCACCGTCAGATCGCGGCTACGCCAAGTGTCGGCCTCTGTTAGCATTCTGATTACATGATCCGTTTCAGCCATCCCGCCATGATATCGGCGCGCCCCTCGTCCCGCCCGTTGGCCGCCCTGGCCGGGGTGCGCGCATGAGCCGTCGCCTGCCGATCATCCATGCCATCACCCCGCAGGCCGAAGGCCAGCACAGGCGGGTGGTGGAGGAGCTGGACCTGGAATTCAGCAATGGCGAGCGCCGTCGCTTCCATCGCCAGCGGGCCGAAGGGCCGGGTGCGGTGGTGGTGGTGCCGATGCTGGATGAAAACACCGTGCTGCTGGTGCGCGAGTACGCGGCCGGCATGCACCGCTATGAGCTGGGCCTGGTCAAAGGCCGCATCGATGCCGGCGAGAGCGCGGACGAGGCGGCCAATCGCGAGCTGAAGGAAGAGGCCGGCTACGGCGCGCGTCGCCTGGACGTGCTGCGCAGCCTGACCCAGGCACCCCTGTACATGAGTCACCAGTCCTGGCTGGTGGTGGCAAGAGACCTGTATCCGGAGCGTCTGCCCGGAGATGAACCCGAGGAGTTGGAAGTAGTGCCGTGGAAATTAGATGCCCTTGACCAGCTGATGCTGCGCGAGGATTTTTCGGAAGGTCGTTCGCTTGCGGCTTTGTTCATTGCCCGCGAATGGCTGCGCAACCCGGCATGAAACGGATGACATCGGACTTGCACGAAGCCGTACTGGTCATCGCCCGCGAGGCGGGCGACGCCATCATGGCGATTTATGGCGACAGCTTTGACGTCACCCACAAGGCGGACGCCAGTCCGCTGACCGCCGCCGACCTGGCCGCGCACCGCGTGATCATGGAAGGCCTGAAGCGGCTGACCCCGGAGTGGCCGGTGTTGTCGGAAGAAGAAGCCGACATTCCCTGGAGCGTGCGCGCGGGCTGGCACACGTACTGGCTGGTCGATCCGCTCGACGGCACCCGCGAGTTCATCAAGCGCAACGGCGAGTTCACCGTCAACATCGCCTTGATCGAACAGAACGAACCGATTTTCGGCGTGGTGCACGCGCCGGTCACCGGCGAGTTGTGGCACGCCGAACTGGGTCGCCATGCCTATCGCCGCCGTGGCCAGGTGGATGAGCAACTGCGTACACGCGCGCCGGCCAAGGCGCCGCTGAAGGTCGCCGCTAGCCGTTCGCATCGCGATGCGCGTACCGAGTCTGTGCTCCAGCGGATGGGCGACATCCAGGAAGTGTCGCTGGGTTCTTCGCTCAAGTTCTGCCGCATCGCCGAAGGCTCGCTGGATGTCTATCCGCGCTTCGGGCCCACCTCCGAGTGGGACACCGCGGCGGCGCAATGCGTGCTGGAAGCCGCCGGTGGCGCACTGCTGGCGCCGGATGGTCGCGCGTTCCGCTACAACCGCCGCGAGACCCTGTTGAACGGCGACTTCATCGCGCTGGGCGATCCGTCGCTGCCGTGGCGGCGCTGGCTGGAGGATGACGCGCTTGAGCAGACCGCCTGAGGCGACGGGCTGGCCCGCGCTCGTCGCGGGACAAGGGGATGTCCGCGAACTGCTCGACATCATGGCGCGGCTGCGCAATCCCGAGGGCGGCTGCCCGTGGGATCTGGAGCAGGATTTTTCCACCATCGCGCCGTACACGATCGAAGAAGCCTATGAAGTGGCCGACGCCATCGACCGCGGTGACCTGGCCGATCTGAAAGACGAACTGGGCGACCTGCTGCTGCAGGTCGTCTTCCACGCGCAGATGGCCAGCGAGCAGGGCGCGTTTGCCTTCCGCGATGTGGTGGCTTCGATCTGCGACAAGATGGTGCGTCGGCATCCGCATGTGTTCGGCGATGCGAGTTTCGAGGACGCCGAAACGCAGACCGTCAACTGGGAAGCGATCAAGGCGGCCGAACGCGCAGCGTCCGGCAAGCACGATGAATCCGCGCTGGCCGGCATCTCGCGTGGCCTGCCCGAATGGCAGCGTGCGGTGAAGCTGCAATCGCGCGCCGCGCGCGTGGGCTTCGACTGGCCGGGCCCTGCGCCCGTCATCGACAAGCTGCACGAGGAAATCGAAGAAGTGCGCGCCGAGTTCGCACAGGCAGCAGTCGCGGAGAACCATGACCGCCTGGAAGACGAACTGGGTGATCTGTTGTTTGTCGCGGCGAACCTGGCCCGCCACGCCAAGGTCGATCCGGGCGCGGCACTGCGTCGCGCCAACCAGAAATTCGAGCGCCGCTTCCGCGCGATGGAAACTTTCGCTGCCGAAGCCGGCACGCAGATGTCGGCGCTGAGCCTGGAAGAACAAGAACTGCTGTGGCAACGCGCCAAGCAACAAGAACGGGCATGACCGCCCCATGCAGACCTTCCTGCTCTTCCTGCTTACCGCCATCGCCGAAATCGTCGGCTGCTACCTGCCATGGCTATACCTGCGCAAAGGCGGCAGCATCTGGCTGCTGGTGCCGGCCGCCGCCAGTCTGGCTTTGTTTGCTTACCTGCTCACCCTGCACCCCGCCGCCTCGGGTCGCGTGTACGCGGCATACGGCGGCGTCTACATCAGCGTGGCCATTTTCTGGCTGTGGGCGGTGGATTCCATCAAGCCCACACGCTGGGATTTGCTGGGCGCCGGCCTGTGCCTGGCCGGCATGGCCGTGATCATGTTCGCCCCGCGCGCGGCCTGAAGCAGGCTGTCCGGTTTCCCGGCAGGGGCCGTTTAGGCCTGTGTACCCATCGCGGGAACGAACACGATGAAGCCTCGCCTGCTGTCACTGCCGTTGCTGCTGGTCTTGCTGGCCAGCCTCCTGTCCGCATGCGAACCCGCGCAGAAGCCAGCGGAACGCGTCGCGGCCGCCCCGGCCAAAACCAGCCCCCTGCCGCTGTTCGACACCTTTGGCGACCTGCATCGCGATATCGGCACGCAGGTGCCTGCGGCGCAGCAGTACTTCGATCAAGGCCTGCGCATGACGTATGGCTTCAATCACGAGGCGGCGGGACGCGCATTCGCCGAAGCGGCGCGACTGGATCCACAGTGCGCCATCTGTGTATGGGGGCAGGCGCTGGTTCTGGGGCCGAACATCAACCTGGCGATGGACCCGGCGCAGGCCAGGGACGCCACCGCGCTGGCCGCGCGTGCGGCCAGCCTGGCCGGCAATGCCCGGCCTGCGGACCGGGCGCTCATCCAGGCGCTGGTCACGCGTTATCGCGACCCTGCGCCCGAAGATCGCACGCCGCTGGATCGCGCCTACGCCGACGCCATGGCGCAGGTGGTCGCGCAATTCCCGGACGATGACGATGCCGCCACCCTGTACGCCGAAGCACTGATGGATCTGTCGCCGTGGGCGTACTGGAACGAGGGCGGCACGCCAGCGGCGTCGACGACGCGCCTGCTGGGCGAACTTGAACGCGTGCTGGCGCGCAACCCCCGCCACATCGGCGCGATGCACTACTACATCCACGCCACCGAGGCTTCGCCCGAGCCGCAACGCGCGCTGGAGTACGCCAACACGCTCGCCGCGCTCGCGCCTGGCTCCGGCCACCTGGTGCACATGCCCGCGCATGTCTACATCCGGGTGGGTCGCTATCACGACGCCACGCTGGCCAACTTCGCCGCGTCCACGGCGGACAAGGACTTCCTGGCGGTGTGCCGTGGCAGCAATGGGGTGTATCCGCTCGGCTACGTGCCGCACAACTGGCACTTCGCGACCATGACCACCGGGCTCACCGGCTCGCGCGGGCTGGCGATGCAAGCGGCGCATCAGACTGCGCAGCGCGCCGATCAAGCTGCCATGGCGCAGGCGCCGATGCAGTTCATGCAGCAGTTTGCGGTGGCGCCCGATCTGACACGGGTTCGCTTCGGGGCGTGGGACGAGATCCTCGCGGATACGTCGGCGCCTCCCGCGCTGCCGTATCCCACCGCCATCCGGCATTTCGCCCGCGGCATGGCGCACGTGCGCAAGGGCCAGCTGGACGAAGCCGCACGCGCCGCCGAAGCGCTGCACGCCATTGCCGGTGATCCGGCCATGGCGCAGGTGAGCTTCTTCGATATCAACCGCGCCGACAGCGTGCTGCGCGTGGCCGACGCGTTGCTGCGCGGCGAACTGTTGCGCGCGCAAGGCCAGCCTGCACCCGCGCTGGCCGCATTGCGCGAGGCCGTGACCGCCGAGGATGCGCTGGCCTACAACGAACCGGCCGACTGGCCGCTGCCGGTTCGCCCCTATCTGGGTGCGGCCCTGCTGGAAGCGGACCAGGCACGGGACGCGGCCACCACCTTCGAGCAGGATCTGAAGACCTATCCCGAAAACGGCTGGTCGCTGTTCGGTCTGGCCCAGGCGCAGACCAAGCTGGGTCAGGCCGATGCCGCGCGTGAGACATCGCGGCGCCAGGTGGCCGCCTGGCAATGGGCGGATGCACCGTTGGCAGCAGCGCGCTACTGAAGGACACTAGGCTCCGCCACGCCACCACACCGTGGCAGGAGCCCGCCATGAGCCGCTTCGCCAGTTTCCGCGAGTTCTATCCGTTCTACCTCAGTGAGCACAGCAACCGCGTGTCGCGGCGGCTGCATTTCATCGGCAGTTGCGGCGTGCTCCTGCTGCTGGCGTGGGCGATCTATCGCGGCAATGCCTGGTGGCTCCTGGCCGCGCTGTTCTGCGGTTACGGCTTCGCCTGGGTGGGGCACTTCTTCTTCGAGAAGAACCGGCCCGCCACCTTCAAGCATCCGTTCTATTCGTTTGCTGGCGACTGGGTGATGTTCAAGGACATCCTGCTCGGACGAGTGAAGCTCTAGAGCGTCGGCGTGGGACTCGCCGCACCACCCGGCTCATAGAACATCAGGAACGCAGCACCGACGATCAGCGCGAACGCCGCGTAGTGGTTCCACTTCAGCGGCTGCCCGAGATACCAGGTCGAAAAGCCGGCGAACACCACCAGCGTCAGGATCTCCTGGATCGTCTTGAGCTGCACCACCGAGTACACCGTGCTGCCCAGCCGGTTGGCCGGCACCATCAGCGAGTACTCGAAAAAGGCGATGCCCCAGCTGGCCACGATGGCCAGCAGCAGCGGCGAGCTGCGGTACTTCAGATGGCCGTACCAGGCGAAGGTCATGAAGACGTTGGAAGCCAGCAGCAGGACCAGGGGCAGGACGCGGGCGAGCATGGTGACGGGCCGGACGATAGCGGGACGCGCAGCTTACGCGGACCGCCGGAGCCCGCCAAACGGGGCGGTCGGGCCCGGCGGACCGACTACCGGCCGGGCTCATCCCTACCAAACGCTGAACACCGGATTGATCTTCACACGGCCTCAACCGGATGCCCGGTAGCTTCACAAAGCTGAAGTCAAAGGAGCTTCTAATGCGCCATTCACAGGAAACTGCAGGGCTGGTTCTGGTGGTCGAGGACAACCGAAACATCTCCGAGATGGTCGGTGAGTATCTAGAGGGTCGTGGATTTGAGGTGGATTACGCCTCGGACGGGCTGGACGGTTACCGGCTCGCCACCGAGAACAGCTACGACGTGGTCGTGCTGGATTTGATGCTGCCGCGCATGGACGGCATGGAAGTCTGCAAGAAGTTGCGCAATGAAGCGCGCAAGTCCACGCCGGTGCTCATGCTCACCGCACGTGACACGCTGGACGACAAGCTCACCGGCCTGAGTTCCGGTGCCGATGATTACCTGACCAAGCCGTTCGCCATCCAGGAACTGGAAGCGCGTCTGCGCGCCCTGATCCGGCGCGAGCGCCGGCAGGTGGGCGCCGAGGTGCTGAAGGTCGCCGACCTGGTGCTGGATCCGGTCAGCATGCGCGCCACCCGTGGCGGCAACGAGCTGATGCTCTCGCCAATCGGTCTGCGCCTGCTGACCATCCTGATGCGTGAGTCGCCGCGGGTGGTGACGCGGCAGGAGATCGAGCGTGAGATTTGGGGCAATGGCCTGCCCGATTCGGACACGCTGCGCAGCCATCTGTACAACCTGCGCAAGGTGATCGACAAACCCTTCGACAAGCCCCTGCTGCACACCGTGCAGAGCGCGGGTTATCGAATCGCGGACATCGGCTGATCGTCCCGGCGGTGCGCGGCCACTGGCCGCGCGCTTGGCCGCCGTGTGATGATTCCGCGCCGAACGGACTGGAGCCGAAATGCCGCAGGGGTTGCCGCGCAAGCTTCGTATCGCCTTCATCCTGCAGGCCGTGATGGTGAGCCTGGCGATCGTGCTGGGTGTGTATCTGATCTCGGCGGTCATCAAGCACAGCCTGATGAACACCGCGCTGCAGGAAGAGGCCACCCACTTCTGGGAGCTGTACGACGCCTCGACCGCGCAGCCGCCGCCCAACACGCACAACCTGCGTGGCTACCTGGTGGTGAAGGGGCACTCCAACCTGGTGCTGCCGGACAACCTACGCGCGCTCAAGCCCGGCTTCCACGAGCTCAAGGACGACGACATGCTGGTGCTGGTGGACGAGCAGCCGGCCGGTCGCCTGTACCTGGTGTTCCTGCGTTCGCAGGCCGAGCGGCTGGCGTTCTATTTCGGCACGCTGCCGATCATCCTGACCCTGATCGCGATCTACGCGGTGTCCTGGCTGACCTACCGGGCGTCCAAGCGCCTGGTCTCGCCGGTGAGCTGGCTGGCGCGGCAAGTGGCCATGTGGGATCCGCGCAGGCCGGATGTCAGTGCGCTGGCACCGGAGAAACTGCCGGCCGAAGTGCAGGGCGAAGCGCGCCAGCTGGCGCAGGCCCTGCACGGCCTGTCCGAGCGCGTGGCCGCGCATGTGGCGCGCGAGCGCGACTTCACCCGCGACGCCAGCCATGAACTGCGTACCCCGCTGACGGTGATCCGCGTGGCCAGCGACATGGCCATGGCCGAGGAGGCCTCGCCGCGCGTGGCGCGTTCGCTGCAACGCATCCAGCGCGCCGGCCGCGACATGGAGGCGGTGATTGATGCCTTCCTGATCCTGGCGCGCGAGGCCGAAGTGGAGCCGCAGCGCGAGGACTTCGACGTGGCCGACGTGGTGCTGGACGAAGCCGAGAACGCGCGCACGTTGCTGATCGGCAAGCCGGTGGATCTGGAAGTGACCTGCAACGCCAAGCCGCGCCTGCATGCGCCGCCGCGCGTGTTCCAGGTGGTGATCAGCAACCTGCTGCGCAACGCCTGCAGCTATACCGACGAAGGCCGCATCGATGTGCTGGTGGAGGCGGATCGGATCTGCGTCAGCGATTCCGGCATCGGCATGTCGCAAGAGGCGATGCAGCGGGTGTTCGAACCCTTCTACCGGGTCGACCCCACCCGCCCGCGCGGCAGCGGCCTGGGCCTGTCGATCGTCAGCCGCCTGTGCGAACGCTTCGGCTGGAAAATCGAGCTGGAAAGCGAGTTGGGCAAGGGCACGACCGCCACGATCCGCTTCGCGTAGTCCAGGCTGCGCCTGGACTACCCCAAAGTTTGCTTCTGCAAACCTTGGGCCCCGCTATGTACTTCCACACCCCCATTCGCACCTGCGGTGCGAATCGCCCCCTGACTCAGGGGCGCGTTTCCATGCTGCGCATGGGATCCCCAAAGTTTGCTTCTGCAAACCTTGGGCCCTGCTATGTACTTCCACACCCCCATTCGCACCTGCGGTGCGAATCGCCCCCTGACTCAGGGGGCGCGTTTCCATGCTGCGCATGGAATCCCCAAAGTTTGCTTCTGCAAACCTTGGGCCCCGCTATGTACTTCCAAACCCCCATTCGCACCCGCGGTGCGAATCGCCCCCTGACTCAGGGGGCTGTTGGCCTGCTGAATGGTTGCATCGGGATTGCGGCTTGCTGTCAACGCGTTTGCGGGGCATGCGTTAATGCGGACGTATCCCCACTCGACCATCGCCCTTCATGAGCCAGCCGTCCCGTCCGTCCCCGCGTCCGACTCCCCGCCGTGCTTCGCCCTGGATTTCCCGCATCGTCATCGGCGCGGTTGCGCTGGCCGTGGTCGGCGGTGGCATCTGGTACTGGCAGGGGCGCAAGGCCGAGGCGGCGGACGGGGCGTATCGCACCGCGCCGGTGGAACGCGGCAACATCCGCGTGGCCATCTCCGCCACCGGCACCTTGAGCGCGATTTCCACGGTCACCGTGGGCAGCCAGATTTCCGGCCAGGTCACCGACGTGCGGGTCGACTTCAACAGCCCGGTCAAGAAGGGCGATGTGCTGGCGCGCATCGATCCCAAGACCTACGAAGCCCAGATCGAGCAGGGCACCGCGCAGATTGCCGCTGCGCGCGCGTCGCTGGCGCAGGCGCAGGCCACCTTGCGCAACGCCGATCTGGACTACCAGCGCAAGGCCGACCTGGGCACGCAGAAGCTGGTCGCGCAAAGCGACGTGGACCTGGCCCGGGCCGCGCGTGATCAGGCGCGCGCGCAGCTCAACTCCGCACAGGCGCAGATCAACCAGCAGACCGCATCGACCCAGACCACCCGCGTCAACCTGGAGCGCACGGTGATTCGTTCGCCGGTCGACGGTGTGGTGCTGACCCGCAGCATCGAACCCGGGCAGACGGTGGCCGCCAGCCTGCAGGCGCCGGAGTTGTTCACCATCGCCGAAGACCTGCGCAAGATGAAGATCGAACTGGCCGTGGACGAAGCCGACATCGGCCAGGTCAAGGTCGGCCAGGGCGTGTCGTTCACCGTCGACGCCTTCCCGGACCGGCAGTTCCGCGGCCTGGTCGAACAGGTGCGCCTGGCGGCGACCACCACCAACAACGTGGTGACCTATCCGGTGGTGGTGACCGTGGACAACGAGGACGAGACCTTGCTGCCCGGGCTGACCGTCAACGCCGAGATCGAAGTGAGCAAGCGCGACAACGTGCTGACCGTGTCCAACGCCGCGCTGCGCTACAAGCCCAACGATGACACCGCCGCGCCGGCCGCACCGCGCGGCGCCGCGCGTGGCACCGGCATGGCCGACGAACTGCAGCGCATCGCCGGTACGCTCGCGCTCAAGCCCGCGCAGCAGGCCGCATTCGATGAAGCGTTGTCGGCCATCCGCGAACGCCAGGCTGCGCGCACCGCGCAGGCGCCGCAGCAATCCGGCGGTGGCAGCGTATTTGGCGGTGGCCCGCCCGGCGGTGGACCGCGCTCCGGCAACAACAGCGGTGGCGCCAACCTGCAGGCGCAGATGCGCCAGCGCATGGCCGAACGCTTCCAGCAAGACTTCGCCGCCTTCCGCGCCAGTCTGGATGCGGCTCAGCAGAAGCGCTGGGACAGCGAACTCAAGACCCTGCTGGGCGCCAAGCGCGCACCGCTGTACAAGCTGGTGGCCGGCAAGCCGCAGGCGGTGACCGTGCGCATCGGCGCCACTGATGGCAGTGCGACGGAAATCGCCGGCGATATCAAGGAAGGCGATTTGATTGTTGTGGGCGAGCGGGCCAAGGAATGAGCGCCGCGAGCACGACCGAAGATCGCGTGCCGGTGATCGAGACACGCGCGCTGGGCAAGGTGTACTCGGCCGGCAGCGAAGCCGAGGTGGTGGCCTTGCACGGCGTGGACATGCGCATCCACCGCGGCGATTTCGTCGCCATCATGGGGCCGTCCGGTTCCGGCAAGTCGACCCTGATGAACCTGATCGGCTGCCTGGATACGCCCACCTCCGGCAGCTACTACTGCGATGGCGTGGACGTGTCCACGCTGGACGCGGAGGAGCTGGCGATCCTGCGACGCGACAAGATCGGCTTCGTCTTCCAGGGCTTCAACCTGCTGCCGCGCATGAGCGCGCTGGAGAACGTGGCCATGCCGCTGGGCTATGCGCAGGTACCGCCGCACGAGCGCAGCGAGCGCGCCCGCCAGGCGCTGGCCGCGGTCGGCCTGGCCGAACGCGGTGGCCATCGCCCGACCGAGCTGTCCGGTGGCCAGCAACAGCGCGTGGCCATTGCCCGCGCGCTGATCAACGAACCGCCGATCATCCTCGCCGACGAACCCACCGGCGCGCTCGACAGCCGCACCGGCGAGGAAATCCTGGCCCTGTTCAAGCGCTTGCGCGATGAGGGCCACACCGTGGTGCTGATCACCCATGATGCCGAAGTGGCGGCGCACGCGGATCGCACGCTGGTGATGCGCGATGGCGAACTGCATGAGCAGGAGGCCGGCGCATGAATTTCACCGATATCCTGCGCACCGCCATCTTCGCCCTGCGCGGCAACTGGATGCGCAGCGCGTTGACCTCGCTGGGCGTGATCATCGGCATTGCCGCGGTCATCGTGATGGTCTCGGTAGGGCAGGGCACGCAGGCGGAAATCGACAAGCTCGTGTCCGGCCTCGGCTCGCAGCGACTGGACATCAATCCCGGCGCCGGCCGTGGCGGTGGCGGCGTGCGCCAAAGTTCGAGCAGCTACTTCACCCTGCGCGAGGGTGATGTGGATGCGATCCGCGAGCAGATTCCGGAAGTGCAGTACGTGGCCGGCGCACTGCGTGGCAGCAGCCAGGTGGTGTACGCCGAAAACAACTGGTCCAGCAGCTGGCAGGGCGTGCAGCCGGACTACTTCGACATCAACAGCTGGACCATCGCCAATGGCGAAGGCTTCGACGCGCAGGCCTACAGCAGTGCCGGCAAGTCGGTGATCCTGGGTGAGACGGTGCGCCGCGAGTTGTTTGGCGAAGAGACTGGCGTGGGCCAGACCGTGCGCATCGGCCGGGTGCCGTTCACCGTGGTCGGCACGCTGGCGCCCAAGGGCCAGGGCGGCTTTGGCCAGGATCAGGATGACGTCATGATGGTGCCGCTGGAAACCGCGCGCCGCCGTCTGACGGGCGCGATGGGCCTGCCGCCCAGCGCGGTGATGCAGATCGCGCTGACCGTCAGTGACGCCAAGGATCTGGGGTACGTGCAGGGCGAAGTGGAAGCCTTGCTGCGCCAGCGCCACAAGATTGCGCCCGGCGATGACGACGACTTCAACGTGCGCAACATCTCCGAAATCGTCGCCACGCGTACCGCCACCACGCGGCTGATGTCGTTGTTGCTGGGGGCGGTGGCGACCATCTCGCTGATCGTCGGTGGCATCGGCATCATGAACATCATGCTGGTGTCGGTGACCGAACGCATCCGCGAAATCGGCCTGCGCATGGCGGTGGGTGCGGGCCCGGGCGATGTGCGCCGGCAGTTCCTCGCCGAGGCCATGTTGATTTCGCTGATTGGCGGCGTGTTGGGTATCGCGATCGGCATCGTCGGTGCGCTGCTCGTCGGCAAATTCAGTGAACTGCCGGTGGCATTGAACGGGCAGGTGATTGGCCTGGCCGCGGGCTTCTCGGTGGCCACGGGTCTGTTTTTCGGCTACTACCCGGCACGCAAGGCCTCGCAACTGGATCCGATCGAGGCGCTGCGCCAGCAATAGCAGGCTGCGGCCCGCACCATGCCATCATCCGGATATGGACCCCGCTACCTACACGCAGCTGCGACAACAAGCGCAACGACTGTGTCGGCGCGCGGCCGACGTCGAAGACCTCGTGCAGGACGCGCTAATCGCCGGCCTGGCAGCGGGTCGCAGTGATGCGCCCTGGTTGAGTGGAACATTGCGCAACCTGGCGGCGATGCAGGCACGCGGCGCGGTTCGCCGGCGTCGCCGTGAGGCAGCCGTCGTAGCGGACGTTGACGCTGACACCTGTCCGCCCCTGTCCGAGCCGCCATGCCTTGGTATCGGCGCAACCGCCTGGCCTGACGCCTGGCAGGCGTGGCCCGCCTCGCTGCGCCGCGTCGCCGTGCTGGCGCTGCATGGCATGTCCGCCGAGGAAATCCGCTATGTCCTGGGCTTGAGCGATGAGGCCTTCCGCCAGCGCCTGAGCCGGCTGCGCAAGGCGCTGGCCCGGCTCTCACGCGAGCAGCGCGCCGAAAGCCTGGCCCTGGCGTACGTCCGCGATCCGGCACGCAGCGTCGATCTGCAGTTTGGTCTGGTCCGTCGCGCCCTCAAGGCTGCGTTGCAGGGCCAGGACGGCATGGCCACGCATGACACCGACGGCCATCTGCTGGTCATTCGCGGACATGGTCACGAATGGCCCCCGCGCGGCAACGGATGAGTGGGACAACACCCAAGGAGGAATTCCCATGCTTACGAATTGCAAGGTCGGCGCCATCGTGTTCTTTGTCCGCGAGCTGGCGCGCTCGGTGGCGTTTTACCGCGACACGCTCGGGTTGCCGATCACCGCCATCGACGGCCATGACGGGCCGTTTGCGATGGCCGACGTCGGCGACCTGACCCTGGTGTTCCTGGTCCAGGACGCCAAACCCGGCGACTCGCCGGTGGTGGGGTTCCGGCTGGACGGTGGCATCGACGACTACGCGGAGAAGCTGGCCGCGCGCGGCGTGGAAATCGTGGTGCCGGTGAGCGAATCGCCTGATGGCGGTTTGTCGCTGGACTTCGTTGACCCGGATCGCAATCTGCTGAGCCTGCATCAAGGCCCGGAATTGCCAAGGCGGCTGTGACCTCAGGCCGCTTTCGGCTTTGGCTCAATGTAGGAGGGGCTTTAGCCCCGAAGCTCGCTGGCAATCCGCGCTCGTGCGAATTGGATGTGCAAATTCCACGGGCTCCGGATGCCCTACGAGCTTCGGGGCTGGTATTCAACAGACGAATGTCTGGTCAGCCCCTCCTACAAAGCCATCTCGCCCATGCAACGGTAAACCCGTCGCGGCCATGCAGCCCAAGAACCGTCGCGCCCATGCACGCGGCTAGCTTTGCGCCTGCGCCTGTTCCTTGCCCCAGGCTTCCATGCGCCGCTGCATTTCTTCGGGCGACACGTCTTCCACGTGGGTGGACAGCGACCATTTGTGGCCGAACGGATCCATGACGGTGCCAATCCGATCGCCCCAGAATTCCTGCGTCACCGGGCGGTTCTCGCGCGCGCCGGCCTTGAGCGCGCGGGCAAAGGCGGCGTCGGCGTCTTCGACATAGATCATGAAGCTGGCGGTGCCGCCGCCGCGCGAATTGGGCGACAAGGCATTCATGTCGGGCCATTCGTCGGACAGCATCACCACGGTGTCGCCGATGCGGATTTCGGCGTGACCGATCTTGTCGCCCATCGGCAGCCGGTACACCTCTTCGGCGCCAAAGGCATCGCGGTAGAAATCCAGTGCGCGGGCCGCGTCATCGACGATCAGATAGGACGTGACGCTGTGATACCCCTGCGGTTTGTAGGTGGTGGTGCCCATGGCGAACCTCCCAGTGTGGGAGCGCGACGCTAACGCCGGCGGGGTTATGCCGGCGTCTAATTCCCGGGCCGTGGTTCAGTGCACGTACGGCGCCAGCAGTTGCTTCCACAGGGCGTAGCCCGACGCATTCATGTGCAGGCGATCCTGGATGAACAGCGATTCGCGCGGTTGACCCTGCGCATCCAGCATCGGCGTGAACACATCCACGAACACCGCGCCGCGTTGCTGCGCCGCGCGCTGGACCAGGGCGTTGGCCTGGCGCTGGGCTTCGAGCAGATGGGCGCGCGACGGGCTGGGCTTGGTCGAGATGATCACGATCCGCGCGCTCGGCAAGCGCTTGTGTACGCGGTCAATGAAGGTGGCGGTGTCCTGGCCCACCTGCTCGGCTGTGCGGCCGTTCGCCAGATCGTTGTCGCCGGCGTACAGCACCACCGTCGAAGGGTGATAGGGATAGACAATGCGATCGGCGTACCAGGTGCTGTCGCGGACTTCCGAACCACCAAAGCCACGGTTGATCACCACGGCATCGGGGAAATCCTGCGCCAGGCTGTCCCACAGGCGGATCGAGGAACTGCCGACAAACAACACCGCGTCGCGCGGCGGCGGCTGCGCCTGATCCTGGGCGGCAAAACGCTGCATGTCCTGCGCCCACTCGGCGTTGGAAACTTCCGCCGGAATCTGTGGCTCGCGGTCGAGCGAACCCGGCGGCTGGCTGGCGCAGGCGACCAGTACCCACAGGAGCAACCCGGCCAGCAGGAAGCGGGAAGCAGAACGACGGTCAGCGATGCGGGGCAAGGTCACTCTCCGGTGTGGGGACGCAGGGACAGGGTTGGCGGGGCGGCGTCAAGCTGACGTCAAACTGTCATCGCAGCGGCCGTTTCCCGCCTGATCGGCAGCGGCGAGCCGCGCCAACCCGGTCAGAAGCCCAGTAAACAAGGCAAATCCAGCCACTGCAAACGGCGGGTCACCGCAATGTGGCAAGATCCGCCTTTCGCCCGACACCCCATGCAGTCCTCCATGGCCGACGAAATCGGACACATGCCCCGCGGCCCAGGCCGCATCCTCAAAGCGGCCATCTGGTCCATGCAAGGCCTGCGCGCCGCCTGGCTGCATGAGTCCTCGTTCCGTCTCGAGGTCTATCTGTGCCTGGTGCTCACCCCGCTTGCGCTCTGGCTGGGCGGGAGCGCGGTCGAACGCGTCCTGCTGATCGGCAGCTGCCTGCTGGTGCTCTCGGCCGAACTGCTGAACTCGGCAGTGGAAGCGGTGATCGAGCGCTACGGCCCCGAGCACCATGAACTGGCCGGCCGCGCCAAGGACATGGGTTCGGCGGCGGTGTTCGTGCTGATGATGAATGTGCTGCTGTGCTGGGGCCTGATCCTGGGTCCGCGCCTGTTCTGATCTTTTTCCCTTAGTGACAAGGTTTTGATTGCATGAGTCTTGAGTTCCTGGCCGACCCCAACGTCTGGCTGACCCTGGTAACGCTGAGCGCGCTGGAAATCGTGCTGGGCATCGACAACCTGGTGTTCATTTCGATCGCCGTCAGCAAGCTGCCCGAAGCGCAGCGCCCGACCGCGCGCAAGTTCGGCATCGCGGTGGCCTGCATCACGCGTATCGCCCTGCTGGTGTCGCTGGCGTTCCTGGCGCGCATGCAGTCCGATCTGTTCAGCGTGGCCGGCATGGGCATCTCGGTGCGCGACCTGGTGCTGATCCTGGGCGGCATCTTCCTGCTGGTGAAGGGCGCCATGGAGATCAAGGAACTGATCACCGGCGGCGAAGACGAAGACCCGACCACCTCCAAGGCCTCGGGCGTGTTCGGCATGGTGATCCTGCAGATTGCGATCATCGACATCGTGTTCTCGCTGGACTCGGTGATCACCGCGGTCGGCATGGCCCAGCATATTCCGATCATGGTCGCGGCGATCCTGCTGGCGGTGGCGGTGATGTTGCTGGCGGCCAATCCGCTCGGCCGTTTCATCGACGCCAATCCGACCATCAAGATGCTGGCGCTGGCCTTCATCGTGCTGATTGGCGTGGTGCTGATCCTGGACGGCCTGGAAATCCATGTGCCCAAGCCTTACGTCTACTTCGCCATGGGTTTCTCGGTGATGGTGGAATGGCTCAACCTGCTGATGCGCCGGCGTGCGGCCAGCAAGCACATCCCGGGCGCAGGCGACTGGTAAGCCTGTCGCGTCCACGCGCTGTTAACGAGGCCCCGGCGAGAGTCGGGGCCTTGTTTTTTTGGCTTGGTTGCATCCGTCATCGGCGGGTGCTGCAATGCCGCCGTCCCCCGCCCAAGGAGTGGTGTCATGCGTGTGTACGTCCGTTGCCTGGTGTTGCTTGCGCTGGCCGTGCTGCTGTCCGGCTGTGGCTACAACACGATCCAGCAGAAGGATGAGGCGGTCAAAGCCGGCTGGTCCGAAGTGCTGAACCAGTACAAGCGCCGCGCCGATCTCATTCCCAACCTGGTCAAGACCGTGCAGGGCTACGCCCAGCAGGAACGCCAGGTGCTGACCGACGTCACCAACGCGCGTGCGCGGGTGGGGCAGATCAATGTCAATGCCGACGATCCGGCCTCGCTGGCGCAGTTCCAGCAGGCGCAGGGTGAACTGGGCAGTGCGTTGTCGCGCCTGCTGGTGGTCACCGAGAACTATCCGAACCTGAAATCCGATCAGTCGTTCCGCGATCTGCAGGCGCAGCTGGAAGGCACCGAGAATCGCATCACCGTGGCGCGCGGGCGTTACATCCAGATGGTGCAGGACTACAACACATACATCCGTTCGTTCCCGCAGGTGATCACCGCCAAGATGTTCGGCTACAAGGAAAAGCCGAACTTCACCGTGCAGAACGAAGCGCAGATCTCCGAAGCGCCGCAGGTGGATTTCGGCACGCCGCCGCCGGCGCCCAGTGCACCGCCCGCTCCGGCACCGCAGCCGGCTCCGGCACCGCAACCGGGGAACTGAAATAGCCGCTCGGCTCGCCATGCGCGCACCGTGGTTCGGTCGCGCACTGGTCGCCCTGTGCCTGCTGGCCGCGGCGAATGTGCCGCTGGCCGCACAGGAACTGGCGGCCATTCCCGCGCTCGATTCGCCAGTGGTGGATACCACCGGCACCCTGGATGCGGCCACCCGCCAGCAATTGGAACAGCAGGCGCTGGCCCTGCAGCAGCGCAAGGGCAGCCAGCTGCAAGTGCTGGTGGTGGCAAGCACCGAGCCGGAAGGCATCGAGCAATACACCCAGCGCGTGTTTGATCAGTGGAAGCTGGGACGCAAGGGCGTGGACGACGGGGTGTTGCTGATCGTCGCCAAGGACGATCGACGCGTGCGCATCCAGCCGGGCTATGGCCTGGAAGGGGCGATTCCCGATGCCATCGCCAATCGCGTGATCCAGGAATACCTGGTGCCGAAATTCCGCCAGGGCGATTTTGCCGGCGGCATCGACGATGCCAGTGCGCAGCTGATCAAGTTGATTGACGGCGAGCCGTTGCCGCCGCCGGTGAGCGACAACCACAGTGGCCAGGGTCAGCACGGCGGCGGCGGCAACTGGCTGTTCGTGCTGATTGCCGGCTTTGTCGCCGCGACCATGGCCAAGGCGATCTTCTCGCGCGCGCCGGCCGGCGTGCGCGGATTGATTTCGGGCGCCGCCGGTGGCGGCGTGGCCTGGCTGTTTTCGTCAGCCCTGCTGCTGACCGGCATTGCCGGCGTGGTCGGCCTGGTGCTGGGCCTGCTCGCGGTGTCCTCGCCGGGCCGCTACGCGCGCCACGGCGGTTGGGGTGGCTGGGGCGGCGGTGGCTTCGGCGGTGGTGGCGGCGGCTGGGGTGGGGGAGGCGGCGGATTCGGTGGCGGCGGCTGGGGCGGTGGTGGCGGCATGTCCGGAGGCGGTGGCGCCTCGGGGAGCTGGTGATGCGCCTACTCCGACATCTGTTTCCGCCTTCGGCCGGCCGGCTGTTCCCGGCCGAGAGCCTGCAGCGCATCGCCGACGCCATCCACGAGGGCGAGCAGCGGCACACCGGCGAGGTGATGTTCGCGGTGGAGTCGGACCTGCCGGTACTGGCGGTGCTGCGCGGGGTGGATGCACGGACCCGCGCCCACGAGGCATTCGCGCGCCTGCGCACCTGGGACACCGAAGCCAACAACGGCGTGCTGATCTACCTGCTGCTGGCCGACCATCGCATTGAAATCGTCGCCGACCGCGGGCTGCGCGAGCGGGTCAGCGAGGCCCAGTGGCGCGGGGTCTGCCAGCTGATGGAAGACCATCTGCGCGCCGGTGAGGGGGAGGCGGCGGTGGTGCGCGGCATTGCCGCGGTCTCCGACCTGCTGGCCGGGTTCTATCCGCAGGATGGCAGCCGGCCGGATGAAGACGAGCTGCCCAACCAACCGCATATTTTCTGACAAGGCTCGCACCCGCGGGCGTGCTCGCCCAGAATAGGGGCTTCCAAGCCGGCCGTATCCGAGGCGCATGATCTACCTCCACCAGATTGACCCGATTGCCCTGTCGCTGGGCCCGTTGAAGCTGCACTGGTACGGCTTGATGTACCTGCTGGGATTCCTCGCCGCCTGGTGGTTGGGGCGGCGGCGCGTCGCCGAAGGACGTCTGCCGGGCGTGGACGCCAACGGCTTTTCCGATCTGCTGTTCTATTCGATGCTCGGCGTGGTGCTGGGCGGGCGCATCGGCTACATCCTGTTCTACGGTTTCGAGGGCTTCCTCGCCCATCCGCTGTCGATCTTCAAGGTATGGGAAGGCGGCATGAGCTTCCACGGCGGCCTGATCGGGGTGATGCTCGCGGCGCTGTGGTGGACGCGCCGGCAGCGCCTGCACTATTTCGACACGATGGATTTCGTCGCCCCGCTGGTGCCGCTGGGCCTGGGCTTTGGCCGGCTTGGCAATTTCATCGGCGCTGAGTTGTGGGGCAAGTACACGCGCGCGGACTGGGGCGTGATTTTCCCCACCGATCCGGCGCTCAAGCAGTACAGCGCCGAACAGTTGCAGGCGGCCTATGCCAGCGGCGCCTTGAACGGTTTTGCCCGCCATCCGTCGCAGCTGTACCAGGCGTTCCTGGAAGGCCTGGTGATGTTCGTGGCGCTGTGGTGGTTCTCCAGCAAGCCGCGTCCGCGCTATGCGGTGTCCGGATTGTTCGCGCTGTTGTACGGCGTGTTCCGTTTCGTGGTGGAATTCGTGCGCGTGCCCGATGAGCAACTGCAGTATCTTGCGTTTGGCTGGTTGACCATGGGCCAGCTGCTCAGCGTGCCGTTGATCCTGCTGGGCCTGTATCTGTTCTGGCTGTCGCGTCGTTCGCCCACGCTGGCGCCTGCCGCCAAGGAAACCGCATGAAGGCTTATTTGGATCTGCTGCGCCATGTGCTGGAACACGGCGCCGAAAAATCCGATCGCACCGGCACCGGCACGCGCAGCGTGTTCGGCTGGCAGATGCGCTTCGACTTGAACGAAGGCTTCCCGCTGGTCACCACCAAGAAGCTGCACCTGCGCTCGATCATCCACGAGCTGCTGTGGTTCCTCAAAGGCGAAACCAACATCGCCTACCTGAAGGAAAACAAGGTCAGCATCTGGGACGAATGGGCCGATGCCAACGGCGAACTGGGCCCGGTCTACGGCAAGCAATGGCGGCACTGGGCCACGCCGGACGGCGGCGAGATCGACCAGATGAAGTGGGTGGTGGACGAGATCAAGCGCAATCCGGATTCGCGCCGCCTGATCGTCAGCGCCTGGAACGTGGCGGAATTGCCGCAGATGGCATTGATGCCTTGCCACAGCCTGTTCCAGTTCTACGTGGTCGACGGCAAGCTCAGTTGCCAGCTGTACCAGCGCAGCGGCGACATTTTCCTGGGCGTGCCCTTCAACATCGCCAGCTATGCCTTGCTGACCCATATGGTGGCGCAGGCCACCGGCCTGGGCGTGGGCGATTTCGTCCACACGCTGGGTGACGCGCATCTGTACTCCAACCACTACGAGCAGGCGCGCGAGCAGTTGACCCGTACGCCGCGTGCGCTGCCCAAGCTGCAGTTGAATCCGGACGTGACCGATCTGTTCGCGTTCGAATTCGACGACATCGAAATCCTGGGCTACGACCCGCACCCGGCCATCAAGGCGCCGGTCGCGGTCTGATCCCTTCGCCATGTCCGACTTTGAATTGAGCCTGCCGCGCGGCGCGGCGTACCTGCGCGAACACTATCTGCGCTGGTGGTGGTTCCGCAGCGGTTGGCGGCGCTGGCTGTGGCTGGCGTCGGTACTGCTGGCGCTGGTGGCGGTGGTGGTGGCATTCACCGCCTCCACGCAGACCCTGCTGCTGTCAGCGGTGGTGGTGGCCGCGGCCGGGTTCGCGCAGGCCGTGGTGCCGTGGCTGGAATTCCGTCGCTGGAAGCGCAACGCACTCGGTGGCCTGGAGACGATGCCGGATCTGCGCCTGTCGCTGATCGACGGCGTGCTGCGCTTCGGTGCAGGTCCCAGCGTGCGCTACGACGTCGCTGGAGACGTGATTGATGTGCCGGGTGGGGTGTTTGTCTACGAGCGTGGCCAGGCGGGTCGGCATGTGTTCCTGCCGCGCCGGTGGCTGGCGGATCCCAAGGTGCTGACGCTGCTGTCGGCGTGGCGGCCCGAACGCGCCTGGCGTTGATCGGCGTGCGCGGCGCAGGGTGGTCGACCCCGATGCAGGTGCGGCTTACGGTGTGACCGGTGGCGCGCGCTTGCAGTTTGCGCAGCGGAAATACGCCGCCGCGCCGGGATAGTCCACGGTCATCACGAAATGGCGAAAGGCGTTGCCGCCCAGCGCACCATCGACGCGCGCATCCATGAAGCTGGACATGAAGTCGTGGAAGTTGCGGTCTTCGCGGTGAGTGAACCACACCGGGCCGACCTTGTAGCCGGCGATGATCACTTCGGGTACTTCGATCATCGCCGAGCCCATGCCGGCCTGCGCATCTTCGATCACGCGCCACTCCGGATGCGCCTTGCGCCAGGCACGGAACACACTGTCGGCAATCATGCTGGTGGCGCGTTCGGCCGGGCCGTCCTCGCCCAGCGCGATCAAGGCGGATGGATTGAGCACGGTCATCGCGCCGGTATCCAGCAGCAGCGAGTAGGTCTTGCCGGCGATGCCCACCTGCATCCGTGGAAACGCCGCCTGGCGCTGTCCCTGTGCGTCGGTCTTGAAACCCAGCGGCAGGCGTCTGGCCTCGGCGGTGGGTTTCCAACCTGGCAGTTCCAGCCGGAACACCTGCCCCGGGTAATCCCAGGTCCAGATGCGCCCATCGAACCAGGCCTGTCCCAGCATGCCGTCGTCGTCACTGGTGCCCGGCAACTGCCGCCCCGCCAGTTCGGCGGGCAACACCATCATCCGGCCACCGTCGGCCAAGGGCGGCGGTATGAACGCCGCCAGCGCAAACGTCGGCAAGCGGGTGGTACGCGCGCGGTCGCCCACTTCGCGCAGCGCCAGCGGGTCGGCCAGCGGTTCACTGATCAACTTCAGCCGTTCGACCGCAGCCTGCTTGATGAAGAGTCCGCCACCGGTGTCGGTATACAGGCGCAATTCCTGGCCCAGGCCGTCGCTGGCCTGCAGGTAGACGCGGTCGGCTTCGAAGCGCGCGGGCAGCACCTGCGCCAGCACCGGCGCCGTCGACAGCCACAACAGCAGACCACCGGTGCGGCCCAGCAGGGTCAAAGGCATCCGGACTTCCCATGTTCGAGCCATGCCGCGAAACTACCCGGGTCCCGGCCCGCCCGCAATCGCCCATGCCTCTGCTGTCACTCATCGCCGCGCTGGATCGCCACAATGCCATCGGCCGCGACAACGACCTGCCGTGGCGGCTGCCTGACGACCTCAAGCGCTTCAAGGCGCTGACGCTGGGCAAGCCGGTGCTGATGGGGCGCAAGACCGCACAATCGCTGGGACGTGCGTTGCCCGGGCGGCGCAACCTGGTGCTGAGCCGCAGCGGCCAGCTGCCGTTCGAAGGGATGGAAGCAGTGACCAGCCTCGATGACGCCCTCGCCTGGTCAGGCAGCGAAGGCGTGGAGGAGATCTGCGTGATCGGCGGCGGCGAGATTTACGCGCAGACCTTGCCACTGGCCGACGCCCTGTACCTGACCCATGTCGATACCGTGGTGGAAGATGCGCACGCGTTCTTCCCGGCCATCGACGCGGCGCAGTGGGACATCGTCCGGCGCGAAGCACATGCCGCCGACGCCAGGCACGCCTTCGCCTTCGAGTTTGTCGACTACCTGCGGATTCGCTGACGGTCGCGACGACCGGCTCAATCCTTCTCGCGCGGATCCCCACCCGGCACATCGCGGCCCGCCACCTGC
The DNA here is from genome assembly GCF_900167565.1 of Pseudoxanthomonas indica. Classification (NCBI taxonomy): domain Bacteria; kingdom Pseudomonadati; phylum Pseudomonadota; class Gammaproteobacteria; order Lysobacterales; family Lysobacteraceae; genus Pseudoxanthomonas; species Pseudoxanthomonas indica. The sequence continues at coordinate 496,118 of NZ_FUZV01000002.1, forward strand.
ACCAGCCGGACGTCGTCGGTATCCAGCTGCAAGGCAGTGAGCTTGCCGCCCCAGACCGCGCCGGTGTCGATCGCGTGTACGCCGTGGCCAATCATCAGGCCCAGGGTGGACCAGTGGCCGCAGACGATTTTCAGATCGCGTGCTGCCCGGCCGGGCACTTCGTACCAGGGGTACAGGCCCTGCGCCTGGGTACCGGGCGCGCCCTTCTCTTCGATGGCCATGCGCCCGCGCGGGGTGCAGTAGCGCATGCGGGTCAGCACGTTGATGATGGCGCGTGCGCGGTCGTAGCCGGCCAGGCCGCTGGACCAGTTGGGCTTGTCGCCATACATGTTGCGGAACAGCTTGCGGTAACCATTGCCGTGCAGCTGCTGCTCCACTTCCTGCGCATAACGCTCGGCCAGCGCGCTGGTCCACTGCGGCGCCAGGCCGGCATGGATCATCATCCAGCCCAGTGAGCGGTCGACGTGGACCAGCTTCTGTCCACGCAGCCAGTCCAGCAGCACGCGCGCATCGTCGGCCAGCACCACGCGCTGCAGGTCCTGATTGACCTTGCGCTGTTCGTCCGGGGTGCGCTCACCGATGGCCAGCAGCGACAGGTCATGGTTGCCCAGCACCACCACGCTCTGTTCGCGCAGCGAGTGCACCAGGCGCAGGGTTTCCAGCGACTGGCCACCGCGGTTGACCAGGTCGCCGCAGAACCACAGGCGATCCTGCGCGGGATCGAAGCGCAGCTTTTCCAGCAGCCGTTGGGTGGCGTCGTAGCAGCCCTGCAGGTCGCCAATCGCCCAGACCGCCATCAGTGCAGGGTCCGCGGAATGGAGAGGGTGAACTCCGGAATCGGCGCATCGAAATGGGTGCCGTCGCCGGCCACCATGTCATAGCGTCCCTTCATGGTGCCAATGTCGGTTTCCAGCACCGCGCCGGAGGTGTACTCGAAGTCCTCGCCCGGTTGCAGCCAGGGCTGTTCGCCGACCACGCCGGCGCCTTCCACTTCGCGCACCTGGCCATTGGCGTCGGTGATGATCCAATGCCGTCCGAGTACCTGCGCCGCGGCCTTGCCGCGATTGTGGATGCGGATGGTGTAAGCGAAGACGTAACGCCCTTCCTCGGGCGCGGACTGATCGTCCAGGAACCGGGTGGCTACGTCGATATCGATGGCGTAGTCATGTTTCATGGTGACAGTGTATTCACTGCCGCGTGAAACGGGAAACGCCGTTTGCTCAGTCGGTGATGGCGCTCGCGTGGGGCAGGTTGGCCAGACGGACAAAGCCAGCCACTTCCACCTGTTCGGCGCGTGCGTCGGGGCTGATGCCGGCGGCTTCCATCTCGCTGCTTTCGCAGACGCCGGACAGTGCATTGCGCAGCGTCTTGCGGCGTTGGCCGAAGGCGGCACGCACGATGTCGCTGAAGCGGGCATGGTCGTTGACGCGGATGTCCTCGCGCGGTTTGGGCGCCATCCGCACCACCGCCGAGTCCACCTTGGGCGGTGGCCGGAACGCGCCCGGCGGCACCACGAACAGCGGCGTCACCTGGCAGTACGCCTGCAGCATCACGCTCAGTCGCCCGTAAACCTTGCTGCCGGGTCCGGCGGCCATCCGGTCCACCACTTCCTTCTGCAGCATGAAGACCATGTCGGTGATCGCCTCGGCATGTTCCAGCGCGTGGAAGAGGATTGGCGAGGACAGGTTGTAGGGCAGGTTGCCGACCAGGCGCAGGCGCTCGCCATTGGCGAGCTTGCCGAAGTCCACGGACAACACGTCCTTGTGGATGATGGTCAAGCGGCCCACGCCCTCGGAGGCTTCCATCAACGGCGTGATCAGATCGCGGTCGAACTCGATGGCGGTCAGTTCGCCATGCTTGCGCAACAGCGGAAAGGTGATGGCGCCCTGGCCAGGGCCGATCTCCACCAGGCGGTCGCCGGGTTGCGGATTGACTGCCAGCACGATCCTGTCGATGTAACTGCGATCGGTCAGGAAGTGCTGGCCCAGGGATTTTTTGGGCGGTGCCTTGAAATGCGACATGGGCCCATTATGGGTGATGGCGACGGCGTTGCAGCGCGATGCGTGCGCACTGCCCGGTGGCGGCGAACAGACTGGAGGCATCGGCCAGGCCGCGGCCAGCCAGTTCCAGCGCGGTGCCGTGATCCACGGCCACGCGCGGATAGGGCAGGCCCAGGGTCAGATTGACCGCATGCTCGAAGCCGCTGTACTTGAGCACCGGCAGGCCCTGGTCGTGATACATCGCGAGCACGGCATCGAAGCCGGACAATTTCTGCGGCAGAAACGCCGTATCGGCGGGCAGCGGACCGACCAGTTGCCAGTCCTGCGCACGCAGCTCGGCCAGCACCGGTTCGATGATCTCGATTTCCTCGCTGCCGAGGTGGCCGGCTTCCCCCGCATGCGGGTTCAGGCCGAGCACGGCGATCACCGGATCCGCGATGCCGAAATCGTGGCGCAGCGCATCGCGGGTGATGCGCAGGCAATCGCGCAGCAACGCCGGCTGGATGGCATCGGCGACCTGCCGCAGCGGCAGGTGGGTGGTGACCAGCGCCACCCGCACGATGTCGTTGGCCAACATCATCACCACCTCACGGCCGGCATGGCTGGCGAGCAATTCGGTGGTGCCGGTGTAGGCAATGCCGCCGGCGTTGATGGCGGCCTTGTGCACCGGGCCGGTGACCATGCCTTCGAACTCGCCGTCCAGGCAGGCCTGGGCCGCTGCGGTCAGCGCCTGGATGACGCTGGCGGCATTGCGCGGATCGGTCTGGCCGAACACGCTGGAGACGGCGTGCGGAATGGGCCGCACGCGCAGATCGCCGGGGCGCTCGGTGGCCTCGTGCTCATTGCGCAGCCGCAGGGGCAGAGAAAGGGCCTGGGCCGCGGCCTGCAACACCTGCGGGTCGGCCAGGGCGACCAGGCGGCAATCCTGGCGCGGGATCTGCGCCAGGCGTACGCACAACTCGGGACCGACGCCCGCCGGCTCGCCTGGAACCAGCGCAAGCGCCGGCAGCATGTCAGCTGCCGGAGGGTTCGGTGGTCGGTGCGGCCGGGGGAGCGACCGGCGCGTTGACCGGGGTGCCGTCGGTGGCGGCGCCTTCGCCGGTGCGCACATTGACGTAGGCTTCGCCACGCATTTCGGCCAGGAAGCGGTTGTACTCGTCTTCCAGCTTGCGGCGGCCAATCGTCTCGCGCACCTGCGCGCGCTGGTTCTGGTTGGTCACGTCGGTCTGGCGCGTTTCCACGCGCTGTACGATGTGCCAGCCGGCATCGGTGCGGAACGCCTGGCTGACCTGGCCATCATTGACAGCTTGCACGGCCTGGCCGAATTCCGGCCCGTAGGCGTCGGCCGGGAACCAGCCCAGATCGCCGCCTTCGCCGCGGCTGTTCGGATCTTCCGAGGATTCCTTGGCCACTTCGACAAAGTCGGCGCCGCCGGCGATGCGCGCACGCAGCGTGTCGATCTTGGCCTTGGCGGCGTTGGCATCCTGGGTGGGGCTGATGCGCACCAGGATGTGGCGGGCGTGGTATTCGGTCACCGTCTGCTGCGGACCCTGCGAACCATCGCGGGTTTCCACCAGCTTGAGGAGCTGGAAGCCGCTGGCGCCGCGAATCGGGCCAATCACCTGGCCAGCCGACATGGTCTTGAGCGTTTCGACGAACGCGGTCGGAATTTCATCGACCGAACGCCAGCCCAGATCGCCGCCTTCCAGCGCGTTGGGGCTGTCGGAATAGCGAACGGCGGCGGCGTTGAATTCCATCTCGCCCTTGTCGATCAAGCTCTTCACGCCTTCAATCTTCTGCTGGCCCGTGGCGATCTGCTCGGCGGTAGCGCCGTCGGGCAGGGCGACCAGGATGTGCGCCAGGTGGTACTGGGTGCGGGTGGCTTGGGACTGGCTGGCCAGGGCGGCATCGACTTCGCCCTCGCTGACCTGGATGCGGCTCTGCGCAAAGCTCTGGCGCAGGCGCTGCACGGTGATCTCGTCGCGCAGGGTGGCGCGGAAATCGGGGAACGAAATGCCGTCGGCCGCCAGACGCTGACGCAGTACGTCGACCGACATGTTGTTCTGCTGGGCCACGCTGGCGACGGCGTTGTTGACCTCTTCGTCGTTGACGTGGATGCCGGTGTTGGCGGCGCGCGCCACCTGCAGCTTGACCAGGATCAGGCGCTCCATGACCTGGCGTTGCAGCACCGCCTGGGGCGGCAGTTGGCCGGGCTGGGTGGCGTACTGCGCGACCACGTTGTTGACCGCGCGATCGAGTTCGCTCTGCAGGATGACGTCTTCATCCACGACGGCGGCGATGCGGTCCAGGGGCTGCGTGGTCTGCGCCCACAAGGGGGCCGCGGTGGTCGACAGCAGGGCGGCCGCAACAAGAGCGGCAAAGGGGCGGCACAGCTTGGATTTCATAGGGTTACGTCCGGCACATTGGGGTCATCGTCCGGGTCCGGCGTCGTATTGCTCGGCGGGACGAGATAGAGGTCGTCTCGGTAATAGCCGAGAATACCACGGCGCAAGGTGCGCTCCGTATCTTGGCCAGCCGAGCCGAGGCCCTTGAGGACAAACTCCACCTGGAAGGAGTTGTTCATCTCTCCCTCGCGGTTGCGCACATAGCGGCGCACCACGGCGCGCACCGCCAGGCAGCAGCTGTCCCACTGGACGCCACCGATGGCCTCCAGCAGTTTGTTGTCGTCAAAGGAGTGGTAGTAGCGGCCGACCACGCTCCAGGACGGGGAGATCGGGTACAGGAACGAGAAATCGGCCTGCTCCAGCAAGTCGCGGCGATAGCGGTAGCCCAGGTTGATGACGCCATCGTCGCCGGTCAGGTAGCGGATGCGCAGGCTGGCCAGATCCTGTTTGCGGATCTTGGGGTCCCACTGGTAGGCCGCGCCGAGCTTCCAGCGGTCGTTGGGCGCAAAGGTGGCATCGGCCACCCAGGCCGACTTGCCTTTCTCGGTGGGTGCTTCGCGCGGCAGGGTGACCAGGCTGTCATCGAAATAGCGGATCTGGCCAAAGCTCAGGGCCAGCTTTTCGAAGCCGTCGGTCTGGCGCAGCCAGCGTGAGGTCAGCGCCAGGGTCAGCTGGTTGGCATCGGCCTGCCGGTCCGGACCCGAGTAGCGGTTGTCGCGGAACATCTGCCCCCAGCTGAAGGTGAAGGCGCGCGTATCGAACACCGGGATGGCGTCCTGATTGCGGTACGGCACATTCAGGTAGAACAGGCGCGGCTCCAGCGTCTGCAGGAAGTTTTCGCCGCGGATTTCGGTTTCGCGATCAAAGAACAGGCCGGCGTCGAGCGAGCCAATCGGCAGGCTGCGGGTGGGGTTTTCCTCGTAGTACGGCGCCAGCATGGCGTCGGTCACCGAGCCCGCCGGGATGCCCAGCTCACTTGCGGCACGGGTGATGGCGAGCGAGCGAGCCAGCGCCGGCTCCAGCTTGTAGTCGGTGTAGCGCCAGGCCAGGGTCGGCGTGACAAACCAGGAGGCGCCCTGCAACGGCATCGAGATGTACGGCTTGAAGTCCAGCCGGGTGCCGTCGGGGCGCCGGTTGTGCTGGAAGCGCACGCCTTCGGCGTAAACGCCGGCCGAGAACCACTTGCTCAACGGCTTTTCCCAGTTGAGATAGGCGCGCGGCAGGCGGTTGTAGGGCAGCGAGAATTCGCTGGAGGTGAAGTCGGTCAACTGCCAGGCATCGGCCATGATGCCGGCATTCCAGCCCTTGCCCACGCCGTACACACCGATGGTGCTGGTGGTGGACGCGGCGGACAGGCCAATCAGCGTATTGCTGAAGTCTTCGGTGTAGCGCGAATCACTGAACCAGATCAGGTTGGCGCGGGCCTGCCAGTACTGGCTGATGTTGTGGTAGCCGCTGTAGTTGAACATCCCGCGGCTGTCATCCGGGTCGGGATTGATCGCCGGATTGAAGTCGTCCTCGTGGGTCCGCTCTTCCAGCAGGTCATCCTTGGGCATGTAATTGCCGCGCAGGGTGCCTTTGCCGCCGCGATACAGGTAGCGGAATTCAGCGCCCAGCGAAGGGCCGCGCGCGCTCATCCAGCGCGGATACAAGGTGGCGTCGTAGTTCGGCGCCAGATTGAGATAGATTGGCTGGCGGTAATCGAAGCCATTGCGACCGGACTTGGCGATGGCCGGGTACAGCAGGCCGGTATGGCGTTGATCGTCCACCGGGAACTTGAAATAGGGCACGTACAGCACCGGCACATGGCCCAGGCGCACGGTGGCGCCACGCGCCACACCCCAGCCGCTTTCCGTATCCACATCAATGCGATGGGCGCGCAGTTCCCAGCGCCGGTCATCGGGATCACAGGTGGAATAAGTGGAGTGGTATAGCTTGCCCTGCGGGCCGGTCATGTCGATGCGATCGGCGCCGCCATTGCCGCGCCGTTCGACCAGCTGGTACTGCACGTTGTCGATCTGGTGGCGGTCGGCGTTCTGGTCGCCGCGCGCGCTCTCGGCCACGATGCGGATGCCGGCGTCCTGATAGCGGACATGGCCATCGGCGGCATAGGTGTCCGATTCCTGGTCGTACTTCAGATTGTCCGCGCCCAGGAACTGATCGCCACGCACCAGCGCGACGTTGCCGCTGTATTCCAGGCTCTGGTCGGTGCCGCCCAGCTTGTCGCCCTGTACCGTGGTGTCCTGGGCAGCGCGCGCTGCGCGCCCCTGTTCGGTATTGGCGCTGGCATTGGCTTGGGGTGCGTCCTCGAAGACCGGCACCGGGTCCTGGATCGGGCACAGGGCCCAGCTTTCGGGCTTGTCGTCCGCCAGCGCCGGCAAGCACAGGGCGATACTGAAAGGCAGAGGGAGCAAGCGAAGGACTGGACGCACGCGGTACCGGACTCCGGGTTGGGCGGTTCTTCAGGTGGGGGACTTCGGACGCGCAGGCTTCAGAAGCGGTCGCTAGCTTGCCGTATCCCTTGCATGCGGGCAATGAAGGCATGCCGGCGGCGTCGGATGAGGTTCATCCAGTTGCGGTCGCTTCAGCGCAGTTCGTCCACGTGGGCGGCGCTGCATTCGCGCAGGGCTTCCAGGTCGTAGCCACCCTCGAGCAGGGAGACGATCCGGCCGGCGGCATGTCGACGGGCCACCTGGCGCAACTGCCGGGTCAGCCAGGCGAAGTCTTCGGTTTCCAGCATTAGGTCGGCGAGTGGGTCGCGCATATGCGCATCGAATCCTGCAGAAATCAGCAGCAGCTGTGGCTTGGATTCTTCCAGCGCCGGCAGAAGTTGGTCGGCCCAGGTGTTCTGGAAGCGGAAGCCGCCGCTGCCCGGCGGCAACAGGGCGTTGTGGACGTTGCCGGCGCCGCGCTCGTAGACCGCACCGCTGTGCGGAAACAGGCCGGACTCGTGGCTGCTGAAATAGGCCACGCGCCGGTCGTTGTAGAAGATGGCCTGGGTGCCGTTGCCGTGGTGGACGTCGAAGTCGACGATCGCCACCCGTTCCAGGCCATGCTTCTCCAGCGCATGCGCTGCGGCGATGGCGATGTTGTTGAGCAGGCAGAAGCCCATGGCCGTGTGCGCGGTGGCGTGGTGCCCGGGCGGGCGCACCGCGCAGAAGGCGGTATCGGCGTCGCCGCGCATGACTGCATCCACGGCGGCGATGCCCGCCCCCGCGGCGCGCAGGGCGGCGGCGCGCGAGGCCGGCACCATCACCGTGTCGGGGTCGAGCTGGCGCGTCCCTTCGAAGGGAGTATCGAGCAGCTCGCGCAGCAGGTCGTCGTCGTGGACGCGGCGCAAATCACCGAGCTTGGCCAGCGGCGCCTCGCGCCAATCCAGATCCCCATGCTGCGCGCGCAAGGCTTCCAGCACCACCTCCAGCCGGGCCGGCCGTTCCGGATGCCCGGCGCCAGGATCGTGGGCCAGACAGTCGGGGTGGGTGTAAATGATCACGTCGCGGTGTGCCTCAGACAGGGCGCCGGCGTTCGTGGTTCCAGAGCACTTCGCCGTGACCGTCGGCGCGGGCCAGCACGCGGGCCAGCACGAACAACAGATCGGACAGACGATTGAGATAGCGGATCGCTTCCGGGCGAACGGCATCGTGGCGCGCCAGGGTCACCGTCTCGCGTTCGGCGCGCCGGACGATGGTGCGCGCCAGGTGGCAGCGCGCGGCGGCTTCGCCGCCGGCCGGCAAAATGAAATCCTTGAGCGGCGGCAGGGCATCGTTGTAGTGATCCAGCCGGGCCTCCAGCGCGTCCACATCCTCGCCGGTGATCGCCGCATGGCCGGGGATGCACAACTCGCCACCCAGATCGAACAGCTGGTGCTGGATCACGGTCAGCAGGGCGGCCACATCCTCGGGCACCTGCGGCGCGGCCAGTACCACCCCGATGGCGGAGTTGGCTTCGTCCACGGTGCCGTAGGCAGTGACGCGCGCGGAGTCCTTGCCTACGCGCGAACCATCGCCCAGACCGGTACTGCCGTCGTCACCGGTGCGGGTGTAGATCTTCGACAGGCGATTGCCCATCGGATCAGCGCACCGACTTGTCGTGCGCCTGGCCGATGCGTGCCAGCTGCTGCACGCCCACATGGGCGATCACGGCCAGGCCCACATAGATGGCGGCCACGCGCAGGTACGGCAGGAACCAGTCGCTGTAGTTCTTCCACCAGCCGGCCAGCGTCGGCTCGCTGACGCTGCTGCTCATCCAGTAGAAGCTGCCCTGGGCCAGCAGATGGCAGACCGCCACCGAGGCAAACAGGCTGACCACCACGATGGCCAGGCTGCGGCCGAAGCGTTCGCTGCTGTAGTAGCGACGCGCCAACAGGCCACCCGCCCACAGCGCCAGGTGCGCCGGCAGCAGGAACCAGTAACCCGGCGAGACACAGTAGTGCGTCCAGAAGTTGATGCCCTGGCCGGAAATCACCACGTAATCCACCAGCACCGCCAGGCCCATGAAAAGCGGGAAGGCCCAGCGGCTCCAGCCGCGCAGATAGAAGCCGGCCAGGAAGAACACCGCCCAGGAGGCGTCCGGGATGCCACCGAAGTGGGTCAGCGTGGCAGGCAGGTGCAGGCGCGTGGTGACCAGCAGCAGCGCGAGCACAAGCAGGATGGCGGCGCGTTGGGACGAGTTGTTCATGCGGGCAGGTTCCGGGGTCTCAGCGGCGCATTCTAGCGCGGTTGACCGGGCGCGGCCCCGCCTTCCCTTATCATGGCGGCATGACGGAACGACAGCATGATGTGGTGATCGTGGGCGGTGGCCTGGTCGGCGCCAGCCTGGCCATCGCCCTGGCCCGCCACGGCACGCGCGATGTGGCGCTGGTGGAAGCGGCTCCGCCGACGGCGATGCCCGCGGTCTTTGATCAACGCAACCTGAGCTTCGCCGCCGCCACCGTCAACGCGCTGGCTGCGTTGGGGGTGATGCAGAAGTTGCAGGCCCCCACCGGGGCCATCCGCCGCATCCACATCAGCCGCCAGGGCGACTTCGGGCGCGTGCGCCTGGACGCCGCCGACTATGGGCGTGATCGATTCGGCGAGGTGGTGGTGGCACGCGACTTCGGCGCGGCGCTGGAACGCCGGCTCGAGGAACTGCCCGGACTGACCCGCTATCGTCCCGCCACCTTTGTCGGCCTGGCCGAAACCGATGGCTTGATGCGACAAGTGCGCCTGCATACCGGCACCGGCGAACAGATCATCGGCACGCGCCTGCTGGTCGCCGCCGATGGCACCCGCAGCGCGGTGCGCGCAGCGCTGGGCATCCGCACGCACACCCATGACTACGACCAGACCCTGTTCGTGGCGCGCGTGCGTGCCGAACAGGCGCCGGACGGCACGGCTTACGAGCGCCTGACTGCGCAGGGTCCGACGGCATTGCTACCGCGCGGGGATCGCCACTACGGCGTCGTCCACGGTGTGCCGACGGCTGAAGCCGACGCGGTGGCTGCGCTCGATGAAGCCGCCTGGCTGGCCCGCCTGCAGGCCAGCGTGGGCTGGCGCGTGGGGCGCTTGCTGGCCAGTGGTGAACGCAGCGCCTACCCGATTGCGCGGGTGCTGGCCGATGCGGTGATCGAACATCGTGCGGTGGTGTTGGGCAACGCCGCCCAGACCATCCACCCGATCGGCGCGCAGGGTTTCAATCTGGGCCTGCGCGATGCGCTGACCCTGGCCGAGTTGATTGAGGCCGCCGAGGATCCGGGCGCCGCTGCGCTGCTGGCCCACTACCACCGGCGTCGCGAAGAAGATCGCCGGCGCACGCTGGCCTTTTCCGACGGGCTGGCGCGCCTGAGCGCCAATCCCGCGCCGTTGATGCGACCCCTGCGCAGCCTGGGCATGGCGGCCATCGATGCCTCCGGCACTTTGCAGGCCTATCTGGTCGGCGGGGCGATGGGATTCCGCGGCGACGTGCCGATGTTGTGTCGCGAGGTGGCGGCATGAGCCGGCGCGGCCAGATTGATGCGGTGATTGTCGGTGGCGGCGTGGTCGGCGCGGCCTGCGCATTGGCGCTGGCGCAACAGGGTCAGGAAGTGGCGCTGGTGGAAGGTCGCGCGCCGGCGCGTTGGTCGTCGGAGCAGCCCGATTTGCGCGTCTACGCATTCGCGCCTGACAACGCGGCCTTGTTGGACAGTCTGGGCGTATGGCCATCCATCGTGGCTGCGCGCGTGCAACCGTATCGGCGCATGCGCGTGTGGGATGCGGCAGGCGGTGCCGAGCTGGCCTTCGATGCCGATGCGTTGGGACGTGCGCAACTGGGCTGGATTCTGGAAAACGCGCTGCTGGTGGATCGCCTGTGGGCGGCCCTGCCTGCCGCTGGCGTGCGCTTGCATTGCCCGGCCACGGTCGAGGAAGTGGAGCAGGATCAGGATGGTGTGCGCCTGCGTTTGAGCGATGGAAGCCGGCTGGATGCGCGCCTGGCGATTGCCGCCGACGGCGCTGCCTCGCAGCTGCGGCGCAGCGCCGGCATCGATGTGTCCGATCACGACTACGACCAGCGCGGCGTGGTCGCCTTCATCGAGACCGCACACGCACATGAAGCAACGGCGTGGCAGCGTTTCCTGCCGGGCGGTCCGCTGGCGGTTCTGCCGTTTGTCGAAGGCCGCAGTTCGATTGTCTGGACTTTGCCGACCGCCGAAGCCGAGCGCGTGATCGCATTGAGCGACGAAGCGTTTGCCGGCGAATTGCAGTCGGCCCTGGGCGGACGCCTGGGCGCCATGCAGCCAGTGTCAGCGCGGGTGGCCTTTCCGCTGCGTCGACAACTGGCGCGCCGGTTTGTGGAGGATCGCATCGTGCTGGTTGGCGATGCCGCTCATGTGGTGCACCCGTTGGCGGGGCAGGGCGTCAACCTGGGCCTGCGCGATGTGTCCGCGTTGCGCGAGCTCGTCATCGCCGCTCAGGCGCGCCGCGTCGACTGGACCGCGCCGCATCGGCTGGCGCGTTGGGCGCGCGTGCGACGCAGCGAGAGTCTGGCCGCGGCCTACACCTTCGAAGGCATCAACCGGGTCTTCTCCAACGATGAAATGCACCTGACCCTGCTGCGCGGTCATGCCTTGGGCCTGGCCGGCAAACTGCCGGCATTGGCCAACCTGCTGTGGCGACGCGCTTCGGGCCTGTAGTCTCAGCCCGGCAGGAACGGAAACACCAGCTTCAACAAACCGGCGAGTCCGTCTTCGGCGGACTTGGCGATGGTCTCGGCGCCCAGGCTGTTGAGCGCCTGGCGGGCATCCTGCCAACGCAACTTGGCCACGTCCTTCTTCAGCAGATCCGCAATCGCTTCGGACGTGGGCGCCAGCTTGTTCAGTTCGTTGCGGATCTGCACCGGATCGGTCTGCAGGTAGCCCCAGCGCTCGGCAATTGCCAGCAGCGTATCGAAGCGCACCGCCACCACCTCGCGATTGCGCTCATACACCGGCAGCGCCCCCACATCCAGGATGGCCTGCTCGAACTGTTGCTGGTCATCCGGATGCTCGATGCGAATGGCCAGGAAGCCCTCCTTGCGGCTGCGCTCACTGACATGCTTGGCGCCGGCGCGCAGGTTGGCCTCGCTCAGGACGGTGGCGACGATCCGCTGCAAGGCCGCCTCGCGCTGCTCCGGCACCAGCGCGCGCCAGCGGGCGTAGGCATCGCGCCGCAGCGCACGCACCTTGGCCGGCGTTACCCGCAGTTGTCCGGCGACGGTGAAATTGGAATCCGCCCGCGCAATCGCGCCATCGCGCTCGAGCAGCATGAAGATCAGCAGTTCCAGATCGCGCTTGGTCAGCGACTGGAACCCCTGCAACAAGGTCAGGCGCAGGAACTCCTGGCCGAAGGCAGCGGGGTCTTTCAGATCGATGGGCGACATGGTGGCTCCTGCAACAGGGGAATCAGCGCGGTGTGGGCGGTCGGGCATGGTGACACGGCCGGTGCCAGCGGCTGAGACTAGCGGGCGCCATGCTCCCGGCCCGGCACATCGCTGCGGAAAACCTCGACTGCGCCACGGTCCTGCAGGGTCACGTACACCGTGCGCCCGTCGTGTCCGCCAAAGGCCACGTTGGTCGGCTTGCGGCCCTTGAGCTGCACCTCGCGCAGCAGGCCACCCTGCGGCGTCAGGATCGCGACGGTGCCGGCGCCATACCGGGCGATGTAAAGATTGCCCTGCGCATCGCTGCGCATGCCATCCAGGCCATGGTCGCTGAACTGATGGATCAGCTGTTTGCCGGTGATGCGGCCTTCGCCATCCAGCGCGTAGCGCCACACCCGCCGCTGCACGCTTTCATTGACGTAGAGCGACCTGCCATCGGGACTGACTTCCACGCCATTGGTGGTGCCCATGCCGGTTTCCAGCAGATGGGTGCTGCCGTCGGCATCAATCCGCCACAGTTGGCCGCTGTCATGCTTCCAGTCCGGATCGCTGGCATAAAGGCGTCCGTCCGGCGCCAGCGCAATATCGTTGGGCTGGTGCATGCGCGGTTCGTGCGCGAACGTACTGACCTCGCCGTCCGGGCTGACGCGCAGGATGTTGTGGCCGCTATAGTCGGCCACCAGCATATGACCGTGGCGATCGAAGCGGATGCCGTTGCCCGTGCTGCCCTCGGGCAGGGTGACGAACAGGCTGGCCTGTCCGCTGCCATCCGGCTGGGCGCGTACACGGCCAATGGTGCCGTCTTGTCCGAAGCTCACCAGATACAGATCGCCATCCGGGCCCACGGCCGGCCCTTCAATTCCCGCGCTGAAGATGCCGTCGCCGACGTAATCGCGTGCCTCGAACAGCGGCGGCTCCGCTGCGAAGACGGGCGAGGCTAGCAGGAGGGCGAGCCCGGACAGGCACCAGCGACTACAACCGGGCAATCGATTCATCAGGCGAGGGCAGCGAAGGAGACGCCCGGAGTATGCCAGTGGCCGGGTCAGCGCGCGCCGCGCAGCGTGGCAAACACCGTGATCTCTTCGCGGTCGTGGTAGAGCTGGCGCGCGCGCACGATCAGATCGCGCTGCGACTGTTCGGCGAACAGGTCCAGGCACAGCCGGGTTTCATCCCAGCGCTTCTTCATCGGCAGCTTCAGGTTGAAGATCGCGTGCCGGCACCAGCCCTCGCGGAACCAGCTGGCCATGCGCTCGGCCACACGCCGCGGCTGCTCGACCATGTCGCAGACCATCCAGTCCAGCGGCTGCGCGGGCTTCCAGTGGAAGCCATCGGCACGCAGATGCTCGACCAGGCCGGTGTCCAGCACATGCTGGCGCAACGGGCCGTTGTCGACACTGGTCACGCGCAGGTGCTCGCGCGTCAGCACCCAGGTCCAGCCGCCCGGTGCCGCACCCAGATCCGCAGCGGTCATGCCGGGCTTGAGCAGGCGCTCGCGCTCTTCCGGTTCCAGCAGCACGCGGATGGCTTCTTCCAGCTTCAACGCCGAACGCGAAGGCGCGTCCGGCAGCAACTTCAAACGCGGGATACCGAGCGGCAAGGGCGAGGCATCGTGCGGATCGGCGATGGCCAGGAACAGATGATCGCCCTGCACGAACACTACATGCAGGCGCGGCAAGCGGGCGTCATCGCTGGCGCTCAGGCGCCCGGCCTTGCGCAACGCCGGACGCAGCGCGTTGCCGAAACTGCGCGCCAGGCCGGCCAGCGGCTTGGCCGCGTCGGAATCGGGATGCTCGACGAACAGATCGCCAAAGCGCTGCGGATGAGCTTCGAGCGCCTGCAGGATCGGGGTGATGCGATCCTTGGGATCGATGCCGCGCAACTCGGCGATCAGCATCAGCTTCGTCCGGGCGAACACCAGATCCTGCCAGGGCAGGTTGCGGCGCAAGTTGTCGGCTTCCTCACAGGCATAGATCACGTAGCCGTCATTGCGTTGCGCGCGTGCATAGCCCGCCGCGCCGGCCAAGGCCGCCTTCTCCGTCAGTTCGGCAGCCAGTTCCGGTTCGAAGCCCTGGCGACAGTAGGCGAGCAATCCGCTGGCATTCATTGGTCAGTACTTGTCGCCGCCGGCCTGGCCGTAGGCGTCCAGCACGGCGCGGGCGTCGTCGCGGCGCAGGTCACGCACCACTTCGATGCCGCGCTTGTTCAACTCGCCGATCCAGTCTGCCGGCAGCGGGCCCTCGTCGAACTCGGTCAGGCTCATCACGTCTTCCGAGCGCGCGCCAATCAGCAGGCGATCAATGCCGGCCCAGATCGTGGCGCCGTAGCATTGGCAGCAGGGCTGCGAGGAGGTCGCCAGCGTGATCGGCGCGGTCAGCGCATTCAAGCGTGGCGTCTGCATCTTCTGCTGGGCCAGCATGTACACCAGGGTTTCGGCATGGGCCAGCGAGCAGCTGTGCGGAATCACCCGGTTCACGCCGGCGGCAATTACCCGATGGTCGGGACCGAACAACACCGCACCAAACGGACCACCGGTGGCGGCCTCGATATTGCGGGCGGACAAGGCGATGGCCAGGCCCACCTTGTCTTCATCGCCCGGATACACCGCGCTCATGTCGACCGCCTCATGCACCCATGCGGGCAGCGTCAGATGCACCTGGGCGTACAACAGGCTCATGCCTTGGCCCAGGTATCGCGCAGAGTGACGCTGCGATTGAACACCGGCTTGTCGGCTGCGTGGTCGTAGCGATCGGCGACGAAATAGCCCAGGCGTTCGAACTGGAACGATTGTTCGGGCGCGGCGCTGGCCGCGGCCGGTTCGACATAGCCGGTGACGGTGCGGCGCGAATCCGGATTGAGGTAGTCGCGGTAAGTCTTGCCTTCGGCTTCGTCATCCGGATTGGGCACGGTGAACAGCCGGTCGTACAGGCGCACTTCGGTGGCCACCGCATGGCGCGCGCTGACCCAGTGGATGGTGCCCTTGATCTTGCGCTCGGCGCCGGCCATGCCGGGACGCGATTCCGGATCCAGCCAGCCACGCAGTTCGACGATGCGACCTTCGGCGTCCTTGATCACTTCATCGCAGCGGATGATGCCGGCGCCGCGCAGGCGCACTTCGCCGCCGGTGGTCAGGCGCTTGAAGCCCTTGGGCGGCACTTCCTCGAAATCCTCGCGTTCGATCCAGAGCTCGCGCGAGAACGGCACTTCCCGCTTGCCGAAGCTCTCGTCCTTGGGATGGTTGGAGAAACTCAAGGTTTCGACGTGATCGTCCGGCAGGTTGGTCAACACCAGTTTGAGCGGATCAATCACCGCCATGCGACGCGGCGCGGCGGCATCCAGATCGTCACGCAGCGCGCCTTCCAGCAGGCTGTAGTCGAGCAGCGAGTTCTGCTTGCTGATGCCAACGCGGTCCACCATCAGGCGCAGCGCCGAGGGTGTGTAACCCCGGCGGCGGATGCCCTGCAGGGTCGGCATGCGCGGATCGTTCCAGCCATCGACCAAGCCGTCGTTGACCATCGCCAGCAGCTTGCGCTTGCTCATCACCAGGTAATTGAAGTTCAGCCGCGAGAACTCGATCTGGCGCGGCTTGCTGGCTTCCTTCGGCAGGCCGCGCGCCAGCAGCGGCGCAATCAGTTCGGGCGAGTGGGCCAGATCGGTCTTGTCCACGCACCAGTCATACAGCGGGCGGTGGTCTTCGAATTCCAGCGTGCACAGCGAGTGGGTGATGCCCTCGGCGGCGTCGCTGAGCGAATGGGCGAAGTCGTACATCGGATAGATCGGCCAGTCGTTGCCGGTGTTCTGGTGCTCGACATGCTTGATGCGGTACAGCGCCGGATCGCGCAGGTTGATGTTGCCGCTGGCCATGTCGATCTTGGCGCGCAGCGTGCGCGCACCATCGGCAAACTCGCCGGCGCGCATGCGCTGGAACAGGTCGAGGTTTTCTTCCACGGAGCGATCCCGCCACGGCGAGTTGCGCCCCGCTTCGGTCAGGCTGCCGCGGTACTCGCGGACCTGCTCGGCGGTCAGATCGCAGACAAAGGCATCGCCCTGGCGAATCAGCTTGAGCGCGGCCTGGTAGAACACCTCGAAGTAGTCCGAGGCATGGCGCAGATCGTGCCAGTCAAAGCCGAGCCAGCGCACGTCGTCCTGGATGGCGGCGACGTATTCGGGATCTTCCTTGGCCGGGTTGGTGTCATCCAGGCGCAGGTTGCAGACGCCGCCGAATTCGGCGGCGATGCCGAAGTCCAGGCAGATCGCCTTGGCATGGCCGATATGTAGATAGCCGTTGGGCTCGGGCGGGAAGCGCGTCTTGATGGCCTGGTGGCGGCCGCTGGCGAGATCCTCGCGCACGATCTGACGGATGAAGTCGCGCTTTTCCGGGGACGAATCGTCCGGGCTGGCGTCGAGGGGAGCGGCGGTGTTCTCGGACATGCGGGGGGCTGGGCGCTGAATAACCAAACCGCAAGTTTAGCCGCTGGCCCCCGCGCCTGCTCGTCCCGTGGCCCGCCTGCGAGGGCAATCCTGGCGCCGCCGCGCCCGCCAGCTTCTTCACACGGATGCCGCGCGGCAGCGCCAGCGCCTATCCTGTGCACTTCATCGTCCGCTTCCGAGCTGCCCCCCATGAGCCGTCCCGTCCTGATCATCGGCAACAAGAACTACTCGTCCTGGTCGCTGCGCCCCTGGTTGTTGTTGCGCCATTTCGGCGTGGAGTTCGATGAAGTGCGGCTGCTGCTGGATACCCCGGAGTTCTTTGCCGAGGTCAAGCGCTACTCGCCGACCGGCAAGGTGCCGGCCCTGTGGGACGGCGATCTGCATGTATGGGATTCGCTCGCCATCAGCGAATACGCCAATGAGCGCTGGCTGGACGGTCGCGGCTGGCCGCAGGGGCGCGAAGCCCGTGCGCTGGCCCGCACCGCAGCGGCGGAGATGCACTCGGGCTTCGCCGCCTTGCGTACCCAGCTGCCCATGAACAGCCGCCGCCAGCCCGATGCCTATCGCTGGGACGACGCCGCGCAGCGCGACATCGATCGCGTGCAGGCGATCTGGGGCGAATTGCGCGCCCGATTTGGCGGGGCAGGGGATTTCCTGTGCGGTGAGTTCGGCATTGTCGATGCCATGTATGCGCCGGTGGCGATCCGCTTCCAGGGCTATGGCGTGCCGGTGGACGACGTCAGCCAAGCCTACATGCAGGCGCTGTTCGCGTTGCCGGCGATGCGCGAGTGGCGCGAGGCCGGCGCGGCCGAAAGCGAAACCGTTCCCTACACGGATGCGGTCAGCAAGCCGTTCTGACGTGCGCGCGATCAGCCCGGGGGTAGACTGCAGATCCCTCGTTGTTGAATCCTCGCTGGAGCCGCCCATGCATCTGGCTTACCTCGCCGACAACCTGGTCGACGCTCACCTGGTCAAGCACGCGCTGGAAGATGCAGGCCTGCCGGTGTTCGTGTTTGGCGAGTCGCTGATGGGCGGCATGGGCGAACTGCCGTTGTTCGGGGTGCTGCGGGTGTGCGTACCGGATTCGGCCGGCGAACAGGCTGATGCCATCGTGGCGGGTCTGGCGCTGGGCAGCCCGGTCGTGGGCGAGGATGACGCGAGCTGGGACGATGACGGGACGATCGTTCCGGTCTGAAGACGGGACGGCCCGCCCTGTCACCGACTTGCCGACACGGCTGGCCGCAACCCCGCGCGGCGCTTGAAAGTCGGCCTGCGACGCACCAGATCCAAGGCAGTCCTGACGAGCCGAGGTTTCCATGCTGGGTATTGGCGCATTCAAGCAACGCATGCCGCGACCGGAAGAAGCATTGCCCGGGCGCTCGCAGCCCTTGCCGCTGCATGACAGCCACTTCGTGCATGGCCGGCCGTTGCGGGTGGATACCACCGGCCTGCTCACGGTCGAGTTCGGTCTGGGCTGTTTCTGGGGCGCCGAGCGCAAGTTCTGGTCGCTACCGGGCGTCTACACCACTGCCGTGGGCTATGCCGGCGGTGCCACGCCCAATCCCACCTATGAAGAAGTGTGCTCCGGCCTGACCGGCCACAACGAAGTGGTGCGCGTGGTCTACGACCCGAAACAGATCAGCTTCGAACAGCTCCTGCAGGTGTTCTGGGAGAACCACGATCCCACTCAGGGCATGCGCCAGGGCAATGACGTAGGCACCCAATACCGATCCGCGATCCTCTGCCACAGCGCCGAACAGCGCGATGCAGCCCTGGCCAGCCGTGAGGCTTACCAGCAGCGGCTGCGTGAGGCGGGGTATCCGGACATCACCACCGAGATCGTCTACCCGGCGCCGGAGTTCTACTTCGCCGAGGACTACCACCAGCAGTACCTGGCCAAGAATCCGAACGGCTACTGCGGGCTGGGGGGAACCGGGGTGAGCTGTTCAATCGGCCTGGATGCCTGAGAAGGCGTCGCACGCACCAAGCGAGCGGTACTCGCCCGATGAGTCGAGGTGGCCGTCGCGAGCGGCAAGGGACGTCCGTCTCCGATCATGAAATTGATTTCGCTTGCAACCGATGCTTCCGCTTCATGACTTCCTTCATGGGGAACAGCGGCCATGTGAAAGGGGGGCATCCCGGCCACTAGGCGTGAATTTCTTGTCTACGTGCACAGCCAAATCACTGATATATAAGGATATTTTCTAGTCAGAGTGTAATTTACATTCCGCTCATCTCCGTAAAACTTACGTTATTCTTCGGTCACCAGGCGTTTAACTTCGCGCCTGCCATTCGATTCGGGGATGCACGTTCCTGGTCTTCAATATTTGACACGAGAGAGAGAGCACTGATGACTACCCACAAGGGTCGTAACTATTGGTCGGCGGGCGTCAAACGCACCGCGCTGAGCCTCGCACTGACTGCCTGCTTCGCGGGCGGCGTGCAAGCGCAATCGAACACCTCGGGCTCCGTTTTCGGTACGGCTGCGAGCGGCGACACCATTACTGTCGTCAACACCCAGACCGGCCTGAGCCGTACCGTCACGGCCAATGCTGATGGCACGTACCGCGTCTCTGCACTGCCGGCCGGTGACTACAAAGTCACCCGTTCGAGCGCTGCAGGCGAATCCAGCGAGCGGACTACGCGCGTCAACACGGGCGCCGGCGCCAATGTGTCGTTCGTGACGGCTGCTGCTTCGTCCGAAACCAGCAATCTCGACGCCGTGACTGTCATCGGTGCCTCGGCCGTCAACCCGATCGACGTTTCCTCGGTCGAGTCGGTCACCATCCTGACCGAAGCCCAGATCGATCGCATCCCCGTGCCGCGCAGCGTCACCAACGTCGCACTGCTGGCACCGGGCACCGTGCGCGGCGACGGCCGCTTCGGCAACCTGGCATCGTTCGGTGGTTCGTCGGTCGCTGAAAACGTCTACTACATCAACGGTTTCAACGTCACCAACATCGTCAACGGTCTCGCCTTCTCGGAGCTGCCGTTCGAAGCCATCCAGGAACAGCAAATCAAGACCGGCGGCTACGGCGCTGAATTTGGCCGTTCGCTGGGCGGCGTGATCAACATCACCACCAAGCAAGGTACGAACGAGTGGAAGGCCGGCGCCAACGTCTTCTACAGTCCCGATTCGCTGGCCTCCGGCACGCCGCTGGCCTACGACCCCGAGCGCGATGGCAGCTACCGCATTGTCGACACTGACTCCAAGAAGGACTCCGTGGTCTACAACGTGTATGGCGGCGGTCCGCTGATCAAGGACCGCCTGTTCTTCTTCGGCCTGTTCCAAGGCACAAAGGAAGACGAAATCCTGAACTATGCCGCCGGCCATGACAGCAGCACGCTGGACTCGCCGCAGGGCCTGGTGAAGTTGGACTGGTACATCAGCGACAACCACCGTCTTGAATTGACCGCGTTCCGTGACAAAGAAGTCACCGACGGCATCACCTACAGTCGCGCAGACGGCGACTTCACGATTGGTGGGGGCACCCGCACCGGTACATTCCGCACCGAGACGGGTGGCGACAACTACATCGGCCGTTGGACCGGTTACATCACCGAGAACCTCACCCTGTCGGCCCTGTACGGCAAGGGCAAGTACTCGCGCGGTGAAGTCAATTCCAACGCCGCCGATTGCCCGGTTGTCATCGACGTCCGCAGCAGCGGCACGCCGCCGCTCGGCGCCAGCGGTTGCTGGGTCGGTACCGGCGTGGTCGGTATTCCCGATGCAGGTGACGAGCGCACTGCATGGCGCTTCGACGGTGAGTGGGTGCTGGGCGACCACACCGTCCGCTTTGGTCTGGACGACGAAACCTTCGAAACCGTCGACGGCAGCGAGTACTCGGGTGCAGGCTACTGGCGCTATCTGAATGCGTCTCCGGGTGCACGTCTGGCGAACGGTGCCATCGTGCCGGACGGCGTGACCGAAGTCGTCCGCTTCCGCTACTTCGGTAACGGCGGCAACTTCGAAACCCAGAACAGCGCGTGGTACCTGGAAGATACCTGGCAGATCACCGACACCCTGAACCTGTACGGCGGCATCCGCAACGAATCGTTCAAGAACCTCAATTCGAACGGCGGTGCATTCGTCGACATCAAGGACACCTGGGCGCCGCGCCTTGGCTTCTCGTGGGACGTCAACGGCGACTCGACCTTCAAGGTCTTCGGTAATGCTGGTCGCTACTACATCCCGGTCTATTCCAACACCAACGTCCGACTGGCTGGTGCCGAACTTGATTACCAGGAGTTCTACACCTTCTCCGCGATTGATCCGGTGACCGGTGTTCCGACCCTGGGAACCGAAATCGGCACGCGCTCGTACACCAGCAGCGGTGAAGTCCCCGATCCGCGCGCCGTGGTCGACAACGATCTGGACCCGATGTACCAGGATGAATACATCGCTGGCATCCAGTTCCAGCTGGCTCCCAACTGGACCGCAGGCGTACGTGCGATCTATCGCGAGCTGAAGTCGGGCATGGACGATATCTGTTCGGGTGACGGCGCTGAAGCCTGGGCTTTGCAGAACGGCTACAGCGAAGATCAGGCTGGCGCCATCGCCGAAGCCCTGAGCCACTGCTTCCTGACCAACCCGGGCCAGAATCTCTCGGCCAATGTTGATCTGGATGGCACCGGTGAGCTGTCGGTGGTCAACATCCCGGCTACGGCAATCGGCATTCCGGAAGCCAAGCGCAAGTATTCGGCCCTTGAGTTCATGCTGGAAAAGGCGTGGGACAACAAGTGGTTCATGTCAGCTTCGTATACCTTCGCCAAGAGCAAGGGCAACACCGAAGGCTACGTCAAGTCTGATAATGGCCAGGGCGACGCAGGCATCACCCAGGACTTCGACTATCCGGGTCTGATGGACGGTTCCTACGGCTACCTGCCGAACGATCGTCGCCACAGCTTCAAGCTGTTCGGTGCGTACGCTCTGACCGACGAACTGCGTATCGGTGCCAACCTGCTGGTGCAGAGCGGTCGTCCGGTCAACTGCTTCGGTATCTACCCGGCAGACGGCCCGGATCAGCACGCGTCCGGCTACGGCGTGGCTTCGTTCTACTGCGGCGCCAATGGCAGCTACGACTACGCCAACAGCCTGCACCCGCGTGGTACCTCCGGCCGCGTGCCGTGGGTGCGTACGCTGGATCTGCAGTTGGCCTATGAGCCGCAGTGGGCTCCGGGTCTGAACTTCCGCATCGACGTCAACAACGTTCTCGACAGCGACGACTACTATCGCGTCCAGGACAACTGGGACGCCGGCGCGGGCGAGAAGATTTACGACTACAAGAATCCGCGTGGCTTCGTCGCCCCGCGTAGCGTGATGTTCTCGATTGGCTACGACTTCTAATAGCTGCTCGAATTTGTAGATGAGTCAGAGGGCCGCCATGGCGACATGGCGGCCCTTTTTTGTGCAACACAGCATGAAACGTTCACTTATTCTTTACAAATCAGAACGTAATTGTAATTTTGTAATTTTTCGTAAAGAAGGTCTTACGCTCTGCGCGACCGGCTCGCCGGTTAACAAGGTGTTAATTATCCGGGATTACCCGGAGGCCCATAAGTCCTGAGCGGAGAGAGCGCAGATGGCAAGTAACAAACGAAACTGTTTTTCCAAGCATGCAAAACGCACTGCGCTTAGCTTGGCGCTAGGTGCATGTTTCATCGGTGGTGTTCACGCGCAATCCAATACGGCCGGCGCCATCGCAGGTCGTGCCTCGGCCGGCGATACGATCACGATCACCAGCCCGAGTACCGGCTTCACCCGCACCGTGACGGTCGGCGCCGACGGCACCTTCCGCTTCTCCGCGCTGCCCACGGGCCAGTACACCGTCACCAGCAGTGCCGGTGGCAGTCGCAACGTTGCAGTCAATGTGGGTACGGCAGCGAATGCCGATTTTGTGTCTGCAGTCGCGAGTGGTGGTGGCGCCACCACGCTCGACGCCGTGCAGGTCGTGGGTACGGGTTTCATCAATCCCATCGACGTCACTTCGGTGGAATCCAACACCATCCTGACCGCAGAGCAGATCGCCAAGATTCCCGTGCCGCGTGACACCACCAGCGTTGCGCTGCTGGCTCCGGGCACCGTGCGTGGTGATGCTGCGTTCGGCAACCTGGCTTCGTTCGGTGGCGCATCCGTCGCCGAAAACCAGTACTTCATCAACGGCTTCAACATCACCAACTCGTTCCGCAGTCTGAACTTCTCGCAGGTGCCGTTTGAAGCCATCGCCGAACAGCAGATCAAAACCGGCGGCTATGGCGCGGAATTCGGTCGCTCGCTCGGCGGCGTAGTCAACCAGGTCACCAAGCGCGGCACCAATGAGTTCCACGCTGGCGCCAACATTTTCTACACGCCGGAAAGCCTGACCGCCAATACCGACAACATCTACCTGCGCAACGGCACCCTGCGCCAGGACAATTCGCGTGATGAAGGCTGGGCGGCTACGGCGGCCGTATGGGCCAGCGGTGCGCTGATCAAGGACACCTTGTTCGCCTACGCGCTGCTGCAGTACGGCAAGACCGAAAACGATGCCTGGGGCAACGTCCTGTCGCCCAACAACACCAACACCAAGGTCAAGAATCCGAACTGGCTGTTGAAGATGGACTGGCGCATCAATGACAGCAACCTGCTGGAATTGACCGCCTTCTCCGACAAGCAGAAGACGGACATCGACACCTACGTCAATCCGCTCGGCCAGGTCGCACGTGAAGACTACATCGGCACGCTGAAGAACGAGCAGGGTGGTGAAAACTACGTGCTCAAGTACACGGGCTACTTCACCGACAATCTGACCTTCTCGGCATTGGCTGGCCACGGCGAATTCTCGCGTGCGCAGAAGCTGATCACCGCCGATGGCCAGAACATCAGCTACAGCGGCGACCTGAACCAGACGCTGGGTGGTTGCCCCTTCATCCTGGACGTGCGTCCGGTCTATCGCCGCGACATCACCGGTGCGTACTACAGCCGATGCAACGTGGCGGCTGGCGCGCTGTTGCAGCGTGACGATTCCAAGGACACCCGCGATCAGTTCCGCATCGACGTGGACTGGCAGCTGGGTGATCACTTGCTGAAATTCGGCTACGACCTGGACGATTACGAGTCCGTGGCCGGCCAGGCGAACGAAGGCGGCCTGCTGTGGCGCTATTCGACCATCGATCCCACCCCGCTGCTACCGGCTTCGGGTGACGAGTTCGACGTCGTCCGTCAGCAGACCACCACGTCCGGCGCCGTGCTGGAAGTCAAGCAGCGCGCGTTCTACATCCAGGACAGCTGGAACGTCACCGACACGTTCATCGCTTACCTGGGTCTGCGTTGGGACACGTTCGAAAACATCAACGGTTCCGGTCAGAGCTACGTGAAGATCGACAACCAGTTTGGTCCGCGTCTGGGCTTCTCGTGGGACGTCAACGGCGATTCGACCTTCAAGCTGTTCGGTAATGCCGGTCGCTACGCCCTGCCGCTGACTCCGAGCGTGGCCTTGCGTGGCGCCAGCGCCTCGGTGTTCACCCGCCGCACCTGGAACTTCACCGGTGTGGATCCCGTCACTGGCGAACCCGTCCTCGGTACGCCGCGCAACAACATCTCCTACCTCAACGGTGAAGATGGTCGTGGCAAGGATCCGCTGACGATTGCTTCCAAGAACCTCGATCCGCAGTACCAGGACGAGTACATCCTGGGCTTCCAGGCGGCGCTCACCCAGAACCTGAGCCTGGGCATGCGCGGTATTTACCGCGAGTTGAAGGCGGCGATCGACGACAACTGCGACTACACCGCCATCATGGACGCAAACGGCCTGACCCCCGACGAAGATGGCGTGTGGCGTAATGCCGACGGTCGTGCCGCCAACATCCCGGGTCCGGGCTTCCCGTACTGCCGCATGTTCAACCCGGGTGAGGACGCGGTGTTCGTCACCGATCTCTACGGCGACGGCAACTACGTCACCAACACGATTGAAGGCTCGCGTCTGAGCCCGAAGGCCAAGCGTACCTACTCGGCCCTGGAAATCTTCGTGGACGGCAGCTGGGACAAGTTCTTCCTGCAGGGTTCGTACACCTACGCCAAGAGCAAGGGCAACACCGAAGGCGGCGTGAAGTCGGACATCGGTCAGGCGGACACCAACGTCACCCAGGACTTCGACTACATCGAGCTGACCGAGAACACCTTTGGTTATCTGCCCAACGATCGCCGCCACAGCTTCAAGCTGTTCGGCAACTACGAGATCAGCGACGAGTGGTCGGTCGGCGGCAACCTGCTGGTGCAGTCGGGTCGTCCGTACAACTGCCTGGGCGTGCTGGATCGCGATCCCAACCGCGAACCCGGCGATCCGCCGAGCCAGCCGCGCCCGATTGGTACGTACAACCCGCATCCGTACGGTGCCTCGTTCATGCGCTGCAACAACGTCCCGGTACCTCGTGGTACGGCCGGACGTCTGCCGTGGACGACGAACTTCGACTTGAACATTGCCTACCGTCCGTCGTTTGCCGAAGGCCTGCAGTTCAAGGTCGACGTGTTCAACCTCTTCGATACGCAGAAGACGATCGGCGTCAACGAAGTGGCGGAAGATCCGGTGTCGGGCCTGCCGGTGGAGACCTACCTGTCGGCGGCTGCGTTGCAGGCGCCTCGCACGGTTCGCTTCATGGTGCAGTACGACTTCTGATCCACTGCGTCACGCAAGACAGGGCGGCCACCTTCGGGTGGCCGCTTTTTTTTGCGTATCATTTGTCAATGACCGTTTCGATCGTAGAGTTGAGCCGCCAGGCAGAGCAGTTCGCGGGCCAGCGTGACTGGGATCGCGCCAAGGCCGTTTACCACGCCATCCTGGCGCAGCAGCCGCAGCACGCGGCCACCCTGGTGCAGCTTTCCTACGTGGAATCGTTGCAGGGCCACTACCGCGCCGCGCACGATTACGCCTTGCACGCCGTCCAGGCCCATCCGCGCGACCTGGACGTGGTGGCGGAGCTGGTCAAGCGGCTGCGCACCTTCAACGAAGCCGAGGCATTGCACGCGCTGCTGGCGAGGCTGGGGCCAACCGACCGCATTCCTATCCCCTTGCTGATCGCGCTGGCCGCGCAGCTGAGTTATCTCAACGAGCAGGACAAGGCGCTGGCGCTGTTGGACGAAGCCAAGCGTGGTGATCCCGACTACCCACCCACCTTGCTGGCGCGCGCGCAGGTGCTGACCTACCTGGGCCGCTTCTCCGGTGCCGAGCAGGATCTGCAACATTGCCTTCGACGCGCCCCGGACATCGCCCAGGGCTGGTGGCTGATCTCGCGCCTGCGCAAGCAGAGCAGGGACGCCAACCACATCGATCGCCTGCGTCGCCTGCTGGCCATGCCGGGGCGGCGCGCCGAGGATGTCGCGATGCTCGGCATGTCCCTGCACAAGGAACTGGACGACATCGGTGACTACGCCGGTGCCGGCGAAGCGCTGAGCCTGGCCTGCCGCGCCAAGCGCTCCACGCTGAAGTACGACAGCGACGAATCGCGGCGCCTGGTCGATGCGCTGATTGCGTTGCCGGTGGCCAAGCCGGTGGTGCTACCTGACGATGCGCCGGCCCGCACGCCGTTGTTCATCCTGGGCATGCATCGCTCCGGCACCACCTTGCTCGAACAATTGCTGGACGGCCATAGCCAGGTCCATGGCGTGGGCGAACTCTACGACTTCACCAGCCAGATGCGCTGGGCCACCGATTACCATTGCCGCGGCGTGATCGATGAGACCCTGGTGCGCCGCGCCCATGCTGGCGTGGATTTCGCCAGCGTCGGCGCGGGCTATCTGCGCAAGATGGAATGGCGGCTGGACGCGCGGCCCTGTTTCACCGACAAGCTGCCGTCCAACTTCCTCAATATCGGTTTCATCTGCCAGGCGCTGCCGCAGGCGCGCATCCTGCACATGGTGCGCGACCCGGTGGAGATCTGTTTCTCCAATCTGCGCGAGTTGTTCTCCGACGCCAACCCGTACTCGTACGACCAGCGCGAGCTGGCGCTGTATTACCGCCAGTACGAGCGCCTGATGGCGCATTGGAAGCAGGCGTACCCGGGGCGGATACTCGACGTGGATTACAGCCGCCTGACCCGCGACACCGAAGCGGTCCTGCGCGAGGTCAGCGATTTCTGCGGCTTGCCGTTCGAACCGGCGATGTTGGCCTTGCAGGACCGCAAACGCGGCGTGGCCACCGCCAGCGCGGTGCAGGTGCGCAACCAGGTGGTGGCGCTGGAGAAGCCCAAGTGGGCGCCCTACGAAAGCTACCTGCAGCCCCTGACCCAGACCCTGGCCAACCCGGGCTGACCGCGTTTTACCCGGGCCCCGACGGGCCTGATGCCGCTGCCGGATCGGCCTTAAACCTTTCCGGCGATCCCCACATCCAAGGGATATGCTCAACGCCGCCGTGACCGATCTGATGCCCGACGCCGCCGCCACCACGGCCGCCGAAACCGACCACTCGCTGGTGCGGTTGGCCATTGGCGGCGACATGCAGGCCTTTGAAGCCATCTACCGCCGCCACGCCAGCCGCATCCACGGCGTGATTCTCAGGCTGGTAGGCGGGCATGGCGTACGCGCCGAGGACCTGACCCAGGAAGCCTTTGTGCGCGCGTGGCAGGCGCTGCCCAAGTTCCGCTTTGAGAGCGCATTCGCCACCTGGCTGCACCGGCTGGCGGTCAACACCGCCTTGATGGAACTGCGCACCCGCCGCGCCCAGCCGCTGTTCGACGACGACGAAGAGCGCCTGGACGACCTGGGCCTGGCCGACTCGGCGGGACAGAACACCGCCCTGACCATGGACCTGGAACGCGCCGTCGCCACCTTGCCGCCACGCGCGCGCGCGGTGCTGGTGCTGTACGACGTGGAAGGCTGGAAACACGAAGAAATCGCCAGCGAATTGGGCATGGCGGTCGGCAGCTCCAAGGCGCAACTGCATCGTGCGCGCCAGCTGCTGCGCGAAAGATTGGGAGAACCTGCATGAACCAGAATGACGAATCGTTGCGTTGGAAGCTGCGTGGCCTGCGCCAGGATCAACCGCCCGCGCGGGATCTATGGCCGGACATCAGCGCCCGTATCGCCCAGCTTCCGCCGCGACAGGAAGAAGCCCCGCTGCAACGCCTGTCCGGCGTGCGCCGCTTCGCCCCTTGGGCCATGGCCGCTTCGCTGGTGCTGACCGTGGGGCTGGCCTGGCAGGCCACCCGGGTGGCGCCGCAAGATCCGGTCATTCCGCGCGAGGCGGCATCGCTGACCCGCGACTACCAGGGCGCATTGGCGCAGATGCAAGGCGCCGAAGCCCATCCGGAATTCGGCGTCGCCCTGCAGGAGCTGGATCGCAGCGCCGCGCAGATCCGCGCGGCCATCGATCACGATCCTAACGCCATGTTCCTGCTGGAACAGTTGCGTCGTACCTATGCCAAGCGGCTGGCGCTGACCCAGCGCGCGGTCATGAGCTGAAATCCCAAGGAGCCTGTCATGCGTGCCATTCCGACCTCACTGCTGTACCTGTCCCTGCTGGTGGCCTTGCCGGCCCTGGCTGGCACGCCGATCAACGAAAGTCGTCCGCTGGACGCGCGCGGTCGCATTGAAATAAGCAACGTCAAAGGACGCATCCAGGTCCGTGCCTGGGACAAGCCCCAGGTCAAGGTGACCGGCACCCTGGGCGATGGCGTGGAGCGCCTGCGGGTGGAAGGCGATGAGGAAAATCTCAGCGTCGTGGTGGAGTACCCGCAGAACAACTGGGGCGGCAAGGCCGGCCCCACCGATCTGCAGCTGATGGTGCCGTTGCGGGCCGAGCTGGATATCAGCTCCGTGGCGGCTGACGTGGATGTCGAGGGCGTGGCCTCCGGTGAGCTTTCCATCGACGCAGTCAGCGGTTCGGTGAAGGCGGTCGGTGCGCCACGATCGGCCGACGTCAATTCGGTCAGCGGCAGCCTGGATCTGGTGTTGAACAGCGCCGACGTGGAAGCACAGACGGTCAGCGGCGACTTGAAGTTGCGCGGACGCCTCAACGGTGAGGTCAGCGCAGAAACGGTCTCCGGCGGCATCGAGCTGGTGGTCAACAACGAACGCCTCCGCGAATTGACCGCCAATACCGTCAGCGGCAGCATCCGGGTCACCACCGGACTGGCGCAGCGCGGCGAAATCCAGATGGAGACGGTCAGCGGGGATGTGCTGCTGATCTTGCCGAAGGACTTGTCGGCGCAGGTGCGCGGCGAGACCTTCAGCGGCGACCTGCGAGCCACCGGGGTGACCATCGAGAAGCGCCGCGGACCCGGCGCCAGCTTCCAGACCCGCTACGGCAGCGGCGAAGGCGACATCCGGATCGAGACCTTCTCGGGCAATGCCGAGGTGCGGCTGCAGTGAGTCTTGGGCAGTGACAGCAAGAAGAAAGCCGCGCAATGCGCGGCTTTTTTCTTGGGCGGTCCGCTCGCGTGGGCCGCTCAGAGATCCTGTTCGTAGCGCACGTAGGGCACGGTGCCTTCGTCGGCGGCGTCGTTGCTCAACGAGAAGGGATTCTTGCCGCGGCTGATCACGTTTTCCGCACCCACCGTCAGCTGGCCGCTCCAGGGCATGCGCCAGGTCACGCCCAGGCCCAGGCCTTCCCACTTGCCGGGCTGGCCGGGCACATCGACCACGCGGCCGATGATGTTGGCGCTGAAGGGGCCGTAGCCGCCACCGACGCTAATGCTCTTGCTGTTCCAGCGATCGGCCAGCGCGGGCAGGTCAGAGGCGGGGACCAGGCGCGCCTTGGCCACGGTGCCGCCAATCGAGACAAAGCCTTCGCGACCGATGTTCTTTTCGCCGAAGACGGCCAGGTCGTTCTGTTCGATGCGGTTGCCGGCGCTGCGGCCCGGCGACAGCCAGGCGGGCAAGGTGTCACGGCCGGTACCGGCGGACAGGCCCAGGCGGCCCCCCGGTCGGTTGAGGGTGGTGCCGACGCTCAGGCGCTGGCTGCCATTGGCGCTGGTGTAGTCGTCGTCCATCGCCGCCAGCATGCAGTGGCTGGCCAGGTTGCCGATGTTGCCGACGATACCGCTCTGGCGGTTGCAGACCAGGCCGAGCGAATCGCCGGCGTCCAGCCCGAAGGCGGCGTCCAGGGTGTTGCGTCCAAAGCGCCAGCGGGCGCCTGCGGTGGCTTCACCAGTGGGTTCCAGCAGCAGCACGGCTTCGACCTTGCCGCTGGTGTTGTTGAAGATGGGCAGGGCGGTGGCGTTGCTGCGCTCGGCCTTCTGCGCCTTGCTCTGCGCAGACGCGCCCGTCGCTACGCCCAGGGCGAGCAGAACGGCTAGCGGTAGTCGCAGATTTCGCAGTTTCATGGCTCGCTTCAGACCCCGGATCAGATTTCGGAGTTCCCCTCCCGAAGGGGAACTGATGCTATGCCGTTTATGTTTCTTTAACAAGTCCCCGCGCCAACTTCAGCCCACACTACACCTTACTGAAGCCTTGCTGGCGCCTCTAATCCGACAGACGGAAGGGCAAAGAGTTCCCGGATCTGATTGGTATCGAACTGGTATTTCTGCCCACAAAACTCACAACGGACCTCGGCCACGCCATCGGCCAAGGCGGCCGTGGCTTCTTCTTCCCCCAGCGACTGCAGCATCGCGGCCACCCGCTCGCGCGAACAGGAACAGCCGAAATGCAGGCTACGTTCGGCCATGCGCTCGGGGGCTTCCTCATGGAACAGGCGGTGCAGGAGCTGGTGCGGCTCGGTCGCCAGCAGCTCTTCCTCGCCCAGGGTGTCGAACAGGGCGCCCGCGCGGTTCCAGCCATCGGCATCGCCTTCGTCGCCGGGCAGCTTCTGCAGCATCAGCCCGGCGGCCCGCTGGCCGTCGGTGGCCAGCAGCAGGCGCGTGGGCAACTGCTCGGACTGGCGGAAGTAGTCCTCGAACGCCTCGGCCAGGGTCGGCGATTGCAGGCCCACCAGGCTCTGGTAGCGCTGGGGTTCGCGCGGGTCCAGGCCCGGGTTCTCGATGGTGATGGCCAGCAGGGCGTCGTCGCCCAGGCTGCTCAGATCCCGCGGCGCATCGCGGCCTTCTTGCAACTGGGCGATGCCGCGCAACTGCCCGGCGGCCGTGCATTCGGCAAACAGCGCACGCAGCGGCCCGCTGCTGCGCAGTTGCACCGACAGGCGTCCGTCCACCTTGGTGTGGCCGGTGAACAACACCGCCGCCGTGCAGGCCTGGCCCAGCAGTTCGGCAGCGGCCGGCGGATAGTGCTGGTGCGAGAGCAGTTCGCGCCAGCTGGCATCCAGGTGCACCAGCACGCCGCGCACACCGGCCCGGGGCAAGAGGAAACGGATCTGCAGGTCGGATTCGGTGCTGGTGTTCACGGGTACCTCGTGGTTCGGGTGCAGGAGAAGTGGCCGCCTCGGCATAATGCGGCCCTTCACTGAGAAAGGATGAGGCAAACGATGGGGGCAGATCCGGCCTTCCTCAAGACGGCGACCACGGCCGCGCGGCCCCGGCGTCGCCGCTGGCTGCGCTGGCTGCTGGCATTGCCCTTCCTGTTTGCCGCAGCCAGCGTCCTGCAGGTGGCGGTGTTGCGCTTCGTCGACCCGCCGCTGTCTGCCTTCATGGTCGCCCGCCAGCTGGAAGCCTGGGGCCAGGGCGATTGGGGCTTCCGGCTTTCCTATGCCTGGCGGGACCTGGACAAGATTGCACCGAGCCTGCCGGTGTCGGTGGTGGCGGCGGAGGACCAGAACTTTGCCGAGCACAGCGGCTTTGACTTCAAGGCCATCGAAAAGGCCCGCGTCCACAACGCCAAGGGCAAGCGCACCCGCGGGGCCAGCACCATCAGCCAGCAGGTGGCCAAGAACCTGTTCCTCTGGCAGGGCCATAGCGCGCTCACGCGCTGGCCGCGCAAGGCGGTGGAAGCCTGGTACACCGTGTTGATCGAAACTCTGTGGCCGAAGAAGCGCATCCTGGAAATGCATGTCAACGTGGCCGAGTTCGGTGATGGCATCTACGGCGCGCAGGCCGCCGCACGGCATTTCTGGGGCAAGGATGCGGCGCGATTGAGCCCGCTGGAAAGCGCACGCCTGGCCGCGGTGCTGCCGGCGCCAAGGCGCTACAGTGCCAGCAAGCCGGGCCCGTACGTGCAGCGGCAAAGTGCGCGCATCCAGCGGCAGGTGCGGCAGATTGGCGGCACGGCTTACCTGACCACGCTGGACTGAGGAGGTCGCATGTCGCAGCCGCAGCTCACCATCGTCGTCGCCGCGCACAACGAAGCGCGCGCGCTGCCGCTCCTGCATCCGCGCCTGGCCGCCACGCTCGATGGCATCAAGCAGATGCGTTGCCGCGTGCTGTACATCGACGATGGCAGCACCGATTCCACCTGGCAGGTGCTGCAACATCTGGCCGCGCAGGACGAGCGGGTCGGCTTGCTGCGCTTGTCGCGCAACTTCGGCAAGGAAGCGGCGCTGACCGCGGGCCTGGATTTCGTCGACGAAGGCGCGGCCCTGTTGCTGGATGCCGATGGCCAGGATCCGCCCGAGCTGATTCCCCGCTTTATCGAACTCTGGCAGGCCGGTTACGACAACGTGCATGGCACGCGCAGCCAGCGCGATGGCGACGGCTGGCTCAAGCGGACCACCGCGCATGCCTTCTATCGTGTGATCGGGCGGCTGTCCAAGACCCCGATACCCGCCGACACCGGCGACTTCCGCCTGCTCTCGCCACGCGCCCTGGCCGCGTTGCGGCAACTGCGCGAACGCCATCGTTTCATGAAGGGCCTGTTCGGTTGGGTCGGATATCGTCAGACCGCCATCGAATACCACCGCGCGCCGCGCCTGGCCGGCGACAGCAATTTCGGTTTCTGGAAGTTGTGGAACTTCGCCCTGGAAGGCATCACCAGTTTCTCCACCGCGCCCCTGCGCGCCGCCACCTATCTGGGTGTGATGACCGCGTTGCTGGCCTTCGTGTTCGCCGTGTGGGTGGTGGTCAAGGCGCTGCTGTGGGGGGATGCGGTGGCGGGCTGGCCCACGATGATGACGGTCATCCTGTTCCTGGGGGGCGTGCAGTTGGTGGCACTGGGCCTGATCGGCGAATACCTCGGCCGGCTCTACGAGGAATCCAAGCAGCGTCCGCTTTATCTGGTGGACGTGTGGCAACCCGCGGCGGCAGGAGTATCCTTGCCCCAGCCGGGACATGCCCATGTCGGGCCCTTGGCTCCGGAAGGAGACAGCCATGCGCACGGTTCGCCATCTGCTGGGTTCGAAGAACGCTGAAGTCTTTGCGGTATCGCCGGATGATTCGGTGCTCGACGCCATCAGGCTGATGGCGCAGAAGAGCGTAGGCGCCGTGCTCGCCATGCAGGGCGCGCGCTTGAGCGGCATCGTTTCCGAACGCGACTACGCCCGCAAGATCGTCCTGCAGGGCCGCTCCTCGGCCAATACGCCGGTGCGCGACATCATGACCTCCAAGGTGATCACCGTGGGCCTGAGCGACAGCGTGGATCGCTGCATGCAGATCGTCACCGAACACCGCATCCGCCATCTGCCCGTGGTCGAAGGCGACCGCGTCTTGGGCGTGATCTCGATTGGCGACCTGGTCAAGGCGGTGATCGAGGATCAGCAGGTCGAGCTGGATCAGCTGCAGCGCTATATCGCCAGCTGACGGCCTCGGCTACTTGGCGTACTCGCCGCCGCATTGCGGCGCATCTTTGCCCGGGCCCAGTTCCAGCGTGGCCAGCAGGGCGGCCGGCGGCGCGATGCTGCCCAGCACCAGCGCGGTGGCGCCGCGCAGGCCCAGGCGCTTGAAGTCCGGGCGGAACGACGGATCACTGAAGGTGCCGCCCACCACCAGCGGCGAGCGCAATGACAGGATGCTGCGATCCTTCGGGCGCGGGCGCAGTTCCAGGTCCAGGGTTTCGTCCTTCAGGCTGATCTGGCCCTTGCCGACAATGATCGTGTCGGTGGAATCAAAGGCCAGCGCACGCGTGGTCATCACGCCATCCTTGACCGCGAAGTCGCCGAAGGCGCAACGCACCGGCACGGTCTTGTCCTTGGTCACCAGGAACTTGAGCGATTCGGCGATATCCAGGCCGGCCAGTTCCATCAGCAGGTTGCTGATCTGTCCATGGCCCATGCCCACGCCAATGTCGCCATTGGCGCTGCCCAGGATCTGCGCAATCGAGTTGCCGCTGCCGGTAATGGCGATGTCGCCGCCAATCCGCCCGATAGCATCCTGGGTCAGTTTGACGTTGGGAAACAGCTTGCCCAGGTTGAGCTTGCGCACCGCGATGTTGGCGCGCGTGCGGATGATCTGCTCACGCGCATCCATGCGGATGGTCGAACGGATATCGCCGTCGGCCACGCCGAAGTTCAGCGGCTCCAACCGCAGCAGGCCGGCGTCCAGCAATAGGTGCGCATCCATGTCGTCAATCGGCAGGCTCGGCGCATTGATGCGCTGGGCCTTCCAGCGCACATCGGCGTCCATGGCGCGTAGCTTGGTCAGGTTGTAAGGCGTATCAGGCAACACCTTGCCATCGGCATCGAGCTTGGCCGCTTCGGCTTTCTGTTGCGGATTGGCGGTTTCATCACCGCCGGTCTGCGGCGGCGCGCCGACAAAGCCGGCCAGGTCATCGAAGTCCAGGCGCTTGGAGATCAGGTCGGCTTTCAGCAAGGGGCGATCACGCCCGACGGTCACGCTGGCCGAGCCGCCCAGATCGCTATCGCCGACCACGCCGGTGAATTTGTCGTAATGCCAGGTGTTGCCGTCGCGGGTGAAGCGACCATCCAGCTTGTAGGGTGGCGTGGAAGGAATGGCAATGCCCAGCAGCGGATACAGGTCTTCCATGTCCTGGCCGGCCAGCATCAACTGCAGGTTGAAATCGCGCAGGCGCAATGGGTCCAGCAGGGTGCCTCGCGCATGCGCCCGGGTGGCACCAGCGCGTGCCTTCAGATCAATCGTGTACGGGTTGTCGGTGTCCTGCAGTGCCAGCGGCGACTCGGCGCGGCCTTCCAGGCTGAAGGCCTCTCCGGTCCAATGGCCCTTGCCCTGGATGTCCACGGGCGGCGCACTGTCATCGGCACCGCGCGCGACACTGTTGAGGCGGATGTCGATGTCGGTTTTCTTGGCCGCATCGAAGAACTGCAGGCGCCCATCCTCGATCCACAGCTTGCGGAAGCTCAAGTCCGTGTCGCCGCCGCTTTCGCCAAACACCCAATTGCCGCTGCCTTCCGGGCCGGTTTCCAGACGCAGCTGCGGACGCACCAGGCGGATCTCGGGGATGCGCACTTCGCGCTTGAAGATCAGCGGAAACACCTCGATGCTCATCTGCGCTTTCTGCGCCGCCGCCATCGTCGGTTCCTTCGACCAGGTGGCATTGCCGAACTGCAAGGCGTCGGCGCGGATCACGGTGACCCGCCCCAGGTCCACGTCCAGATCGCCATGGATATGGAATTCACGGCCGGTGCGCGCGCTGACCTGACGCTCAATCGGGCCCTTGAACCAGTTCCAGTCCCAGAAAATGATCAGCAGGGCGATCGCCACCGCGATCACGCCGAGGATGATGCTGGTGCGGTGCGAGGGGCGGCGCCAGCGGAAGCGCTGGCGAGGCGTGGTCGGCGCGGCGGGAACGCTGTTCATGATTCCACTCTAGCCAGCGCATGTGTTGACGGTGCGCGAAGGCCAGGTCAAGGAATCAGCGGTATTGCCGCTGCGGTTCAGCCAGCAGTCAAATGCTCGACAGTCGTGGTCGCAACACCTGTTCGGTGACGGCGATGTAGTGGCAGACGCTGCCGGCGATCACGAACAGGTGCCAGATGGCGTGCGAATAGCGGATCGATTCGCGGTGATAGAAGTACGTGCCCAAGGTGTAGAAAACGCCGCCGGCCAGCAGCCAGCCCAGCGTCCATGCATCCAGCGAAGTGAGCAGCGGCTTGATCGCGACGATGACCAGCCAGCCCATCACGATGTAGATGATGGTCGACAGCAATTTGAAGCGGCCGGTGTAGAACAGCTTGAAGATCACCCCGGCGATGGCGATCGTCCAGATCGCGGCGAACAGGCTGTAGCCCCAGGCGCCGCGCAGGCCGATCAAGGTAAACGGGGTGTACGAGCCGGCGATCAGCAGGTAGATCGCGCAATGGTCGAAGACCTTGAGCCGGCCCTTGGCGACCGGATGCTGGATCGCGTGATAGAGCGTGGAGGCGGTGTACAGGAGCAGCAAGGTCACGCCAAACACGATGGATGCGCCCAACTGCCAGCCGTCGCCGTGGATTGCCGCCAACGTGATCAGCACGGCGCCACCGGCCAGCGCCGCCGCCGCGCCCAGGCCGTGGGTCACGGCGCTGGCGATTTCATCGCGGATATCGACCAGATGGTCGGCGCGCTTGCGATTGCGCAGGGTCTGGAAGGAGGAGGGGTCGCTCATGCGGCCACGTTACCGCAACGCAACACGGCTTGCATGAAGCGCGGTCATCCCAGCTCCACGCTGTGCGCATGCTCGCGAGTGGCCCGGAACTCGACTGCCGGTGCACGTTCCTGCGCCAGCTGCAGGTTGACCCGGGTCGGCGCCAGGTAGACCAGCTGGCCGGCCGCATCCAGCGACAGGTTCATGGCGTTCTTGTCGCGGAATTCCTCGAGCTTCTTGGCATCGCTGCAATGGATCCAGCGCGCCGTGGCCACGCTGACGTTCTCGAAGCTGGCGTCCACGCCGTATTCGTCCTTCAACCGGTAAGCGACCACGTCGAACTGCAGCATGCCGACCGCGCCCAGGATCAGGTCATTGCTCATCAGCGGGCGGAAGAACTGGGTGGCGCCTTCTTCACTGAGCTGGGCCAGGCCCTTCTGCAACTGCTTGAGCTTGAGCGGGTCGCGCAGGCGCGCGCGGCGGAACAGTTCCGGGGCGAAGTTGGGAATGCCGGTGAAGCTGATCGCCTCACCTTCGCTGAAAGTGTCGCCGATCGAAATGGTGCCGTGGTTGTGGATGCCGATCACGTCACCGGGATACGCCTCGGCCGCAATCTCTCGATCGCTGGCCATGAAGGTCAGCGCATTGGCCAGCTTGACCTCCTTGCCGGTGCGCACGTGGTAGGCCTTCATGCCGGCTTCGAAACGACCGGAACACACGCGCATGAACGCCACGCGGTCACGGTGCTGCGGATCCATGTTGGCCTGGATCTTGAACACGAAGCCGGTGAGCTTGTTTTCCTCCGGCGCCACCACGCGGCCGGTGGTCGCGCGCGGCTGCGGCGAGGGCGCGTGTTCGACAAAGAAATCCAGCAGCGGCTGCACGCCGAAGTTGTTGACCGCCGAGCCGAAAAACACCGGCGTCTGCCTGCCTTCGCGATAAGCCTGCAGGTCGAACGCGTGCGAGGCGCCCTGCACCAGTTCCAGTTCATCGCGCAGGTTGGCCAGCATCTCGCTGCCGATGCGCGCCTCCAGCTGCGGATCATCGAGCGAGGCGAAGATGGTGGAATCCTGGCGGGTGAAGTTGCGCCCGGGCTCGTACAGATGCACTTCGCCGCTGACCAGGTGCACCACGCCCTTCAGACGGCTGCCCATGCCGATCGGCCAGGTCACCGGCGCACACTGGATGCCGAGCACGCGCTCGACTTCATCGAGCAGGTCGATCGGCTCGCGGCCTTCGCGGTCGAGCTTGTTGATGAAAGTCATGATCGGCGTGTCGCGCAGCCGGCAGACCTCCATCAGCTTGATGGTGCGTTCTTCCACGCCCTTGGCGACGTCGATCACCATCAGCGCCGAGTCCACCGCGGTCAGCACGCGGTAGGTGTCTTCGCCGAAGTCGGCGTGGCCGGGGGTGTCGAGCAGGTTGACGATCTTGTCGTCATAGGGGAACTGCATCACCGAGGAGGTGACCGAGATGCCGCGCTCCTTTTCCAGCGCCATCCAGTCGGATGTCGCGTGGCGGGCGGCCTTGCGTCCCTTCACCGAACCGGCCATCTGGATCGCGCCGCCGAACAGCAGCAGCTTTTCGGTCAGCGTGGTCTTGCCGGCGTCAGGGTGGGAAATGATGGCGAAGGTGCGGCGGCGCGCGGCTTCGGTGGCGACTTCAGACATGGCGACGGCGCCCGCGCGGGCGCTGGGGGTGAAAGGAGGTGCGCGATTATAGCGGGTCCGGCCTGGGTTACTTCGGGAACTGCAACTGGCCCAGCGGCCCGAACATGCGGAACGGGATCGAGGCTAGCGCCATGCCGCGGTTGGCCTGGACCACGAAATGCAGGTGCGGGGCGGTGCTCAGGCCGGTATTGCCTGACAGCCCGATGCGCTGGCCCTTGCGCACGTACTGGCCTTCACGCACCTGCACCCCCTCCGGCTTGAGGTGGGCGTACAGGGCCATGGTGCCGTCGCCATGCAGGATGCGGATGAAGTTGGCGCGGCCGCCGTACTTTTCCTTGTTCAGGCCGGCCTTGTCGAAGTCCGACTCCACCTGCATGACCATGCCTTCGCGCGCGGCCAGGATCGGCGTGCCCACCGGTACCGCGAAGTCCACGGCGTAGCGGTTCTGCGCATCGTTGTGGCTGAAGCTGCCGCCGGGGCCCTGATCCACCCGCACCCGGCCGTAATCGAACGGCAGCCGGTAGTCGTAATCCTGGGCGACACCGTTGGGATCGCCGGGCAGGCTTTCCAGCGCCAGGTCGAAATCGCCGCCCTTGAGTGGGTCGCTCATCATGATGTCGGCCACCAGCAGGCTGCTGCGTGCCGGCACCACTGCGGTGGCGGGCAGGGCCGGGCGCGCGCTGACATTGCGCTGGCGACGGAAATCCAGCCGCACTTCCACCGGCCCATGCAGCAGGTTGTCGGCCCAGGCCTGGTAGCGCAGGCCGCTGCGCTCCAGCCGCAGGCGCACAAAGGCCGAGGGCGAATTGCGGAAACGCAGCACGTCGACGTCTGCATCCACCAGCGCATCGGCCGGCGGCGGCTGGTCACCGTATTGGGTGTAGCCCTGCTTGTCCTTCCAGCGATACAGCCGCGCGGCCTGTCCGGGCATCGAGCTGGCAAGCAGCACGATGGCAAGCAGCACGAGCGCGGCGGTGCGGGGCAGGTTCACGGCACGCAATCATTGCCGAGCTTGAGCGCGCTGGCGACATCGCGCAGATCGAAGGCCGCCAGCGACTGATCGTTGTGCAGCACGAACAGCGCCCCGTTCGGGAATCGCGCCGTGGCGGCCGCGTACAGGGTCTCGCCATCGGTATTGGCCACCTGCTCGCCGCGGAAGATGCCGCGCGGCGCCAGGCTGGCGCGGTCGAAGACGCGGAACAGGGTGGGGGTCAGCTGGTCCACCGCGATCCAGTAGCCGTCCTGCGCGCTGCACGCCCACAGCGCCACGCCTTCGGCATCGGCGTCAAAGCGGGGCAGGCTGAAGTGGCGATACTCCCCGGACAGGCTGTAGTCGCGCAGGGTGGATCCGACGCGGCGATCTTCATCGGCAATCAACAGACGGTTGTGGGTGGGATCGCCGGCGATGGACTCGACCATGCGCAGTGCCCCTTCCGCGTTGGTGGCGCCGAAGCTGTTGCGCAGGCGGGCGTGGACGGCGCCCTGCGCATCGCGGCTGACCCGGAACACCTTGACCCGCTCATTGAGCTCGGCCATCGGCGGCAACTGGCCGGTGCGGAAGTCGGCCATGAAGCTGTCGGTGACGAACAGGTCCAGCTCGCCCGGCGCAACCTCTTCCAGCCACAGGCCGTAGGGCACCTTGAGTTCCTGCTCGCCCAGCACGGCCAGCGGTGTGAAGTCGGGCAGCTGCAGCACCTGGACGCGGTGATTGTCGCGTTCGGCCACGAACAGCAGGTCGCCAAAGACGGCAATGCCGTTGGGGCGGTTGAACTGGCCCGGGGCCTGGCCCTTTTCGCCAAAGGTGCGCAGGCGCCGACCGTCGTCGGCGTCGTAGACCGCCAGGCGGTGGCTGGATTTGGCCGTGGCGATCAGCCAGACATGCCCGTCTTCGGTCGGCCAGGCCGCCACCGAATCGAGCTCATCGGCCGCCACGGGTGCGGAGATCCAGGCCTCCGTGACCATCGCATCGACCTGGCTGACCGGGGCGGGGGCGGGCGGCCGCGATGCATGCGGACGGGATGGAGTGGCGGCACAGCTGGCGAGCAGGGCGGCGCAGGCGCCAGCCAAAAGCAAATTCCTCATTTCACAAATTATGCGGGATGGCTCACGTCGCGGGGAGGGGGCAGGGCACAAATCCATCGCTCCATCCGAATAAAGCGATTGACACTGCCCGAATCCACTGGCAAAGTCGCCTCACCATCGAGACCGGCAGAGGGACAGGCCCTTTGAAGCCGGGGCAACCAGACGACGCGCAAGCGGCGTGGACGGTGCCAAATCCTGCGGGGACCTCAGCGTCTGCCCGAAAGATGGTTCGTAACGTGCTTTCCGCACGGCGAACGCGAGCTCCGCGAAGGCTCGATGGCTGTAGTCCCGTTGCCACCTCCGGACACCGCCATGAGCTTCGCCACCGCCACCGTCAGTTCCCTCGTCTCCCCGCTGCCCGTGCATGACAGCGCCGCCACGTTTGCCGCCGCCGCTTCGGCTGTTGCGTCGCGTCGCGGCGAAATCGCGCTCGAATTGCCCATGCGACACGCCGGCGCCCGCCTGGTGCGCGTGCGCTATGAATTGCAGGGCGTGGAGGGCGCGCCGGTGGTGTTCGTGGCCGGCGGCATTTCCGCGCATCGGCACCTGAGCCCCACTGCGGAGTTCCCGGAAAAAGGCTGGCTCAACGAACTGGTCGGTGCGGGTCGCGCGCTGGATCCGGCGCACCGGCAATTGCTGGCGATCGATTTCGTCGGCGCCGACGGCAAGCTCGACGTGCCGATCGATACCGCCGACCAGGCCGATGTGATCGCACGCCTGCTGGAAGCCCTGGACATCGCGCAGTTGCAGGCATGTGTCGGCTACTCCTACGGCGCGCTGGTCGGTTTGCAGTTGGCACTGCGGCACCCGCAGCGCCTGCAGCGCTTGATCGCGGTCAGCGGCGCCCATCGTGCACATCCTTATGCCGCCGCCTGGCGCGCGCTGCAGCGGCGTGCGGTCAGCCTCGGCCAGTTGCAGTGCGCCGATGCGCAGGGACTGTCGCTGGCGCGCCAGTTCGCCATGCTCAGCTACCGCACCCCGGAAGAATTCGAAGAGCGCTTCGACGCTGCGCCGGAAATCGTCCATGGCCGCGTGCGTTGCGCCGCCGAGGATTATCTGGACGCGGCCGGCTCGCAGTACGTGGCGCGCACACCGGTGACTGCCTACCTGCGCCTGTCCGAATCCATCGATCTGCATCGCATCGACGCCAGCGCCATCCGCGTGCCCACCACCGTGGTCGCGGTGGAAGGCGACCGGCTGGTGCCGCTGTCCGATTCGGTGACCCTGGTCGAAGGCCTGGGCACGCTGGGCAGCCTGCGCGTGCTGCGCTCGCCGTATGGCCACGACGCCTTCCTGAAAGAAACCGATCGCATCGACGCGATCCTCAAAACCGTCCTCATCCCCACCACCGCCAGCCCGGCCCCGACTTCCGCCGAGCGCGGCAATGGAGCAACCGTATGACTCGTTTTGACGCCACCGCAGACATTTCCTGTTGTCCCGCCACCGCCGCCGTGCGCGCCGGCATCGATCGCGACACCGCCTACGGCGCGGTGACGCCGCCGATCGTGTTGTCGTCCAACTTCAGCTTTGACGGCTTCGGCAACAAGCGCGAGTACGACTACACCCGCAGCGGCAATCCCACTCGCGATCTGCTGGGCGAAGCGCTGGCCGAACTGGAAGGCGGCGTGGGCGCGGTGATCACCTCCACCGGCATGGGCGCGATCAACCTGGTGCTCAACGCCCTGCTGCAGCCCGGCGACCGGCTGGTGGTGCCGCACGATGCCTACGGCGGCAGCTGGCGCCTGTTCAATGCGCTGGCCAAGAAGGGCCACTTCGAGCTGATCACCGCCGACCTGACCGACCCGCGATCGCTGGCCGATGCGCTGGCGCAGTCGCCGCGCCTGGTGCTGATTGAAACCCCGTCCAATCCGCTGCTGCGCATCACCGATCTGCGCTTCGTGATCGAAGCCGCGCACAAGGCCGGCGCGCTGACCGTAGTCGACAACACCTTCCTCTCGCCGGCGCTGCAGAAGCCGTTCGAGTTCGGCGCCGACGTGGTGGTGCATTCCACCACCAAGTACATCAACGGCCACAGCGATGTGGTCGGCGGCGCCGTGGTGGCTCGCGATGCCGACACCCACCAGCAACTGGTGTGGTGGGCCAATGCGCTGGGCCTGACCGGCTCGCCGTTCGACAGCTTCCTGACCCTGCGCGGCCTGCGCACGCTGGATGCGCGCCTGCGCGTGCACCAGGAAAACGCCACCGCCATCGCCGAACTGCTGGATGGCCACGCGGCCGTCTCGCAGGTGTATTTCCCCGGCCTGGCCGCGCATCCGGGCCATGCCGTGGCCGCGCGCCAGCAGAAGGGCTTTGGCGCGATGCTCAGTGTTGAACTGCATGGCGGCGAAGCCGCTGTACGCGCCTTCGTCGATGGCCTGCGCTATTTCACCCTGGCCGAATCGCTCGGTGGCGTGGAAAGCCTGGTCGCGCATCCGGCTTCGATGACGCACGCCGCCATGACCGCCGAAGCGCGCGCCAAGGCCGGCATCTCCGACGGCCTGCTGCGTTTGTCGGTGGGCATCGAAGCGACCGAGGATCTGATCGCCGATCTGCAGGCCGGCCTGGCCCGCGCCGAACGCGCGGCGGCCGGCGGCGAACGAAAACTCGCCGACGCATGAGCACCGTCGTCCAACTGGCCACGGCGCGCCGCCGCGTACCGCGTCTGGCCCTGCTCGGCACCGGCGTGGTCGGCACCGCGTTTGTCGGTCGTTATTCGCGCCTGCGCGATCAGTTGGACCGCCTGCCGGAGTTCACCTGGTTGGCCAATTCTCGCAGCCTGCAGGCCTGCAGCGCGGGCCTGGCCGACGCGCTGGAACTGGCGCGGCAGGCGCCCGCACAAGCCTCGGCGCTGCCGCCGTGGGCCGAAGCCGAATCGCTGCACGCCGGCGACGTGGTGGTCGACGCCACCGCCAGCGAGACCGTGGCCGACTGGCATGCCGAATGGCTGTCGCGCGGCATCCATGTGGTCACCGCCAACAAATTGGGCAACGGCGGCGCGCTGCAGCGTTCGCAGGCCATCCTTCGCGCCCGCCATCTAGGTGCGTCGCACTATGGCGACAGCGCCACCGTCGGCGCCGGCTTGCCGCTGCTGCG
Organism: Pseudoxanthomonas indica; assembly: GCF_900167565.1. Taxonomy (NCBI): domain Bacteria; kingdom Pseudomonadati; phylum Pseudomonadota; class Gammaproteobacteria; order Lysobacterales; family Lysobacteraceae; genus Pseudoxanthomonas; species Pseudoxanthomonas indica. The sequence goes on from NZ_FUZV01000002.1 coordinate 539,001, forward strand.
CAGCTTGCGCGCGCTGGTAGCCGGGGGGGATCGCATCCACAGGGTGGAAGGCATCCTGTCCGGATCGCTGGCGTGGTTGTTCAACCACTACGACGGCGTGCGGCCGTTCTCGGGCTTCGTGCGCCAGGCGCGCGATGCCGGTTATACCGAACCTGATCCGCGCGACGATCTGTCCGGCGAGGACGTGCGCCGCAAGCTGCTGATCCTGGCGCGGGCGGCCGGCATCGATCTGCACGCCGAACAGGTGCAGGTGGAATCGCTGGTGCCGGCGTCGCTCGCATCGTTGTCGGTGACGGAATTCGACGCGCGTATGGAGGCGCTGGATGCGCCGTTGGCGGAGCGCTTCCAACAGGCGGAGCAGGCGGGTGCGAAGTTGCGTTTCGTCGGCCGCTTCGACAGCCAGGGCGCCAGCGTTGGCCTGCAGGCTTTGCCGGAATCGCATCCCTTCTGTGCCGGCGGCGGCACCGACAATCGCGTGGCGATCTACAGCGATCGTTATGCGGAACAGCCGTTGGTGGTGCAGGGACCCGGCGCTGGTGCGGAAGTCACCGCGGCGGCGTTGCTGGACGATGTGTTGAACATCGTCCGCTGATACTCAACACTCGATAACGTTGACCGCCAGCCCGCCGCGGCTGGTTTCCTTGTACTTGTCCTGCATGTCGCGGCCGGTGTCGCGCATGGTCTTGATCACCTTGTCCAGTGAGACCTTGTGCTTGCCGTCGCCGCGCATGGCCATGCGGCTGGCGTTGATGGCCTTCACCGCGCCCATCGCATTGCGCTCGATGCAGGGAATCTGCACCAGCCCGCCAATCGGGTCGCAGGTCAGACCCAGGTTGTGCTCCATGCCGATTTCGGCGGCATTCTCGATCTGGCTGGGGCTGCCGCCGAGCGCGGCGACCAGGCCACCGGCGGCCATCGAACAGGCCACGCCTACCTCGCCCTGGCAACCGACTTCGGCGCCGGAGATGCTGGCGTTTTCCTTGTAGAGGATGCCGATGGCCGCGGCGGTGAGCAGGAAATCGAAGATGCGCTGTTCGTTGGCGCCGGGGCAGAAGCGATCGAAGTAATGCATCACCGAGGGGATGATGCCGGCCGCGCCATTGGTGGGTGCGGTGACCACGCGGCCACCAGCGGCGTTCTCTTCGTTCACCGCCAAGGCGTACAGGTTGACCCAGTCCAGCACGGTCAGCGGATCGCGCATGGCCGCTTCCGGCCGCAGCGACAGTTCGCGGTTCAACGCCGGTGCGCGGCGTGACACATGCAGGCCACCAGGCAGCGTGCCTTCCTCGCGGATGCCGCGGCTCACGCAGGCCTGCATCGCATTCCAGATGGCGCGCAGGCCTTCGCGGATCTCGTCGGGGCTGCGCCAGCAGGTCTCGTTCTCGAACATCATCTGCGCGATGCTCAGACCGCTGCGCTGGCACTGCGCCAGCAATTCATCGCCGCTCTTGAACGGGTAGGGCAGCGGGGTTTCATCGGCGACAATGCGATCCACCGCCGCGTCATCCTGGTTGACCACAAAGCCGCCGCCGACCGAGTAGTAATCGCGGGTGGCGATGACTTCATCATTGGCGTCATACGCGGTAAAGCGCATGCCATTGGTGTGGTACGGCAGCTTCTGCCGCTTGTTCATCAGCAGGTCGCGTTTTTCCTCGAACGCCACCGCGTGCGTGCCTCCCAGCAGCACCCGCTTCTCGCCACGGATGCGCGCCAGCGCCGGCGGGATGATGTCCGGGTCGATCTCGTTGGGGTAATGGCCTTCCAGGCCCATCAGCACGGCCTTGTCGGTGCCGTGGCCGCGCCCGGTCAGGGCCAGCGAGCCGAAGACTTCGGCGCGGATCCGCGCCACCTCGTGCAGGCGGCCGGGCTCCTGCAGCCAGCGCGCGACAAAGCGCGCCGCTGCCCGCATCGGGCCGACGGTGTGGGAGGAACTCGGGCCAATGCCGATCTTGAAAAGGTCGAAAGTGCTGACTGCCATCCGCGTATTCTATGCCGCCGGCCGGGTCAGACCTTCCCGCGCCGCAGCAGATGAGCTGGAGAGCCCGTGCGCCTGACCCTGTTCCAACGCGATGACTGCCACCTCTGCGACCTGGCGCTGGAGGTGCTGGCCGCCGCGCGCGTGCCGGAATTCGACAGCGTCTTCATCGACGACGACCCGGCGCTGGAAGAACGCTACGGCGTACGCGTGCCGGTGCTCAGGCGCGAAGACAATGGCGCCGAGCTGGACTGGCCGTTCGGCGCCGATGAGGTGAAAGCTTTCTCGCCTTTGTAGGAGGGGCTTTAGCCCCGAACCCTTTGTCTTTTGTAGGAGGGGTTGACCAGACGAACGTCTGATCAGCCCCTCCTACAGGGTCACTTCGCCTTCAATACAACCTTCGTGCTGATCGCCACGTCATTCGGAATGGTCGCCGGGTCGGCCCAATCGCCGCCGCCCACGCCGAAGTCCAGGCGCTTGACGCTGGCCTTGCCGGCCAGCACGGGCTGGGCGCCCGGGGTCCAGGTGAAGGTCAGGGTGACCGGCTTGCTGACGCCGCGCAGGCTCAGGGTGCCGTCGGCGGCGTACTGGTTGCCACCCAGCGCACGGAACTTGCTGGCGGTGTAGCGCGCCTGCGCGAACTTGCTGACATGGAAGAAGTCCGCATCGGCCAGGGTGCTGTCGCGATCATCGTTGCCGGTCTTGGTGCCGGCCAGCTGGATGGTGACGTCGAGCTTGGCCGTGGCCAGGTTGGCCGGATCAAAGCTGACCGTGGTGTTGAAGCCGCCAAAGCGACCGACAAAGGTTTCGCCCTGGTAGTTGCTGGCGAAGATCAAGGTCGAGCCCGGCGCCTGCACATAGTCGGCGGCGAAGGCGGGCAAGGCAGCGGCGGCAAGCAGGCCGGCCAGGGCCAGGCGAGCGGTGGTACGGATCATGGAGCGGTCTCCTCGGGGGGCGGAGCGGTGGGGGAGGCGAGCACGCGGCGGCGCGCGGGCAGCATGCGTCGCAAGGTGTCGTCGTTCTGGAACAGGTGATGGTAGAAGGCTGCGGCTGCGTGCATGACCACCAGCACCACCAGCACCCAGAACAGGGTTTCGTGGACGCTTTCGGCCAGCTCATGCAGGTCGTGGTTGCGGCCGGTGATGGCCGGCAGGTTGAACAGCTTGAACCACTGCAGCGGGTAGCCGGCGGCAGAGTTCAACACCCAGCCCGACAGCGGAATCGCGAACATCAACAGATACAGCGCGCCATGGGTGAGCGTGGCAATGCGGTGCTGCCATCCAGGCGTACCCGGCACCGCCAGCGGCGCACCCGCATACACCCGCCAGAACACACGCAGCGCCACCAATCCCAGGATGGTCAGGCCAATCGACTTGTGCAGTGCATAGATGTTGATCTTGCGCGGACCGTTGGGCAGATCGCCCATGGTCAGGCCGATATAGGCAATGACCAGCAGCAGGATCACGATCAACCAATGGAACAACTGGCTGACCGCGCCCCAGCGCTCGGCGGTGTTTTTCAAACTCATGGTGTGGGCTCCGGTTCGGATTCGGCTGGCTCGGTGGCGGGCACGGAGGGATCGGTGGCGGGAAGGGTATCGTCGGGCGTCGGCGCTGCTTCATTGTCGGCGGCGCCGCCGCGGATGGCTTCGGCCTCGATGCGCAGTTCGACCTCGTCGCCGATCACCGATTTCCAGCTGGTGATGCCGAAGTCCGAACGCTTGATCGTGGTCGTGGCGGAGAAACCGGCGGTGCGCCGGAACGGCGGCATCGGGTGGCGCTTGAGCGCATTGAACGTCACGTCCAAGCGGACCTCGCGGGTGACGCCATGCAGGCTCAGATCACCGTAGACAAAGGCGCGGTCGGCGGCCTGCGGTTCCACCCGGGTGGAGACAAAGCGGGCTTCCGGAAAACGCTTGCCGTCGAGCAGGTTGCCGGCCAGCGCGGCCTTGTTCCATTTGTCATCGCCCAGATCCAGGCGGGTCAACGGCACGCTCACGTCCAGCCGCGCCTGGCTCCAGTCCTGCGGATCGAAACGCAATTGCCCGCTGCTGCCCGAGACCGTGCCGATGGCGTGGGAGAAGCCGGCATGCTCCACCGCAAACATCACGCGGGTATGCACGGGGTCGATTCGATAGTCCTGCGCTTGTTGGGCCTGCGCCTGCGCCATCAGGCCCGCGGCCAGCAACAGGCCCACCAGGCCAGGCACGGCGGGCAACGGGCGCGACAACAGGGATAGGCAGCGTCTGCTCATGCCGGGGATTCTAGAGGGCGCGTCTGAAGATACGCTGCTTGCGCCTGAAACGGTCCGTTGCGAGGATTCGCCATGGTCGAGGCGTGCACAGGGACGGGCGGAATGAAAGGCAGGACGAGCGGGCAGTGGAAGGGCAAGGCTGCCGCCGTGCTGCTGTTGCTGGTCTCGGCATGGGCCCTGCCCGCATGGGCGAGCGTGCCGGAAATTCCGCGCTTCCGCCTGATGAGCGTGGCCGACGGCCTGCCCTCCACCACCATCCCGGTACTGGCGCGCGACAAGGCCGGCTTTCTGTGGCTGGCCACCTGGGATGGGGTGGCGCGCTACGACGGCGTCAACTTCCGCGTATGGCGGCACGAGCCCGATGATCCGGCGTCGCTGCCCGGCAACGTGGTGCAGGCGCTGCACATCGACGAGCAGGACCGCGTGTGGGTCGCCACCGAAAATGGTGGTTTGAGCATGATGGGTCCGGAGCGGCGCGGCTTCCGTCATTTCCGCCGCGCGCAGTACCCGGAAATGGGCAGCGACGACATCTTCACCATCACCAGCCACGGCAAGGAAGTCTGGTTCGGCACCTTTGGCGGCGGCTTGAACCGGATCACCGCCGACGGCCGCTTCCTGCGTTTCCGCCCCGGTGCCGACGACGAGAACCTGCCGTCGGACAACGTGCTGTCAATCGCCTTCGATCAGCAGGGGCAGATGTGGGTGGGCACCATGAGTGGCCTGGTCAGATACGACGGCAAGCGCACGCATGCGGAAACCCTGCCGGCCGGCGAAGCGCTGATCATCTATTCGCTGACCCCCGACGGCGACAGCCTGTGGGCGGGCACCTCCGGCGGCATGTTCCGCTGGCGCAAGGACAGCGGCTGGAGCACGCCGAGCTGGTCGCGGATGTTCGAACGTCCCAATGCAGTCAACGCACTCACGCCCGATGGCAGCGGCGAGTACTGGTTGGCCAGCCAGGGTGGCCTGTGGCACACCGATGGCGATCGCGCACCCACGCCGATCGCGCAGGACAGCCAGGGCGCCGGCGTGGGACGCGTGGTGCAGACCCTGCTGCGCGAACCCGATGGTGGCCTCTGGGTGCCGGTGCCCACGCGAGGGGTGGCTTACCTGCGCGCGGACTGGCGCCGCATTGCTTCGTTCACCCCGGCCCAGGGCCTGGGCGGGGGTTTGTATCGCGGCCTGGCGCGCAGTGCGCAGGGCTTGTGGCTGGTCAGCAGCCTGGGCGGCGTGGAGCGACTGGACACCGTCAGTGGCGAGGTCACGCCGCTGGGCCAGCAAGCGGAGCGCTTCCGCCAGTTGCGCTTCACTTCGGTGCTGGAAGATCGCCAGGGCCGGCTCTGGCTGGGTCATCGCTATGGCCTGATCCGCCTGGACCCTGGCAGCGGCGAGGTCCGCGAATGGAGCAACGGCAACGGCGCCGACGCGGTACCTGATTCCTCGTCGATCGATTGGCTGGTGCAGGCCCGCGACGGCAGCCTGTGGCTGGGTACGCAACTGGGCTCGCTGCAACGTCGCGATGCCGACACCGGCAAGGTGCTGACCACGCTCACGCAATCGGAAAGCGATCCGCTGCCGCAGGAAATCGAGGCGATGACGCTGGGCCCCGACGGGCAACCGTGGACGGCCGGCACGGCGGGTGTGCGCCGCTGGGACAGCGACACGCAATCCTTCGTCACCGTGGTGCGCGCGGGCGTGGAGCGGATCCTGTCGTTCGCCTTTGTCGGCACCGACACCATCTGGCTGCATCGCCTGTCCGGCCTGGAACGCTGGCAGTCCAGCGCCGATGGCTGGCAGCAATCCGCCACGGTGGGGCCGCGGCAAGGCCTGCCTGCGCTGGAATCCACCGGCCTGGCGGTCGATCCGCAGCGGCGCTTGTGGCTGGCCACGCGTCGTGGCGTGTTCCGGATTGAGCTGGCGGCGGACAAGACGCCCGCGGCCACCCCAAGCGTGCGGGTGCGCAACTTCGGCGTGCGCGATGGCCTGATGAGCCAGGAATTCAACGACCGCGGCCTGCTGATGGTCGATGACGGCCTGCTCGCCGGCAGCACCGCCGATGGTTCGGTGATGCTGCTGGACACGCAGTTGCCGGACTCGCCGCCGCACACGCCCAATCTGCTGATTGACGGACTGCACGTCTCGCGCGGTGATCGCGCCGTGCCGTTGTCGCCACAGGGCGGCTTCGAACTGCGTCCGGATGATCAGGAGTTGCAGTTGAGCCTGCGACTGCTCAGTTACGAAAACCCACTGGCCAACCGCTATCGCTCACGCCTGGAAGGCTTTGATCCGGACTGGGTGGATCAGGGCGCGAGCGGGGAGCGGGTGTTCTCCACCTTGCGGCCGGGCCACTATCGCCTGCACCTGCAAGCCTTCGATGCCTCCGGCACGCCATCGGAAGAAAAAGTGCTGAAGTTCCAGGTGCTGCCGCCGTGGTATCGCAGCGGCTGGGGCATCGCCCTGCTCAGCGCCTTGGGCGTGTTGCTGCTGCTCGCGTTGGCCGCGGCCTATCGGCGCCGCGTGCGTCGGCGCACCGAGTACCAGTTGGCCCAGCACAAGCGTGAAGTGGCCGAGCAGGCCTCGCTGGCCAAGACCCGCTTCCTGGCCACGCTGGGTCATGAAGTACGCACGCCGATGACCGGCGTGCTCGGCATGAGTGAACTGCTGCTGGGCACCCCGCTGGATGACCGGCAACGCAATTACACCAGTTCGATCCAGCAGGCCGGCCAGCACCTGTTGCGCCTGGTCAACGACGCGCTGGACCTGGCGCGGATCGAGGCCGGCAAACTGGAACTGGACCTGCAACCTCTCGATCTGCGTGCGCTGGTCAATGAAGTCACCACCATGAATGCACCGATCGCGCAGAAACGTGGCCTGCAGTTCGAATTGGACTACGCCGCCGATGCGCCCGCGCATGTCATGGGGGATCCGCTGCGCCTGCGCCAGATCCTGCACAACCTGCTCGGCAACGCCATCAAGTTCACCGAACGCGGCAAGGTCGGCCTGCGCGTGAGCTCGCTGTCACCGCAGGGCGTGCGCCTGGAAGTCCACGACACCGGCCCCGGCATCAACACCCACCAGCAGGCGAGGCTGTTCCAACGCTTTGAACAGGCCGAAGGTGCGCGAACCGCCGCACGCTACGGCGGCAGTGGCCTGGGCCTGGCGATCTGCCAGGAGCTGGCGGTGGCGATGGGTGGAGCGATCCAGGTGGACAGCAAACCCGGATTGGGCACGCGCTTCCTGGTGGATTTGCCCTTGCAGACGGTTGCCGCTCCGACGCCGGTCGCCACGCAGGGCAGCGGCGCGGTGGAACCGCTGAACCTGCTGCTGGTGGAGGATGACGCGACCGTGGCCGAAGTGATCGTCGCCCTGCTGCGTGCGCGCGGCCACCAGGTAACCCATGCGCCCAACGGTCTGGCGGCGCTGGGCGAAATCGCCGCCCAGCGCTTCGACATCGCCTTGCTGGATCTGGATTTGCCCGGGCTCGATGGCCTGGCGTTGGCGCGCCAGCTGCGCCTGGGCGGCTTCAGTGCGCCGTTGCTGGCGATCACCGCCCGTGCCGATGCCGAAGCAGAACCACAGGCGCGCGCGGCGGGCTTCGATGCATTCCTGCGCAAGCCGGTGACCGGCGACATGCTGGCCGAAGCGGTGAAGCTGGCGCGCGGCTAGGCGGATTGGATTCAGCGCATCCGCACGCAGACCAGTCGCGCGCGGCGGGCGTCTTCGGGATCGGCATGCAGCCACAGGCCGCCAGCTTCCGTCGGCAGGTACAGGCCATCGCGGCCAAGCGGGTCTTCCTGCATGCGCGCGTCAGTGCCGTTATTGCCGCGTCGTTCAATCAGGGTGCGCAGGCTGGCGCGTCCGCGCAGATAGCTGCAGGCCAGCAGGTAATGCCATTCGCGGCTTTCGCCATCATCGATGTTGTGCAGTTCCAGCACCGGCACGCCGCCTAACGTGATGGCGCCAGGCTGGAGTACCGCGCGCGCATGCTGGTGCGGCGCTTGGTCCTGGTCATCCAGCGGCGGTGCGAGCAACTCCAGCGTGGCAATCGCCTTGCACCAGGGCCAGGCCAGCGCGGCAGGCGGCTTCACCCCCACGATGGCGCCGTCGCGCCCGCGCGACGTGCGCGCAAACAGCGACGGGAACGGGAACTCGGCGGTGGCCGGCATGCGCGCCAGTTCCAGCGGCGCCTGCGTGCGCTGCGCCGGGCGGAACATGCGACGGCCGCCGGCCATACGCCGCGGCGAGGTCATGAGCGCGGACCAGAAGGTAGTCAGACGATTGGGCATGAGGACAGGGCTGGCAAACTTGGCCGCGCAGCGTACAGGCGCGATTGCGCCCAGTCATCTCACATTGAAATCAATCCGCCCAGGCTTCGGAGTAAATGGTGCGACTGGCGTCGTCGGGATCGGCATGTATCCAGATGCCGCCGACCTCATTGGTTTCCAGATACAACTGATCGGCCGATTCCGTCATCACGCAGCCAATCGGAGTAGCGACTTCCTCACGTATCGCGCGCAGCTGGCATTGCGTTTCCACGTGCGTGCGCATGTCAGTGGCGACTTCCTGGTAGCGACCGGTCACGATGTATTGGTGGTCGCCGTACAACTCCGAATCCATTAGATGGATTTCTGCCACCGGGTGGCCGGCCAGCCACACGCGACCGGGTAGCAATAACGCGCTCACGTCCAGGCTGATCAGCTCATCCGCCTCGCCCAAGGGCTGGCAATCGAAGCGGATGCGATCCACCGCCTCGCGCCAGGGGTAGGGCAGTTCGTCCACGCGTCTTGCGCGCACGGCCTCGCAACCGGGCGTACGCGGCAGGCCGTTCTCATCCAGCGGCGGCGGCAAGCCGGTCTCGTGCACCAGCACCGGGAAGTCATCCCCGCGCACTTCGATTGTCACCGGCGCCTTGTCCGGTGTTGCGGCCTGATTGCGCGCACCTGCCGGAGCGCCCACCAGCAGGCCGGCCGCCAGCAGGGCGGCAGGCATGGCATCGAGCGAGGCGCGCACCGACTTCACGATCAGCGCGTGCTGAACTCGTGCACGGCATCGACCAGCACCTTGACGTGATCCGGGTTCATGTCCGGCGACATGCCATGGCCGAGATTGAAGACATGGCCTTCGCGGCTGCCGCCATTGCCTTCGGCATAGCTGTCCAATGCCGCGCGTACCTGTATGCGAATGGACTCGGGCGAGCCGTACAAGGTCGCCGGGTCCAAATTTCCCTGCAAGGCCACGTTGGCACCGGCGCGATGACGCGCATCACCCAGTTCAATCAACCAGTCCACACCGACGCCTTCGGTGCCGCTGGCGGCCAGCGCCTGCAGGTGCGCGGCGTTGCCCTTGCCAAACAGGATCAGCGGCGTGCGATCCGCACCTTCACCGCGTTGCAGTTCCTGTGCGATGCGGGTGAGGTAGGGCAGCGAGAATTCGCGGTACATCGCCGGTGACAACACGCCGCCCCAGGTATCGAACACCTGCAGCGCCTGCGCGCCGGCCGCACGCTGCGCCGCCAGGTAGGCGATCACCGCATCAGTATTGACCGACAGCAGATGGTGCAGGGCCTTGGGCTCGTTCAGCGCCATCGCCTTGATCCGCGCGAAGTCCTTGCTGCCGCCGCCTTCGACCATGTAGCAGGCCAGCGTCCACGGGCTGCCGGAAAACCCGATCAACGGCACCTGGCCATCGAGTTCGCGCCGGATCAGGCGCACCGCGTCCATCACGTAGCGCAGTTCGGTTTCCATGTCGGGCACGCCCAGCTTCTGCGCCTCGGCGGCGCTGCGGATGGTGCGCTCGAACTTCGGGCCTTCGCCTTCCACGAAGTACAGGCCCAGGCCCATCGCGTCGGGCACGGTCAGGATGTCGGAGAACAGGATCGCCGCGTCCAGATCAAACCGGCGCAGCGGCTGCAGTGTCACTTCGCAGGCGATCTCCGGATTCTTGGCCATGCCCAGGAAGCTGCCGGCGGCGGCGCGGGTGGCGCGATATTCCGGCAGGTAGCGGCCGGCCTGGCGCATCAGCCATACCGGCGTGCAATCCACGGGTTCGCGCTTGAGCGCGCGCAGGAAACGATCGTTTTTCAGGGGGGACATGGGGTTTCCGGAAGTGAAGGCTTAGATCGGCGCCTCGGCGCCGCGGGTGAACATGATCTGGTAGCCACGCTTGAGGTGGCTGTCGCGGGCCTTCTCGAAGGCCGCATTGGCCTCGTCCTGCAGCAGGTACTGCTCGCGCTTGAGACTGGCGCGGCCACCGATCTGCCCGCTCTCGCGCAGCAACTCCCAGCCGCCGAACAGATCCGGCTGCAGGGTCAACTGCACGTAGCGGGGGGCTTCAGCCCCTTCGGGCCGCTGCTGGAGGAAGACTCGCATGGGGCCGGATTGTAGCGGCTGGCCGTGAAACACGGACGCGGCGCCCTGCCGCAGGGTGGGCCGAACAAGGATGACATCCCAGAAGCGGGTACCCCTGAAGGAGGGGCTTCAGCCCCGAAGCCGGTAGCGTTGGACCGCCAGCCCGGCGCCTAAGGCGCCAACACCGCCAACACCGCCGCCTCATCCACGTCCGGCACCACCTCGGCGCGGCCAATGCCCCGCCACAGCACCAGCCGCAGCCGGCCGGCCAGGTTCTTCTTGTCCAGCCGCATCCGAGCCAACAGCGCCGCCGGATCCAGCCCGGCCGGGATGGCGGTCGGCAGGCCGTAGTCGGCCAGCAAGCGGGTCAGGCGCGCGCCATCGGCGGCATCGGCCAGGCCCAGCGCGGCCGACAGGCGCGCGGCCAGCACCATGCCCACGGCCACGGCTTCGCCATGATTGAGGTTGTCGTTGTCCGGGCTGCCGTAGCCCTGCTCGGTCTCGATGGCGTGGCCGAAGGTGTGGCCCAGGTTGAGCAGGGCGCGCTCGCCGCGCTCGAGCGGATCGCGCTCGACAATCTCGGCCTTGTGTTCGCAGCTGCGCGCAATCGCCTGCGCCAGCGCGCTGGCATCACCAGCCAGCAAGGTTTCGCGCTCGGCTTCCAGCCACTGGAAAAACAGCGGATCGCGGATCGCGCCGTACTTGATCACTTCAGCCAGGCCGGCACGCAGTTCGCGCGGCGGCAGGCTGCGCAGGGCGTCGGTATCGGCGAACACCGCCCGCGGCGGATGGAACGCGCCCACCAGGTTCTTGCCTTGCGGGATATCCACCGCGGTCTTGCCACCGACCGAGGAATCGACCATCGACAACAACGTCGTTGGCAGTTGCACGCAGTCCACGCCGCGCATCCAGCAGGCCGCGGCAAAACCGGCCAGATCGCCGACCACGCCGCCGCCCAAGGCAAAGACGCAGGCATCGCGGGTGGCGCCCAAGGTGGCGAACGCGTCGACGGCGTGGCCGAAATGGCTCAGCGTCTTGGATGCCTCGCCCGCCGGCAGGATGAAGGTGCCGATCGCCAGTTCCGGCCGCGCCGCGTGCAGCGCTTCGCGCACCGCGCCGGCATACAGCGGGGCCACGGTGGAATCGCTGACCAGCAACACGTGCCGGCCACGCACGTGAGCGGCCAGCGCCTCGCCCTGACTGATCAGGCCCGGACCGATATGGATGGTGTAAGGCGTGGCGCCGCCGACGTCGACGGTGCGGTGGGGGGTACTCATGCTGGCATCTCTTGCTGGCGCCAGCGCGTGGCCAGCAGTTGGCACAGGCGCGCGGTGGCTTCGGGGGGACTCAAGTCGTCGGTTTCCAGGCTCAGGTCGGCCACCTGTTCGTACAGCGGGGTGCGCACGCGCGCCATCTCTTCCAGCACCTGCTGGCGATCCGGGCGTTGCAGCAGCGGACGATGGGAGCAGCGACCGAGCCGGCGCAGCTGGGCGTCGACGCTCACACCCAGATGGACGACAAAGCCGCGCTGACCGATCAGTTCGCGATTGGCCTGCGCCAGCACGGCGCCGCCGCCGGTGGAGATCAGCTGCCCTTCGCCCGCCAGCAGTTGCTTGAGCATGTCGGCTTCAAGCTGGCGGAAACCGGCTTCGCCCAGGTTCTCGAACAGGGTGGCGATGCTCGCCCCGGCGGCCTCCACGATGGCCTGATCCACATCGACAAACACCAGGCCAAAGCGCTCGGCCACGCGTTTGCCGATGGATGTCTTGCCAGCGCCGGTCGGTCCGACCAGGACGAGGTTGGGGGCGGGATTCATGGACGAAGATGCTAGCACCGCACGCGTCAGCGGATGCCGCGTGCGGCATCGAGGGCGACCACGTGATCGGCCATCGCCGGCAACGTGCGCAGGGCCTGGCGGCTGACCCGCTCGAAATGCTGGACGAAGCGGACAATCCCGGCGCGATCCATCGAAGCCGGTCGACCCTGCGCCGCGGCCAGTGCCTGTTCCTGTTGCCAGCGCCAGTCCACCACCACCTCGAAGCCGGGTGGTTGCAGGAACCACAGCTGATCGAAGCGCTGCCACAGGGCAGGGTAGTCGCGCGCCAGCGCGCGGTTGCAGTAGGCGCGCCACACGCCGTGCGCATCTTCATCGCACTCCAGCGCATTGATGGGCGCGGCCAGTGCGGCGTCGTCCTCGGCCGGCGCGCCCAGGCACCAGCCTTCCACGATCACCAGATCCACCGGCGTGTCGACGGCGTGCAGCTGGCCGGTCGGCACGCGGTCATCGGCCAGTTTGTCGAAGCGCGGCAGCAACACCGACTGACCCATGCGCAAGGCATCCAGCAGGGCGCAGCCCAGCGCGACGTCGTGCGTGCCCGGCGGGCCACGGGTGGCCAGCAGAGGATGGACTTCAGCGGCCAGTTGCTGGCGGGCCCAGCGCGGCAGGTACAGATCATCCAGTGACAGCACCACCGCATGCAGGCCCTGCGATCGCGCCAACGCGGCCATCTGCGCGGCCAGCGTCGACTTGCCCGTGCCTTGCAGGCCGGACAAGGCGAACACCGGCACGCGTGCGTCCACCGCCAGCGCCGCGCGCAAGGCGGCGGCGACCAGTTCGGCTTGGAAGCCGGGAGACGTCGGATGCATGTTCACCACCATCGCGAGACAATAGCGCACGCCTGCCGCGGCGGATGCGCGGCGCCCCAGTGGAACTGCCATGACGGATGACGTGTACACCGAAGCCCTGACCACCTTCGCCTCGCTCTACCAGGAGGCGGTGACCTCCGGCACCGAGACCGAAGCCAATGCCATGACCGTGGCCACCGCATCGGCGCAGGGCATCCCGGCCGCGCGGACGGTGCTGCTGAAGAACTTCGACGAACAGGGCTTTGTCTTCTACACCCACCTCGACAGCCCCAAGGGCCGCGATCTCCAGGCCAATCCGCATGCGGCGCTGCTGTTCCTGTGGCGCAGCCTGCGTGAGGCCGGCATCCAGGTGCGGGTGGAAGGCGAGGTGGAGCTCGTCGCTGACCGCGAAGCCGACGAGTACTTCGCCACCCGCGCACGCATGAGCCAGATTGGCGCGTGGGCCTCGCACCAGTCCGAAACGCTGGCCTCGCAGGCCGAGTTCGACCAGCGCATCGCCGAGACCGAGGCACGCTTCCAGGGCCAGGATGTGCCACGCCCGCCGGGCTGGAGCGGCTTCCGCGTGCGTCCGCGCGCGCTGGAGTTCTGGTACGGCGCACGCTTCCGCCTGCACGAACGCTGGCGCTACGAACGCGCCGCCGATGGCAGCTGGAGCAAGCGGATGCTTTTTCCGTGACGGGACCGCAACGCATCGTCTGCCTGACCGAGGAGCCGACCGAAACGCTGTACGCGCTGGGCCAGCAGGATCGCATCGTCGGCATCAGCGGCTTCACCGTGCGACCGGCGCAGGCGCGCAAGGAAAAGCCCAAGGTCAGCGCCTTCACCAGCGCCAAGGTCGAGGAAATCCTCAAGCTCAAGCCCGATCTTGCGATTGGCTTTTCAGACATCCAGGCCGACATCGCCGCCGAGTTGATCCGGCGCGGGGTGGAAGTGTGGATTTCCAATCACCGCAGTGTGGACGGCATACTGGATTACATTCGTCGCCTGGGTGCCCTGGTGGGCGTGGCGCAGCAGGCGTCCGCTTACGCCGATGGGCTGCAACGCGATCTGCAGGTGATCGCCGACACCGCGGCCAAACTGCCGCGACGACCGCGCGTCTACTTCGAGGAATGGGACGAGCCGCTCATCACCGGCATCCGCTGGGTGGCCGAGTTGATCCAGATTGCCGGTGGCGATGATGTGTTCCCCGAACTGTCGCGCGAACCGCTGGCCAAGCAGCGCATCCTCGCCAACGGCGATGAAGTGGTGCGACGCGCGCCGGAGATCATCCTGGGCTCATGGTGCGGCAAGAAATTCCGCCCCGAGCGCGTCGCCGCGCGGCCGGGATGGGACACGATGCCGGCGGTGCGCGATGGGCAGCTCTTTGAAATCAAGTCGCCGCTGATTCTGCAGCCGGGGCCGGCGGCGCTCACGGATGGTGTGCGCGAGATGGCGCGGATTTTCCAGGAGTGGGGTCGTCTGCACGGCTGAAGGGCGGATGGGGGCAGACGCTCGCGGGGTCTCTCTACTCAAAAATTCCGCTGGAACTGGAACTGCCCGGTCTTGCCATCGGCCTGGATGGCGACATCGAACCGATACGTATCGCGCGCGCTGACCTTCATCGTGGCGATGTAATCCACGTACTCGCCGGTATGCGCTTCGCGGAACACCAGTTCCTGCGTGCCACCGGACAGATCGCGCACCTTGGCCGTCACCGCGCCGGTCGCCGGCACTTCTTCATTGGCCGCCACGCGACGAATGGCGATCACCACCAGCGCCGTGCCTTCCTCGCGGCGCACGCCATACTCCTTCGCCACCGGCGCGGTCAGTGACTGCGAAGGAATGGCGTTGAAGTGCACGCGCAGATCGCCAAAGTCCTGCCGCGTCGGCACCGGCTGGACGAATTCGGCCGGCTTGGGCGCCTCGCCGTTGGAACATGCGGCCAAGCCGAGGGCCAGCAGGCTGCAGAGAATCAGGCGATGCATCGGCATACCTCAGTCGTTGGCCGCGGCCAGCTCGCGGCCGCGTCGGGTGGCGGCGTCGATGGCACGGGCGACCAGCGCCTCGAAACCACCGGCCTGGAAGGTCTCGATGGCCGCCTGCGTGGTGCCGTTGGGTGAGGTCACCCGGCGCCGCAGTTCGGCCGGCGCTTCGCCGGTTTCAGTGAGCATGCGCGCCGCGCCCAACAGGGTCTGCAGGGTCAGCGTGCGCGCGGCCTCGTCGCTCAGGCCCTGCTCGAGCGCGGCGGCTTCCATCGCTTCGGCCAGCAGGAACACATAGGCCGGGCCACTGCCGGAGACCGCGGTGACCGCATCCATCTTGGCTTCGTCATCAATCCACACCGTACGACCGACGCTGTTCAACAAGGCCTGCGTGCGATCGCGGCCTTCCGCATCCACGTGCGCATTGGCAAACAGGCCGCTGGCGCCGGCGCCGAGCAGGGCCGGGGTATTGGGCATGGTGCGCACCACCGCCACATCACCGCCCAGCCACTGCGAAAGTTGTTCGGACGTAATGCCGGCGGCAATCGACACCACCACCGGCTTCTGTTCCTGCGCGCGCTTGGCCAGTGATTCGCAGAGTTCGCGCATCACCTGCGGCTTGACCGCCAGCACCCACAGCCCGGCGCCGTAGACCGCCTCGCTGGCCTGGGCGAACACCTGCACGCCGAAGTCGCCCGCCAGGGCCGCGCGCAGGGTTTCCACCGGCTCGGCCACGCGGATCTGCGCCGCATGCGCACCGCGCTGGACCAGGCCACCAATCAAGCTGCGCGCCATGTTGCCGCCGCCGATGAATGCAATGGGATGTTGGGATGTCATGGCCAGCCTCAGGAAATTGCAGCGAACATTCTGCCGTGGATGGAGAGCCGGGTGATCCGACCATTACCGGTCGGGGCTAGAGCCCCTATTACGGTGTGGTGCCCACGCCAGCCGATTTTGCGATCTTTATTTTGCCGGCCGCGCTCCGAACAGCGCCGTGCCGATCCGCACCTGGGTGGAACCTTCCGCGATGGCCAGCACCATGTCATCACTCATGCCCATCGACAACGTGTCCACCTGCGGGTACTGCGCAGCCAGCGCATCGAACAAGGCTCGCGTCTGCCGGAACGCCGGCCGTCGCCGTTCGATATCCGCATGCGGGGTAGGGATGCACATCACCCCGCGCAGGCACAGCCGCGGCTCGGCGGCAATCAACGCGGCCAGCGCAGGCACCTCGCCGGGCGGGCAGCCATGCTTGCTGGCCTCGTCATCGATGTTGACCTGGATCAGCACGTTGAGCGGCGCCCGCTCGGCAGGCCGGTAGCGGGCCAGCGCCGTGATCAGCTTGGCGCGATCCACGGTCTCGACCCAGTCGAACACCTGCGCGGCCAGCTCGGCCTTGTTCGATTGCAGGTGGCCGATCAAATGCCAATCCAGCGAAAAGTCGACCAGATCACGGACCTTGATAGCCGCTTCCTGCACATAATTCTCACCGAAGGCGCGCTGTCCGGCGGCCGCGAGCATGGCCACGGCCGGGGTCGCCTGGGTCTTGGACACGGCCAGCAACCGGGGGCGTGGCCGCTTGGCCTGTTCCGCAGCGTTTTCAATACGTTGCAGGGTCTCGCGCAAGTTCTCTGCGAGGGGCATTCGGGTCGCTTGGAAGGTCGGACGGGAGCGCTATACTGCCCTTCGGGGAAGTATCGTTCCAGTTCGCGGCACATTAGGGGAAGGCAAGCGTATGGATATCGCCGAGCTGTTGGCGTTTTCGGTCAAGAACAAAGCATCGGACCTGCACCTGTCGGCAGGCCTGCCGCCGATGATTCGCGTGGACGGCGACGTGCGCCGCATCAACATCCCGGCGCTGGACCACAAGCAGGTCCATGCCCTGGTGTACGACATCATGTCGGACAAGCAGCGCCGCGATTACGAAGAATTCCTGGAAGTGGACTTCTCCTTCGAGATTCCCAGCCTGGCCCGCTTCCGCGTCAACGCCTTCAACCAGAACCGCGGCGCCGGCGCCGTGTTCCGCACCATTCCCTCCGACGTGCTGACCCTGGAAGACCTGGGCTGCCCGCCGCTGTTCCGTGAGCTGATCCAGCAGCCGCAGGGTCTGATCCTGGTGACCGGTCCCACCGGCTCAGGCAAGTCGACCACGCTGGCGGCAATGGTCGATCACGTCAACAAGAACGAGTACGCGCACATCCTGACGGTCGAGGACCCGATCGAATTCGTGCACACCTCGCAGAAGTGCCTGATCAACCAGCGCGAAGTGCACCGTGACACCCATGGCTTCAACGAAGCCCTGCGCTCGGCGCTGCGTGAGGATCCCGATTACATCCTGGTCGGCGAATTGCGTGACCTGGAAACCATCCGCCTGGCACTGACCGCCGCGGAAACCGGTCACCTGGTGTTCGCCACCCTGCATACCAGCTCGGCGGCCAAGACCATCGACCGCATCATCGACGTGTTCCCGGCCGGCGAAAAGCCGATGGTTCGTTCGATGCTGTCCGAGTCGCTGCGCGCGGTCATCTCGCAGGCGCTGCTGAAGAAGGTCGGCGGCGGTCGTACTGCGGCGTGGGAAATCATGGTCGGCACCCCGGCCATCCGCAACCTGATCCGCGAAGACAAGGTGGCGCAGATGTACTCGTCCATCCAGACCGGTCAGCAGTACGGCATGATGACCCTCGACCAGCATCTGCAGGACCTGGTCAAGCGCAGCCTGGTCACGCGCCAGCAGGCCAAGGAATACGCCCGCGAGAAGCGTTTGTTCGAGTGAGGCAAGGAACCGGTAACCGTTAGCCGGTAGCCGGTCCTTTCATCGAGTCTTTTCCGGCTAACGGCTATCAGCACACGGCTTCCGGAGTTTCCTATGAGCAGCATCGATTTCACCTCCTTCCTCAAGCTGATGGCGCACCAGAAGGCGTCGGATCTGTTCATCACCGCCGGCATGCCGCCGTCGATCAAGGTGCACGGCAAGATCTCGCCGATCACCCAGACCCCGCTGACGCCGCAGCAGTCGCGCGACCTGGTGCTGAACGTGATGACGCCGGCGCAGCGCGAGGAATTCGAAAAAACGCACGAGTGCAACTTCGCCATCGGCGTGGCCGGCGTGGGCCGCTTCCGTGTCAGCTGCTTCTACCAGCGCAACCAGGTCGGCATGGTGCTGCGTCGCATCGAGACGCGCATTCCGACCATCGAAGAACTCAACCTGCCGCCAATCATCAAGACGCTGGCGATGACCAAGCGCGGCATCATCATCTTCGTCGGCGCCACCGGTACGGGTAAGTCCACCTCGCTGGCCTCGATGATTGGCTACCGCAACCAGAACTCCACTGGCCACATCATCACCATCGAAGACCCGATTGAATTCGTGCACAAACACGAGGGCTGCATCATCACCCAGCGCGAAGTCGGCATCGACACCGACAGCTGGGACGCCGCGCTGAAGAACACTCTGCGCCAGGCGCCGGACGTGATCATGATTGGCGAAGTGCGCACCCGCGAAGGCATGGACCACGCCATCGCCTTCGCCGAAACCGGCCACCTGGTGCTGTGTACGTTGCACGCCAACAACGCCAACCAGGCGATGGACCGCATCATCAACTTCTTCCCCGAAGATCGCCGCACCCAGCTGTTGATGGACATGTCCCTCAATATCAAGGGCGTGGTGGCCCAGCAGCTGATTCCCACCCCCGACGGCAAGGGTCGCCGCGTAGCGATGGAGATCCTGCTCGGCACCCCGCTGGTGCAGGACTACATCCGCGACGGCGAAATCCACAAGCTCAAGGAACTGATGAAGGAGTCCACCAACCTGGGCATGAAGACCTTCGACCAGAGCCTGTTCGAGCTGTACCAGGCCGGCGAGATCTCGTACGAAGATGCGCTGCGCTATGCCGACTCGCAGAACGAGGTGCGCTTGCGGATCAAGCTGTCGCAGGGTGGTGATGCACGGACCTTGGCGCAGGGGTTGGATGGGGTTGAGGTGGCGGAAGTGCGCTGAGGCGCTGACACTGCAGAATGACGACAAGAGCCCGCAGAGATGCGGGCTCTTTTATTGGAGAAGATCCTTCGTTCTAGCTTGCTATTTGCAGGTGGCAAGAAGCAGAAGAAACCGAGGTATATTTAACTTGAAGTGATGCTCGACTGTTCAATCTCAAGGAAGGATTTAATGAAACGGAAGCTTGGGCGGAGTGCTGCAGATTGCGTCGTGGCGGATTGGGCAAAGGCGCTAAATCCAGCTGGTTTCAGGTTGGTCCTAGCGGCACTGCTTGTGTTCCTTAGTGCGCCGCTGGGAGCATTCCCCACATATGCAGACCAAGGCGAAGCGTTCGCAGCATGCATGGCGAAAGCACATATTCAAAAACCCTCTGGTTCATCTGTTGCGGATTGTAAATTCCAGGAGCCGGGATACCGCCTCTATTGGCGCGGACCGTCCGGGTGGGGCAATACGATTGGAAACTCGGAGAACTGGCATACATACCCTTCAAACAACAAATGTTCGGCCCGAACCGGTGGTCCGACTCAAGCGATGTCCAGCGAGAGTTTGAGCTGTGATCGAGGATGTGAGTATGCCGCTGGACAAGGAGGACTTCCCGAACAAACGGGAAGAACATGCCATGCACTGCCCACGTTTCCTGACCCATTCAAGAACACATGCTGCACTGGGGATGCGGCGGTAACCGCAGGAAACCCTGTCAACTTCAATACCGGAGCAAAGATAGCGACTGCCGTCGATTTCACTGCCGGGAGTGGGCGCCTTGAATTTTCGCGCATCCATTCCAGCGGGTGGCGGGTGACGCTGCTGACGGAGATGGGTAGCACGTGGCAGCACACCTATATGCGGAAAATCGCCACGGTCGACTCCGACACTGTCAAGGTAATGCGGCATTCGGGAGAGGTGTACGTGTTCCGCAAGTACGGCGGCGCGTGGATGAGAGATCCGGATGTCCCCTACACGTTGGAGGAAATGACGTCGGGTGGCGTACTCTCAGGATGGGTGCTTCGAGCTCCGGACGATTCGGATGAATTCTTCGATGCCGATGGCAAGCTGATTGCCGTTGACTGGGGCGACGGTGACTCCTTGGCGTTGGAGTACACGGGAGGCCAGTTGACCAAAGTGGTAGATGCCCATGGTCGAGCATTGCTGCTCGGATACACCAATGGCGTCGTCACAAGCGTGGCCACGCCGGATGGATCCACATTGGTGTACACCTACGACACCGCGATGCGCATTACCAAAGTGGAGATCAATGACGGAGTCTCCACAAGTCAGATTGCGCGCTATTCTTACACCAGCGCCTCCTATACCAAGGCATTGACTCAGCGATGGGATGAGAACAATGCCATCTATGGGACTTGGACCTACGGCAGCAATGGACGCGTGAGTCGAAGTGTTCACGGGAATCCTGCGGGAAAAATCGATGAGCTGACCTTCACCTATGGCACCGGAACAGCGACCGTGACGGACGCTCTGGGTGCACAAACTACCATTGGATCGACCGTCATCTATGGGCGAGCCAGGTCGACGGGTGCCGACAAAATCTGTCCATCCTGCAACGGCAAGGTATTCGCTGCCCAAACGCTCGATGTCAACGGCTATGCAGACACTCAAGTCGACTTCAATGGCGTATTGGCAGACCTCGACTTCAACCCGAGAGGACTGCTCGTAAAGCGGGTGGATTCCGCCAACGAGCCGGATTTCAAGCGAACAACTGAAACGGCGTGGCACTCAATGTTTCGCAAGCCAGTCCAGAGAGACGTTCGTGACGCCTCCGGTGGCCTGCTGACCCGACAGACATTCACCTACAACAGTCGGGGACAGTCGCTGCATTCAACGCGCTGGGATGCCAACCTAACTAATGGACGTGCCCAGACGACTGCCTACTGCGAACCTGCGGATATCGCCGCGAACCTGTGTCCGCTGGAAGGCCTAGTACGGGCAGTAGATGGCCCCCTGCCGGGCATCGTGGATCGGACCAACTTTGAATACTACCCTGCGGACGAAGCCAGCTGTGCCTCCGCTCCTTCGACCTGCCCTTATCGGAAAGGCGACCTGTGGAAGGTGACCAATCCCTTAGGGCACCTCGTTGAAACTTTGAAGTACGACGGTGCGGGTCGGGTCTTGTCGAGCAGGGACGCAAATGGTGTCGTCACCGACCGCCAATATCATGCGCGTGGCTGGCTGACCGCCGTCAAAGTGCGCGGCACCGACGATGCGGTCGAAACCGACGATGCCATCACTCGAATTGAGTACTGGCCCACCGGTCTGGTCAAGCGAGTCACGCAGCCGGATGGTGCATACACGCAGTTCACCTATGACCAGGCTCATCGGCTCACCGACGTCACCGACAACGGCGGAAACTTCATCCACTACACGCTGGACTTCAACGGAAATCGCATCAAGGAGGACACCAAGAACAGCAGCGGCGTCCTCAAACGTACGTTGAGTCGGGTCTTCAACCAACTGGGACAGTTGACCACGCTGGCAGATGCACAGGCCAATCCGACGGACTTCACCTATGACGCAAACGGCCACAGCAACACCGTGACCGATGCGCTCAGCCGGGTCACTGATAGCGACTATGACCCACTGAACCGGCTGTCGCGGACTCTGCAAGATGTCGGGGGCATCGAGGCAGAGACCAAGCTTGCCTACGGTCCGTTGGACAACCTGACCAAGGTGACGGACCCGAAAGGACTGGACACCATCTACACCTACAATGGTTTGGGTGATCTGACTCAGCTGAGTAGTCCAGATACGGGCGTTACGACATACACGTATGACGCCGCAGGCAACCGCGCCACGCAGACCGATGCTCGCGGCATCGCCTCCACCTATTCGTATGATGCCTTGGGCAGGATCTCGGCTATTTCCTATCCAACTTCGTCATTGAACGTGGGCTACGTCTACGACACCACACAGGCGGCGTGCATCGCTGGCGAGACTTACTCCATTGGGCGCACGACCCGGATGGATGATGCCAGTGGCAACACCCAGTACTGCTACAACCGATTAGGCCAGCTGGTCCGCAAGGTTCAGACCACCAATGGCATTCCCTTCACCGTGCGCTACGCGTGGGACAAGGCAGGTCAGCTGATTGGCATGGTCTACCCGGATGGCAGCGAAGTCGACTACACCCGCAACGCATTGGGCCAAATTACGGCCATGGGCATCACCCGACCGGGCCAGGCGCGAGAAGTGCTGGTTAGCCAAGTGACCTACCTGCCTTTTGGACCAACAGCCGGCTGGACCTTTGGCAATGGACGAGTCATGACCCGTTCGTACGATCAGGATTACCGACCCACCGCCATTCTCGATTCCGCGCCAGGCGGACTGTCGCTTGGATTTGGCTATGACGTCGTAGGCAACTTGACCAAGTTGGGTACAGTCGCGGGCATTACCTCTCCGGCCATCACGTTTGGTTACGACACATTGGGCCGGCTGACGCGTTCCGAAGATGGCCCTACCGCCGTGGCAATCGACGCCTATAGCTATGACGCCACTGGCAACCGTCTTTCGCATAGCACTGCGACCGGAACTTCCGCCTATACCTATCCGTCCGGCAATCACCACCTGACCTATGTAGGTGGCACGGCGCGCGGCTACGATGCGGTGGGCAACACCACCAACATTGGCAGCGGACGCGAGTTCGTCTACAGCGACGCCAATCGCCTGAGCCAGGTGAAGAACGGTGGCACGGTCGCGATGAACTACACGTACAACGGCCGGGGAGAACAGGTACGCCGTCACCTTGGCAGCACCAACAGTTACACCATATATGACGAATCTGGCCACTGGCTGGGAGACTACGACAGCAGCGGTGTAGCGCTGCAGCAAGCGTTGTGGATGGATGAGCTACCGGTAGGACTGATCGCCAATGGTGGACAGTTGCATTACATCGAGCCGGACCACCTGGGTTCACCAAGGGTTGTCATAGAAGTGGCGCGAAATGTGGCCGTATGGAGGTGGGATTTGAAGGGAGAAGCATTTGGCGCGACAACGGCTGAGGAGGATGTGGACGGTGATAGCGTGCCGCTTGTGTTGGATATGCGATTCCCTGGGCAGCGTTATGACCGTCATTCCGCGCTGAATCAAAACTACTTTCGAGACTACGAACCTTCAACCGCCCGATACATTCAAAGCGACCCAATTGGGCTTATCGCTGGGACTTCAACATACACATACATAGAAAGTAACCCGCTGATCAACTACGACCTGCTGGGGCTGGCCGGCGGAATGGACTCGCCGAATGCGACACTGAGATCGGCGATCGCGAGAGGCGACGTTAGGCAACTGGAAGCGATCATGGAATCCCTCGCGCCAGCGGAGCAACAATTGGCCAAAGAAGCAATTCGGAAGTTCAATTCACGTGCCGCAGACTGGATTTCAAGAGAATGCAGAGGTTCTATCAATCGTGAATTTCCGAGCCAGTTCCGCGACAAGACTCTCAAGGAAATACTTGAGCTTTCAAAATCTGGCGATTCAATGGCAAAAAAAGCATGGAAACTCCTCAATGACTCAAGATTCAGAAAATAACTTCTACATTGCTTTCATACTTAGTCGTTCAACGAGAGACAACTCGGAGCCTGGCTTGTGGGAAGAGTGCGTTGCGGTAGTAGAGGCTTCCTCAGAAGATGAGGCGACGAGAGTCGCGGCCGCTTTTGGTCGAGAACGCCAGACATCATTCACTTCCATTGACGGAACATTGATTGCATGGGAATTCCATTCGGTGACGCAGGTTTCCATGCTCGAGATCCCTCTCAAGAATGGGTATGAAATTAGTAGTCGTCACTTGCGCAATGATGAGGCTGTCAGTTTGCTGAGGCCAATCGATGATGATTGATGGGCGAGATGAGGAAAGGCAGCGCCATTTTATTGGGTATGTATGCAGGTCTGACGGATCGCGCTTGGCACCATGGATTTTCTTTTCTGATTCGCGTGCGTGACGGCGACTTGGAATTATTCATAGTGCGTCCGATAGCGCCTCTGGTCGAACGAGAGTTGCGTGTATGGCTGGCACAGAGCGCTCATCCCTTCGTCCTCACCGGCGCCGGCATCAGCACCGCCTCCGGCATCCTCGACCACCGCGACACTAACGGCCAGAGGAAGCGCATGCCGCCGGTCACATATCAGGCCTTCGTCGGTGACCCGTTGACCAACGCGCGCTACTGGGCGCGCAGCGTAATCGGCTATCCGTGCATGGCGCAGTCGCTGCCCAATGCGCGCATCGCGGAAGAGCGGTAGCCACCTACGCATCTGGAGAAAGACAAAAGCCCGCAGTGATGCGGGACTTTTGTTTGTCGCCGTCTCGACGAACAGCGGTGCCGCTTGATTAGCCGCTACTCGGCTTTGGGACGCAGGTCAAAGTTGCGCCAGCCAACTTGACCTAGCCTCAGCCAAGTCGAGAACCGCACAGCCGGCTCGCCGACGCAGGGGACACTCCAGGATGGGGGAATCGCATGCTTGAAGGATCGTGGCAAACCGCAACGAACGCCGTTCCAGGCAATTGCCTTCTCCAGGCGCGCAGCATCGCGCGCGACCCATCGCACCCGCCGTAACGTCACCAGCCACCGCGGGCCAACGCGCCTGCTGTCCGTCTACAACCCGCTCATCTGAAACAGAGACCTGCGCAAGGAGCATTTATGGGATCTCGCACGCTGGCTGCCCTTGCGGGCATGGCTTTGTTCTTGATCAGCTTCTCCAGTTGGGCGGGAGATGAGGTGTGCCTGGAAAATGGTGGGACGAAAAGCTGCGCTCGACCGAGCGAAGATTGGACGGCAGCTGTATGCGTCGAACAGATGAGCCACTTCGCGATTGACAGTGCAATGTGTCGACTGCTCGGTGGCGTGTATCAGGGTGGAAATTCGAATCCCGCTTGCATCGGCGGCGAACCATTCATCACGAAAGAGACCGCTGCCGAGCTGGCAGATGAATACTTCGCAGAAAGATACAGCTGTCCCTACACATCAAAATCAGATACGGGTTGGGGCGCCTCGCTGCCTGCCAGCTATTTCTGCTATGCCGGACCCTCTACATACAGGTACGGACAGCTCAAGGAGGAGTTTCGCAAGTTCACGTTCTCCGGCAAGGCAAGGAATTTCGACGGGACATGCTCGCTTGATACAACTGTCTCGCTGATTACAACCAATGTCCGTGACGTCATGTGCGCGCCAGGAGCTGTTTCGTTGTACGGCGCAAACAATACGTGGCTGGATTGCTTCAACGAGCATGACAAGACGTGTCCCATCAACAACCCGGTGATGCCGGGCGATGGCATGCATGTGAAAAGCGAAGTCGACTTTCAGGCTCCGGGAAGCCCACTTCGATTCGTTCGGACATTCGCACCGGCAAATGGATCCGTACCGCGCGTTTCGACGGCAAGCAGTCCGATGACCGTTGGAAAGTACTGGTACTTCAACTATGGGATGAGAGTCGACAAAGTAGTGAACTCCGATTACGTCGCGGCCATAGCTACTCGGGATGATGGTTCACGAGTGTACTTTGATCCAAGCGGCAATCCGCTTCAGAGATCCGATGGGGAATTCATTCGCTACGAAGAACTGCCGGACGGAAGCATGGTTATTACGCAAGGCGCGGACACCGAGCGGTACACGTCCGACGGAAAACTAGGCCGCATCGACTACGCTTCAGGCCAGTACGTCCAGCTCACTTACGACGACCCAAACAGGAGGATCGATGCGCAGGACCAGAATGGACGGACGCTATCGATCCATTACTGGAGGGCGAGGGTTCCGAGCCATATCGTGATGCCCGATGGCGGAACAATCACGTACGGCTATGACAGCGTCAAGCGGACACTGAACAAGGTGAAGTTTGCAGATGGCGCATCCCGTACGTTCAACACGACATTCACCGGCAATGGCCGTTTCGACGTTTATGACGAACTTGGAGTCCTCTATTCGACCCATCTTTACACACACCAGACTTTGGGAGCCCGCATAAGCAGTTCCAACCTTGCTTCCGGACTCTCGGGAGGGCAAGTCGGACGACAGATATACACCTACACTCAAGGCAGCAACGGAGCCTCCAGCCTCGCCGTCACCGGCCCCCTCGGGCAGGCAGTGACCAGGAACTACCAAACCAAAGGCAACACCAAGAAGCTGGTTTCGCAGACCCAACTATGCGCCACTTGTGGCGGCTCGACCGCCAGCAAGACCTACGATGCCAACGGCTATGTCGACGTCGAGACGGACTTCAAGGGCAGCACCACCGACTACACGATAGACAGTGCCGGTCGGGAGCTTTCCCGCATTGAAGCGGCCAACGACACCACCGGCCAGAAGCGAACCATCGAAACAGACTGGCACGCCACGCTGAAGTTGCCCCTGGAGCGGCGTACCCGGGACGCAACGGGCCTGCTCAAGGCTCGTACGGTATGGACCTATAACGCGCGGGGCCAGGTGCTGACACTGTCGGCAGTGGATACCCTCACCGGTGCGCAGCGCACGCAGTCCTACGCCTACTGTGAGGCATCCGATGTGTTGGCCAACACGTGCCCGCTGGTTGGCTTGCTGCTGTCAGCGGATGGTCCGCTTGCAGGGACGGTCGACAGGTCAACGTATCACTACTACGCGGCCGACGATGCTTCGTGCGCGACTACGCCGACCACCTGCCCTCACCGCAAGGGCGACCTGTGGAAGGTCACCAACGCACTCGGCCAGACCATGGAGACCCTGCGGTATGACGGCGCCGGTCGGACGCTTTCAGTCAAAGACCCCAACGGCGTGGTGACGGATCAGGAGTACCACGCGAGAGGTTGGCGGACAGCAACCAAGGTTCGCGGCGCCGATGACAACGTCGAGACCGATGACGTCATATCACGGGTGGAGTACTGGCCGACGGGTCTGGTCAAGCGGGTTACCCAGCCCGATGGTTCCTATACCCAGTTCACCTACGACCAGGCGCACCGGCTGACGGACGTGACGGATGCTGCGGGAAACTACATCCACTACGTGCAGGACTTTGCAGGCAACCGCATATCCGAGCAGACCAAGGACAGTGGTGGAAACCTGAAACGCAGTTTGAGCCGAGTGTTCAATCAGCGCAGCCAACTGCTCACCCAGGCAGACGCACAAGCCAATCCCACCGACTTCACCTACGATGCCAACGGCAACACGAAGACCATCACCGACGCGCTGGATCGAGTCACGGATCAGAGCTACGACCCACTGAACCGGTTAGCGCGCACGTTGCAGGACATGGGCGGAATCGCGGCGGAAACGCGCTTCGCCTATGACGCGCTGGACAACCTGGTCAAGGTCACCGACCCCAAGGGTTTGGATACAACCTACTCATACAACAGCTTGGGTGATCTGACTCAACTAAGTAGTCCAGATACTGGCGTCACGACATACACCTACGATGCAGCTGGTAACCGGTCCACACAAACCGATGCGCGAAACGTCACCTCCGTATACGCTTACGACGGGCTGGGGCGAATTACCGGAGTCAGCTACCCGACCACATCGCTCAATGTTGGCTATGTCCATGATCTGACGCAGGGTGTGTGCGCGACGGGCGAGACTTATTCCGTAGGCCGCTTGACCCGCATGAATGACGCCAGTGGCAATACACAGTATTGCTACAACCGGTTTGGCTACCTTGCCAGAAAGGTACAGACCACCAACGGCATCGCATTCACCGTTCGCTATCTTTGGAACGCGGCCGGCCAGATGCTTGGCATGGTGTATCCAGATGGAAGCGAGGTTGATTACAGCCGCAATGCCTTAGGGCAGTTAGTTGGGATTGGCATAACTCGGCCAGGTCAGGCGCGCGAGGTCCTGCTTAATCAGGTGACGTACCTACCGTTCGGTCCAACTTCGGGATGGATCTACGGCGATGGGCGGGTCATGACGCGTTCGTATGACCAGAACTACCGGCCCACTGCCATCTTGGATGCTTCACCCGGCGGTCTGTCGCTTGGGTTTGGTTACGACGCAGTCGGCAACTTGACCAAGCTCGGTACGGCTATGGGCATTTCAACTCCAGATATGGTGTATGGCTACGACGCTCTAGATCGGCTGACTCGGACAGCAGATGGTCCGACTAATGTAGCCATTGACTCTTACAGTTACGATAAAACCGGCAATCGACTGTCTCATGCGACAGCTGCTGGAACAGCACTTTACGCGTACTCGCCAACCAGTCACCGTTTGGAATCGGTGGAAGGAGTTACGAGAACTTTCGATTCAGCAGGAAACACTTTGGCGATTGGAAGTCGGACCTTCGTGTACAGCGCTGCGAATAGGATGAGCGAAGTTCGGAACGAAGGGAATGTAGTGATGAGCTACGCCTACAACGGGCGGGGCGAGCAAGTGCTTCGGCAGTCGGGAGGTGAAAACTTCATTACCATCTACGATGAGCTGGGGCATTGGTTGGGCGATTACAGTCAACTCGGAACGCCAGTGCAGCAAGTAGTCTGGAATGATAATTTTCCAATCGGTTTGCTTGCCAACGGAGGGAGGTTGCACTACGTCGAACCTGACCACCTTGGAACCCCTAGGGTAGTAATCGAGTCGGCGCGTGATATCGCTGTCTGGACGTGGGACATTCACGGCGAGGTGTTTGGTGAGTCATCGCCGAAAGAAGACCAAGATGGAGATCTTCTCCCATTAGTTTTTAACCTGCGATTCCCTGGGCAGCGATATGACGCCGCAGCGGGGCTAAACTCCAACTACTTTCGGAATTATGAGCCTGGCAGTGGGCGCTACATGGAGAGTGATTCAATGGGGATGGCTGCCGGCGTAAATACCTACAGTTACGCTTCGTCCACCCCCTTTGTATTGGTGGATCCTTACGGCATGAGTGGCACCTGTCCTGCATCACCTTCGTACAAACCTAGCTTTTGGAATGACGGTGGGCACATACAGGGTACAAACAACTGCTACAGCTATGCTGCGGATAGACCTGAAAACCCGGCTAGCCAATTGCCACGACCTTTTCCCTACCTTCCTCAACCAGGAGAGTGGAGTGGACGACCATTCGAGAGCCTAACTTGCCGTTCAATAATTCGAGCAGCGGTTAGCGACGGCATGACGAAGCCAGACTCCAAGGGCAATTGTCCATCGTGCACACACAAGGTGTACCTTGTCGTTGCTCCTGAAGTTGACTACCACTGGTACAGACAAGATGGAGACGGGACATGGTCACACAAGCCTGGCCTAATGCCGGTGAGCAACCTTGACGCCTCGGGAAAAGTAATCACCAATCCTGCTGCTGCGAACAGCAATTACGCCCCGAATGGCCCCAACTATTCCAAAAAGTGTGGTGTGCTATGCGCTTTGAATCGGTGATTTTCGCCCTGGCGATGGGTGCCTCTATGAATGCATGCGCTGGACAAGGAGCTATCAACTCAAATCTTACTCAGTCAGACATTGATAGCCTGGAGACGCCTACTTTCACAAAGCAAGAACTTTCGTCGGGAAGTGACGAATTCCTTGTTGTCACAAGAAACTACGGGTCTGGCTTAGAGCTTCGAGATGCATATGTTTACCGACGTGGGGCAGGCGGGCAGTGGGACATGATTGCTTTCCGGAGGACGAACTCATCGCGCGTAGAAGGTAGTCTTTCGGCCAATCGATTGACGCTCACGGCGAAATCGGGAAAGGTCGTCCTGGAAGTTCCAATCGAACCTTCCGGATTCAAGTTTGATCCAATGGAACGGTAGTTGGGTTTGAATCATTTCGTCGCCCTTGTGTTGTTTGTTCTGTTGAGCGTCGATATGCCGGATTGGGAGATTGGGCAGTGTGTTCAAAAGCAGCATCTCCAGTCCCAGAAACAATGGGATGTTGCAAGCTCATCGATGCACAGGACTCGCATTCCGTGGCATTGCTTCGGGCCTGGCTGACTTCACAAGCTCATCCCTTCATCCTCACCGGCGCCGGCATCAGCACCGCCTCCGGCATCCCCGACTACCGCGACACTGACGGCCAGTGGAAGCGTACGCCGCCAGTCACGTATCAGGCCTTTGTCGGTGACCCACTGACCAACGCCCGCTACTGGGCGCGCAGTTTCATCGGCTATCCGCGGATGGCGCAGTCGCAGCCCAATGCCGCGCACCATGCGCTCGCGCGCTGGCAGCGGGAGGGCAGGTTATCCACCTTGCTGACGCAGAACGTGGATGGCTTGCACGAGCGTGCCGGCAGTCGCGATGTCATCGACTTGCATGGGCGTATTGATCAGGTGACCTGTCTGCACTGCCAAACCCTGTCTGCCCGAAGC
The DNA here is from genome assembly GCF_900167565.1 of Pseudoxanthomonas indica. Taxonomy (NCBI): domain Bacteria; kingdom Pseudomonadati; phylum Pseudomonadota; class Gammaproteobacteria; order Lysobacterales; family Lysobacteraceae; genus Pseudoxanthomonas; species Pseudoxanthomonas indica. The sequence goes on from NZ_FUZV01000002.1 coordinate 569,421, forward strand.
GAGTTGCAGGTCCGCCTGCACGAAGCCAATCCGGAGTGGCATGACCTTGAGGCGGCCACGGCGCCGGATGGTGATGCGGATTTGGAAGGGCAGGACTTCAGTCGCTTCCAGGTGCCGGTGTGCTTGGACTGCGGCGGGATGCTGAAGCCTGATGTGGTGTTCTTTGGGGAGAACGTGCCGCGGGCGCGTTATGAAGCGGCGCGGGAGGCTTTGCTGGCTTCGGACGCGCTGTTGGTGGTTGGGTCTTCGCTGATGGTGTATTCCGGGTATCGGTTTGCGCGGATGGCGCATGAGGCGGGGTTGCCGATTGCGATACTTAATCGGGGGCGGACGCGTGCAGACGAATTGGCAAGCCTGAAAGTGGTAGCTGATTGTGTGGAGGTTTTGGCGGGGATCTGATGGAACTGGGCTTCGTCTGCCCCCATCCCAACCTTCCCCCGCAAGCGGGAGAAGGGGCAGATTGCGGACTTCTTTGCGTTTCGCGCGAGGTATCAGCGCTTCGCCTTGCCCTTGGCTTTCTCCATCCACGGCGGCGACTTCTTCGCCGCCTTCGCATACGCCGGACAACTCTCGCGGTGCGCGCCGGGCAGATAGCCCAGGCTCATCAGGAACTCGCCGGTGATCTCGCCGCCGGTAAACCGGAACGTCTGCTTGAACAGCTTCACCCAGCCGGCCTTGTCGCGCGGATGGTTCGCCTGCAGCCATTCGTGGAATCCACCATGGCTCTTGCGCAGCCCCTGGATCACCTGCGCATTGTGGATGGCGGCATCCACTTTCAGCCGGTTGCGGATGATCCCCTCGTCGGCCAGCAGCCGTGCGCGGTCGTTGTCGCCGTAGGCGGCCACCTGGTCCACGTCGAAGCCGCTGTAGGCGCGGCGGAAGTCCTCGCGCTTGCGCAGCACGGTCTCCCAGCTCAGGCCGGCCTGGTTGATTTCCAGCAGCAGGCGCTCGAACAGCACGGCTTCCTCGCGCTGCGGGAAACCGTATTCGCGGTCATGGTAGGGCCCATGCAAAGGGTGACCGGGGGCAAAGTCGCAATATCCACTCATGTAATCAGGTTAACGCGAGCGGGCTATGATGTGGCCATGTCCCCCGACTCGTTCCTCGCCAACCAGCTGCTGATTGCCGCACCGGCACTGGATGACCCCAACTTCTCCCGCGCCGTGACCCTGGTCTGCCAGCACGACGGTGAGGGCGCGATGGGCGTGGTCATCAACCGCCGCTCCGAATACACGCTGGGCGAGGTGCTGGAGCAGATGCAGCTGAAGACCGGCGACGCCGGCCTGCGCGAACAGATCGTGCTCAGCGGCGGGCCAGTGCATCCGGAACGCGGCTTCGTGCTGCATGACGACGCGCGCGAGTGGGAATCCACCCTGCGCGTGGCCGACGGCCTGTACCTGACCACCTCGCGCGACATCCTGGAAGCCATGGCCGCCGGCATCGGTCCCGAACACGCCATCGTCACCCTGGGCTGTGCAGGCTGGGGCGCGGGACAGCTGGAATACGAACTGGGTGAGAACACCTGGCTGACCGCGCCGTCCGATGCGACGGTGCTGTTTGAATTGCCGCTGGAGCAACGTTGGCAGGCGGCGGCAGGGTTGATTGGGGTCGATATGACGCGCTTGACGGACTACAGCGGACACGCATGAAACGCGGATTCCCCCGTTCCGGCGCCAGGGCGGTTGCCTGGTTCCGGCCGCGTTTCGGGAGCAGAGCATGAAACTGGATGGCACGGTACTGGGCTTCGATGTCGGCGCGCGGCGCATTGGCGTGGCGGTAGGCAGCGCCTTCGGCAGTGGCGCGCGGGCCTTGGCGGTGGTGGATGTGCATGCGCACGGGCCGGACTGGCCGGCCATCGACAAGCTGCATGCGGAATGGAAACCGGACGGCCTGGTGGTCGGGGATCCCATGACCCTGGATGGCGGTGATCAACCCATCCGCAAACGCGCGCAGGCCTTCGCCCGCGAGCTGCATGCGCGCTACCAGCTGCCGGTGGTGCTGATTGACGAGCGCGCCAGTTCCATCGAGGCCGCCCAGCGCTTTGCCCTGGACCGTGCCGAAGGGCGCAAGCGCAAGCGCGATGCGGTCGCGCTGGACGCGGTAGCCGCGGCGGTCATCATCGAGCGCTGGCTGGCCGCGCCGCAGGACGCCACCCAGGTCACCCTCTAGGAGGGGCTTGCGCCCCGACCCTCGGCAAACTGTCCGAAAGCGGGCTCAGGATTTATCCTGTGCAGGCCCAACCCGCCTGTGACGCCATGACCCTGCAAATCGATTCCGACGGACGCCTGCGCCATCTGCTGACTCTCGAGGGCCTGCCCCGCGAAACGATTTGCCGCTTGCTGGACCGGGCCGGGCATATCCGCGATGCCGCGCTGGGGCGCACCACCCAGCGGCGCAGCTCGCTGGTGGGCACCACCGTGTGCACGCTGTTCTTCGAACCCTCCACCCGCACCCGCAGCTCCTTCCAGATTGCGGCGCAGCGCCTCGGCGCAGACGTGCTGAACTTCGATGCCTCCACCTCGTCCACCCGCAAGGGCGAGACCGCGCGCGACACACTCAAGAACCTGGAAGCCATGGGCGTGCGCGGCTTCGTGGTGCGGCATGCCGAAGACGGGGCGGTGGAAGCGCTGGCCGCGGCGGCAGGCGAGGGCACCACTCTGGTCAACGCCGGCGACGGCCGCAGCGCCCATCCCACCCAAGGCCTGCTGGATGCGCTGACCCTGCGCCAGGCCAAGGGTCCGGACTTCTCCAGGTTGAAGGTGTTGATCGTCGGCGACGTCAAGCACTCGCGGGTGGCGCGTTCGGATCTGCATGCACTACGCACGCTGGGCACCGGCGAAATCCGCGTCTGCGGGCCGGCCTCGCTGTTGCCGGATGCGGACACGCTGGCCGGCTGCGAAGTGGGCCAGGATTTCGACGCCATGCTCGAAGGCGTGGACGCGGTGATGATGTTGCGCCTGCAACGCGAGCGGATGGAAGAAGGCTTGATCGCCTCCATCGACGAATACCACAACGACTACGGCCTGACCGCGCAGCGCCTGACCCGCGCCGCGAAGGAAGCGGTGGTGCTGCATCCGGGCCCGATCAACCGCGGCGTGGAAATCACCGACGAAGTGGCCGACGGCCCGCAGTCACTGGTGCTGCGCCAGGTCAGCAACGGCGTGGCCATCCGCATGGCCGTGCTGGAAATGCTGCTGGGCTGAGGCCTTACTCGGCCAGCATCACCCGGCGTTTGCCGGCTTCCTTGGCCTGGTACATCGCGCGGTCCGCACGTTCCAGCAGCGTGTCCAGCGGTTCGCCCGGCAACCAGCGGGCGATGCCGGCGCTGAAGCTCACCGACACGCGCGCGTCGTCGTACATGAAGGGGCGCTGTGCCAGCCGCTGCTGCAGGCGCTCCACCGTGTGCATGGCTTCGTCCAATGGCACTTCCGGCAGCAGCAATACAAATTCTTCGCCGCCAAAGCGCGCGATGGCATCGCTGCCATGTAATCCACCCTTGATGACCGCCACCACATGGCATAACGCGGCGTCGCCACCGAGGTGGCCGTGGCGGGCGTTGATGGTGCGGAAATCGTCCAGGTCCAGCAGCGCCACGCACAGCGGCAGTTGGCCGCGATGGGCGCGGCCGGATTCGCGCTTGAACAGTTCGTCGAAGCCGCGCCGGTTCAGTGCTTCGGTGAGTTGATCCACGCGCACCAGGTTGGAGACCGTGCGCAGTTCGTCTTCCAGGCTCGCCACCCGCTGTTCGGCGGCATGCGCTTCTTCGCGCGCGGTCAGCAGGTCGTCGCGCGCCCGCAGGGTCTGCGCCTGCAGGCGGGCGGTGTCATCGAGGATGTCTTCCAGCCGCTTGCCCAGATCGGCAATGGTGCGGCTCTCGCGGATCGCCTGTGAGTGGTAGCTGATGCGGTCGTGCAGTTCGCCGGTGCTGCTGGCCATGCCGTCCAGGCGATCGACGAAGGTCACCATCATCTCGCGCATCGCGGTCTTGGATTCGTGGATGCCCTGCTTGAGCAGGCCCTGCTTGTAGATCACTTCGCGCAGACCAGTGCGGGTCTGCTCCAGCGCATCGCGATCCAGTGGGCCGGCCAGCAGGTTGCGGGCGGCGGCAATCTGATCCTGCAGCCAGCTGCCGTCTTCCAGCAGCTCACCGACATTTTCCAGCAGCAGATCGAACAGGCTGCGCAGCAGCACCTGTGCGTCGTTGACCTCGTGCGCGCGCAGGCTCACTGCGTGGCAGAGATCCTTGAGCTGGGTATCGAGCGGCTCCAGGGTCTGGCCGCTTTGCCACAGGCGCAGATGATCGGCGATGCGGTGCGACTTCAGCGCCAGCGCGTGGTCTTCGTGCAGCAGCACTTCCAGCCCGGAGACCAGCGCGTGATGCAACAGGTCGCGCAGGCGCTCGGCTTCGCTCAGGCTGCGGCCGCCGTTGAGCAGCGGTTCGTCCTGGATGGTGCGGATGTACTTGTCGATCAGATGGCGCAGGGCGCGGCCGTAGTCCTGCCAGTCGGCGCTGCGCTGGGCAGACTGCAGGCGCTGGCCCATGCCGCGCAGTTCGCCGGTCAGGCCGGCCACGCCATCGGCAAACGCGCCGAGCAGGGCAGGCGGATCTTCGGCGCGGGCAAACAAGGCCTGCAGCTCGGCGGCGCTGATGCTGGCGCCCTGGGCGGCGGCGGCCACGGTGGTGGCCATGGCGGTGCCGGTGGCAGCGGTGGGCGCGCCGGACTTCGGACGCGACCACAGGCGGCGGAAACCGCTGCCTGGACGGGCGGATGCGTCGGAAGTGTCGGCCATGGAGTTCCTTTGCCGCGGCAAAAAAAGTGGGGAGGCGGCTGGGTTATCGGCCGCGGATGGCCGCGGTTGAGGCCGCTCGTCGCCTGCTCAGTCGGAACTCTGACCGAGGTGGCTGCGGGCCTCGTCCAGCAGGGCCAGTTGCTGCCGGGCCTCCGGATGGCCGGCAGCAGCGGCGCTCTGCACCTGCTCCAGAGTGGGGTGGCTGACGATCAGCACCAGGCTGCCGCAGCTGGGGCAGCTGTAGTCGGTGACCTCGGCGTGCAGTTCCATGGCCATGGCGCGGCTGTCGCCCTGCCAGCCACAGGCGCAAGCGAGCACGCGCTCGCGCCAGTTCTCGGTGAAGTAGTCGTGCAGCAGTTCGGCCATGGTCGGGTTCAGAGGTGTTGTTGGAACAGCCAGGTCCACAGTTCGGGCGTGGCGTAGGCCGGGTCCCAGGAAAAGTGGTTGACGTCCGGGAATTCGGTGTAGTGCACGTCGGGTGCGTGCGCGGCTTGCAGGGCGGCGTACATGCGCCGCGACTGCGCCGGCGGCACGGCATCATCCAGTGCGCCGTGGAAAATCCAGGTCGGGATGTCCTTGAGCTTCGCGGCCGCGGCGGCAAATGGATCCGCCGCGCCGGCCACGCTGTGCGCTTGCATGGTGGGTCGCTGATCGGTCCAGTCCACGGTCAGTCCGCCGCAGACCGGCACCAGCGCGGCAAAGCGGGTGGGTTGTTGCAGCGCCAGTTCCCAGGCGCCATAGCCACCCATCGACAGGCCGGTGAGATAGGTGCGCTTGGGGTCACCGTTGAACTCCTTGCTGGCGGCATCCAGCGCGGCCAGCGCGACCGGGCCGGACTCGCCGGTCCACTCGGTGTTTTCCGGCGCCTGCGGAATCACCACGATCGCCGGGAAGTCATCCAGATGCTGGCGCAGATACTTGGGCAGACCCACGGTCGCCTGCACTTCGTTGTCGCGGCCGCGCTCGCCCGAGCCATGCAGGAACAGGATGATCGGCGTGGGCTGCTGATCCTGTCCGGCTTTGCGCGCCGGCACGAACACCTGGTAGCCGTACGACTGGCCCGCCACCACCACCGTGCGCTTGACGAACTCGCCCTGCGAACTTGCGTTCGCCACCGGCGCCGGCGTCGGCGACGTGCTGCAACCACTGGCCGTCATCAAGGCGGCGGCGGGCAGGGCCAGGCAAAGCAGGCGACGCAGGGCATTGGGCATGGCGGCGTTCCAGCGTGGACGTGGACGCGCAGGGTAGCGCGACTCAGCCGCGCCGGAACACCCACCACGTCACGACCGCCGCATGCAGCAGCGTCATCACCCAGAAGGTGACCCGATAGGGCATCTTGCGCGACTTGTGGCGCAGGAACTGTTGCGCTGCGATGGCGCCGGGCCAACCGCCGAGCAACTCCAGCACATGCAGCACCGATTCCTGCGTGCGCCAGCGCCCGGTCCGGGCCGCCTCCTTGTCGAGCGCATAGGCCACCCAGGTCACGGCCGACAACAAGGCAGGGACCGCGACGAATTCCAGCGGCAGCCGCCCCCGGTCGATGGACCATGCGAGCAATGCCGCGTAGCCCGCCACCAGCAGCCACTGCAACGGGGCGGGAACGGAGAACCGTGACGTGCGCGCGGCGCGGGGATGCTTGAGGACGGTCGCGCGCAAAGCAGGTGCCACCGCGCGACGCACCTCGATGGCCTGCCAGCGGCCATCCTGCGCACGATGCGGTCGATACTTCACCCACTCGCCGACTTCAGGGCGCCGCCCGTCCTGCCGGTAAGCGCGCACGTGGAAAAAAACACGCTCATCCGACTCCCGCGGTTGGATGAAGCCGAAGCCGCGATCATCCCGCCATTCGGCGACCTTGCCGAGTTGTTCGTCCATGCGCTGCTCTCGTTCAGTGCAACAGGATGATCGTCGCCAATCCCAGGAAACTCAGGAAGCCCATCACGTCGGTGACGGTGGTGAGGATTACGCCGCCGGCCAGTGCCGGATCAAAGCCCAGCCGCTTGAGGGTGAGCGGCACCAGCACGCCGGCGGTGGCGGCGGTGAGCAGGTTGATGGTCAGCGCGCTGCCGATCACCAGCGACAAACCGACCTGGCGGAACCACAGAAACACGATCACGCCCAGACCCAGGCCCAGCACCAGGCCGTTGATTAGCGCGACCGACAATTCCTTCTTCAACAGGGTCATGGCGTTGGACGCGCCAATCTGGCCCAGCGCCAGACCACGCACCATCAGCGCCAGCACCTGGGTGCCGGCGTTGCCGCCCATGCCGGCGACGATCGGCATCAGCGCGGCCAGCGCCACCAGCTTGGCGATGCTGCCTTCGAACTGGCCGACCACGCTGGCGGCCAGGAAGGCCGTGCACAGGTTGATGCCCAGCCAGATCAAACGGCGACGGAACGCGCGCCGCACCGGCGAGAACAGATCCTCGTCCTCGTCCAGGCCGGCCGCGCTCATGGCCTGGTGTTCGGCCTGGTCGCGGATGATGTCGACCACGTCATCGATGGTGATGCGGCCGAGCAGGATGTTGTTGTCATCCACCACCGGCGCCGACACCCAGTCGTGATCCGAGAAGCCGCGCGCCACGTCCACGGCGCTGTCGCCGACATCGATGGCCGGTTGCTCGTCGTCAATCAGGCGGTTGATCGGCGTGCTGTCTTCGTGGGTGACCAGCGAAGCCAGCGAAACCCGACCGAGGTATTGGTGGCGGCGGCTGACCACGAACAGGTGATCGGTGTGGTCCGGCAGTTCGCCGCGCAGGCGCAGGTAGCGCAGCACCACGTCGACGTTGACGTCGGCACGCACGGTGACCACGTCGGGATTCATCAAGCGGCCGGCGGTGTCCTCCGGATAGGACAGCACCTGCTCCAGTCGTTCGCGGTTCTCGCGGTCCATCGACTTGAGCACTTCATCGATGACCGTGTCTGGCAGGTCTTCGACCAGGTCGGCCAAATCGTCGATGTCCAGATCTTCGACCGCGGCGATGATTTCGTCCGGGTCCATCTCCGCCAGCAGGCTCTCGCGGACTTCGTCGCCGACGTGCACCAGCACTTCACCGTCGTCCTCGGCATCGACCAGGCCCCAGACCACCTCGCGCTTGCCTGGCGGCAACGACTCCAGCAGGTTGCCGATCTCGGCAGGCGCCAAGGTGTTGACCAGGCGACGCACAGGGCCAAGCCGCCCGCTATCCAGGGCATCGGAAAGCAGGCGCAGTTGGCGCGCGGTTTTGTCGTGGCGGACGGCTTCGGCCATTCGGTGCTCCGAAACGGGGCCGATCCGCAGGACGGATGCGACCGTGGCATCAGATGTTCATGGCCAACATTATCGCGTGTCTATGCTGCGCATAGCCACCCCAAAGTTTGCTGCGCAAACTTCGGGCCCCGCTACGTGCTGCCACACCCCTTCGCGCCTGGACGGCGCTCGCCCCCTGACTCAGGGGGCTGGAAAAGCAGGTGCGCGACTACTTGTTTTTTTCGAGCCAGCGTTCGATGCCGGCGCGGTCGCGGGCTTGCAGGAGTTTGCTGCCTTGCGCCTGCAAGGCACTCCAGTCGCTGCCGCGGATGGCTTTGCGCAGTTCGAGCAGGGTGGCGGGGTGCAGGCTGAACTCGCGCAGGCCCAGGGCCAGCAGGAGCTTGGCCAGACGCGGGTCGCCGGCGGCTTCACCGCACATCGCCACCGGCTTGCCGGCGTCGGCGCCGATGGTGATCACGTGGCGCAGCAAGCGCAACACGCCCGGATGCAGCGGTGAGTAGAGCTCGCCCAGTGCCTCGTGGTTGCGGTCGGCAGCCAGCAGGTACTGGACCAGATCGTTGGTGCCGATGGAGACGAAGTCCACTGCGTCGATGAAGCCGGCCATGGCAATGGCCGCGGCGGGCACTTCGATCATCGCGCCCAGCGCCACCTGATCGGCTATTTCATGGCCCTCCGCGCGCAAACGCGTGGCGACTTTCTTGATCCGGCGCTTGACCTGCAGCACTTCCTCGCGGCTGCTGATCATGGGCACCAGGATGCGCACCTTGCCGTAAGCCGAAGCGCGCAGAATGGCGCGCAGCTGGGTGTCGAACACGCCGGTATTGGCCAGCGACAGGCGCACGCCGCGCAGGCCGAGCGCGGGATTGTCCTCATCATCCATCACCAGGCCGGTGCGATCGGCCTTGTCCGCGCCCAAATCCAGGGTGCGGATGGTGACCGGCCGGCCACTCATGCCCAGCACCACGTCGCGATAGGTGCGGAACTGTTCGTCTTCGTCCGGCAACTCGTTGCGCTGCAGGAACAGGAACTCGGTGCGGTACAGGCCCAGGCCTGCCGCGCCCAGTGCGTGCGCGCGGGCGACATCGTCCAGCGATTCGGCATTGGCGAACAGCGAAATGTCCACGCCGTCGCGGGTGCGGCTGGGCTTGGAGCGCAGCTTGCCCAGCTCGCGCTCTTCGCGCGCCAGCTCGCGCAGCCGGGCGCGGTACTCGCGCAGGTCGGCGGCATTGGGCTCGACGACGATCTCGCCGCTGCCGCCGTCCACGATGACCGCATCGCCGTCGTTGATCCGCTGCAGCGCCTGCGCCGCGCCGACCACCAGCGGCAGGTGCAGGCTGCGCGCCAGGATCGCGCTGTGCGAGAGGGCACTGCCGGACAGGGTGATGATGCCGACCACGCCCTGCGATTGCAGTTGCGCCAGTTCGGAAGGGGCGATGTTGTCGCAGACCAAAATGTCGCCGGCCACGCCCTCGGCATCCACGGCGCGCTTCTGCAGGTGCGCATGGATACGCCCAATCACATGGTCCAGATCATCCATGCGGCTCTTGAGGTAGGCGTCGTCCATCTGGTCGAACACCGCCGCCAGCTTGTCGCGTTGCAGGCGCAGGGCATAGTCGGCGCCGTAGCGGCCGACGCGGATCAGCTCATCCAGGCCTTGCAGCAGTTCGGGGTCGTCCAGCAGCAGGGCATGCAGATCGAGGAATTCGCCCACTTCTTTGGCCAGCGCGCCATGCAGGCGCGCGCGCAGGCGCTGCATTTCTTCGCGGGTGGCGTCCACGGCCTGATGCAGGCGGCGCAGTTCCGGCTCGACCTCGCGCGCGCCGATGCGTTGCTCGGCGACTTCCAGCGCATGCGGCAGGCGGACCCGGGCGCGTCCCAGCGCGCTGCCGCGCGATGCGCCATGGCCCGCCAGCGCGTTGCGCATCAGGCGTCCTCGTCGAATCGTCGCTCAAACAGATCGGCGACAGCCTCGAGCGCGGCGGCTTCGTCTTCGCCATCGGCGCGGACGATGACGGGGGTGCCCTGGCCGGCGGCCAGCAGCATCACCCCCATGATGCTCTTGGCATTCACCTCGCGACCCTTGGCGGCCAGCGTCACATTGCACCGGTAACCGGCAAGCGCCTGGACCAGTTTGGCGGTGGCCCGGGCATGCAGGCCCAGGCGGTTGGAAACGGTGAGTTCGCGTTCAAGCATCGTCGTGAAGTACTCCATTGCGTGCACCGGCGGCGGCGGTTGCCGGTAGTTCGTCCAGTCCCTGTTCCGAATAGTTCATCACCCGCAACAGCATCGGCAGGCTCAAGCCGGAAACCCGGCGCACCGGGGTACCCAGGCGCGCCAGTCGCGCGGCGAGATTGCTCGGGCTGGCGCCGTAGAGATCGGTCAGCACCAGCACGCCTTGCCCGCCATCGACCCGTCGCAGCGCGGCCGAAGCCTGCGGCAACAAGGTGTCCAGTTCGGCATCGAAAGGCACTTCGAACGCTTCCGCCTTCAGCGGCAGCTGTCGCAACAGGGTGGTGGCGACCGCCAGGAACGACGCGCCAATGCCGGGGTGGGTGATCAGGAGAATGCCACAAGCCATGTTCGAACGTTAGCAGACCGTAATGACGGCCCGAAAGCAGGATCGATGGGACAACGTGTTCGTCCGGTGGGCAAACCGGCCGGACGGTGACGGCCGGCGCAGAAATCGGTGACCGGTCAGTCCAGCTCGCGGTGGAAGGTGGCCACTTCTTCCCAGCCCTGGTTGCGGGAATGCTGGGCCAGGGTCTCAGCCAGGTACACGGAGCGGTGCTTGCCGCCGGTGCAGCCAAAGGCAATGGTGACGTAGCTGCGGGTCTCGCCGCGCAGGCGCGGCAGCCAGGTGTCCAGGAACTGGCTGACCTGGCCGACGTACTCGTTGACCTCGGCCTGCTGGCGCAGGTACTCGCGTACTTTCGGATCGCGGCCGGAGTAGGGACGCAGTTCCGGATTCCAGTGCGGATTGGGCAGCACGCGCGCATCGAAGACGAAATCGGCGTCGGCCGGCACGCCGCGCTTGTAGGCGAAGGATTCGAACAGCAGCGACAACGCCGCGCCGCGGTTGAGCGCGAACTCGGCGATGATGCGCCGGCGCAGCTGGTGGACATTGAGCTGGGTGGTGTCGATGACCACGTCGGCGGCTTCGCGCAGCGGCGCGACGATTTCGCGCTCGCGGCGGATGCTCTCCTGCAGCGACAGGCCGGTATTGCCCAGCGGATGCCGGCGACGCGTATCCGAATAGCGCCGCAGCAACACATCGTCGTGGGCGTCGAAGAAGATCAGCGTGCCTTCCAGCCCCAGCTGGGCCAGCGCCGCGCGCCATTGCGCCAGCTTGGCCAGGTCGTTGTTGCGGCTGCGCACGTCGATGCCCACCGCGATCTTCTGCGGCAGGGTGTCGTCGCGCATCAGGCTGCGCACGAACGGCGGCAGCAGTTCCACCGGCAGGTTGTCGACGCAGTAGTAGTCCAGGTCTTCAAAGGTCTTCAGCGCCACCGACTTGCCCGAGCCGGAGAGGCCGCTGACGATCACCACGGTGGGCGGCGACGCGCGCACGGCCAGCGGAATTTCCTCCTCCACTCCTGGCGGCTGGCTCATGGCGTGCTGCGTTCCAGCAGGTTGCTGTGGCGGGCGATGAACATGGCGGCCGGGTCGATGCCCTTGGTGCGCAGGATATGCAGGCGGGTGGCGGCCTCGGTCAGCACGGCCAGGTTGCGGCCGGGCATCACCGGCAGGGTGATCAGCGGCACGTCCAGGTCCAGCACGTGGCGGCTGCCAGAGTCACCGGTCAGGCGCTCATAGCCATGCGGATTGGGCTCGGTCATGGGCCGGGTCAGGTGCACGATCAGGCGCAGGTACTTGTTCTTCTTGACCGCGGTGTCGCCAAACATCTCGCGCACGTTGAGCACGCCCAGGCCGCGTACTTCGAGCAGGTCCTGCAGCAGTTCCGGGCAGGTGCCGTCGAGCACGTCGGGGGCAATCTGGGTGAACTCCGGCGCGTCATCGGCGACCAGGCGATGGCCGCGGCTGAGCAGCTCCAGCGCCAGCTCGCTCTTGCCCGAACCCGCCTCGCCGGTGATCAGCACGCCGATAGAGTAGATCTCCATGAACACGCCATGCAGCGTCACCCGCGGCGCCAGCGTGCGGGCCAGGTGGTAAGACAGGTGGTTGAGCAGTTCGTGGCCGCGCTTGGGCGAAATCCACAGCGGGGTGTCGCTTTCATTCGCGGCTTCGCGCAGATCCTCCGGGCAGGACTGGTTCTTGCTGATGACCAGGGCCAGCGGGCGGAAGTGGATGATCTTCTCGATGATTTCCCAGCGCTGGCGCGAATCCAGCGAGTCCAGCCAGGCCAGTTCCTCGCTGCCCAGGATTTGCACCTTGTTCGGGTAAACCGCATTGAGGTAGCCCGCAAGCGAGGGGCGACGGGCGATGGTGTCGCCGGCCTCCAGCACACGGTTCTCGCCTTTCTGCCCGGCGACCCAGCGCAGGGCCAGCCGTTCTTTCTGCTGCTCGAAGAGTTCGCGGGCGGTGATACTGGTATTCATCATGCCCACGAGTGTAATGCGGGTGGGCGACAACCGCGACCGGGCGGGCCATGGGCCGGGCCGGGCATGAAAAAGGCGGGGCATGGCCCCGCCTTTTTTCCTCGCTGGCGGCGGCGCCCTGGCGCGGCCGCGGGTGGCTCAGGTGAATGCTTCGCTGCGAACGCTCACGCGTTGCACGTCGGTGCGCTTTTCCTTGTGCTTGACCAGCAGGCGATCGAGCTTGTCAGCCAGCATGTCGATGGCGGCGTACATGGTCTGCGCGCCGGCATCGGCGTGCAGCGGCTTGCGGCCAGCAACAGAGAGAGTCGCTTCGGCGACGTAGTCGGGTTTGCGGGTACAGAGTTGGGTACGGACCTCGAAGGGTTGGTCGAAATGGCGCTCCAGCCGCTTCAACTTGGTTTCGACGTACTCACGCAGGGCGGGAGTGACTTCGATTTCATGGCCGTAGGTCTCGATACGCATCGCTTGCCTCCTTATGTCGTGGAAATGCAGCGTGAAGGCGCTGCATGGAACGTGTTGCCAGTGTCTGGCAACGGAATCAGCTCTGGGGTTCCGGCGGTCTCCGCGGCACGACGATTTGTCGTGATCCAAACATGGACCCGATTGGCGCAGGGATCAAGCGCGACGGTGCGTATTCAGTCCAGGCGGACGCGTTCGTGCGACGAAAGAATGTGCAGCGCTTCACGGTACTTGGCGACCGTGCGCCGCGCCACGGGAACGCCCGAGGCCTTGAGCAAATCGGCCAGCTTGGCGTCGGACAAGGGTTTGCGTGGATTTTCCTGATCCACCAGGCGTTTGATCATGGCCTGGATGGCCGTGCTGGACGCTTCACCACCACCGTCAGTATCGATGCCGGAGGCGAAAAAGGCCCGCAACGGCAGAGTTCCACGCGGTGTTCGCACGTATTTACGGGCGATGGCGCGTGAAACCGTGGATTCGTGCAGACCCACCTCGGCCGCCACCTCGCGCAGGGTGAGGGGGCGCAGGGCCTGTTCACCGAATTCCAGGAAGGCCGATTGCTGCCGAATCAGGCAACGCGTGACCTTGAGCAGGGTTTCGCCGCGGGCTTCCAGGCTCTTGAGCAGCCAGCGCGCTTCCTGCAGATGGCCCTTCAGATAGCCAGCATCGCTCTCGCCGCATTGCCGGATCATCTGCTCGTAGCCGCGATGGATATTGATGCGCGGCAAGGTGTTGCCGGCCAGCGCCGCGCGCCAGACACCGCGTTGGCGCCAGACCACGCAATCCGGCACCACGTAGGTGTCGCCGCTCAGTTCGCCGATCTGCGCACCGGGTTTGGGATCCAGCGTGCGCAACAGTTGCACCGCGGTTTCCACCTCGGCCAGGGGGCGTTTCAGCTCCGCCGCCACGCCGGCCACACCACTGCGCGGCAACCGGTCCAGCGGACCATCGGCAATGCGGATGGCCAACGCCTTGCCAGGGGTGTCGTCGCTGAGCACCGACAGTTGCAGATGCAAGCACTCGCCCAGCGTGCGCGCGCCGATGCCCACCGGGTCAAAGCGCTGCAACTGGTGCAGCACCACCAGGATTTCGTCTTCGTCGGCCTCGACGTCCGGGCGCAGGGTTTCGGCAATGCCGGCCAGCGTCTCGCGGAGGTAGCCGTCTTCCTCCAGGGCATCGATCAGGGCCGTGCCTATCCGACGGTCACGCGCGGACAGATGCGACAAATGCAATTGCCACAGCAGGTGATCGCGCAGGGTGTCGGCTTCGGCCATGCGCTCGGCGGCGCTGCCGGTGTCGTCGTCATCGTCAAAGGAGCCGCCGCCGCCGGTGCTGGTCCAGGGGCCCTCGTCGGGAGACCAGTCATCATCGGCGCCATCACGTTCGCGTTCGCGCTCGCCATCGGCGCTTTCGCCGGGCGGAGCGTCATCCGCACCCTCACTGGCGCCGGGGCCATCGCCGGGGCCGTCTTCGGCCCAGTCCAGCAGGGGATTGGATTCGACCGCCTGGGTGATCTCCACTTCCAGTTCGGCGGTGGACATCTGCAAGAGACGGATGGCCTGACGCAACTGCGGCGTCATGACCAACTGCTGTCCCAGCGATGTCTGGAGGCGTGTCTTCATCCGTTGTCCGGGCAATGCTGCGGGAGCTGGCCAGGCCCGGACCGGGTGCCGTCCTTACAGACGGAAGGTTTCCCCCAGGTACACGCGGCGCACATCGGGATTGGCCAGCAACGCGTCCGGTGCCCCCTGCGCCAGTACGCTGCCTTCGTTGAGGATATACGCCCGGTCGCAGATTCCCAAGGTCTCGCGCACATTGTGATCGGTGATCAGCACGCCGATGCCGCGATCCTTGAGGTGTTTGACGATGCGCTGGATTTCGCCGACCGAGATGGGGTCGACGCCGGCAAAGGGTTCGTCCAGCAGCATCAGCCGCGGCCGCGCCGCCAGCGCGCGGGCGATCTCGCAGCGCCGGCGCTCGCCGCCGGACAGGCTGGCGCCCAGTTGTTCGGCGACGTGGCTGATCTGCAGCTCATCGAGCAGGGAGGCCAGCTCGCGCTCGATGCCTTGGCTGTCCAGGTCTTCCCGCAGTTCCAGCACCAGGCGGATGTTGTCGGCCACGGTCAGTTTGCGGAACACCGACGGTTCCTGCGGCAGGTAGCCCACGCCCAGCTTGGCGCGCTTGTACATCGGCTCGGCGGTGATATCCATGCCGTCCAGTTCGATCTTGCCGGCATCGGCGGACACCAGGCCGACGATCATGTAGAAGCAGGTGGTCTTGCCGGCGCCATTGGGTCCGAGCAGACCGACCACTTCGCCGGCCTCCAGGGTCAGGCCGAAATCACTGACGACCTTGCGCTGGCGATAGCTCTTGCGGAGTCCTTGGGCAATCAGCATTACTTCTTGCCTTGTGGCTGCGGCTGGGCCGGCGCGGCGTTCTTGGCCTTGATGACCGTGGTGACGCGGCTGCCGTCGCCGCCACTCTCGATGTTGCCGCTCTTGGTGTCGTAGACCATCTTCTGGCCGCGGTTGGAACCGCGTGCGGAGGTCACCGTGTAATTGCCGGTGAAGGTGATGATCTCGGTCTTCATGTCGTACTCGACGCGATCGGCGCTGGCGTCCATCCAGCTGCCATCGTCCATCTGCTGCTTCATCTTGACCTGCTTGCCGGTGAAGATGGCGCGCGTGATCTCGCCGCCGTCGACATAGATGTCAGCGGCCGAGGAGGTGATCTGCAAGGTGCCCTGGGTGACGTTGACGCCCCCTGACAACACTGTCTTGCCATCGCCCTGGAACGAGCCGGACTGCTTGCCCGCGTCGATGGACATGTCCTGGTTGCGATCGGAGGAGCGTGCCCATGCGCCGCCGGCAATCGCCACAAGCAACACGGAACACAGCAGGGCCTTAGCGGGTTTGCGGGGCATAGACGCTCTTTACCTGGGATTGGAATTCGTAGGCCTTGGTCTTCAGATCGGTCTGGAAGCCCACGCCTTTGAGTATAGAACCCGGTTGGGTGATGGTGACAGCAAGGTCGGTGCGCGCCAGATTGCGCGAGGGAAACACATCCAGGCGTTCCGTGCGGAACGTGGTGGCGGCGGTGGCCTGCGAGGGGCTGGTGCCGGTCACCTCGCCGAGCAGGCGCAGTTCGCTGTGATCCGGACTCATCCAGCCCGTCTTCGAACGCATCTGCCAATAGTGGCCTTCGCGATCCGGCAGCAGAAACAACGGGGTGGTGATGTGGAAACTCTCGTCGGCAGGAATGCGATGCATCTCCGGCGCGCGCAGGGTCACCGATTCCTTGCCCTGCTTGTCGAGCGCGACGACTTCGAAATCGTGCATCACGTAATCGGAGCGATCCGCCCCCACCGTTTCGGCCTTGGGCCGCGAACGGTTCTGCCAGGCGGCCCAGCCGCTGATGATGGCCGCAATCAGCAACGCCACGCCCAGACCCAGACGCCAGTTCATCGCGACGGCTCCAGCAGGGCGCTGTCATGGCCCTGCACGCCCAGCAGCAGATCGCAGACTTCGCGGGCCGCACCGGCGCCGGCGCGCGCCTGGGTGCGCCAGTGGGCGTGACGCGCGGTCCATGCGTGTGCGTCGGCCGGCGCGACCGCCAGGCCGACGGCGCGGAACGGCGGCAGGTCGGGCAGGTCATCGCCCATGAAAGACACTTCCTCGCGCTGCAGGCCGAGTTCGGCGCACAAGGCATCGACCTGGGCCAGCTTGTCCTTGACGCCGGTGTGGATGCGCACGCCCAGTTCGCGCGCGCGCCGCTCCGCCGCCGGGCTGTGGCGGGCGGTGATCAGCGCCACTTCCAGCCCCGCCTGGCGCAACAGCACCAGGCCCTGGCCGTCGTGGATGTGGAAGGCCTTGGATTCATGCCCCTGATCGTCGTAGATCAGGCGGCCGTCGGTCAGGGTGCCATCCACGTCGAAGCACGCCAGGCGCACGCGCAGGGCGCGGGCGCGCAGGTCATTGTCGACGTTGGTCAGGTGCGAAAGGGGCATAGGCAAGGGTTAGACCACGCGGGCGCGCAACAAGTCATGAATATTGAGGGCGCCGACCGGGCGCTGTTCGCCGTCGACCACGATGAGACCGCTGATCTTGTGGGTTTCCATCATCCGCGCCGCTTCCACCGCCAACTGGTCGGCGCCGATGGTCTTGGGTTGGCGGGTCATCACCTCGCCGATGCTGGCTTGGCGGATGTCCAGCGCCGGGTTGTCCAGCGTCCGGCGAAGATCGCCGTCGGTGAACAGTCCCACCAGGCGGCCTTGTGCATCGACCACGGCGGTCATGCCCAGCCGCTTGCGGCTCATCTCCACCAGCGCCTGACTCAGCGAGGCGTCCTGCGACACGCGCGGAACATCGTCGCCGCCATGCATGACATCGGTGATGTGCAGCAACAGGCGCCGGCCCAGGCTGCCAGCCGGGTGCGAGCGGGCGAAGTCATCGGCGGTGAAGCCGCGCGCCTCCAGCAGGGCCACGGCCAGCGCATCGCCCATCGCCAGGGTGGCGGTCGTGCTGCTGGTCGGCGCCAGGTCGAGCGGGCAGGCCTCGGCAGGCACCGAGATGTCCAGATGGATGTCGGCCTCACGCGCCAGGGTGGATCCGGGGCGGCCGGTCATGGAGATGAGCGGATTGCCCTGGCGCTTGAGCACCGGCAGCAGCATCAGCACTTCGTCCGATTCGCCGGAATAGGACATGGCCAGCACCACGTCGGCGTCGGTAATCATGCCCAGATCGCCGTGGCCCGCTTCGCCCGGATGGACATAGAAAGCCGGGGTGCCGGTGGAAGCCAGGGTCGCGGCGATCTTGCGCGCGACGTGTCCGGACTTGCCCATGCCGGTGGCCACCACCCGGCCCTGGCAGGCCAGAATCGTGCGGCAGGCGGCGGAGAAACTGCCATCGATGCGCTGGGCCAGGGCGGTCAGCGCCTGTGCCTCGATCTCGATGACACGACGCCCACTGGCGGCCAGCGCGGTGTCCTGTACGAGCGGCGGAGCGGAGAGCGACTGGGGCATGGGTGGGCCGGGCGGTAGAATAGGCGGCCATTTTAGGAGGAAACGCCCGTTGGACGCAGAAACCATCCGCCAGCTGATTCAGCAGGGCCTGCCCGACGCGCGGGTCGAGGTTCAAGGTGACGACGGCGTGCACTTCGAAGCCACCGTGGTTTCGCCGGCCTTTGCCGGCAAGATGCCGCTGGCCCGGCATCGCATGGTCTACGCCACGCTGGGGGATTTGATGGGGGGCGCGATTCACGCGCTGGCCCTGAAGACGGTAACGCCGGACGAGCTGCGCTGATCCCTGCACGTCGCGATCAGGCGATAATTCACAATCCCGCCCACATCCCTTCGCGCCCTTGGACGTCGCCGCCGCCGAGTCACCGCAACACCTTGGCAGCTGTCTGTGCGGCAGCGTGTCCTATTGCGTGCAGGGTCCGCTGGACGAACTGGTGTTGTGCCACTGCTCGCGCTGCCGCAAGGCCACCGGCTCGGCCTTCCAGGCGGTGGCGCCGATTGCCGAGTCTGCGTTCGAGCTGCTGACGGGCCAGGACCTCGTGCGCTCGTACGAGTCCTCGGCCGGCGTGCACCGGCATTTCTGCGGGGCGTGCGGCTCGCCGCTCTACAGCCGGCGCGATTTCATGCCCGGCCTGCTGCGCCTGCGGGTGGGCACGCTGGACACGCCCTTGCAGATCGCACCGACCATGCACATCTTTACGGATTCCAAGGCGCCGTGGTTCACCATCGGCGACGCCGCACCGCAATACCCCACCCGGCCGGGCGAATAAGCCCGCACCTTCCCCTTTTCCTCGGAACTTCCATGCAGAAAATCGTAGTCACCGGCGGCATTCCGCTCAATGGCGAAGTCAACATTTCCGGCGCCAAGAACGCGGTGCTGCCGATCCTTTGCGCGACCTTGCTGGCCGACGGTCCGGTGGAGATCACCAACGTGCCGCACCTGCATGACGTGGTAACCACGGTCAAACTGCTGGGTGAACTGGGCGCCGGCATCAGCATCGACGAAGGCACGCTGTCCCGGGGCAGCGCGATTACCGTCGACCCGCGCAGCGTCAACCAGCACGTGGCGCCGTACGAGCTGGTCAAGACCATGCGCGCTTCGATCCTGGTGCTGGGCCCGCTGCTGGCCAAGTACGGCGCGGCGGAAGTGTCGCTGCCGGGCGGCTGCGCGATTGGCTCGCGTCCGGTCGATCAGCACATCAAGGGGCTGCAGGCGCTGGGTGCGGAAATCAGCGTCGAGAACGGCTATATCAAGGCCAAGGCCAACCGTCTGAAGGGCGGCCGCTTCGTATTCGACATGGTCAGCGTCACCGGCACCGAGAACGTGCTGATGGCCGCGTGCCTGGCCGATGGCACCACCGTGCTCGAGAACGCCGCCGCCGAACCGGAAGTCACCGACCTGGCCGATTGCCTGATCGCCCTGGGTGCGGACATCGAGGGCGCAGGCACGCCACGGATCGTGGTGCGCGGCGTCGAGCGCCTCAATGGCGGTCGCCATGCGGTGCTGCCGGACCGCATCGAAACCGGCACCTTCCTGGTCGCCGCCGCCATGACCGGTGGCCGCGTCATCGCGCGTCGCGCGCGCGGTGACACCCTGGATGCGGTGCTCGACAAGCTCACCGAAGCCGGCGCGCACATCGAGACCACCGAAGACAGCATCACCCTGGACATGCAGGGCCGGCGCCCGCGCGCGATCAGCCTGACCACGGCGCCGTACCCGGCGTTCCCGACCGACATGCAGGCGCAGTTGATGGCGATGAACTGCGTGGCCGAAGGCGTGGGCGTGATCAACGAAACGATCTTCGAAAACCGCTTCATGCACGTCAACGAACTGCTGCGACTGGGCGCCGACATCCGCGTGGAGGGCCACACCGCCATTGTGCGTGGCGTGGAAAAACTCAGTGGTGCGCCGGTGATGGCCACCGATCTGCGTGCGTCTGCCTCGCTGATCCTGGCCGGCCTGGTGGCCGAAGGCGATACCATCATCGATCGCATCTACCACCTGGATCGCGGCTACGAGAACATCGAGGAAAAGCTCGGTGGCCTGGGCGCCAAGATTCGCCGCATCTCGTAAGGACGCATCGATGCCCGCTTTCCTGAGCAAGCGCACTGCTTTCACCCCCCGCCGCAAGGCCCTGCTGGTGTTCATCGCCCTGTTGCTGGCGGTGGTGGCCTGGCTGCATTTCACCGGCGCTGCCGGCACCAGCGGCATCCCCAGCAAGGACATGGACTGGAACGGCGACGGCACGGCCACCGAGGAGGAGATCTTCCAGGCGTTCTATGCCGTGGTGGTGGAGAAGAAAGTGGAAGGGCCGCGCGAGTGCCGCTCCTACTCCTGGCGCAGCGACGGCAAGCCGATACGCGTGGACTGCCGCACGACCATGTCGGCGCCGGCGGAAGCCAGCAAGGAATGAAAAAAAGGCCCGGCATGACCGGGCCTTTTTCATCCAGTGGCGGCCTGGCTCAACGCCAGGACTTGATGGTCAGGTCGATCGAGTCCTGGCCATTTTCTCGCTGCAGGATGCGCGCAGGCACCGGCATGTTGGGCACGATCCACACGATCATCTGCTTGTCGCCATCGGTGCGCGAGACCTTGGTGGCCTCCTGCGACTTGCCGGCCACGGTGATATTTTCCTTGCCCATCACCTGATAGACCATCGCCTTGGCGCGGCCGTTTTCCACCATGCGGTAGCGCAGCGGCTTGCCGGCCGCGACGTCGCGCACGATCGCCAGGTTGACGAGCAGCGCATCCATGTCACCGGCCTGCAACTTCAACGGACCGGCGCGCTCGGGCTTGATGTCGCCGGACCACGTGGCCTGCGACTTGCTCCAGTCGTAGACCGTGTCCACCGACTTCTTCTTGACCAGTACCCGCGAACTGTCACTGCTGGACAGCGGACGCAGGCGACCATTTTGTTCGTCGAACACGGTCTTCTGGCTCAGGTCGACCAGTTGATTGCGCACGGTCAGGCTGTACTGCCAGCGATTGTCGCTCTGCGGCGCGATCACCATCTGTCCTTCGCCCTGCATGCCGAGGGCGCTGGCCTGGTACTGCGCGGTGAAGGCGTCGATGGCCATGGCCGGCAGGCTGGCCAGGGCGAACATGCCCGCCGCCAGGGTGGCAGTGAGGCGATGCGGCTTGCGGTCGTGCAGGTTCATGGTCACGGTACTCCTTGGTATTCAATCAAGCGCAGATCCAGTTTGTCCTGGCCGTCTTCGCGTTGCAGGATGCGTATCGGCGTGGGCACGCCGCGCGCCACCCAGAAAATCATCTCGTCATTGCCGCCATTGGTGCGGCTGACCCGCATGGCGTCGTAACTGAGGTCATCGACCGCCACGATTTCGGTCTCCGCGGCCACCGAATACTCGTAATTGCGGACCTTGCCGAAGTCGACCACGCGGTAATGCAGCTGCTTTCCGGGTTCGGCATCGCGGATGACCGCCAGGTTGAGCAGCAGGGAACTCATGTCGCCCGCCTCCAGCGCAATCGGCGCGCGGCGGTTTTTCTTCAGATCGCCGTTCCATTGCGCCGACAACGCACGCCAATCGTAGAGACCCACCACCTTCTTGCCTGTGAACAGGGCGCTCTGGGTGGTGGCCTGGCTGAGTGGGCGGAACTGATCCCCCGGGGTGTCGAACAGGGTGCTCTGCTGGATATGGATGCCGGAAAGGCGTGCCAGTCCGTGTGTGCCGCGTACGCCCAGGTCCACCTGCCAGCGGTCCTGGTCGGCCAGCTGGGTCACCTTCATGGTGGCGCTGCCGGCCAGCTTGCCTTCGCGATAGGCATCGTAGCTGGCCACGAACGGCTCCAGCGTGGCGGCGCCGGCGACGGAAGACGCCAGCAGCAGCAAGGCAGCCAGGCGGGGCAGGGCGAAACGGGCGGAAATCGAAACCATGGGGACGGAGAACGGAGCTCAGGGCGTGGGGGTCAGTTGTCCGGCGGAATCTAGTGTCAGGGCTTTTAATACGGGCTGACCATCGCAGTAGACCACGTCATCGCGTTCAGCCAGCCGGCCGGCCGTGGCCAAGGCCACCACCGCCACCAGCAACGCGTGCTCACGCGGAATCAGTCGGGCCGCCAGGGTGTCGGGGGTGTCGCCCGCCAGCACCGGGATATGCACCTGCGCGACCACCGCGCCCGCATCCAGCTCGGGCACCACGAAATGCACGCTGGCCCCATGATCGCTGTCGCCCGCGGCCAACGCGCGCGCATGCGTCTTCAGCCCACGGTACTTGGGTAGCAGTGAAGGGTGGATGTTCAGCAGACGGCCACGGAAGCGCTCGATGAAGGCCTCACCCAGGATGCGCATGTAACCGGCGCAGATCACCCAGTCCGGATGGCAGGCCTGCACGGCATCGGCGAGGCGGGCGTCGAACTCCGCGCGATCCGGAAAGGCGCGCGCGTCCTCGCTCCAACGCATCGGCGCCCCCACCCGTTGCAGGGCGGCGGCATCCGGACGATCGGAAAACACGCCGACGACTTCCGCAGCCAACGCTCCGCTGGCCATGGCATCCAGCAGGGCCTGCAAGTTGCTGCCACGACCGGACACCAGCACCGCCAACCTAGGCTGGTTCATGCGCGCACCCGGCGGGTCGTGGTGGTGCGATGCAGCCAGGGCCAGGTGAGGGCCGCGCCGACGGTGGCCAGCAGCATGTCGGCATGCGCGTCCCACATGTCGCCCTGCTGGCCGTTGTAGGACTCGGCAGCTTCCGGCGAAAGACCCAGGGCGATCGCCCATTCCAGCCATTCGTACATCAGGCTGCTGCACATGATCAGCATCAGCATGAGGGCGAAGGCCTGTCGTGCATTCACTGGCCAGCGCAGGCGCAACCAGGCGAACACCGCCGGGGCGAAACACAGGCCGTAGAGAAAGTGGATCAAGCGATCAAAATGATTGCGCTGCCAACCAAACGCGGCGCCCGGCGACCAACCGAACACGGCTTGCGACCACTGCTCGTACGGCACGTTGGAATACAGCCAGCGCGCGCCCACGCAGTGCAGGGCGATGAAGCCACAGATCAAGGCAAAGTCGACACGTGAAATCGGCCAGCGTCGGTCATGCACAAGCAGCCAGATCAGACCGACGACGGTCAGGCTGCTGTGCAAGGCCTGTTCGAAGGGCCAGCGCGGCGCAATCCAACTGAGCGCAAACACCAGCAGTGTCAGCGCCAAGGCCACCCGCTTGCCCGCCTGCATGGCGATCAGGCAATCGCCACGCGTTCCGCGCCACTGGCGGCGAGCACTTCACCAATGCGCCAGTGGGGCAGGGACAAGCGCTGCAGGTCGGTTTCCACCGCCGCCGCGTCTTCCGGCGCCACGACCAGCACGAAGCCGATGCCGCAGTTGAAGGTGCGCCACATTTCTTCCTTCGCCACCGCGCCTTCGCGCTGCAGCCAATCGAACACCGGCGGCAACGTCCAGGCGCTGGCCTCGATGCGCAGGCCCAAGCCCTCGGGAATGACCCGGATGATGTTCTCGGTCAGGCCGCCGCCGGTGATGTGCGCCATCGCGTGCAGGTCGTGGGCCGTGAGCAGTTCCAGGATCGGCTTGACGTACAGGCGGGTCGGCGCCATCAGCGCGTCCACCAGCTTGACCCCGTCCAGGTCGAGGTCGGCCGGGCGACCTGCGCGGTCATAGATGCGCCGCACCAGCGAGTAGCCATTGGAATGCGGACCGCTGGAGGCGATGCCAATCAGCAGGTCACCCTTGCGCACCTTGGCGCCGTCAAGCAGCTTGGATTTCTCCACGGCCGCGACGCAGAAGCCGGCCAGATCGTATTCGCCTGGCGGATACATGTCGGGCATCTCGGCGGTCTCGCCGCCAATCAGCGCGCAGCCGGACAATTCGCAGCCCTTGGCGATGCCGCCCACCACGGCTGCCGCAGTGTCGATGTCGAGCTTGCCGGTGGCGAAGTAGTCCAGGAAGAACAGCGGCTCGGCGCCCTGCACCAGCACGTCGTTCACACACATGCCGACCAGATCGATGCCGATGGTGTCGTGGCGGTTCAACTGCTGGGCCAGCTTGAGCTTGGTGCCCACGCCGTCGGTGCCGGACACCAGCACCGGCTCCTTGTACTTGCCGGAGAGGTCGAACAGGGCGCCAAAGCCGCCCAGCCCGCCCATGACTTCGGGACGGAAGCTGCGCTTGACCAGCGGCTTGATGCGTTCAACCAGCTCGTTGCCCGCGTCGATGTCGACGCCGGCGTCGCGATAGGTCAACGGGGTGGAGGCGGGGGGCGTGGGCTGGGTCACGGGCGTCCAATCGCAAGGGCAAGACCGGTGATTTTAAAGGAAACGGCGGCCTGTTCGGTTCTTTCCGATGCACCGCGTTGGCGTTTCTGAATGGCCCGCGATGGCGCTCGCACGCCATTCGGGCAACAATTCCCGGCAACCGCGAAGTTTAGGGATGCTCGATGCGCTGGAAGAGGGCTTGGGTCACCATCATGGCCGCTGTGCTGGCCATTCCGTTTATCGCCAGCCCCGTGCTGGCGCAGAGCGGATTGCGCACCGAAGGCGATGTGGCCTCCGCGCACGGCACCTACGAGGCCGAAGTGCCGGTCAATGGCCAGGGCGAAACCGAGCGCAATGGCGCCTTCGCGCGCGCGCTGAGCGTGGTGCTGGGCAAGATGTCCGGCGACCGCAGCGTGACCAGCCGCCCCGGCGTGGGCCAGGAACTGCGCAACGCCCGGAATTTCGTCGACAGCTACGACTACCGGCAAGACCAGGGCACGTCGCCCAGCGGCGCACCCACCTTCCGCACCACCCTGGTCGTACGCTTCGATTCCGATGGCGTGGATGGGCTGGCGGCCGCACTGGGCCTGCCGGTCTGGCCGCAACCCCGGCCGAAGCCGGTGGTCTGGATCGCCATCAACGACGGCAGCGGCCCGCGCCTGGTCGGCCTGCAGCAAGCCAACGCCGTGCGACCGCTGCTCAACCGGGCGGTCGAGCGTGGCTACAGCCTGGGCCTGCCCGGCGGCAGTGCTTCCGAACAGGCGCTGGTCGGCGCCATCTGGCGCGGCGACACCGCCGCAGTGGCCCGGGCGTCCGCGCGCTACAGCCCGCCCATGCAATTGGTGGGCAAGCTCTACCGCACCGCCAACGGCTGGACCGCCGACTGGAATTTTGTCGACAGCGGCCGCGTACTCGCGACCTGGTCCAGCAGCGACACCGATGCGCGGCGCGCCATGGCGGCCGGCGCCGACGGTGCGGCCGATGCGCTGGTCAAGCGCTATGCCAAACGCGGCGCGGCTGGCCCCGCCGGTGTTTACCGGGTGGTGTTCAATGGCGTGCGCACCTCCGAAGACTACCTGCGCCTGATGGGGCAACTGCAGAAAATGTCGGTCGTGCGCCGCATTGCCCCGGTACGCGCCACTGGCGACACCCTGGAGCTTGATCTGGAACTGATTTCCGGCCTGTCCGGTTTCCGCCGCATGCTGGGAGATGACAGCGTGTTGATGGGCGGCGAAGGTGAGCCGCCGGTTTACCAGCTCAAGTAGTGTTCGATACATCCCGAAGGACAAGGACAGGCATGGATCTTTCTCCCACCCCGGTCGGCACACTGGCGCGTCGCTGGCAGTGGCTGCTGATCGCGGTCATCGTCGGCTGGCTGATCTATCTGCTGGCGCCGGTGCTGACGCCCTTCGTCTGCGCCGCCCTGCTGGGTTGGCTGGGAGATCCCTGGGTGGATCGCCTGGAACGCACCGGGCGCTCCCGCACCACCTCGGTGGTGCTGGTGTTCACGCTGATGATCCTGCTGCTGGTGCTGGCCCTGATCATCCTGCTGCCGATGCTGGAAGAGCAGGTGGTGGAACTGGCCGCGTCCTTGCCGTCATATCGCGATTGGTTCGTGCAGACGGCGCTGCCCTGGGTCGAACGGCACACCGGCCTGGAACTGGTGGCCTGGCTGGATCCGGATCGCATCACCGAGTGGCTGCGCGGCCATTGGCAGCAGGCAGGGGGGGTAGCCGCAACCTTCTTCGGTTACCTGTCGCGATCCGGCTTTGCCATGATGGCCTGGATCGCCAACCTGGTGCTGCTGCCGATCCTCACCTTCTACTTCCTGCGTGACTGGGACGTGTTGGTGGAACGCGTCGCCGCGCTGGTGCCGCGCGATCACATCGGCACGGTCAACCGTCTGGCCAGGGAATCCAACGATGTCCTGGGCGCATTCCTGCGCGGGCAATTCCTGGTGATGCTGGCGCTGGGCGCGATCTACGCCATTGGCCTGTCGGTGGTGGGGCTCAAGCTGGGCTTGCTGATCGGCATCATCGCCGGCCTGATCAGTTTCGTGCCCTACCTGGGTACGGCCACCGGCATCGTGCTGGGGGTGATTGCCGCGCTGGTGCAATCCGGCGGCGACTGGACGCTGGTGGCCCTGGTGCTGGTGGTGTTCGTGATTGGCCAGATGCTGGAAGGCTATGTGCTGACGCCGCGCATCGTGGGCGATCGCATCGGGTTGCATCCGGTGGCGGTGATTTTCGCGATCATGGCCGGTGGCCAGTTGTTCGGCTTCCTCGGCATGTTGCTGGCCTTGCCGGTGGCGGCCGTGGCCAACGTGCTGCTGCGCTACGCGCACGAACGCTATCGGCAGAGCACCCTGTACGCCGGCGACCATCCGACGATCCTGCTCGATTCCTATATCGACAAGGGCGCCTTGAACGACTCGCCCGGCGAGCGCCCGGAAGACAAGTGAGCCACGCCGCGCCGCCTGCCGGCGGGCTGACGCCGCAGTTGCCTTTGGCGCTGCGCTATTCGCCCGACCAGCGTTTCGACAGCTACATCGGCGCGCCTGCAGGCGCGCTGGAGCAGTTGCGCGCGTTGGCGTTGGGCCAGCAATCCGACTGGTTGTACCTGGCTGGTGGCGCACGCACTGGCAAGACCCATCTGGCCCTGGCGCTGTGCGCCGAGGCGGACCAGGCAGGTCGACGCGCCACCTACCTGCCGCTGGCGGCGGCGGCAGGCCGCATGCATGACGCACTGACGGCCTTGCACGGTCAGGACGTGGTCGCTTTGGATGGCCTGGACGTCATCGCCGGCCAGCGCGAGGACGAAGTGGCGCTGTTTGATTTCCACAATCGCGCGCGTGCGGCCGGGACCACCGTGTTGTACACGGCACGCGAGGTGCCCGCCGAACTAGGCCTGGGCTTGCCGGACCTGCGTTCGCGCCTGTCGCAATGCGCGCAGTTGCTGTTGTCGCCGCTGGATGACGCCGGCCGGCGCGATGTATTACGCGAGCGCGCGCAACGACGTGGCCTGGTGCTGGAGGAAGCTGCCATTGAATGGCTGTTGACCCGCACCGATCGCGATCTCGGAAGCCTGGTGACGCTGCTGGATCAACTGGATCGTGCGTCACTGGCTGCGCAACGGCGCATCACCGTGCCATTCCTGCGCAGCGTGCTGGAAACGCGCGGTTGAGCCGTTGAGGTTTTGGCGCCGCACCGATGGGCGCGCCGCTGCCTGGTCAAATTTTCGCCACACTCCTTGACAGCCCCGCTGCGCCAACGCGCGCGGCACTTATCCACATGCTTGTCACGATTCCATCCACATGACCTGTGGAGAAATCAAAGGCCGGCCTTCAACTCCGCATCCAGGCGCGCCAGACGCTCCGGCGTACCGACATCGGTCCAGCGCCCGGTGTGGAATTCGCCGCTGACCTGGCCGCGCGCCATCGCGGCGCGCAACAGTGGCGACAGCTTGAAGCGCGGCGGCGTCTGCTCCGTCCCTTCGACTGCGCCCACATGCTTGCGCCAGTCCTGCAGCAGGTTGGCGCGGTAGATACCGATGCCGGAATAGGTCTTGCGCTGGACCTCACCCGCAGGTCGCCCACCCTCGACGCCATCACCGAAATGCACCCGTCCACTGGCGGTATCCAGAACAAAGTCACCCTGTGGATGCTGCGGCGGGTTGTCGACCAGCACCAGATGGGCATCGCCTGGAATCATGCGCGGCAGTCGCGCGAACTCGTAGTCGGTCCACACATCGCCATTGACCAGCAGGAACGGCGCCTCGCCCAGCCAAGGCAGCGCCGCCAGCATGCCGCCACCTGTTTCCAGCGGCCGCTCACCTTCGTACGAATAGTGCAGATTCAGACCCCATTGACTGCCGTCGCCCAGGCGCTGCGGAAACTGATCGGCCAGCCAACTGGTGTTGATCACCACCTCGCTGACGCCCGATGCCGCGAGCTTTTCCAGGTGCCAGACAATCAACGGCTTGCCGCCTGCCGTCAGCAAGGGCTTGGGCGTGGCGTCGGTCAGCGGCCGCATGCGCTCGCCCAGGCCCGCGGCGAAAATCAGCGCCTTCATGCGATGTCCTGCGCGCGCATCGCGGGCTTGATGCGGTCATCCAGCAACTGTTGCAGCGCAGACAGTTCGGGATGACGGGGCAGCACTTCATCCAGGTACGCAATGAAACGTGGCGCGTCCGGCAGGTACTTGGTCTTCCCATCGCGATAGTGGAGCCGGGAGAAGATGCCCAGGATCTTGAGATGCCGCTGCACGCCCAGCCAATCGGCATCGCGCAGGAACTGCCGTGGTGAGGCCGGCACCGGAATCCCCGCGGCCAGTGCGCGCGCGTGGTATTGCAGCAGCCAGCCATCGACCCGGGCCAGCGGCCAACTGAGGTAGGCATCCTTGAACAGGCTGACGGCGTCATACGCCACCGGACCCCACACGCAATCCTGGAAATCCAGCACGGCGGGTTGGGGCAGCGTCGGCATCAGATTGCGCGGCATGAAGTCCCGATGGGTCAGCACGCGCGCCTGCGCCAGCGCATTGTCCATCAGGCGCCGTTGGACCAACTGCAAGGCCTCGGATTCGCCGCAGTCCAGGCTCAGGTCCAGATGACGCTGCAGGAACCACTCCTCGAACAGGCCGGCGTCACGCTGCAGCAGTGCCTCACCGAATTCACCGGTGCCGCCTGGTGGAGTGATGGCCTGCAGCTTGAGCAATTCGTCGATGGCCAGGGCGAACCAGTCGTCGGCCGTTTCCGCAGTGATGGTCTGCGCCAGCGTGGGACCGCCCAGGTCTTCCAGCAGCAGGAAGCCGAGATCCACATCGCGTGCCAGCACCTGCGGGACGCGTACACCACCGGTTTCGAGCAGATCGCGCATCTGCAGCCAAGGCCGGACATCCTCCAGCCCCGGCGGGGAATCCATGACGATGCAGCGGGTACCGCTGCCTTGGGTGCGCCAATAGCTACGGAATCCTGCATCCACCGAGGCCCGCTCCAACTCCACCCATGCGTCACCGGTTGCACCGCGCGCCCAATGCAGGCGCTGCTCGCTACGTACATCGCCATTGGCGGCTTGCGAATCAGGGGTAACGCTCATGAATGGGTAGGCAGTGTGGCGGGCTGCCACAGGGTACCCGCCACGCGTCCCGGGTGCGAGCCTGAAGCGGCTCGAAACGCTACTTCGAGAGGTAGAGCGAAATGTCGTCAGGCTCGACTTGTTGGACGGCAGGGATGCAGAAGGTGTTCGCGCCAAAGTCCAGCAGGACTTCATCGAACTTGCTCAGGAAACGCCGGCCCAGGCTGGAGCTGGACTGCACCTCAGTCAGCACCAGGCCGTCGAGGCGGGTGGGGCCAAGCATGATGTTCTGGATCTGGCTGACCTGGAGCGACGATTGCGATTTTCCCGCCAGATCGGTCTGGCTGTTGTTCATGCCGCCGGCGCGAATGGCGCCGAAGTAAGCGAGCGCTTCCCGGTCGTTGGGATGCAGGCCGCCGCTCGCCCCGAGATCGCCGGTATCGAGGGCGAATAGCGCGCGTTCGTCACCGACCTTGAGTGCAACGCCCGGAATGGCGTCCACATCGTAGAGGGGTTCGCAGTGCAAACGCGCGCGCACGGCAGCGACCGTGCTGGAAGCATGCTCATAGCCCAGCAACTTGCGGGAGCGATTGTCCCAATGCCAACTGAGCTTTGCCAGGTAGGGAACGCCCAGCAGACCATCGACCGCGTATTTTTCCGCGGCCTGATTCATGTCCAGCGCAAAAACGTTCTCGTCCGGCTCGAAGCGCCATTGACCCACGGACATGGATCCGGCCTTGAAGTGATGCAAGGCCAAATCGCCATAGATCCCCTTGGCTTGCGCCAGCATCGAGTCGTCCATGGGGACCGCGACGAGATCCCGCCGGGCTACGGGCAGGTGGAAAATCAAGTTGCCTGCGCCAGTATCGACAATCATGCGATAGCGGTGGCTGGACATCATCACCGTGGCGATCACGGGTGCGCCAGGGTCCGCAGGAATGTCGATGACGGTAACCGGCTCCTCAATCGCAGATGCTGCCAAGGCGGAGGAGCCGAGCGACAGTGCTGAGATTGCCAGCAGCGCGGAAACAGAGAGCTTAGTGTGCTGTGAACGAGTCATTTGATTGCAACCGAATGGCCACGAGATTGTGGCGCCAAGGTAAAGAGCAACACTGAAGTCAGGACTGGCCGCGTCGAACTGCTTTGTGGAGATGGACCAGGACCGTGGCCTCACTCCGCCAGGTAGCCGGACAAATCGTCGGGGGCCACCTCTGCCACCGACGGGAAGCAGATCTGGTTGCCGCCAAAATCCATCAGCACTTCGTTGAACTTCTCCAGCAAACCGCGGCCAAGGCGCGAGGTGGATTCGGTTTCGCCGAGGACCAGGCCGTCCAGGCGCGTCGGACCGAGCGAGACGTTCCGCAACTGAGCGAAATGGGTGGGTGATTGCGCCGGCCCTGCCGCGATTGCCGGTGGATTCCTGGTGCCAGTGGCGCGGATGGCGTCATGAGCAGACAGGGCCCTGCGAATCGTGGGATGGATGTTGCCACTGGCAATCACCTGGCTGGTGTCGATGGCGAACAGCGCCTGTTCTTTGCCAACCGTGAGCGCAATACCGGGAACCCCATCCACCTGCAGCAGCTGTTCGCAATGCAGATGCGACCGGAGGTCGGCGATTACCTTGGACTTATAGGGGTATCCGCGCAGCTGCCTGGAGCGGTTGTCCCAATGCCAGCTCAATTGCGCCAGGTAAGGGACACCCAACAGACCGTCAATGCCATATTCGTTCGCCATCGGGCCCAGATCCACGGCGTAAGCCGCGTGCTTCGGCCGTACGGTCCAGCCATCCACCGTGAACTTCTTGACCCTGAAGCTGCGAACACCAGGGTCCGCTTGCAGCTCCTTGGGAATCGCAGAGGAGGTGGTGTCCATGGGCACGGGCGCCAGATCGCGCTCGGCGATGGGAAGGTGGAAGAACAGGTTGCCCGCAGCGGTGTCCACCACCATGCGGTAATCATGACGGCCCACCGTCATCTTGGCGATTACGGGGATGGTGGGATCTGCCGGCAAGTCGATGACGGCCAATGGCTTCTCGTCAGCGCTTCCTGCATGTGCGGAAAAGGTGAGCGATAGCGCGATTGCCGAAACAACGGCGCATGCGAGAGACTTGCCTTGCTCTGAACGATTCATTTGGATGGCTTCCCGAAACTGGCGTCTTTGTGACTCGGAAAGTCTGATAAATCGTCACATTCCGTTGCATAGGAATCATCCGAAAATCTCTTGAGCGGGGTTGCCTCCGGTCCCATACTCATAAGTAAAGGCCCGTCCGCAACTGCGCTAGAACTGGCGTATCGCGGCCCACGGAGCTCGACCCACACCGCCGCAGGAATGTCATGTGACCAGCGATAGTGAGATGCGGCAATGCAGGTTGGATGACATTGATATCGACGTGCAGCGCCAGCGGGTCGAGCGCGACGGCAGAGACCTGGAAGTGACGGGACTGTCCTTCCAGCTCCTGCGCTATCTGCTGGCCCAAGGTAATCGCGTCGTCGGCTTCGACGAACTCATCGAGCACGTCTGGGCGCCGGCCGTCGTCAATGAGGAAACGGTCACCCAGCGCATCAAGTTGCTGCGCCAGGCCTTGGGCGATGACAGTCGCCGGCCGCGCTACATCCGCTCGGTGCGTGGGCAAGGCTACCAACTGTGCGCCGTGCCGCAATGGCATCCACCGTCGCAGGCGACGCGGGACGCATCGGCGGACGTCGAGCACGCGGGTTCGAAGCCGGGCGCAGCTGCAAACCAACGGCAAGGATCGCGTGCTCCTGTCGCGCTGGCGATGGTCCTGCTGCTGACCGCGGTCGTGGGGCTCCTCGCGTACTGGTGGGCCGGCGAGTCTTCCACGCAATCGGCTGATGCCAAGCGTCCTGCGCCCGAAGGGAATCCACTGCTGGAACGCGCGGCGTACTACGCCGGCATCGGACAGCGTGACGACAACGAACGCGCCATCGCGCTCTATCAGCAAGTCTTGAAGGACTCGCCGCACGATGCGCAGGCGCTGTTGGGGTTAAGCCGCGCCTACAGTGCCCGCGTGTGCCTGTTCAACTTCCCGCCTGAGTGGGCAGTACAGGCCGAGGAACTGGCCAGTACCGTCATCCGCGTCCAGCCCGACAACGGCCCCGCGCATGCCGCACGCGGGTATGCCTACGACTGCCGTGGCGGCATCGACCAGGCGCTGCAAGGCTACGAACGCGCGCTGCAACTGGATCCCGCCGACGACAAGAGCCGCGCCTCGGCCGGCTATCTCTACGAGCGCAAGGGCCGCCTGGCCGATGCCCTGAATGCCAACACCGGCCTCCACGGTGATCCGGCGCGCGTCAGGTTCCTGCAGCTGCAACTGGCGAGCAACCTGGACTTGCTGGGCTATCCCCAAGCGGCCGATGCGCGCTATCGACGCAGCTTCGAGCTGTATCCGGACAACGTGTTCTCCAACATCGCCTGGCCGCGCTTCCTGTTCCGGCAGGGGCGTCTGAGCGAGGCGCAAGCGGCGCTGGATGAAGCCATGCAACGCGGCACCGCGCATGTGGAGCTGTTCCTGTTGCAAGCCGAGTTGGCCTTGTCACGCGGCGATCGCCAGGCCGCGCAGGCCGCGTGCCGTGATGCAGTGCAATTGCGTCCGCAGGCCAGTCTTCCCGGCACCTTGCTGGGCCTGGCGGATGATTCGCTAGGCCCCATCCAAGCGCGCTCCAGGGCCGATGCCTTGGCAGTTGATCTGGCTGCCGGCGCAGGCTATCCCTCGGACTGGCTGGAAGTGGCCTTGCTGCACCAGGCCGCTAGCGAACCCGCGCAAGCCCTGGCCGATGTGCAACGGGCCATTGCCGGCGGCTACCGCGACGCCGCCTATCTGCAGGTGTCGCCCTGGTTTGCCGAACTGCGTCGGGATCCCGGCTATGCCGCGGTCATCGACGCCTTGCAACGCGCGCTCGTGGCCGAGCGCGCGCGCGTAGCGCCGGCCACTATTGCGAAGCTGACGGCAACGCCTTGAGCAGGTAGTCGGCAAACATCTGTTGCGACTGCGGATGGACATTGCGCTGGTTGTACGAGGAGCGCGTGATCACCGCCACCAGCCGCTGTTCCGGCACGATGAAGACATAGTTGCCGCCATTGCCCGACATCGCCCAGGCTGAAGTGGTGGTGCCGCCTTCGCCCGGCTTGCCTGTGCTCATCCGGAAGTTCCAGAACTGGTAGCCGTAGTTGGCATCCTCGCGCGCCTGCGCGTGCACGGTGAGCGCCTGATCAATCCAGCTCCTGGTGATGATCTGCTTGCCATTCCAACGTCCTCCATCGGCGACCAGTTGTCCCAGCTTCGCCAGATCACGGCTGCGATAGCGGGTGCCGCCGCCGCCCATGCCCACGCCTTCGGACGAGGTATTCCATTGCACCTGGGTGATGCCGAGCGGGCGCTCCAGCACTTCGGCGGAGAACGCGGCCAGCGGCTTGCCTGCAACTTTCTCCACCAGCGCGCCCAGCAGGAAGCTGCCGGCGGTGCAGTAGGAAAAAGCGCGGCCATGCGGGCTCTGTTCCGGCCGGGTCATCCAGGGGGCGAAGCCGCGCATGGGTAGATCCAAGGCGAAGCGGGTCCAGTCTTCACTGAGGTACATGCGTTCTTCGTTGCCGCTGGAAAACTGGTTTTCGTCATCGCATTCCCAGGCCGAGCTCATGGTCAGCAGATCCTCCACGGTCATGGCGGACTTGCGGGCGCTGGGGTTCTGCCACGGTGCGCGGTCGGCAAAGTAGTCGTAGACCTTGGCCTGGGCCGAAGGCAACAGGTGGCGATCAATCGCCGCCCCGACCAGCAGGCTGGTCACGCTCTTGGTGGCCGAGCGGGTGTCGTTGAGCCGGTCCGGTGCGCCTTCGCCGAAGTAGCGCTCGTAGGCGAGCTTGCCGTCCTTGGCCACCACGATGCTGGTGACGCCCGGAAACTCGTTGGCGGCGATCGCCTTTTCCAGATCCACCAGGCGGGTCAGGTTCCAGTGCAGCTGACGCGCGTCGGCCACGGCCCAGCCATCATGGCCTGCGGTGGGCGTGGAGTAGGGGATGACCTGGCCGGCATCCGCGGCCGGGGCATCGGCCGCGGATGCCGAGACCGGCAAGACCAGCAGGCACAGCAGGGTGGCAACAACAGGGCGCATGGTGGAGCTCCGTAATAAGGGAGTGCCATTGCTGCCGATGGCCGGATGAAGTGCCGGAAAGGCGAGTGAAGAATTCTGAAGGTCCCGCCCAGTGGGCGTCTTCCCAAAAAAAAGCCCCGCCGAAGCGGGGCTTTTCGATTGCACGAGTCAGATCAGGCGACCGCTCTCTTCTTCCGGACCAGGCCATAGAGGAAGAGCAGGACGATGGCGCCGACGACCGAAGCGATGAATCCAGCCGGCTCACCCGGCCCATACCAGCCCACCGCACCGCCGATATACCAGGCCAGCAATGCGCCGGCCACGCCCAGCACGATGGTCCAGAACCAGCTGAGCTTGTCATCGCCGGGCTTGAGCGCCCGGGCGAGCAGGCCCGCGATGAAGCCAATCAGCAAGGTCCACAGAATGCCGCCACCAAAGATCTCTTCCATCTGACCACTCCGGTTGGGATTGCGGGGGATGTGTCAGCCTAACTCAACAACAGCCGTGATCGCCGTGCTGGTCGCCGCCGGCCACGGCGCCCACGCCCTGGGTTTCCCCGCGGACACTGGCGGCATGGTGTTCGGCAATGACCCGCGCCACGCAGGCCGTGACCTTCTTGCCCATCGGGATATGCAGGAACTCGTTGGGGCCATGCGCATTGGAATGCGGGCCCAGCACGCCGGTGATCATAAATTGCGCGCCGGGAAACTTCTCGCCCAGCATGCCCATGAAGGGGATGGTCCCGCCTTCGCCCATGTACATGGCCGGGGCGCCGAAGAATTCCTGGCTGGAGGCGTTGATGGCGTTTTCCAGCCACGGTGACATCGCCGGCGCGTTCCAGCCGGTGCTGGCCTTTTCCAGATCCAGGCTGACCTGGGCGCCATTGGGCGGGTCCTTGACCAGCAGTTCCTTCAGCAGTTCACCGGCGCGCTTGCCATCCAGGGTCGGCGGCAGGCGCAGCGACAACTTGACCGAGGTGAAAGGGCGCAACACGTTGCCGGCCGAGGAAAGCGGCGGCATGCCGTCCATGCCAGTCACCGACAGGGCCGGGCGCCAGGTGCGGTTGAGCACCAGCTCGGCCAGGTCTTCGGCCATCGGGGTCATGCCGGGCAGGAACGGGAACTTGTCGAACACCGCGGTATCCAGCACCCGCGCCGCTTCCTTGGCCTGCGCCTGGCGCTCGGCGGGAATCTGCGCATGCAGGCCTTCGGGCAGGATGCGGCCGGTGTTCTCGTCTTCCAGCCGCGACAGCAGCTGGCGCAGCAGGCGGAAGCTGGACGGCACCACACCCGAGGCATCACCCGAATGCACGCCTTCGTCGAGCACCTTGACGGTGAAATTGCCGCCGGCCAGGCCGCGCAGCGAAGTGGTGCACCACAGCTGGTCGTAGTTGCCGCAACCGGAATCCAGGCACACCACCAGCGAAGGCTTGCCGATCCGCTCGGCCAGATGGTCCACGTAGGCGGGCAGGTCGTAGCTGCCGGATTCCTCGCAAGCCTCGATCAGGATCACGCAGCGCGCATGCGGCACGCCTTGTGCCTGCAGGGCCTGCACGGCGGCCAGCGAACCAAAGATGGCATAGCCATCATCCGCGCCGCCGCGGCCATACAGCTTGTCGCCCTTCAGCACCGGCTTCCACGGGCCCAGATCGGGATCCCAGCCGGTCATTTCCGGTTGCTTGTCCAGGTGGCCGTATAAAAGCACCGTGTCGGCGCCCGTCTCCGGGCCGGTGGCCGGGATTTCCAGGAAGATCAGCGGGGTGCGGCCTTCCAGTCGGATCACTTCCACCTGCAGGCCGGGAATGGCCTGCGCCCGGGCCCAGTTTTCCATGAGCTGCACCGCCGCCTCCATGTAGCCGTTGGCGACCCAATCGCGGTCGAACATCGGCGATTTGTTGGGAATGCGGATGTACTCGACCAGCTGCGGGACGATGTCTTCGTCCCATTTGTCACTCACGTAGCGGTCGACCTTGGCGGTATCCATGGAAACTCCAGTCATGCGTATGCGAGCGCCCATTCTACGCCCCCGGGCCTTGTAGGATTTTTCCTACACGACGATGCGGAGTTTCCCGGCATTTTTTTCAGCTCTCCGGCGATACCTTTGCTGCCAGTGGCGGACGAAACTGTCCGTGCCAGCCAGGGGACCACCCCGGCCGGCAGGGAGGAGGAGGCGGCTAGCGGACCGTTTCCGGCAGGGAATCGTCCATTAGCCACAAGGAGAGTCACCCATGAAATCGCTGGTCACTGTTTTCAAGTCGGTCGTGTTGTCGTTGCTTCTGGTCGCAAGCGCCCTGGCAGCTGACAAGGTCAACATCAACACGGCGGATGCGGCAACCCTGGAGTCGGTGCTGGTAGGAATCGGTCAGTCAAAGGCGGAAGCCATTGTCGAATACCGGAAAACCCACGGTCCCTTCAAGAGCGCCGAGGAGTTGGCGATGGTCAAGGGCATTGGCCTGAAAACCGTCGAGAAGAATCGCGATCGCATCGAGTTGCGAGCCACGGCGGCGGCCCCCGCCCGGCCCACGCAGGCGAGGCAGCAGTCGCCGGTCACCCGGCGCTAGTCGCGGCAGCAGAACCCAAGGCCGGCTCACGCAGGATGCCAGAGCACTGGTTGGAGGGGCAGGACGCCAAGGGGGGCAAGGCAGGGAGGCCGACAAGGAAGTACCTATGGCAGCACCTCCGCACACGCGTGCATGACGCACAAGAACAGGAGCAGGCAGGACGCCTGCGTACGGCACGGAGCCGACAAGGAAGTAACCATCGCCCAGTCGCACAGGAGTGCGTCTGGGCGATGTTGCTTTGGGCGATAGAATCGCCGCCTAACCCTGGCCATCCGTGAGCGCCGTGTCCGCCTACCTCATTCCCGCCAACGAATATCGCCGCGTCCGCTGGAAAAACGGGCTGGGATGGACGCGCGAGATCTTGCGCGAACCCGAACAGGATGACTGGCATTGGCGGCTGTCGATCGCCGAGATCGAACAGGACGCGGATTTTTCCACCTTTCCGGGCATCGAACGCGAACTGGTGCTGCTGCGCGGCAATGGATTGCGGCTGTGCTTTGACGACAGCACCGTCACTCTCGATCCGCCCCATGGCCGCTACCGTTTTGCCGGCGAGCAGCGGGTGCGCGGTGAGCTGGTCGATGGGCTGACCCACGATTTCAACCTGATGTGGCGGCGCGACACGATCACGGCCGAACTGCTGCACCGGCCGCTGGTGGGCTCGATGCTGTTCTTTGTCGACGCGCAGACGCAGTGGGCGATTCATCTGCTGGCCGGGCAGGCCCGGTTCGATTCGAGTGAAGATCTGCCGCCGTTGTTCGCCGGCGATACCGCCGTGCTTCCGGCGCAGCCCCAGCGTGGTCGCTACGCACTGCAAGGGGGCGGCGAACTGCTCGCCATCCGCATCCAGTCCCGCGACGCAGCTCAGTAGACGTCGCGCCGATAGCGTCCGGCCATCCGCAAGGCATCCAGCGCGGCGGCGCCCAACACCTCCTGCAGTGCCGCATCCACCCCGGGCGCCATGCCTTCCAGACTCCCGCAGACATAAATCGCCGCGCCGTCTTCGACCCACGCGCGCAGCTCGCCGGCCGCGGCACGCAAGGCATCCTGCACGTAATAGCGTTGTACTTGATCGCGGGAGAACGCCAGGTCTACCCGGGTCAGCACGCCGGCCTCTTGCCAGGCCTGGATCCCCTGTTCGAACAGGAAGTCGTGCGCGCGCTGCCGCTCGCCGAACAGCAGCCAGTTGCGCGCCTGTCCACGCAGCGCGCGCGCCTTCAGATGCGCACGCAGACCGGCGATGCCGGTGCCATTGCCAATCAGGATCAGGGGCAGGTCCTGATCGGGCAGATGGAATTGGGTGTTGCTGCGGATGCGCA
The DNA here is from genome assembly GCF_900167565.1 of Pseudoxanthomonas indica. Classification (NCBI taxonomy): domain Bacteria; kingdom Pseudomonadati; phylum Pseudomonadota; class Gammaproteobacteria; order Lysobacterales; family Lysobacteraceae; genus Pseudoxanthomonas; species Pseudoxanthomonas indica. The sequence goes on from NZ_FUZV01000002.1 coordinate 607,786, forward strand.
GCGCAATTTCCGAATCCACCGGCGCATGCAGGCACAGCCAGCCGCTGCCCAGGCCCGGCCGTCCATCGGCGCGATGCATCTTGCGCACCACCAGGTCCAGCAGGCCGTCCTGCGCAATCGAGGCGATGGAATATTCGCGGTGTGGCAGCGGCGTCAGCTCGTCCACGCTGTCCACTGGCGCGCGGCCGCACAGGGTATCCAACGCCGGCAGATGCGCCTGCGCCAGTACCGAGGCCAGGGTGTGCGTCGTCGACTGCCATTCCACCTGCTGATCGCCGTCCCAGCCCAGCGTCGCCAACCAGGCCAACACGTCGGCGTCGGGATGGCGCGGCCCGATTTCGGCGATGTCGCCGCTTTGCCAGCTGACGTTGGCATCGGCAGGTGGGCGCAAGCGCAGGTGAAACGCCGCACCGCCGACACTGCCGGGATTCAGCAGGTGCCGTTCGACCAGCGTCCAGCGCTGGTATCGCGGCAGATCCCAATCCGGCAGCTCGGTAGCGCCCACCAGCTGACCGAGATGATGTTGCCAATGGCGCAACGCACTCTCGTCGGCGTTGTCCACTTCCACGCGATCAAACAACGCGCGCGCACCCTGCTGGCGCAGCCACTCGTCCAGTTGCCGACCAAAGTGGCAGAAGTGCTGGTATTCGCGATCACCCAGTGCCAGCACGGCGTACTGCAAGCGGGACAGATCCGGCGATTGCGCCATCACGTCACGGACAAAGCGCAGCGCCATGTCCGGCGGATCGCCTTCGCCGGTGGTGCTGACGACAAACAGCACGCGGCCTTGCTGCAAGTCCTGCAGGCGCAGGCTTTCGATCGGCTGCACGCTCACCGGAAAGCCAGCGGCGCGCAAGCTGTCGGCGCTGCGCGTCGCCAGCAGATCGGCAAAGCCGGTCTGGCTTGCGTGCACGATGCGCACGCCATTTTCGTTGGCCAGGGCGGCGGTGGCGCCAGGCGCATGCCGGCGCAGCATCCAGGCAAAGAAGCCCACATAGGCGAACAGTGAAGCGCCTGCCGTCAGCCAGGCCTCCTGGCGCGGCATGGCCAACCACCACGGGCTGCTCTGCCACGTCGCCATCGTCGCGCCCAGCAGCAACAACGCCAGCAGCACCGCGGCGTTGCCCAGCCAGGAACGCCAGGGCGAGCGTGAATCCGCGCCTGTGCTCACGTCGACCACATCGCCGACAGGGCGCTGCTGCTGCGTTCCTGTAGGCCCTGTGGCGTGCGATCCACGAAGCGCACCGCGAGCGACAGGCGTTCGGCCAGGATCAGGCCCTGTTCCGCACCCAGCACGGTCATCGCCGTGGCCCAGGCATCGGCTTCCATCGCGCTCGCCGCCAGCACCGTGACGCCGGCGCTGCTCTGCGCCACCGGCCGCGCGGAGCGCGGATCCAGCGTGTGCGAGATCCGTTCGCCCTGATGCTCGTACGCATGCCAGCGATCACCGGAAGTGGCCACGGCCTTGCCGTCCAGTTCGACCACGCGCGGCTCCAGCTGCGCGGCCTGTTCCTCTTCCGGCGTGGACTCCATCAACACGCGCCAGGGCGTGCCATCTGGTTTGCGGCCATAGCCGAACAACTCGCCGCCCACTTCGATCAGCGCCGCACCGATGCCGTCACGGCGCAAGGCTTCGGCAACCGCATCGACGGCGTAGCCCTTGGCGATCGCGGACAGATCCAGAATCAATCCGCCGGTCTGCAGGACCCGCGAACCGGGCACGTCCAACTGCACCCGGTCCCAGCCCGCGTTGGCGGCCAGACGACGTTGCTGCAGATCATCGGTGTTGCCGCGCGGCTGCGCCTGCGCACCGAAACCCCACAGGCCCACCAGACCGCCGATGGTCGGATCAAACGCACCGCCGCTGGCTTCGGCAATCCCCAGCGCGGTGCGCAGCACCTGCAGGAACTCGCCGGGAATGGCTTGCCAGTGTCCGGCCTCGGCGCGATTGAAGCGGCTGATGTCGCTGTCGGGTTCCCACGTGCTCATCTGCGCCACGACGCGATCCAGCACCGCTTGCACGCGGTGATGCAGCGCATGCAGATCGCGGTCGCGACCCGCGACCACCTGCACCGACCAGGTAGTGCCCATGGTGTCGCCACCGAGGGCATGGACGGTGTGGGCAGGAGGGAGCATTACGGTCTGGGGCATCGGCAGAGTGAAAGAGGACGCCGCCCGCGGACGGCGTCCGTTGCTGCTTACTGCGGCAGGACTTCCAGTGTGGCCACATAGCTCAAGCGGCGTTGCTTGGCCTGCGGCAAGGAGGTCTTGTCATCGGTGCTGGTGGTTTCCAGCCAGTACATGCCGGCTTCCGGCCAGGTGACGCTGAACTCGCCGTTGGCGTCGGTGGTCACCTTGATTTCGTCCTGCGCATTACGATAGCGTGTGCCGCCGCGGGTGATCTCGAATTCCAGGCCCGCGGCCGGCTTGCCGTCCTTGAGCATCTTGAACTTGGCGGCTTCGCCGGCGAACAGATCATTGGGATGGGTGACTGGCACCAGTTCCAGCCCTTCGCCGCTGGTCTTGAACGCGGTGGTGTTGGGCGAGCCATTGGTCACGAAGGTTTCCACGCGTCCGAGCGATTGCGACACCTGCAGATTCTTGGCGTCCTTGGGCACTTCGGTGGCAAACGTGGCCGGCGTTCCACGCCAGCGCTTGGGCTTGCCGTCCACGTCCCAGCTGCCGGACAGGCCGCTGTTGACCACGGCGATCCGGTACGTGCCCTGCTGCAGCAGTTCGACATCGAACACCGTGCGGAACTTGCCGGTGGCCAGGTTCTGCGGGTCCACCTTGTTGCCGTCCGGCGCGGTGATCACCAGCCCTTCGGTGCGCAGCGGCACGTGGTTGAAATAGAACAGGTCGTTGGAGACCGCCGCATCCACGGTGATCCACGGCTTCTCGCCGGCAATCACCGTCTGCGAGGGTTGCAGCCACGCCTTGTGCGCGAACGCGGAGAACGGCAGTGCGGTGGCCAAGGCCAGGGCGAGGGTGAGGGAACGCTTCATCGTGTGCTCCAGAACAGGGTAGGGGAGTAACGCGGAATCAGGGTTTGACGTTGACGTTCACGGCGCCCAGTTCGCTGCTGCCCTTGGCCGAGGCGGTCTGCGCGCTCGTGGCGGGCCAGGTGAAAGGCACCTTGACCAGTTCGCGGCCACCCACTTCACGCGCGGCTTCCACCACCAGGGTGTACTCGCCGGGCGGCAGCTGTGCCAACTGTGGTTGCTTGTCGGTGAACTTGAGCGCGTGCTGGCCAGCCGGACGGGTGGGGCTGGTCACGCCATCCACCGGCACCTTCAAGGTGCGGCCGGACTTGCGCCACCACTGGCGCAGATCGGGCAGCCACTTGGTGCCATGGCCTTCGCTCGTGCTTTTCTGCTGGTACCAGACCGACAGGTTGGCGGCGACTTTCTGATCCGCACCTTCCAGCCAGATGGCGACATACGGCCGGTGATATTCGGCCACGTTCAACTTCGGCACTTCCACGTTGACCGTCAACTCGGCAGCCATCGCCGGCACGGTCAACAATCCGCTCAGGGCGAAGGTCAGGCTCAGGGACACGGTTGTCTTTTTCATCATCGTGCTCGTTGGGAAATCAGTGGATGAAGATCAGCGCCAGCAGCAAGGGCACGATCAGGCCCAAGCCGACCATCGGCCAGGTCATGCGTCGTTGCCGCGCATGCAGCTGCAGCAGGAACAGGCCGGTGATGCAGAACACCAGGCAGGCCACGGCGAAGATATCGAGGAACCAGCTCCAGGCCGCGCCCGCATTGCGGCCCTTGTGCAGATCATTGAAATAGGAAACCCAGCCGCGGTCGGTGCTTTCGTACTCGACCGCGCCGCTGCCGCGATCGATGCTGATCCAGGCATCTGCGCCGGGGCGTGGCATGGAGACGTAGATCTCTTCCTCCGACCACTCGGCAGGTCGGCGACCGATGGATACATCCAATTGCCCGCTCAACCAGTCGGCCGTTGCGGCGGGCAACGGGGCATCGCCTTCTGCGCGATCACCCAGGCTCGGCAGCAGTGGCGCGGGCAATTGCAGATGACGGGTGACGACCTCCGGCCTGGCTTCAATCTTCGCCGCGTGATTGAGGGTGATGCCGGTGGCCGCAAACAGGATCATGCCGATCAGGCAGATTGCCGAACTGATCCAATGCCATTGATGCAGCGTACGCAGCCAATAGCCACGGCGCTGTTGCTGGCTGGAGACCGAAGGGGCGGGGGCTGGAGTCAAGGCGGCGACGGACCGGGAGAAGGAAAGGGATTAGGCCATGACCGGGCCGGTCACGTCTCGGCCCAGCGGCGCATCAGGTTGTGGTAGACGCCGGTCAGCTGGACGACCGCGTCGGCATCGGCGCCGGTGCGCCGCAGCGTTTCAATCGACGTATCCATTTCGAACAGCAGGCGACGCTGCGCGTCTTCGCGGATCATGCTCTGCACCCAGAAGAACGAGGCCACGCGTGCGCCCCGGATAACCGGACGCACCTGGTGCAGGCTGGACGAGGGGTAGACGATCATGTCGCCGGCCGGCAGCTTGACCTCGTGCTCGCCGTAGGTGTCGCTGATGATCAGCTCACCGCCTTCGTATTCGTCGGGTTCGCACAGGAACAGGGTGCAGGAGACGTCCGAACGCAGATGCTGGCGCACGCCTTCGGGCGTGCTGGTGATCATCACCGAACCGTCGATATGAAAGCCGTAGGTGCCGCCGCCCTGATAGCGGTTGAAGCGCGGCGGCAGGATGCGCAGCGGCAACGCCGCGGCGAAAAACAGGGGATTGCGTTCCAGCGCGGCCAGGATCTGCTGGCCCAGCGCCAGCTTGAGCGGCGAGGCGTCCGGCAGCTGCTCGTTGCGTTTGACCTGCGCGCCCTGCTTGCCGACGGTTTCGCGGCCATCGGCCCAGTCGGCGGCATCCAGTTCGCGGCGGATGCTCGCCACCTGCGCGGGATCAAGGACGGCGGGAATATGCAGCAGCATGTGGAACTCCTGGAAGAGCAAAGGGCGGGGAAGCTGGCTTCCCCGCCCGATTGTTGCTTAGAAACGCAGGTTCAGGCTCAACAGCACCGAGCGCGGTGCGCCGGGGGTGTAGCGATAGCCGCTTTTGTTGATGGCGGCCACGTACTCCTTGTCGAACAGGTTGTAGCCGTTGAGGCGCAGATCCACGTTCTTGTTGAAGGCGTAGCTGACCACGGCATCCCAGACGGTGTACGACTTGACGAAGGTGGGGGTGCCCACCGCGCCGTCCGTACCGCGCTTCATTTCGCCGCTATAGCGCACGCCGCCGCCGAAGGTCAGGCCGAACGGAAGCTCGTAGGTGGTCCAGGCAGTGAAGGCGCTGTCGGGGGTGTAGCCGAGATCCGTGGTGCGGTCCTGTGCCACGGCCGGTCCCTTGGTCACCTTGGCGTCCATGGTGGTGTAGCCGGCCGAGATCGACCACGCATCGGTGATCTTGCCTACCGCGGAAATCTCCACGCCCTTGACGCGCTTGTCGCCGGCTTGCGAGGTCACGCCATTTTCGGTGATGACCTCGTTGGACACGTCGGTCTGGTACAGCGCTACCGCCAGCAACAGGGCGTCGTCGAGCAGGCTGAACTTGCTGCCCACTTCCACCGTCTCGGTCTTCTGCGGGTCGTAGATGGGATTGTTGGCGCTGGTCGCCGTGAGCGCCAGTTCCAGCGATGAACCGCCCGGCGGCTGCTGCGAGATCGCGTAGTTGGCATAGAAGCTGGTGACATCGCCCAGCTTGTAGACCGCGCCCAGCTTCCAGTTGAACAGCGTGTCGGAATCCTTCAGTCGCTGATCCGTGATCGTCCCCACGGGAGCGCCCCGGCACGGTTGCGAGTTGTTCGCCGTGCACGGCAGATGCGAGAAGTAGTCGATCTTGTAGTGGTCAAAGCGAACGCCGCCAGTGAGCAGGAAGGACTCGCTCAAGTGCACCGTATCGAACGCATAGACCGAACTGGTGGTGGCTTCAGCGTGCGTGTAAGCACCAGTGCGAAACCAGTTCAGGCCGGTGGCGGTGGCCGGATCCGGGTTGTAGAGATTGGCGCGCGTCCACGCGCCCGAAGTGCCGTAGCGCCAGCCCTTCAACTCTTCCTTTGCGATCTCGACGCCGGTGCTGAGGTTGTGCTCGACACTACCGGTTTTGAAGTCCGCACGCAGGTTCAGCTGATCGGTGAGGATGGTGTATTCCTGGTCCTTGAACGTCGGCAGGCTGCGCGAGACGGTATACGTGGACAGGTCGGCCGGGTTGGTGAACTGGATCGTGGGCACCGCCGTGGGCGAGGTCTGGCCGGTGATCATGAAAGCGGTGAGCAGGTAGTCCTGCTCGTTCTTGCCCCAGCGCGCCACGTTGGTCAGCTTGAGCTGGTCGGAGAAGTCGTGCTCGAAGCGGAACGTCGCCATTTGCGCGGTGACGTCGTCGTGGTCGAACTTCGTGCCGTAGAAATTCTCGGGATTGACCGGATTGCCGGCCAGGTATTCAAGCGTGGGCTGCGGGCTCCAACCCGGCAGGCCAATGGTCGGCACGCCGCCATCCGGCACGTTGTCCTGTTCCACGTACATCAGGTTGAGGTAATAGCGAGTCTCGGTACCCAGGCCGAACGCCAGCGACGGCGCGATGCCCCAACGCTTGTTATTGACCTCATCGCGACCAATGACGTCGCTGTCCTGGGTCATCACGTTCAGGCGCAGCGCGCTGGTGGTGCCCAGAGTTTGGTTCCAGTCGGCGGTGACGCGGCGCTGGTTGTCGGTGCCGGCGGAAATCGTCGCGCTGGTGGCGTTGCGGGCGAATGCCTGCTTGCTCACCAGGTTGATGGCGCCGGTGGGCGCGCTGCGGCCGTTGTCGGTGCCCGCGGGGCCCTTCTCGACTTCGATCTGCTCGATGTTGAAGACATCACGCGAGACCGAACCCAGATCGCGCACGCCATCGACAAAGATGCTGCTGGAGCTGTCGAAGCCACGCATGTAGAGGGTGTCGCCGGTGGCGGTGTTGCCGTTTTCGCCAACAAAGAAGGTGCCCACGCCCGGGCTGTTGCGCAGGGCTTCGGTCAGGTTGGTGGCGCCCTGCTGGTTGAACAGGTCGCTGGTGATGATCTGGATGGTCTGCGGCGTGTCTTGCAGCGACTGGGTGAACTTCGGCGAGGCCACCTTGTCGGCCTTGTAGCCGTCCACGCGCACGCCTTCGACCTGCAGGCCGGGCAGAGTGGTTGCCGTGGACGAACCGGCTTGCGCGTCCGTGGACTGGGCGGCGGCAGGAACGGCGAATGTCAAACCGGTGAGCAGGGTGGCGGTGACCAGGCCCTGGGTGGAACGCGGATTCGGGGCAGCGTGCTTGCGCGACTTGATAGGGGTCATGGAGGGATGAACACAGTTGGATGAAGGCACTCCCACTGCGGCGGCGAAGGGAGACGATGGTCGAGCTGAAAGAAAGTCGATGCTTCGAAGCGAAGGGCGCGGCGTTCGACCGGCCTAGGGCGGTGAACGGCCTGGCGGCGCACCGGGCGCCAGCAGGCCCGGGCAGCTCGTCCACACGCGGCGCGCTTCCCTGCTGGCCGGCATCCGGGCAGAGGGCGTCACTACGCGCGCAAACAGCGGGGGCAACCGGGACATGCCAGGGATCCGAGCAAGAGTGTGAACTGGTGAATTCATAATTCTAAATGAGAATTGTTCGCTTCTGCAAGCAATACAGTCGCTTGGCCACGGTCGAGCCGAACGACTGTGCATTCGTTTGGTCACATTGCTGGGGGGCCCGGAAGCGGACCTGGCGGCGTGGGCTGGCGCACGAGCGGCGAGCTTCGGACACGCTAACGCCTGCGCCGGCCCGCATGTTCCGCTCGGGTACGCAGTGTGGCTCGTGTCACTTGTCGCGATGACTTATCGCAAGACGGCGGCAGGCGCCGCCGGTTTCAGCCGCGGTCGTCGCGGGTCCAGACGCCGCCGTGTTCGTGCTTGACCGGAAACTTGGGCACGGCCGAATACGCCGGCGCGCACAGCGCACGTCCGTCGCGGATATCGAATCGCGCGCCGTGCAGCACGCATTCGATGCTGGCCTCTTCGGCGTCGAAACTGCCCGAAGACAATTCGAAGTCTTCGTGGCTGCAACGATCTTCGAGCGCGTAGAAATCGCCATCGTAGTTGAGCACCAGGATGGGCGTGCCGGTCACTTCGTCAAAGACGGTGCGCATCTCGCCCGGCAGCATCTCGCCCAGGGCACAGACAAACGTCCAGGCCTCGCTCACAGTGCCTTCTCCAGCACTTCAAAACGCAGGTCGTCACGTTTGGGGATTCCGTAGCGGGCATCCCCGTAAGGGAAGGGCTTCTTGATGCCGGTGCGCTGATAGCCACGCCGCTCATAGAAGGCGATCAATTCATCACGGACATCGATGACGGTCATGCGCATCGCCGGCAGTTGCCATTCGTCGCGGGCGATGCGTTCGGCTTCGTTGATGACCAGCTTCCCCAAGCCGCCGCCCTGTTGATCCGGCTTGACCGAGAACATGCCGAAGTAGCCGGCGCCGTCTTCCACCGCCACGTGGGCGCAGGCCAGCACCGCGCCATCGCGTTCGGCCAGCAGGATGCGGCTGCGTTCGCGCGCGATGTCGCGATTCAGGCCTTCGGCATCGATGCGTTGGCCGTCCAGCAGGTCGGCTTCGGTGGTCCAGCCTTGCTTGCTCACTTCGCCGCGATAGGCGGAGGTCACCAGCTCAATCAGGGTGGGGATGTCGCTCGCGGTCGCGGCGCGGAAGGTCAATGAGTCCATGCGTGGATCCTAAGCAAGATTCGCCGCGCGCGGTACCGGGTCGCGCACCACCGGAACAGGCGTCAGCGGGACAGGCTTCAGCGGGACAGGCTTCAGTGGGGCAGGCCTCACGCCAGCAGGCGCCGCGCCTTGTCCAGGGCCACCACGAACTGCTCGATTTCCTGATGGGTGTTGTAGAAGGCCAGCGAGGCACGGCAGGTGGCCGTCACCCCGAAGTACTGCAGCAGCGGATGCGCACAATGCTGGCCCGAGCGCACCGCCACGCCTTCCAGATCCAGCAAGGTCGCCAGATCGTGCGAATGTGCGCCTTCGATCAGGAAGGAAAGCACGGCCGCCTTCTCCGGCGCCGTGCCGAACAGGCGCAGGCCGGGAATCCGCGACAGTTCTTCGGTGGCGTGTGCCAGCAACTCGGTTTCGCGTTGCTCGATGGCGGCCATGCCGACGCCTTGCAGATAATCCACCGCCGCGCCCAAACCGACGAAGCCGGCGATGTTGGGCGTGCCGGCTTCAAATTTGTGCGGCGCATCGTTGAAGACGGTGCCTTCGAAGCTCACTTCCTTGATCATTTCGCCGCCGCCGATGAAGGGCGGCATCGCCTGCAGGTGCTCGCGGCGCGCCCACAGCGCGCCGGTGCCGGTCGGACCACACATCTTGTGGCCGGTGATGGCGTAGAAGTCGCAGCCGATGGCGGTCACGTCGACCGGGCGATGCGGGGCGGCCTGGGAACCGTCCACGACGGTGATGACCCCGCGCTTGCGCGCTTCCCGACAAATCTCGCGCACCGGATTGACCGTGCCGAGCACGTTGGATACATGAGCGATTGCCAGCAGCTTGACCTCGCCGGTCATTGCCGCATACAGCGCAGGCAGATCGAGGCTGCCATCGGGCAGGATCTCTGCCACCCGCACGCTGGCGCCGGTGCGTTGGGCCACCAATTGCCACGGCACGATGTTGGCGTGGTGCTCCATGCGCGAGACCAGGATGACATCGCCGGCCTTAAGTTGCGGCAGGGCCCAGGAGTACGCCACCAGATTGAGGGCGAAGGTGGTGCCGCTGCACAGCACCAGATCATCGGCGCGCACATTGAGGAAGTTCGCCAGCTTGCGCCGCGAAGCCTCGTACGCATCCGTGGCTTCGGTGCCCAGCGTATGCACGGCGCGACTGACGTTGGCGTTGTGATGGCGGTAGAACGCATCCGTCGCCTCGATGACGCTGGCCGGCTTCTGACCGGTGTTGGCGCTGTCGAAATAGATCAGCGGCTTGCCATGCACCTGCCGCTGGAGCAGCGGGAAGTCGCCGCGAATGGCGGCCCAGTCGGCGTCGGACCCCTGCAATGGCTGCGGCGGCAGGCTGAGGGTCATGGCGTTGCCAGGCGAGCCAGGGCGGCGTCGATACGCGCGGTCAGGGCTTCGCGGATCTCCGCGCTGCCGATCACGGCCAGCGGCTCGCGGAAGAAGGCGGCGGTGAGCAGCAGCTGCGCTTCGGCTTCCGACAGTCCGCGTGAGCGCAGATAGAACAGGGCGTTGGCATCCAGCTTGCCGACGGTGGCGCCATGCGCCGCCTTCACTTCGTCGGCGTGGATTTCCAGCACCGGTTGGGTGTCGATCTCGGCGTGTTCGGACAACAGCAGGTTCTTGTTGGACAACGCGGCATCGGTGCCGTCAGCGCCTTCGCGAATCAGGATCCCGCCATGGAATACCGCGCGTCCACGACCGGCGCCGAGGCCGCGCCAACCCAGCTCGCAGGCGGTGTCGCGGCCGATATGGTCGATGCCCAGCCGGGTGTCGAGATGGCGGCGTCCATCGGCCAGCAGCACGCCGTTGGCCAGCAGGCGCGAGCCGTCGCCCTCGAGGCGGACATTGAGCTCATGCCGCGACAAGGCCGCGCCCAGTTCGAGATCCATGCGGCGGTATTCGGCATCGCGGGCCAGCACGGCTTCGGTACGCAGCAGGCTGCTGCCGCGATCGCCGTCGCGCTGCACGCGCGCATGGCGCAGTTGCGCATCGCGGGCCAGGTGGACGTGGGTCAGGCTGTTGGCCAGGTGGGCGTGATCGTCCACCGCAAAATGATGTTCCAGCACGGTCAGCGAAGCGCCGGCGCGCAGTTCAATCAAGTGACGCAGGTGCCAGGCGCGATCCGCGCCGTCGGCCGCGCCGATGAAGACCAGATGCAGGGGATGGGTGACTACCACCCCTTCATCCAGTCGCAGCAGCACGCCTTCGCTGGCCAGCGCGGCGTTGAGGCGGGCGAAGACTTCCTCGCTGCGCTCGAAGCGGCGACCGAGGAAGCGCACCGATTCCGGACCCTGTGCCAAGGCCTCCGACAGCAACTGCAGGCTCACGCCTTCGGGCAGATCGGTGGTCAGCGACAAGGCCACCGAATAGCGGCCATTGACGAACACCGCGCGCGGACCGGGGATATCGGCCAGCAGCAGCGGGTCGACCGCCGGGGCCTCCTGCACCGGCTGGAAGCTGCGACGCTCCAACTGCCGCAGCGAGGTGTACTTCCACGCTTCATTGCGCGGGCCGGGCAGCCCGGCACGCAGCGCTTCGTCGAGTTCGGCGCGACGACTGGCGTCGCCGGTGAATCCCTGCGCCAGGGAATCGAACAACGCGCTCATCCGGCGGCCTGCGCCGGCGCGACGCGATCCTTCAGCCAGGCATAGCCGTGCTGCTCCAGCTCCAGCGCCAGTTCCGGCCCGCCGGATTCGACGATGCGGCCATCGGCCAGTACATGCACCACGTCCGGCTTGATGTAATCGAGCAGGCGCTGGTAGTGGGTGATGACCAGGAACGCGCGATCCGGCGAACGCAGCGCGTTGACGCCGTCGGCGACGTGCTTGAGCGCGTCGATGTCCAGGCCGCTGTCGGTTTCATCGAGGATCGCCAGCTTGGGTTCGAGCACGGCCAGCTGGAAGATTTCGTTGCGCTTCTTCTCGCCGCCGGAGAATCCTTCGTTGACGCCACGGTGCAGCAGTTCGTCCTTCAGATGCAGCACGGCCAGCTTTTCGCGCACCAGCTTGAGGAACTGCATCGAGTCCAGTTCGGACTCGCCACGCGCCTTGCGCTGTGCGTTGAGCGCGGCACGCAGGAAGTAGGTGTTGTTGACGCCGGGAATCTCGACCGGGTACTGGAAGGCCAGGAACACGCCGGCGGCGGCGCGTTCTTCCGGCGCCAGTTCCAGCAGGGCCTGGTCGTCGAAGCTGACGCTGCCCTGGGTGACTTCGTAACCTTCGCGCCCGGCCAGGATGTTGCCCAGGGTGGACTTGCCGGCGCCGTTGGGACCCATGATGGCGTGCACCTGGCCCGGCTTCACTTCCAGCGAAAGGCCCTTGAGGATTTCCTTGCCGGCGACGCTGGCGTGGAGGTTTTCGATCTTCAGCATGTTCAGTTCCACTTGGTTCTTGGTAGCCCCTCTCCCATCGGCAGAAGGGAATATCGAATCAGCCGACGCTGCCTTCCAGCGAGACTTCCAGCAGTTTCTTGGCTTCCACCGCAAATTCCATGGGAAGTTCGCGGAACACCTGCTTGCAGAAGCCGTCGACGATCAGCGAGACCGCGTCTTCCTGGCTGATGCCGCGCGCGCGGCAATAGAACATCTGATCGTCGGAGATCTTGGAGGTGGTGGCCTCATGTTCCAGCGTCGCGGTCGGATTCTTGACCTCGATGTACGGGAAGGTGTGCGCACCGCACTTCTTGCCGATCAGCAGGCTGTCGCATTGGGTGTAGTTGCGCGCGTTGCTGGCGTTGCGATCGACCTTGACCAGGCCGCGATAGGTGTTCTGGCCACGCCCGGCGCTGATGCCCTTGCTGATGATCTTCGACTTGGTGTTCTTGCCGATGTGGATCATTTTGGTGCCGGTATCGGCCTGCTGGCGGTGATGGGTCAGGGCCACCGAGTGGAACTCGCCCACCGAGTCATCGCCCAGCAGCACGCAGCTGGGGTATTTCCAGGTGATCGCCGACCCGGTTTCCACCTGGGTCCAGGAAATCTTGCTGCGTGCGCCACGGCATTCGCCGCGCTTGGTCACGAAGTTGTAGATGCCGCCGCGACCTTCCTCGTCGCCGGGGTACCAGTTCTGCACGGTGCTGTACTTGATCTCGGCATCTTCCAGCGCCACCAGCTCGACCACCGCCGCATGCAGCTGGTTTTCATCGCGCATGGGCGCGGTGCAGCCTTCCAGGTACGAGACGTAGCTCTTGTCCTCGGCAATGATCAGGGTGCGTTCGAACTGGCCGGTGTGGCCGGCGTTGATGCGGAAGTAGGTGCTCAGTTCCATCGGGCAACGCACGCCCTTGGGAATGAAGACGAAGCTGCCGTCGGAGAACACCGCCGAGTTGAGCGCGGCAAAATAGTTGTCGCCGGTCGGAACCACCGTGCCCAGGTACTGGCGCACCAGATCCGGGTACTCGCGGATGGCCTCGCTCATCGAGCAGAAGATGATGCCCTTCTCGGCCAGTTCCTTGCGGAAGGTGGTGCCTACCGAGACCGAGTCGAACACCGCGTCCACCGCCACGCCGGCCAGCTTGGCGCGCTCATGCAGCGGCACGCCCAGCTTGTCGTAGGTGTCGAGCAGTTCCTGCGGCACTTCGTCCAGCGAGTTGTACTTGGCCTTGGGTGCGCTGTAGTAGCTGACGGCCTGGAAATCGATCGGCGCGATCTTCAGCTTGGCCCAGTGCGGCACCGGCATGGTCAGCCAGTGGCGGTAAGCCGCCAGGCGCCAGTCGGTCATCCACTCCGGCTCGTTCTTCTTGGCCGAGAGGGCGCGCACCACGTCCTCGTCCAGGCCGGGTGGCAGGGAATCGGATTCGATGTCGGTGATGAAGCCGGCGTCGTAGCGACGTCCCAGCTGTTCCAGGATTTCTGCGTTTTCGGTGGCCATCAGGGCTGCCTACGGATTCAACTGTTGGCGACGCGCAGGGCGATGGGGCGCCGCGGCGAGTCGTCGGAAGGGGAGGAGGTGGGCGGATGCAGCATCTGCGCCAGGGTGACGCCGCGCAGGGCGTCGCCGACCACGTCATTGATCAGGCGCCAGTTGGCGCGCGCGCTGCATTGATGGGCGATGCCGCAGTGGCTGTCAGCCGAACTGCACTCGGTCATCGCCAGCGGACCTTCCATGGCCTCGACAATCTCGATGAGGCTGATATCGGCAGCAGCCCGGCTCAGGCGATAGCCGCCGTGGACGCCGCGCAGGCCCTCCACCAGACCGGCCTGGGCCAGCGGCTTGAGGACCTTGCTGACCGTGGGCGATTCCAGGCCGGAGTGGTCGGCCAGGTCGGTCGCACTCAAGACCTCGCCCGGGCGGGCGGCGAGCACGGTGAGGACTACGGTGGCGTAGTCAGTGAGTTTGGTGACACGGAGCATGGCGGGGGAAGGCTCGAAAGCGTACCGAAATTGTACGCTTTGTGGCCTTCCCGTGCCAGTCGAGCCTGAATCAGGGCCCGGGAGCCGACGCCACGGCCTTTTCGGGGGGACTTGCCTCGGTCGGAGGAGGCGGCAGGATCAGGCCGAAGTAGGGCGCGGGCGGGGTCTGGCCGGGCGGCAGATAGGCAGGGGCCTGTTCACCTGCCGGTCCCAGCGACTGCACGAAACGGAAGATGGCGCGGCGATCTTCCTCGGTCATGGCGCGCACCGCGAAGTCCGGCATGATCGGCCGCGTGCGCAGGTTGGCGCTGAATTCCAGCCATTGCACTTCGGTCATCTCGTGCAGACGCAGGCGCAGGTTGGGCGCATACGTCGTACCCCAGGGACCGTTATAGCCAAGGGGCGAACCCTTGAGCCATTGATCCTTGGGCAGGGTGCCCTGGCTTTCGGCATAGCCGACAGTGTGGCAATCGTTGCAGCCGGTGGTGCGGATCAGGTATTCGCCGCGGGCCAGCAGATCGGAATGGCTGGTCGCGACGGCCGCCGCGGCGACTGCGGCAGCTGGTTTGCCGGACTCGGATTGGCAACCGGCCAGCGCGAGCAGGGCGAGCAGGAAAATACTGTAATTCAGCGTTCGGATTGGGCGTGACATGGTTGGGCTCGGCAAGGTGTTCGGGGGAAAACAGGGCTATCAACGCAGCGTTTTCCGGCAACCGGACACGGCTTGTCGCACAGGTTCAGGTGAACAGGCCCAGCCCTGACTTTTGGCCGAGTGCGGTCGGTTTTTTCGTCGCGCCCTTCACGCTGGCCCTCGCCGTGAGCGAGAATCGCGATTCCCGACCGCTTTACGGAATCCGCATGCCCCGCAAGATTGAAGCCCGCCAGTCCGACATCCATGGCAATGGCGTGTTCGCCATCGCCCCGCTCAAGAAGGGCGAACGTGTCGTCGAATACAAGGGCAAGCGGCGCTCGCACGATGACGTGGACGAGGATGACAGCGGCGACGTCGAGTCCGGCCATACCTTCCTGTTCACCCTCAACGATGAATACGTCATCGATGCCAACCACAAGGGCAACAAGGCGCGCTGGATCAACCACAGCTGCGATCCCAACTGCGAAGCCGTGATTGCCGAGCACGACGGCAACAACCGCAAGAAGGACAAGGTGTTCATCGAGGCGATCCGCAGCATCAAGCCCGGCGAAGAACTGACCTACAACTACGGCATCGTCCTGTCCGAGCCGCATACCGCACGACTGAAGAAGGTCTGGGCCTGCCGTTGCGGCAGCCCCAAATGCACGGGCACCATGCTGCAGCCGAAGAAGAAGTCATCGACCTGAAACCGGCCGGCCTCAAGCAGTGGATGCAGCAGCGGGGCAAATGGTTGCCATGACCAACGCCAGTGGGTGAAACCTGCGCAGATGGGTAATTTCGCTCCCCGACAAGGGCAGGAGCCCGGGGGGAAGTGACATGCGACTGGCTGTTCTGAGTGGTGCGGTTCTGTTGGCGCTGGCGGCGCCGGCGATGGCGGTGGATATCGACGGGCGCATTGATCCGGCCGAATGGCAGGGCGCCCGCCACATCACCGACTTCCGCCAGGTGCAGCCGCTGACCAAGGCGGCCGCTTCACAACCCACCGAAGCCTGGGTGCTGGCCACCCCCGATGGTCTTGCCGTGGCCTGGCGCAATGTGCAGCCGGCGTCGGTGCCGCGCACCCGCCAGCGCGTGCAGCGCGATTTCGAGGATCAGGTCGATCGGGTCAACCTGATGATCGACTTCGACGGTGACGGCCGCGCCGCCTACAACTTTACGGTGTCCTCCACCGACGGCGTCGCCGACGCCATCATCACCAACGAGTTCCAGTTCAACGATGACTGGGACGGCAACTGGAAGCACGCCGTCAGCGAGGATGCCGAGGGCTGGTCCGTCGAGGTGCTGATTCCCTGGTACATCGCGCCGATGCACAAAAGCGCCGGTGACACCCGGACCATGAAGCTCTACGTGGATCGCGTGATTGGTTCGACCGGCGAACGTTCGGCCTGGCCGGCCGCCAGCTTCGAACGTCCGCGCTTCGTCTCCGACTTCGCGCCGGTGGAAGTGCAGCAGTACAGCCAGTCGTTGCTGGCGATCACGCCCTATGTGTCAGGCCTGTACGACAACGTCGGCAAGTCCAGCGATTTCGACGGCGGCGTGGATCTGTTCTGGAAGCCCAATGGCCAGTTCCAGATGACGGCGACGATCAATCCGGATTTCGGGCAGGTGGAGAGCGACGACCTGGTGGTGAACTTCAGCGCCACCGAAACCTTCATCAGCGACAAGCGCCCGTTCTTCACCGAGAACCAGGGCTTGTTCGAGTACACCACGCCGTCGGACTACAGCCAGTTGCTGTACACCCGCCGCGTTGGTGGACCGGCGGACGACGGCAACGGCTCCGGCGACATTACCGCCGCGCTCAAGCTCAACGGCAGCTTTGGCCAGACCAAGTACGGCCTGTTCGCCGCCGACGAAGCCGACGAAGTGGGACGCAGCTTCTACGCCCTGCGGCTGGTGCGCGACTTCGAAACCCAGAACCTGGGCATGATGGTGACCAACGTCGAGCGGCCGTACCTGGATCGCGAGGCCACCGTGCTGGGCGTGGACCACAACTGGCGCCCGACCCAGCGCTGGAACATCCGCACGCGCGTGTTCGGCAGCCAGATCGATCAACAAGGGCAGACAACGCGCGACAACGGCGCCACCATCTGGGCTGACTACGAGATGGACAACAACTGGCGGCAGCAATGGATCGCCATGCACTTCGGCGACGAACTGCAGATCAACGATGCCGGTTACCTGTCGCGCAACAACATGAACTACCTGCACTGGGAGTTCAAGAAGCGCTTCCCCGATCAGCCGGCCGAATCCCGTTACTCGTCCAAGGAGTGGCGCTGGCGCGCCAGCACGGTCTACAACGACAACGGCGAACGCTTGAACAACCAGTTCCGCATGAGCCGGCAGAGCTCACTGCGCAACGGCAGTTCCGAGTATGCGCAGATCAACATCAACACCTCGGGCGTGGACGACATGCTCACGCGCGGCAATGGCGTCGTAAACGTGCCGGGTCGCTGGAACGCGCATTGGGAATTCGAGCGTCCGCGCAAGGGACACTGGGCGCACGAGGCCTTCGTCGACGCGTTTACCGGCGGTCTGGCCGGCAATGACAAGGTTGGCTACGCGGCCGAGTACCAGGCCACGTACTTCATCAGCGACGCTTTCAGTTTCTATGGCGGCGTGTATGCCGACATGACCCCGGACTGGTTGCTGTGGCAGTACGACAACCTGATTGGCAGCTACAAGGGCCGCGAATGGCATATCAACGCCGGCGTCAACTGGAACATCAGCGACAAGCAGGAACTGCGGGTCAAGCTGCAGTCCATCACCCTCGATGCCCAGGCCCTGCAGGCGTATCGGGTGGCGCCCAATGGCCAGTCGCTGGCCAGCAATGACGAGATTGACGATTTCAGCCTGAGCAACCTGGCCTTCCAGATCCGCTACCGCTATGAACTGGCGCCGCTGTCGTACCTGTACATCGTCTATGGCCGCGGTGGCCGCGATGACAACGACTATTCGGATACTGCCAGCTCACTGATCAGTGACAGCTTCGGTCTGCGCGATGACGAACAGTTGCTGGTGAAGCTCAGCTATCGGTTCGAGCTGTAACAGTCGGATGCGGGCGCGGTCGGCGCCCGCATCAGGTGGGTGTCACTGCCCCAGACGCAGATGGACCTGACCCTTTTCGATGCGGATCGCGTCTGCGGTCAGGGTGCCGGGAATCTGCGCGACGGTGGCGGCATCGAGCTGGTACACCGGCTGTTGCTTGGCGTAGTCCTGCAGCAGGGCGTTGATCAAGGCGCGGGTCTGCTCATCGACCTGGTTGCTGCCGTCGTTCGCACGCACGCTCTGCACTTCCGGATTGAGCAGATGCAGGCCATGGCTGCCGGGGTTGTAGCGCAGGCCACTGAGCACGCGTAGGCGCCCCTGCTGCTGGCTGCCATCGAGCCTGGACGCTAACTGGTAATCCATGTCCAGCTGGATGCGACTGCCCGGATTGGGAATGGCCACTGCCGGCTTGCTGAAGGTCAGATCGGCCAAGCCGCCGAGCAGCGATTCCGAATGCGGAAACTGCGAGGCCATCGCGGTCTGCAGTTGCTGCGCACCTACCGCGAAGCCTTCGGCGGTCTGCTGGAATGCCGGCTCCTGCGCGGTCACCGCCAGCGGAAAGGGCAGGGTGGCGACGCTGGCGGCCAGCGCCCAGGCAAGCGCGCGACGTGAGCGACGCAGGCGTTTGAGGGTGTACAGATCAGAAGTCATCCAGGCTCACTCGTTCATTTCGGGTGGATCGCACCATAGCCATTCCAAACTGTCCGCCGGCTTAGCGGAGTTCATCGCCCTGCAGCGTGCTGCGCTGCTTCAAGCCCTTGATGAACTCGGCAAGCGCCGGTTGCAGTGGTTCGAACAGATCGGCCTGATCCTTGCGATGGGCCAGCATCAATCCGCTCAGCAGCTTGGTGCCGATGACCAATGCGGCGCGCTCGTCGCCATTGAAGCCACGCAGGCGCTGCACGTTTTCGAGGATGCGCGTCCAGTCGTCGTGGCAGCTGTGCTCGAACTCCAGCGTGCAGCGGTTCTGGCAGGGCAGGCCGTCGGATTCGATCGGCGTGACGGTCAGGCGATAGCGATGGGAGGAATTGGCCATGGGGGAAGGCTCGCAGGGGACACTGCCAAGATAGGCATGCACGCCGTTGCAAACGAGGGCCCCCACCGCGATGGACTGTTCCGCGCTTCGGACATTCAGCGTGCCGGGCCGCGTTGGCCCACGGCTGCATGGACGCGCAACAGCGGCAGGGGGTCGTAGGCGCCTTCGCGCCCGTAGACGCCGAAGTGCAGGTGCGGTGGCGTGCCGCGCGCATTGCCGCTGGTGCCGACGCTGCCCAACGTCGTTCCGACGTCGACCACATCACCCACCGCCAGCGCCGGCGCCCAGTCCTGCAGGTGCGCGTAGTAGTAGCGTTCGCGCGCCGGTCCCAGCACCCATACCTGTCGCCCACCCAGACCGCCGTCGCGCACCGCGACCACCACACCGCGCGTGCTGCTGGTGATCGGCGTGCCGCGGGCGGCAAAAATATCCACGCCGGCATGCGTGCGATCGCGCCCGCGCGGCGCGCCGAAGGTATCGGCGATGGCGCGCGCCCGCACGCCCTCCACCGGCACCGGCAACGTGCTGGCGGGCGGCAGCCGCGACACTTCCCACAACGTGCGCCAGGTCAAGGCAAACGGCTGACGCCAGGCCCACGCCAGCAAGCCCGCCACCAGCACCAGCAGCAACAGGCCCGCCCAACCACGACGGCGAGGCCGTGCTGGCGTGGAGGAGGAAACGGCGCTTTCGCTCATGGCGCCTCAGGCGCCGTCGCGCGTGGCCACCTGGCGTTCGAGTTCGGCCTTCAGACCCGGCTCGATGCGCAATTGACGCGCCAGTTCGTCCAGGTAGCTGCGCTCCATGAAGTTCTGCTTGTCGGCCACCAGCACGCCGGCCAGGTACATCTCAGACGCAATCGCCGGGGTGCTGGCGGCACGCGCCACTTCGCCCGGGTCGAGCGGTTTTTCCAGTTCCGCCTTGAGCCAGCGATCCACTTCATCGCCCTGGCCCAGGCGACGGAATTCGCCTTCAATCAGCGCACGTTCGTTGGCGTCGATATGGCCATCGGCCTTGGCCGCACCAATTAGTGCACTGAAGATGGCCTGGCTGTGCGCTTCAGCCTGCGGCGGCGGCAGGCGATCCACGGTGGCCGGCTCGGGTGCCGCGGTGGCGGCGTTCTGCTGATGATCGCGCCATGCCTGGTAGGCCATCACCCCGATACTGGCCAGGCCGCCGTAAGTCGCCAGTTTGCGGGTCGTGCGGTTCTTGCCGAGCAACAGGCCCAGTGCACCACCGGCGACCGCACCCTTGCCGAAATCGGCATTCAGCAGACTGCCGCCGCTTTGCGACTTGAGCAGTTGATCGAGCAGGCCTTGCAGTTTCATCCGTTGTCCTTGTCGAGAGGGGATACCGGATCGACGTGGGGACGCCGCGACCCCACCGCAAGGCCGGCCTGCGGCGATTACGAAGGACCAAAACACATCGGGACGGCCATGGCCGTCCCGATATGCTGCTGCAAGGGTGTTGCCAGCCTTATCAGGCGGCAGCGTCCTTGAGCTTCTTCAGCGGACGCACCTTGACCTTGACCGAGGCCGGCTTGGCGGCGAACCACTGCTCTTCCTTGGTGAACGGGTTGATGCCCTTGCGCTTCGGCTTGGCCGGCACGTTGACGGCGGTGATCTTCAGCAGGCCAGGCAGGGTGAACGCGCCAGCGCCCTTCTTGCTGATGGAGGCGTGCACGGCGCTTTCCAGAGTAGCCAACACGGCGCGCACGTCCTTCGCGGCCACGGAGGTGGCTTCGGCGATGTGGGCGACCAGGCCGGACTTGCTCAGTGCTTCCTTGATCGGCTTCGGGGCTGCCGGCTTGGCGGCGGCCTTCGGTGCGGCTTTCTTGGCGGCCTTTTTCGGCGCTGCCTTCTTGGTGCTCTTTGCCATATGTGTCCTGTTGTGCAGTAGGTGGGTAATCGGGCCGATCGCATCGGCACGCGAAATGTAGGACAAAGAAATCGCGCCGCCAAGTAGCACGAGGCATAAAAAACGCTTTTTTTTCGGTGTTTCGTCGGAATGCGGTGGCTGCGCGCGGAAAAAACCCTGGAAACACCCTCTGGTCATGCCATGACGCCCTGTCCTGATGCGGACAGGGCATCAGCCCTGTCAGTCGTCTTCAGGCTTGGGACGATAGGCTTCGGCGAGTTTTTGCTGCACCTGCGCAGGCACCGGCTCGTAATGACTGAAATCCAGGTTATAGCGGCCTCGTCCCGCGGTCGCCGATTTCAGCTCCGCCGCATAGCCTTCCAGTTCCGACAACGGCACCTGCGCCTTGACGATGATTTCCCCACGCAGCGTGTCGGTGCCGTTGATGCGCGCCCGCTTGCTGGACAGCCCGCCGGTGATGTCGCCCACCTGGGCCTCGGGCGCCGCCACTTCCAGATCCACCACCGGTTCCAGTATTTGCGGGCGGGCCTTGCCGATGGCGTCCAGGAACGCTTTTTTGCCGGCGGCAACAAAGGCCACTTCCTTGCTGTCCACCGGATGATGCTTGCCGTCGTACACGCTCACACGCAAATCCTGCAAGGGATAACCGGCGACGGCGCCGCTGGCCAGCACCTGGCGCACGCCTTTCTCCACTGCGGGCATGAACTGGCCCGGGATGGTGCCGCCCTTGACCTCGTCGACAAACTCGAAGCCGCCGCCGCGCGGCAGCGGTTCCACCCGCAGGAACACTTCGCCGAATTGACCGGCGCCGCCGGTCTGCTTCTTGTGGCGATGGTGGCCTTCGGCCTTGGCGCCGATGGTTTCGCGATAGGCGATGCGTGGCGGGCGGGTCTTGACCTCCACCCCGTGCCGGTCCTTGAGCCGCTCCAGCATCACCCGCAGGTGCAGATCCGACAGGCCGCGGATCACCGTTTCATTGAGTTCGGCCAGATGTTCCACCACGAAGGCGGGATCTTCCTCGGCCAGTTTCTGCAGCGCCGTGGAAAGTTTCTGTTCCTGGCCCTTGCTGGCGGCTTCGATCGCCAGGCCGAACATCGGTTTGGGAAAGTCGATCGGGGCCAGGTGGATATGGTCTTCGTCATGGCTGTCGTGCAGGACCGCATCGAAATGCAGGTCTTCAATCTTGGGAATGGCGGCGATGTCGCCGGGCACCGCCTGCTCGATCTCGGCGTGGTCCTTGCCCTTGAGCTTGAACAGATGGGCGACCTTGAAGGATTTCTTGCCGTCATCGACAAACAGCGCGGCATCTTTCTTCACCGTGCCCTGGTAGACCCGGAAAATGCCGAGTTTGCCGACGAACGGATCGTTGATGATCTTGAAGACGTCGGCGATGACATGCGCCGAGGCGTCGGGCCGCGCCTGCACGGGTTCGCTGCCGGCGCCATTGCTGCGCTGGAACGGCGGCGCGTTGCCTTCGCCGGGATGCGGGAACAGTCGCTCGGCGACATCGAGCAGTTCCTTGACCCCGACGCCGGTACGCGCGGATGCGAAACACACCGGCACCAGGTGGCCTTCGCGCAGGCATTGCTCGAACGCGTCGTGCAGCTCCTGGCCGCCAAGGCCGGCTTCACCGACATCGAGGAAGTGCTCCATCACGGTCTCGTTGATTTCCACCACCTGATCGATGATGCGCTGATGCCAGTCGGCGACCGGCCCCAGGTCGGAGTCACCCGCCGATTGGCTGAAGCAATCGACCACGCGGCGGCCGCCGTCGGCGGGCAGGTTCAACGGCAGCAGTTCGGCGCCGAATGTCTCGCGCAACTCGTCGAGCACGCGTGCACAGTCGGCGCCTTCGTGGTCAATCTTGTTGATCACCACCGCCCGGCACAGGTTGCGCTGGCGTGCGCGCTCCATCAGCCGGCGCGTGCCGTGCGCCACGCCGGTGTCGGCGTCCACCACGATCAGCGCCGTTTCCACCGCCGACAGCGCCGACAGGGTGGGGCCGCGGAATTCGGGATATCCGGGTGTGTCGATCAGGTTCAGATGCACCCATTCGCCGCTGCTGGCCTGGTGATCGGTGCTGGCGATGGCCGTGTCGATCGAGTGGCCGCGGGTTTTCTCGATCGGATCGTGATCGGACACGGTGCTGCCGCGTTCGATGGTGCCTGCCGTCTGAAGGGCGCCGCCGGCATGCAGCAGGGCTTCGAATAGCGTGGTTTTGCCGGCGCCGGGGTGGCCTGCCAGGGCCACGTTGCGGATCTGCGGTGTGCTGTACGACATGAGGCCGTTCCTCCCGAGGATGGGGTCGAAGGGCCGTCATGGCTGTCCGGGCCGGCGCCTTCCGAATCTGCGCTCGGCGGGCGGTCATGGCGGGGGGCCAGCATCGGCGTGCCGGTGCGCGGGGTCAAGTCGCAACGCGCAACCGGACTGCCACGCCGACGGGTGTAAGCTGCGCTTCCCCCTGGACGAGGAGCGACACCATGGCTTTGAAGCGCTATGCGGATGCGGTGTGGAAGGGTGACCTGCAGGCCGGCAAGGGCAATCTGAGCACGCCGCAAAGCGGCCTGTTCGATGCGCAGAACTATTCGTTCAAGACCCGCTTCGGCGACGAGAAAGGCACCAATCCGGAAGAATTGCTGGCGGTGGCGCATGCCGGTTGCTTCAGCATGGCGCTGTCGGCGGTACTGGGAAAATCCGGCTATACCCCGGACATCATCCAGACCCGCGCCGAAGCCACCATGGAACCGGGCATGGATCCGGGACCCACCATCACCGGCGTCAAGCTGATTGTCTCGGCCAAGGTGCCGGGCATCAGCCCCGAACAATTCGACGAGATTGCGCACCAGGCCAAGGCCGGTTGCGTCATTTCGCGCGCGTTGTCGGTGCCGGTCTCGCTGGAAGCCACGCTGCTTGCCTGAAGAAGCGGCGGCGCTGTTCCTGCATGGTGGAGGTGGTGGCGGCTGGGAATGGCGGCGCTGGAGCGCAGTCTGGCGCGCGCACGGGATCACCGTGCACGCGCCGGATCTGCAGCCGCAGCCGGCCGGACTGGGGTCGACGCGCTGGGAAGACTACGCCGGGCAGGTTCGTGCACACCTGGCCTGCTTGCCGGCTCCGCGCACCGTGGTAGGTGCCAGCCTGGGTGGATTGCTCGCCGCGGAAGCAGCCGCGTCGGCCGATGCCCTCATCCTGATCAATCCCTTGCCGCCGGCGTCGCTGCATCGGCAACTGCCGGCCCGCGAGTGGCCCGAGGTGGTGCCATGGCGGCGACTGGCGCGCTTGCCAGGCACGCGCGCTGCCATGCCGGACGCGGATGCGGCCAGCGCGCTGGCTGCGTTTCGCCACTGGCGTGATGAATCCGGCGCCGTGCTGTGTCACGCGGCCGCAGGCGTGGAGGTCGCGCCACCGGCCTGCCCGACGCTGGTGATCGCCTCGCTGGATGACACCGATGTGCCCGCGGCCTTGTCGCGCTCGCTGGCGCAGGCCTGGCAGGCGGACTGGCTCGAAGTCGACGGCGGGCATGTCGATCCCTTGCTGGGTCGCCAGGCTGCTGCGTTGGCCAGCCAGGCTGTCGACTGGCTAAACCGTCGTCGGCGTCAAATCTGAGTTCAGGTCGGTTTCACCGCCGCGACTCGAGCATGGCCGCACGCCACTCCGGCGCGGGGAATCCAGGCCAGGCCACTGCCGTGAACAAGCTGACCCTTCCAGTGCTGATTGTGTGTCTGTCTGCGGCTGCCGGCGCTTCGGCGCAGAGCTATTCCTCGTATCCGCAGGATCGCTACGAGCAGGCGCAGTACGACTACGCGCGGGTGATCCGCGTCGATCCCATCATCGAGCCGGGCCGCTACGGCAGTCGCACGGTGAGCACCTCGCAACGCTGCTACACCCGCGATGCCGATGACGATTACGTCTACCAGGACGGTCGCTACCCGGATGATCGCCAGGACGACTACTACGGTGACGGTTACCGCGATGATCGCTATCAGCGCGACGATGGCTACGGCACGTCGGGCTACGGCACCGACGGTGGCCGCACGGTCGCCACGGTCATCGGCGGGATCGCCGGCGCCGTACTCGGCAGCAAGGTCGGCGATGGCAGCGGCCGCTATGTGGGCACCGCCGTCGGTTCCATGATCGGTGGCATGGCGGGACGATCGATCTATGACAGCCAGCAGCGCAGTCGGCAGGTGCAACGCAGCGTGCGGGTGTGCGATCCGGTACCGGTGTCCGATCGCTACGGCGACTACGACCGACAGGATGGCTATGACGATGGTCGCGTCAGCGGCTACGACGTCACCTACGAATATGCCGGCCGCACCTACCACACGCGTACTGATCGCCATCCGGGCGACCGCATCCGCGTGCGGGTGGATGTGCGCGCCGAGTAACCCCGTCCTTCGTCGCCTCCGGCCGACGCGCTTGCTTCGGCCCGCCTTCCCCACGCATAGTCAGCGCCGGCTTTTTTCCTGGGGAAGGGATCATGCGTAGCGGAGTGCTGGCCATTGGACTGGCCTTGATTGTGGGGCAGGCGGCGGCAGCGGAGGTCACCGTGCTGGTGGCGGACCGCATCCACACCTCCAACCCGGCCCAGCCGCTGGCGCAGGCGATGGCCTGGGACGAGCAGGGCAATTTGCTGTCGGTCGGTGCGCGCGAAAGCGTGATCGCCGCGCATCCGGGCGCGCGTCGCATCGACGCCGCCGGCAAGACCGTCATCCCCGGCCTGATAGATGCGCACGGGCATGTGATGGGCCTAGGCTTCGCCTTGATGACCGCCGATCTGACCGAGACCACCGACAAGGCGCAGATCCTGCAGCGCCTGCGCGACTACGAAAAACAACTGCCGGCCGGCGCCTGGCTGCTCGGCAGCGGCTGGGATCAGAATGACTGGCCGGAAAAGCAATTCCCCACCGCCGCGGATCTGGATGCGGCGTTTCCGGATCGACCGGTGTGGCTGGATCGCGTTGACGGTCATGCCGGCTGGGCCAACAGCGCTGCACTGCGCGCGGTCGCGGCCAAGTCGGACAAACCGCTGGATGGCGACTGGCAGCCCGAGGGTGGGCGCATCGAGCGCCGTGATGGCAAGGCCACCGGCGTGTTTGTCGATGGCGCCATGGCGCTGGTGGCCGCGGTGATTCCGCCGCCCTCGCAATCGGTGCGCGAGCAGGCGGCCGGCAAGGCGTTTGCGGCAGCCGTCAGTCACGGCTTGACCGGCGTGCATGACATGGGCGTTTCGCAGCAGGACCTGGCGCTGTTCAAGCAGTTTGCCGATGCCGGCACGCTGCCGCTGCGCATCGATGCCTATGCCGACGGCGATGGAAAAGCGCTGTCGGATCTCTGCCGCGAGGGCCTGTACCAGCATGCAGGCGGGCGCCTGGAGATGCGCGGCGTAAAGCTGTACATCGATGGGGCCTTGGGCAGCCGCGGCGCGGCGATGATCAGCGACTACAGCGATGATCACGGCAACCGCGGCTTGCTGGTCACCAACCCGGTGGATTACGAACGCGCAGTGCGCAAGGCGCACGACTGCGGCGTGCAGGTGGCCACCCATGCCATTGGCGATCGCGGTAACCAGATCGTGCTGGACACCTACGCCAAGGTGCTGGGCGACACCGCCGGCAGCAGCGACCATCGCTGGCGGGTGGAGCATGCGCAGGTCGTGCGTTTGCAAGACATTGCCCGCTTCGCGCCGTTGGGCGTGGTGGCCTCCATGCAGCCCACGCACGCCACTTCCGACATGCCCTGGGCGGAAGACCGCGTAGGCCATGAGCGCATCCTCGGCGCCTATGCCTGGCAGCGCTTCCTGAAAAGCGGCGCGCATATCGCGCTGGGTTCGGATTTCCCGGTGGAATCGGTGGATCCTCGCCTGGGCCTGTATGCCGCGGTGACCCGCCAGGATCGCCAGGGCCATCCGCCGGGCGGCTGGTATCCGGATCAGCGCCTGAGCGCCGCCGAAGCCTTGCGCGGTTTCACCGCCGATGCCGCCTGGGCGGGCCGCGACGAGAACAAGGTGGGCCAGCTCAAGCCCGGCCTGCGCGCCGACTTCGTGATCCTGGATGAAGACCTGCTCGGCGTTCCCGCCGCCGAACTGGATGATCTGCATGTGCGCTCGACCTGGGTCGACGGCGCTGCGGTGTATCAGGCCAAGTGAGCGCTAGTCCTTCAGCGCCTGCACCAACTGCCCCAGCCGATAGGGCTTGGGCAGGAAGTGCACGCCCTCCGGCAGCGGCGGCAGTTGCGCCTTGATGTAGCCGGACACCAGCACGAAGCGCGCTTGCGGCTGCAGGCGCGCGGCATGTTCCACCAGGTCGATGCCGGAAATGCCTTCGGGCATGCTGACGTCGCTGATGATGTGATCGAAGCGGACGTCGCCGCGCATCAGCTCCAGCGCTTCCAGCCCGTTGGCGGCGATGAAGACCTGGTAGCCGAAGCCGGACAGCGCGTCGCTGATGATCGCCAGCAGATCGCTCTGGTCTTCCACCATCAGGATCCGCGGCAGGGTCACTGCGCACCCTCGACGGTCGGCAGGCACAGACTGACCGTGGTGCCCTGGTCTCCCACGCTGTGCAGGCTTGCAAAGCCGCCGGATTGGGCGGCGAAGCCAAACACCTGGCTGAGCCCCAGTCCGCTGCCCTTGCCGACTTCCTTGGTCGTAAAGAACGGTTCGAACACCCGTTCCTGCAGCTGATCAGGAATGCCGTGGCCGTTGTCGCGCACGCTGATGCAGACAAAATCGCGCGGCGCCGCCTCGGGTTCGGCGGGCGGCGTGGTCTGCGGCAGCAGTCGGGTGCTGAGCACGATGTCGCCCCCGCGCGGCATGGCGTCGCGGCTGTTGGAAATCAGGTTGAGGACGGCCGCCTCGAATTGCGCCACGTCGATTTCCACCGGTGGCAGGTTGGCGGCCAGGTCGGTTTCGAAATTGATCGTGCCGCCACAGGCGCGGCGATAGAGCTCCATGGAGCGCAGCAGCAGTTCGTTCAAGTCGCTGCGCTCCGGCGCCAGCGTCTGGCCGCGACCAAACGCCAGCAGCTGACGGGTCAGCAGGGCGCCGCGATCGGAGGCGCGCAGCGCGGCTTCCACCAGTTCCTGGGTGCGCGCATCCGCGCCGGGACGCATGCCGATCAGATCCAGGCTGTTGATGATGATCGTCAGCAGGTTGTTGAAATCGTGCGCCAGGCCCAGGGTGAGCTTGCCGATCGCTTCCATCTTCTGCGATTGGGCCAGCGCCTTCTGCGTCACCTGCAGGCGTTGCTGCGCTTCGTAACGCTCGGTGATGTCGCGGGTGATCTTGGCGTAGCCAATCAGTTCGCCGTCTTCCCAGATCGGATCGATCACGATGCTGGCATGGAAGCGACTGCCGTCCTTGCGCACGCGCCAACCCTCGGCTTCGAACTTGCCTTCGCGTCTGGCCACGGCCAGGCCGTGCGCGGGCAGGCCCTGGGCAACGTCCTCGGGCGTGTAGAAGCGCGAGAAATGCTGGCCGATGATGTCTTCGGCGCGATAGCCCTTGATGCGCTCGCCACCGGGATTCCAGCTGCAGATGTATCCCTGCGCGTCCAACATGTAAATCGCGTAGTCGGTGACACTGCGCAGCAGCAAGGCGAACTGGCGCGTTTCATCGTCCAGTGCGATCTGGCTGGGCTGTAACGACATGGTGAGACTCCGAGATACCCCTGCGAGCAACGTAGGCCGAGCGCGGTTAACGAAACGTGTACATCGTCGCGCTGATCACCAGGCGAGCTGACCGATCACGACGCTGCGTACATGCCCACCGGACCAGACATCGTCGGCATCGTCGATGCTCAGTTGCAGTCGTGCATCGTGGCCGACCTCGCGTCCCTGGCTGACCTGATAGCTGCGCCGACCGCCCGGCAGTGCGCCGCGCACGTTGAGCCATGCCGCCAGCGTGGCGTTGGCCGCACCGGAGGCCGCGTCTTCGAACACGGCAGGCGCGCCGACGAAGGCGCGCACGACCAGGTCGTAATCCGCACCCTTGTCCGCGCGCGCGAAGGCGCACACCCCCATGCTCTCGGTGGCCTGGGCCAGCGCGGTAATCGCCGACCAGTCGGGCGTGGCGGCGCGCAGGCGGGCTTCGTCCGCAACCTCCGCCAACCACCAGCGACGCCCGCCGTTGACCAGCGCCGGTGGCAGGTTCGCCAGCGGCAGGCCGGCCAGGGCGCGCGCCAGTTCCACCGGCAAGTCGCCGTCGCATGCCTGCTCGACATGCGCGCGCGGCGTGCGTACGGCAATGCTGCGCGCAGCGCCTTCGCCCTGCACGCGCAGCGGCAACAGGCCGGCGATGCCTTCCTGCACCAGCACGCCATCGCGCGGCGTGGCCACGCCGGCGTCGAGCACGACATGTGCGGTACCGACGCTGGGGTGTCCGGCAAAGGGCACTTCGCGGCGCGGGCTGAAAATGCGCAATCCGTAGCTGGCTTGGGCGTTGCTGGCCGGAAACACGAAGGTGGTTTCCGGCAGGCGCGTCCAGCGTGCGATGGCCTGCATGTCGGCGTCATCCAGGCCTTGCGCGTCGAGCACCACGGCCAGAGGATTGCCGGCGCCGGGGCGATCAGCGAATACGTCCACCTGGACGTAGCGACGTTGGGTCATGGGAATGGTCTTCGCGCGTGTGGGCCGCGCCAGCGGTGGGGGCCGGGCAGCTTACCAAGTTGCGCTGCCGGCGATGACGGCCTGCACCTGGCCGCCAATCCAGACCTCGCCCTGCTCATCGACCCGGATCGCGACGCGGCCATCGCGCCCAAGCTCGCGCCCCTGGCTGGCCACATAGCGGTTGTCCCGGCCGGGCAGTCGCGCGCTGGCGTGCAGAGCGGCGGCGATGCAGGCATTGACGCTGCCGGTGACCGGATCTTCCGGGATGTTGTCGGCCGGGCAGAAGCCACGCACCACCAGATCGAAATCCTCGCCCTGCGCGGCGGCAAACACCGACACGCCCACCGCCGCGGTGGCCCGCGACAACGCGGCCATGGCGGCGAGATCCGGCTGCAGGGCGCGCACGGCAGCGGCGTCGCGCAGTTCCAGCAACCACCACGAGGGTCCGTTGTTCCAGAGCGCGGGCGCGTGCGTGGACAGGGGCAGGCCCTGAATCACCGCGCGCAACTCGGCGCTGTCCGGATCGGCGGGCAGCGGCTGTGCACGCGGCGCGCGCAAGTGGATCAGCCGTTGCGGCCCCTGGCCACTGACCTGCACGGGCAGCAGGCCGGCCGCGCATTCCTGCACCAGCGCCTCGCGCTCCGGCGCGATCCCGGTTTCCAGCGCGGCCCAGGCCGCACCCACGCTGGGGTGGCCGGCAAAGGGCAGTTCCTGGCGCGGGGTGAAGATCCGCACCCGGTAATCGGCTTGTGCGCTGGTCGGCGGCAGGAAGAAGATGGTTTCGGACAGGTTGGTCCAGGCTGCGAAGGCCTGCATCTGCGCCGCGTCCAGGTCGGCCGCATCCAGCAGCACGCCCAGCGGATTGCCGGCGCCGGGGCGGTCGGCGAACACATCGAGTTGCAGATAGCGGCGATTGCGCACGGGGTGGCTCCGGAAAGCTAGAATCGACGGTTCACGCCCGAGGGTATCGGGCATTTCCCCGCTGATTCTATCCATGCCTTCCGTCTCTATCGCGTCTGATCGCTGGCTCGTCCTCAAGTTTGGTGGTACCTCGGTGTCCCGTCGTCATCGCTGGGACACGATTGGCCGACTGGCGAAAAAACGCGCGGACGAACAGCAGGCGCGGGTGCTGGTGGTGGTGTCGGCGCTGTCCGGCGTCACCAACGAGTTGACCGCAATCGCCGACGGTGCGGCCGACAGCGGCGATCGTGTGGCGCGGCTGGAACAGCGCCATCGCGAATTCGTCGCCGAGCTGGAACTGGATGCCGATGCCGTGCTGGGCGCACGCCTGGCGGCGCTGCGCGGATTGCTGGACGATCCGCGCGCAGCCAGCCGCAGCCTGGATTGGCAGGCCGAAGTGCTGGCGCAGGGCGAATTGCTGTCCTCGACGCTGGGCGCGGCCTACCTGGCGGCGCAGGGCCTGGACTTCGGCTGGATGGACGCGCGCCACTGGCTGCAGGCCAGCATCCTGCCCAACCAGTCGGCCTGGTCGCAGCGGTTGTCGGTGTCCTGCACCACCGCGCCGGATCAGGACTGGCGCCGCGCCTTTGCCGCGCAGGAACCGCGAATGCTGCTGACCCAGGGCTTCATCGCCCGCCACGGCGACGGCGGCACGGCGATCCTCGGCCGCGGTGGTTCGGATACCTCGGCCGCTTACTTCGGTGCGCTGCTGGGCGCGCAGCGGGTGGAAATCTGGACCGACGTCCCGGGCATGTTCAGCGCCAACCCGCGCGAAGTGGCCGACGCGCGCCTGCTGACCCGGCTGGACTATTACGAAGCGCAGGAAATCGCCACCACCGGCGCAAAGGTGCTGCATCCGCGTTCGATCAAGCCCTGCCGCAATGCCGGCGTGCCGATGGCGATCCTGGACACCGAACGCCCGGACCTGCCCGGCACCAGCATCGACGACAAGGCGGCCACCGTGCCCGGCGTCAAGGCGGTGAGCCGGCGCAATGGCATCGTGCTGGTGTCGATGGAAGGCATCGGCATGTGGCAGCAGGTGGGCTTCCTGGCCGACGTGTTTGCCCGCTTCAAGAAGCATGGCTTGTCGGTGGACCTGATAGGTTCATCTGAAACCAATGTCACGGTGTCGCTGGATCCCAGCGAGAACCTGGTCAATACCGATGTGCTGGCGGCGCTGTCGGCGGATCTGGCCGAAGTCTGCCGGGTCAAGGTGATTGCACCCTGCACGGCGATCACCCTGGTCGGCCGCGGCATGCGCTCGCTGCTGCACAAGCTGTCGGATGTGTGGGCGATGTTCGGTCGCGAACGCGTGCACCTGATTTCGCAGTCGTCGAACGATCTCAACCTGACCTTCGTGATCGACGAAGCCGCCGCCGATGGCATGTTGCCGGTGCTGCACAGCGCGCTGATCGACAGCGGCGCGATGCCGACCGAAGAGTCGAGCGTGTTTGGCCCGAGCTGGCGTGCGATCAACGGCAGCATCCGTCGCCGCAGCACACCGTGGTGGCATGGCCGGCGCGAGCGCGAGCGCCTGTTGTCGCTGGCGCAGGCCGGCACGCCGCGCTACGTCTATCGCTTGCCGACCGTGCGTGCACGTGCGCGGGCGCTGGCGGCGATCACCGCCATCGACCAGCGCTTCTACGCCATCAAGGCCAACTCGCACCCGGCGATCCTGCGCACGCTGGTGGAGGAGGGCTTCGGCCTGGAGTGCGTCTCGCAGGGCGAACTGCAGCGGGTGATGGCGACGGTGCCGTCGCTGCCGCACACCAAAATCCTGTTCACGCCGAGCTTCGCGCCGCGCAGCGAGTACGCGTTTGCATTGGAGCAGGGTGTGATCGTCACCCTCGACAATGTCGAGGCGCTGCAGAACTGGGGCGACCTCTTCCGCGGCAAGCAGCTGTGGCTGCGCGTGGACCTGGGCCGCGGCGATGGCCACCACGACAAGGTCAAGACCGGCGGCAAGACCTCCAAGTTCGGCCTGCCGCTGGTGCGGCTGGACGAGTTCCTGGCGCTGGCGCGCTCGCTGGACATCACCGTGATCGGCCTGCACGCGCACCTGGGCAGCGGCGTGGAAACGCCGCAGCACTGGAAGCAGGTGAGCGACGAGCTGGGCGGCATCGCGGATCAGATCGGCACCATCGAAAGCATCGACATCGGCGGTGGCCTGCCCATTCCGTATACCGCCGAGGACGAGCCCTTCGATCTCGACGCCTGGGGTGCGGGCCTGGCCGAAATCAAGACCGCGTACCCGGCCTACAAGTTGATCATCGAACCCGGCCGCTACCTGGTGGCCGAGTCGGGCGTGCTGCTCAGCCGGGTCAACCAGGTGGTGGAGAAGCAGGGCGTGCGCCGCGTGGGCGGCGATGCCGGCATGCACACACTGATTCGCCCGGCGTTGTATGACGCCTGGCATGACGTGGCCAACCTGAGCCGGCTGGATGACGTGGCCGAGGAAAACTTCGACGTGGTCGGCCCGATCTGCGAATCCAGCGATGTGTTCGGCAAGCACCGCCGCCTGCCGGCCGCGACACGCGAGGGCGATGTGCTGGTGTTCGCCGATGCCGGCGCTTACGGCTATTCGATGGCCAGCACCTACAACCTGCGCGATCTGCCGGCTGAGGAAATCCTGGAAGAAGGCCTGGACGATGTCGCCGCGCATTGAGTTCATCGTGCTCAGTGCGCTGCTGGCCGCCTTGCTGGCGGTGTCGGCGTACGTGCTGGCCGCGCACGCAGGCGAGGTAGGCCAGTGGGGCGAGGGGGCCTGGCGTGGGCTGGTGTTTGCCGTGCCAGCTGCCATGTCGGCGGCGCTGGCGGGCTGGATTGGCCTGCGCTGGCAGCGGCGCGCACTGGCCAGGCAACGCCGCTGGACGGCGGTGGGCCTGAACTGGCGCATCCTGCTGGTGTCATTTCTGCTGTTTCCACTGGTGGTGACGCTGTGGATGGCGCTCACCACCCTGTTTGATCAGGCCGTGGCACCGGCACCCGGACGGCTGTCCGACAACCTGCTCTGGCTGCCGTTGGCCGCGGTGATCTTCAGCGGCATGGCCATTGCTCTTGGCGCCATACCCGCCTTTGTCATTGAATATTTCATTTGCCGTCGCTACCTGCGTCGCACGGCCGTTACCACAGGTTCCGCATGACCCCTTTCGACAAATCCAGCATCCGCAGCTTCCGCTTCGTCCGTTGTTCGCTCGACACGGACAGCGGCGTGGCGCGGCTGGTCTACGCGTTTGACGATGGCCCGGAGTTGACCGAGACGGTCAGCTTCCCCGGCGCGCCGTTCACTCTGGATGCGCCCCGCGCGGCCGCCGCCGAGCGCGCCTTGCGGCTGCTGCACCTGATCACCGGCGTGAGCTACTACAAGGCCGCCGTGCCGGGCGACATCCGGGTCGACGACTATCCGATCGATGCCGATATCGCGGCCTTGCTGGATCTGATCTACGTCAACGGGCTGGGCGAGTTTGCTTATCGCAACGGCCTGGACCTGCGCGAGCGCGTGCGCTTTCCGGTGACCGCCGCGCAGGCCGATGCGCCGGCGCCGACGCTGGGCCTGCGCCCACATGCGCTGGTGGCGATCGGCGGTGGCAAGGATTCGCTGGTCAGCATCGAGGCATTGCGCAAGGCCGGCGTCGAGCAGACGGTCACCTGGATCGGTGGCTCGCAGTTGATCGGCGCCTGCGCCGCACGCACGGATCTGCCCACCCTCAACATCGGTCGCGCGCTGGCGCCGGAGTTGTTCGAGTACAACCGCCAGGGCGCATGGAACGGCCACATTCCAGTGACCGCGATCAACTCGGCGATCATGGTGCTGGGCGCGATCCTCAACGATGCCGATCAGGTGGTGTTCTCCAATGAGCGCTCGGCCAGCTACGGCAGCCTGATTCCCGGCACCGGCGAAGTGAACCACCAGTGGTCCAAGGGTTGGGCCTGCGAGCAGGCACTGGGCGAGTACGTGCAGAAGCATGTGGCCGCCGATCTGCAGTACTACTCGCTGCTGCGGCCGCTGTCGGAACTGGCGGTGGCGCGTCAGTTCGCCAAGAGCGATCACTACGACGCGCATTTCTCCAGCTGCAACCGCAACTTCCATATTCTCGGCGAGCGGCCGGTGAACCGTTGGTGCGGCGTCTGTCCCAAGTGCCATTTCGTGTTCCTGGCGCTGGCGCCGTTCATGCCGAAGCCGCGGCTGGTGCGCATCTTCGGCCGCAACCTGCTCGATGACGTCAGCCAGACCGGCGGCTTCGACGCCTTGCTGGAATACCAGGATCACAAGCCGTTCGAATGCGTCGGCGAAGGCCGCGAGTCGCGCGCGGCCATGGCGACGCTGGGTGAGCGTCCCGAGTGGCGCGAAGACGCGCTGGTGGCGCGCTTCAACCGCGAGATCCGTCCGCAGCTGGACGCGGGCGAGTTGAGCGTTGCCGCGCTGCTGGAGATCAGCGGCGAACATCGCATCCCCACGGATCTGTGGGAGCGCTTGCGTGCGCATTTCGCAACTTGAGGGACTGCGGGTAGCGCTGTGGGGCTGGGGCCGCGAAGGGCGCGCCGCGCATGAGGCGATCCGCGCACGCCTGCCGGCATTGCCGCTGACCCTGTTCTGCAACGAAGAAGAAGCGCGCTCGGCCGAAGCCTTGAAAGATGCCGGCCTGCGCGTGTTGACCGAACTCTCGGCGCAAGCGCTGTCGGCGTTCGACGTGGTCATCAAATCGCCCGGCATCAGTCCCTACAAGCCCGAAGCGCAGGCGGCGGCCGCGCAGGGAACCCGTTTCATCGGTGGCACGGCGTTGTGGTTCGGCGAGCACGCCGACGCCGACGGCGTGGCGCCGGACACGATCTGCGTGACCGGCACCAAGGGCAAGAGCACCACCACCTCGCTGCTGGCGCACCTGCTGCGCGCGGCGGGCAAGCGCACCGCGCTGGTCGGCAATATCGGCCTGCCGCTGCTGGAAGTGCTGGACCCGCAGCCCGCGCCCGAGGTGTGGGCCATCGAACTGTCCAGTTACCAGACGGTGGATGTGGCCGCCAGCGGCGCGCGTCCGCAGGTGGCGATCGTGTTGAACCTGTTTCCGGAACACCTGGACTGGCACGGCAGCCAGCAGCGCTACATCGAAGACAAGCTGGCGCTGGTGACGCAGGCGCATCCGCGCATCGCCGTGCTCAATGCCGCGGATCCGCAGCTGGCTTCGCTGTCCTTGCCACAGAGCGACGTACGCTGGTTCAACCAGGCCGCGGGCTGGCATCTGCGCGGTGACGATCTGTATCGCGGCGACGCCTTCGTGATGGACACGCGCAGCGTGCCGGTGCCGGGCCGGCACAACCGCAGCAATCTGTGCGCGGTGCTGACCGCGCTGGAAGCCATCGGCGTGGACGCCATCGCGATCGCTGCGGCCGCACGCGATTTCCAGCCGCTGCCCAATCGCCTGCAATGGCTGGGCGAGCGCGACGGCTACGGCTACGTCAACGATTCGATCAGCACCACGCCGCACGCCAGCCTGGCCGCGCTGGAATGCTATGGCGACCGCCCGGTCGCGCTGTTGCTGGGTGGGCATGATCGCGGCCTGGACTGGCAGGAGTTTGCCGTGCACATGCAGCAGCACGCGCCGCCGGTGATCGTGACCATGGGCGCCAACGGACCGCGCATCCACGGCTTGCTGGCGCCGCTGGCCGCGCAGGGGCGGTTCCAGCTCGCCGAGGCGGCGGATTTGCCGCAGGCGATGCAGCGCGCCCGCGCGTTGCTGCCCGCGCCCGGCGTGATCCTGCTCTCGCCCGGCGCGCCGAGCTTTGGCCAGTACCGTGACTATGTGGCGCGCGGGCGGCACTTCGCGGAACTGGCCGGGTTCGACCCGGCCCTGATCACCCAGATCGCGGGTATCGGAATCCAGTAATTGGATCCCGCCGTATTCACACGGCGGGGCTACACTTCGGCGGCATTCAACCCGTCCGGTTCTTCCACTGCGAGGATTTCCCATGCGCCTGTTTTCAATTGTCGCGGCCACTCTGGCCGTTGTGGGCCTGTCGCTGCTGTCCACTTCCGTACTGGCTGCGCCCACGGCCAAGCCGGTGGAATGGAAGGTGGGCGGCAAGACCTTTTCCGGCTTCCTGGTCTATGACTATGCCGAACGCGAACAGCGTCCGGGCTTGCTGATGGTGCCGGACTGGATGGGCGTGACCGATGATGCCGTGGCCAAGGCCAAGCAGGTGGCCGGCGACGACTACGTGGTGCTGGTGGTGGACATGTACGGCAAGGGCGTCCGGCCCAAGGACGCCGACGAGGCCATGGCCCAGGTCAAGCTGCTCTACGCCGATCGCGAGGCGATGCGTGCACGCACGCAGGGCGCGCTGGCCACGCTGAAAAGCCAGGCGGGCAAGGCGCCGCTGGATGCCGCACGCATCGCCGCCTTCGGCTACTGCTTCGGTGGCTCGTCGGTGCTGGAACTGGCGCGCAGCGGCGCGGACTTCAAGGGCGCCATCACCTTCCATGGCGGACTGGATACCACCGCGCCCGCCAAGGCCGGTGGGGTCAAGGCGCCCATTCTGGTGCTCAACGGCGCCGACGATCGCGGCACGGCGCCGCACATCGCCGCGTTCGAGAAGGAAATGAACGAGGCCGACGCGGACTGGCAGTTCGTCAATTTCAGCGGCGCGGTGCATTGCTTCGCGCTGGAGAACGCCAACCGTCCGCCGGGCTGCGTGTACAACGCGCGTGCGGCCAAGCGCGCCTACAAGATGATGGATGACTTCCTGGACGAGGTGTTCGCGCGCTGATGCGCGAGTCGATCGCGGCAAGGCGGTGAATGCGCGGCGACCTCGGGTCGCCGCGCTGCTTCGGGATCAGTGCTTGCGTTCGATGGCGTAGCGGGCCAGGCCGCGCAGCGCCGCCACCGCGTCATTGCCGGGCAGGCCATCGAGCGCACGTTCGGCGGCTTCGGCGTATTCGCGCGCACGCTGCTGGCTGTATTCCAGCCCGCCGGTGGCGCGGATGGCCGCCAGCACTTCCGGCATGGCGGTGGCGTCACCTTCCTGCACGATCACGCGCAGGCGTTCGGCGGTGGCCGGATCCGAATGTTTGATCGCATGGATCAGCGGCAAGGTGGCCTTGCCTTCGGCCAGATCATCGCCGAGGTTCTTGCCCAGGTCCGCCGCTTCGGCGGTGTAGTCCAGCACGTCGTCGGCAATCTGGAAGGCGTAGCCCAATTGCATGCCGTAGTCGTACAGGCGCTGCTGGGTGGCGGCATCCACGCGCGACGCCAGCGCGCCCAGCTGCGTGCCGGCCGCGAACAGCACCGCGGTCTTGCGCTCGATTACGCGCAGGTAGGCGGCTTCGTCGGTATCGGGGTTGTGTACGTGCAGCAGCTGCAGCACTTCGCCTTCGGCGATGCGGTTGGTGGTGTCGGCCAGGATGCGCATCACGTCCATGCGATCCAGTTCCACCATCAGCTGGAAGCTGCGCGAATACAGGAAGTCGCCGACCAGCACGCTTGGCGCGTTGCCCCACAGCGCGTTGGCGGTGCTGCGGCCGCGGCGCAGATCGGACTCGTCGACCACATCGTCGTGCAGCAGGGTCGAGGTATGGATGAACTCGATGATCGCCGCCAGTTGGTGGTGGTCCGCGCCCACGTCACCGGTGGCGCGTCCGGCCAGGGCGACCAGCATCGGCCGCAGTCGCTTGCCGCCGGCCGAGATGATGTGGTCGGCAATCTGGTTGATCAGCACCACGTCCGAGGCCAGGCGCTCGCGGATCAGCGTGTCGATGGCGGCCATGTCCGCAGCGGCAAGGGTCTGGATATGAGGCAGCGCCAGGGCAGGGCGGGGGGATTCGACGACGGACATGGGGGACAGGTCAGGGAAGTGACTGAATTATAAGGTGCGCAACGCGGAGTTTTTCCTACGTCGGGGCGGGTATTTCTCCCACGCCCGAATCAGCCTGATGGCCGGAGGCTGGCCTTGTCCACCCCTGTATACTCGTCCCGGCACATGCTCGCCGCTGGCGGGCCTCACAACTACGGAACCAAAGCGCTATGGCCCGCGGCATCAACAAAGTCATCCTGGTCGGCAACCTCGGCAACGATCCCGACACCAAGTACACCCAAGGTGGCATGGCCATCACCCGGATCAGCCTGGCCACCACCAGCGTCCGCAAGGACAAGGACGGCAACCAGCAGGAACGCACCGAATGGCACCGCGTGGTGTTCTTCGGCAAGTTGGGCGAGATCGCCGGCGAGTATCTGCGCAAGGGCAGCTCGGTGTACGTGGAAGGTTCGCTGCGTTACGACAAGTACACCGGCCAGGACGGCGTGGAGAAGTACACCACCGACATCGTCGCCGATGAAATGCAGATGTTGGGCGGCCGTGGCGAAGGCGGTGGCGGTGGCGGTGGCGGTGGCGGTGAGCGCCCGCAGCGTCCGCAGCGCCAGGAGTATTCGCAGCAGGCCCCGCAGCGTCGCCAGGCCCCGGCCCAGCAGCCGGCGCCGATGGATGACTTTGCCGACGACGATATTCCGTTCTGATCGCAATCCTGCGCTATGCCAAAACGCCCGCTACTCGCGGGCGTTTTGCTTTTTGCTGTCGGCCAGCTTCGCCGTGAGGCCTCCACGCATGGCGAGCACACGCAATCGGAATGCCATCAACGCCGGGCGATGCTCGCTCCGCCATCAATCGGTACCGTGGCGCCGGTAATCCACGCGGCTTCATCCGAACACAGGAACAGCAGCAGCGACGCCACGTCGGCCGGTGTGCCGAGCCGGCCCAGCGGATGTCGCAGGACATTTTTCGCCAACGCCGCCGCGGGATCGGGCAGGCGCGCGAACGAGGCGCGCAGCAATGGCGTGTCGATGGAGGCCGGGGCAATCCCGTTGACGCGAACGCCCTGCGGCGCCAGTTCCAGCGCCAGCGTGCGGGTCAGCGCATCCAGGCCACCTTTTGAACTGGCGTAGGCGGCCAGGCCGGGTGCGCCGAAGTAACCATTGATGGAGGACACCAAGGCGAAGTTGCCGCGACCCGCCGCCACCATCGCCGGGGCAAACGCCTGCACCAGCCGCACCGCGCCACCGACATTGACGTCATACACCCGCGCAAACGCCTGCGGACTGGATTCCAGGGTGGTGGCGAACTCGGTGGTGGCCGCGGCATGCACGACGATGGTCGGCTCGCCCAGTTCCGCACGGATGCGGGCGGCGGCGCTGGCCACCGATGCGTCATCGCCCAGGTCGCAGGCCAAGGCCAGTTCGCCCTCGTCGGGTTGCCGCAGATCCAGCGCGGCAATGCGTGCGCCCGCCGCGGCAAAGCGGCGGCAGGTTTCCGCGCCGATGGCGCCGGCTGCGCCGGTGATGACCACCACTTCATTGTCCAGCCTGGGCATGACCTCTCCTGTTGTGCTGCGCTGCAAGATTGACACGCCCCGGGTGCGCCTCAATACTTAATTTCAGATTTTTGATTTTACCTAAACGCAAGTCGACACGCCAAGCGATCTGGTTGGCCCTGGGAGGGGCCCCGACGTCTTCGAGCCCCTGGCAACGTGTATCCGGCATTCTGCCGGTAGTACGTCAAGGCAGGGTCCGGGGCACGGCTGGACCTTGGCCCCATGAACCCAGCTTCGATCGGCCTGGCGCCGCTACGCAGCGCGCAACAAGGGCGGTCCGACGCGGTCGCCGGGGAGAACGTTCCAGATGATGGGCAAGCGCAATCGAATGTTTCAGGCGGTACACGTGGCATTGGTCGTGGGTGGCCTGGGCTTGGTCCCCGTGGCGGCGGCACTAGCACAGGAGGCGTCGCAGCTCGACACGCCCAGCCAAAGCGCGCCCACCCAGAGTGCACCTGCGCAAGACGCGCCGGCCAATGCCGCGACCAACCTGGAATCCGTGCAGGTGCTGGGTTCGCGCATCAAGCGCACTGACACCGAGACCTCGCAACCCGTGCTGATGATGTCGCGCGAGGAAATCCAGGCGCAGGGCCGCACCACCATCGGCGAGGTGATCCAGCAGATCACCGCCACTGGCGCGGCGATCAACAGCAACATCAACTCTGGCGGCAGCGGCCAGAACCGCGTCAGCCTGCGCAACCTGGGCAGCAACCGCACGCTGATCCTGGTCAATGGCCGGCGCTGGGTGGGTGGCTCGGGCCTGAGTGGCGACGTGGATCTGAACTCGATCCCGAGCGCGGCGGTGGAACGCATCGAAGTGCTGAAGGACGGCGCCTCCGCCATCTATGGTTCCGACGCCATCGGTGGCGTGGTCAACGTGATCCTGCGTGATGAAATGGACGGCGCCGAGGCCAATGCCTACTTCGGCCAGTTCGATGTCGGCGACGGCAAGCGCACCAGTTGGGACGCCACCGTCGGCAAGGTGGGCGAGCGCTTCTCCGCAATCCTCGGCATCGGCCGGGTCGTGCAGGAGGCCGTGGGCGCCGGTGATCGCGCGATCTCTGCGGTGCCTGTCTATGGCGCCACTCCCGGCTTCCGTGGCGTGGCCAACACGCCCGATGGTCGCTTCAGCCTGGCAGCGAATGGCAGCAGCCCGTTCACCAACGACGGGCCCGGCACGCCGTTCCGTCCGTTCCGCTCCAGCGACAACTACAACACCGCGCCGGATCGTTATCTGTCGGTCAACCAGGAAATGAACTCGGTGTTCGGCAACTTCAAGTTCGACGTCACCGACAACTTCCGGATCAAGTTGACCTCGCAATACCTCGAACGGCAGACCGATCAGAAGTTGCCGGTCAATGCCGTGGTCTTCGGTGCGTTGGGCAATGCCTACAGCCGCAGCATCGGCATCAGCGCCGACAGCCTGTACAACCCGCTGGGCCAGAACGTGGTGTGGGGCGGGCGGATGATTTCCGAAGCGGGCGGGCGAATGATCATCCGCGATGTCGACACCACGGCGGTGAACCTGTCGCTGGAAGGCACGTTCACGGTCGGCGAGCGGTTCTGGGATTGGGATGCCGGCTACTTCTACGGACGCACGCGCAGCCATGACACCGGCCTGGGCCAACAGGATTACCGCCGCATCCGCGAGGCGGTGGGGCCGTCGATGCTCGATGCCGGCGGCAGGCCGGTGTGCGTGGGTACGGCCGGCGATCTCTCGACGGTGATCGCCGGTTGCGTGCCGCTGAATCTGTTGGGCGGCTCGGGCACTGTCACGCCGGAGATGCTGGCCTACATCAACTTTGTCGAGAGCAGCCGCCTGGGTTACGAACAGCGCAGCGCCTACGCCAACATCACCGGCGAACTGTTTGCGATGCCGGCCGGTGCGCTGGCGTTCGCGGCCGGCGTGGAGCATCGCGAAGAGAGCGGCTTTGATACCCCGGATGCGCTGATCGCCTCGGGCGTGACCAATGGCTTCACCCGCGATCCCACCAATGGCGCGTACGACGTGGACGAAGCCTACCTGGAATTCGCGGTACCGTTGGCGCAAGGCCGTCCGGGCCTGCAGCTGCTCGACCTCAGCATCGCCACGCGCTATTCCGACTACAGCAATTTCGGCGACACCCTCAACAGCAAGGTGGGGTTCCGCTGGAAGCCGGTTGAAAGCCTGATGGTGCGCGGCAACTGGAGCGAAGGCTTCCGTGCGCCGGCGATTCGCGAGCTGTACCAGGGCCAGAGCAGCGCCACCCAGCAGAACGCGACCGATCCCTGCGCGGCCACCCTGCAGGGCGCGCCACTGCCTGACCCGGTGTCCTGCGCGGGCGTGCCGGCCGATCTGGATCAGCAGCAGTCGGCGCTCAGCGTCACCTCCGGCGGCAATCCCGACGTCGGTCCCGAGACCGCCATCAGCCGCACGCTGGGCGTGGTCTACAGCCCGGGTTGGGCGAGCGGTCTGGACATGTCGCTGGACTGGTGGCAGATCGAGATCGACGACACCATCACCACCATCGGCGCGCAGAACGTCCTCAACCAGTGCTACCGCAATGGCAACCAGGACATGTGTGGCCTGGTCACGCGCAATGAGTTCGGCCAGATCACCGCGGTGCGCAATGTGCGCACCAACCTGGGCAAGGTCGAAGTGGAAGGCTATGACCTGTCGCTCAACTATCGACTGCCCGAATCCGACTGGGGCCGCTTCAACCTGCGCTGGGACAGCACCTACCTGGCGCGCAACGAATCGGATTCCGGCCTGAGCCTGACCGGCAGCGACGTGACCAGCGGAAGCGGCAACACGGTCGGCACCGGCAGCAACTGGCGCGTGCGCTCGAACGTGATGCTGTCCTGGCAACAGGGTGTGTGGGGCGCCAACTGGAACATGCGCTATTACTCGCGACTGGTGGAAAGTTGCACCAGCCTGGGCAATGAAGCGCGCGTGGTCTGTTCGGATCCCGAGCGCTACGTCGACAGCACCAAGGTCGATGCGGATGGCAACCGCGTCACCACGCCGAGCTGGTCGCCGCGCAACCGCATCCCCAGCATCGTCTATCACGACGTCAGCGCGTTCGTGGATTTGCCGTGGGATGCGCGCGTGACCCTGGGCATCAACAACCTGTTCGATAAGGATCCGCCGATCTCGGTGACCTCACCCAACAGTTTCGGTCCGGAGTACGAGATTCCGGGGCAGTTCTGGTACATGCGTTACCACCAGTCGTTCTGATGATGGCTAAACGAACCCTGCAGCACGGAGATCGGCGGTGAACGCCGCCGAGGCTCCGTCCACGATCCGCAGCAAGGCGCGCTGGGGCATCCTGGCGTTCCTGTTCCTGTCGACCGTACTCAATTACGTCGACCGGCAGACGCTGTCGATCCTGGCGCCGATCGTGCAACTGGATCTGGGCATCGACGACCGCGGTTACGCGACGATCGTGCAGCTGTTCCTGATCGCCTACACGCTGGCGCATCTGGGCGCGGGCTGGTTGACCGACAAGGTGGGTCCGAAGATCGGGCTCACCTTGTTCGTGGCCTGGTGGTCGCTGGCCAACATGTTGACCGGTCTGGCGCAGAGCGCGATGCAATTGGGCATGGCGCGGTTCGCGCTGGGCCTGGGCGAAGCAGGCAACTACACGGCGGCGCCGAAAACGGTGTCCGAACGTTTCCCGGCGCATGAGCGTGGATTCGCGGTGGGCGTGTACACCGCCGGCGCCATGGTCGGTGCGACGATCTCGCCGCCGCTGATTGGTTGGTTGGCGTTGACGCACGGCTGGCGCGCGGCGTTCATGGCGACCGGTGCGCTGGGTTTTGTCTGGATCATCGGCTGGTGGTTGGTGCATCGCGGTGCGCCCATCGTCGCCGCCGAGGCGGATGACGCGACGGTGGAGGCAAGTGGAAAGCCGGGCTGGTTGGCATTGTTACGGCAACGACCGGTCTGGGGACTGGCGCTGGCGCGCATGTTCACCGACCCGGTCTGGTACTTCTATCTGTTCTGGTTTCCGAAATACATGATCGACGATCGCGGCATGAATCTGCTGCAGATGGCGCAGGTGGCGTGGATCGTCTATCTCGCTGCGGACATGGGCAGCTTGATCGGCGGCTGGGCGTCGGGCCGGCTGGTCCGGCGCGGCATCGCGCCCGCGCGCAGCCGGCTCTGGCTGATGGCGGGCGCGGCGTTGCTGGCACCGGTGGGCGCATCGATTGCCGGTGGCCCGTCGATTCCCACCACCTTCGTGTTTGCGGCGCTGGTCGCATTCGCCCATCTGGTATTCCTGACCAACCTCACCACGCTGGCGGTGGATACGTTCCCGCGCCGTCACGTCGCCACCATCTTCGGCATCATTGCCGCCGGCAGTGGCCTGGGCGGCATGCTGTCCACCAAGTTGATCGGGGAGCTGGCCAGCACGCAGTCCTACGGCACGGTCTTCCTGGCGATGGCGGTGATGCATCCGCTTGGCTGGCTGCTGGCCTGGTGGGCCGTGCGCCGGCCGCACGGCGCCGCCACCTGATGCGCCGGTTGGCGATCGTCGCGGCCCTGTGTGCCTGCGCGATCGCCGCATCGCCGGGCGCCGCCTGCGCGCGCGAACCCGTGGCGCTTGATTCCGTCCAGACGTTGGCCGATCTGGACTATCAGGTCGTGGGCGAACGCAGCTTGCATGTCGACCTTCATCGTTTGCAGGCGACCACGCCCACGCCCATGTGGGTGTATGTGCATGGCGGCGGCTGGTCGCGTGGCGCGCGGCCGACCAAGCAAGCCTTCGCCGCGGCCTTCGCAATGGGCTACTCGGTGGTGGCGATCGAGTACCGGCTTGCCGCTGAAGCACCCGCACCGGCGGCCGTACAGGACGTGCGTTGCGCGCTGGCCTGGGTTGCACGCCATGGCGCGGCCCATGGCCTGGATACCAGCCACGTCGTGGTGGAAGGTGGCTCGGCCGGCGGCCATCTGGCGCTGCTGGCGATTGCCGCGGCTGACGATCCGGCATTCGACGCCGGCTGCGGCCCACTGCCGCGCATCACCGCGATCGTG
This sequence comes from Pseudoxanthomonas indica, assembly GCF_900167565.1. Lineage (NCBI taxonomy): Bacteria > Pseudomonadati > Pseudomonadota > Gammaproteobacteria > Lysobacterales > Lysobacteraceae > Pseudoxanthomonas > Pseudoxanthomonas indica. The sequence goes on from NZ_FUZV01000002.1 coordinate 652,452, forward strand.
GATCGCTTCGGCATCACCGACGTGGCGAACTGGCATCCGCCCTCCGGCGCGGTGGAACGCTGGCTGGGAGCGCGCGCCGGCGATGCGGCCTGGATGCGCCAGCTGTCGCCGCTGGCGCGGCTGCACGCGGGCATGCCGCCGATCTTCATCGTCCATGGCGACGCCGATCCGGTGGTGCCGATCGAACAGTCGCGGCAACTGCTGGCGGCAGCGCAGGCGCTGGGCATTCCGGCGCAGCTGCACGTGGTGCCCGGCGGCAAACACGGCGGATTCGATCCGCGCGAGGAAGCACGAATCATGGTCGCGCTGCGCGCATTCCTGCTGGCGCAAGGCGCACCCGCACGTTGACGGGAGTCCGGCCCGTGTCCCGGACGCATCCAACGGAGAAGCACCATGACCACGTCCGCACGACAGCATGGGCTGAGCATCGCCATCGCCGTCACCCTGGCCGCCAGCGCGGCGACCACCCGCGCGCAGACGCCCGCACCGCCGCAACTGGCCATCACCGGCAGTGTGCAGACCTTCCACGACAGCGCCCTGCAGACCTGCGGGACCACCAAGGTCCATATCGATGGGCCGGTGCGCCTGTTCCGCGATCAGTTCGACCTGGTGCACATGACCATCGGCGATCCGCAGGCGCGCGGCTGGCAGTGGACCGGCAGCGTCGCCGCCTTCAATGCGCAACCATCGACGGCCACGCTCGACTGCACGCCCATCATGATCGGCGACGTCGGCAACAACACCATCGATCGCTTCGACCAGAAGACGTTCCTGCAGGCGCTGCATTTTGATCCGGCCACCGGCTACGTCTACGGCTATGGCCACAACGATTATTTCGGCCGGCGTATTTCCGATCCCGATTGCCAATTCACCGGCGGCACGGTGCCCAAGCCGCAGTGCTGGTACAGCGCCATCGCGATCTGGAAGGCGGATGCGCTGAACACCTCGCCCAGCGGGCACCTGTCGTTCTCCAAGCTCAAGGGCGTGCCCTGGCACATCGCGATCTTTCCGCACGTGGCCTATCCAGGCGACACCAACACGCCCACCGCCGGCTGGATCGGCTACGGCGCACCGTCCAACATCGTCCGCGGCTTCAATGCCGAGGGTGAGCCGGATGGTTACTACTACTTCTTCGCCTACACCAGTTCCGGCTATGGCGACCAGGACAAGGGCGTGTGCCTGTTCCGCAGCGACAATCCGGCGCTGCGCGAAAACTGGCGGGCCTGGACCGGCAGCACCACCGCGCCGGCCTTCACCCAGCGCATGAACAATCCCTACATCAGCGCCACCGCGCCGTGCCCGGTGGTCAATGCGGGCACGTTCCAATCCTACGTGCGCAGCGTTCATTGGCATGCGGCGTCGCGTCACTACGTGGCGGTGTTCCGCGATGGCGCGGGCGTGCGCTATGCCACCTCGCGCGATCTGGTGAACTGGAACCCGTCGGTGGCGCTGTACAGCTCCACCGCCAGCGAAGTGAACTATCCGTCGCTGGTGGATCTGGATGGCGGCACGCCGGCGCTGGCCGGTGACGGTCACAACTTCGACGTGATCCACGACAACGGCAAGATGTATCTGTACTTCCGGACCTCGGTGGTGTCCGGGCATACCCGCATCAACCGCCTCGCCGTGGATATCAGCAACTATCCGTAAGTGTCACGCCGTGGTGGGCTGCAGCAGCCCACCACGGCGGTTGCCGGTTTCAATCAGCGCTTGCGCCTAGCGCGCAAGCACGCTCTTGGCGGATTTCTGGATCGTGCCGTCGGGGCGGGTACCCTCGATGGACCAGGTGAAGCGACGCGCATCATCGGGCAGGGGCACGCTGAATTCCCACGGGAATCCCTTGTCCACCAGCACGCCGGAATCCTTGCCGGTCGACCAGCGCAGCGCCACCTGGGTGTAGTCGCGCTTGCCGTTTTCCAGGAACACGAAGGCGCTGCGCATCGAGGGGCCGTAGTCCAGCACCATGCCGCGGGCGGCAGGGTCGGTGATGCGGGTCATCGGCGTGCGCCAGGCGTCTTTCGCCGACGCGGACATCACCGTGGCCTGCAGGCCGGGACGGATGCCGGCGCCTTCCACCGTGAACGCCACCAGCCCACGCGCGGGTACCTGCAGCGTGGCGACACCCTCGTTGAAGGTCGGCGCCGACGACAGGCCATGCAGGTCCGTCGCGCGCACCTTGCCATTCGCCAACCCCGGCACGCGCGCCACATCGATGCGTACCTCACTGCTGACGGGCGCGTCGGATTCATTCATCAGCGCCACGTACAGGCGGCTGCCGTCGCCACTGCGCGCGCTCACGTAGTTGAGCTCCACGTTGTCGGCCTGGATCAGCTGCGCCGGCATCCACAGCACGGCATCGTCGTGGGCGAAGAAGCGACCGCTGCGCCCGCCGTACGCGCGATTCTGCAGATACGCATAGCCTTCGATGAATTCCGACGGAAAGGTGATCGCCCCGTCCGAGCGCGCCCAGGCATCGGTGACCAGGTAATCGAGCAGCATCGATGCCATCGGCCAGACATGGTTGAAGTGGAACGAGTTGACGCTGAGCGACTTGGGATCGTGCAGGGGATAGTCGGGCTTTTCGTAAATCGTCGTGCGCGCGGTGTTGATGTGGTAACCGGGGAAATTGGTATAGCGGCCAATCACCGCCGAGCGCGCGACATCGTGGAGGAAATCATCCTGGGTGGCATGGGCGATGCGCAGCAGCCACGGCGCCCAGTTGGCCATGAAGATCGCCCGGTGGCCACTGGCGGTGCCGGAGGATTCCGGCGTCAGCCCGATTTCCGACAAGCGCCATGCAGGCGCATCTTCGGGCGCGGCCGGCATCGGCGGATGGCCCTTGCCAGCCAGGTAACCGTAGTGCGGTGCCATGCCGTCCGGATTGACCCGCACGTTGCCGGCGGGAATGGCCGGTGCAAACCAGACGTATTGGGTGAACTCGCGCGCGGCGCGGTGGGCGGCCTGCAGGTAGCGCGAATCGCCGGTGGCCTCGTGCAGTTCCAGCAGCGACGGGAAGTCCGGCACGAACTGGGTCCAGAAGAACGGCTCCTCGCCATGCACGCCGGCGAACTCGCGCGCGGGTTGCGCGATGCGTGCGGCGAGATAGGCATCCGCGCCGCGCACCGCAGCGTCCAGGTAGCGCTGCTCACCGCTGGCCCGGTACAGCGCCAGGCTGTTCTGCCAGGTGTCGCCGCGCTCGTGCACGTCGAGGTTGCGGGTGCGGCTGCCGGCGTATTCCTGCTTCGCCAGCGCCAGGAAGGCCGGCGAAGCGCCGTTGAAGATGCGATGCAGGGCAGCCAGTTCCGACACCGGCGCCGCCGGTCCTTCCAAGGTGTAGGACGGATGCTGGATCTTCTGCGTCTCGTCGATGGTGAACAGGTACTTCTCGCGGGAGACCATGTATTCGATGTAGGGCGCGACCCGATGACGCCAGATCGCGGCATCGTCGGTCACCAGCGCCAGGTCGAGCGGGTTCAGCGAGGACACGTTCTTGACCGTGCCGGGCGCATCGGTTTCGTAACTGGAGCCCTTGTCGTCCTCGCGGAACTGCGACCAGTGGCTCATGCCGTAGTCGACAATCCGTTCCAGCGTGCGGTTGAGCGAAGACAGCGCATTGCGACGATAGTCGTGGAAGCCGTACAGCGTGCGCGCGGCATGTTCATAGCCGACGGTCAGCGAACCGCGATGGACATACGGCCGCAGCGAAAAGGCGAAGCGCTCGCCGGCCTTCAACCGTGATCCGGCGCCACCCAGCACCGGCGCGAACACCATCGGTTGCGCCTGGCCCGTCGGGTTGCGCAGAGCGATGCCGAAGCGGGAGTTGGTGAACACCGGCAGCGGTTCGAACGGAAACTCGCCGGCATCGACGACTACGCCTTCCACCTGGCCGTTGTGCTCGACCAGGGTCGAAGGCAGCGTGGCCTGGAACGCCAGGGTCAGGTAGCTGCGATCCGGAAAGCGCTTCTCGGTCCACACCAGTGGTTGGAAGATCGCCTGGGTCTGCTCCGGCGCATGCGCCGGAGCGCCCATGTAAGCCACCGAGTAGTAGCCCGCGCGCTTGGCGTCGAGCGTGTAGCGCAGGGTGGGGGGGCCGTCCTTGCCGGGCAGCAGTTCGGCGGACAGGGTAAAGCCCGGGCGTTTCGGGAACCGCCAGCGATACCCACCCGAGGCCAGGCGCTGTGCGTGATCGGCCTTGACGCAGTCGCGCGGTGCGGCGGCAAAGGCGTCGGCCGTGCGGCCGCTGGCGTCGCCCTGCAGGATCGCGGAATCGAAGCCATCGCCGACTTCGCTGGCATCGCGACGCGTCTGCGCCACCTCGGCATCGGCCGCCACCGCCGCCGGCCAGGTGACCACGTTGTAGCGCGTGCGCAGGCTGTCGGCGGGCAACAGTTTCGGTGCGGGTTCGTCTGCGCGGTACAACACGCAGAACGCGATGTCGAAGCGGGCACGCGCGCCGTCGGGTGCGGTGAGGGTGACCGCGCCGTCATCCACGTCCAGCAGATGGGCCGGTGGAGCCGCGCCAGCGGCCAAAGGAGTGGCAAGCGCCAGCGCGAACGCCAGCGTCCGGATTGCTACGTGCATCGATGTCCTCCGTCATTGCAGGCGGCGGCCCGATGCCGCCGTGGGATCAGGCCCAGCCAAGCTCCGCCAGCGGCAGCTCGGCGCGCAGCTCGGCGATTTCGCGCAAGCCGGCTGCATCCAGGCTGCGGGTGGGATGACGCACGCGCGCGCAGTCGATCACGCCGGCGGCCACCAGGTTGTGCTTCATCACCGACACGCCCAGGCCCGGTTGCAGTTCGTAACGGATCAAGGGCAGGTAGCGGGCAAACTCGCGCCGCGCGCCGGCACGGTCACCGGCTTCCCACAGATTCCACATGCTGACGAAGGCGGCCGTCAGATCGCTGCCCGGCATGGTGCCCACCGCGCCGCGATCCAGTTCCTCGATCAGGAACTGACCATTGAGACCGCCGAACAGCACGGGAGGTGCATCGTTGCCATCGAGGATCGCGCTGATCTTGGGCGCGGTCGGCGGTGCTTCCACCTTGACGTAGCGCACCTGCTCCAGTTCGCGCGCCATGCGTGCGATCAGCGGAGCACCAATGGTCACGCCGCTCATCAACGGGGCGTCCTGGACCATCACCGGAATGCTCACGGCGTCGCTGATGGCGCGGAAATAATGGAACACGCCGTCGGCGTCCGGCTTCATGAAATGCGGCGGCAGCACCATCAGGCCATCCGCCCCGCCAGCTTCGGCTTCGCGACTGAGCGCCACGGCGAGGTCGGTGCCGGTATGGCCGGAGCTCACGATCACCGGCACGCGGCCGTCGACCTCGCGCACGATCATCTCCAGGATCCTGCGGCGCTCTTCGCCCGACAGGGTGTAGCCCTCGCTGGCGTTGCCGAACAGTCCCAGTCCGTGCGCGCCTGCATCGAGCAGGAAACGCACCAGCCGGCGCTGGCTGTCGATATCGATGCTGCCGTCGTCCTTGAAGGTGGTATTGACGATCGGATAGACGCCGCGGAAGGGCGTGACAGAAGTATTGGGCATATCGACGCTCCTCGCGTCAGAGGACAAAGGGGGCGATCGCGGCTTCGTCGATCTCGACGCCAAGGCCGGGTGCATCCGGCGGCGACAAGTAGGCGGCGCCCGTGGGCAGCGGCGTGCGCAGGAAACGGTTGGCGATGATCTGCACGCGTGGATTGCATTCCAGGCGCAGGAAATTCGGCGTGGCTGCCGCCAGGTGCAGCGCGGCGGCCAGCTGCGGACCCAGGCCGATGCTGACATGCGGCGCGATCGGCACGTGGAAGCTCTGCGCCAGCGCCGCCAGTTTGCGGCTTTCGGTCAGGCCGGAACGGCCCAGGTCCGGCTGCAGCACGGCGGCGGCCTGTTGTTCGAGGAACGGCAGCATCTCGTAGCGGGTGCGATAGCTCTCGCCGATCGCCAGCGGGATGCGCGTGCGTCGTGCAAGCTCGGCATGGCCGGCGACGTCTTCGGGCATCAGCGGTGCTTCCAGCCAGCCGGCGTTGCGCGCTTCCAACTCGGCGGCAAAGCGTGCGGCGTTGCTGCGGTCAAGGCGCCACAACGCATCGACGTAAAGTTCAACGCGATCGCCAAATGCGGCCCGCAGCGCATCGAGTTCGGCGAGGCAGGCCGCGGGATCTTCGGCCATGAACAGCTTGAATGCCGTGACGCCTTCGGCCACCAGGCGCTGTGCTTCTTCCACCCTTTGCGCGACATTGGCGCCCGCCAATCCGGAGACATAGCAGGGCAGTTCGGTCCGGCATGGCCCACCGAGCAGACGATAGACCGGTTGAGCAAACGCCTTGCCGCACAGATCCCAGATCGCCAGGTCGATGCCGGCCATCGCGTCCACCAGGAAGCTGCCGGTATGGCCGCGCACGCGCATGGCGGCATAGAGGCGATCCCAGATGGCTTCCGGCGCCAACGCGTCTTCGCCCACCAGTAAAGGTGCGAACAGTGTGCGCACGATTTCGCAGGTGACTTCCGGCGCCACCGGCGCCTGTGCCTCACCCCAACCGATCAAACCGGCGTCGGTATGCACCGAGATCAACACGGTTTCCAGGTGATCGGCCGCATACAGGGTGCGGTAGTGGGTGGCCCAGCGGTAGCGTTGTGCAGCGTCGCCCGTGAGCGCGGCAGGGGTGCCGGCGGTGCCCATCGACTCACTGACGTCGCGGGGAATCCTGACCGCACGCGCGGTCACACGAGTAATCCGCTGGGTCATCTCAGTTCCGGTCCGCGGACTGCGCCAGGGTCACGTCCTCGACCAGATCCTTGCCGGCGCGGCGGATGTGGTCACCCAGTACCTGCACCAGGCGTGGCGTGTCACCGGCCTGGATGGCTTCAAGCAAGGCGCTGTGTTCGTGCAGCTCGGCCTCCATGCGGGTGGCGTCCGGACGCTGGCGCGAATGGATGCGTGCGATGGTCAAGTGCGCATTGAGGCTGCGATACATCTCCACCAGGCGCTGGTTGCCCGAGGATTCGACAAACAGCATGTGCAGGGCGACGTTGGCGCGCTCATGTTCGGCGCGTTCGGTCTCGTTGGTCACCGGTGCTTCGAGCTGCCGGGTGAGCGCGGTGAACATGCGCAGCAGCGCCGGGGTCATGTGCGCCATGGTCAGTTCGGCCGCCAGACATTCCAGACCACGACGGACCTCGAAGATCTCTTCGACCATCTTGGGCGTGATGTCGGTGACGAACGTGCCGCTGCGGGGGCGGATGTCGATCAGGCCCTCGGCGGCGAGCCGGTTGATGGCGTCCTTGACCGGCGTCGGGCTGACGCCGAGCTGGTCGGCCAGGGATTTGACGTCCAGGCGCTGGCCGGGGCGGAAGGTCGAGCCCAGGATGCTGGCGCGGAGCATGTCCGCCACTGAATCACTGGCTCGGGCGCGGGTAAGGCGAGGCAAGGTGTCCATGGCGAAAATCCTGACAGAGTCCGACTGAATTGTAAAATGCTAAATCTGAAATTTTCTACTTTACAAGTTTGAGGGGCGCCGATAGGGTGGCCGTCCTCCCCAAAAAGGACGTCATGTGAACCTTTCGCCCTGTTCTTCCCCGGCAGCCATTGGCGGGCAGTGCCGATGAGTCCGCTGGTTTTCCAGCAGGAACGCAACTCCGGTTGCCGCTTGCGCCAGTTCGTCTACCGCGGCCATCGCTGCGTCTCCCTCGAAAACGCGACTGTGCGCGTGGTGATCGCCGCCGACAAGGGCGCGGACATCATCGAGTTCCTTTACAAGCCCAAGGACGTGGAATGCCTGTGGCATTCCCGGCACGGGCTGCGCGATGACGCCCACCTGCGCCTGAGCAGCCCGCTGCAAGGGGGGCATTTCCGCGAGTACTTCCCGGGTGGCTGGTACGAAATGCTGCCCAATGGACCGCAGCCCTGCGAGCACCGTGGCGCCGCCTTCGGCCATCACGGCGAGGCCACCCTGTTGCCCTGGGACTACCGGATCGTGCGCGATGACGCCGACGGCGTCGGCGTCGTCTTCAGCGTCCGCCTCGGCCGGATTCCGCTGCGGCTGGAACGGGCCATGTTCCTGGAAGGCGAGGGCGGCACCGTCCGCCTTGAAGAGCAGGTCACCAACGAGTCCGGGCAGACCGTGGAATTCCTGTGGGGCCACCATCCCACCTTCGGCGCGCCACTGGTGGAACCAGGCGCGCGGATCTTCCTGCCGTCCGGCACCACCGCATCAACCAGTGACAGCGTGCCCGACGGATCGCGCGTGGCCGCACAGGCGCGCGGCACGTGGCCGCACCTGACGGCACAGGCAGGCGCGGGCGACGTGGATCTTTCCACGATTCCTCATGCGGACGCCGGCAGCCATGAATTCGTGCGCCTGGATGATCTGATCGAGGGCTGGTTCGCCATCGTCAATCCGCAGCGCGAGGTCGGCTTCGCCCTGCGCTGGGACGTGGCGACCTTTCCCATGGTCGGCTTGTGGCAGATCTGGGGCGGTGGCCAGGACTATCCGTGGTACGGCATGCCGCATCTGCTGGCGTTGGAGCCGGCGTCCGATTTGCCGTCGTTGGCCGAGTCGGTGCGCCGTGGCACCGCCATCACGCTGGCAGGCGGGCAGAGCCGCCGCACTGTGCTGGAGGCCACGGCTTTCAGCAGTCGCTCGACGGTCACGCATGTGGGCGCAGGTGGAGCGATCACCGATGACGCTGCTGCAGGAGAATACGCATGAAGGCTAATCCCGATGCAACTCTCGAATTGATCGGCGCCGGCCGCGTGGTGGCGATCCTGCGCGGTGACTTCGGCCCGCACGATGACGCCATCGCCGATGCGTTGCTGGCGGGCGGCGTCACGTCGCTGGAATTGACCGTCGATTCACCGGACGCACTGGCGCGCATTGCGCGCCTGGCCGACAGGCTGTCCGGTCGCATGGCGATTGGCGCGGGCACCGTGCTGACACCTGCGCAGGTGCAGGCTGCGGCGAGTGCCGGAGCGAGCTTCATCGTGTCGCCCAATCGTGATCGCGCGGTGATTCAAGCCACCGTGGCCGCCCACATGGTGGCGCTGCCGGGTTGCCAGACACCCTCGGAAATCGTCGAAGCCGTGGCGGCCGGTGCGCAGGCAGTCAAGCTGTTTCCCGCCGAGGTGCTTGGGCCGGCCTTTGTGCGTGCCGTGCGCGGCCCGCTGCCGCATCTGCGCCTGGTCCCGACCGGCGGCGTGACGCCTGCCATTGCAGCCCAGTATCGCGCCGCTGGCGCATGGGCCGTGGGCGTGGGATCGGAACTGGTGGGAAGGGGATCCACCGACCGGGTGGATGCCGACGGCATCGGTCAACGGGCAGTCGCCTTTGTGGAGGCAATGGCATGAGCAAGCAACAACACGTGGACGCAACGACAGTGGATCGCTTGATCATCGACGGCGGCACCACCACCACGCGCGTATGGGCGGTGCGAGGCACCGAGGTGCTGGCCGAAACGCGTGCCACCGTCGGGGCACGCGACACGGCACGCGATGGTTCTCCCCAGGCCTTGCATCGCGCCGTCGAAGGCCTGCTGGAACAAGCGTCGTCCACGGCACGACTCATCCATGCCGACTGGCGGGCGGAAGGCATCGTCGCAGCCGGCATGATCACCTCGCCATTGGGCCTGGCCGAGGTGCCGCATGTGCCCGCACCCGCGGATCTGCGTGCCTTGGCAAACGGCGCCCGCGAGTTGACGATCGCGCAGGTCTCGCCATTGCCCATCCTGCTGCTGCCAGGTGTGCGCTGCGGACCCGCGGTGCCGACGCTGGACGACATCGCAGACTTCGACGTGATGCGCGGCGAAGAAGCGGTTTGCCTGGGCATGCTGGAGGTCGGCGCCTTGAGCGGATCCGGCATCGCCTTGAGTCTGGGGTCGCACTGGAAGCTGGTCGAGATTCTCGACGGGACGATCACGGCGTGTTCGACCACCATGGGCGGCGAAGTGCTGCACGTGCTGCGTACCCAGACCGTGCTGAGCGCGAGCGTGGATTCCGAGCTCCCGGACACGCTCTCGCCACAGGACATCCGGATGCTGCAGCGCGGCCTGCTCGCCTGCGAAAACTTCGGCGTGCTGCGCGCCGCTTTCATGACCCGGCTGATGGAACGTGTGCCCGGCAGCAATGGCCGTGAGCGGCTGCTGTTCCTGCTGGGCGTGGTCATCGGCAGCACGATTACGCCATGGACGAAGCAACTGGCGGGCAGTCGCGTTCTCCTGCTGGGCGCGCGTCCCATCTGCCAGGCCTGGCATTTCGCCCTCACCGCGATGGGGGCGGCGCCGGTGTCGATCGAGCCGGAAACGGTCACCGCGGCCTACGTGGGTGCGTTGGTCCAGGCGGCCAACCTGGCTGCCCAGGAATGAGGAAGCCGCCGCCGGACTCTGTGCCGGCGGCGCCCCTGCGGCAGTCGTCAACGACAATTCCTGCAAATTCGTTCGACAAGAGGCGCACTGAGTCCTCAGGCGGCGCTGCTAGTCTTTTGCGCTGGAACTTTGAACCGCGCACCGCGATACCGATGGTCAGCGCAGCCGCCGTCGAATGCCGGCCATGCGAACGTCAAGCCGGCAATCCAGCCGGTTGCCATGGGTGCTCTTGCCATGACCCCACAGATACCACTGCCGAGCCCTGGCGCTTCCCGTGCCGCGAACGGTGCGCGACCGAATCGCTTGGACGAAATGCGCCGAGCGATCGCGATCGCCGGTGCATTGACCTTGCTGGCTTGCCAGCATCAAGGCAGTGGCGTGGACACGCTTTCGACCGCTACTCCGTTGAAAGACCAGCGTGTGCTTGGCGAAGAGTCGATCGCGCAACGCGCGGATGCAGATTCCCAATCACCGACGGATGAAAGGCAAAGCTGCGAAGACGGCAACGCCGTATGCTCCGGCACTCCCGTCCCAGCAGGGGCCGAGGCCATGGGTTCCGCTGCCTCCAAACCAAGCAGCGTCGTTCCGGCAACTAAGGGAGCCGAGGTGGCGAGTGTGCCAACTCGTGACGACACGGTGGCCCGGCAACCAGTCAATGCTCTCTCGTCGTCGCTTTATTCCCAGCATGAATTGCCAGCGCCGACGGCACGAGCCAATGCCGCGCGCAACGGTATTGCCGCAGTTGGCTTGAGCAGCACCGCCTCGGACACCAGCACGTGGTACGCGTGGCTTGCCTTGTTGGCGTTGTTGCTGCTGGTGGGATGGTGGTCGCGCCGTCGCGCGCATGCCCATACAGCTGCGGCAAGCCGCATGCGTGTTGCGGAAGTGGCCCCCGCACAGGTACCACTTTCGTCGCGGGAGCCGCTGACAGGCACTCCGTCCATTCCGCTGCAACGGCTCACCTTTGCTGCCGTCGGTAGCACGAACGATCCGATCGACCGGGCGATTGCATTGCCGGGAAGTGCGCGTGCTTCGCGCGCGCCGGAGACGGTGCAGTTGGCCTTGCCCAGCGACTACGGTAACGACTCAGCCTTGGCCGAGGCCAAGCGTCTGCTGGCAGCGGCGCGACCCGAGGACGCCTTGAGAACGCTGGAACCTTTGTTGTGCGAGGCTCCGCCCCATCTCGAGGCATGGATGGTCGCGGGCTGGGCGTGGTGGCGATTGGCTCAGGACAACGAGGGACACACTGCCTTCGTACAAGCCGGTTCAGCAGCGCAGGCTTTTGCGTGCGTACTGGAGTACGAACCGGATCGAGCTGATGTGATGACCCGGATTGCCCGCAGTCACCTGTTGCGTTCGCGCCACGCGCCCGGTGACCAGATGCGCAGGGAGTGTCTTGAGCAGGCCCTGGCTTGCCTGGCGCAGCGTAGCCAGGCACGCGCGGACGCACCGGCCGATCTCCTTGAACTGGCGCAAGCCTCCCTGCTGCGTGCCGACGCCAGCGAAAGCGGGGCGATCGCCGAACGAGAGCACTGGCTGCTGAAGGCGCAGCAGCACCTTGCCGCCATACCCGCGACGCATCCGGTGACGGAAGACGGCTCGACCAGGGCTTTGACTATCGATGTGCAACTGGGCCTGGCGGCCGCCGCGAAAGGTGGAAAGTCGGCTCGCCTCTACGTCGAGGCAATCGAGCAGCTGCGCCTTGCATTGGCAACGGCAGGCGAGGGAGACAAAGACGCCTGGCTGGCCAGGATGATCGATGCCACGCGGCATCTGATTCAACATCAATCGGGCGGCAGCCGACTCCTCACGCTGCAGGCCCTTCAGGCCGAGGCAGCGCCTCGCCTGCAGCGCACGGAAGCAGTCGCACCGCTGCTGGCGTGGATCAAGCTGCTCGACGATTGGTCGCGCCTGTTGCCTGCCCGAGCCGCGCAGGCAAAGCTCGCCGAGGCGGATCGGCTGTTTGAACGCGCCAGCCAGCTGTCGCCACAGGCGGTCAGCGGCATCCAGTTTGCGCGTGCGTACTACTTGCGCACCCGCTCGCGGCTTGAACAGGGCGCCATTCGCTTGCGGACCCTGCAGCAGGCACGCGAGATCCTGGACGGACTGCCTGCAGACGCGCTGCCAGCGTCTATTACCCGGACCGAACAGGCCGAGGTCGAGCTTGCCCTGGCCAAACAAGCGGACCCGGATTCGGCCTCCGTGCACTTTCTCAATGCGGCTGCCGCGGCGGCGGAGGCAACCTCCAGCGATACCCACTCCACCATGGCGTGGCATTGCGCTGCGCGGGCATTGCTGGGTCTTTCGTCCTTGCGTCCGCTCGATGTGAAGCAGCGCCTATGGGTCGAGACCCTGGCAAGCCAACTTGAGGAGTTTGCATCAGGCCAGCCGGAGCCTTTATGCACCGCGGCACGTATCCGCCTCAGTACAGGCGACTACGCCAGCAGCAGCCGCCTGTGCGAGGCCGCCTGGAACGCCGGCGCTTTGCGCCCGGAAGTACTTCCGCTTTGGCAGGAAGCGGATGCGCGCTGGGCACGCACCCTCGATCACGCCCATCAGCACACCCATTGGCAGCGCTCGCACCAGCGCCTGCGCCTGGCCGGCACTTCTTACTGAACCACAGACCACGAGACTTTTTACATGGACACTCAACTACTCCCGCAGGATTCCAGCAAGCGCCTTTGGAAGACCCGCTACGGCGTCATGGCATCACGGCGGGCAGACGTGATGGCGGCCCGTTCGCTGCAGCTCTATGGCGAATGGATGGAACACGAACTCGACCTGTTGAGCAGCCTGCTCGAGCAGGGCAACACGGTGCTCGAGTTTGGCGGCGAGTTCGGCGCACATTCGATCTGGCTTGCACAGGCCGTTGGCGAAAGCGGGCAGGTCCATGTCGTGGAGCCGCGGCGCCTGGAATTCCAGCAGCTTTGCGCCAACATTGCCTTGAACCAGTTGCTCAACGTCTACACCCATCTGGCGTGGTTGGGCCGCGTTGACGAAGGCATGCTGGTATCCGAGACGTTGAACGATTCCGGAGCCGGCGATACATCGCGCATCCGCAGCATCAGTGTCGACAGCCTGGCCTTGCCCAGCCTGCAACTGCTCAAGGTCAATGTTCCCGGCACACTCAGCGGCATCCTGCAGGATGCGGAGGAGACCCTGCGCCGCTGCCGTCCCGCCATTTACGCGCGCCTTGGGCAACCCGAGCAGGCAATTGCGGAAGTGCGGGCCCTCAAGCAGGCGGGCTACCGCTGCTGGTCGCACCTGCCATACAGGTATAACCGTGACAACTTCAATGGCTCCGATGACAACCAGTTCCCCGGTTGCGTGAGTCAGAACGTCATCGCCGTACCTGTCGAGTCACGCACCGATTTTGAACGGCTGCAGGAAATTTAAGCGCTGCACTTGGCACGCAAGACAAGACAGGCACATTCCTCAAGCCATCGAGGCAAAAATCAGGTTCCTGTGGGCACGTAACGTTCGAGTCACTTAACTCGTTCGTAACGTCTGTCCACAGGAGCACTCGATGAAACAAGAGAAATTTCGCAACCTTCTGCGTCGTGGCATGTTGCCGATGGCCATTGCCGCCGTGCTTGCCTCACCCATAGCCGTGGCGCAGGAGAGCCAAGAGGTAACCACGCTGGACCGCATGCAGATTACCGGTTCGCGTATCCGCAGCGTGGATATGGAAACCCAGCAGCCGGTGATTGCCGTCACCCGGGCGGATATCGAGCGCCAGGGCTTCACCTCCGTGTCGGACATCGTGCAGAACATCAGCACGGCCGGCACGCCCGCCATCAGCCGTGCCGATGCACTGGCTTCCGGCGAGGAAGTGGGTGGCCAGTATGTGGACCTGCGCAACCTGGGGCCGCAGCGCACCTTGGTGTTGATTGATGGCAAGCGCATGGGCATCAGTTCGGCCGGTTACTCCGACCTGGCATCGATCCCGACTTCGGTGGTTGAGCGCATCGAAGTACTGACCGATGGCGCGTCGGCCATCTATGGCTCGGACGCCATTGCCGGCGTGGTCAACATCATCACCCGCAAGAACGTCGAAGGCCTGGAAGCCGGCGCCTACATCGGACAGTACAGCCGCGATGGCGGCAAGAAGCAGATCTACCACGCCGTGTTTGGCAGTACCGGCGAGCGTGGCGCTTTCACCATGGGGGCCGAATACAGCAAGGAAGACATGGTCATGGCCAGGGACTATGCCTTCAGTGCAGCATCGAATGGCCCGCGCCACCCTGTTCCCGACATGTACAACGGCAAGGTCCGCGCCAACGGCTGGAGTGCGACCACCGAGAAGGGCCGTCTGATTGATTCGGCAGGCAAGAGCTGGACCCTCAACCCCGGTGGGGATTCCAGGAACATGGCGGACTACCATCCGACCAATCCGCTCACCGACTACAGCAATCCCAACGCGCAGATGGCATTGCAGACCGGCATGGAGCGACGTTCGTTCTTTGCCAACGGCAGCTACGACATCAACGACAAGGTCAAGTTCGTCGCCGACGCGTTGTACACGCAGCGCGAGACCTTGCAGCAGATTGCCGGCTATCCGTATCAGTCGGGCCCCAACGGCACACCCCTGTCGGCCAACAGCTACTTCAACCCGCTGGGTACCCAGGCCGACTTCCTGCGCCGCACCTGGGAAGTACCGCGGCAGACGCGTTCGGAACTGACCACGTTCCGTTTCAGCGCCGGCCTGCAGGGCTCGTTCGAAGTCGGGGAGCGCATCTGGGACTGGGATGCCAGCTACATGCGCAACGAGAACACCGGTACCAAGACCGGCACGGGCAACCTGCTGAAGTCCCATGTGGCGAGCGCCGTGGGCCCATCCTTCAGGGACACTGACGGCGTGGTCCGCTGCGGTGAAGCGGGCAAGGTGATTGCCGGCTGCACGCCGTGGAATCCGATGCTGCCCTACGGCCAGGCTGGCGCCGGCTCGCTGACTTCCGACGCGGCGCTCCGCGCCTACCTGTTCCCGGTCAGTCACGACACCTCCAAGACCATCACGGATGTGTACTCCGCCAACATCACCGGCACCCTGGGTTCATGGCAAGCAGGCGACATCCGCATGGCGGCCGGACTGGAGCACCGCAAGGAATCGGCGAGCTTCAATCCGGACGCCATGAATCAGGCAGGCTTGACCACCGATCTGGCCGGCGCCAGCACATCAGGTAGCTATTCGTTGAACGAAGCCTACCTGGAGTTCGACGTGCCGCTGATTACCGACAAGACGTTTGCGAAGGAATTGGCCATCGACGTTGCCGGCCGCTACTCCGACTACAGCACGTTCGGCAACACGTTCAACAGCAAGTTCGGCGTGCGCTGGAAGCCGGTGGACGATGTCCTGATCCGCGGTACCTACGCCACGGGTTTCCGTGCGCCGACGGTCAGCGATCTGTACGGCGGGACCACGGATACGTTCGACAACCTCACCGACCCTTGCGACAGCAGCTTTGGTGCGGCGCGTCTTAATCCGGCCGTGGCCACGCGTTGCGCCGCCGCCGGCATCCCGAGTGATTTCCGCCAGGAGGCGTCTGGCGGTGTGGCGGCCACGGGTCCGGGCCAGCAGACCAACTACACGTTCCAGTCCGGCTCCAATCCGAACCTGACGCCGGAAGAATCCAAGAGCCATAACCTGGGCGTGGTGTGGAGCCCCAGCTTCGTGGAAGGTCTGAACGTCAGCCTGGACTACTGGAAGATCCGCATCGACAACGTGATCACCAACGAGTCGGTGACCTCGATCCTCAACCAGTGCTATGTGCTGGGTGTCGGTTCGGCCTGCGGTCGCTTCACTCGTGCTCCGGCGAATGCCAAGGTTCCGCTGAAGGGCTACCAGGTCACCAGCGCCACGCGTACGTTGAGCAACGCAGGCTACAAGGAAACCGCGGGCTACGACCTGGCCGTGGGCTATCGCCTGCCGGAAATGTCCTGGGGCAAGGTCGCCGTCGACTGGAAGACCACTTATGTCGATTACCTGGAGTTGAAGCGCGACAACGAAGCGCAGACGCCGGTGGAGCAGGAGAATGGCTGGGCTGACACCGACGGCATGAATTCGCGCATCCGCTCGAACATGAAGATCACCTGGAATCTCCGCGAGTTTGGTGCGTCCTGGACCATGCGCTACTACTCCGGCGCCAAGGAATTCTGCACCTACACGGAAGAATGCAGCAATCCGAACTTTGTGTCGTCGTACACGCGTGCGCAGCCGGTCAACGAGATCGGTTCCAATACCTTCCACGACATGCAGGCTTACGTGAACCTGCCGTGGTCGGCCCGTGTGTCGCTGGGCGCCAACAACGTCTTCAACCACCAGGGGCCCGTCATGTACAGCAAGCCCGACAGCAGCTTCACCTACAACGGTGGGTTTGATATCGGACGCTTCTGGTACATGAAGTACGAACAGAAGTTCTAAGCGCCTTTACCTTGTTGCAAACAAAACGGCCCCCGCAAGGGGGCCGTTCTCGTATCCGTGGAGCGGAGTGCTCAGCTCATGCCTTCAGCTTTCAACGCGGCCTGCACGCCGGGGTCGGCGTCCATGCGCTGCTTGAACGCAACCAGATGGGGCAGATCGCTGAAGTCGATGCCAAGTTTGTCGGCCCAACGCAGGGTGATGTAGAAATACGGGTCGGCAAAGCTGCGGAAACCCGCCAGCCATTGGCGACCATCGAGTTGCTTGTTGGCCAGTTCGAACACGCCGCGCACTCGCTTGCGTGCCGCCACCTTGATCGCATCGAACTGCGCTTCATCGCCGATGAACTTGGACGGCCCGAACAGCGGCGAGAACGCGGGATGCACGTCCGAGTTGACGAAGGACAACCAGCGAGCGGCGGTGGCGCGCTGCTGCGGCGAACCATCGCCGGCCAGCCCTGCCTGCGGAAAGCTGTCCGCGATATAGCCCATGATGGCCGCGTTCTGGGTCAGCACGAAGTCGCCATCCTCGATCGCCGGCACCGCACCCGTAGGATTGATGGCCAGGTAGGCGGGCGCCTTCATTTCATCGGCCGTCATCACCTTGACCTCGAACGGCTGACCCGTCCATTGCAGGGCGATGTGATCAGCGGTCGAGCAGGCACCGGGCTTGGTGTAGAGCTTCATCGAGGTTCTCCAGTGGAGCAGATAAGGAAAAAGCGGGTGGGGCAATGTCCCAGACCCGCTTTCCATGCTCAACCTCGCTGGCGTAACGGACCGTCACGAACGGTCCGCTTGCCGAGCTGCAATTCCTCGCTTACGAACGCGGCTTGAGCTTCTGCACGCGCAGGAAAGTGTGATCGCCAATCGTGGCCACCCGGTAGGCGTTGCGCCAGCTGGGATTGGCGGTCTGGTGGGCCATGAAGTGGCTGGCGCCAGGCACGATTTCCTTGCGCTGGCCGGGCGGCAGGGCCCAGTTGCGCTCGGCGCCCAGGGCGACATTGACCGACTTGGCCCAGGCATCGGCATTGCGAAGCCGGGTGCCGGGGGCGACCAGGGTGGGGGCGAACTGCTTGCGGGCCGTGACGACCTCGCAGACCGAGTCTCCCCACAGGCCGCTGTCACGGCGGCGCAGGGCGACTTCGGCAACGGCTTGTTGTCCGCGCAGGGTCTGGTCGCGTGCTTCCAGATATACGGTGGTGCTGAGACACAATGAGTCTGCGGCCGGCTGCGGCAACATCTGCGACAGCCATAGAATCCAGGCCAGTTTCATGGGAACTCCTTGCTCCGTCTTTCCCGCGTCCCACCACTTCCCCCAACACATGCGGGAAGGGATTACAGGCGACGCAGCAGGGCGTTATGGGGAGGCAGCCGTCACACGGGCTGCCCGTTTCCGGCCGAAGTCGAATCGTGGCCGGGGTGACCCGCCTGAACTGGGCGGCGGGCCGGAAAGTGCGCGCAAGGTAAGGTCGCAAACTGGAACCCACCCTGAATATCGCGGGTTGACACTTGCGCTAAGTATTTGATTGGAAATGATTAGGTTGGCGTGAAGGTTGAGGTCGCCGCCGTCACGCCGCATCACGCCGGCAACCGGGAAATGCCCTGAATCAAGCCGTTTCAGCGACGCCGGAGCGTGATGACGGGCACGCTCTGTGCTGCCCGGCACCGCACAAGCCAAGGTGGTTTCGGCGGGAAAAGCCGCCGGACAAGGCGACCGGCTTGTTCAGCTTGGGCGCTAGAACGCTGCCGCCAGACGACTGCCCTGGGCGATGGCGCGCTTGGCGTCGAGTTCGGCAGCCACGTCGGCGCCGCCAATCACATGGACCGGTTTGCCACTGGCCAGCAGACCCTCCAGCAGGTCGCGTCGCGGCTCCTGGCCGGCGCATACCACCACGTGGTCGACCGGCAGCAGCTGGTCGGCGCCATCCACTCTTATATGGAGGCCGGCATCGTCCACACCCAGATACTCGACCCCGCCCAGCATCTTCACCTGTTTGGCCTTGAGCGTGGCCCGATGCACCCAGCCACTGGTCTTGCCCAGGCGCGCGCCCGGCTTGCCGGCGCTGCGCTGGAGCAGCCAGACCTCACGCGCCGGCGGCTCGGGCTGTGGCCTGGCCAGGCTGCCGCGCGATTCGAAGCGGGTATCGACGCCCCATTCGGCCATCCAGCGCTGCGGATCCAGGCTGGGCGACGGGCCTTCCTGGACCAGGAACTCGGCCACGTCGAAGCCGATGCCGCCCGCGCCGATCAGCGCGGCGCGCGCACCGACGGTCACCCGGCCCGACAGCACGTCGCAGTAGCCGATGACCTTGGGATGGTCGGCGCCGGCAAAATCGACCTGCCGGGGCGTGATGCCCGTCGCCAGCACGATTTCGTCGAAGTCGGCCAAGTCGGTGGGCGTCACCGTCCGGCCGAGCTTGAGTTCGACGCGGGTGTCCTCGATCCGATGGCGGAAGTAGCGCAGCGTTTCGTGGAATTCTTCCTTGCCGGGAATGCGCTTGGCGAAATTGAACTGGCCGCCGATCTCTTCGGCCGCATCGAACAGGGTGACCCGGTGGCCGCGTTCGGCCGCCACCGTGGCGCAGGCCAGACCGGCCGGCCCCGCGCCGACCACCGCGATGCGTTTGGGCTGCAGGCTGGGCTTGTAGATCAGTTCGGTCTCGGCGCAGGCGCGCGGATTGACCAGGCAGCTGGCGTTCTTGTTCTCGAACACGTGATCCAGGCAGGCCTGGTTGCAGGCGATGCACGTATTGATACGGTGCGCCTGGCCCAGCCGGGATTTTTCGGCCCATTGCGGGTCCGCCAGGAGCGGCCGCGCCAGCGAGACCATGTCGGCCTTGCCCGCCGCCAGGATCGATTCGGCCACGTCCGGCATGTTGATGCGGTTGGTGGCGATCACTGGCACGCTGACGTGGGGTTTGAGCTTGGCGGTCACCTCCACGAAGGCGGCGCGCGGCACCGAAGTGACGATGGTGGGAACCCGCGCCTCGTGCCAGCCAATGCCGGAATTGATGATGGTGGCGCCGGCGGCTTCCACCGCGCGCGCCTGCGCCACGATTTCATCCCAGGCGTTGCCGTCTTCCACCAGGTCCAGCAGCGACAGGCGATAGATGATGATGAAGTCCGGCCCGCAGGCTTCGCGGATGCGGCGGACAATCTCCACCGCAAAGCGCATGCGCTTTTCCGCGCTGCCACCCCAGGCGTCATTGCGACGGTTGGTGCGCGGCGCGGTGAATTCGTTGATCAGATAGCCTTCCGAACCCATCACTTCGACGCCGTCGTAGCCGGCATCACGGGCGCGCTTCGCGGCCGCGGCATAGGCCGAAATCTGCGACGCCACGGCGCGCGCACCCAGGGCGCGCGGAGTGAAGGGATTAATCGGGGCCTTCAGCTTCGATGGCGCCACCGACAACGGATGGTAGGCGTAGCGCCCGGCGTGCAGCAGCTGCAGGCAGATCTTGGCCTCGTGCGCGTGCACGGCTGCGGTGACGAACTTGTGCGGCCTGACTTCCCAAGGCCAGGACAACTTGCCGCCAAAGGGTTTGAGCCAACCCACCAGGTTGGGCGAGAAACCGCCGGTGACAATCAGGCCCACGCCGCCCGCCGCCCGTTCGGCGAAGTAAGCCGCCAAGCGCGGAAAGTCGCGCGCCCGATCTTCCAGGCCGGTGTGCATCGAGCCCATCAGGATGCGATTGCGGATCCGGGTAAAGCCCAGATCCAGCGGCGCGAACAGGTGGGGATAGGGCGATTCGGACTGGGCGTTGGGCAGCATGCGGGCTTGGCGGGCGATGGATACGCTGGCGTACGGGACCGTCACGATGCCCGCTCCGGGCAGCGTCACGCAAGTTTCTCGCGCCAGAGGGGCCCGCGCCAGCGCCGGACCGGGGAGGCACAGACCGGCCGGCCGCGCAAGAGTTGTCGCGCTCCCCGGGCTCATGGACCATAGGGTTCCGACGCTGTTTGAACGCCATGGAAGCCGCAACACCGCCCCTGCACGACTACCTGCGCGACGGCATCGCCGCCGCCGACCTGCCGGACCTCCACCCTTTGCTTGCTGCCCGCGACCTGTTGCGGGCGTTCTCGACCCTGTTCCATGGCGCCGAGGAAAACGTGATGGTGCGGCTGCTGGTCCTGCGCGCCATCGGCGAGCGCGGCCAGGCGCCGGACTGGACCCCGCAGGAACTGCGCGATCAATTTGCCTACCTGGATGCAGTGAAGTTCGACACGGTGCTGGCGCGCCTGCGCGAGAACGGCCTGCTGGGCTGGGAGGCGCAGAGCCAGCGCTATCGCATCAGCCCGGTCGGCCGGCAGGCGTTGGCGGCCATCGGCATGTTGCTGCAGTTCAATCGCGAGGGCGACGAACTGGCTTACGTCACAGCGCAGCTGGCGGCCGGCCAGTCGATGGGCCGGGTGGGCGCCGACGATCTGCAGCATCTGCTGTCGCGCTTGAACGAACTGCGCGAAGACTTTGACCAGGCCGTGCTCAGTGGATCGGAACATCGCATCCAGCGCGCGGCCGACACCCTGCAATCGGTGTGGCAATGGGTGGAGAAGGGCACCGCACTGATCCGCGACATTGCCGCCGAAGCCGATCTGGACGCCGCCACCCATCGCGTGGCCCAGCAGATTGGCCGCGCGCAAAGCGCCTTGTTGCGCCAGGCGTCGGTGTTCCAGCGTGCGCTCAACCAACTCGATCGCCACCGCGTGCACCTGGGCGCCACCGGCCTGTCTTCCTCCGACGTCACCCGCTTCCTGCGCACGCAAGACATCGATGCGCTCGCCGCGCTGGCCGACGACGTGCTGGCACGCACGCTGATGCCGGCCTTGGTGCTGGCGCCCATCGCGCTGGACGTGGCCGAGTACGAACTGGTCGAACGTGAGCGCGAAGAGTCCGAACACATCGGTTTGCCACCCGCACAGGCGGCGCCGCACGACGTGGTCGCCCCCAGCGTGCAGAACGAATATGCGCACGCGGAGCACTGGCTGCAGCAGCTGTCTGCATTGCAGGAAGACGCGCCTTTGGCCGACTGGGTGCCGCAGGACAGCTTTGCCCTCAGCGCTTATCGGTTGTCGCTGCTTGGACTGATTGGCGATGCCGGCGCCGAGAACCGCAATGGCGTCAGCGCATCGCTGGCGCAGCTGTCATTGCACTGGCAGGTGGAGACCGAACTGGAAAGCGTGCAGCGCGCCGGCGTGGCGGCGATGAGCCGCGGCCGGCTGCAACCGCTTGCCGCCGACAAGTCGTCCGATACGAAGACGTCCGTCAAGACAGGGTCCGGCAAGCCCACTGTCGCCAAACCCATGCCTCGCAAGACCAAAACCCGCAAGAGCAGCCAAGCATGAACGACCCCATCGCTTCCCTGATTGCCCGGCTGTTGGCCGAACGCTGGTTGCCACGCGATGACCGCGCGGTGCGGCAGATGCTGGTCGACGCCGAACTGCGCGACGATCTGGATCGCCGGCTGGCCGCGGCCGGCCTGCGCCTGCTCGAACACCCATATTCCGGCTACGTCGCGGTAGGCGTGGCGCGCGCCCAGGAGAACGACGTCTTTGGCCACGCGGAAGCGTGGGCGGCCAGCAACCTGTCGCTCGGCCGCGATGCGCTGGCCTTGCTGGTGGTGCTGTGGGCCTTGCTGGTGTTGCCCAAGCGCCAGCGCCAGATCGCTCGTCAGGAGGGCGAGCGCGCCCAGGATCAGGAGCAGATGTTCGCCGAACTCAAGCCGGTACCGGTGGGCAGTGAAGTGGTGGAGCCGATCAACGAACGCACACTGCTGGCCGACTTTGCCGACAAGCTCGGCGGCAAGGGGCGCTTGCAGATGACCTTGGGCACCTTGCAGCGGCAGGGCTTCATCGTCCGCCGCAAGGAACGCATCCACGAAGGCCCGCTGCTGGATCTGGCGTTCGACTACGAACGCATCGCCAGCCGGGTCATGGACGGCGCACTGGCCCAGGTGATCGAGGAAGCCCGCCTTTCGCAGGCCGCAGCAGCGCCGCTGGACGACGTCGTCGACACCGCCGACGACAACCCCGGCGAAGAAGATCAGATCGAGGAGATCGCAGCCGATGTTTGAGTTCCGCCAACTGGAAGTGGTGCACTGGGACTATTGGCAGCGTTACAGCCTGCCGCTGGACGCCTCCATCATCACCGTGGTCGGGCCCAACGGGTCCGGCAAGACCACCTTGCTCGACGCCTTGCGCACCTTGCTGGCGATCGATGATCGCGACATGGCGCGCGACTACAAGACCTACCTGCGCCATAACGGCAAACCCTATGCCTGGCTGCGTGCGGTGGTCAGCAATCCCGCCGATCGGCGCGGCAAGCGGGCGTTCTTCCCCTTGATGGACGAGCAGGTGACCATCGCCTGCCGCGTGCGCAAGCGCGGCGGTGACTGGTCGCGTGATTACCAGATTGTCGCCGGCGATGTGCCAGTGGAAACGCTGGAACAAGGCGGTGAATGGTTGGGCGTGCGCGATTACCGGGTTCGCCTGGCCGGCGCCGGCCTGAGCCGCGCGATTTGCCGCGTGCTGACCCTGGAGCAGGGTGCCACTGACAAGCTCTGCCAACTGTCGCCGCGCGAACTCCTGCAGCTGGTCTTTGACGTGTTTGAAGACAAGGCCGTGCTGGACGACTACCAGCGCGCCCGCAACGAGCAGTTCGATGTTGAGAAGGAAATCGGCCAGCTCCAGCAGGGCCTGGCGGAGCTGCACCTGAAGCTGGAATCCACCCGCGCCGACGTCCGTTCCTACGAGGATGGCCAGGCGCTGCGCAACCAGCGCAACCGGCTGCAGTCGGAAATCATGCCCAAGGTGGAGCTGGCGGATCAGCGCGCCACCATCGAAGGCGCGCGGCCCCGCCTGACCGGGCTGCGTCGCGCGCTGCGTGAGCGCCAGCGTGGCCATGCACTGCTGGAAGTGCAGGAGAGCCAAGCGAGCGAGCGCCGCGCGCAGTTGCACGATGCCTTGCAGGAAGTGCGT
Organism: Pseudoxanthomonas indica; assembly: GCF_900167565.1. NCBI lineage: Bacteria > Pseudomonadati > Pseudomonadota > Gammaproteobacteria > Lysobacterales > Lysobacteraceae > Pseudoxanthomonas > Pseudoxanthomonas indica. Next base: position 676,201 of record NZ_FUZV01000002.1, read on the forward strand.
GCTCGCCAGGGCACGGCCGAATCCACTTTCACCCAGGCACGCGACCATGCGCGTGATGCCGAGGTGCTGGTCAAGCGTCGCGATGATCTGGCGCGCCTGACCGGCGGCAAGTCAGGTGACGTCGAAGCATTGAGCCGAGAAGTCGAGGGCGCGCGCCGGCGGCAGGCCGAGCTCAAGCTGGACCATGAGCGTGACCGCCAACGCAGCAATGAAGTTGCCGCGCGCGTGGCCGCGCTCAGTGGCGGTGGCCGCGTCGTGGAAAGTTTCGAGCGCGAGTTCCGGGCGGCGCTGGATCACCAGGGGATCGATCACCAGGTGCTGCCGGAGATTGTCGAGGTCATCGACCCGCAATGGGCCAACGCGGTGGAAGCCGTGCTGGCGCCGTATCGCCATCTGCTGTTGCTGGCGTCACCCGGTGACGCACGCGCGGCGTGGGAGTTGGGCGAACGGATGCAATACCGCCACTTCGTGGTCGCCGATCGCGCACCGGCGGACAAGCCCGGCAAGGGATCGCTGCTGGAGGTCGTGCGCTTCCTGGCCAATCCGCCGGCGTGGCTGCCGCGCCAGCTGGATCGCATCCAACGCGTGAACGATGTACAGGCGGGCCATCGCCTGGCCAAGGGACAGGACTGGATCACCGCCAAGGGATACCTGCGCGAGCAACGCGGCGCCCGCCAGATTGGCGGCGGCGCCCATCATTTCGGCACGGGCGCACGCCAGGCGCAGTTGATCGAGCTGCGCGCCGAAGCCACCCGGATTCAACAGCGCGCCCATGCACGCGAAGATGAACTGGCCGCCCTGGGCAAGCAACTCGATGCCAGCCAGGCGCAACTGCTCGGCCTGGGTGCGGACAGCGAACTGGTGACGCGCGCCGCGGAGTTCGCCGACGCCGCAGCGCGCCTGCCGGACCTGGCCGATGCCGCACAACACGCTGCCCACGCGCTGATGGAAGTGCGAGCCGAGCTTGACCGGCTGGGCGCGGACGACAAGGCCGAGAGTATCGCCGCCGCCAGTCGCGCCGGCGAGCTCAAGGCCGTGGGCAACGAACTGCGCGAGCGCCAGCAACAGATCCGCCAGGAACGCGCGCTGCTGGTGCAGCGCATCGTCGAGTTCCGTCGTCGCCGCGCGCAGATGCCGGTCGCCTGGCGCTCGGCGGACGCGCTGGATGTCGCGCGTTCGGAATACGAAAGCGCCCATGCCGCACGTCGCGAACTGGAACGCCTGGATGAGCGCCTGGCGCGCGGCGGCTATGTGGAAGACGCGGCCTGCCTGAACCTGCGCGACAAGTTCGCCACCGATCACAACGCCCTGGAAACCAGCATCGGCAAGCGTGAAGCGCACCTGCACCGCGCCCGCAAGCTCACCGAAGAGGCGCGTGGCGCCTACATCAATGTGCTGCGCGCCACCGTGCGCCGCTACCGCAAGAACCTGGCGGCCCTGGGCGAGCTGGCCGGCATCGGCGTGGACGCGGAGCTGCCCGAGCTGGTGAATGAGGACATCGCGCTGGCGCAAGCCGGCCTGACCGTGCGCTTCGACTTTGATCGCAAGGGCTGGATTGGCCTGGACGATGGCGAAGCCTCCGGCGGCCAGCAGGTGATGAAATCGCTGCTGCTGCTGGTGGCTTTGCTGCGCGACGAGGACCAGCCGGGCGGCTTTGTCTTCATCGACGAACCGTTTGCGCACCTGGACGTGGCCAACATCGAAAAGGTCGGCCGCTTCCTGCGCTCCACCGATGCGCAGTACATCCTGACCACGCCCATCACGCACAACGTCAACGTGTTCGAGCCCTCGGACCTGGTGCTGGCGACCAGCAAGCGCCGGCCCAACAGCAGTTGGGCCGAACCGGTGGCCGTGCTCAAGCGCGATCGCAGCTCAGAAACGCAGGCCGCCTGATCGCGCCACACGACCCCCGACCCTTCGTTCATCGATAACTCGGTTGTCGCTCCCTTCCCCCGCCTGCGGGGGAAGGTGCCCGAAGGGCGGATGGGGGCAAGCCGACTAGTGCGGCGGTCGCATTACCAGCCCGCCAGCACCAGCTTGCCGATGGTGGCGCCGCTCTCCAGCTGGTGATGCGCCTCGCGCAGATTCGCGGCGTTGATCACCCCCAGCGTCGTCGCCTGCGTGCTGCGCAGCTCGCCGGCGTCGATCAGGCTGGCCGCGCGATTGAGCAGGCGATGCTGTTCAATCATGTCGGGCGTGCGGAAGCGTGGCCGCGCGAACATCATTTCCCAATGGATGCCTACGCTCTTGGCCTTGTACGGGTCGCCGATGCGCAAGGGTTCGGCTGGCTCCACGATCAGACCCACATGTCCCAGCGGCGCGATGATCTCGCCCACCTGCTCCCAGTAGCGATCGGTGCTGGCGAAATTCAGCACCACATCCACCTGCTCGAAACCGATGGTCTTCAGCTGCGGCGCCAGCGGTTGCCGATGATCGATCACCTGCTGCGCGCCCATCTGCCTGCACCAGGCGATCGTCTCGGCGCGCGAGGCGGTGGCGATCACCTGGAAGCCGGCACGACGCGCCAACTGGATGGCAATCGAGCCAACGCCGCCGGCGCCGGCGATCACCAACAGGCTGCGGCCGTTGCATTCGGTGTCGATGGAGAACGGCATGCGATGGAACAGCAGCTCCCAGGCGGTAATGGTGGTCAGCGGCATGGCGGCAGCCTGGGCGAAGTCCAGCGTCGCCGGCTTGCGGCCGACGATGCGCTCGTCCGCGAGTTGAAACTGCGCATTGCTGCCACTGCGGGTGATGTCGCCGGCGTAGTACACCTCGTCGCCGGGCTTGAACAAGGTGACCTGGTCACCAACGGCTTCCACCACGCCGGCCGCGTCGTAGCCGAGGATTTTCGGCTGCGCTTCCACGTTCGCCTTGGGCGAACGCACCTTGGTGTCGACCGGATTGACCGACACCGCTTCGACACGCACCAGCAGATCGTGGCCGGTGGGTTCCGGCTTGGCCAGTTCGATGTCCTGCAACGAATCAGGATCATCGATGGGCAGGTAACGGGTGAGACCAACGGCTTTCATGGGGGCTCCTTCAGACGGGCAGCGGGCTGCGTTCGGAAAATTGGCCGCGCCAGTACGGATAGTACGGGTACGGTGTTTGGATGGCGCTCACGGCGTCGAGTCGGGCGACCTGTTCGGCGGACAGACTCCAGCCGATGGCGCCCAGGTTCTGCTGCAGTTGTTCCTCGTTGCGCGCACCAATCAACACGGTGGCGACGGTTGGCCGCTGCAGCAGCCAGTTGATCGCAACCTGCGGAATGGCCTTGCCGGTTTCACCGGCGATGTCTTCCAGCACATCAATGATCCGGTACAGGCGCTCCTGCTCAACGGGCGGACCGATGTCGGCAGTGTCGTGCAGGCGGCTGTTTTCCGGCAGTGGCGCGCCCCGGCGAATCCTGCCGGTCAGGCGACCCCAGCCCAGCGGGCTCCAGACCACCGCACCGACGCCTTGATCCAGGCCCAGCGGCATCAGCTCCCACTCGTAGTCGCGTCCCACCAGCGAGTAGTACGTCTGGTTGGCTACATAGCGTGACCAGCCGTGGCGATCGGCGATGCCCAATGACTTCATCAGCTGCCAGCCGGAGAAATTGGACACGCCCAGGTAGCGCAGCTTGCCGGCGCGCACCAGGTCATCAAGGGTGGACAGCGTTTCCTCGATGGGCGTCATCGCATCAAAGGCATGCAACTGCAGCAGGTCCAGGTAGTCGGTGCCGAGCCGTTGCAGGGATGCCTCCACCGCCTTGATCAAGCGCAGGCGCGAGGTGCCGGTGTCGTTGGCGCCGTCGCCCAGGCGCAGGCCGGTCTTGCTCGACAGGATCACCTGGTCGCGACGGCCGCGCAGGGCCTGGCCCAGCACGGATTCGGAAGCGCCGTCCGAGTACACGTCCGCCGTGTCGAAAAAGGTGAGTCCGGCATCCAGGCAGAGATCGATCATGCGCCGGGCCTGCGTCACGTCGGTGTTGCCCCAGGCGCCAAACAACGGTCCCTTGCCGCCAAAGGTGCCGGCGCCAAAACCGAGGGCGGAGACTTTCAGGCCGGAGCGGCCGAGGAAGCGGGTTTCCATGGAGTGTCCTTGGAGGAGGGAAACAGGAGCGGGGTTTCAGGCGCAGTCGCGTGCCACCCGCACGGGTGCGTGCTGGCGAGCAGTCGAAGTCCGGCCTTGTACGCGAACGGCGATCAACGCCACCACGAACGCCGACAGCGGCACCAGCGCGCCTACCCACGTCAAACGGGTCAGGCCGGCGCCGTGGGCGATCACCACACCACCGAGCCAGGCGCCGAGTGCATTGCCCAGGTTGAACGCGCCGATGTTCAAGCTCGACGCGAGGCTCTGCGCCGCGCCGGCCTGCTTCAGCACCCACAGTTGCAGCGGCGACACGGTGGCAAAGGCGGCTGCGCCCAGCAGGCCGGTGAAGACGATCATCGCCACCCGGCTGTGCAGGGCAAAACTCATCAGCCCCATCACCAGCGCCAGCCCCAGCAAGGTGCTCAACAGCGCCGCGGACAAGCGCCGATCCGCAAAGCGGCCCCCGAGCAGGTTGCCGACGATCATGCCAACGCCGAACACCAGCAGGATGGGCGAGACCGCCGCATCGGCAAAGCCGGTCACCTGGGTCAGCAGCGGCTGGATGTAGGTGTACACAGTGAACATGCCGCCAAAACCCAGCACGGTCATCAGCAGGCCCAGCAACACTTGCGGCCGTGCAATGGCGCGCAGTTCCGCAGCGAAGGCGGGCGGGTTGGCATCGCGCTTTTCGCTGGGCACCAGCCAGGCGATCACCAGCGTGGCGACCACGCCCATCGCGGCCACGGCCCAGAACGTCGCGCGCCAGCCATGATGCAGGCCCAGCCATGCGCCGGCCGGCACGCCGAGCAGGGTGGCCACGGTCAGGCCGGTGAACATGATCGAGATGGCCGAGGCCTTGCGGTCTTCACTGACCAGATGCGTGGCGACCACGGCGCCGACCCCAAAGAACGTGCCATGCGCCAGCGAGGTCACCACCCGCGCGATCATCAACACGGTGTAGTTGGGCGCCAGGGCACAGGCCAGGTTGCCGACGGTGAACAGGATCATCAGCGCCACCAGCACCGCCTTGCGCGGCAGGCGGCTGGTCGCGGCGGTAAGCAGCGGGGCGCCGACAAACACGCCCAAGGCATAGCCGGAGATCAGCAGGCCGGCCGCGGCCAGGGAGACCTGCAGATCTGCGGACACCTGCATCAGCAGGCCCATGATCACGAATTCGGTGGTGCCGATGCCAAAGGCGCCGGCAGTCAGGGCATACAGGGCCAGCGGCAGGCCAGGGCGGGAAGCGGAGGAGGTCACGGCAGGTGTCCAAGCAGCAAGGCAGGCACTGTGAGCCTTCCCCGCTGCGCGAAAAACCGCGAGACTGCGCAAATACTTTCAACGAAAGGTTGATAATCATGGACCGCGTCGGTGACCTGACCCTGTTCCTGCGCGTGCTGGACCTTGGCTCGATCACCGCGGCCGCGCGCAGCCTGGATCTGTCCGTGGCCGTGGCCAGCCAGCGACTCAAGCGTCTGGAACGCGAGCTTGGGGTGCGACTGCTGCACCGGACCACGCGCCGCCTGCACCCCACCCCCGAGGGCGTGGCCCTGGCGCAGCGCGGTCGCCTGCTGGTGGAAGAGCTGGAGTCGCTGGGCGCCGGGCTGCGCGAGGCCGCCGAGGAAGTGGCGGGCACCCTGCGGGTCACGCTCTCGGCGACCTTTGGCCGGCAATACGTGTCGCCCCTGCTGCCCGCCTTCCTGGCCCGCCACCCCAAGCTGCGCATGAGCGTGCATTTGAGTGACCACGTCGTGGACCTGGTCAGCGAAGGCTTCGATCTGGCCATCCGCATCGGCGCGCTGGAAGATTCCGGCATGGTCGCCCGCCGCATCGCGCCGAATCGGCGCGTGTTGTGTGCGTCGCCCGAGTACCTGCGTCGACGCGGGCGCCCGCTGCACCCGGAACAGCTGGCCGGGCACGAATGCCTGCTGCTGTTCGGCAGCCAGGGACGCCAGGACCTCTGGCGCCTGCAGGATCCGCAAGGGCGCGAAGTGGCGGTGCGGGTCAACGGGCGCTACGAAAGCAACTTCGGCGAACTCTTGCGCGATGCCGCTGTTGCGGGCGAAGGCATCGCTCTGCATTCGCTCTGGCATGTCGCCGAGGACCTGCGCCAGGGCCGATTGCAGGTGGTGATGCCGACTTATGCGCCGGCGACCACTGCCATCAGCGCGGTCATGCCGCGCCGCCAGCTGGTGCCGCCGCGGGTTCGCGCCTTCGTTGACTTGCTGGTGGACGCCTACGGCCAGACGCCGCCGTGGGAACTCGACCTGCCACCAAGGGAGTGAGGCAGGCCGGCAGGATGGGCCTCAGTCGAACGCGAACGCATCCAGCGCCAGGCCACCCAGTTCCACATCCCGATGCAGCAAGCGCGCGTGGGTATGTTCGCTGCCGGCGCCAAGCGCGACGTAGAGCGGGTACAGATGTTCCTGGGTGGGGTGGTTGCGCAGCGCATGCGGCAGGGACTTCCAGTCCAGTGCCGAAGCGATGTCGCCGGCTTCCAGATGCGTGCGCAGCGCATCCGTGAAGGCCGCGACCCACGGATAGGCGGGCGCGTGGGCGTGTTGCCAGTCCAGTTCGCGCAGGTTGTGCGAAAAGCCGCCCGAGCCCACCACTAGCACGCCGTGCTGACGCAGGGGCGCCAGCGCGCGACCGACCTGGAAGTGGTCCTCAGCGCTGCCATGCGGGTTCACTGACAAGGCCAACACCGGTATGTCGGCAGCCGGGTACATCCGCCGCAGCGGCACCCAGACGCCGTGGTCCAGGCCGTGGCGGTCGTCCTGCTGTGCAGGCAGGCCGGCGTTTGCCAGGCATTCCAGCACCTGCGACGCCAGATCGGGAGCGCCCATCGCCGGGTAGCGCAGTTCGTACAGAGCCGCAGGGAAACCACCAAAGTCATGGATCGTCTCGGGCGCGGGCGTCGCGGTGACCGTGGTGGTCGGGCGCATGAAATGGGCCGAAGCCACCAGCACGGCCCGGGGCGTGGGCAATGCCTGGCCCAACCGGTCGAGGAAGCGGCCCGTGGCCGAGTCTTCGATGGCCAGCATCGGCGAGCCATGCGAGAGGAAAAGTGAGGGGAGAAGAGCGGGCGTGTCCATGGGGGACAGCATGGTCCACCGACGGCCCCGGACCAAGCCCGCCGGCGGTACCGATGTGTTGCATGGAGAACATTGGTATACGTGTGCTACCCATCCCCGCCTGCAGGTGTTAGGGTCGCGCCCCATGCGTTCGTGAACATCCGCCCAAGGGCGCAAACCCTTGTGGCATGGGGATCGCGAATGGGACAGGCGCCGTTCGGCGGAAGGACCCGCAGGGAGCCATGTAACGCTTACTTGTTATAGTACCGTTAACACAGTCTTCACGCTGTTCCGCATAATCTGTTCAGGATGGCGCGCGTCCTACAGCCGTCTGTTTACGATAAGAAAGCTCGAGAGAACGCGTAGAGCATTTCGGTTTTTCTTACCACCGATGATTTTGACAAGGAGCTGCAAATGAACAAGAAACTGCTTTGTGCCGCGCTGCTGAGCGGTCTGAGCCTGGCGCAGGCCGCTTCGGCCCAGGAGTTCGACGACCGTTGGTACCTGACCGGTTCCGCCGGCATCAACGTCCAGGACAACGACCGCAACACCGACGATGCTCCGTTCGGTGCCATCGGTCTGGGCAAGTTCATCAGCCCGAACTGGTCCCTTGATGGTGAAATCAACTATCAGAACACCCAGTTCGAACGCGACGTCAACTTGAACTGGAGCCAGTACGGCATCTCGCTGGACCTGCGTCGCCACTTCTGGCTGTCGGGTCGCACCTGGCATCCGTACGTGCTGGCCGGCCTGGGCCTGCAGCGCGCTGAAGAAGAGTTCGATGCGTTCCCGAACCCGAATTCGCCGGGTGAGCGCAAGGACAACAACTTCGCCGCCAAGCTGGGTGGTGGTATTCAGGCCAAGCTGGGTCGCGTCGGTGTCCGCACCGAACTGGCCTACCGCATCGATTTCGACGACAACGCCATTGGCCCGTCCTACGACGGTTCGATCGACGACGGCGACGACTTTGCCGATCTGCTGGCTTCGGTCGGCATCATCATCCCGCTGGGCCCGGAGCCGACCGCTGCGCCGCCGCCGCCGCCGCCGCCGGTCGACAACTGCGCCGACAAGGATGACGACGGTGACGGCGTCAACAATTGCGACGACAAGTGCCCCGGTTCGCAGGCTGGCCAGACCATCGGTCCGGACGGCTGCCCGGTCCCGGTTTCGATCGACCTGAAGGGCGTCAACTTCGACTTCGACAAGTCGGTGCTGCGTCCGGACGCCGTCGCCATCTTGGGCGAAGCGACCGAAATCCTGAAGCGTTACCCCGACCTGAAGGTTGAAGTCGCCGGTCACACCGACTCCGTCGGTACCGATGCCTACAACCAGAAGCTGTCGGAGCGTCGCGCCAAGGCCGTGTACGACTACCTGACCAGCAATGGTGTGGACGCTGGCCGTCTGGTTGGCCCGACCGGTTACGGCGAGAGCCGTCCGCTCGACACCAACGACACCAAGGAAGGCCGTGCACGTAACCGTCGTACGGAACTGAACGTCCAGAACTAATCGGACGCTTCACGCTTTACACAAAGCCCGGCCCAGTGCCGGGCTTTGTTTTTGTGCGAAGACCTTGCGAAGCGTGCCGGCTTGCACACAAACACAACCACTTGGCGGGAAGTGGTGAGGTGTTGGTTGATATCACCGCCCCCGCTTCTTACACTGCGGGCTCAACGAAATGCAGGGAACGATCATGCGCCGCCATCTTGTCTTGCTGGGTCTGTTGGCCGTGACTGCCGTTCCCGCCGCCCAGGCGGCGCAGAACTGCAGTGGCAGTCTGGTACCGCCGCCCTTGCCCGTGCGTCCGACCGTGCTCGAACCGCTGGCGCCGGAGTTCACCCCCAATGTGTCGCAACTCGGTGCGCCCAGCGGCGTGCTGAGCCAATCGATGGACGAATCGCTGTCGGTGGATCGCGTATTGATGCGCCTGCGCATCGAGGGCTGCCAGAATGTGGCCAAGGCCATGCCGGTCGCCGCGCCTGCAGCCAATCCGAATGACCCCAGCGCCTACAAGCCGAAGACGCAGTTCGACAACACGCCCTGGCGTTTTGACATGAACCAGAACGGCAAGCGCATGACGGCCGAAGAGTTCGATGCCTGGATGAAGTCCCGCGGTGTGCGCGTGGCCAAGGGCAACGCAACCCCGGCTGCCGCTGCACCCGCCGCCGCGCCGGCCGCGCCCGTGCCGGAAGAAAAGAAGAAGTAAGCGAGCCAGACGCGGGCGCCAGTCGCTTGCGTCGTCCGCCTGTGCGAACGCGTCGTCCCGACCCCGCCCACCGGACCGTCGGCCGGCGCGTTGCTGTTTCCGGCAAAGCCGCAACGCCACGCCATGGCTTGGCGCGTACGCTGTCCAAGCAAGGGGTCTGTTCGCGCAGCGAGGCCGAGCGCTGGGTCCGCGCGGGTCGGGTCAGCGTGGATGGCGTGGTAGTGCGCGATCCGGAGTTTCCGATTCGCCATGGGCACGCCGGCATCCGGGTGGATGGCCAGGCGATTGCCGTGGTCGAACGCGTGTACGTGGCGCTCAACAAACCACGCGGCTTGCTGACCACCACCACCGACGAGCAGGGGCGCGACACCGTGTATCGCTGTTTCGACGGAGCTGGCTTGCCGTGGCTGGCGCCGGTAGGGCGATTGGACAAGGCCAGCGAAGGCCTGCTGTTGTTCTCCAACGATCCAGCCTGGGCCGCGGCGATCACCGATCCCGATTCCGGACCGGACAAGACGTATCACGTGCAAATCGATCGTTTGCCGAATGAAGCCTTGCTGCATTCGCTGCGTGCGGGCGTCAAGGATGGCGTGGAATTCCTGCGCGCCAAACAGGTGGAATGCCTGCGTGCTGGCGAAAAGAACGCGTGGTTGTCGATTACCCTGGATGAAGGCCGCAACCGGCAGATCCGCCGGTTGCTGGCCGCTTTCGATATCGCCGTGCTGCGCCTGGTGCGGGTGGCGATTGGTGCACTGCCCCTGGGCGAGTTGGGCAAGGGGCAGTGGCGGTTGCTGACGGCCGATGAGGTTTCGGGGCTGAAGCCCCTCGCACCGATCAGTCCTTGAGCACGCCCAGTTCGTGACCGATGCGGGTGAACGCATCGATCGCGTGATCCAGATGTTCGCGGGTATGCGCGGCGCTCATCTGGGTGCGGATGCGCGCCTGACCCTTGGCGACCACCGGGAAGAAGAAGCCGATCGCGTAGATGCCTTCTTCCAGCAGGCGCTCGGCAAAGCGCTGCGCCAGCGGGGCGTCGTAGAGCATCACCGGACAAATCGGATGCACGCCCGGCTTGATGTCGAAACCGGCAGCCGTCATGCGCTCGCGGAAATACGCGGTGTTGGCCTGCAACTGCCGGCGCAGGTCACCGGCCGATGACAGCATGTCGAACGCCCGTATGCCCGCGGCCACCACATGCGGCGGCAGCGAATTGGAGAACAGGTAAGGCCGCGAGCGCTGGCGCAACAGTTCAATCACTTCCCTGCGCGCGGTGGTGAATCCGCCCAGCGCACCGCCCATCGCCTTGCCCAGGGTGCCGGTGAAGATGTCGATCTTCTCCAGCACGCCTTTGACTTCCGCCGAGCCGCGGCCACTGTCGCCGAGAAAGCCGGTGGCATGGCATTCGTCGATGTGCACCAGTGCGCCGTACTTCTTCGCCAGCGCAGTGATTTCGTCGAGGGGAGCGATGACGCCATCCATCGAGAACACGCCATCGGTGGTGATCAGCTTGGTCTTGCAGCCGGCGGCATCGGCGGCCTTGAGCTGTTCTTCCAGCCCGGCCATGTCGCAGTTGTCGTAGCGGAAGCGTTTGGCCTTGCACAGGCGCACGCCGTCGATGATCGAGGCATGGTTGAGCGCGTCGGAGATGATCGCATCGTCCTCGCCCAGCAACGGCTCGAACAGGCCGCCGTTGGCGTCGAAGCACGCCGCGTAGAGGATGGTGTCTTCGGTGCCGAAGAAGGCGGCGATCTTCGCTTCCAGCTGCTTGTGCAGATCCTGGGTGCCGCAGATGAAGCGCACCGACGCCATGCCAAAGCCATGGGTGTCCAGGGCTTGCTTGGCCGCGGCGATGATGTCCGGGTGGTCGGCCAGGCCGAGGTAGTTGTTGGCGCAGAAGTTCAGCACCGTGCGACCGTCTTCCAGGCTAATTTCCGCCGACTGCGGGCTGGTGATGATCCGCTCGCGCTTGTACAGGCCCTGGGCTTGGATGCTCTCGAGTTCGGCGGCGTAACGGGCGGTCAGGGTGCTGGTCATCGGGGTCGGCGCGGTGGAAAGCCTGCATTCTAACCGGGCCCCGTCGGTCACCGAGCCGGCTCATGCCAATGCGGCATAAGCCAGACCCCGCAAGTCATTTCCCGGCGTGCATGTGCATCCGCAGCATCGTCGCTTCCGGCCCGATGGGCCATTCCGGGGAACGGCAATGCGTGGACAGCGAGCGGGCGTGACGGCAGGGCAACGGCGGGTGTCGCGGTTGGCGGTCGCGCTGCTGTGTTCGCTGGCGTTGCCGGCGTTCGCGCAGAAGGCGCCCACGGTCGAAGAGCTGCAGAAGCGCCTGGAAGCGCTGGAACGCCGCCTGGGCACCAGCGTCGCCAGCGAAGAAGGGGCGGAGCCGGGCCTGGCCGATCTTGACCAGCGATTGAAGGTCATCGAGCGGCGCCTGGAGCTGCAGCAGGAAGAAGCCGTGGCCAAGGCCAAGGAAGCTCCGGTGATCTCGGTCAATGACAAGGGCGCTTCCTTCAAGTCTGCTGACGGCAACTACGAGGTCCGCCTGCGCGGGCTGATTCAAGGGGATGGTCGCTTTTACGTGAACGACGACGCTCTGCCGCAGAACGACACCTTCCTGCTGCGTACCGCGCGCCCGATCATCGAAGGCTCGCTCGGCAAGCTGATCGGTTTCCGCTTCACCCCGGAATTCGCCGGTGACAGCGCGAGCATCGTCGATGCCTATGTGGATCTGCGCTTCGATCCCGCCTACACGCTGCGGGTGGGCAAGTTCACCTCGCCGGTGGGCCTGGAGCGCTTGCAGTCGTCGTCGGCACTGGCCGGGGTGGAACGCGCGCTGGCCAGCGAACTGGCGCCCAACCGCGATATCGGTGTGCAATTGCAGGGCGATGTGGCCGAGGGCAAGTTCAGTTACGCGCTCGGTGTGTTCAACGGCACCGTCGATGGTCGCGACGCGGTGACGACCAATCCGGACAACGAGTTCGAGTATGCCGGCCGCGCCTTCTTCGAGCCGTTCCGCAACAACGCCAATGCGCTGTCCGGCCTGGGCTTCGGCGTGGGCGCCAGCATTGGCGACAAGGTTGGCAGTGGCAACAACTTCCTGCCGCGTTATCGTACGCCGGGCCAGGTGCAGTTCTTCAACTACCGCTCCAGCGTGGCCGCCGACGGCGAGAACTTCCGCTTCTCGCCGCAGGCTTACTACTACCTGGGTCGCTTCGGCGTGCTCGGCGAGTACATCCGTTCCAGCCAGGAAGTACTGCAGACCACCGGCGCCAATGCCGGCGTGCGTGCCGACCTGGAGAACACCGCCTGGCAGGCCACCGTCCAGTTCGTGCTCAGCGGGGAAGACGCCAGCTATCGCGGCGTGGTCAAGCCGTCCAGCCCGTTCCGGCCCGGTGAAGGCTGGGGTGCGTTCGAGCTGGTGGGCCGCTACGGCCAACTGGAAGTGGATGACGGCGCCTTCCCGATCTTCGCCGACCCCACCGTCTCCGCGCGCGAGGCCAGCAGCTGGACCCTGGGCCTGAACTGGTATCTCACCAGCAACCTCAAACTCGTTTTTAACTACCTAGACACTACCTTCAAGGGCGGGGCTGCCGGTGGCAGTGACCGTGAAGACGAAAAAGCGATCTTCTCGCGCCTGCAAGTCGCCTTCTGATCCGGAGACCTCACATGACTGTTTCCACCAAAATGCAACGCCACCTTCGCACCTTGCTGATTGCCTTCGGCCTGACGGTCGCAGCGGCGGCCGGCGCCAAGGACGTCAAGCTGCTCAACGTCTCCTACGATCCCACCCGCGAGTTCTATCGCGAATTCAACGCCGCCTTCGCCGCTGACTGGCAGAAGCAGAAGGGCCAGAAAGTCGAGATTGAAACCTCGCACGGCGGTTCCGGCAAACAGGCGCGCGCGGTGATCGATGGCCTCGAAGCCGACGTGGTCACGCTGGCGCTGGCGTACGACGTCGACTCGATCGCGCAACGAGCGCGCCTGTTCCCGGCCAACTGGCAGCAGCGGCTGCCGGAAAACAGTGCGCCGTACACCTCGACCATCGTGTTCCTGGTGCGCAAGGGCAACCCCAAGAAGGTCAAGGACTGGGTGGATCTGGTGAAGCCGGGCATCTCGGTGATCACGCCCAACCCCAAGACCTCCGGCGGTGCGCGCTGGAACTATCTTGCCGCGTGGGCCTATGGCCTGAAGATCTTCAAGGGCGATGAGGCCAAGACCCGCAACTTCGTCAAGGCGCTGTTCCGCAACGTGCCGGTGCTGGATACCGGTGCGCGCGGCTCCACAACTACCTTCGTCCAGCGCGGCATCGGCGATGTGCTGCTGGCCTGGGAGAACGAAGCCTTCCTGTCGATTGAAGAACTGGGCCCGGACAAGTTCGACATCGTCGTGCCGTCGATTTCCATCCTGGCCGAACCGCCGGTGGCGCTGGTGGACAAGAACGTGGACAAGCACGGTACCCGCGCGGTGGCCACGGCCTACCTGAAGTTCCTGTACTCGCCGACGGGCCAGCGCCTGGCCGCCAAGCACTACTACCGGCCGCGACATCCGGAGTTTGCCGCCAAGGAAGACATCGAGCGCTTCCCCAAGGTCGAACTGGTGACCATCGACAAGGTGTTCGGCAGTTGGGCCAAGGCGCAGGCCACGCACTTCGCCGATGGCGGCGTGTTCGACCAGATCCAGCAGCGCTGATCGATGGCGGTCACGGCACTCCCTGCAAAAGCGGCGACGCCCCGGCGTCGCCGTGTGCTGCCTGGCTTCGGCCTGAGCCTGGGCTATTCGCTGGCCGGGCTGGGCCTGATCGTGTTGATTCCGCTGGTGGGCGTGTTTGTCAAAGCCAGTGGTCTGGGGTTTGAAGGCCTGTGGCGAATCTGGACCGAGCCGCGCGTGCTGTCCGCCTTGTGGATCAGCTTCGGCACCGCGCTGGCGGCAGCGGCGTTCAATGCGGTGATGGGCACCTGGGTGGCCTGGGTGTTCGTGCGCTACAAATTTCCGGGCAAGCGCTTGTTCGACGCGATGATCGATCTGCCGTTCGCCCTGCCCACCGCCGTGGCCGGCATCGCGTTGACCGCCTTATACGGACCCAGCGGCTGGATTGGCCGCTGGCTGGAAGCGGCCGGCATCAAGGTCGCTTACACGCCGCTGGGCATCACCGTGGCGCTGGTGTTCATTGGCCTGCCCTTCGTCGTGCGCGTAGTGCAGCCGGTGCTGGCGGAAGTGGAGCGCGAACTGGAAGAAGCTGCCGCCACCTTGGGTGCGAATCGGCGGCAGATCGTCTGGCGGGTGATCCTGCCCACCTTGTGGCCGGCGGTGCTGGCGGGCTTCGCGCTGGCGTTCGCGCGCGGCGTGGGTGAGTACGGTTCGGTGATCTTCATTGCCGGCAATCTGCCGGGCGTGTCGGAAATCGCGCCGCTGCTGATCACCATCAAGCTGGAGGAATTCGACTACGCCGGCGCCACCGCCATTGCCGCGGCCATGCTGCTGCTTTCCTTCGTCCTGCTGCTGGCGATCAACAGTCTGCAGGCCAGGCTCGCGCGCACGCAGCGGGGCAGGGCATGAGTGAGGTACTCCTTGAATCAGGCATTCCACCGATGATTCCCTCGCCGCACGCGGTGTTGGCCGACAGCGCGCCCGCGCGCGCGACGCAAGCGCGCGATGCCACCACCGAGCCGCGCTGGGCGCAGGCGCTGCTGATCCTGGGCGCTTTGGTCTTCCTGCTGGCCTTCCTGCTGTTGCCGCTGCTGCTGGTTTTTGTCGAAGCGCTGCGCGGCGGCGTGGGTGCGTTCGTGCGCGCAGTCAGCGAGACCGACGCGTTGGCCGCGGTCAAGCTGACCTTGCTGGTGACCGGGATCGTCGTTCCGCTCAACTTGCTGTTCGGCGTGGCGGCGGCGTGGGCGGTGAGCAAGCATCAGTTCCCCGGCAAACGCTGGCTGGTGACCTTGATCGACTTGCCGTTCGCGGTTTCGCCGGTGGTGGCCGGCCTGATCTTCGTGCTGATTTTCGGCGCGCAGGGCTGGGCCTGGCCGCTGATCGACGAAGGCTGGACCGGCACCTTGCCGTTGCTGGGCGAAGTGCACGTGCAGCTCCCCAAGATCATCTTCGCGCTGCCAGGCATCGTGCTGGCCACGGTGTTCGTCACCTTTCCCTTCATCGCCCGCGAGCTCATGCCGTTGATGGAGCAGCAGGGCACCGACGAGGAACTGGTCGCACTGAGTCTGGGCGCCAATGGCTGGCAGACGTTCTGGCGCGTGACCCTGCCCAACATCCGCTGGGCACTGCTATACGGCGTGCTGCTGTGCAGTGCGCGCGCGATGGGCGAATTCGGCGCGGTGTCGGTGGTGTCCGGGCATATCCGCGGACGCACCAACACCCTGCCGCTGCACGTGGAGATTCTCTACAACGAATATGCCTACAGCGCGGCCTTCGCGGCTGCTTCGCTGCTGGCGTTGTCGGCACTGATCACCCTGGTGCTGAAGACCTACCTGGAATGGCGCCACGGCGAATCGCTGGCCGCCAATCATCGCCACTGACCTGGCGCGTATCGAGGAACCACGATGAGCATCGTCATCGAACATCTGTCCAAGCGCTTCGGCGCCTTCGCCGCGCTGGATGACATCCAGCTGGAAGTGAAACAAGGCGAACTGCTCGCCCTGCTGGGGCCGTCCGGCTCAGGCAAGACCACGCTGCTGCGGATCATCGCGGGCCTGGAGCATGCCGATGCCGGCCGCGTGCTGTTTGACGGCGAAGACGCCGCAGGCTTGAGCGTGCAGGCGCGCCGCGCGGGCTTCGTGTTCCAGCACTACGCCTTGTTCCGGCATCTGAACGTGGCCGACAACATCGCCTTCGGCCTGCGCGTGCGTCGTGGCGCCGAGCGCTGGCCGGAAGCACGCATCCGCGCGCGGGTGGAAGAGCTGCTGTCGCTGGTGCAACTGGAAGGCCTGGGCGGCCGCTACCCGGCGCAACTGTCCGGTGGCCAGCGCCAACGCGTGGCGCTGGCGCGTGCGCTGGCGATCGAGCCGCGCGTGTTGCTGCTGGACGAACCCTTCGGCGCGCTCGATGCGCAGGTGCGTCGGGACCTGCGCCGTTGGTTGCGCGAGTTGCATGACCGCACCGGACTGACCACGCTGTTCGTCACCCATGATCAGGAAGAAGCGCTGGAACTGGCCGATCGCGTGGCCATTCTCAATGGCGGCAAGCTGGAGCAGTTGGGAACACCCGCGGCGGTCTATGACCAGCCCGCCTCACCCTTCATCTACGGCTTTGTCGGCGAAGTGAACCGGCTGCCGGCGCAGTGGCAGGCCGGGCGCCTGCATGCCGAAGGCAAACCGGTGCCGACCGAACTGGCAGGCGTAGGGCAGGGCGCGGCGCATCTGTATGTCCGGCCCGAGGACCTGCGGGTCAGCGATGAAGCCACCGGCTGGCCGGCCCGGGTCGTGGCCGAGCAGCGCAGCGGCCCGCGCCTGCGGGTGCGGGCAGTGCTGGAGCAGTCGCAATCACCGGTGGAAGTGGAGCTTCCCGCCAGCAATGACGGGGCTTTCCCGGTCGGCGCCCGGCTGCATGTGGCGCCCGCCCGTGCCGGATGGTTCCCGGCCGGCTGAGGCGGAAAGTTGGACCCTGGGGGCTTGACGAGTGTGATTTGTGCGTCGCATCATCGGGCTACGGTTAAAAAACCGTAAATGTGACAGGTCGGAGTGGGACCGGCCGGTACGCACACCTCATCAAAGCCATCAGGAGAGTTTGGATGAAGCCAGTCAAGCTGAGCCGTGCGCTCACCGCCGCGTTGTTGTTGGCGGTACCGTTTGTGTCCTACGCCCAGGAAGCCGCGGAGCCGGAGGAAGCATCCTCGCCGGTCACCTGGTCCATTGCCGCCACCACCGATTACGTGTTCCGTGGCGTTTCCCAGACCGACGAGGGCCCGGCCCTGCAGGCTGGCCTGACCTACACCGCGCCGTTTGGCTTGTATGTGGGCGCCTGGGGCTCCAACGTCGACTTCGGTGATCCGGATCCGGAAGCCGGTGTCCGCGGTGTCGATACCGAACTGGATCTGTTCGTCGGCTACAGCCACGACTTCAACGACAGCTGGAACCTCGACGTCAGCGCGCTGCGCTACACCTACCACGGCGCCTCCGATGGCGTGGACAGCGGCGACTACATGGAATACATCGCCAAGGTCACCTGGGCAGGCCCGGTCGAAGTATCCGGCCTGGTGGCGTATGCACCGGACTACGGCGACCTGACGCCCAAGGCCAAGGAAAGCTACGCCAACCTGTCGGCCTCGTACGAGTTCGGCGACAGCGGCATCTCGCTGGGCGCCGGCGTGGGTTACACCTCGGTCGATTACGGCGCCGAGACCATCGATGGCGAACGCTTCGACTACGGCGTCACCGATTACTTCGACGGCGCGCTGACCGTGAGCAAGGCGTTCGGTCCGGCCACGGCCACCCTCGGTTACTACACCACGTTCGCTTCCGACGCTGACCTGCTGAAGGACGAAAGCGGTATCTACGATGACCGCATCGCCTTGACCATCAGCATCGGCAACTGATTCACCGCCCTCGTCAGGCAAGGAGAAGGGCGCCGCAAGGCGCCCTTCTTTTTTTGCCTGCAACGCCACGGACCGTCCATCGACGGTCACTGCGGTGAGCGCTCTGCGGACCTGTCGGCAGAAACGGTGGGCGTCGCATTACCCGAGCGTTGCTGGTGTGACTTGAAGAGCGAGTACAGGCGCTCGTAGGCGTACTCCTGATCCTCCGGCGCCAGCAGCTTCAACACCGCGTTGGTGAGGTTGGCCCAGATGATCGGACGCGAGAGCGCGTTGGCATTCTGGTAGAGCACGTCGAGCTTGCGATCCATCTCGGTGATCATGGCTTCCAGCTCCTGCCGGGTCTTGAAGGCGGGTTGGATGAAGGCGCGCGCTGCCTGGTTCATGCGGTGCTCCGGTGCGTTCGGCGTCGCAGGAATCTGCGCCCGCAGCGGTTACCGCCCGGTTAAAACAGCGACCTCGAGCAAGGGCGAATCGTCATGACCATATGCCGGTCGGGAATCATTCGCCCGCCGCCGCATCCGCATCGAAAGCAGGTCGGCAGGGGCTATCATTCACGGTCAATGATCCAGTTCACCCACGTCAGCAAAACCTACGCCACGCCGTCGGGCCAGCTGCAGGCGCTCAAGCCTGTCAGCCTGGACATCCGGGCGGGTGAAATCTTCGGCATCATCGGCCAGTCCGGCGCAGGCAAGTCGACCTTGCTGCGGATGATCAACGGCCTGGAAAAACCCAGCCAGGGCCAGGTGCAGGTCGACGGCCAGCAGGTGGCCTCACTGCCGGAGCCGCAACTGCGCGCACTGCGTCGGCGCATCGGCATGATCTTCCAGCACTTCAACCTGTTGTCGTCGCAGACGGTGGCGGAAAACGTGGCGTTTCCGCTGCGCCTGGCCGGCATGGATCGCAAGGCGATTGTGGCGCGCGTGGCCGAGCTGCTGGAGCGTGTCGGTCTGCGCGAGTTCGCCGATCGCTATCCGGCCCAGCTCTCGGGCGGGCAGAAGCAGCGCGTCGGCATCGCCCGCGCCCTCGCCACCCAGCCCACCCTGTTGTTGTGCGATGAAGCCACCAGCGCGCTGGACCCGCATACCACCCAGTCGATCCTGCGCCTGCTGGCCGAACTCAATCGCGAGCTGGGCCTGACCATCGTGCTGATCACCCACGAGATGGAAGTGGTGCGTCGCATCTGCCATCGCGTGGCGGTGCTGGACGCCGGCGAACTGGTCGAAAGCGGTCCGGTCGAACAGGTCTTCCTGCATCCGGCGCATCCCACCACCCAGCAATTCGTCGCCGATGCCGAGCACCTCGACGACGAGGAGCAGATCACCGCGCTGGAGGCCGTCAGTGGCCGCATCCTGCGACTGACCTTCCTGGGCGCCGATACCTTCAAGCCGCTGCTCGGGCAGGTGGCGCGGCAGACCGGCGCGGACTACACGATCCTGGGCGGACACATCGGTCGCATCCGCGACACGCCGTATGGCCAGCTGACCATTGCGCTCACCGGCGGCGACATCGAAGGCGCGCAGGCGGCGCTGGTGCAAGCCGACGTACACGTGCAGGAGCTGCGCCGATGATCTTCGCCACCGCGACCGTGCTGGGACTGGATCCGGGCAAGTGGAACGAGGTCCTGATCGCCACCTTCGACACCTTGCTGATGCTGGCGGGTTCGTTGCCGCTGACCCTGGCCTTGGGCCTGCCGCTGGGCGTGTTGCTGTTCCTCAGTGACAAGCACCAGCGCCTGGACAACACCTGGCTGCACAATGTGCTGGCATTGCTGGTGAACCTGGTGCGTTCGGCGCCTTTCATCATCCTGATGATCGTGCTGATACCGGTGACCTTGCGGCTGATGGGCACTTCTCTGGGTGTGCGCGGTGCGATCCTGCCGCTGGTGATTGGCGCGGTGCCGTTCTACGCGCGGCTGGTGGAAACGGCATTGCGTGAAGTGCCGGCGGGCGTGATCGAAGCCAGCGAGGCGATGGGTGCGACCACGCGACAACTGGTCTGGCGCGTGCTGTTGCCGGAAGCCTTGCCGGGCCTGCTGGCCGGCGCGACGGTCACTGCCGTGGCGCTGGTTGGCTTCACCGCCATGGGGGGCGCGATTGGTTCCGGTGGCCTGGGCGATCTGGCCTATCGCGACGGTTACCTGCGCTCGCAGACCTCGGTGGCCATCGTCACCGTGGCGCTGCTGCTGGTGATCGTGCAGGTGCTGCAGTTTGTCGGCGACAGCCTGGTCCGCCGCGTCAATCATCGATGAGTCATTCTGTTTTCCCCCAAGGATTCCCCATGAAGAAGTGGCTACTCCCGGTTTTCCTGCTCGTGCTGACGCTGGCCGGCTGCAAGGGCGCTGGCGAAACCGACCAGAACACCCTGACCATCGCGGCCACCGCCGTGCCGCACGCCGAGATCCTGGACGTGGTCAAGCCGATCCTGGCCAGGCAGGGCGTGACCCTGCAGGTCAAGGTGTTCAACGACTACGTGCAGCCCAATGATCAAGTGGCGCAGGGCCTGATCGACGTCAACTATTTCCAGACCGAGCCTTATCTGGATGCCTACAACCGCGATCGCGGGACGAAGCTGGAGACCTTCATCGGCGTGCATATCGAGCCGTTCGGTGCGTACTCGCGTCGCTACCCCTCGCTGGAAGCGCTGCCGAACGGTGCGGACGTGGTCATCCCCAACGATCCCAGCAACAACAGCCGTGCGCTGATCCTGCTGCACAAGGCCGGCGTGATCCAGCTGAAGGATCCCGGCAACGAACTGTCCACCCTTCGCGACATCGTCGCCAATCCCAAGCAGCTCAAGTTCCGCGAGCTGGATTCGGCGATGCTGCCACGCGTGCTGAATCAAGTGGATCTGGCATTGATCAACACCAACTACGCGCTCGACGCCGGCCTGCAGCCAACCCGTGATGCGCTGGCAATCGAAGACGCCCATTCGCCTTACGTCAATTTCCTGGTCGGCCTGCCGAAGCTGCGCGAGGATCCGCGGGTCAAGAAACTGGAAGCGGCCCTGACCAGTCCGGAGGTCAAGGCGTTCATCCAGAAGAAATACCAGGGCGCGGTATTGCCCGCGTTCTGATCATCACCGCGTCTGCGGTTGCACGACAGGAGAGGGCACATGGGCGACATCATCACTACGCGCATCGTGCTGGCCTCGCGCCCCAGCGGTGAACCCCGGGCGGACAACTTCCGTCTGGAGCAGGCGCCGCTGGCGACGCCCGGTCCGGGACAATTGCTGATCCGCAATCGCTATCTGTCGCTGGATCCGTACATGCGCGGTCGCATGGATGCCGGTCGTTCTTATGCAGCGCCGGTGGCGATCGATGACGTGATGGAGGGCCGCACCGTGGCCGAGGTGCTGGAGTCGCAGCATCCCGACTATGCGGCGGGCGAACTCGTGCTGGCGAGTGGTGGCTGGCAGACCCATGCGGTCATCGATGCCAGGGCGGTGATCCGCAAGCTGCACGACGATGGCCTGCCGCTCAGCACCTCCCTGGGCGTGTATGGCATGCCGGGCTTCACCGCGTATGCGGGCCTGCACGAGATCGGCAAGCCGCAGGCGGGTGAAACGCTGGTGGTCGCGGCCGCCAGCGGTCCGGTCGGCGCCACGGTGGGCCAGATCGCCAGGATGCAGGGCGCGCGCACGGTGGGCATCGCCGGTGGTGAAGCCAAGCGCCAGTACCTGGAATCCATCGGCTTCGACGTGGCGCTGGATCATCGCGCCGAGGATTTCGCCGCGCAGTTACGCGCGGCGGTGCCGCAGGGCATCGATGTGTATTTCGAGAACGTCGGCGGCAAGGTGTTCGACGCGGTGGTGCCGTTGCTCAATGACTTTGCCCGCATCCCGGTGTGCGGCACGATCGCCAACTACAATTCGCGCGGCGAGATTCTGCCGGGCCCGGATCGCCTGCCCGGCTTCGTCAGCCAGATCCTGCGCCAGCGGCTGACCCTGCGCGGATTCATCCAGCGCGACTTCATCCACCTGTTCCCGCAGTTCCTCACCGACATGGGCGCCTGGCTCAAGGACGGCCGCATCCAGTACCGCGAGGACATCGTCGAAGGGCTGGAGCAGGCGCCGGAAGCGTTCTTCGGCCTGTTGAAGGGACGCAACTTCGGCAAGTTGGTGGTCAAGCTGGATTGAGGGCCTGCTGCAGATAGGCTGCGGTGGCACTGCCACGCGCCTTCGCCACCATGGCCGGCGGTCCTTCCGCCACCACCATGCCGCCCTGCTCACCGGCGCCCGGACCGATGTCGATGACCCAGTCGGCATCGGCCACCACCCGCATGTCGTGTTCCACCACCACCACCGTATTGCCGGCGTCCACCAGCGCATGCAACTGCACCATCAGCTTGTCGACGTCGGCCGGATGCAGGCCGGTGGTGGGTTCATCCAGCACGTACAGCGAATCACCGCGTTGGCTGCGCTGCAGTTCGCTGGCCAGCTTGATCCGTTGCGCCTCGCCGCCCGACAGTTCGGTGGCGGGTTGGCCCAGGCGCAGATAGTCCAGGCCCATCGCCTGCAGCAGTGACAGCGGCTTGTGGATCGCGGCTTCGCCGGCGAAGAACTGCATGGCCTCGTCGACGGTCATCGCCAGCACCTGCGCGATGTTTTTGCCGTTCCAGTCCACTTCCAGGGTCTTGTCGTTGTAGCGGCTGCCGTGACAGGTGGGGCAGGGCGCATACACGCTGGGCATGAACAACAGTTCCACCTGCACGAAGCCCTCGCCTTCGCAGGTCTCGCAGCGGCCCTGCGCCACGTTGAAGGAGAAGCGGCCCACGCCGTAGCGTCGCTTCCTGGCGGCCGGGGTGGCGGCGAACAGTTTGCGCACGTGATCGAACAGACCGGTGTAGGTGGCCAGGTTGGATCGCGGCGTGCGGCCAATCGGTTTTTGATCGACATTGATCATCCGCCGCAGGGCGTTGGCGTCGACGCGCAGGCGACCGGTCGTGCGCGCGATGGCGGTCGGTTGCGGCAGCTCGCCTTCGTTCTCTTCCACCACAGGTTCATGGCCCAGGTGATCGCCGACCAGTTCCACCAGCGCCTGGCTCACCAGGCTCGATTTGCCGGAACCGGAGACGCCGGTGACGGCAGTGAACGCGCCGAGCGGAAAGCGCACGTCCAGCCCGTGCAGGTTGTTGCGATGGATGCCAGTGAGTTGCAGCCAGCCGGCAGGCGTACGCTTGTCGCGCCGGGGCGCACGCTCGCTCGCGAACAGATAGCGTCCCGTCTTCGACTGGGCCACATCGCGCAGACCCTCGGGCGGACCGCTGTACATCACCCGGCCCCCGTGTTGTCCCGCCCCCGGGCCGACGTCCACCAGCCAGTCGGCACGGCGCAGCGTATCCAGATCATGCTCGACCACGAACAGCGTATTGCCCGTGGCCTTGAGCTGGCCCAGGGCATCGTGCAGCGCCTCGGCATCGGCCGGATGCAGGCCGGCCGTGGGTTCATCCAGCACATAGACCACGCCGAACAGCTGGGATCGGATCTGGGTGGCCAGCCGCAGCCGTTGCAGTTCACCCGATGACAGCGTGGGCGTGGCGCGATCCAGCGACAGATAACCCAGGCCCAGCGCCTGCAGCGCGCCGATGCGATCGCGCAGATCCTGGGTGATGCGTTGCGCGGCAATGCGCTTTTCTTCCGACAGATCCGGCGTGCGCCGCACGTCCGAGCTGCCTTCATGCGCCGGCCCGCCCTTGGCCACCCGTCGGGCGGTGTCCTGCCGCGTTGCCGACTTGCTGCGCGTGGCGGCGCGCGAAGGCGCGTTGAAGTGACCGTCGGCCGCGGGCGCCAGCACCTCGCTGATCCGATCCAGAGACAGTTGCGACAGGCTGCCGATGTCCAGGCCCGCGAAGGTCACCGACAGCGCCTCGCGCTTCAGCCGGCGTCCCTTGCAGACCGGGCACGATGCGCCGGTCATGAAACGGGCCACGCGCTTCTTCATCAGCGCGCTCTGGGTGGTGGCGAAGGTATGCAGGATGTAGCGACGCGCGCCGGTGAAGGTGCCCATGTAGCTGGGCTCGGTCTTGCGGCGCAGCGCCGCACGCGTTTCGGCGGGAGTGAAACCGGCGTATACCGGCGCGGTCGGCTGCTCCTCGGTGAACAGGATCCACTGCCGATCCTTCTTCGGCAGATCCCGCCAGGGCGTGTCGACGTCATGGCCCAGGGTGACCAGGATGTCGCGCAGGTTCTGGCCGTGCCAGGCCGGTGGCCAGGAGGCGATGGCGCGCTCGCGGATACTCAACGACGGGTCCGGCACCATCGATTTTTCGGTGACGTCGTAGATGTAGCCCAGGCCGTGGCAATTCGGGCAGGCGCCTTGCGGGGTGTTGGGTGAAAAGTCTTCGGCGTACAACATCGGCTGGCGCGCCGGGTACGTGCCGGCGCGCGAGTAGAGCATGCGCAGCAGGCTGGACAGCGTGGTCACGCTGCCCACGGTGGAGCGCACGTTGGGCGTGCCACGTTGTTGCTGCAGCGCCACCGCCGGTGGCAGGCCTTCGATGGCGTCGACGGCCGGCACGCCGACTTGATCGATCAAGCGCCGCGCATACGGCGACAGCGACTCCAGGTAGCGGCGTTGCGCCTCGGCGTACAGGGTGCCGAAGGCCAGCGACGACTTGCCGGAACCGGAAATGCCGGAGAACACCACCAGCGCATCACGCGGGATGTCCACGTCCACGTCCTTGAGGTTGTGCTCGCGGGCGCCGCGGACGCGGACGAACTCGCCAGTCTTGGGGTGGAAGGGTTTCATGGGGGGCCTGCTGACGGGGAATGCATCGTAGTCAACATAGGAGCATGGGGTGAATGGCATGTGCAGGCTGGGGTACCCTGACCCTCATTTCCGCTTTGGCCTTCCCGTTCGTCTTTGGCTACATGAGAGCACCCAGCGACCAGCACCCCCCGCCGGACGAGGGCCCCGAAGCGGGAACGGGCGAAGCCCCGGCCTCGGCCGAATCCCTGATGCGCGACTTCAACCAGGCGCTGGTGCGGATGCTGCAGTTGCGCCTGGGCTCGTATGAGGATGCCCGCGAAGTGGCGCAGGAGGCCTACGCCAAGCTGCTGGTGGCGGGCGACAGCAAGGTGGTCAGCTACCACCGCGCCTACCTGTTCCGGATTGCGCAGAACTTGGCCACCGATCTGTTACGCAAGCGCGCCTACACCGAGCTGCCCGAACCCATCGACCTGGGCCTGTGGCGCGACCCGGTGGCCAATCCGGAACGCGCCGCGCGGCTGTCACAGGTGCTGCATAAACTGCCGGCCATCCTGGCCGAGCTCCCCGACAACTGCACCGAGGCCTTCCGCCTGGTGCGCATCAAGCAACTTAGCTTTGCCGAAGCCGCGGCGTGCATGGGCCTGACCGAACGCATGGTGCGCATCCATGTGGCCCGGGCGCTGGCGCATTGCCAACAACATCTGGACGGCATCACGGACGAGTACGCAGGAGAAGGACATGAATAAGACCGACCAGAACGCGCGCACGCTGGCGGTGGAGCAGGCCAGCCAATGGCTGGTCCGCCTGCAGGATGACGCCGTGTCCGATGCGGATCTCGAAGCCTGGGGCGACTGGATGACGCAGCCGGAAAACGCGCGCGCCTTCGACGACATCAGCGCGCTGTGGGAAGCCACGGCGGCGTTGTCTTCCGAGTCGCTGGAGCAGGCCGCGGCCGCACGCGCAGAAGGCGCACCGGCGCCAATATCCGCGTCCACATCGACGACTGCGGCAACACCGGCATCCGCATCCACCTCCGCGGGTGCGACACGAACCCTGTTGCACCGTCGCCGCCGCAAGCCCTGGCTGGCCGCCGCCGCCATTGCCGCCAGCTGCGCGCTGGTGGCGGTGGGCGTGTTCAAGCTGTTGCCAGGCACGCCGCCACCCGCCGATCAGCAATGGGTCACCGGCAAGGGCGAACGCCGCGAGCTGCAGCTGGCCGATGGATCCCGCGTGGTGCTGGATGCCGACAGCCAGTTGCGCGTGGTGTTTGCCGACGGTCATCGTGATCTGCAGCTGCCACGCGGCCGCGCCCACTTCGCGGTGGCGCATGATCCGGCGCGGCCTTTCCGCGTGCAGGCCGGCGGCATCGTCAGTCAGGCCATCGGCACGCGTTTCAGCGTGGCGCATGCGTCGGCCGATCAGGTCGCGGTGGTGGTGGACGAAGGGCGGGTGCGGGTGAGCGAACGCGCAGCAGGCAAACGCGACGCGGCTGGCCCTGTCGCCGCACGCACGCTCGACCTGGTCAGGAACCAGCGCGCGCGCTACGGCGCGCTGGGCGGACTGCAGGGTCCGCAGCCGATCAATGCCGATCTGGCCGGCGCATGGAAGGAGGGCAGCGTGATCTATCAACGCGAACCGTTGGCCAGCGTGGTGGAAGATCTCAATCGCTATTCGCGCATTCCGTTGCGGCTGGAAGACAGCTCGATGGGCAGCCTGCTGGTGACCGGCCGCTGGGAAAGCGCCAGCGTCGACACCTGGGTGGAAGGCCTGGCCAAGGCCTTGCATCTGGAGGTGGTGCGCAAGCCGGATGTGATCCTGTTGGCGGCGCGCAAGCCCGTGCAACGCGACACTCCGCCGCTGTCGACGCCTTAGCGGGAACCAGGAGAGCCGGCGGGTGATACCACGCATGCGGCGCGCGGCGCTGGTCACGTTCCTCTCGCTTGCGGTGTCGGCGCCGACGCTGGCTGCCGAACGCGCTGCCGCGCGCAAGGACTTCCATATTCCGCCGCAGCCGCTGGATGAGGCCCTGCTCGCTTTCTCGCAGCAGGCCGGAGTGGAGCTGGCGGCGGTGGGCGATTTCAGCCAGGCCGGACGCAGCGCGGCGGTGGACGGCATCATGACCCCGCAGGCGGCGTTGGAACGGCTGTTGGGTGGCAGCGCTTTCGAGTACGCCATCCAGCCCAATGGCATGGTCACCGTCTCGGCGCTGCGCGCGCACACCTCGCCGGCGCCAGCGGCGACCATGCGCCTGGAACGCGCCGCCACCACCACGCCAATCGTCACCCGCAACGTGGCCACCATCGTGGTGACCGCTCGCAAGCGCGACGAACGCCTGATTGACGTGCCGATGGCGATCTCCGCCGTCAGTGGCGAGCGGATCGAACTGCTGGGCCTGGACAGCGCGGCCGAGGTGGCCAAGCTGACGCCGGCGGTGAGCAGCGTGGATATTGGCGGCGGCTTTACCCAGCTGCAGATCCGCGGCGTTTCCAGTTCCATCGGCGGCAACGACAACGGCTACTACCTGGACGATGTCGCCTTCAGCGGCGTCACCGTGCCCTGGCATCCGGACACGCGCTCGTTCGATCTGGAACGCGTCGAGATCCTCAAGGGTCCGCAGGGCACGCTGTTTGGCGAAGGATCGCTGGGCGGCACCATCCGTATCCTCACCCGCGCGCCGGAACTGGATCAGTTCCGCGCCCGCGTCGAACTGGGCGTCGCAAGTACCGAATCCGGTGGCAGCGGTGACAGCGCCAAGCTGATGGCCAACCTGCCGTTGATCGACGACCACCTGGCGCTGCGCGTGATCGCCACCGAGGAAACGCTGCCGGGTTGGCTGGATGATGCCGCCAGCGGCCGTCGCAACGACAACCGTCAGGCGATCGCCACCCGGCGTGCGCGCTTGCGCTGGTCGCCCGATGACCGCTGGTTGACGGATGTCAGTTATATGCGATCGACCACCGACGCCATGGGCGGCGGCTACTCGGCCGCGGATGACGGGCAAGTGGATGCGACGCTGGGCAACGACTCGCAATGGCAAAGCAGCAGTTTCACGACCAGCTATCTCAGCGGCCATTCGCGCTTCAGCTACATCTACTCAGACAGCAGCCTGGGCTACCAGCTCAATGGCAGCCTCAACCCCGCCAGCCCCACCACCGGCTCGATCGCCATCGACGTGAGCACACAGGAACTGCGCTGGAGTTACGCGCTCGATGATCGCCTGGACTGGGTCGCCGGCTACGCCCATCGGCGGGCGGCGCGCACGGATCACCTGGTGGTGGCGGAGGCGACTTCGATGGCCAGCCAGTCCAATCGCGCCGACACGCTGTACGCCGAAGGCACGC
This sequence comes from Pseudoxanthomonas indica, assembly GCF_900167565.1. Lineage (NCBI taxonomy): Bacteria > Pseudomonadati > Pseudomonadota > Gammaproteobacteria > Lysobacterales > Lysobacteraceae > Pseudoxanthomonas > Pseudoxanthomonas indica. The sequence continues at coordinate 704,147 of NZ_FUZV01000002.1, forward strand.
TGCGCAGTCGCGATGGACAGTGGTCCGTCACCGCGGGCCTGCGCTACTTCCTGGATCGGGTCGATGGCATATCGGCCGGCGACGACATCGTGTCCACCGCCAAGGACCGCTTCGAGAGCGTGAACCCGCGCGTGATCATCGCGCGGCAGCTGTCGCCTGAGATGCTGTGGTACGCCACCGCCAGTACCGGTTTCCGCTCCGGCCAGCTGCAGCCGATCACGTCGCTGGTGACGGCGCAGGCGCTGGGCACGGAGTTGCCGCTGTCGATCAAACCCGACTCCATCACGTCCTACGAACTGGGCTTCAAGCAGCAGCTGGCCGACCAGCGCGTGCTGCTGCAAGGTGCGCTGTTCCAGAGCCGTTGGCGGGATTTGCCGGTGCGGGTGCCGCTGGACGATGACTTCAACGGCATCGCCAACTCGCGTGGCGCGCGCATCCGTGGCGCGGAAGCGGGCATCCGCTACAACGCGCCGTCCAGCCTGAGCCTGGAGGTCAACGCAGGCCTGGTGGATGCGCGCTACCTGGCCGATGTACCGGGCACGCCGCTGCGCAAGGGCTCCACCGTCTACAACGTGCCCAAGCTCACCGCGTCGGCGGCGGCCAGCTATGCCTGGTGGGTGGCGGGCGATCTGACGGCCGTGGCCTCGGCGACGGCGTTCTACAACTCCGAGCGGACCACTTCGCTGGTGGTGGGTCGCAGCGGCGATGCCATTCTCTCGATCGGCGCGCGCGTGGGGCTTGAATCGCCGCGCGGCTGGGCCGGTTACCTGTACGTCGACAACCTTGGCAACGAAGACGGCGCAGTCGACGGGCGCACCGCCTTCGACGTGGCGACCCGGCTCAGACCACGCACCTACGGAATGGAGCTGCGCTACGCCTACTGACCCTGCGGCCGCGCATGGCCGGGGCAGGTGAGGGGCGCATTTCACTTTTGTGGCACAGCTTCGTCTGTGGCTGTGGGGACTGCTTTTCGCAGCGCCCCGACCCTCAGCCATCGGAGCCCGTGCATGTCCCGTCGCAATCACGTCCCTTTGTTCCGCCACGCCTCTGGCCCGCGCTGTACGCGATTGGCCGCCGGCATCGTCGCCGCGCTGCTGTTGGCGCCGGCCGCCTTTGCGCAGGATGCCGCCCCTTCCTCCACTGATGGCGCCGCCGCCACCGACACTACGCCGGCCAGCGAGAAATCGCAGGAAGCGGTGACCCTGGGCAACGTCATCGTGACCGCACGCAAGCGCGACGAACGCCAGCTCGACGTGCCGATTGCCATGAACGCGGTGACGGGCGAACAGATCGACGCCATGGGCCTGCTCAACGTCACCGATGTCATCAACATCACCCCGGGCGCTTCCTCCATCGATACCGGCGGCGGCTTCACCCAGGTGCAGATCCGCGGCGTTTCCAGTTCGCTGGGCGGCAACGACAACGGCTACTACATCGACGAAACCCCGTTCACCGGCGTCACCGTGCCCTGGTATCCGGACGCGCGCTCGTTCGACATCGATCGGGTTGAAATCCTCAAGGGTCCGCAGGGCACGCTGTTCGGCGAAGGCTCGATGGGCGGCACCGTGCGCATCATCACCCGCAAGCCCGACTTCGATCGCTTTGCCGCCGGCGTGGAGCTCAACGCCTCGCAAGTGAGCGGCGGCAGCGATGGCTGGGGCGCCAAGGCCTACGCCAACATTCCGCTGGTCGATGACATGCTGGCGCTGCGCGTGGCGGTGACCGACGAGACCACGCCCGGCTGGATCGATAATGCCGTCACCGGCGAGAAGAACGTCAACGACAACGACATCCGCACCCAGCGCGCCAAGCTGCGCTTTGCGCCGGTCGACAACTGGACCATCGATCTGTCGTACTGGAAGTACAAGTCCGACAGCGCGGCCGCTTCCAACGCCGCCTACGACGACATGACCAATGATTCGTTCCTGGCCAACCAGAACGAGTGGGACTCCAGCAGCCTCACCAGCACCTACGACTTCGAGAACTCGCAGCTGGTCTATGTGTTCTCCGACGCGGACCTGACCTACGGCCAGTTCGGCGACCTGGCACCGGGCATTCCGCTGACCGCGGTGATCGACATCGGCGTGCGCACGCACGAGCTGCGCTGGGCCTCGACCGGTGAGCGCAAGCTGGACTGGACGGCGGGCTATTACCTGCGCAAGGCCACGCGCGAGGACGTACTGGATATTCCGGGCATCGTGGAAAGCACCTCCACCCAGGTCAACGATGCCTACGCGTTCTTCGGCGAAGCCACGTTGAACTTCAATGCGCAGTGGGCGTTGACCGCGGGCCTGCGCTATTTCAAGGACGAAGTCGACGGCGCCGATGCCGCGGCCGATGGCAGCGTGTCCACGCTCGATGCCAGCTTCGACAGCTGGAACCCGCGCGTGGCGCTGTCCTACAAACCCAGCCAGGACACCACCTTCTACGCCAGCGCGGCGAAGGGTTTCCGCTCCGGCCAGTTGCAGCCGATTGGTTCGATCATCCTGGCCGAGGCGTTCGGCGTTGAACTGCCGTCCACCATCGATCCCGACACCATCTGGACCTACGAGCTGGGCGTGAAGTCCTTGTTTGCCGAAGGCACGGTGCTGCTGGAAGGCGCGGTGTTCTACAGCGACTGGGAAGGCGTGGCGGTGCGCGTGCCGATCACCCCGCAGATCAACGGCCTGGCCAATTCCGATGGCACCACCAACTACGGCGTGGAGGTCAACCTGGTTTATACGCCCGACAGCCACCTGACCGTGCAGGCTGGCGGCAGCTGGATCGACGCGACCTACTCGGCCGATGTGCCGGGCACGCCGCTGTTCAAGGGCACGCCGGTCTACAACGTGCCCAAGACCACCTTCAATCTCTCCGCCGCCTACGGCTGGGACATTGGCCAGAACCTGCGCGGCATTGCATCGAGCCTGCTGCAGTACGAGTCGGCGCGCGAAACCGCACTCACCGCCGGCACGCCCGGTGATCCGCGCACGCGCATTGGCGCGCGCGTTGGCCTGGAATCACCGGCCGGCTGGGCGGTGTACCTGTACGGCGAAAACCTGACCAATGAAGACGGCGCCATCAACGCCCGCAGCGCCAGCCAGTTCGACGGCAACGGCGATCTGCTGCGGCTGGGTGCGGCCGATCGCTACCAGCCGCGCACCTACGGTGTGCTGTTCCGCTACGACTACTGATTGCGCCCACGCACAGAGGACTCACGATGAAGACAAGCTTCCGTTTTTCCAGTGGCCTGCTGGCCATGGCGATCACCGCGGCCAGTGGCCAGGCCCTGGCAGCCGATGATGATCTGCTGTGGCTGGAATCGCCGCACGATGCCAAGGCCCTGGATTGGGCGCGCGCGGCTACCGCGCAGACCCGCCAGCAACTCGGCGCCTCGCCATCGCATGCGGCGGTGGCCGGTGAACTCAAGGCGATCCTGGCGCAACCGCCGGCCGAGCCGGATCAGTACCTGCTTGGTGAGCGGGTGGTGCGTTTCTTCCGCGACGCCGCCCATCCCTATGGCCTGCTGCAGACCGCGCCACGCAGCGGCGCGGGCGTAAAACGCGACTGGAAGACGGTGCTGGACGTGGCCGCGTTGCGCCAGAGCGAAGGCATCCCGTTCGAGCTGCAGGTGTTCACCCTGGGCAGCGCCTGCCTGGCGCCGACCTACACGCGTTGCCTGCTGCGGCTCTCGCCCGGCGGCGGCGACGAAGTGGAGATCCGCGAGTTTGACATCGGCCAGGGCGCGTTTGTCGCCGATGGCTTCAAGGTCGGCAAGTCGCGCGCCTTCGCCGAATGGATGGGGCCGGACACCCTGCTGGTGGCCAGTGCACTGAATGATGCACCCAAGACGCTGGCCGGCTGGCCGGCAGTGGTCAACCTGTGGTCGCGCGGCACGCCACTGGCCAGCGCCAAGCCGGTGTACCAGGCGCAGGCCAGCGATGCGATCGTGCAGTTTTCCACGGTGGGCAATGGCGCCGATACGCTGGGCGTGATTGGCCGTGCGATCGATTACTCCACTTTCGAGGTGGTGGTGGTGGATGCGCAGGGCAAACAGACCAAGCTGCCTTTCCCGCAGGCCTTGAAGCCGTTCGGCGTGCTGGGCGCCTCCGCGCGCCACGTGATCGCGCAGCTGGCCCATGACGAGACCATCGAGGGCCGGCCGTACAAGGCCGAGACCGTGATCGCCTACGACACCAGCGCCAGCGCGAAGGAAGGCCAGCGGGTTTCGGCGGTGTATGTGCCGGCCGCCGGCGAGTTTGTCGACCCGGCCTTTGGCGGCCTGGCGGTGACCCGCGACGATGTCCTGCTGCTCTCCAACCGCAACCTGCGCCAGCGCGTGGTCGCCGCGCGTTTCGAGCAAGGCCGGTGGAAGCAGCGGCAGGTGTTCGAAGCGCAGCCCGGCGAGACCGTGACCGTGCGCAGCGATGGCCATGACAGCAACGAGTTCATCGCCTCCGTGGCCGGCTTCGTGACCCCGCGCAGCCAGTACCTGATCAACGAGAAGGGTCAGCGCACGCTGTTGGCGCAGGATCCGGTGCTGATGGACGGCAGCGGCTACACCACCGAGATTGGTTCGGCCACCTCCCGGGATGGCACGTCGATCGACTACTTCCTGCTCAAGCCGCGCAAGCCGGCCGCCGGCCCGCAGCCGCTGCTGATGACCGGGTATGGCGCGTTTGGCCTGTCGATGCGCCCGGGCTATTTCGATGCGTTCGTCGGTGGTCCCGCGCTGAAGCTGTGGCTGGAACGCGGCGGTGCGATCGCCATCCCGGCGATTCGTGGCGGCGGCGAGCGTGGTGCGGCCTGGCATATGGCGGCCATCCGCGAGAAGCGACAGAACTCCTACGACGATTTCATCGCGGTGACCGAGCACCTGATCAAGACCGGCTTCACCTCGGCTGATCACGTCGGCATTTTCGGCATGTCCAACGGTGGCTTGTTGACCGCCACCCTGGGTACCCAGCGTCCGGATCTGTTTGGCGCGGTGGTCAGCGATGTGCCGCTCACCGACCTGATCCGCATGCGCCACATGGGCATGGGCGCGGCGTGGATGAACGAGTACGGCAATCCCGATGATCCGGCGCAGACCGCCGCGATGCTGAAGTATTCGCCGTACCAGAACGTCCGCAAGGGAACCAAGTATCCGCCGTTCCTGGTAACCATCTCGACCGAAGACAACCGCGTCGGCCCCGGCCATGCGCGCAAGCTCGCCTGGCGCCTGCAACAGGCCGGCGCCACCACCTACTTCTATGAAGACGAAGAGGGTGGCCATGGCGTAAGTGACGCTTTCCGCAATCCGGAGCTGATGGCGCTGCGGATGAGCTTCCTGATCGACAACCTGATGGGCCAGCACTGAGCCCCGACGCCGGCTGGAAGCCACTGCGCTTCCAGCCGGCAACGTAGCCCAGCTCACTCCACCCGGGTCATCAGCTCCACATCACCGCCGGCCGCGGCGGTGTTGATGCTGAGCGTGGATTCGCTGCAGAAGCGGGTCAGGTACAGCGGTCCGCCGGCCTTGGGGCCAGTGCCGGACAGGCCTTCGCCGCCGAACGGTTGCACGCCGACCACCGCGCCAATCATGTTGCGGTTGATGTAGACATTGCCGGCATGGGCGCTGTCGGCAATCTGGCTGGCACGCTGATCGATGCGGGTCTGCACGCCCAGCGTGAGGCCGTAGCCGAGTGCGTTGATGCGTTCGACCACGGGCTCGATCTCACCGCGCCAGCGCACCACCTGCAGCACAGGCCCGAAGATCTCTTCGCCCGCATGCTCGATGGCGTCTATCTCGAAGGCGACCGGGGCGATGCCGTTGGCCAGATCGGCAGGCAGTTCCGCGCGGGCAATCAGCCGCGCTTGCTGCTCCAGTTGCGCGATCTGCTGCTGCAGTTTGGCCAGCGCCTCGGCATCGATGACCGGACCCAGATCGCTGGCCAGGTCCGACGGCGCACCGACGCGCAGCAGGCCGATGGCGCCGCGCAGCATCTCCAGCAGGCCATCGGCCATGTCCTCCTGCACGCACAGCAGGCGCAGCGCCGAACAGCGCTGGCCGGCGCTGCGGAACGTGCTCTGCACCACCGCGTCGACCACCTGCTCGAGCAGTGCGGTGGCGTCGACGATCATCGCGTTGATGCCGCCGGTCTCGGCGATCAGCGGCACGATGGGACCGTCCTTGCCAGCCAGCGTGCGCGCGATCACCTTCGCCACGGCGGTGGAACCGGTGAAGGCCACGCCGGCGATTTGCGGATGCGCGACCAGCGCCGCGCCGGTGTCGCCCGCGCCATACACGCCGATCAGCACATCGCGCGGCACGCCGCAGTCGTGCAGCAAGGCGATGAAGCGCGCGGCCACGCCCGGCGTCTGTTCCGCCGGCTTGGCGGCGACCGTATTGCCGGTGACCAGCGCGGCGACCACCTGGCCGGCGAAGATCGCCAGCGGGAAATTCCACGGCGAGATGCATGCCCACACCCCGCGACCACGCAGGCGCCAGGTATTGCGCTCGCCGGTGATGCTGCGCAGCGTGCGGGTGGCCATCCACTCGCGCGCCTGCTGGGCGTAGTAGCGGCAGAAGTCGGCGGCCTCGCGGACTTCCGGTATCGCGTCGGCCCAGGTGCGATGACCTTCGCGCACGATCAACGCGCACCAGAGCGGCAGGTCGCGTTCCAGGGCATCGGCGGCGCGATCCAGGATGTCGGCGCGTGCTTCCACCGCCAGCGCATTCCAGCCGCGCTGCGCGGCCGCCAGCGTATCGACGATCTGGCCAATGTCATCCACAGCGGTTTCCGGCGGCGTGGCCAGATCCGCCGTGATCCATGCCGCCTGCAGTGAGGTGGCCATGTCGGCGCTGGTCGGATCCAGGCCAGCGGTATTGCGCCGACCCTCGAACAGATCCAACGGCAAGGTGACGCCGCTGTGCGCGCTCAGCCTGAGCAGCGAGGGCACCAGCGCCGCAGGCGCAATGCGTTCGTCACCCAACTGGTTGACGAAGGAGGAGTTGGCGCCGTTTTCCAGCAGCCGTCGTACCAGGTAGGCGAGCAGGCTTTCGTAGGCGCCGATGGGCGCATACACGCGCAGGCCCACGTCCGGGTATTGCGCGCGCACCTGCGCATGCACGGCTTCGCCCATGCCATGCAGGCGCTGCAGTTCGAACGGCACGCCCGCTGCGCGCGCCATCTGCAGCACGGCGGCAATGGTGCCGGCGTTGTGACCGGCAAACTGCGGATACAGCGCATCGGGCGCGGCCAGCATCGCCTGCGCGCAGGCCAGGTAGGCGATGTCGGTGTGATGGCGATGGCTGAACACCGGGAACGCCGGCAGCCCCAGTTCCTGCGCGCGCTTGATTTCGTAATCCCAGTAGGCGCCCTTGACCAGCCGCACCATGAAGCGCTGGCCATGCGCGCGTGCGATGCGCACGACCTCGGCAATCACGTCCAGTGCACGCGTCTGGTAAGCCTGCACGGCCAGGCCAAAGCCTTGCCATTGCGGGTACAGGGCAGCCACCTCGCGCGCGACCGCCTCGAACACCTCCAGCGAGATCTCCAGCCGCTCGCTCTCCTCGGCATCGATGGTCAGGTTGATGTCGGCGGCGGCGGCGGCCTGCGCCAGTTCGCGCACGCGCGGCACCAGCACCGCCATGACGTGATCGCGCTGCAGGGCTTCGAAGCGGGCGTCAATGGCCGAGAGTTTGATCGAGATGCCGTCGGCCCGTTCCACCGGCACGCTGCGGTCGCGCTGCGCGGCCAGCGTGGCAATGGCCACGCGGTACTTGTCCAGGTAGGCCAGTGCATCGGCATCGGTGCGCGCGCCTTCGCCGAGCATGTCGTAGGACCAGCGCAGGCCGGCGTGCGCCTTGCGCTGCTTGCGTGCCGTTGCCAGCGCCTCATCCAGGGTCTGGCCCATGACGAACTGGTTGCCCATCAGCTGCACGGCGCGCACGGTGGCAGCGACCACCGCCTTCCCGCCGACCTTGGCGAGGAAGCCTTCGCGCTGGCCATCGTCGCCGAGCATCTTCTTCGACAGGCCGATGGCATGGCGGGTCAACGTGGCCAGCCAGGAGTCGGACACCTCGCTGAAATCGGCGCGGGAAAGCTGGTCGGCGGTCAGCCGCATCGCGGTCTGCGCATCGGGCACGCGCAGCAGCGCTTCGGCCAGCCGCATCAGCGCCAGCCCTTCGGCGCTGGAAAGCGGGTACTCACGCAGCAGCGATTCCATCGCGAAGCTGGACGGGCGGGAAGCGCGCACCTGCTCGATCCAGCCGACGGCGTCGCGGCTGGCCGCCTCCCAATCCAGCGCCTCCAGCGAGGCGAGCAGGGGAGTGACGACGTCGGATTCGGGGCGGTAGGGCGTGGGCAGGCGCATGGTTCACCGGTTGAAGGGAGGTGGAGATCGGTGTGCAAGTGTCCGGTGATCAGCGCCGCGTTAATCTCCATAGATGTGGCAGAATCCGGCCCATGAGCGAACAATCCACGGCGTTGGACCGGACTGACCGCAGAATCCTCGGCCTGCTCCAGCAAGACGGCCGCATGACCAATCTGGCCCTGGCCGAGGCCGTGCACCTGTCGCCGACGGCGACGCTGGAACGCGTGCGCCGGCTGACCGCCGCCGGTTTCATCCTCGGCTATCGCGCGCGCTTGAACCCCGAATTGCTCGGCGCAGGCATGCTGGTGTTCGTCGAAGTGCTGCTGGACCGCACCACCCCGCACATCCTGGAGGAGTTCAAGCAGGCGGTGCAGGACCGGCCCGAGATCATGGAGTGCCACCTGGTGGCAGGCGGTTTCGATTACCTGATCAAGGTGCGCGCCGCCGACATGTCCGACTACCGTGACCTGGCCGGGCGCGTGCTGTGGGGCCTGCCCGGCGTGCGCGAGACCCGCACCTACGCGGTGATGGAAGAGGTCAAGAACAGTCCCGACATCCATCTGGGCCTGTAGTCGCCGGGCGTTCGACTTGATTTGTGTCAATGGCAGGAGCCGGTCGGCTTCCTAGCATGTGCCGCTTCTGACCGCCTGGGGGCGGCCTCCGGTACGCCATGCAATCTTTCCTGCAACTCCCGGCAGATCACACAAGCAGGCGCGAAGACGATGTGGCTTGATCGCCTCGCCCTGTCCGGCGCACGCCATGCCATCGATCACATCGATGATCGCATGGTGACGCTGTTCGCCCATCGGCAACGCCTGGCCGCACTGGCCGGCCGGGTGAAAGCGCATGCGGGACTGCGTCGCCAGGATGCACAGCGCGAGCAGCGGGTGACGGAGCGTGCACGGCGCCAGGCGCTTCGCTGCGGGCTCGACCCCGACGCCGCCCGCTGGCAACGGGTGCTGGTGCCGCGCCTGCTGACCCGGGCCATCGCATCGCCGGAGGCATTGCGCAGCCTGCAAGCGATCCGCGGCAGACGGAGGCGCCTGACCCTGACCGGCGACACCGAGCTGGGCCTGCTGCTGCGCAACCTGCTGGAGCGCATGCCCTGGGAAAGCGTTCCGCTGGGCCTGCGCATCGCGCTGCAACGTGGCGCCCGCGTCGTGCAGCGCGCACGCGCCGCGCACCAGTTGCGCCGGGGCGTGGCATGAGTGCGGCAGCGCGTCCGGCGTGGTCGCCGGATTTGATGGAACGTCATGCGGAGATGATGGCGCGCGCGGGCGAGGGCGTGCCCTGCCTGGAATGGCCGTTCCACCTGCCGTGGATCGACGCCATCCAGCAGCTCAAGCGCGAGCGTGGCGCGGTGATCATGGCGCACAGCTATCAGTCGCCGGAGATCTTCCACGGCGTGGCCGACATCACCGGTGATTCGCTGGCGCTGGCGCAGGCGGCGGCGCAGGTGGACGCCGGGGTGATTGTGCTGTGCGGCGTCCACTTCATGGCCGAAACGGCGAAGATCCTGGCGCCGGATCGCACCGTGCTGATTCCGGATCCCGAGGCAGGTTGCTCGCTGGCCAGCGCGATCACCGCAGACGACGTACGCAGCCTGCGCGCCCTGCACCCAGGCGCGCCGGTGGTCACCTACGTCAACACCACGGCCGCGGTGAAAGCCGAATCCGACGCCTGCTGCACCTCGGCCAATGCGCTGCAGGTGGTGGAGTCGATGGGTGCGGACAAGGTGATCTTCCTGCCGGATCAGTTCCTCGGCCGGCATGTGGCGTCGATGACGAACGTGGAACTGGTGTTGTGGAACGGCCGCTGCGAAGTGCACGAGCAGTTCACCGGCCAGCAGGTGCGGCATGTGCGCGAGCGCTTCGATGCGCGCGTAGTCGCGCATCCGGAGTGCCCGCCGGAGGTACTGGAGGAAGCCGATTTCGTCGGTTCCACCACCGCCATGGGCAGCTGGCTGGAACGCGAACGGCCGGCGCGGGTGGCGCTGATCACCGAGTGCTCGATGGGCGACAACATGCGCACGCGTTTCCCGGACATCGAGTTCGTCAAGCCCTGCAATCTGTGTCCGCACATGAAGCGCATCACCCTGCCGAAGATCTTCGACTGCCTGCGTGAGCTCCGCCATCCGGTCGAGATTGACGACGGCACGTCCGTGCGCGCACGCGCCGCGCTGGAACGGATGCTGGCAGTCGGTCGGCGGGATCGCGTGTGAGCCAGACGTCAGCCAGCGCGTCCGCCAGCGCCCTGGTGGTGGTGGGAACCGGCGTGGCCGGGCTGGCCACGGCGCTGGCAGCCGCGCCGCGGCCGGTGCTGCTGGTAGGCGGCTCGCCACCCGGCAGCGGCGGCTGTACCGCGCTGGCGCAGGGCGGCATCGCCGCGGCGATGGCGGATGACGACTCCGCTGCCGCGCACGCGCGCGACACGATGGTGGCCGGCGCGGACCACAATGACTACGACGCCGTGCAGTACCTGGTCGGCAATGCCGCGCTGGCGGTGCGCTGGCTGCAGGCGCAGGGCATCGCCTTCGATCACGATGGCGATCGGCTGGAGCTGGGAAGGGAAGGGGGCCATGGCTGCGCGCGTGTCGTGCATGCCGGCGGGGATGCCAGCGGTCACAGGCTGCTGCTGGCATTGATGCGCGCGGTGCAGCAGGCGCCTCACATCACCTGGTTGCCGCCGTCACTATTGGATGCCGTGCGCCTGCGCGACGGCCGCGTCTCCGGCGTGGGCCTGGTGGAGCTGGCGACGGGCGCCACGCAGGAACTCGCATGCGCCGAACTGGTGCTGGCCACGGGCGGTTGTGGGGCCCTGTTCGCCGCCACCACCAATCCGGCCACCGCCGATGGCAACGGCATGGCCTTGGCGCTGGCCTGCGGCGCGCGCCTGCGGGATACCGAGTTCATGCAGTTCCATCCCACCGCGCTGGACGTGGCGCGCACGGGCGCGCTGCCCTTGATCACCGAAGCCCTGCGCGGCGCCGGCGCACGCCTGCTCGATGAGCGCGGCCGTGCCTTGATGAAGGGGCGTCATCCGCTCGGCGATCTGGCGCCGCGCGATACGGTGGCGCGGCGCGTCTGGGAATGCCGGCAAGCGGGCGGGCAGGTCTGGCTGGATGCGCGGCATCTGCCAGGCGACTGGGCGCTCCGTTTTCCGACGGTGTTCGCGCTGTGCCTCCGCCACGGCATCGATCCGCGTGAGCAATTGATTCCGGTCACGCCGGCCGCGCATTTCCACATGGGCGGCGTGGCCGTGGATCTGGAAGGTCGCACCGACGTGGCCGGCCTGTATGCGGTGGGCGAAGTGGCCTGCAATGGCGTGCATGGCGCCAACCGCCTGGCCAGCAATTCCCTGCTGGAAGGCGTGGTGTTTGGTCGTCGCCTGGGCCGGCACCTGGCGCATGTGCGCCTGCATGTGCCGGCGCAGGGCAAGGAGCGCTGGGTCGACCGCGGCGTCGCCGCCGATCCGCCCGCGCTCGATCAACTCAGGCAATTGGCGTGGTCGACGTTGGGGCCGGTACGCCATGGCAGGCGCATGGCCGAAGCCATCGAGCGGCTCGGCAGCGACGCCGCGATCGGCGCCAGCTGGCAGGGCAAGTTGATGGAGCGCTTCCTGCAGGCCGCTTCGCGGCGCCGTCTGAGCCTCGGCGCGCACTATCGCGAAGACGCCGCCGGCTGAGGCCGCGCGGCTAGTCCGGCAGCAACGCCGCCAGTGAGGCCTTGCCATCTCCTGCAGCAGCTCGCGTCCCTGTTCGACCCCGGGCACCCAGCGTCGCAGTCCATCTTCGATCAACAGCTGCAGCGCGTCGTGGTTGTAGACATTCAACGTCGGCCCGGCGACGAAGCCCAGCCCATGCTCGCGGCTCAGCTGCACGGCGGACAGGCATTGACCGGTGCGTCTGACTACCGGCCGGCCCAGCTAAGGTCATCGGGCGATCCATCCGGATGCGAGGCCCAGAACAGGCGGTTGCGTCCATCGGGACAGTCCACGCCTTCGTCATACGTGCCCAGCACGCCGCCATCGGAGCTGGCGTTGATGGTGTGGCAACTGCCGTACGAATCGCGGAACAGATGACTCTGGGTGGATTGCCAGTAAGGCACGCCGGGGCCGGAGGCGTGGTAGTTGAGGATGGCCTCGTGCCGCAGCCGCGCGTAGTAGCGCGCGATGCCGGGTCGCCAGCGTTCGCTGCGCAGCGAAACGGTCTGGTGCATGTTCGCGGCGCCGAACTGGTAATCCAGGATCAGCGGCATGACCAGCGTGTCGGCATCTTCGACAATCAAGGTGCCGTCGCGCCATTGCCGGGTCACGGCGGCGGCACGGGTGTCCAGGTCGATCACCATCAGGTAGGCGTCGTCGGCGGTGCCGGCCGGATCCCGGGCGTACACGTTCTGCTTGTTGTTGAAGGAGAACGTGCGGCTGACACGGGTTTCAATGCGTCCGCGCGAGGTATCGACGAAGCCTTCCAGATCGTAGTGATGCACGGCCTGGGTGGTGACCAGGCCACGCACTTCGCCGGCGCTGTTGCGATGGATGTTGTCACTGACCCGCGGGGCGGATATCGCTGTCAGCGTATTGCGCGTGACCTGCCCGGTGATTTGCCGCGTGCCCGCGTCCTGGTAGAGCAGCAGCGTGCCGGACACATCGAAGTCCACCGTCGCGCCGGTGCTGTCCAGCGACAACGCGATCACATGCGGGCTGCCATCGCTGAGCAAGGCGGCAAACGGGGTCAGGTCGACCCGATAGGGCAGGTAGCCCAGCGCTCGCGGCGTGGGCAGGGGGCGATAGAGGGGCGTCGAGCCCCATGACGCACTGAACTGCGGATGCACCTTGGGAAATACCGGCGCCAGTCCGGCCGGCTGTCCATCGATGCTCACCCGAACTTCGCGGAAACTGCCACCGCTGCAGCCCTGTGGCACAGGCCCACCTTCCAGGCCGAGTCGCGCCGGACCGATGGCATAGGGATGGGTGAGCTCGGGGAATTCGGCCAGCAGTTCCGCGCTCAGGCAGGAGAACCAGTGCAGGTCATTGCCGTATCGCGGCTGCGCAATCACATCCAGATAGGCACGTTCGATGTTGCGGGGCAGTTCGACACTCGCGGAGAACGGCGATGCCGGCGCAAGCACCTCGCCGAATCCCCGCGGCGTCAACGAATGCACCTGATCCGGCACGTGTTGGGCGCGGTTGTTGGGATTGGCGGGATAGAACAGCAGCGTGGCGCTGACCCGATAGGGTGAGCGGAAGCGATCGGAGTAGCGCGGGCTGGCGCGCAGTTCCAGGAAGCCTTCACCGGCCGAATGCAGGACCGCGCTGTAGTCGGTGACATCGCGCTCGACCCGCCAGTGCGTGGGTCGATCATCGAACTGGCCTCCACCGGCGTACAACGGCACACCACCGATCACCAGTTGCGCCAGTGTCAGGCCATCGCCATACGCCGACGGGCTGTCGTTCTGTAGCGCCACCTTGACGATGACCTTGGCCCAGGGCCCCGGGCAGGCGGCGGGTGGTGCATAAGGAAAGCTCTGTTCTTCGCCGAAAAAGGGTCGGCCAGGTTCGGCCAGTTCGGCATTGCGGAACAGCTCGACCACGCAGGGCGTACCGGACGCGCGCGGAATGGCAGGCGTGATGTCCACCGTGTCGCTGGAGCCGATGACCGCGGAGGCTGCCGCCATGTCCTGCAGAGGTATCGCCGTCGATTCCGTTGCGGCAAAGGCGCCTTGCATGTCCCGGATTTTCCCGTCGGCAGACGTTGCTGGCCGGACATGCTGGCGTTGCGGCGATCCGGCTGCTTCGGAAATTTTGCCGGACTGGCTGGCCAGCGCCACGATAACCACGCCCCCGCACGCGACAACACTCCACTGCATACCTGCCAATCTGCTCATGGTCGACTCCCGCTGACGCAAGACCGGGCCACGGTAGGTTCGAGTATGTCGTCAGAACGCGAACGACGGATGCGACGCACGCGCGGGAACCGTCTGCTGAATGCGCGACGGTGAGGCTTGGCCGCGGCGATCGCACCTGACGGGTATTCAGAATCCGGCGCCGGCAGTCGAGCCAAAGGAAAGGAAACAGTACTCTTGGCCCTCCAGCGCCAGCCACGGAGCGTCCATGTCGCCAAGCCGCGAGGAAGTAGCCAGCCCCCAGGGTCAATCCCTGCTGACGCGTGTACTGCTCGCCCTTGCGTTGATCGCGCTGGCGGCCTGGTGCGTCGATTTCCTGATCAGCGTCCACGCGAAGTACCGGCACGTCGCCCCGGCCACGTACACGATGTTCTGGACGCGCCGCGCCTGGCTGTGGACCCATCTCGCCGGCGGCACTCTGGCGATCGTGCTCGGCCTGGTGCAGTTCCTGACCCAGTGGCCGCGCGCGTTTTCGCGCGTGCACCGCTGGACCGGCCGCGGCTATCTGGCCGGCATCCTGATCGCCTCCACCGGCGCGGTCGGTTTGATCGCCACCTCACCTGCGCCATTCGCGATCCGAATGGCGTTTGCCGCCACCGCCTGGGCCTGGTTGAGCACCTCGCTCATTGGCCTGGTGGCGATCCGGCGCGGACAGGTGCAGAAGCACCGTCGCTGGATGACCCGCGCCTGGCTGGTGACGTTGGCGCCCATCACCTTCCGCTTGGTCATCCACACACCGGGCGTCATGACCCTGGCCGATCCGCCTGATGTCATTGCCATGATGCTGTGGGTCAGCTGGGCGCTGCCGCTGTTGCTGTTCGAAATCGGGCGCCGTTCGTGGGCGCTCTGGCATCGACGTCGGGCAGGGCAGGCGCAGGCGGGCTTGTCGCGCGCGGCAGACGCGGGGCCCGTGTAACTGGCCGAGTTCCCCGAGCGACTGCGTATGGCTCCTTGAGAGCGCCTTGCAGGTCGTCGCCGCGTACGCCCGGCATCGCCAGAGGGGGAAGGTGGATGGACAAGCGTCGCATCGAAGCCCCGCTGGTGGGGCCTGCGCAACTGCCGCGGGTGATTGGCGTGGGCGGGGTAGCGTTCACCGCGTTCAACTGCGTGGTGGGCGTGGGCATCTTCGTGTTGCCTTCGCTGGTGGCCGGAGTACTGGGACCTGCGGCGATTCTGGCGTACGGGGTCTGCCTGGTGCTGATCGGGCTGGTGGCGCTGTGCATGGCCGAAGCGGGAAGTCGCGTGCCGGAAGCGGGTGGACTGTATGCCTACGCCACGGCCGCCTTTGGCCCGGTCACCGGTGGCGTGGCAGGCATGCTTTTGCTGTTCGCCAACGCGATGGGCTCGGCGGCGGCGCTGGCGCGCTTCTTCATCGACACGCTTGGCACGTTCTGGCCTGCAGTCGCTGCGCCGTGGCTGGGGGCCATCGTATTGGTGCTGGTCTATGCGCTGCTGGCGCTGGTCAACGTGCTGGGTGCGCGCGATGGCAGCAAGCTGTCGGTGGCCATCGGCATCATGAAACTCACCCCGCTGGTGGGGCTGGTCCTGGTGGGTTTGTTCGCCCTCCAACCGCAGAACCTGGCCTGGCCTGCGGTGCCGCCGTTGCCGAAGATTGGCGAGGCTTCATTGATCCTGGTGCTGGCCTTCATCGGCATCGAGAGCGGCTTGTCGGTGTCGGGCGAAACCCGCAATCCCGCGCGCACGATTCCCCGCGCCATCGCCTTGGCGCTGGGCATGATTGCCGCGCTCTACATCGGGCTGCAGACGGTGACGCAAGGCGTGCTTGGCGCGGCGCTCGCCACGTCCTCCGCACCGCTGGCCGACACTGCCGACGAGCTGCTGGGACCGTGGGGTTATCGCGCCATCGCGTTGCTGACGCTGGCCTCGGCCGGCGGCTATCTTGTGGCCGACATGCTGTCTTCGCCGCGCGTGGGCTATGCGCTGGGTTATGCGGGCCAGTTGCCGCGCTTCATGGCCTACGTCCATCCGCGCTTCCAGACGCCTGCAGCCGCCATCGTGCTGTACGCGGCGTTGGTGGTGGCGGTGGCGATTTCGGCATCGTTCCGCCAGATCGCCACCTTGTCGGTCGCCGGCACGCTGGTGCTGTATCTGATTGTCTGCCTGTCGGTGCTGCGCCTGCGCAGCCAACTTGCAGGCGCGCAGGCCAGCCCCTTCGTCATCCCGGGCGGACCCTTCGTGCCACTCGCGGCGGCGGTCATCATCCTCTGGCTGCTGTCCACGCTGGCGCGGCGCGAACTGCTGGCCACGCTGGCCTTCCTGCTCGTGGCTACGCTGGTGTGCTGGTTACGCGGTAGGTCAGTTCGGCGAAGCCCGGCCCCATCTGGCTGACTGACATCAGCGTCAACGCCGGGCTCAACACACGTCGCGGGAACAACGGCTTGCCCTTGCCCAGCGTGACCGAGCCGATGGTCACGATGATCTCGTCCAGCAGGCCAGCGTCATGGAATTGCCCGGCCAGATCGCCGCCGCCCATGATCCACACATTCCTGCCTGCCGCCGCCGCGCGCATCTGCGCATGCGCCGACGCCACATCGCCGTTGACGAACGATACGTTCGCTCCGGCAATGACCGGAAGCTGGCGGCTGGTAAACACCCAGGTGGGCTGCAGGTACGGCCATGCCGAACCGGTCTGTTCGGAAACCGCCTGTGCATTGCGCACGATCCATTCGTAGGTGGACGAGCCCATCGCGATGGCGCCGACATGCTCAAAGAAAGCGGGATAGCTGGTCTCGTTGATGTCGCCGAGCGGAAACAACCAATCGAGCGAGTCATCCTCGGTGGCGAGGAATCCATCCAGGCTCGAGGACGTGTAGTACTGGGTCTTCAAGTGCGCACCTCGACAACGGAAGAGACACCGGACGGTACACGCCATGGCCGTTTGTCACAACGAGCGCCGACAAACATCGCGAAAGTCGACACCGACCTCTTCACCGATTGCGCCGTCCTTCCGCTCGTCGTGCTTGCTAAGATTCGCCCACTGCAACAACCACGGTCGGGGTAAGCCGTGGTCTGTTCGCTGATTGCGTATACCCGCCTTCGGTCAGGGGAATACATGGACGCAGACTCATTGCTGAAATCGATGATCAACCTGCTACTCGTTTGCGCGTTGGGCGCGCAGACTGGCTGCAGCGCCGGTGCCGCCAGCGCCGGCAGCGCCGGCCCCACCGATGCGTTCACGCAGAACTTCATCGACTTGAATCGCCGCATCGATGACGCCGCCACCGCCGTCGCTTACGACCCGCGGACGAAAATCCTGGCGATCGGGCGGGACAGCGGCCGGCTCGAACTGTGGGACACGCGCAAGGCCGACGCGCGCATCGCGCGCCAGGCGCACACGGTTCGCATCGATCACATCGCTATCGGTCCTGAAGACGGCATCGTCCTGACCAGCTCGGCCGGCACCACGGTGATGAATCTCGATCCGGAAGGCATGCCCAAGGTGTGGGATGCGCACTCGGGCAAGTTGCTGCTGGCATTGCCGGGCGAATGGACGGGTGGTCCGGTGGCGGCCACGCCATTCAAGGGTTACTACCTCATTGCCAGCGCCAACGAACTGCACCTCTACGATCATGCACGCCGCGCGATCGTGGGCAAGCCATTGCTGTTCAAGGGGGCGTCGGTTTCCGCGCTGGGTTCGGACAAACAGTCCGGCTTGATGGCCGCAGGCAGCAGCAGTGGAGAACTCAAACTGCTGAGGCTCGACATCACCGGCCAGACCCCCACGTTGCAGGTCGTCAGCGGCACCTCGACTTACAACCTCGAATCGCGCACGGACGTACTCGCCGTGATGCTGCGTGATGAGGGCAAGCGCCTGGTCACGGTCAACTGGCTGTCCAAACAGAAACGCCAGGACAAGGCGGCGAACATCGCCGGCCAGCAGGCCGAAGTCGTGCTGTGGAACACGCAGACCTGGGCGCGCGAGCGCACCTATCCGATCACCTTGCAGGCGGTCCATTGGGCCTCGTACACGCCCGGCGAAAGCTGGCTGGTATTGGCGGGCAATGAGTCCACCCGCGGTCGGATCGAGTTGATCGATCTGAAGGGCGGGCAGGCGTGGCGATACATGGCCAACACCACCCACCCGGTGGCGGTGCTGCTGCCGGAGATTCGGGCGGGGCTGATTCTGCAGAGTGGCGGGGCGACGCGGATCCGGTATCTGGACCAGGAGTAGGTCGGTTGACTCCAAACCTACCAGTAGGTAGGCTGGACTTCTGCCCCCCCATCGAACCCGTTCCATGACCATTTCCCCGCTTGGCTGGCTCCATACCGTCGGAAGCCTGCCCGCCATCCCCCTGGCGGCCTGCATGCTCGTCAAGTCCGGCCGCATCGTTCCGGAGTCCAGGGCCGGACGCGCCTATTTCTGGTTCATGCTGCTGGGCGTACTGACGGTCTATCCGATCGCTCATCAGTCCATCAGTACCGTCATTGCCACCGTCACGCTGGTGCTGCTCCTGCTGGGTTACGGCATCGCGCTGCGGGGTCCCGCGAGGGGATGGTGGAAGTACGTCCAGACGGTATCCCTGAGCATCAGCGTCTTCCTGCTGATGGTTCCCACGGTCAGCGAAACCCTGCGTCGGTTGCCCGTCGGCCAACCACTGGTGACCGACATGAAAGACCCGCTGTTGCTGGGTGCGCAAGGTGCGCTCCTGCTTGCCTTGATCGTCGGCATCCCCTTGCAGTTGCGCGTGCTCGGCAGGCAGCGTGCCCATGCAACGAAGGTGCAGGGCTGATGGTTTCTCCGATGCCCGAATCGCCCCTCCAGTACTCGGCCAAGGCGCAGGAGATCATCCAGCGGACCAATGAGTTGTTGGCCACGGGTGGCTACAACAGCTTCAGCTACGCGGATATCGCCGAGTTGGTCGATGTCCGCAAAGCCAGCATCCATCATCACTTTCCGGCAAAGGTCGACCTGGTGAAGACCACGGTGGCCTTGCACAGGCAAGCCACGCAGCGTGGCCTGCAATCGCTCGAACAATCGATTGCCGACCCCCTGGAACGACTCGTCGCCTACTGCCGCTACTGGGTGGAATGCATCCAGGCCTCCAATCCCCCCATCTGCATCTGCGCGCTGCTGGCGGCTGAACTGCCCGCGATTCCCGCGGAAGTCGCAGACGAGGTCAAGGCGCACTTCAAGGATCTGCACGCCTGGCTTGCCTCCACCATGGAACAAGGCCTGGCAGAGGGGAAGATGGCGTTGGCCGATACGCCATCGGCTGAAGCGTCCATGTTCATGGCGTCGGTGCATGGCGCCATGCTTTCCGCGCGAGCGACCGGCAATGCGTTGCTGTTCTGGGAGATTGCCAGGCAGGCCACCCAGCGGCTTCGCGTGGCCCGGCAATGAATCGCCTGGACGGGTAATGCAGTCGCCTGCCCATCACCACGACGGATCGCCATGACATTTGACGGATTGTTTCAGCAGGGCAGACACACCTAGACTCGGATCGCAAGGCGAGCCCGACATCGGAACGGGCTTGGCATTCGAACTCCTGGAGAAACTGGTGAAGTCTGTCGTTCGTGGTTGTGGCGTATTGCTCTTGATTTGCCTTGCGTCGCCATCCACGGCGGGCGAAACCTCTCACATGATCACATCCAACGCTGGCACTTATGGCGTCGGCCTGCAGGTGGTCAAGCAATACGATTACAGCCGCACCTTCAAGGCGCCGATTGATCCCCTGACCGGCGACGCCGTTCATGGCGAGCGCTCGCGACCGATGCAGACATTGATCTGGTATCCGGCGCGGCCAACGGCGCAGAAGCTGGCTTATGGCGACTACGTGCATGCGCGCGTCACCGAACTGCAGTTCGACCTGTCCGAAGAGAGGAAAGCCCAAGCCGTGGCCAAGGGCGAGCAGGCGCTGTCCAATCGTCTCGGCGCGGAGCAGGCTCGCGCCGTCCTGACGTCGCCGATGCGCGCGTCGCTGGATGCGCAGCCTATGTCTGGCCGCTTCCCGTTGGTGATCTATGCGCCCGGCGCTGGCGGTGCGGCCGACGAGAATGCCGATCTGTTCGAACACCTGGCCAGCCACGGCTATGTGGTGGTCGCCAGCACCAGCCTGGGCACGCACGCCAAGGGCATCGACTACGCGATGGCCGACGTCGAAACGCAGGTGCGCGACATCCAGTTCCTGCTCGGCCATGCGCTGTCCCTGCCGCAGGTGGATGCCCGGCATATCGCCGTGATTGGCTGGAGCTGGGGCGGCATGAGCAATGCCTTTGCCGCATCGCGCGATGACCGCATCTCGGCGTTGGTCAGTTTCGATGGCACGCGCGAGCCGGCCTTCACCAGGCTCATTCCCACGCAGAACCTGACGGTCCCGTGGCTGTACATCTCGCGCACCCCCGACACTATTCCGCAAATCAACAAGTCCGAAATCGACACGACCTTCAGCCTGTTGAACGAGGCGAGATACGCCGATGTCCACCAGCTGACCATGTATCCGATGACCCACGTGGATTTTGTTTCCCGCCATCTGCGCGAATCGGCTGAGGCGGATTTCGGCGAGTATTCGCGCGCTGAAGTGGCGCAGGCGTACAACATCGTGGCTGATTACGTGCGCCACTTCCTCGATGCCACTCTCAAGAACGACGACAAGGGCGCCGCTTTCATACGCCGTATGCCGCGCGAGAACGGCGTGCCGCCGCATGTCATGCGGGTCGATGCCCGGCAGGCAGAAGACCTGCCGCCCTCACAGGCCTCGATGGCCGCCGAACTGCGCCAGCGTGGCTTTGCCCACATCGGTGAGGCGTATCAGCAGGCGCGCAAGCGCGACGAGGCCTTCGAGTTGTCCGAGCGCGACTTGAAGCGCTGGGGATACGGACTGCTGGATGAAGGACGCACACAGGATGCCGTCGAAGTGCTGAAGCTGTGGGCCACCTTGTGTCCCGGCAACTGGGATGCCGCCGACAGCCTGGCCGAGGGGTATCAGGCGGCGGGGAACAAGGCGCTTGCGATCAGGAATTTCCGGCGGTCGCTCGAGCTGAATCCCGACAACCGCAATGCGGTGAAGCAGCTCGAGGTGCTGGCGGCAGATTCCAGGTAGCCTGCAGGGCGACCAGGAACAGGGTCGGTCCGTGTCAGGTACTTTCGTCGTCCTCTGGCTCCCGCCACCAGACACCACCTTCCTGCAGCTCGGGTGCCTGGACCTCGCGCGTCTCTATACCAGCCCATTGTCGTCCTGGTGCAGCTGCCGACCAGTTCTTCAGCAACGTTTCCACTGAAAGGCGACTTTGTGCGGCAATACCCAAGTTGCGGTCAGGTTGCCAGGCGCCTTTTTCCGGCTCGCGATGACGATGCGCAACGCCATAGCTGCAGCGCAGGCAATAGTTGACCAGGCTTCGTGTCCAATCTTCGGCGTAGCCAATTCCAGGAAGCGTGGCATCAAGTAGCGACCGCAGGTCGGCCGGCTCGTCGCAACTGACAAATACGACAAACGTCTGGAACTCGGATTGCTGCATCCGCGCTAGTTCGTTGAAAACGGGCGTATCGCGTCCGTCAGCATTCAATCGCGTGCCTGTGGAGGCACCATCATGCAGGACGATGTCACCAAAACGGTGACCCGATTCTGGGGTGGGGACGTTGAGCACACGTGCCCGTACGGGGTCGATGCGGCGCACCCACACGGTCTCACCCGCGTGCCACGGGTTGAGTCGAACCACGGCAACGCCGAAGTCATCCTCGATGGGCCCCGAGCCTGCGTCGATGCCGATGCCCAACGCCGTCCAGAGTCTGCGAGCCACATCCCATTGACCCAGAGCAGTGGCGGCGATGGCCGCATTCCAGTGCTCGGCTTCATCCACCTCATTGTTCAACTCGATGGCCCGCTGGTTGTGGTGCAGGGATGTGGGCCAATCAAGCAGGTACTTATGGACCAGGCCGCGCATGTAGTGGGTGCTGATGGAGTCCGGCCTGTGCAGCAGCAGAGATTCAAACAGAAGCGAAGCTTCGTTCAAGGCACCACGGTCGAAGGCGTCGTGAGCCTGGACTTTGACGGAGTCGAGGTCCAAATGTCTGGGAATGGTCATGGCAGCGAAGGTACACCAAAGTCCTCGCCGGCATTCCTTGACCGCATACGGACACCTGGGATGCGGCTTGCGACGCTGGCACCAGCCCCAAGACCCGCCTATAGTCGCCACGGGGAAACACCAAAGGGAACGCGGCGGCTGGCGCAGGCCATTCGTCGCGGCGGATGGGCGTCTTGGGGACACTTCATGGAACGACACCTGGCCAGGATGCTGGCAATGCTGGGGCTGCCGCTCGCGCTGACGGGCTGCGCCAACCTCCAACGCAACGTGGCGATGCACGATCTGGCGAATGCGCCCGGCGGCTTTGTCGTCGATGGCACGGGGCCGGATGACTATCCCGCCTTCCTGGCGGGCGAGGGCCTGATCAGCAGTTGCCGCTACGCCGTGCATCACTTGGGACGCGAGGAGTACCAGCCCACCAAGGCACGCATGTTCGAGGCCTTGCTGGCGCGCAAGTTGCCGGAGGCCGTGGATCATCGCGTAACACTGGAGCGCTTCGACGTTTATCACAACGGCCATGCGCGGGTGAAACTGGTGGTCAACAATTTCATGGCCATGCAGTACGGCGGTTGGTACTTTCCGCCGCAGCAGGATCCCGCCAACGAACGCGTTCGCCTGCAGGCCAATCCCGAGATACCCAAGCGCGAACCCGACTACATTATTGGTTGCTGGGACAACCAGGAGGGCGGCTACGACCGCCGCGGCGTTGCGCAAGGGCACGACGTGATCGTCACCTGGGTCGGATTCCGCATCGACGACACGCCGTATCTGTTCAAGAGCGACTACCAGTTCGTGGCGAAAACCCGCGCGGACTTGAGCCTGGCCATCGAGCGCGCGATTCGTTCGACCATGCGGCGGATTGCGGCGGAGATCCGGCCGGCGTGGAGCACGCAGCCGGCGAATCTGCAGGTGGTGGCCGTGGAGTCGGCGCCTGCTTCACCGACACCGACACCGATGAGCAGTACGCCGACGGTGACGCCGACGGCACCCGTCACGCCGAATCCCTCGCAGCCGAAACGCGCCACGTCGGCGCCGACGACCGAGGCCAAGCCCTGGTCGGGTGGAAAGTGGAAGGGTTGGTAGAGTCGCAGAGAGATTGCGGGGCAAAAAAGTCGGCGCACTGATCTTAGCTAGCGCCCGGCTTCCGCCAGCGTGGGTAGTGTCGAAAGGTCTCTGAAGATTTCAGCGACCCGCTGGAAAACGTCGCTCAAGCCAATGTCATGATCCAGGATAACCCAACGCCGGGTTGCTTCGCCGTGCTTCAGAAACTGCGGGTTGTACTCGGAGAGGAGGTCTCGCAGGTGTTCGGCTTCTGACTCAGAGCGTGCATAGTGCGAGTTCCAGACCAAGACAATTCTGAAGCGAGATCTCTCCTTGTCGGTGTACGTGATTCTGAGATAGACCGGCCACCAGTCACCATTGAAATAGCGGTCCCACCCAGTTGGACAGATTTCAATCCACCCTCGTCCATGGTCCAGCAAATCGCTGCGCAGGCCCGGAAGCCTCGTCAGCAATGTCGAAACGACCGACGCCATGCCCTGCGTTTCGCGGAGTAAGCTTTCAAGCGAGCGATTCTGAAGCATGAAGAGCAGCTCAACGGTCGGCTTAGTGCTGCCAAGCCATTCTGCTTCGATTCTCCTGATAGACATCGCCAGCAGGTAATCGATGGCCTTGCGGTGGTCGTGGTGTAGCCCGGAGGCAATCTCAATGGCCTTCTTCTCCTGCGGGCTTTCCCAGTCGGTTTGCCTGTTGCAGTAGCTCACCACCAGTCGAGCGGCCGTGTTTCCGCGCTCCATGTGCATGATTGCGCGATTTGCGGATACCTTGAGCCAGTCGTAACCGAGGTGCAGCCAGGACCGGGCGGCAGGCAATTCCCGATCGTCGTCGTCAAGCAGGTATCTATCCAGCGCGATGAATGCGCAATCGTATCCACGAAGATTGGCATTGCCCTGGGTGATATCCTCAAAATTCTTCTTATATGTATCGAGCTGCTGGCTTGAGTGGTGCATACCCGCCTTGTTCTCGATCAACAGTACGAACTTGTTTTGCGGGTCGATAACAAAAAGGTCGACGCGCTCCTTCGCCTTCATTCCTAGCTCCCGGGCGACAAAGGCCGAACCAAAACTCGTCGTTCGAATCCGGGATGCACTCCACTCGGCGAAGAATCGCGATGTCATGCCTCTTCTATCCAATGAGTCGGATGTGCGGGAACTTATGGTTGCAGCAATCAGAAGATCGCGAAGGATTTGATCGCCCTGCCCATGCCCTTCGCGCGGGTCGAGTAGCCAAGCCAGAATATCGGAATGCTGATTCTCGGAGAGGCCAATGACGTCGAGTACCTCGTCACCCGTGCGCAGTAGTTCGCAGAGTTCTACTACTCGAGAGTCCGTGTAAAAGGCTTCCAGGGCGTCCCGCGTGAACTTATCCATGTCTGTGCTCTCGAGAAGGTTATAGTCAGCCGAAAATCCTGATTGGTCGCGAAGTGGAAAGAAATTCGTCCGAACGTGCGCTGCAGTAGCGGGTCTCACGATGCTCTAGCAGCCAGTGCGCTGATGGCACGGGCAAGCACCTGCGCAGGGTGGCCATCGACTTCGACGCTGAGCACATCGGCTTCGCCATCGGGCAATTGCAGGGCCTCGTACTGACTGGCGAGCAGATTGGCCGGCATGAAATGTCCGCTGCGTTGCTTCAACCGTGCGGCGACCTGCTCCGGTGCCGCATGCAGGAAAATGAAGCGCATCGGCACCCCGCTATCACGCACCGTTTGCCGATGCGCGGCGCGCAGGCCGGAGAAGGCGAGGACTGAGGAGCGGCCTTGGCGTTCGCTGTCCTGCAGCGCTTTGGCCAATGTGGCGACCCATGGCTCGCGTTGCGCGTCCGTCAGCGGAATGCCTGAGGCCATCTGCGCTTTGGCTTCGATGCTGTGGAAGTCGTCGGCATCGAGGAAATCGTAGCCGTAGTGGTCGGCCAGCCCTCTGGCGACCGTGGTTTTGCCGCTGCCGGAGACGCCGAGGATGATTAGGGCTGGCATGGAATTTCCGGTTGGGTGCCGGGGTGGGATGTCTTCGTTTCCAACGTCGGTGCCGTCATCATTCCGGCTTCGATGGCCCCATCCCAGCGTGTACTCGCCACATCCATGTGGCTCGCCCTTCGGGCGGCTTCGCCGTACACATCGGCATTCCTGCCGATGTGTCCCCCGCAGGCGGGGGAAGGAGCGTTCGGCGGAGCGTTGCCGGCTCAGGTCCAGCTCAACACCACCTTGCCGGCCTTACCCGCTTCCATCAGGTCGAAACCCTTCTGGAAGTCGTCGATTGGCAGCTGGTGGGTCAGCACCTTGCCGAGCGGGAAGCCGGACAGCACCAGCTGGGTCATCTTGTACCAGGTCTCGTACATCTTGCGGCCGTAGATGCCCTGCACGGTCAGGCCCTTGAAGATGATGCGATCCCAGTCGACCCCGGCGCCCTTGGGCAGGATGCCGAGCAACGCGATCTTGCCGCCGTGGTACATGCAGTCGAGCATGTCGTTGAAGGCGCGCGGGTTGCCGCTCATTTCCAGGCCCACGTCGAAGCCTTCCATGTGCAGGTCGGCCATCACGTCCTTGAGCGAGGTGTTGGACACGTTGACGACGCGGGTGGCGCCCATGTCGGCGGCGAGCTTGAGGCGGAAGTCGTTGACGTCGGTCACCACCACGTTGCGTGCGCCGATGTGCTTGCAGATGCCGGCGGCAATGATGCCGATGGGGCCGGCGCCGGTGATCAGCACGTCTTCGCCGACCACGTCGAACTCCAGCGCGCAGTGCGCGGCGTTGCCGTAGGGATCGAAGAAGGCGGCCAGTTCGCTCGGAATCTGATCCGGAATCGGCCACAGATTGCTGGCCGGCATCACCATGTACTCGGCGAACGCGCCATTGCGGTTCACGCCGATGCCGACGGTGTTGGGGCACAGGTGCGGGCGGCCGCCGCGGCAGTTGCGGCAATGGCCGCAGACGATATGGCCTTCGGCCGAGACGCGCTGGCCGACGGTGTAGCCGGTGACCGCCGAACCGAGCGCGGCAATGCGGCCGACGAACTCGTGGCCGATGGTCAGGCCCGGCTTGATGGTGCGCTGGCTCCATTCGTCCCACAGGTAGATGTGCAGGTCGGTACCGCAGATGGCGGTCTTTTCCAGCTTGATCAGCACCTCGTTCGGGCCCGGCTGCGGCACCGGCACCTCTTCCAGCCAGATGCCCTTGCCGGCTTCGCGCTTGACCAGCGCCTTCATCGTTTGCGTCATGGGACTGTGTTCCGGAGCGCTGGATTGAGGGCGCGGATTATACGCTGCCGCCCCCGGACGTATGGTCCGGCATAGGCCAGAAGTCATGGGCGGGCCGGGCATCCCCGGCCGGTACAATCGCCGATTCTTTATTTTTGACGGGGATAGCTCCTATGCGATTGAACCTGCTTGCCGCCTCGCTCGCCGTGGCCTGTCTTGCGCCGGCCAGCCTTGCCATTGCCGGAGAAGGCATGTGGGTCCCGCAACAGCTGCCTGAAATCGCCGGCCCGCTGCAGAAAGCCGGGCTGAAGCTGACCGCCGAACAGCTGGCCGATCTGACCGGCGACCCGATGGGCGCCGTGGTCGCGCTGGGCGGCTGCACCGCCAGCTTCGTTTCGCCGCAGGGCCTGGTGGTCACCAACCACCATTGCGCCTACGGCGCCATCCAGCTCAACTCCACCGCCGAGAAGAACCTGATCAAGGACGGCTTCAACCCGGCCACGATCGCCGATGAAGTCAGCGCCGGCCCGACCGCGCGCATCTATGTGCTGGACGACATCAAGGACGTCACCAGCGAAGCGCGCGCCGCCATTGCCGGTGCCAAGGACGCGCTGGGTCGCGCCAAGGCGCTGGATGCGTTCGAGAAGAAGCTGGTGGCCGAGTGCGAAGCCGAACCCGGCTTCCGCTGCCGCTTCTACAGCTTCTCCGGTGGCAACACCTATCGCCTGTTCAAGAACCTGGAAATCAAGGACGTGCGCCTGGCGTACGCGCCTCCGGGCAGCGTCGGCAAGTTCGGCGGCGACATCGACAACTGGATGTGGCCGCGCCACACCGGCGACTTCTCGTTCTACCGCGCCTACGTGGGCAAGGACGGCAAGCCGGCGGCGTTCTCGAAGGACAACGTTCCTTACCAGCCCAAGCATTGGCTTAAGTTCGCCGACCAGGAACTGGGCGCCGGTGATTTCGTGATGGTGGCCGGTTACCCGGGTTCGACCAACCGTTACGCACTGGCCAGCGAATTCGACAACACCGCAGCCTGGACCTATCCCACCGTCGCGCGCCATTACGAAGCGCTGATCGATCTGGTGCAGAAGGCCGGCAAGAGCAACCCGGACATCGCGGTGAAGTACGCCAGCGTGATGGCCGGCTGGAACAACACCAGCAAGAACTACGAAGGCCAGCTGGAAGGCTTCAAGCGCATCGACGCTGCTGGCCAGAAGCACGCCGAAGAAGCCGCCGTGCTCAAGTGGCTGAAGGGCCAGGGCAGCAAGGGCAAGGCCGCGCTCGACGCGCACGCCAAGCTGATTGCACTGGGCGAGCAGGCCAAGGCCACGCGTGACCGCGATCTGATCTTCCGCCAGTTCAGCATGAGCGGTGCGATTGGCGCGGCGACTTCGATGTATCGCCTGTCGATTGAAAACGAAAAGCCCAACGCCGAGCGCGAGAGCGGCTACCAGGAACGCGACCTGCCGACCCTGGAAGGCACCATGAAGCAGATGGAACGCCGCTACGTGCCGGCGATGGATCGGCAGCTGCAGGCCTACTGGCTGGGCGAGTACGTCAAGCTGCCGGCAGCGCAGCGCGTCGCCGCGGTGGACACCTGGCTGGGTGGCAACGACAGCGCGGCGATCAACCGCGCCCTGGACAAGCTGGCCGGCACGCAACTGGGCAACACCGAAGAACGCCTGAAGTGGTTGAAGGCTGATCGCAAGGCGTTCGAGGCCAGCAACGATCCGGCCATCCAGTACGCCGTGACGGTGATGCCGACCCTGCTCAAGCTGGAGCAGGAGCGCAAGGTGCGCGAAGGCGAATCGCTGCTCGCGCGTCCGACCTACCTGCAGGCGGTGGCTGATTACAAGAAGAGCCAGGGCGAGTTCGTCTATCCGGACGCCAACCTCTCGCTGCGCATCACCTTCGGCAACGTGATGGGCTACGAGCCCAAGGACGGCGTGAGCTACACCCCGTTCACCACGCTCGAAGGCGTGGTCGCCAAGGAAACCGGCGCCGATCCGTTCGACTCGCCGAAGGCGCTGATCGATGCGGTCAAGGCCAAGCGTTATGGCGGCCTGGAAGACAAGCGCATCGGCTCGGTGCCGGTGAACTACCTGTCGGATCTGGACATCACCGGCGGCAACTCCGGCTCGCCGGTGCTCGACGCACACGGCAAGCTGGTCGGCCTGGCGTTCGACGGCAACTGGGAATCGGTGAGCTCCAACTGGGTGTTCGATCCCAAGATGACCCGCATGATCGCCGTCGACGGCCGTTACCTGCGCTGGATCATGCAAGAGGTGTATCCGAGCCCGCGTTTGCTGGAAGAGTTGAACGTTTCCAAGAAGTAAGCGCTGCACGCAATCCGCTGCTCAACAACGGCCCCTCTGCGAAGGGGCCGTTGTCGTTTCGGCGGTAGCCAAATGGTCTGCCCCTTACCAACGGGCTGGGGCGATGCCAGAGCCAACCCGCTACAATCCGCTCCCACCCCCCGCACAGACCCCCGCATGCGCATCCTGCTTGCCCGCCACGGCGAAACCCCGTGGAACGCCGAAGGCCGCTACCAGGGCCAGATCGACATTCCGCTGTCACCGGTAGGCGAGGCACAGGCCAAGGCGCTGGGCGAGCGGCTACGCGACATCCCGATTACCCGCGCGGTCGCGTCGCCGCTGACCCGCGCCGCCACCACCGCGCGCTTTGCGCTGGGTGAGTCGCGCGCCGACATGCTGGAACTCGACCCCGAACTGCAGGAAATCGCCCACGGCGAGTGGGAAGGCCTGCTGGCGAGCGAAATCCTCGACAAGGACCCGGCCCGCCTGCAAGCTTGGCGCGAAGAACCCGACACCGTGCTGATGCCCGGCGGCGAATCGCTGCGGCAGGTGCTGGATCGCTCCTGGCGCGGCCTGGCCCGCGCCGCCGAAGGCCTGGGCGATGGCGACACCTTGCTGGTGGTGGCGCACGACGCCGTCAACCGCGTGATCCTGTGCCGCATCCTCGGCCTGCCCATCAGCAAGCTGTGGACCTTCCGCCAGGCGCCGACCACGCTCAACCTGCTCGAAGGCCCGGACGTGGAGCGTTTGGAAGTGGTGCGCCTGAACGACTGCGCCCACCACACCCCGTTCTTCGGCGAAGCCAAACACCGCGCGCTGTAACCGGCTTTCGCTGCTTCCCCTGCAACGCGGGGGAAGGCCGGAATGGGGGCAAAACCCTCGCGCTGATCCAAGCGCTTGCAGGATTGATGAATCGAAGGGGAGTTCGATGAAGCGGCATCCAAGACTGCGCCTGTTGGCGATGTGGTTGAGCCTGTGCGCCAGCGTATCCGCTCATGCCGGCAGCGCGGCCGACTTGCCCATCCAGCCTCCGCACTATCCCGCCGAGCTGGCCAAATCCGGCGCCGAAGGCACCACCATCCTGCTGCTGACCACCGACACCGAAGGCAAGGTCGTCGCGGTGGAAGTGGAAACATCCTCCGGCTACGAAGCCCTCGATCAAGCCGCCACCGATGCGGCGTTGCTGTGGCGATTCAATCCCGCCGGCAACGGCCAGACGATGCCGCGCATCCGCGTCCCCGTCGAATTCCGCATCCCGACGCCGTCCGAATCCGACGACATGGCAGCGGCCACCGACACGCCCAGCCTGGAAGAACATCGTCACTGGCAGCAACTCTGGCAGCAGATGCAGGTGGCGCCCGTGGCCACGGCGCGCGACGGCAGTCTGCCCGGCTATCTCACCGATCCCTTGCCGCTGCCGGCCGAGAGCGCCGAGGCCATCGTGCAACTGCTCAATGAGAAGGCGACCCGACAACCCGAAAGCGAAGACGGCGTCATCCGCTACGAATGGTCCGAGGGTCCGCTCATCAGCTTCTACGAGGTATTCGACGCCGGCTGGTCCAACAACCTGACCGTGCTGCGCTCGCGCCTGGTCACCGACGGCCAGCACGCCTTCTGGATGCAGCGCTATCAGTGCGACGCACCCGACCCGGCCGAGTGCACGCGCTTTGAAGCGCGCCTGCGCAAGGCGCCGCGCCAACGCGGCCTGGATCCACCTCTGCCTCCGCCGCCACCGCCGCCACCCGCGCCGCCGCCTGCGTAAGCCGGGCTTTCGCGGCAGGCGTCCCGCGTTCTACGATCCTGCCATGAGCGACACCCTCACCACTCTCGACGACTGGCTCGAATACATCGAACGCCAGCATCCGCGCAGCATCGCGCTGGGCCTGGATCGCGTGCGCGCGGTGGCCACCGCGATGGGCCTGGGCAAGCCGGCCGCGCAGGTCATCACCATTGGCGGCACCAACGGCAAGGGCTCGACCGTGGCCTTTGTCGAAGCTATCGCGCGCGCGGCGGGCTGGCGCGTGGGCGCCTACACCTCGCCACATCTGCTGCATTACAACGAGCGCGTGCGCATTGATGGCGATGAAGCCAGCGACGCGCAGCTGATCCAGGCGTTCGTCGAAGTGGAAGCCGCACGGGGCGAAACCGCGCTGACCTATTTCGAGTACGGCACCCTGGCCGCTTTGTGGCTGTTCGAGCAGGCGCAGCTGGATCTGGCGGTGCTGGAAGTGGGCCTGGGCGGTCGCCTCGACGCGGTGAACCTGGTGGACGCGGACGTGGCGGTGATCACCACCGTCGATATCGATCACACCGACTGGCTGGGCCCGGATCGCGAGAGCATTGGCGCGGAAAAGGCGGGCATCGCCCGTGCCTGGAAGCCGCTGGTGCTGGGCGAAATCGATTCGCCCTCCACCGTGCTACGCCACGCCTACGCCATCGGCGCCAATGCACTGCGGCTGGGCAGCGATTTTTTCCAGGAAGCCATCGACGAGCAGACTTGGCGCTGGCGCGAGGTGGGCGCCGAACTGGAACTGCCGCATCCGCCGCTGGCGGGCGCCATTCAACGCAACAATGCCGCCGCCGCCATCGCCGCGCTGCGGGCGCTCGGCACGCCGCCGCCGGATGCCGCGTTCGCGGCAGGCATTGCCGCCGCGCGCTTGCCGGGCCGGCTGCAGCCGCTGCAACGTGATGGCGTGGAGTTCGTGATCGATGTGGGCCACAACCCGCAGGCCGCGCGCGAACTGGCGGCCTGGCTGCGCGCGCAGCCCGCGCGCACCACGCAATTGGTGTATGCGGCGCTGGCTGACAAGGACGCCCAGAGCGTGGTGGCGGCGTTCGACGATCTGGACGTGCGCTGGCATCTGGCCGGGCTGGAGCCGGGCGCGGCGCGTGGTCAGACCGTGCAGGCGCTGGCCGGTCGATTGGCGAAGACCCGCGCCGCAGATGCCGGCACGCATGACGACGTGGCCACTGCACTGGATGCCGCGCAGATCGCGGCGGGCGAGGGTGGTCGCGTGCTGGTGTTCGGCTCCTTCCACACCGTTGCCGAGGCCTTGCGCCACCTGCGTTCATCGGATTGACGGGCCGCGCGCGAACAGCGCCGTATAATCGCCGGGCATCTTCCCCCGGCGAGGTACGTGGCATCCGATGGATACGGCTCTGAAGCAGCGTCTGATCGGCGCAGTCGTTCTGGTGGCGCTGGCCGTCATCTTCCTGCCGATGCTGGTCAAGGGTCCGGCCCCTGACAGCGGCGTCTCCGATATCCCGCTCAAGGTGCCCGATGCACCCGATGGCCAGTTCGAAACCCGCGAACTGCCGCTGGTGACGCCGGGTGACGCGCCTGCGGGCGGTGCGGTCGGCCTGCCGGCCAACACCGCGCCCAATCCCGATGCCGCGGCGCTGGCCAATCCGGCCGACGCCGGCGCCATGCCCGCCACCGCCGCGGCCGGCAATTACGCGGTCAGCTTTGGCGCCTACGCCAGCCCGGCCGATGCCGCTGCCGTGGTCGCGCGCCTGAAGCAGGCCAAGCTGCCCGGTTACAGCGAAACCGCCACCGTCAATGGCCGCACCGCCTATCGCGTGCGGATTGGTCCGTATGCGGATCAGGCCACGGCCGAGTCGATGCGCCTGGAAGCAGTGAAGGTGCGCAACGACGTCAATGCCAAGGTGGTGGTGCTGGATGCCACCGCTGCCGCCGCGGCGCCGACGCCTTCGGTCGCGCAGGCTGCGCCGGCCAGCGCGGGGGGCGTGATCACCGAAGCGCTGCCGCCGGAGCCCGCCAAACCCAATCCCACTCCCGCGCCTGCGGCCGCGAGCAAGCCGGCCACGGTCCCGGCGACGCCGGCGGCCAAGCCCGCCGAAGCGCCCAAGCCGGTCGCCGCCGCACCCAAGCCTGCCGCGACGAGTCCGAGCGCACCGGCCGCGTCCAGCGTCGGCTTCGCCGTGCAATTGGGCGCCTTTGCCAAGGCCGAAGACGCCAACGCCCTGCGCGACAAGGTGCGCGCGGGTGGCTACAGCGCCTTTGTCGAACAGGTCCGCACCGACAAGGGCACGCTCAACCGCGTTCGGGTCGGCCCGGTGGCCAGCCGCGCCGAGGCCGATACGCTCAAGGCGCAGGTGGCTTCCAAGTTCGGCATCAACGGCATGGTGCGACCGCATCCGTGATGACCTCGCCTGATCCCGGGATGAGGGCTGCCCGATGACCTCCCTGGATCTGGTGCTGGCCGGCGTCATCCTGGCGTCGGCGCTGTTTGGCCTGTTCCGCGGTTTCATCAGCGCGCTGGCCTCGCTGCTGGCCTGGGTGCTGGCGGGCTGGGCCGCATTCCACTACGGCGCGGCCGTGGCGGTGTTGCTGGCCGAGGGCGGCACGCCGGAAGCCACCGAGCTGTTTGGCGGTTACGCGCTGTGCTTCATCGCGGTGATGATCGTGGTGGGCCTGATTGGCTGGGCGGTCAGATTGCTGGTGAAGGCGATCGGCCTGTCCAGCCTGGATCGCCTGCTGGGCCTGGCGCTGGGCGCGATTCGCGGCGTTTTCATCGCGGTGGTGATGGTGCTGCTGATGGCCTTCACCGCCTTGCCGCGCGGCCCCGGCTGGCAGCAGGCGCAACTGCTGCCCCACCTGATTCCCGCTGCGCAATGGCTGAGCCGTTGGTTACCGGAATGGACTGTGCAGGAATTGGATTTTGGCAATGGCCCGCTGGCGGGCGATAATGACGGCCTTCTCGCCTTACCCCCGCCGCTGGACGACCCCGGCGCGCCGCCCGCGCCCGAAACCCCGCCAGCGTCGAACTGAACTCGAACCGGAGTACGCCCCATGTGCGGAATCGTCGGCATCGTCGGCAACCAGAATGTTGCCGGCCAGCTCTATGACGGGCTGACCGTCCTGCAACACCGTGGGCAGGACGCCGCCGGCATCGCCACCGCCGATGGCACGCGCCTGCGCGTGCACAAGGACAACGGACTGGTGCGCGACGTGTTCAATCCCAAGGCGATGAGCGTGCTGGAAGGCCGCGTGGGCATCGCCCATTGCCGCTATCCCACCGCCGGCTCCGAAGGCATGGACGAGGCGCAGCCGTTCTACGTCAACTCGCCCTACGGCATCGCGCTGGCGCACAACGGCAACCTGATCAACACCGACGCCCTGCGCCAGGAAGTGTTCGCGCAGGATCGCCGCAACATCAACACCGAATCCGACAGCGAAGTGCTGCTGAACGTGTTCGCCCACGAGCTGGACCTGCAGCGCACGCTCACCCCGGAAGCCGCCATCCGCGCGGTGGCCGGCGTGCATCGCCGGGTCAAGGGCGGCTATGCGGTGGTGTCGGTGGTGCTGGGCCTGGGCCTGGTGGCGTTCCGCGACCCCAACGGCATCCGTCCGCTCGTGCTGGGCAAGCGCGATCACAACGAAGGCATCGAGTACATCGTCGCCTCCGAATCGGCCGCGCTGGACATTCTCGGCTTTTCCCGCGTGCGCGACGTGCAGCCCGGCGAAGCGCTGGTGATCACCGCGCGCGGCGAGCTGTTCTCCGAAATCGTCGCCGAGCAGCAGCAACATGCGCCGTGCATTTTCGAGTACGTGTACTTCGCGCGTCCGGACTCGATGATCGACAACGTCTCCGTGCACAAGGCGCGCATGCGCATGGGCGTGAAGCTGGGCGAGAAAATCCTGCGCCTGCGTCCGGATCACGACATCGACACGATCATCCCGATTCCGGACACCTCGCGCGACGCCGCGCTGGAAATCTCCAACGTGCTGGGCGTGAAGTACCGCGAAGGTTTCATCAAGAACCGCTACGTCGGCCGCACCTTCATCATGCCCGGCCAGACCGAGCGGGTGAAATCGGTGCGCCGCAAGCTCAACCCGATCCACCTGGAGTTCCGCAACCGCGTGGTGTTGCTGGTGGACGATTCGATCGTGCGCGGCACCACCTCGCAGCAGATCGTGCAGATGGCGCGCGACGCCGGCGCCCGCAAGGTCTACCTGGCCTCGGCCGCGCCGCCGGTGCGCTTCCCCAACATCTACGGCATCGACATGCCGGCGGTGGACGAACTGGTCGCGCATGACCGCAGCATCGAAGACATCGAGAAGCTGCTGGGCTGCGACTGGCTGGTCTACCAGGATCTGGAAGATCTGGAAGTGGCGGTGCGCGAAGGCAATCCGCAACTCAGTCACTTCGATTCGTCTTGTTTCAATGGCGAGTACGTGACCGGCATCGACCCGGATTACTTCGAGCGGATCAAGCAGAGCCGTTCGGACGAAGCCAAGCGCAAGCGCCGGGTCTCCTGACGCGCCAGACGGCGTGGCGCACGCATGTCTGACGTAGCGGCCACTCCGTCGTTGTTCGACGCCGCCCGCGCCTGCCTGGACGCGGCGCGCGTGGAAGACAAGGTGGCGTTGACGCAGCACTTCGCCGCTGAATTCGCCGCAGGTCGCCTGGCAGCGCCGGAGACTTGCAGCGAGCCCGAAGCGATCCGCATGCCGGGTCGTCCACCGAAACCCATGCTCGTACATCCACGCGAGTTGCCGCGGCGCGGCCTGGGCAGCGTGGTGGGGCGCGCGGCGTTCATCCACGCCATTGCGCATATCGAACTCAACGCCATCGACCTGGCCTGGGATGCGGTGTATCGCTTTCGCGGCTTGCCCGGCGATTTCTATGCCGACTGGGTTGGCGTGGCGCTGGATGAATCGCGCCACTTTGTTCTGCTGCGCGAGCGCCTGCAGGCGCTGGGCCACGACTACGGCGACTTCGATGCGCACAACGGTCTGTGGGAAATGACCGAAAAGACCGCGCATGACGGCCTGGCGCGGATGGCGCTGGTGCCGCGCGTGCTGGAAGCACGCGGACTGGATGTCACCCCCGGCATGATCCTCAAACTGCGCGAGCTGGGCGACGACGCCACGGCCGACATCCTGGTGATCATCCTGCGCGAAGAAGTGGCGCATGTCGCGGCGGGTTCGCGCTGGTTCCGCTGGTACTGCGAACGCGCCGGCGTGGAGCCGCGCCAACGCTTCCGCGAGCTGCTGAAGGAGTACGCCGGCGGCTATCTGCACGGTCCGTTCAATGTCGAAGCGCGGCTGCTCGCCGGCTTCGACGAGGACGAACTGGCCTCTCTGCAGGCCGCTGCCGGCTGAAGAAAAACAGGGGTCAGAGTACGATTTCTCGATTTCTCGAAATCGTACTCTGACCCCTGTTTTCGCGCGCCCCTACAACGCTTCCAGCTGCATGCCCTGCGGATCCACACGCAGCACCGAGCCTTGCTCGTACCAATCACCCAGCACCACGCGACGGCATCCGCGACCCTGCACGCCCAGCTCATGGATGGCGGGTCGGTGGGTGTGGCCCTGGATGATCGTATCGATGCCGAACCGGTTGAAGGTGGCGTCCACGGTCGCCGGCGTCACGTCGGTCACCGTTTCGAACTGCGCACGATCGCTCTGCTTCAAACCCTGCTGTCGCGCGGCGCTGGCGGCGCGCGCCTGGGCGGCGAAGGCCAACCGCGCGGTCAG
This sequence comes from Pseudoxanthomonas indica, assembly GCF_900167565.1. NCBI lineage: Bacteria > Pseudomonadati > Pseudomonadota > Gammaproteobacteria > Lysobacterales > Lysobacteraceae > Pseudoxanthomonas > Pseudoxanthomonas indica. The sequence continues at coordinate 740,503 of NZ_FUZV01000002.1, forward strand.
CGGCTGCGAAAGGAACTGCTGCTGCCAGGCCGGGTCGCGCGTCTGCGCGCGGAAGGCCTGATACGCCGTGTCATCGGTGCACAGCAGGTCGCCATGCATCAGTAACGTTGGCTTGCCGTAGAGCGAGATCACCGCGGGGTCGGGCAGGATGCGCATCCCCGCGCGCCGTGCATAGTCCTGGCCGACCAGGAAATCGCGGTTGCCGCGAATGAAGTACACCGGCACCCCCACGTCGACCAGTTCGCGGATGCGTGCGGCCACATAGGCGCCGGTCTCGGACGGATCGTCATCCCCCACCCAGGCTTCGAACAGGTCACCCAGGATATAGACCGCCTCGGCCTGCGGGCCCTCGCGGTGCATGAACGCGCCGAACAATTCGGTAATGGCCGGGCGCGCATCGTCCAGGTGCAGGTCGGAGATGAAAAGGGTGGTCATGCGCTCATGATAAGCGCCGGAAATGGCGTTGGCGCACGCAGTTACGGGGGGCGCATCGGCCAGCGACAAGGCTTCGGGTTAAAATTCGCGCCTTCAGATGACGAGTCCCCCCATGAGCTGCCGTACCCGTTTCGCCCCCAGTCCCACCGGCTACCTGCATATCGGCGGCGCCCGCACGGCGCTGTACTGCTGGCTGGAAGCCCGTCACCGCGGCGGCGATTTCATCCTGCGCATCGAGGATACGGACCGCGAACGCAGCACCCAGGCGGCGATTGACGCCATCCTGGAAGCGATGGACTGGCTGGGCCTGGACTACGACGAGGGCCCGATTTACCAGACCCGGCGCCTGGACCGCTATCGCGAAGTGGCCGAGCAGCTGCTGGCCGCGGGAAAAGCCTATTACGCCTACGAGAGCAAGGAAGAACTGGACGCCATGCGCGAAGCCGCCATGGCCGCCAAGGAAAAGCCGCGCTACGACGGCCGCGCCCGTGAGCAGGGCCTGGCGTACCGCGACGACCCCAACCGGGTCATCCGCTTCAAGAATCCCGTCGATGGCAGCGTGGTGTTCGATGATCTGATCAAGGGCCGCATCGAGATCAGCAACAGCGAGCTGGATGACATGGTGATCTTCCGTCCCGATGGCTATCCCACCTACAACTTCGCGGTGGTGGTGGACGACATGGACATGGGCATCACCGAAGTGATTCGCGGCGATGACCACATCAACAATACACCGCGCCAGATCAACATCTACGAAGCCCTGGGCGTGGCCGTGCCCAAGTTTGCGCACATGCCGATGATCCTGGACGAGGAGGGCGCCAAGCTGTCCAAGCGCACCGGTGCGGCCGACGTCATGCAGTACAAGGCGGCCGGTTACCTGCCGCACGCGTTGATCAACTACCTGGCGCGACTGGGCTGGTCGCATGGTGACCAGGAAATCTTCAGCCGCCAGGAGCTGATCGATCTGTTCTCGGTCGCCGACGTCAATTCCAAGGCCGCACGCCTGGACATGGCCAAGCTGGGCTGGGTCAACCAGCACTACCTGAAGACCGACGAGCCGGCCGCGATTGCGCCGCATCTGGAATACCAGCTGGGCCTGCTCGGCCTGGACCTGAGCCAGGGCCCGAGCCCCGCCGATGTGGTGGTGGCCATGCGCGATCGCGTGCAGACCCTGAAGGAAATGGCCGAGCGCGCCGTGGTCTGGTACCAACCGCTGGAATACTACGACGAAGCCGCCGTGGCCAAGCACCTGAATGCCGCTGCCGAAGCGCCGCTGGCCAAGGCCCGCGAGCTGCTTGCGCAAACCAATGAGTGGAGCGTGGAAGCCGTTTCGGCCGCCCTGCACGACGCCGCCACGGCGCTGGGCATCGGCATGGGCAAGGTGGCCCAGCCCATGCGCGTGGCCATCACCGGCACCCAGGTCAGCCCGGATATTTCGCAGACGGTGTACCTGGCCGGACGCGAGCAGGCCTTGAAACGCATCGACGCAGCGCTTATCAAGATCACAGGAACCTGAGCCCGGCCCCGCCATGCCTACCCACGCCTGCACCGATCCCAAGCACCATGTCAGCGACGCGCGCGGTTTCGTGCGCGCGGTGGAGCATGCCTGCCAGGAACGCGGCCTGCGGTTGACGCCCATCCGCTCACGCGTGCTGGAACTGATTGCCGACGCCGGCAAACCGGTCAAGGCTTACGAATTGCTGGAATGGGTGCGCGCCACCAAGGGCGTGGGCGCCGATGCGCCGCCCACGGTCTATCGCGCGCTGGATTTCCTGATGGCCAACGGCTTCGTGCACAAGCTGGAGTCGGTCAACGCCTTTGTCGCCTGCCACCATCCGAACAGTGCACAACATTCGGTGCCGTTCCTGATCTGCGATCGCTGCCATAGCGCCGTGGAGCTGGAAGACCGCGAAGTGGTCGAACAACTCGAACAACGCGCCAAGGCGCTGGGCTTCCAACCGCAGGCCCAGACGCTGGAAGTACACGGCCTGTGCGCGCGCTGCGCCGAGACCGCCTGATCGCGCGCCCTGCGCGGTGACCCACACTCAGGCGGTCGCCACTTTCAAGGCAGGCGCCTGTTCGCGGATGGGCAAATTGGCTACGGCCGCCAGCAATGCCAGCGCGATATCCAGATACCACATCAGCGAATAGTTGCCGAAGCGCTCCATCGTCACGCCGCCCAGCCACGCGCCAAAGAAGCCGCCCAACTGGTGCGAGAGCAAGGTCAGGCCGAACAGCGTGCCCATGTAGCGTGGCCCGAACAACTTGCCCACCAGGCCCGCGGTCGGCGGCACGGTTGCCAGCCAAGTAAAGCCCAACGCTGCTGCAAACAGATAGAACGTGATGGGCGAGGGCGGTGACAGCAGGTAGATCACGATCATCACCGCGCGACTGGCGTACATCACTGCCAGGATCCACTTCATCCGGTAACGCTGGCCGAGCGCGCCGGCCACCAGGCTGCCGGCGACGTTGAACAGGCCAATCAGCGCGAGTGATGCGGCCGACACGCTGGGCTCCAGGCCACATAGGGCGATTTCGCCCGGCAAGTGCGTGACCAGAAAGGCGATGTGCACGCCGCAGGTGAAAAAGCCCAGGTGCAGCATCCAGTAACTGCGATCACGCAGGGCGATGCGCAGTTGTTCGCGCAGGGTGATCTCGGCGGGTGCGGCGTGTCCGGCTGTCGCTGCCGTCGCGGCCGCTGCCTTGCGTCGCAGCGGCCACGCCAGGGGAATGGCCGCCAGCGAGCTGATCGCCAGCGTGTACATCGCCGCCGCCCAGCCCGCGGCGCTGATGATCGCCTGCACCAGCGGAGCGAACACGAACTGACCGAGCGACCCGCCTGCATTGATGAAGCCCGCCGCGAACGAGCGCTGCTGCGCCGGCACCTGCTGCGCCGTCGCGCCAATCAGAATCGAGAAGCTGCCGGCACCCGCACCGGCGGCCGTCAGCACGCCCAGGGTGAACATCAAACCCCAGGTGCTCTTCATCCACGGTGTCAGCGCCAGACCAATGCACAGCAACACCGCGCCCAACACCAGCACGCCGGTGGAGCCGCGCTTGTCGGCAATCGCGCCGAAGATCGGCTGCACCGCGCCCCAGGTGAACTGGCCAATGGCCAAGGCAAGACTTATCGCCGCAATGCCGACGCCGGTGCTTTCGTGGATGGGGGCGACAAACAGGCCGGTGGTCTGGCGCGCACCCATGGTGATCATCAAAGTGGCTGCGGCTGCCAGCAGCAGGGGCCAATGTCTGGGAGCGTGTGCCGGTGTGGGGGCGACCGTGGATGCGGGCGAGGGCGAAGTCATGCCGCCTCCTCCTGCGGACGCAGGCAATCGGTCAGCGCCTGCAGTTCGGCGTGCAGGCGGGCGACGGCTTCCGTGCCAAACGCTTGATCAATTTGTTTCTGTGCGCGCTTCCAATGCGGGCGCGCCAGCTGCAGACGCGCGCGACCCGATTCGCTGAGTTGCAGCAGGCGCTGGCGTGCATCTTCGCCACGTACTTCCAGCAGCCAGCCTTCGTCGAGCAGTGGCTTGAGGTTGCGGCTCAAGGTGCTGCGGTCCATGCCCAGGGCATCGGCCAGATCGCCCAGGGCGCGCGGCGCTTCGGAGGTTCGGCGCAGGATCGAATACTCGTTGAGGCTCAAGTCCACCGCTGCCAACTCGCGGTCGTAAATCTGCGAGACCTGACGAGTGGCGCGGCGCAGGTGGAAACAGGTGCAGGGGCTGGATGTCTCGGCCATGTGCCGGCTCCGGGTGCGGGAACCGGATTATAGGTGCATATGCACATAAAACAAGTCCGGCGGTCGGCCGCGTCGTGCGCGTGGCTCGTTGGCGGCCGAACCGCGGTTTTGCTGGCGCCGTCATGCAGCCGCAGAGGACTGACACCGGTTGCGGAAAAAGGATTCGGCGCCGACATTGCTGTCGGCGCCGATGGGTGCCCTGATTGAGTGGATGCTCAGAAGTACGCGCGCAATCCGAACGCCACGCCGCGGCCCGGCAACGGCGCGAAATCGCGCAGCAGCGAGGTGTGCGGGCGTGCCTCCTGGTCGGTCAGGTTGCTGCCGTCCAGGAACACTTCCCAGCTGGTGGCCGGATGATCCCAGCGATAGGCCAGATGCGCATCGACCAGGGTGTAGCCGGGGCTGGCCTCCTCGTTTTGCGCCACCTCGTCCTGCTTGAGGTAGCGCACGCCGCCGAGCGACGCACGCCAGCCGCCCTGCGACCAGTTCACCTCCGCACCCAAACGCGCCGGTGCGATGCGCGGCAGGTTGCCGCCCTGCGCCAGTTCAACGGTGTAGTGATGCGAGTGATCGCCATGCGGCACGTCGAAGGCCACCTGGCGCGTGCCGCCGCCATCCAGCGTCGCGCGGACTACGTCGCCGTACAGGCGCAGATCCCAGGCGCCCACGGTCTCGGAGTCGGCCAGCTTGATGCGGGCTTCGGCTTCCATGCCCTTGAACTTGGCGTCCTGCTGCGTCCACACGCGCACCGGCAGGCCTTCCTCCACGCCGGTGTCGGCCAGGTAGATGAAGTCGTCGAAGTTGGTCTGATACGCGGCAATCTTGAAATCGACACGATCAGTGTGCGCATGCAGGCCAATCTCGGCGCGCTTGCTGCGCTCCTTGTCGAGGTTGGCGTCGCCGATTTCCACCGACTGCGTGGCCACGTGCGTGCCGGCGGCAAACAGTTCTTCGTTGGTCGGCGCGCGCTCGGAGCTGTCCAGGCCAAAGCGCAGATCGAACACCGGGTTAAAGCGCCAGATCGCCGCGGCGGACAGGCTGGTGACATCGAAGGAACGGCGCTCGCGATCCTGTGGATCCAGCTTGACTTGTTCATGGCGACCGCCCAGTTCCAGCTTCCACGGTCCGAAGTCTTTTTCCTGCACCACGAACAAGCCCAGCGTGTCAGTGGAGGTGGAGGGCACGAAGGCCTCTTCGCCCACCGCGCTGAAATCGGTCGAGCCCAGTTGCAGGCCGAACGCGCCCTTCCAACCGTGCCAGGCGTTCTGCACTGCTTCCAGCCGCCATTCGTTGCCCTTGTTGTTGAAGCTCGTGGCCGGCAGGCCGCCTTCCAGCTCCACATGCTCGTAGTCGTTGTAGGCGCCACGCAGGTTGATCGCCTGCAGGAACGACAGCGGGTTGTAGAAGCCGGCCTTCACGTCGATGCGGTTCTGCGCCATGTCGATGCGCACCGGGCCTTCTTCCTCGTGTTCTTCTTCCGGCTCGCCCTCGTGTCCGTGATCGTCATGCACGTGCGCGCCGGCGGGGATGCCGTAGTTGCTGCGATACGTGCTGGCGGCCACGCCGAAGTACGCTTTGTCGCCCAGCCACGTGGCGCCGACACCGCCGGCGCGCGTTTTCACCGCGCTGTTGGGCAGGGTGCCGCTCACCTGATCCTCGTGGGCGTGGTCTTCCTCGCCTTCCTCGCCCTCGTGTTCGTCGTGCGATTCGCGGATGGCGAAGCCGGGGATGTCGTAGTCATCGGTGTCACGCACCAGGCCATCCAGGTGCAACACCCAGTTTCCCTGCACGCCGTCCAGTCGGAACATGCCGCTGCGTTCGTCATTGACTGTGTTGCCGCGCAGTTCGACACGCCCGCTCAACGGTTCGTCCGGAAGCGCGTCGGGCAGGCGACCGTCAACCACGTTGACCGCGCCGCCAATCGCGCCGCTGCCGAACAGCAGCGTGGCCGGGCCCTTGAGTACTTCAATTTGATCGGCCAGGAACGGTTCGATGCTGACCGCGTGGTCGGCGCTGACCGTGGAGGCGTCCATCGAACCGATGCCGCCGGACAAGACCTGCACGCGCGGGCCTTCCTGGCCACGGATGATCGGCCGACCCACGCCGGTGCCGAAGTAGGTGGTCTGCACGCCGGGCAGCTTGGCCACGGTGTCGCCCAGGGTCGAGGACTTGGCGCGATCCAGCTCTTCACCCACCAGCACGTCCACCGGCTTGGCCAACGATTCGGCGCTGCCCCGCAATGGCGAAGCATTGACCACCACGGCGTCCAGATCCTTGGGGGACTGCGGCACGGCATCGGCGGCCACGGCCCAGCCCGGTGACGCGCCCCCCAGCAGGGCCAGAGAGAGGGCGAGCGAGAGGGGCGAACGGCGACGCAGAGGCTTGCGGGTCATGGGATGCGGGGTCCGGGGTGCGTGGGGAGGATTTGATGTTATGATATATCACTATCGAAACACAGCCCCCTCCCGGAAGTCATACTTCGCCCATGTCCGAACGATTCCGCCGTTTGCTTGACCGCTTTGGCGCCACTGGCTCGCTGATCTGCGCCGTGCATTGCGCGCTGACGCCGCTGTTGCTGGCGGCGATTCCCTCCCTGGGCCTGTCGGCTTGGCTGGGCGACGGCTTCGAGCGCGTGTTCGTGGTGTTTGTCAGTGTGCTTGGTTTGTTCAGCCTGCTCTGGGGCTACCGCCGGCATCGCGCCTTCCGCGCGCTGGGCCTGCTGCTGCTCGGCCTGCTCACCCTGTGGGCGGGCGTTCTCTATCCGCCGCTGCATCACCCGGTGGTGTTGCACGCCATAGTGATGACGTTGGGCGGCACCCTGGTGGGCCTGGCCCATGTGCTCAATCTGCGTCTGAACCACTGGCACATCCACGACGCCAGCTGCGCCCATTAAGGCGCCGCCCATTCGGCGCAAGCCCCTGCTGTGATAGGCTTTGCGGCCTCGCGCACGTGCCCCGCACGGAGACGCAGCAACTCAATGAATCAGGAGAACGAAGATGGGCAAGGGTGATCGCAAGACGGCCAAAGGCAAGCGCTATGTGTCCAGCTACGGCAATGCCCGTAAGACCACGGTCGCCAAGGCGGGTGTCGCCGCCACTGCCACCGCCAAGAAGGCTGTGGTGAAGGCGCCGGTCAAGAAGGCCGTGGCCAAGAAGGCCGTCGCCAAGTAAGACCCGGCGCATGCCGCGCGGCCGGGCTCGTCCCGGCATGGCGCACGAAAAACCCCGGCTCGCGCCGGGGTTTTTCTTTTCCCGCCAAGCGAGGGTGAGGAATCAGGCGACGCGGCGCCCTTCGGCGTACACCGCTTCCACCAGTTCACCGCCCAGCCAGTACGCCAGCTCGGCGGGGTGGGCCATGTTCCAAAGCACGAAGTCCGCGCGCTGCCCCACCTGCAGGCGCCCGCGATCGGCCAGACCCAGTGCACGCGCCGCATGTACGGTGGCGCCGCGCAGCGCTTCCTGCGGGGTCAGGCGGAAATGCGTGCACGCCAGTGACATCGCCAGCCGCAGCGATTGCAGCGGGGAAGTGCCTGGATTGCAGTCGGTCGCCACCGCCATCGGCACGCCATGTGCGCGGAATGCATCCAGCGGTGGCAAGGTCGTTTCGCGCAGCACATGGAACGCGCCCGGCAGCAACACGGCCACGGTGCCCGCCGCCGCCATCGCGCGCACGCCGGCCTCCGAGGTGTGCTCCACATGATCGGCGGACAGTCCGCCAAACTCCGCGACCAACGCGCCGCCGCCACCATCGCTCAACTGGTCGGCATGCAGCTTGACCGGCAAGCCCAGCGCACGCGCCGCCTCGAACACCTTGCGCGTCTGCGCGACGGTGAAACCAATCCGCTCGCAGAAGGCATCCACCGCATCCACCAGGCCTTCTTCCTGCAGGCGCGGCAGCCATTCGCAGACCGCTTCCACATAGTCGTCGGCACGGCCGGCAAATTCCGGCGGCAAGGCATGCGCGCCCAGGAAGGTGGTGCGCACGGTAATGCCCAATACCTCACCGATGCGTCGCGCCACCCGCAACATCTTGCGTTCGTTGGCGAAATCCAGGCCGTAGCCGGATTTGATTTCCAGGCTGGTGACGCCGTCGCGCAGCAGCGCGCGGGCGCGTGGCAATGAGGCGTCAAACAGGGCGTCCTCGCTGGCCGCACGCGTGGCGCGCACGCTGGAGACGATGCCGCCCCCGGCGCGCGCAATCTCCTCGTAACTGGCGCCCTGCAAGCGCTGTTCGAACTCGCTTGCGCGATCGCCGGCAAAGACGGCGTGGGTATGGCAGTCGATTAAACCCGGGGTGATCCAGCGCCCCTGCGCATCGACCACGTCGCGTTCGCTGCGCCAGGCGTCCGGCACATCCTGCAGCGCGCCGACAAAGTCCAGCCGACCCTGGCGCCAGCCCAGCGCCGCGTCTTCGACGATGCCGTAGCCCTCGTTGCCGGCCAGGGTGATCAGGCGGGCGCCAACCAGCAGCCCCGTGTGTGCAAGTTCATGAGCCTGTGTCATGCCGCCATTCTAGAACGCATCTCGCCTTCGGCCCGGCCAGGGGGGAGAATGCCGGCATGGACAAGATCACTGGCCAGTTGTGGACGCCCGTCGGCTGGACTGACGACTCGCGCTTTTCCGGTTATGCCGTGCCAGGCATCGCCAACCTGCACTCGCACGCATTCCAGCGGGCGATGGCGGGGTTGGCCGAACGCCAGACGCATCCGGAGGACAGCTTCTGGACCTGGCGCGAAACCATGTACCGCTTCGCCGCGCGGATGAATCCCGACAGCCTGTACGCGGTGGCGCGCCAGCTGTACGTGGAAATGCTGGAAGCCGGCTACACCAGCGTCTGCGAATTCCACTACCTGCATCACGCGCCGGATGGCCGGCCCTATGCCGAGCCGGCGGCAATGTCGCTGGCCCTGATTGCGGCCGCTCGTGATACCGGCATCCGCATGACCCTGTTGCCGGTGCTGTACATGAGCGGCGGCTTTGACGGGCGCCCGTTGTCCGAACGCCAGCGCCGCTTTGGCCACAGCGTGGAGAGTTTCCTTTCCCTGCTGGCCCGCCTGCAACCCGAGCAGGACGAGCGCCTGCGCATCGGCGTCGCCCTGCACAGCCTGCGCGCCGTGCCCGCCGCATCCATGCACGAAGTGCTGGCGGAACTGCCTGGCGACATGCGCGTGCATATCCATATTGCCGAACAGATAGGCGAGGTCCAGGACTGCCTGTCGCTGCGCGGTGCGCGGCCGGTGGAATGGCTGCTGGCCAACGCCCGGGTGGATACGCGCTGGACGCTGGTGCATGCGACCCATCTGACCGAAGCCGAAACCGTGGCCATCGCCGACAGCGGCGCCACCGTGGCGATCTGCCCGACCACCGAAGCCAATCTGGGCGATGGCCTGTTCCCGTTTCGCGACTACCTGGACGCGGAAGGCCGCTGGGGCATCGGCTCGGATTCGCATATCTCGGTGTCGCCGGTGGAAGAACTGCGCTGGCTGGAATACGGCCAGCGGTTGATCACCCGCCACCGCAACATTGCCGTGCAGGACAGCAACAGCGTCGGCGAATCCTTGCTGCACGGCGTAGTCGCCAGCGCGGCGGCCAGCACCGGCCTGTCCGGCGAAGGCGATTACGTGGTGCTGGATGACAGCGCCCCGCTGTTTGCCGGGGCGCATGCGCAGGACGTGGTCGACCGCTGGATATTCAGCGGCAATCGTCCGGCGGTGCGCGAGGTGCACGTGGGCCATCGCCGCGTGGTGGAGGCGGGACGGCATGCGCAGCACGCGGTGATCGCCAGCGAATACCAGCGCACCCTGCGCGCGTTGCTGGCCGACGCCTGAGCGGCGCCAGCTGGCGCACGCGCACTCAGCCGAACAGATCGCGCGCCGGTAGCGCGCCTTCCAGTTGCAGCAGGAATTGCTTGGTCGGCAGTCCACCGCCAAAGCCGGTCAAGCTGCCATCGGCGCCGATGACGCGATGGCAAGGCAACACGATCGGCAGTGGATTGCGACCATTGGCGGCGCCAACCGCGCGCATGGCCGTGGGTTTGGCCACCCGTTGCGCCAATTGCGCATAGCTGATCGTCTGGCCGTAGGGAATGCCGGCCAGCGTCGTCCAGACTTCGCGCTGGAACGGCGTGCCCTCCGGCGCCAGCGGCAAGTCGAAGTGCTGCCGCTCGCCACGGAAATACTCGGCCAGTTGCCGTTCGGCCTGCCGGATCACCGGCGTGTCGCCCGCCTGCCACTGCGGCGACGGCGCGATGGGGTGGCGCGGGTTCTCGAATTCGATCACGCGCAGGGCGTGCTCGTCGGCCACCAGCAATAGCGGTCCGACCGGACTGTCGATATGGCGAAAGGTGAGCGGTTCGTTCAAGCGGCTTTCCTGCGTGGTGTCTTTGCTGGCGGGGCTTGCTTGCTGGCGGAGGTAGCGGCGGCCGGCGCCGTCATGCTGTCGCGCCACAGCTGAATCACCGCGTAGGCACGCCAAGGGCGCCACGCTTCGGCGCGTGCCAGCAGCGCCTTGGCGCTCATGCGGGATCCATCCACGGGCACGGCCTTCTGCAGCACCAGGTCTTCGGCCGGAAAGGCGTCCGGATGACCGAGCGCGCGCATCGCCATGTACTGCGCGGTCCACGGACCAATGCCGGGCAGGGCCACCCAGCGCGCCACGAAATCCTCCAGCGTGCGCTCGCCGCGGAAATCCACGCGACCGTCGAGCAAGGCGCGCGACATTTCGGTGATGGTCTGCGCGCGCGCACGGGTCAGGCCGATGCGGGTGAGATCGGCATCGACCAACACCTCCGGTGTCGGGAACAGATGCGCGAGGTGTTCGTCGAAGGGCGTGACCAGGGCGGTGCCGTAGTGCAGCGCCAGTCGCGAGGTCAGCGTGCGTGCCGCGGCCACGCTGACCTGCTGGCCGATCACCGCGCGCACGGCGATTTCGAATCCATCCCAACCACTGGGCAGACGCAGGCCGGGACGCTTGCGCAGCAGCGGGCGCAGGCGCGGGTCCTGCGAAAGCGCGCCTGCGATGACCTCAGGATCGGCATCCAGATCGAACATCCGCCGCAGCCGGCCGACAATCTCCAGCATCCGTGCCGGACTGGCGCCGTGCAATTCCAGTTTCAGCGCATGCGCCTGCGCGCCGTCGTCCCAGCGGCTCACACGCAGCCAGCCGGGTGCGCCGGCATCGCCGATCACCCGCGCATAACTGTCGGTGTCCACCCGCTCGACACCGGGCAGGGCGCGGCCGCGCAGGAAATCCAGCATCGCTGCAAAGTCGTAGGGCGGACGATAGGGCAGGCGCAGCACCACGGCTTCGCCCACCGCCTCGCTCTTTTGTCGGCGCAGATCCCGCGGCGCCATCCGGTAACTGTCGCGGAAGCTGGCATTGAACCGGCTCAAGCTGCCGAAGCCGGCGGCCAATGCCACCTGGGTGATCGGCAGGTGGGTTTCGGTCAGCAACTGCTTGGCGAACAGCAGCCGTCGCGTGCTGTGCACATCGATGGGGCTGGCGCCCAGGCGATCATGGAACAGGCGACGCAACTGCCGCTCGCCCAGATTCACCGCAGCCGCCAGCTCGCTCAGCGAACGCTCGCCGAGCCAGCCCTGGTCGATCAACTTCAAGGCGCGCGCGATGGTTTCATCGCCGCGTCGCCAGGCGCCGTCGGCGGGCGAGAGTTCGGGCCGGCAGCGCAGGCAGGGACGGAAGCCGGCAGCCTCGGCCGCAGCCGCGTGGCGGTAGTAGGTGACGTTGATCGGCTTGGGTGCCGGCGCCGGGCACACGGGCCGGCAATAGATTCGCGTGCTGGTGACGGCCGTGAAGAACAAACCGTCAAAGCGCGCGTCCCGACTCATGCGCGCCTGTTCGCAGATGCGTTCATCGGGAAGGTGATCATGCGCGGCGGGTCTGTCCATGCGGTGCAGGCTAGCACCGCCTGTGGGCCATGACTCCCTGTTTTCGGACATCAATACCTGCCGTCACCGAGCCCTGCGGGCAGGCGGTTCGCGGCCTCAGCGGTGCGGTATCGGTTCGGGCGTGGCAATGATGCCGCCCAGCGTTTCCGGCTTGCCGTCGTTCGCTGCTGCGGGAATTCCCAGCAAGCGCGCCAACAAGGGATACACATCCACGTTGTCGAATGCCGGCACCCGCACCCGGGTGCGGAACGCCGGTCCGCTTGCCATGAAGATCGCCCGCATCGATGGCAACGCCGGGTCGTAGCCATGTGCGCCACCGCCCCGCCAGTCTTCCGCGCGGCGGCTGTCGATCTTGCTCTGCCGCTCGATCAGCCAGCCCTCATCGGCCTGGCACACGATGGGCGCAATCCGTGGATGACTGCCGTAGTGCCAGCGCGCCGGCATGTCCTGCTTGCGCCAACATTCCACCGCGCCATGTCTTCCCAGCAGTCGTTGCTCGGCTTGCTGCACACGTCCGGGCTTGGGCACGAAGCCCACCACCTGGCCACTGTTGATGGTGTCGGCCACCTCGGCGGGCGCCAGCGACTCGATGGCCACCATCCGATCCGGTGACGTGGCTGTCATGCCGTGATCGGAGACCACGATCAGATTGACGGGCAGGGCGGCCCCGCGCGCCTCGAAGTAGCTGCGCAACTCGCCGATGGCCGCATCCACCTCACGCAATCGCTGCGCCACCTCGGGCGAGTCGGGACCATGGTCGTGGCCGGCCGCATCCACCTGATCAAAGTAGAGCGTGATCAAGCGCGGCCGCTGCGCTGCAGGCAGATCCAGCCATTGCCGCACCTGGCTGACCCGCTGCTCGAGCGGATACGCCTTGTCGTACCTGCGCCATTGGCTGGGTCGCACGCCCTGCACTGCGGCTTCGGAGCCCGGCCAGAACAGGGTGGCCGTGCGCAGGCCGGCGTTCTCCGCGCCCACCCAGATCGGTTCGCCGCCCCACCAGCGGCCATCGCCCACTGCCTGGCTGTCGCTGGGCACGAAGCGGCCCAGCGTTTCATCGCCAATGGTGTTGCCGACAATGCCGTGATGATCCGGACGCAGCCCGGTCACCAGGGTGTAGTGGTTGGGAAAGGTCAGCGAGGGATACGAAGGCTTCATCCACTCGGCCTGCACGCCCTCGCGCGCAAGCGCGTCCAGATGTGGGGTCAGGCCACGCCCCAGATAATCGGCGCGCAGGCCGTCGACCGAAACCAGCAGCAGGGTGGCGGGTATGTCCGACGCAGGGCGGCTCGCGGATGGCGGGCGGCTCGCGCAGGCGGTCAGGACCAGGACGAGGCAGGCCAGCTGAGCGGCCCTGACCAATGGCAGGGGCATGGGCGAAAGGAAAGCGGTGGAATGCCGGCAGCTTGGCAGGTTTCGGAGAATCCCGCATGACAAGGTCTGGGCTTGATCGTCAGCTGTCATCCCTCGTGCTCTGCCTCGCCGTGAGCATGCCGGCTTTGGCGGAAACGGCTTCAAGCGGTGAGGCTTCGGCTTCGGCCAGCGCGCAAGCCGAATCTGCGAAGGATCCACGCTGCGCCGTGTGGGCGCGCGAACTCGGTTTCGCCCAATCCGTTGCCGATCACGATGCCCAGGCCTTCGCCGAGTTCGTCCATGCCGACGCGGTGTTCGGCGTCAGTGGTCAACCGACCCGCGGACGTCAGGCCATCGCCGCGCAATGGGCAGGCCTGATTGCCGGCACGCGCCTGGAACTGCGCTGGTACCCGGACGTGGTGTCGATTGGCGGCGACGGCCGCACGGCTTACTCCAGCGGTCCTGCGTTGTACCGGAGCGTCAAGGACGGCAGTTATCGCAAGGGCCGTTTCGGCTCGGTGTGGCAGCTGGATCGCGATGGCCAGTGGCGGGTGATCTTCGACGATGGCATCGAGCCGGTCGCCACCGACGCGGCGGGCGTGCTGGCCTTCGAAGCCGGTCGTCGCCCGGTCTGCCCGCCAGCCGCCTGAGTCAAGGCCGGCGCGCTTTCAACAATCGTCGGCGCGACTGGAGACGTAGCGCAGTCCGCGCGCCAGGTGCCGCAGGAAGGTGGGATCCGAATACAGCGGCACATCGTGGCCCAGGCCGGTGTACCAGGCGCGTCCCTTGCCCTGCGCATGGCACCAGCTGATCGGATGGTCCCCGCCCATCGTGCCGCCTTCGTAATCGGCCTCGGTCACCGTGGCCAGTACCTGCACCTGCGCGCGCGGGTTGCTGCGATAGTTGTAGATCTCGTCGGTCACTTTCCACTCGCGGCCGTTCGCGGCAATGCCGTCCTGGGTGAACTGCACACGGGTGGTCTGCAGGCCCGGCGGATGGCTGAGGAAGTACGCGCCCACCAGCTCGCCATACCAGGGCCAGTCGTATTCGGTATCGGCGGCCGAGTGCACGCCCATGTAACCGCCGCCGCCTTCGATGAAATCGTGCAGTGCCTGTTGCTGCGCCGCATCCAGTACATCGCCGGTGGTGTTGACGAAGATCACGGCGCGATAGCCGCGCAGGCCCTCGGCGGTGAAGACCGAGGCATCCTCGGTCGCGTTGCTGTAAAGCGACTCCTGCATGGCCACCCGCTGCACCGCAGCAACCGCGGTGGGGATGGAATCATGCCGCCAGCCCGTGGTCTTGCTGAACACCAGCACGGTGGGCATCGATGCCCAGGCCGGTGCCGCCAGCACCAGCAAGGCCAGGGCGGACAGGGCGGAGCGTAGGCGCATGGACAAACCCTGCAGGCGACGGAGACCGCTGCGATAATGCCGCATTCCGATTCCAGGCGCCGCGCCATGTCCAACCCGCGACACGATCCTTCCCGCGTCATCCGCGCCCCACGCGGCAACCAGCTCACCTGCAAGTCCTGGTTGAGCGAAGCGCCCTACCGGATGCTGCAGAACAACCTGGATGCGGAAGTGGCCGAGGACCCCACCTCGCTGGTGGTCTATGGCGGCATCGGCCGCGCCGCGCGCAACTGGGAATGCTACGACGCGATCCTCAAGGCGCTGCGCAACCTGGAAGACGACCAGACCCTGCTGGTGCAATCGGGCAAACCGGTCGGCGTGTTCCCCACCCATGCCGACGCACCACGCGTGCTGATCGCCAACTCCAACCTGGTGCCGCACTGGGCCACCTGGGAGCACTTCAACGAACTCGATCGCAAAGGCCTGATGATGTACGGCCAGATGACCGCGGGCTCGTGGATCTACATCGGCTCGCAGGGCATCGTGCAGGGCACCTACGAAACCTTCGTGGAAATGGGGCGCCAGCATTTCGGTGGCGATTTGACCGGCAAGTGGATCCTCACCGCCGGCCTGGGCGGCATGGGCGGCGCGCAGCCGCTGGCCGCCTCGCTGGCCGGCGCCAGTTCGCTGACGATTGAATGCCAGCAGAGCCGCATCGATTTCCGCCTGCGCACGCGCTATGTCGATGAGCAGGCCACCGACCTCGACGATGCGTTGGCGCGCATCGCCAAATACACCGGCAGCGGCGAAGCCAAATCGATTGCCTTGCTCGGCAATGCCGCGGAGATCCTGCCCGAACTGGTACGCCGAGGCGTGCGTCCGGATTGCGTGACCGATCAAACTTCCGCCCACGACCCGGTGCATGGCTACCTGCCGATCGGCTGGAGCGTGGAGCAGTGGCTGCGCGAGCAGAAGGCCAATCCCGACAAGCTGCGCGACGCCGCCAAAGCGTCGATGCGCACGCATGTGGAAGCCATGCTGGCCTTCCACGCGGCCGGCGTTCCCACCGTCGACTACGGCAACAACATCCGCCAGATGGCGTTCGACGAAGGCTTGAAGAACGCCTTCGATTTCCCCGGCTTCGTGCCGGCGTATGTGCGTCCGCTGTTCTGCCGCGGCGTCGGCCCGTTCCGTTGGGTGGCGCTCAGCGGTGATCCGGAGGACATCTACAAGACCGACGCCAAGGTCAAGGAACTGATTCCGGACGATGTACATCTGCACCGCTGGCTGGACATGGCGCGCGAGCGCATCAGCTTCCAGGGCCTGCCGGCGCGCATCTGCTGGGTGGGCCTGGGCCTGCGCCACAAGCTCGGCCTGGCCTTCAACGAGATGGTGCGTAATGGCGAGCTGAAGGCGCCGGTGGTGATTGGCCGGGATCATCTGGACAGCGGATCGGTGGCGTCACCCAATCGCGAAACCGAGGCCATGCGCGATGGTTCCGACGCCGTCTCGGATTGGCCGCTGCTCAACGCCATGTTGAACGTGGCCGGGGGCGCCACCTGGGTGTCCCTGCATCACGGCGGCGGTGTGGGCATGGGCTATTCGCAGCACAGCGGCGTGGTGATCGTCTGCGACGGCACGGCCGAAGCCGACAAGCGCATCGCCCGCGTGTTGTGGAACGACCCGGGCACCGGCGTGATGCGTCATGCCGATGCCGGTTACGAGATTGCCCAGGACTGCGCGCGCGAGCAGGGCCTGAATCTGCCGATGCTCGGCTGACATCGTCAGCCCCGCCGCCTGCTGCGCCGCAGCAGGCAAGCTGCTGATGGAAAAGGGTTGTTATCGATAGCAATGATCCGCTACGTTGGCGCCAGGAGCGGTCCCATCGGCACGGAGGCTTGGAGGACGAGGGGATTCCATGCGGCGTTGGCGCGGTGTTCTGTTTTGCTGTCTATCGCTGGTCGCCAGTGCGGCCAGTCCCGTTTCCGCGACGCCAAAATCGACGTCGGCTTCGACGCTGCCAAGCTGGTCCAGCGAGCAGGCGCGCGCGAACCGCTATGTCGCCGTGCACGGACTGCGTGCGTTCGCCGGTGGCTATTCCGAAGACGGCCTGGAGATCTGGACCTTCCCGCTGCAGATCGCCTCGCACTACCAACTCGAGTTCGTCGTACCCGGCCAGGCCACGGTGGCGGGCATCGACGTGCTGCAGTCAGTGGAAGTCGATGCGCTGACCCTGAGTCGTCGCTACCAGGCGCCCGATTTCCGCGTGCGCGAGTTCATCTACACCCACGCCTCCCATCCCGGCGTGCGCGTGCGCTACGAAGTGGAAGGTCGCCGCGACGTGCAGGTGCGCGCACGTTTCCGCCCATCGCTCAACCTGATGTGGCCGGCGGGCGTCGGTGGCCAGGAATTTGGCTGGGATGACGCGGCCAAAGGCCTGGTGCTGAAAGAACCCAGCCATCGTTTCGAAGCGCTGGTCTCGTCGCCGCAAGCCACGGATCACAGCCAGCCCAGCAATGACCGGCGTGGCAGCGAATTCGGCCAGCCGATTTTCCTCCAGATGCAGCCGCAGCCTTGCGGCCGGGCGCGTTGCGCCAGCCTGACTTTTGCCGGGCAAAGCGAAGCCAAGGAAACCACCACCGCCACCACCGCCGCACTGGCGCAGGTGCAAGCGCCGACCGCCGCGGATTACGCGCGCTTCCACGACGCCACCCGCATGCGTCTGACGACGCCCGATGCCGATGCCAACCGCGCATTGCTGTGGGCGCAGCTGGCGCTGGAGCAAGCGTGGACCTGCAACGCGCGGCTGGGCTGCGGCCTGGTGGCGGGTTACGGACCTTCGCATGGTTCGCGCCGGCCGCAATACGCGTGGTATTTCGCCGGCGACGGACTGATCGGTACGCGCGCGCTGGTCCACAGCGGGCAGTACGCGCGTGCGGCCGAGGAGCTGGCCTTCATCCTCAAATACCAGGCGCCGGACAACGGCATGATCTGGCATGAGATGTCGCAGAGCGCCGGCTTCCTCGACTGGACCGGCGACTACCACTACATGTACGTGCACGTGGATATCGCCTTCGGTTTCCTCGCCACGCTGGCCGAATATGATCGCGCCACCGGCGATCGCGCGTTTTTGCAGAAGCATTGGCCGGCCGTGCGCAAGGTCTACGACTATTGCCTGTCCACGCTCGATCCCGGCGACGGCCTGCCGCGCGTGCCGCACGACAAGATGAGCGCAAACGAGCAGGACAAGCTGAGCGACGAACTGACGCTGTCGGCTTCCTGGGTGGAAGCGGCGCAGGCGATGTCGCGCCTTGCCGCTGACATGGGCGATGCGACGTTGAGCGCGCAAGCGGCCAAAGCCAGCGAGCGTGCACGCATCAGCGTGCGCCAGCGTTATCGCGACGTGGCGCAGCGGCGCTGGATCAGTGGCTTCACCCATGCCGGAAAACCCGGTGAGAGCACCTCGCCCGCGGATCTGGCGGCGATTGGTTCCGGCGCCGGCACGCCGGAAGAAGATCGCGCGTTGCTGCAAACGCTGGCCGCGCCGGCATACCTCACCGCCTGGGGCCTGCGCAGCAAGCCCGATACGGCAGCGGACTACGATCCGCAGGCTTACTCACGCGGCAGCGTCTGGGGCCTGGGGTCGGCCAGCGCGGCCGAAACAATGTGGAAACATGGCCAGGGCGAACAGGCCGCGGATCTGTGGCGGCGGCTGGTGCCGTGGGCCAGCTACGACTCGCTAGGCCATATGCATGAAGTGATGCGCGGCGATCGACTCGAAGCACAGAGCGAGTCGGTGCCTGAGCAGATGTGGTCGTCCGCGGCCTTCCTGTCCGCCGCCATCAGCGGCTTGTACGGGCTGGAAGTGGATGCCGCCACACCCAGTCTGAGCTTCCATCCGCAGCCCCCCGTGGACTGGAATGCATTGAAGGCGGAAAACATCCGGGTAGGGCAGAGCAACGTCACGCTGTCGTGGCAGCGCGATGCGAGCGGCGAGCGTGTTGAAGTCGACAACGACGGACCGGCGTTCACCCTGATCTGGACAACGGGGCAGGGCGAGCAGAAGCAGGTGCTCGAGCGTGGGCGCTCGACCTTACGGGCCGGGTTGCGATGACTGCGACTCGCCTGTTCGCCATCTGAATCGACTGCCATCGCGGGTTGTCAGCTATACGGCAATGCCGTATGATGTCGGCCATGGAGTTGTTGACGGTGATCGAATCACCCTTGTTTTCAAGGGACTGGCCTGACTACTGGACCGAACAGGAACATGCGGATTTCATCGCCTATCTGGCAGGGGAACCAAGATGTGGCGACGTCATCCCCGGTTCGGGCGGTTGCCGCAAGGTGCGGTGGGGCAGGAATCGAATCGGCAAGCGCGGCGGCGTGAGGGTCATCTTTACTGCTCAACGACCTGATGGCGCTGTGGTCGCCCTGCTCATCTACGGAAAGGGAGCGAACGACACCATCCCGGCGCACGTACTGCGCCAGATTGCGGAGGAACTTGGCCATGCCAATGAATGAAAAATCATTGAAAAAGCGCGATGCGGCGCGAGACATCGGCGCCGAGTTGCTGGATGCGGTGCGTCGGGTCAAACGCGGCGATACCGGTCAAGTCCACCAGGTGCCGGTTTCGCTTGCGCAGGAAGCGCGACAGCGACTGGGTCTGTCGCAGTCGCAGTTCGCCGAAGTATTGGGCGTATCGGTTCGAACGCTTCAGGATTGGGAGCAGAAGCGTCGCCAGCCTTCGGGAGCGGCACGCACGCTGATCAAGATCGCGGCATTGCGTCCTGACGCTGTGCAGGAAGCGTTGGAGTTGAGTCACTCCTGACGTCCGCTCGCCCGACACGCCCTTCCCCCGTGCACGGGAGAAGGGCTTTGAAGGCACCCGGCCTTACTTCTCCAGCTTGAGCACCGGCGTGAAGCCGCCGAAGATCATCCGCTTGCCATCCAGCGGCATCGGGTTGGCGGCTTCCATGCGTGGGTCTTCCATCACCTTCTTCATGCCGGCATCGCGGGTGGCCTTGTCGGGCCATTCCACCCACGAGAACACCACGGTCTCGTCGTCCTTGGCCTGGACCGAACGATAGAAGTCGGTGACTTCGCCCTTGGGCACGTCATCACCCCAGCACTCCCAGATGCGGGTGGCGCCAAACTCGATGAAGATCGTGTCGAACTTGTTGGCGTAGTCGATGAACTTCTGCTTGTTTTCATTCGGAACGGCCAGTACGAATCCATCTACGTAAGACATGTGGAACTCCTTCGTTTCAACGGATGGGGTCATGCCGCGCCAGTCTGGACGCAGCCGGATGAGGACGGCGCAATGCCCCTCATGTGATACGACGAATGGCCGGGCGCAGGATCGACACGGGGCGGTGGCCTGTTCAGGATTTTTCCGTCGGCCGCGTGTCCCGGTAGGATGGGAGCAGGGTGGCGCCGCGATCCTGACAGCGCCCACGATCGGGAAATTCGCATGATGGCTTCCGTGGATGCGGCGGCGCTGGACAATCCGTTCTGGTCGGCGCTGAGCACCTTGCATGCCGGCATCGCGCGCGTGGACGGCGCGGTGCGGCGTTACCCGGCCGAGTACGCACCGTTTCTGGGCGTGGCCGATGCCGATGTCGATGTCGCGCCGGCGCTGGATAGATTGCTGGTTGCCGATGAGTCGGTCTATCTGCTCGGCGTGGCCTGCGCGGTGCCCGCAGGTTGGACGATGGAAGCGTTCCAGCCTCTCGCGCAGATGGTCTGCGATGCGCCGCTGGCGAAAGCTGCCGGTCCGCCGATCCTGCCGCTGGACGAATCCCATCGTGCCGACCTGCTCGCGCTTACCGCGCTGGTGTATCCGCATTACTTCCGCGAGCGCACGCAGGACATGGGGCGCTACTTCGGCATTTACGAAGACGGACGCCTGGCCGCGATCATCGGCGAGCGGCTGGGCACCGGGCCGAGCCGCGAACTCAGCGCCATCTGCACGCATCCGGATTTCCTCGGCCGTGGCTATGCGCGCCGGCTGACCGCCATGCTGGCCAATGATCTGCTGGCGCGCGGCGTGCAGCCGTTCCTGCATGTCAGCCACGCCAATGCGCGCGCCAAGGGCCTGTACGAGGCGATGGGTTTTCGCTTGCGTCGTGACATCGGCTTCTGGTCGTTGCGCAAGCCGGCGGCGACGGCGACTTGATTCGAGCCCAGGGTCACCCCATAGCAGAGGTTCCGCACCGCCCAGGCCGACGCATGAAGCTGCTGTACCAGACGCATTCCCCTTATGCGCGCAAGGCGCTGGTGTTCGCCCATGAGGCAGGCCTGGCCGATCGCCTGCAGGTCATCCATCACGAGACCAGTCCGACCCTGCGCAATCCCGAGGTGTTCGAACAGAATCCGCTCGGCAAGGTGCCGGTGCTGCTGCGTCCCGGACTGCCGGCGATCTTCGAATCCGACATCATCTGCGCGTACCTGGACACGCTGCATGAGCGGCCACGGCTGATACCCGCGCTGGGCGAACCGCGCTGGCATGCACTGCGCGTGCAGGCGGTGGCGCAGGGCCTGTGCGAGGCCGGCATCGCGGTGCGCTGGGAAACCGTGCGCCGTCCGGAAGCGCTGCGCTTCCCGGAACTGCGCGATGGCTACATCGACAAGTTGCTGGCCAGCTACGACTGGCTCGAGAACGAGCTGGATACCGGCGAGAAAATCCACGTGGGCCATGTGGCCGTGGCCACCGCGCTGAGCTGGCTCGAGTTCCGCGAACTGCCCGACTTCCGTGCCGGCCGTCCGCGCCTGTCGGCGTGGTTCGACGACTTCGCCCAGCGTCCTTCGATGCTGGCCACGCCCTTGTCGGGCGACACGCAGGATCGCTGAGGCCTGTCATCGGAGTGTCACGCGGCTGTCGCAGGATCTTCATCCTTGGCGACGGAGATGACGCAATGAAGACAATCTGGCTTTGGGCCCTGCTGGGCCTGGCCCCGGTGGCCATGGCGGCGCAGCCCTACGTGAAGCTGGAGCAGCGCTTGAGCGCGGCGCAGATGCAGGAAACCGGACTGAGCCAATTGTCAGCCGGGCAACTGGCCCGCTTGAACGCGCTGCTGGCCGAGGACGCCGCGCAGGCGCAGGCGCGCGAGGAGCAGGCTGCATCGAACGCGGCCGCGACGACGGCAGGCGCGTCATTGGCGGCGGGCGGCCATGCGGCCAGCGCCGGCAGCAGTGACGATCACGACACCCGTGGCCGCGATTCGCTGATCGGCTTCAATGACGAACCGATCCGCAGCAAGCTGGTCGGCACGGTGCAGGACTGGGAGCCGGGCACGGTGTTCGTGCTGGAGAACGGGCAGCAGTGGAAAGTGCTCAAGGGCAAGATGCATCTGTCCAAGCCCTTGCAGAACCCGGATATCCGGGTGATTCCCGGCGTGGCGGGCCGCTGGTTCCTGGAAGTCCAGGAAGACACGCCCAAGGCGCGCGTTTACCGGATTGACTGAGCGCGCGCTCAGCCCATCAGCGCGCCCAGGCTCAGGGCGATGCTGGCGCCGAGCAGGGTGCAACCCAGCATGGCCAGCCAGTGCAGGGATCGTGCGTACAACGTCTTCATGCCAACTCCGCCGGCCAAACCGGTCGCTTCAGTGAATGTCCCCCTGCGAAAGTAGGAAACGCCGCGCGCAGGCGCGGCCGGCCATGGCGACGGGGCGGTGGCATCATGGGCGCCATGCAAGGCGTGCCCGAACAGTTCGAAGCGACCCAGGACAATGCGGAATTCCGCCATCCGGCCCACCGGCCGGGGGTGGAACTGTATCGCGCGCACATCGTCCGCCATTCCTTCGAGCCACATGCCCATGAGGCGTATGGCCTGGGTGCGATCGAAAGCGGCGCCGAGCGCTTCCGCTATGCCGGCAGCGAGCAGTACGCCGGCGCCGGTTCGCTGCTGCTGATGAATCCGGAAGCGCTGCATACCGGCCGCGCCGAGACCGAGGAAGGCTGGCGCTACCGGATGATCTACCTGGATCGCGAAGTGCTGGAACAGGTGACCGGTGATGCAGGCTGGAGTTTCGACCAGGCCGTGCGTCACGATGCCGCCCGCGCCGCGCAGGTGGGCCAGCGCCTGCAGGCGCTCTGGTACTGCGATACGCCGCTGGCCTTCGACTCGTTGCTGGCCGAATTGATTGATCTGGTGCGACCCGATGCACGGGTGGCACGACAGGCGCGGCAGGAAGCGCGTCCGCGATTCTCCGAGGTCACCGACTTCCTCCGCGCCAACCTCGATCGAAGCCTGCGGCTGGATGATCTGGCGCAGGTGGCCGGATTGAGTCCATTCCATTTCCTGCGCCAGTTCCGCGCCCAGCATCACGTGACCCCGCAGCAGATGCTGATGGCCTACCGCATGCATGACGCCAAGCGGCGCCAGGCGGCAGGCGAGGCGGCCGCGCAAGTGGCGGCGGCGACCGGCATGGTCGATCAGGCCCACCTCACGCACAGTTTTGCCCGCCGCTACGGCGTTACCCCCGGTCGTTACCAGCGCCAGGTGCGCGGCTGAGGCGAGCCCGCACGGGTGGCCATGCGCAATCCGGTACAAGACAGCCGCCGGCGGCGCTGCCACGCTGGCCGCTGACCTTGAACCAGGAAGTGGGCGCCATGTGGGTGGGAACGTTGTATGCGTTGGCGGCGGGACTGATGTGGGGCCTGGTGTTCATCGGGCCATTGCTGCTGCCCGAGTATCCGGCGGCCCTGCAATCGGTGGGGCGCTACCTGGCGTTCGGCCTGATCGCGCTGCCGCTGGCCTGGCTTGATCGCCGCGAGTTGAGCCGCCTGCGTGGCCAGGACTGGCGCGAGGCGCTCAAGCTGTCGGCGATCGGCAACCTGCTCTATTACCTCTGCCTGGCCAGTGCCATCCAGCGCGCAGGCGGGCCGCTGCCGACGATGATCATCGGCACCTTGCCGGTGGTGATCGCCATCACCGCCAACCTGCGCAATGGCCACCGCGATGGGCGCCTGCCATGGGCCAGGCTGATGCCCTCGTTGCTGGTGATTGGCCTGGGTATCGCCTGTGTCAACCAGGCCGAGTTGGCGCAACTGCGCGCGCAGTCCGACGGCGATGGCTGGCGGCATGCATCGGGCGCGTTGCTGGCTTTGATCGCGGTGGTGTGCTGGACCTGGTATCCGCTGCGCAACGCCGACTGGTTGCGCGCGCATCCGGATCGCAGCCCGCGTGCGTGGGCCACCGCGCAGGGCGTGGCCACGTTGCCCCTGGCGCTGCTGGGTTACCTGCTGCTGTGGGGCTGGATGGCCTGGCGCGGCAGCGAGTTCGCGATGCCGTTCGGGCCACGGCCCGGTTTCTTCATCGCCTTGATGGTGGCGATTGGCTTGTTTGCATCGTGGCTGGGAACGCTGTGCTGGAACCAGTCTTCGCAGCGCCTGCCCACCGCCCTGGCCGGCCAGTTGATCGTGTTCGAGACGTTGGCGGCGTTGGCTTACGCGTTCCTGTTGCGCGGACAGATGCCGTCAGGGCTGACCCTGGTGGGGATTGGCCTGTTGATTGCCGGCGTGTTGTGGGCCGTGCGGATCAAGCCCGTGCCGGTGCCGGTGGCGGTGGAGGGTCATGGCTTGTAGAGCGGCGGTGGGTCACGCCGCCTGCCGCGGCCGCTGGAACGCGACCCGCTCCGGCCGATGTAGCGCCATTCCCTGCCCGTAGTCCACGCCCAGTTCGCGCAGGGCCTGCACCACGCTCATGCTGCCCACCCATTCGGCCACCACGCTCAAGCCGCGCTGATGGCCGATCTGCGCAATCGCGCTGACGATGGTGCGGCTCATCGCATCCACTTCCAGATCACGGATAAAGCTGCCGTCGATTTTGATCACATCCACCGGCAGGCTTTTCAGGTAGCCGAACGAGGACATGCCGGCGCCAAAGTCATCCAGCGCGATCCGGCAGCCGACCGCGCGCAGCCGCTCGACGATGCCGACCACCTTGAGCAGGTTGCGCACCGCCACCGTCTCGGTGATCTCGAAGCACAGGCGTGATGGCTCGATGCCATGCTCGCCAATCAGCGCCAGGATGTAGTCGGCCAGGCCCTCGTCCTCGATGCTCGCGCCGGACAGGTTGATGGCGCATTGCTGCAGCCCGCGACCTTCGGCGTGCACGTCCGACAGATGCGCCAACGCCGTGCGGATCACCCAGCGATCCACCATCGGCATCAGGCCATAACGCTCGGCGGCCGGCAGGAACGCGCCCGGCAAAACGATGCGGCCATCCTCATCGCGCAGGCGCAGCAGCAACTCGATGCGCGCGCCTTCTTCGTTGCGGCCATCCAGCGGCACGATCTCCTGGTAGTCCAGCAGCAGGCGGTTTTCCTCCATCGCCCAGCGCAGCCGGTTGGCCCACTCCATCTCGCCGTAACGGCGGGTGGCTTCGTCGTCCTCGCTGTACAGGTGGACGCGGTTGCGACCGTTTTCCTTGGCCACGTAGCAGGCGGTATCCGCCCACGCCATCAAGTCCTTCAAGGTCGGGTCGCCGTGTTCCACCACCACCACGCCGATGCTGGCGCTGACGGTGTAGGTGCGCTCCTGCCAGACGAACATCTGCGATTCGATGCAGGTGCGCAGGCGTTCGGCCAGGGCGCGCGCGCCGGCCATGTCCAGGTCGAAGGCGAGCAGGCCGAACTCGTCGCCGCCCAGACGGGCGAGGGTATCGTCGCCGCGCAACTGCAGGCGCATCGCCAGCGCCAGTTGCGCCAGCAGCTGGTCGCCGGCGGTATGGCCGGAGATGTCGTTGATCAGCTTGAACTGATCCAGATCGATATAGAGCAGCGCGCACGGGCGACCGCCGCGGCGGCGCTCGGACAGGGCCTGCTCGATACGGCGTTCGAACTCGCGGCGGTTGAACAGTTCGGTCAACGCGTCGTGGCTGGCCTGGTAGCTCAGGCGTTCGGTCAGCTCGCGCTGTTCGGAGATGTCGGTGGCGACCATCAGCAGGCGCACTTCGTCTTCCAGCTCGACCCGTGCGATCGACGCATTGGCCCAGAATTCCAGGCCACCCAGGCCAATCATCTGCGCTTCCACGTTGACCCAGTAGTCGCCGCTGTTGACCGGCTGGCGCACGCGTTCGCGCAGTTCGGCATCGGCGAACAACGCGGTGAGCGGCACGCCGGCGGACACCACGTCGCCCAGCCGCAGTCGCGCCGCCTGGTTGGCGTAGAGGATGCGGCCTTCGCCATCGGACAGCAGCACCAGCGCCGGCAGCAGTTCATTGAGGGTGCGGAAGCGCGCTTCGCTTTCACGGAAGCGGGCGCTCATCTCGTGGCCCAGGTCGAGGGCACGGCGACGCATGGTGGCCAGTGACCACAGCAGCAGCGCCATCAACACGCTGATGGTGATGCCCGCGCTCAGGATCACTTCCAGCCGCGCCTTGTCCTGGACCATCGGACGCGACATCAGATGCAGTTCCCAGCGACGTCCGCCGAAATCAAGCTCCTGCCGATAGCTCTGAGCATCGGGGGCGACCGCAGCCAGTGAATCGAAGAACGGCGCCTCATCGGCACGGCCCATGTCGCGCACACTGACGCGGAAGGCGTCGAGCACTTCACCACGCAAGGCATCGCGAATCAGCGGCGCCAGCCGCAGGCTGACCGCCAGTGCGCCCATCTCGCGCTCGCGGCGCTCCAGCAGGCTGGCCGGCTGCACGCCATCGGAGTACACCGGCAGGCGGATGGTGATGCCCAACGGGTCGCGATGGCGCGGCAGGCCCTGGCGCAGCACGAACGGCGCCGAGAGCGTGGCGGCGTTGCTGTCGCGCGCGCTTTCCAGCGCCTGCAGGTTGTCGCGTTGACTGGCGATGTCCAGGCCCAGCAGCACTTCGTTGCCCTGCATGGGCGTGATGTATTCGTAGCGGTAATGTGCGCGGCCGTGTTCGTCGGCGGCACGGCTGGCAAAGGCGGTGGCCACGCGTGCCGGACCGATGCGCTGGCGCTGCAGGTTCTCGGTGACCTGGTTGAACCGCTCCTGGTCCATCCGGTCATTGGCCAGGAACACCGTCTGCATGGCGCGCAGTTCCGAGGCCACGGTTTCCAGCGGCTGGCGCAGTTGCAACACGGCAGCGTGGGCGAGGGCACGCCGCTGCGCTTCGCTGTTGGCCTGCAGTTCGCGCCACTCGCGCTGTGCCAGCCAGGCGGTGAAGGCCAGGCCGGTGAGCAGCACCACGGCGGCCCAGGCCACCGGCGGAAAGCCCAGCAGGCGGCGTCCTTCATCCATGCGCAGGCAGGGAATCTGGGGGAACTGTCTGGAGATCATGTCGCTCACGCGCCATACCTGCCCGTCGGCTCCGCTGCCGGCAGCGAGCGCATCAACCGGGCGCCCGCCTGCTCGGCCGGGCGGCCAGTGTGGGTCGGCGTGGCCTGCGTGTCGACCCGGTCCGCCGGAGTCCCCGCACAACAGGCCGCAACTTGTGCCCCCATGGGTTCTCCTCGTGGTCACGTCAGAGCGGATATCGGCGCGACGACGGCCGACTTGAGCGTCCGGTTCAGGGAGTTGATGCCGGGCCCGGCCGTGGCCGCGCCCGGCAGCGTGTCCAGCGCGCCGGCGTAATTTCCGTAACAGAGTCAACACATCCGCCGCGCCGCCGCATGCCTCGGCACGTCGGCGCGGGTATGCTCGCCGCCAATCGTGTCCGGAGGGATGCAACGATGGCCAAGGTGGTTTTGGCGCCTGCGCTGACGCGTTGGCTGCCGGCCGCGGCGAATCACTCGCCGGGCGAACTGGCCTTGCAGGTGGCCGGCGCCGACGTCGGCCAGGTGCTGCAGGCCGTCTTCCAGACCCATCCGGGCTTGCGCGGCTACGTGCTGGACGAGCAGGGGGCGGTGCGCCATCACGTGGCCGTCTTCGTGGATGGCCAGGCATTGCAGGACAAACGCGACCTGCGCCAGCCGGTGGCCGCCGATGGCGAGGTCTATGTGATGCAAGCCCTGTCGGGAGGCTGAGATGGCCGATCATCTGCTGGTGTCTTCGCGCAAGGGGCTGTTCGTGCTGGCGCGCGGTGATCGCGACTGGCGCATCAGCCACACCGCGTTCCTGGGCGACAACGTGGCGCTGGCCCTGGCGGATCCGCGTGATGGCAGCTGGTATGCCGCGCTGGATCTGGGCCACTTCGGCGCCAAGCTGCATCGCTCCACCGATCAGGGCCGCAGCTGGAATGAAATCGCCGTGCCGGCCTTCAGCGAAGGCGATGAAGTCGCGGTGGGCGACGGCAAGCCTGCGCAGCCGGCGACCCTGCGCCTGATCTGGTCGCTCGAACCTGGCGGCGCGGACGAGCCGGGTCGCCTCTGGGCCGGGACGATCCCCGGCGGACTGTTCCGCTCCGATGACCATGGCCAGCACTGGGAACTGGTGCGCGGGCTGTGGGATTGTCCCGAGCGCAAGCAGTGGTTTGGCGGCGGCTACGATCAACCCGGCATCCATTCCATCTGCGTGGATCCGCGTGATTCGCGCAGCCTGCGCATCGCGGTATCCACCGGCGGGGTCTGGCACAGCGAAGACGGCGGTGCGCATTGGCGACAGACTGCGCACGGCATGATTGCGCGCTACATGCCCGAGGGCCAGCAGGAGGATCCCAACCATCAGGACGTGCATCGCATGGTGCAGTCGCCGGCGCGGCCGGAGGTGTTCTGGGCCCAGCATCACAACGGGGTGTTCCGCAGCCACGCCAACGGCGCGGACTGGCACGAGATCCAGGTGCCGCCGTCCTCATTCGGATTTGCGGTGGCGGTGCATCCGCATGAGCCGGATACGGCGTGGTTCGTGCCGGCGGTGAAAGATGAAAAGCGCTATCCGGTCGATGCTGCGCTGGTGGTCGCGCGCACGCGCGACGGCGGGCGCAATTTCGAGATGCTGCGCCAGGGTCTGCCGCAGGAAGCTTCCTATGATCTGGTCTATCGACATGCGTTGGCCGTCGACGACAGCGGTGATCGCCTGGCGTTTGGATCCACGACCGGCGGGTTGTGGACCACCGACGATCAAGGGGAACACTGGAATACGCTGTCCGCACGACTGCCACCCATCCACGCGGTGACCTTTGCCTGACGCCCGCGCTGCCCAGCAGCGCTTCATTCCGAAAGTGCCAAGGAGCCGAACATGCCGGTCGAACTGAAGATGCTGGGCTGGGTCGTGGTGCTGGGTCTGTTGCAGTTGATGCTGGCCGCCACCCTCTCCACCGCGCAGCGCGGGGCCCGTTGGAACGCCAGTGCGCGCGATGGCGAGGTGCGTCCCTTGCACGGCGTGGCCGCGCGCATGGATCGCGCCTGGCGCAACTTCATGGAGACGTTTCCGTTCTTTGCCGCGCTGGCCCTGGCCGTTGTGGTGGCTGAACGCGGCAGTGCCGGCACCGCGCTCGGTGCCCAGCTGTATTTCTGGTCGCGCGTGGTGTACGTGCCGGTGTACGCCGCTGGCATTCCCTATCTGCGTACGCTGGTGTGGCTGGTCGGCATGGTCGGCCTGCTGCAGATGCTGTGGGGCCTGTGCGGCTGACCAGAGGCGCATTCGGCCTGTGATCCCACCCGGATGTTCACGGGAGATTCCTCACATCCGGGGTCAGTCCGCCTAGACTAGGCCTCCCCCCGGTTCCGAATACGAACGCCTGATGCGTGTCGCGTCACTGTTGTCTTCCCTGAAAGCCCGGTTGGGCTCGCCATCTTCCGCCTGCGGCGCGGTACTGCTGTGCCTGCTGGTGGTGTCCTGCCGCGCGCCCGCGCCTGCACCGCCGGTGCAGGAAGCGCCCAAGACCGAGACCACGGCCAGCAGCGAAGACAATGGCGCCATCAGTACCGGCCCGGTGAAGCCGGCGCCGCGCAAGCTGGATCTGGCGACCACGACGCAGTGGCCGGAGATGGCGCTGACACCGGGCGTCACCTGGATCAGCTGCGAACTGGACTACGTGCAACAAGGCGATGGCGAAAGCCTGGAAGCGCTCGACTTCGCGACACTGGAAGCGCCGGTCAAGGCCTGCCAGGCCGCAGGTGTGATGCGCATCCGCTACACCGGCAAGATCAATGCCGAGTTCACCGCGCTGATGGAGCGTGCCTCGATCATGGCCAACCGGCTGGGAATCGAAAAGCGCGTGCTCGATATCGATTCCAGCGGTGGCCGGGTCGAGGATGGCATCCGCGCCGGCGACATCATCGGTGCTTCGCACTGGACCCTGTGGGTGCGCGATGGCGCCATCTGCCACAGCTCGTGTCTGCTGATCCTCGCCTCGGGCGACAACCGGATCATTGCCGGCAAGGTGGGCATCCACCGGATGATGCGGATCAACTCCGGCGCCAACTCGCGCGCTGAACTGGCGGAAGAACTGCGCCAAGTCTATGGGCAGTTGAAGGATTACCTGGAACGCAACGGCGCCGCGGTGACGGTCGCGGACTTGATGATGACCGTGCCCAATCGACGCCTGCGCCTGCTGACCGCCACCGAGCTGGAAGAGTACGGCCTGCAGGGAGCCAATGCGGCACAGGACGATCTGGATCGCATCCAGCTGACCCGCAAGTGCGGCGAGGAGTTCGTGCGCCGCAAGGACGATTTCATGATTGCGTTCGATCGTCAGTGCGGCAAGACCGAAACGGCGCTGGACGACATCAATGCCTGTGGCCTGGCCCTGCGCAAGAGCTTCGGCTTCCCGGATACGACGTGCCCGATGGAAAGTCCGCTGGCCGAGTTCGATCGCGACGCTGCTGGCGCGCTGTAGTCCTTGCGTCCGGACACCGGGTCCGGACATGGCCGCGTCTAGCTGACGCGGATTTCCATGCCTTCGATGGTCACCACCTGGCCCGCATGAATCTTGCAGGTCTTGCGTAGTTCGGTGGCGCCATCGACCTGCACCGAGCCGCTGGCGACGAGGGCCTTGCCCGCGCCGCCGCTGTCCACCAGGCCGACCAGTTTCAGCAGTTGGTTGAGTTCCACGAACTCGCGGCCGGGGTCGAGCTCGAAAGCGATGATGTCCATGCGCTCATTCTTGCTCGAATGCGGCAATCTCGTCGAGGACGCGCTGGCTGCGGCGGATGCTGTCGCCGCCATCACCGACGCAGGGCGCGCCGTCGGCGTTGACCTGGGTTGGCTTGTTCCGCCGAAGCCACAGCCAGGCCCAGGTGCCCAGCCAGCCGACCGTACCGAGCGCCAGACTGATCCAGATCCACGGTGGCGTCTGTGTCTGCGCGGTGGCGGGATTCAAGCCGGCGACCGCGATGACCACCAGCACCCACAGGATCCACCACGGCGCGCCGCACAGGTTGGCGTTGAGTACGTAGACCTTGAGCAGGCGCGCCAGTTGTTTCTGGATGCGCAGCACCGGCGCGGCGTAGTCGATGGTGCCGGCCAGGCCCAGGGTGATGCCGGCCATCACCACATGCAGCAGGCCGAACGCGTGCACCAGCACGCCGCTGATCAACAGGCCAACGCTGTGCAGGTTGTTCGTCCAGCAACTCACGCCCAGCACGATCAAACCGACGCCCAGCAGCATCTGCAGCAGTTGGCCCCAGATCAGCGGACGCAGTCCACCGCGGGCGCGTTCGAGTTTGCGTTCACGCAGCAGCGCCAGCTGGATGTCGTTCTGCTGGCTCAGGCGCCGATCCAGGCTATGCCAGGCGGATTTGAGTTCATCGAGTTCCATGGGGTGATCCTCGCGGGTCAGAGTTCGTTGCGGATGCGTTGCTTGAGGCGGCTGATCTTGGTCGCCACGTTGGTCTCGCTGATGCCCAGGATTTCGCTGATCTCGCGATAGCCGCGGTCTTCCAGGTACAGCAGCAACAAGGCGCGATCGAGTGCGGGTTGTGCGTGGATGAAGCGGTGCAGGGCGTGTACCTGTTGTTCGGCCAGCGGGTCGCGCGCCTGCGGATCGGCGACTTCGACGGCGCTGTCATCCAGCGGCACGGTGGCCGGCGTGCGCTGGCTGCGCAGATGCGAGATCGCCACGTTCAATGCGATCCGGTACATCCAGGTGGAGAACGGGCGGCTGGCGTCGTAGCGCGGATAGGCCTGCCATAGGTGGGCGGCGATTTCCTGCGCCAGATCGGCGCGATCCTCGGGCAGGCGGCAGTAACTGCCGGCCACCTTGAAGACGATGCCGCGATGGAGCTGCAGGAGTTCCGCGAATACTGCCCGTTGTTCGCCTGCCATGGTTGTACTCAGGTCCATTGCCGATTCCGTCGCCCGCATTGTGCGTGTTGGGAGTTCGGGGAGTGATTCGCGCAGGGTGGCCGGATAATCACAGCCGGGGCAAAAAAAGTTGCCATGGGCGGTCCAGATCGAACGTCTGGACGGGTCCGCCGGGCCCCTGTTCAGCTTTTTCGGGACAGGAGGGGGGCCGGAAGCGCACAATATGCCGCTTGCGTGCGCACTCCGCGACGCCCGGAGTCCTCCATGTCCCCCCCGTCCGACCCCACAACCGCTCCTGAAGCGACCCCGTTGTTTGCCGATCTCGGCCTCTCCGCGCCTGTCATGGCGGCCGTTTCCGAGATTGGCTACGAAACGCCGTCGCCGATCCAGGCCGCCACCATCCCGGCCATGCTGGGCAAGCGCGACGTGCTGGGCCAGGCCCAGACGGGCACCGGCAAGACCGCCGCTTTCGCGTTGCCGCTGCTGTCCAATCTGGATCTGCGCGCCGACAAGCCGCAGGCGCTGGTGCTGACGCCCACGCGTGAGCTGGCCATCCAGGTGGCCGAGGCGTTCCAGAAGTACGCCAGCAAGATTCCCGGTTTCCACGTGTTGCCGATCTACGGTGGCCAGAGCTACTACCCGCAGCTGCAGGCGCTCAAGCGCGGCGTGCACGTGGTGGTGGGCACGCCCGGCCGCGTCATCGATCACCTCGAGCGCGGCTCGCTGGATCTGTCCGGCCTGACCACGCTGGTGCTGGATGAAGCCGATGAAATGCTGCGCATGGGCTTCATCGACGACGTCGAAACCGTATTGAAGAAGACCCCGGAATCGCGCCAGGTGGCGCTGTTCTCGGCGACCATGCCGCCGGCCATCCGCCGCATCGCGCAGACCTACCTCAAGGATCCGGTCGAGGTCACCATCGCGGCCAAGACCACCACCTCGGCCAACATCCGCCAGCGTTACTGGTTTGTCAGCGGGCTGCACAAGCTCGATGCGCTCACCCGCATCCTGGAAGCCGAACCGTTCGACGCGATGATCATTTTCGCGCGCACCAAGGCCGCCACCGAAGAACTGGCCGGCAAGCTGCAGGCGCGCGGCCTGGCCGCTGCCGCCATCAACGGCGACATGCAGCAGGCGCAGCGCGAAAAGACCATCCAGCAATTGAAGGACGGCAAGCTCGACATTCTCGTGGCCACCGACGTGGCCGCACGCGGCCTGGACGTGGAGCGCATCAGCCACGTGCTGAACTTCGACATCCCGTACGACACCGAAAGCTACGTGCACCGCATCGGCCGCACCGGTCGTGCCGGCCGCACCGGCGACGCAATCCTGTTCGTCACCCCGCGCGAGAAGGGCATGCTGCGCCAGATCGAGCGCGCCACCCGCCAGCCGATCCAGGAAATGCAATTGCCGAGCATCGAGGCAGTCAACGATCGTCGCGTGGAGAAGTTCCTCGGCCGCATCACCGATACGCTGGCCGCCAGCCAGGGCGGCGAGTTCCGCAGCCTGATCGAAACCTACGAGCGCGAAAACAATGTGCCGGCGATTGAAATCGCCGCCGCGCTGGCGCGCCTGCTGCAGGGTGATACGCCGCTGCTGCTGTCGGCCGAACGACGCAGCCCCCGTGACCACGGTGCGCAGGCCAGCGGCCCGTATGGCAACGCGAATGATCGTCCGCGTCGCGAGTACGACCCGGATCGCCGGCCGTCGTCGCCGCGCCCGGAGCGCGCCCCGCGCCGCGAATTTGAACCCCGTCAGGATCGCGATGCGGTTGTAGGAGGGGCTTCAGCCCCGACCGAGCGTCGCCCGCGTGAGGATCGGGTCGGGACTGGAGTCCCTCCTACAGGTCACACCACGGGCCACACGGCAGGGTTCGCCGAACACGCCCCGCGCCGCAGCTTCGACAAGCCGCCGCGCGAGAAGGCTGAAGTGGGCATGGAAACGTTCCGCATCGAAGTGGGCCACACGCACGGCGTGAAGCCGGCCAACATCGTCGGCG
Source organism: Pseudoxanthomonas indica (assembly GCF_900167565.1). Lineage (NCBI taxonomy): Bacteria > Pseudomonadati > Pseudomonadota > Gammaproteobacteria > Lysobacterales > Lysobacteraceae > Pseudoxanthomonas > Pseudoxanthomonas indica. The sequence goes on from NZ_FUZV01000002.1 coordinate 774,390, forward strand.
CCATCGCCAACGAAGCGGGTCTGGAAAGCCGCTACATCGGTCGTATCGACATCCGCGACGATCACTCCCTGCTGGACCTGCCCGAAGGCATGCCTTCGGACATGCTGGTGCACCTGAAGAAAGTATGGGTGTCGGGCCAGCAGCTGCGCATCCATCGCATTGGCGAAGATGCCGGTGAAGCGCCGCCGCGCAAGTTCAAGCCCGGTGGCGGCAAGCTTTCCGCAGGCGGCAAGCCAGATGGCTTCAAGCCCGGCGGGTTCAAGGCCGGTGGTTTCAAGTCCGGGCCGCGCGGTGCCGGTGATGAACGCGGTCCCGGCAAGCCGCATCGCAAGGGCAAGCCCGCGCCGCGCAGCTGAGCGGCGCTGACCCGCCATTGCATTCCTAGGCGGCGGGGCGTCCCGCCATCCATCCGGCCTGCATCTCATGCGTGCGGGCCGTATGCGTGGGCGCGCCCATGCGCAGCCACACCTGTTCCAGCAGACCTTCCATGCGATGCCAGTTGAGACGGGCAAAGCGATCGAAGCGCTCGTCGTACTTGCGCTCCAGGGTCTGCTTCAGTTCGTCCAGCGGCACCTGGTGGTACTGCAGGTAGCTGTCGTAGGCGAACACCAGGCTGGGTTCGTACTGGCTGAAGTCGGTGCCTGGCTCGTAGAAGTCGTGGCCGGACAGCGTTTCGCGCCAGTCTTCGAGTTCGGCCGAGAGATCGACCACTTCGCATTTGGCCGACTCCACCTGGCGCACGGGGTACCGATGGATACTTCCCATCATGTCTTTGCTCCTGCTCTGACGAAGCCCCATCTTCGCCGTCGTCGCCGTCGCGAATGTAAACATCACATCGAGAAAGCATTAAGACGTGAACCAGTTCGCGGCTTTGAGCACCTCCTCGGCCAGCCAGCGTTCACTTCGCCATCATCGCCTTCGTCATCCACTGCACGTGGCACTCGCGCAAGGAGACACCATGGCACGCCCGATCTGGACCGGCACGTTGTCGTTTGGATTGTTGAACGTCCCGGTCTCGCTGATGTCCGGCGAACGCAAGGTCGATCTGCATTTCCGCATGCTCGACTCGCGGGATCGCAAGCCGATCCGTTTCGAACGGGTCAACGCCGACACCGGCGAGGAAGTGCCGTGGAAGGACATCATCAAGGCCTACGAGTACGACAAGGGCAACTACGTGGTGGTGGAGCAGGAAGACATCCGCGCCGCCGCACCGGAGAGCCACGAGACGGTGGAGGTGGAGACTTTTGTCGATCGCGAGAGCATCGATGTGCGCTTCTTCGAGAAACCCTACGTGCTGGTGCCCGGCAAGAAGGCCGAAAAAGGCTACGTGCTGCTGCGCCGCACCCTGGAGAACACCGGCAAGGTCGGCATTGCGCGGGTGGTCATCCGCACCCGTGAGTACCTGTCCGCGGTGATCCCCAACGGCGACGCGCTGTTGTTGATCCTGCTGCGCTATCCGCAGGAACTGGTGGACCCGGAAGACTACAAGCTGCCCAGCGGCTCGGCATCGACCTACCGGATAACCAGCAAGGAAGAGCAGATGGCGGCGCAGCTGGTGGAGTCGATGGCCGGCGAGTGGAAGCCTGACGATTACCACGACGAATTCCGCGCCCGCCTGCAGGCGATCATCCGCAAGCGCATCAAATCCAAGGGCGCCACCGCCAAGGTCGAGGACACCGAACGCGAGGAAGAAGAGACCACCACCAACGTGGTCGACTTCATGGCGCTGCTGCAGAAGAGCCTGGCGGACAAGAAGCGCACGCCGGCGGCGAAGAAGGCCGCGAAGAAGACCAGCAAGAAGGCGGCAAAAAAGTCAGCGACCAAAGCCACCAAGAAGGCGACGCCACGCAAGGCAGCCGCCAAGAAAGCCGCTCCCCGCCGCCGCAGTGCATAGCCCGCCACGCAGTTCGGCCCTGGAGTCAGGGCCGAACCGCGCGGCAGTTGACGATCATTCCTTGTCGGTAGACGCCTGCAACGCCGCTGCCAATCCGGCATCGCCATTGACCAGTTCCACCCACCGCAGCTCGACGCCGCGGCGGCGTCCCTTCTCGGTGAGCTTCAAGCCAGTGGGGTCGATCACCAAGGTATAGGTGGTGTCATTGACCGACAGTTCGCGGCGCAAGGGTTTGTCCAGTGGGGTCATATCGCTACATCCCGTTGACGGAGACCCGACCATAGTGGAACCGGCGTGATGACCCGGTTGACTGATGAGCCTGACGGAGTACGAACGAAAACGTCACTTCCAGCGAACGCGCGAGCCGGCGCCGGGCAAGCCGCGGGGGCGCGCTGCGCGGCCGATCTTCGTCGTTCAGCTGCATCACGCCAGTCATCGCCATTATGACTTCCGCCTTCAGGTAGGCGACGCGCTGAAAAGCTGGGCCGTGCCCAAAGGGCCAAGCTTTGATCCGTCGGTCAAGCGCTTGGCGGCCGAGGTGGAGGATCATCCGCTGGACTACGCCGGCTTCGAGGGAGAGATTCCCGAAGGCGAATACGGCGGCGGCCACGTCGCGCTGTTTGATCGCGGGCTGTGGTCCACCCGTGATGATCCGGTGGCGCAGTTGGCCAAGGGGCATCTGCGCTTCGAACTGTTCGGCGACAAGCTCAAGGGCGGCTGGCACCTGGTCCGCACCCAGCGCGGCGGGCGCAAGCCGCAGTGGCTGTTGTTCAAGGAAGAAGATGCCTACGCGGACAACAAGGAGGCCGACGACATGATCGACGATCTTCCCGCGCCGACCTCCGGCGCCAGTGCGCGGCGAGCCACGAAAGCCGCAAGCAAGTCGGTGAGCAAGACAGCGAGCAAGACAGCGAGCAAGACAGCGAGCAAGACCTCGGCCCGGAAGTCGCCAGGCAAGACCTCAGCCAGCAAGACCACGCGTGCGCGCAGGCGCGACTGGAGCGCCATCGCCGGTCGGGTGCAAGGGGCCAAGCGGGCCACGTTGTCCGACGCGGCCTTCGCACCACAACTGGCGACGTTGGGACAGACACCTCCCACAGGCGAAGACTGGCTGCACGAAGCCAAGTGGGACGGCTACCGCTTGCTCACGGTGCTGCGCAACGGGCGCGCCCGCATCTGGTCGCGCAATGCGCTGGAGTGGACCGCCAAGGTGCCGGAGATCGCGGGCGCGCTGGAAGCGATGGCCGCGGCACGTGGCATCGACCACGCGGCACTGGATGGCGAGCTGATTGCCGGAGGCGGCACCCAGGCGGACTTCGGCGTGTTGCAGGCCACGCTTTCCGGCGAGAAGAACGCGCCGCTGTCCTACATGCTGTTCGATCTGGTACACCTGCAGGATCACGAACTGCGCAAGGTGGCGCAACGGGATCGCAAGCAGTTGCTGGAACAGGTGCTGGCTGGCGTCGCACCACCGCTGGGTTACAGTTCGCACGTGCAGGGCCATGGCGAGGAAGCCTTTGCCGCCGCCGGCAAGCGCGAACTGGAAGGCATCATTTCCAAGCGCGCCGATGCCCCGTATCGCGCCGGCCGCAGTGATGACTGGCGCAAGACCAAGCGCCTGGAAAGCGACGAGTTCGCGGTGGTCGGCATGACCGCGCCGCGCGGCAGCCGCAGCGGGTTTGGTTCCCTGCTGCTGGCGCGTCCGGATGGCCAGGGTGGGTGGAACTACGCCGGCCGGGTCGGCACCGGCTTCAGCCAGAAATTGATCGAAGAACTGAGCCAGTCGCTCGGCAGGAAGCGTGGCGCTACGCCCACCGCGCATCTGCCGGACGAACTTGACGTGGATTTGAGAACCGCACAATGGTTTGCACCGCAGGCGGTGGTGGAAGTCTTCTATCGCGGCATCGGCAACCAGGGCCTGCTGCGTCAGCCTTCGCTGAAAGGCGTGCGGCCGGACAAGCGCGCCAAGGATCTGCTGTCGTCGGATCGCGATCCACCCACACGGGGAAAGAACATGGCCAGTCGCAAGGCATCGAAGTCGCCGGCCGCTGACAAGAAGTCGACCAAAGTGGCCAGCAAGACAACCGGCAATGGCGCATCCGCAACCAAATCATCGTCCAGGACCAAAACGCGCGCCGACGCCACCATCGAAATCAGCAACCCCGGCCGCGTGGTCTATCCCGACATCGGCAAGACCAAGCAGGACGTGGCGAACTACTACGATCAGGTGATGGACTGGCTGCTGCCGGAAATCATCGGCCGGCCGCTGTCGATCATCCGTTGCCCGCAGGGCAGCACGCGGCCCTGCTTTTTCCAGAAGCATCTGGTGGCCGGCATGAAGCACGTGGACAGCGTGCCGCTGAAAGAAGAGAGCGGCCAGGTGGAGGACTATCTGGTCGTACGCGATGCGCTGGCGGTGCGCGAACTGGTGCAGTTCAACGTGCTGGAATTCCATCCCTGGGGTGCACAGGCGCGCAAGCCCGACAGCGCCGATCGCGTGGTGTTCGATCTGGACCCCGCGCCGGACGTGCCGTGGAGCGATGTGGTCGCCGCGGCCCGGCAGATGCGCGGACTGCTGGAGCAGGCGGGATTCGTCTCGTATGTGCGCACCACCGGCGGCAAGGGCCTGCACGTGGTGATGCCGTTGAAGCCGGCCTGTGACTGGGACCTGGTGAAACCCTTTGCCCATGCCTTCGCCGAATCAATGGCGCAGATGGAACCGTTGAAGTACCTGGCCACCGCGAGCAAGAAACTGCGCAAGGGGCGCATCTTCATCGACTACCTGCGCAATGGACGCGGGGCGACCAGCGTGGCGTCCTTCTCGTTGCGCGCACGACCGGGAGCGCCGGTGGCAATGCCCTTGAAGTGGGAGGAGTTGTGGCGGGTCAAGCGCGGTGATGCCTTCACGATCGAATCGGCGGTGGCGCGGATCCGCAAGTGGAAGGCGCATCCATGGGACGGCATCGACGCGGTTCGCCAGAACCTCAAGAAGCTTCGCCGATGAGGACTCACCGCGCCCTGACATTCGTGCTAGCGCTAACTCTCAAGCATTCACGTTTTCCTCGCATTGCCGAGTCCGCTGGCGGGCTTCCCCAACTACGCCACCAGGAGTAATAAGAGCGCATTCACGGGCGTTGCATGGCCCGCGCGTTTTCCAGTTTGCATTCGTCTTGGTTCGAAGCATCGCAACCCGATGCGTTAGGCCTGTTCCCCGCAGTCCCTGTCGATCCCCGGAGGCGTCATGAAACCGCACAGCGTGCAGTCATTCCCCGTTCGTTCCTTACCCACGCGCCCAGGCCGATCCTGGCAGCTTCGCGTGAGCATGCTGTTGGCATTGCCGCTGCTGGCCTGGTCGGCGGATGCGTGGAGTCAACAGGCTTGTGATGGCCCGATACCCGGTGGTGTCGCCTCCGGCACGTTGGCTTTTGCCTGTGGCAACAACGCACAGGCGTCAGGCAACGGCGCCAACGCCATCGGATCGCAGGCGGTGGCGCAGGGGCAGGGCGCCAGTGCGGTGGGTGGCTGGTTCGACGCCAACAACAATGGCGTGCTCGATCCCGGCGAGACCGTCAACGCGGTGGGCATCGGCGCGACCGCAGTGGGGGCAGGCGCCAACGCAGGCCAGAATCGCGCCACCGCGCTGGGCGCCGGCAGTGTGGCCACTGCCGACAGCGCCACGGCGCTGGGTACGCAAGCCAGTGCGCAAGCGATCAACAGCGTGGCGTTGGGCAACAACGCCACGGTCAGCGCGATCGCCAACAACGGCATCGCCATCGGCAATGGCAGCAACAGCAACGGCGATGCCGCTGCGGCGCTGGGCAACAATGCCGCCGCCACCGGCGTGGGTGCGATGTCGTTCGGCGGCGGATCGATCGCCAACGGCGAGGGCGCCACGGCGTTCGGCCTGAATGCCAACGCCAGCGGTTTCTCCTCCGTGGCCATCGGCGCGCAGAGCACGGTTTCGGCAGACGCTGGCACGGCCGTGGGGAATTTCGCGCAAGCCACCGGCATTGGCGCGTCTGCGTTGGGCTACGATGCGCGCGCCACCACGCTCGGAAGTACCGCCATCGGTGGCGGTGCGCGCGGACAAGGCGAAAGCAGCACCGCCCTCGGTGCGCTGGCCGAAGCCTTGAACACCAACACCATCGCCATCGGCTTCCAGTCCACCGCCGCCGGCACCAACAGCATCGTGATGGGCACCAATGCCGAAGTGACGGCCGCCGGCGTCAACGGCATCGCCATCGGCAATGGCAGTCGCGCCGACAACCAGGACGCCACCTCGGTCGGCACCGGCGCCGACGCCAATGGCCAGAACAGCGTGGCAGTCGGCACCAATGCGCAGGCGCTGGGTCCGAACGCGAGTGCGATTGGCGACACCGCAGTCGCGCAGGGCAGCAACTCGGTCGCGCTGGGCAGTTCGGCGCGCGCCACCGGCAATGTCAGTACCGCACTGGGCCAGAACACGGTCGCCTCCGGTACCCGCAGCGTGGCGCTCGGCCAATCGGCCGATGCCACCGCCACTGATTCGCTGGCGGTGGGCAACAATGCGCAGGCCACGGCCACCGATGCGGTTTCGCTGGGACGCGCGGCCAACGCGGCGCAGGCGTCGAGCATGGCGCTGGGCACCACCGCGTCCGCCACGGCGGTGAACTCGGTCGCGTTGGGCGCGGGCTCGCTCGCGGATCGCGCCAACAGCGTGTCGGTGGGTACCGCCGCCTCGCAGCGGCAGATCATCAACCTCGCCGCCGGCGTGCAGGGCACCGACGCGGTCAACGTGTCCCAGCTCAATCCGCTTGCGCTGGCGCTGGGAGGCGGGTCCAGTTATGCAGGTGGCATCTTCACCGCGCCGACGTACGTGATCCAGGGCGCCAGCTACACCAATGTCGGTGCGGCGTTTGCTGCGGTGGATACGCAACTGAGTGTGTTGGGCCAGCGCATCGACGACATCGCGCTCACGCCGGGCCCGCAAGGGCCGGCCGGACCGCAGGGCCCTGCAGGTCCGACGGGTCCGACGGGTCCGCAGGGCCAGGCCGGCGATGATGGCGCGCAGGGACCGCAGGGACCCCAAGGTCCGCAAGGACCGCAAGGTCCCGGGGGCCCGGGTGGCGGCACCGATGAGCTGGCGGTGGGTTACGACAATGACCAGCGTCGCCAGATCACCCTGCAAGGGGATGGCGGCTCGCGCATCGGCAACGTCGCCGATGGCGTGCAGGCCGGCGATGCGGTCAACCGTGGACAATTGGACGCGGCGCGCACCGCCGCCACCAGCAGCGCGCAGCAGTACACCGATGCCCGCGAAACCGAAATCCGCAATGACGTCGCCGCCGGTGATGCGGCCACGCTGACCTCGGCCAACGCCTACACCGATGCGCGCTTCCAGCAGGCCGTGGCCGCACCGATGGCGGCCATCGACGACCTGCGTTCCAACATGGAATGGCGCTTCGAAAAGACCGATCAACGCATCGAACGCCAGGGCGCCATGAACGCCGCCATGCTGACCATGGCCACCAGCACGGCCGGCGTACGCACGCAGAACCGCGTGGGCGTGGGCGTGGGCATGCAGGGCAGCGAACAGGCGTTGTCGGTGGGCTACCAGCGGGCGATCTCCGATCGCGCCACGGTGACCTTCGGCGGTGCGTTCAGCGGTTCGGAAAGCTCGGCCGGCGTCGGTGTGGGCTTTGGTTGGTAGTAGGCTGTGCTGGTACCTGCCCACGAGGAATCCACGATGCGCCCCCACGCGTTGACGTTGTGCCTGTTGTCCATCGCCTTGTTGCCCGCCTGCCAGCGCGCCACCGCGCCCGCGACCGAAACGGCAGCCGCCCCCGCCAGCCCCACCGCGGCCGCTGCGCCTACCGAGCCGAGCATTCCCGAGCAGCAGGGCGAGGCGACCACGTACCTGTACCAGTGCCAGGAACTGGCGGTCACCGCCACCTTCCATGGCGAGGGCGATGCGGACCTGAGCTTCAACGGCCGCGTGCTGAAGTTGCCGCATGTGGTGGCGGCGTCCGGCGCACGCTATGCCGATGCCGACGGCAACGAGTTCTGGAGCAAGGGCCAGGCCGAGGCCCTGCTCACGCTGGCAGGCGAAGCGCCGCGATCCTGCGCCGGTCCGGGCGCCAATCCGGCCTGAGCCCGCGGCGCGCCACGGCTGCGCTAAAGTTCAGCCCGGGCACGCCGATACAGCGTCGACATGTCGAGTCCGTCGGCCGGGGAGCCGACGGCACAGGGAAGTCGTTCCATCCAGGCATCGTAGGGGTGCGATGTGGGCAAGCAGCGGACCAGTGCGGGTTCCGACGGCGCCACCGACAGCGGTGGTCAGCGCCTGCCCGGGCGCGTGGCCGCGATCATCCTGTTCTCCGCGCTGGGCGCCATGCTCACCGCGACCGTGCTGGAAGTGCAGGCCGGCGCCACCGCCTACATCGTCGGCGAGAGCCATTGGTCCAAGGCGCAGCAGATCGCCGTGTCCAGCCTCTACCGCTATGTCAGCCACGGCGACCAGGCCGATCTGGACAGTGCGCGCGAGGCGCTCAAGGTGCCCCTGGGTGATCGCAAGGCGCGGCTGGCGCTGGATCGCCAGCCCATCGATTACCCGGCGGCCGAGCAGGGCTTCTTGCAGGGCGGCAACGCGCCGGCCGACATCGGCCGGATGATCCGCATGTACCGCCTGTTTGCACACGCGCCGTTCTTCCGCGATTCCGTGCAGCGCTGGCGCCAGTCCGATGCCGGCATCCTGTCGCTGGTGGCGCTGGCCGATCATCTGGAGCAGCGCTCTCGGGCCGGCGCGCTGGATGATTTCGACGTCGGCCATTACCAGCGCCTGCTGCTGGAAACCGATGAGCGCCTGCGTGCGTCGGAGCTGGCGTTCTCGCAGTCGCTGGTGGACGGTTCGCGCTTCCTGCGCATGTCGCTGATGATCCTCAGTGTGATCGCCTTCTTCGCCCTGGCCTGGTATTCGCTGGCGGTGATGCGGCGCACGCTGTTGCATATCCGTCGCACCGAATCCGAATTCCGCGCCGCCTTCCACCAGGCCGCGGTGGGCATGCTCAAGCTCGATGGCGAAGGCCGCTTCACCCAGGCCAATGAAGCGCTGGCGCAAATCCTGGCCTGGCCCTTGACCGAGCTGCGCCGGCAGCGGCTGGGCGACATCCTGCATGCCGAGGATCTGCATTTCGATGTCCACGGTCGAATCGACTGGAAGCGGATCATCGAACCCGGCGAGCGCCGGCTTCGACGCAGCGACGGCAGCAGCCGCTGGGTGCGCTGGAGTGCGTCGATCATCACCGGCCAGGATCCGGAAGGTTCGCGCGTCTTTGCCGTGGTGGAAGACGTGTCCGAGGCGCGCGAGCTGGCCAGCGAGATTGCCCACCAGGCAAGCCACGATGATCTGACCGGCCTGATCAACCGCCGCGAGATCGAACGCCGGCTCGGCCATGTCACCGCCAACGTACAGCGCGACCGTGCGCATCACTGCCTGTGCTTTGTCGATCTGGATCAGCTCAAGCTGGTCAATGACACCTGCGGCCACGCCGCCGGCGATCGCTTCCTGCGCCAGTTCGCCAATGGCCTGGGTTCGAGCCTGCGCAGCGAGGATTGGGTCGGCCGCTTGGGCGGCGACGAATTCGCCATCTTCCTGGCCGGCGCCGATCTCGAGGTGGCCGAAAAGGTCGCCCAGCGCATCCACACGCGCCTGGCCCAGTCGGCCTTCCACTGGAACGATCGCAAGTTCGGCCTGGGCTGCAGCATCGGCATCGTCGAGATCAACGCCGACACCACCGATGCCGACTGGCTGCTGCGCGCCGCCGACACCGCCTGCTACCTGGCCAAGGAAGAAGGCCGCAACCGCATCCGCTGCTACCGCGAAACCGACGAGGCCTTTGCCCGTCGCCAGACCGAGCTGGACTGGGTGGCGCATATCCAGTTGGCCATCGCCGAGGATCGCCTGCTGCTGTACGCGCAGCGGATCAAGCCGCTGCGTGGTGAGCCGCGCCTGCAATACGAAGTGCTGGTGCGCATGGTCGACCACGAAGGGCGGATCTACTCGCCGGGCTACTTCCTGCCGCCGCTGGAACGCTACGGCCAGGCGATGATTCTGGATCGCCATGTGCTGGCCAGCACGCTGGCCCAGCTCAGTCGCGACACCCGCCATCTGCTCTGCCTGGACCTGTGCCATATCAACGTGTCGGCGCAATCGATAGCGGATCCACAGTTCCGCCGTTTTGCCGCCGAGCAACTCGATGCGCATCCGGGCGTGGCCAACAAGATCTGCTTCGAGATCACCGAGACCGCGGTGATCGGCAACCTCGGCGATGCCTGCCTCTTCATCGAGGCGATGCGTGCACGCGGTTGCCGGATTGCGCTGGATGATTTCGGCAGCGGCCTGTCCTCCTTCGCCTACCTGAAGAGCCTGGACGTGGACATCCTGAAAATCGACGGCGCCTTCATCCGCGATCTGGGCCAGGACAATGTCGATCTGGCGCTGGTGCGTTCGATGAGCCAGGTGGGACGCGCGCTGGGCAAGCGCACCATCGCCGAATGGGTCGAGAACGAGGCCGCCCTGGCCAAGCTGGACGAGGTGGGGATCGACTGCGTGCAGGGCTATGCCATCCATGCGCCGGCGCCGCTGTCCACGCTGATCCGGGAGTGGAAGACCCTGCACCTGGACGTGCACGCGCCGGCGCTGCTGGCCTCGCCCGGTCCCGCGGCCCTGTTGCCCGGCTGATCCGGCCAAAGCGGCGCGCGGATGCCGGATAATGGCGGCATGACGACCCGCCTCAACAAGCACATCGCCGAATCCGGCTTCTGTTCCCGCCGCGAGGCCGATCGCCTGATTGCCGAGAAGCGGGTCACCGTCAACGGCCAGCCCGCCGGCATGGGCGCGGTGGTGGGCGAGGACGACGAGGTCAAGGTCGACGGCCAGTCGCTGCGCGCGCGCACGGCCAAGGCGGGCAAGCGCAAGCACGTGTACATCGCGCTCAACAAGCCGGTGGGCGTGACCTGCACCACCGAGAGTTCGGTCAAGGGGAACATCGTCGACTTCGTCGGCCACGAGCAGCGCATCTTTCCGATCGGCCGGCTGGACAAGGATTCCGAAGGCCTGATCCTGTTGACCAGCAATGGCGACATCGTCAACCAGATCCTGCGTGCCGAGAACCGCCACGAGAAGGAATACCTGGTGGCGGTCAACAAGCAGGTCACCGATGAATTCCTGCGCGGCATGGCCCGCGGCGTGCGCATCCACGGGCAGATGACGCTGCCCTGCAAGACCGCGCGGCTGGCCAAGTTCGGCTTCCGCATCGTGCTGACCCAGGGCCTGAACCGGCAGATCCGCCTGATGTCGGCCGAGTTTGGCTATCGGGTGACCCAACTGCGCCGCGTGCGCATCGACAACCTCAAGCTGGGTGCGCTCAAGCCCGGTCAGTGGCGCAATCTGACCGACGCCGAACTGCGCGCCCTGTTGCCTGCACATACCGACTGGTAACTGCCATGGGAAAACCGCTTCCGCCCGCCAACGAAGAAGCCCGCCTGGCCGCGCTGCGCAGTTTCGACATCCTCGATTCCGCGCCGGAGCAGGGCTTCGATGATCTGGTGGTGATTGCGGCCGGCATCTGCGCGGTGCCGATGGCCTCGGTCAGCCTGATCGACCGCGACCGTCAATGGTTCAAGGCGCGGCTGGGGCTGGATGATGCGGAAACGATCCGCGACACCTCCTTCTGCGCGCATGCGATCCTGACCCCGCAGGCGATTACCGTGGTCAACGACGCCACCCAGGATGCGCGCTTCTCCGACAACCCGCTGGTGATGGACGAGCCGGGCATCCGCTTCTACGCCGGCGCGCCGCTGGTCAGCCAGGAAGGCTTCGCGCTGGGCACGCTGTGCGTGATCGACAAGCAGCCACGGCAATTGGAACACTTCCAGCTGCAGGCGCTCGAAGCACTGTCACGCCAGGTCACCCATCTGCTGGAAATGCGCCGGGTCAGCCGCGCGCTGAGCCTGCAACTGCGCGAACGCGAGTGGTACGAGCAACAGCTGCAGCACTACCAGCACGAGCTGGAACAACAGAATGCCGACCTGGCCGAGCAGACCCGCACCGATCCCCTGACCGGCCTGCCCAATCGCCGCGCGTTCTCGGTGGCGTTGGCCACGGCCATCGACAAGGCCATGGCCAGTGGCGATGGCTTTGCGGTGGCGGTGCTGGACGTGGATCACTTCAAGACCGTCAACGATGTGCATGGCCATGACGAAGGCGATCGCGTGCTGGCGGCCTTGTCGGATCTGCTCAAGGCACAGTTTGCCGGCCGTGGCATGGCCGCGCGCTATGGCGGCGAGGAGTTCGTGATCCTGATGCCGGGCACTTCGCTGGAAGAAGCGCGGCTGCTCTGCGAATACGTGCGCGAATCGGTGGGGCTGCTGTCGATGGGCCTGCCGATTTCGGTGAGCATCGGCCTGACCGGCTTCCGTCGCGGCGACGCGCCGGATGATCTGTTCAAGCGCGCCGATGCGGCGCTGTACGAGGCCAAGCGCAACGGTCGCGACCGGGTCAGCTGCGGCTGAGCGGCTGGCCGCGTCGGCGGCTTGGGGCGGGCGCTTGCGGGGCGGCTTGCGGAAGGGTGATCAATCCACCAGTTGCTTGGCTTCGGACGTTCCCAGCACTTCCGGATGCTGCACCGGTGCGCCGCGTTTGCGCCGCTCGAGCAGGGGATGCAGGAACACCGCGGCCAGGATGATCGCCACGCCGGCGTAGAACAGCGGCGTCAGTTCGCGCTGTTCGCCCAGCAGCGGAATCGCCAGCAGGATCGCGTAGACCGGCTCCAGGTTGGTCACCAGCTGCACGCCGTAGGCGCTCAGATGGCGCAGGGCGACCAGTGACAACGCGAACGGCAGCAGCGTGCACAGCAGCGACAGCGCCAGCAGGTAGGCGCCGTCGCTGAGGCTGGGCACGATCAGCAGCGGGCCGGCGAACACCGGGAAAATCAACGGCATCAGCGGCGCCAGTGCGGTCAGCAGCAGGGTGCCGGCACCCAGTTCCAGCGCGGTGACGGTCAACGGGTCGCCGTGTTCGACCAGCCGCTTGTTCAAAGATCCGAACAGGGCCACCAGCAACGCCGATATCGCGCCCACCAGCACGCCCAGGCGCATGTCGTCGGGGACGCCGCCGACCACCAGCGCCACGCCCGGCAACACCGCCACGCCAAAGGCGAGCTCACGCGCCGAGAACGGGCGACGCGCCAGCCACGGTTCGATGACCGCAGTAAACGCCGGCGCCAGCGCGATGCAGGTGGCGGCCACCGAGGCGTTGGCCAGCTTGATGGCGCCGTAGAACGTCAGCCAATGCAGCGACACCAGCGCGCCGATACCGGCATAGGCCCAGATCAGGCGTGCCGGCATTGCCCGCAGGCCACGCCACACGCTGGGCAGCACGGCCAGCGCCACCACCACCAGCAGCATGCGCCACCACACCAGCGGCAGTGCGGGCAGGGTGATCAGTTTGCCGAGGATGGCGGTGAAGCCCCACAGCAGGACACAGAAATGGATTTGCAGTTGCGCTTTGGCGTGGGCGGTCATCGGCATGGGCGCTATTGTGGCGCACCGCGCCGGTCGAGCGAGAGCGATGGGCGACACATTGTTGCGAAGGCGTCCGGCCGGTGATGGACGCTGCGGCCGACGCATGCCAATGTCGCGTCCTTGCACCCGACGACCCGGACCGCCGCGTGAGCACTGCCGCCGCCATCAGCCACCGCGACTTCACCCGTCATGACGCCAAGACCCTGGGTCTGGCCGCGCTCGGCGGCGCGCTGGAGTTCTACGACTTCGTGGTGTTCGTCTTCTTCACCAAGGTGCTGGGCGAGCTGTTCTTTCCTCCGGGCACCGCACCCTGGCTGGCGCAGCTGCAGGTGTACGGCATCTTCGCCGCCGGCTATCTGGCGCGGCCGTTGGGCGGCATCGTGATGGCGCACTTCGGCGACCGCGGTGGACGCAAGCGCATGTTCACCCTCAGCGTGCTGTTGATGGCGGTGCCCACGTTGCTGATTGGCCTGCTGCCCACCTACGCGCAGATTGGCGTGCTGGCGCCGCTGCTGTTGTTGCTGCTGCGGATCGTGCAGGGCATCGCGGTGGGGGGCGAAGTGCCGGGGGCGTGGGTGTTCGTGGCCGAGCATGTGCCCGCCAACCGCATTGGCTTTGCCTGCGCCAGCCTGACCGCCGGCCTCACCGCCGGCATCCTCATTGGCTCGTTGCTGGCCACCTGGATCAACACCGCCTTCAGCCCTGCCGAAGTCAGCGGTGGTCTGTGGCGGGTGCCGTTCCTGCTCGGTGGTGCGTTCGGCCTGTTCGCCGTGTTCCTGCGTCGCTGGTTGCAGGAAACGCCGGTGTTCATCGCCATGCAGGCGCGCCGCGAACTGGTGCAGGGCCTGCCGGTGCGCGACGTGCTGGCGGGCCATGGCGGTGCGGTGCTGCGCGGCATCCTGGCCTCGTGGTTGCTGACCGCGGCGATCGTGGTCGGCGTGCTGCTCACCCCCAACCTGGTGCAGGCGGCTTTCCAGTTGCCGGCGTCATTGGCCTTCCTCGGCGGCAGCATCGCCACCACGGCGTTGATCGTCGGCTGCCTGCTGTCGGGCTGGGCGGTGGACCGGCTGGGCGTGGCGGTGACGATCCTGGTGGGATCGTTGTTGCTGCTCGCCTGCATCTACCTGCTGTACTGGCCTTTGGCCCAGGGTGATCAGAGCGGCTTCCTCTGGCACTACGCACTGCTGGGTCTGAGCATCGGTGTTACCGGCGCGGTGCCGTCGCTGCTGATCCATGCCTTCCCGCCGGCGGTGCGGTTTTCGGGCGTGTCGTTCTCCTACAACGTGGCCTACGCGCTGTTCGGCGCGATGACGCCGCCGCTGGTGGCCTGGTTGGCGCAGCGCCTGGGGCCGTTGGCGCCCGCGCACTACGTGGCCTTTACCTGCGTGATGGGCGTGCTGCTGTCGAGCTGGATGCTGACCCGGCGCAGCGCGCCGGGCTGATCGCTCAGCGCTTGCCCAGCGCCGCCAGCAAGGCCATGGCCGCGGCCGGATTGCGCTCCTTGGCGCCATTGATGAAGTACACGTAGACCTCGCGTGGCGCTGCCTTCTTCAACGGCTCCAGCAGGTGCGGAAGTCCGGGCGGATCCTCACCATGTGCCCAGCGCCGGGCGATATCGGCCCAGCCGGCCAGCGCCTGGGCGGTGTAACCGGTGGCGCGGCTGGCCTGCGTGCGCATCAAACGCGCATAGACGAAATCCGTGCCGAGGTCGGCGAAGTTGGGATGTTCTGCGGCGTCGGTGAACACCGTGGCGACCTCATGCTGTCGCGCCAGCGCAATCAGATCCGCATTGGCGAAGGCGGCATCGCGCACATCCAGCACATGCCGCAGGTGGCGACCGCCGGCGCTGCGCGGCAGCAGTGCCAGGAACGCGGCGAAGTCTTCGCGCTGCAGGCGACCCTGGCCTTCGAACTGCCAGACCAGTGGCCCGAGCCGATCACCCAGTTCGGCGATGCCGCCGACAAAGTCCTCGACTTGTTTGCCGGTCTTGGCCAAGACCCGCGCCTGCACGATCCGCATCGGCGCCTTGGCCGAGAACACGAAGCCCGGCGGCGTCTGCTCGCGCCACTTGGCATACGTGGCCGGCTTCTGCGCGCCGTAGTAGGTGCCGTTGATTTCGATGGCGGTGAGCTGGCGACTGGCGTACTCCAGCTCCAGGCGTTGCACCAGCCCGGCCGGGTAGAAGTTGTCGCGCCAGGGCGCGTAAACCCAGCCGCCCACGCCGACATGGATCGCGCCTGCGCCGGTCGGCGGGCGCGAGCGTGCTGGGGTCATCGGGGCGCCGCCGGACAGCAGGGCCGGGCGAGCAAGTGAGAGGCAGCGGCTGGCATGGTCGGGTCGGCAGGGCTCATGCAGGAGGATCAGGCAAGGCAGCGTAGCGAAGGCAAGCGTGGATTGCCCAATATCAGGATAGTGCGTGCCGCCCTGCATCCTGTGAATTCACGCACATTCCTTTATCGTGGCGCCTATCCGGAATCGGCCGAATGCCGGCCGCTTGCCGTCCCCCCCAGAACCACCGGATCCCCCATGCGCCCGACAGGACGTTTCGCCCTGCTGGCCGTGCTTGCGCTGTGCAGCGCGCAAGCCCTTGCCCGCGATTACTGCAATGAGGCCACCGATCTTCCGCCCACGGTCAACTTCCGGGTCGACAACGATTTGTTCGGCAACCAGGACCAGGGTTACAGCAACGGCGTGATGTTGACGCTGGTCTCGCCCAACTTGATGGACTACACCAACGATCCCTGCCTGCCGCGACTGGCGCGCTGGTTCAATGGCTACCTCAATGCCTTGACCCCGGAAGGCTTCGACCAGCAGAACATGGTGGTGAGTTTCGGCCATGGCATCTTCACTCCGCAGGATCCCACCGCGACTGAAGTAATCCCGGATGACCGTCCCTATGCGGGCGTGCTGCTGGTCAGCCTGGGCTACAACGCGCGCAAGGGCGACAGCCTGCGCACCACCCAGCTGCAACTGGGCCTGGTCGGCGAGTCCGCACTCGGCAAGCAGATCCAGAGCGAAGTCCACAAGATGGTGGGCGGCGAGAAATTCATGGGCTGGGACAACCAGTTGCATGACGAGCCGGTGTTCCGCCTGGTGCATGAGCGCATGGAGCGCATTGAACCGCACGACCGGGGCGTCTGGAGTTGGGATGCCATCGGCCACTGGGGTGGCACGCTCGGCAACCTGACCACCTATGCCAACGGTGGCGCGGAAGTGCGGTTCGGCCGCTACCTGCCCAATGACTTCGGCAGCACGCCGCTGCGCCCGGCCGGCGAGAACACCGCGCCCACCGGCAGCCGCATTCCACCGCACGTGCTGGGTTTCCACATGTTCCTGACCACTGACGTGCGCTGGGTGTTGTACGACATCACCCTGGACGGCAACACCTTCCGCGACAGCCACAGCGTGGACAAGCGCCCGGTCGTGGCCGAGTACGGCTATGGCATGGCCTTCATGTACGGCCGCTGGAAATTCGCCCTGGCGCGCTACCACCGCAGCCGCGAATTCGATACGCAGCGTGAGCGGCCGGTGTTCGGCAGCTTCACGATTTCGCGGCAGTTCTAAACCCTTCCCCGCTTGCGGGGAGGGAGCAGAAGCAGACCCCTTCCCCCGCTTGCGGGGGAAGGTGGCGCGCAGCGCCGGATGAGGGCGCTCTCGGCGTGCTTACTGGATCGGCTCGTCCAGCATCAGCTCACGCACGAAGCGCACCGGCGGCGCGCCGTACGACAGCACCTGATCGTGGTAAGCCTTGGCGTTGAACTTGTCGCCCAGCTTGGCTTCCATCGCCTTGCGCAGATCGAAGTGCTCCTGCGCGCCGACGAAGTAGGTCGGCAACTGCGCCGAACTCAATTGCGCACGGGTCCACTTGCCGTCGGCTTCGCGTTCCTGCTGGAAGGTCTGGCGTACCATCAGGTCCATCGCCTGTTCCTTGCTCCAGCCATCCACGTGCACGCCTTGATCCAGGATCGCGTTGGCGATGGTGCGCAGGTAGAACTTCAACTGCACCAGGCGGAACAGCGGGTCGTTGTTCAAGTAGCCGGCGTCGGCCATCATCCGTTCGGTGTAGACCGCCCAGCCCTCGGCAAACAGGCCCGAGCGCAGCACCGCGCGCAGGGTCGACGGGAACTTGCCCGAGTGCCAGCCTTCCAGATAATGGCCCGGCGTGCCTTCGTGGATGCTCAGCAGATGGATCATGCGGCTGTTGTATTCGCGCAGGAACGAATCCACTTGCGCCTGCGACCACTCGGTGGGAATCGGCGAAATCGCGTAGAAGGTCTTCAGGTTCTTGTCCAGCGGACCGGGTGAATCGCAGTAAGCCACCGCCACGCCGCGCTGGAATTCCGGCATCTCGATGATGTCCACCGGCGCATCCGGCAGGGTCACCAGATCCTTGGCGCGGACAAAGTCGGTGGCCGACTTCAAGGCCGCTTCCGCATCGGCCACCACCGCATCGCGTGCGGGCCGCTCGGCATAGGCCAGTTCCAGCGCCGCTTCGATGGCGCGCTGCTGGGTGGCGTCATCCGGCTGATCGCCCAACGCCGGCGCACCGGGCCGATCCTTCAGCACCTGCTGGGCAATGCCGTACATCTCGCCGCGCACGCGCTTGAGTTCGTTCTCCGCACGCTGCTTGATGTCCGCGCGCGAGAGCGAGGACACCAGCGCAAACTTGAGCTTCTGGTCATACAACTGCGCGCCGATGCGGAAGTCGCCCTTGGCGTTGGGCACCAGGGTCTTGTCCAGCCATTGCTGGTGTTCGGCCACGGCTTTCTTCAGCGTGTCGGTGGCGGCGGCCAGGCGTTGTTGATCGGCTTCCGCCAACTCCTTGGCATGCGGGGTGATGAAGGCCTCGACGATGCTGAGGATGCCGGCGTTCTGCTTGGCCACGGTCTGCGCGTGGATCTGCGGCACACGCGCGGGATCCAGGTTGGCGCGCGCCTGCGCCAGCAGGCCGGGAATCTTCTCCATCCGCACGGTGGCCGACTTCAGGCGATCCGGCAGCGGCGCGAACTCGCGCGCCATCAGGTTGTACAGCGCACCGCCGGCCAGGCCGTTGTAGATCTGCGGATCGGTCGCCCACGATTGCAGGGTTTCGCTGGCCCACACGTCGTACTGAAGCTGGTTGCGCAGGATCGCCGCATCCACCTGGTTCTCGCGCGAGAGCTGGCTGACGTCGATGGCGTCCAGGTCGGCCAGGGTCTTGCGGGCAAAGTCGACACCCGCCTTGCGCCCGGTTTCGCTGAGATCATCGATCTCGCCGTCGTACCGGTGCTCGCCAATCTGGGTGGCGTTGACCGGCGAGAGCTGCAGCCAGCCAGCCAGCGCGCGCCGGGAGAATTCGCTGAACTTCGCATCCGCCGCTTCGGTGCTGTTGGCGGCGGCGCTGGCGCCGGCCGGCGTGGCGCTGGGCGCTTCCGTGCGCTGGCAGGCGGACAGGCTGGCGATCAAGGCAAGGGCAAGCAGGCTGGGGCGCATGGGATTCTCGCGGCAGTGCACAAAGGGATTGCCTACAGCATAGGCCGCGGACAGTGTCGCCGCATCTGCCATTCGATTACCCTTGGCCGATTGCCGCGCAGGAGAGCCGCCATGAAGTACGAAGGAAGCTGTCATTGCGGACGCATCGCGTTCGAAGTGGAAGGCGAGATCGCCGATGTGTTCGACTGCAACTGCTCGATCTGCCGGCGCAAGGCGATGATCATGTGGGCGGTGCCGCGCGCGGCCTTCCAGCTGACCACGTCGCCGGACGCCGTCTCCACCTACACCTTCAACACGCACAGCATCCAGCATTCGTTCTGCGCGCACTGCGGCGTGAGCGTGTTCGGCCAAGGCGAGCGTCCGCAACCGATGACCGCGGTCAACCTGCGTTGCGTGCCGTCGGTGGATCTGGCTGCACTGCAGGTCACCCATGTCGATGGCGCAAAATTCTGAGGACTCACTGCATGTGGCAACGAATCGCGTGTCTGGCCCTGTTGTCGTGTTCTTCGTTCGCCTACGCCGGCTGTCCTCCCGAGGGCACGGATCGCCCCTCGCTGGATCTGCTCAAGCAGCAGGAGTTTGCGCTGGCCGATGACGCCCAGCGCGCCACCCTGGCGCTGGCCCTGGTGGATTGCCTGGCCGATCCGGATCCGGCGCTGCGCGATGGCATCGCCTACGAGGCCCTGACTGCCTGGATGCGCGGCAAGCAGTTGTCGGAAGACACGCGCCGCACGCTGATGACGCGGCTGTACAAGATGTTGGATGCGGAAGATCCGGCGGGTTTCGCCCATCCGTTTGCCGCGCTGGTGCTGTCGGAAGTGGCGCGTACCGATCGCATCGAGCCGTGGATGAGCAAGAAGGAACGCAATGCCATGGTCGTGCGGGCGACCGACTACGAAACGTCGGTGCGCGATTACCGTGGTTTCGAGGCGGGCGCAGGCTGGCGCCATGGCGTGGCCCACGGCGCGGACTGGCTGCTGCAGCTGGCGTCCAACGAGCAGGTCGATCGCAAGCAGGTGGATCGCATCCTGGCCGCGCTGGCCAGCCAGATTGTTCCCGAGCAGGCGCACGCGTATGTGTTCGGCGAACCGGGTCGCCTGGCGCGGCCGGTGGTCTTCATCGCCAAGCGTGGTCTGTTGACCGAAGCGGAGTGGCAGGGCTGGTTCACCGGCCTGGCTTCCCGCCTGGGCAACCAGGAACTGGCCTACCAGGATCCCGCCTGGCTGGCGCGCCGGCATGATCTGATTGCTTTCCTCAGTGGCCTGTACCTGGAATCCGATCAATCCACCGACAGCCAGATCAACGGGCTGAAGCCGGCGATCGTGGCAGGCGTCAAATCCGTGCCGTAGCCGGCGGCGGCGGAATCTCCGTCTCCGCCGTCTGGCTGCGCAGCCAGTCGATGAAGGTCTGCACCACCGGCCGTGGCGGTCGGTGGCTCGGGTACACCGCGTAGTAGGCGAAGCGCGCGTTCAACGCGGGGCCCGGCAGGCGCAGCAGTTCGCCGCGTTGCAGATAAGGCTGCGCCACCACGCGCCGGGCCAACGCGGCGCCCACGCCATAGACCGCGGCCTGCATCGCATCGGTGCTGTCGCTGAAGCTGTGCATCTGCGGCAGCCGCAAGCCGCGCACGCCGGCCGCACGGAACCAGTCGCGCCAGCCTTGCAACGCCAGATCGGTGACCAGCGGCAGGCGGGCGATGTCGCGCGGCGCGGCGATCGCGGCCACGCCCGGTAATGCCGGCGAGGCCACCGGAAACAATTCGTCGTCCATCAGATGCTGCGCGGTCAGCCCCGGCCATTGTCCCGGCCCATGGCGGATGCCCAGATCCGGCCCGCCTTCCTCGAAGCGGGTCAGTGCGATGCCCGTATCCACCTGCAGGCGGATGTGCGGATGCAGGGCGGTGAAGCGCGCCAGCCGCGGCAGCAACCAGCAGTAGGTCAGCGAATGCAGGGTCGCCACGCGCAGCACCGACACGCCATCGGCATGGCGCAGATTGGCGGCCACACCTTCGATGTCGCTGAGTGCGCTGGTCGCCGCATCCGCCAGTTGCCGGCCTTCCAGAGTCAGCTTGACCCCGCGCGCATGGCGCTGGAACAGCACCACGCCCAGCAGCGATTCCAGCTTGCGGATATGGTGGCTCACCGCGCTCGCAGTCAGATGCAGCTCTTCGGCCGCATGGGCGAAGTTCTGGTGGCGGGCGGCGGCGGCAAACACGCCCAGGGCGGGCAACAGGGCAGGGCGCAGGTTCATGGCCAGACTTGAACGAAATTTGTGGCTCCCTCGCATTCTATGCGCTTGTGGCTTTCCGGCGTCCAGGGACAATGGCCGCAGACACAAAACAGGCGCACGGCAATGGCAAGCAGCGACGGCGTGGCGGCACAAACCCTGGCCAACCCGAGTACTCCCATGACCCGCGACTGGCGCACGCCGCTGGAGCTGCTGGTGCTGGGCGCCATCTGGGGCAGCTCATTCCTGTTCATGCGTATCGCCGCCAAGCCGTTCGGCGCGTTCGCCCTGGTCGACATCCGACTGGCGCTGGGCGCGATCATCCTGCTGCCGTTCCTGTGGCGCGACCGCGCTTACATCAGCCGCGCCATGTGGCCCAAGCTGGCGATCATCGGCGTGATCAACTCGGCCATTCCGTTCCTGTTGTTCGCCTGGGCGGCGCAACGCTCACCCGCGGCCATCGGCGCGATCTGCAACGCGATGACGGTGTTGTTCGCTGCGTTGATTGGCTTTCTGTTCTTCGGCGAGAAGATCGGCACACGTCGCGCCATCGCCCTGCTGGTCGGCTTTGCCGGCGTGGTGCTGCTGGCCACCAGCAAGGCCGGTGGCCTGAGCGTGGGCATGGCGGTGGTGGCCGGTTCGACCGCAGCGTTGCTGTATGGCGTCGGCGTCAATCTGGTGCGTCGCCATCTCGCTGGCATTCCGCCTGCCGCCGCCGCTGCCGCCACGCTGAGTTGCTCGGCGTTGGTGCTGGCGCCGTTCGCCGCGACGCACTGGCCGGACCACCCGATTGCACCGGTGGCGTGGGGCAGTGCGATCGCCATCGGCATCGTCTGCACCGGCTACGCCTTCCTGCTGTACTACCGCTTGATCCAGCGCATCGGCCCGGCGCGCGCCGCCACCGTCACCTATCTGGTGCCGCTGTTCGGCGCGGCATTCGCGTGGATGTTCCTGGGTGAGCCGGTGACGCCGGCGATGCTGGGGGCGGGTGTGTTGATTCTGGGGAGTGTGGCGTTTAGTCAGCGCAAGGCGGGCTGAATCCCGTCGCTTGGCTTTGCCGTCGCCGTGGCCGGTTCGCCCAGCGCGAACTCGGCCGCGTGCCGCAACATGCTGGGAGAGATGTAGCGGCGGTGCGCGGCCGCGATGGTCGCCATGTAGCAGCGGCCAAACAGGTTCGTGCACTGCACGCGGGTGCCGAGGCTTATCTCGATGCGGCCATTGTCCAGCAACTGCACGCCGACGCAGGAACGGAACCGCAGATGGCGGTCGTCGGCACCCAGAATCACCTGGGCACGCCGTCCATCGGCATCAATCTTCTGGACGAGGACTGGATAGCGGCCCAGGAAGAGACTGTCGCGCTGGTCCGAAAGCAACGATGACACCGGACATCCCAACGGCGACGTGCGCAGGCGCAAAGGCCGCACCAGTACGTTGCGCAGACGCATCAACCAGGTGACGCCGGCAGGCCGCTGCTGCAGGAAACCGTCCAGCACCTGCGCCAACCAGTCTTCCGCGTTGCGCCGCGTCGGGACCGCTTGAGTGAGGACGAAGCTGTCATCGTGGTGATGCGCGGGCAGTTCGCCCGCCAGTAGCGAATCGGCGGGCGTGGCGGGCATCGCCTGTACGGGTATGCGGCGCGCGCTGATGAAACCGCCGGCGTGCCGGCACAAACCGATCCACGCCCGCAGCCGCCCGCTGGCGGCGCGCGCGTGCGCGCACAGCGCGGCGATGGCGCTGTCTGCTGGGGCTTCCAGCGACAGTGAAATGGTCGGCGTCATCGCATCATCGGCGGAGCGCGAGGCGGCCACACGGGCCACTACCTCGGGCAACAACTCGGTCAAGGACGCCAGGTTGGCCGTGCCTGCCGCGACCTGTTGTCGCTCGCTGTCTGTCAGCGGTCCACCGAGCTCGTTGGTGTGGCAGGACAGCGCGAAGAACACGGGATGCCGCGACGACGTCCGCAGTGGCGCGAACTGATGCCAGGCGCCGTCGCCAAAGCGCACGGTGAACAAGCAATCAGCCGGCAGCCTTACCTGGCGCAGCGCGTGCAGGAAATGGCGGGGGTCGGCGGCCAGTTGCGCATCGGACGCGGTGGAAAAACGCAGCAGCGCGCCGCCGCTGCCTGTGATGGCGGTGAACACGCGATGCCCGGCGTGGCGATGGAAGGGATGGCCATGGGCGCCGACTGCGAACGAGTACAACGCGGTGGCATCGCCCTTCTCGATGTCCGGAGCGCCGATGCGCACGGAGGGTTCGTCGAGCTCATCGATGAACCCGAGATGGCCACGTTGGCGATCGCCCGCATCGGCAATCAGGCGATCGCCTGCGCCATGTCCCAGTTGGGCGACCAGCACCACTTCCACCGGCAGTCCGCCGCAGTAGGACGGCAAGCGCGCGCTGGGAAAACCACTGACCCGTTCCGTATTGCGTGACATGGCAAGCCTCGCTGCAAAAGGAAATGTGGTGTGTGTTGGAAACTCAGCGCGCCGGACCGGGCTTCTTCTTCGCGCCAGCCAGCTGTCTGGCCTCGCGCTTTAGCGGTCCGGCGGTTGGACAGATTTCAAAGGCGAATCCGGTCAGTGTGTTGACCAGGCTGTCCGGGACCAGGCGGTAGAAAACGAATTGGCCGCGCCGTTCGCTGCTGACCAGGCCAGCATTTTCCAGCACGGAAAGATGGCGCGAGATTGCCGGTGCGCTCATCTCGAAACGTTTGCCGATGTCGCCCGCAGTCAGTTCCTGCGCCGACAGGTAGGCCAGGATTTCCCGGCGAGGGCGCGAGGCAAGGGCTTCGAAGACTTGATCGATGGCCATGGAACTAAAGAGTTAACGGATTAGTTAAATATCTAATTCATTGGCTGGCTTGTCAAGGGCCCGAATGAAGAAGGCGCCTCGCGGCGCCTCCAGGTTCACTTCTTCGGCGACCGCACCGGCAACGGCACATTGCACACATCGATATGGCCGGCCGGGCGCACGTACCACGGGTCGCGACGATTGCGGCGTGCTTCGGTGGCATCGGTGAAGCTGCGCGAATCGGTGCGCAGCAGTTCCAGCGGCGTGCGTTCGGCTTCGGGCACGTCGCTGGCCAGGCGGATGGCGCGAATCGGGGTGTAGTCGGCCTTGTCGGCATACATGCCCATCGGTTCCGGGCCGCGCTTGAGCACGCTCAACAATTCCATGCCCTTGACCACGCGGCCGACCACGGTGATGTTGCGATCCAGTTGACGAGGTGACTGCCCAATCACCACGTACAACTCGGTGGCGTTGCTGCTGTCGGCGGCGGTATCGCGACCCGCGCCCAAGGTGGCGTAGCAATGCGCCATCCAGGCCTGGCCGGTCTTCGGGTCACGGGCGGCAGGGAAGCCATCGACAAAGCCCACCTGCGGCGCCCAGCCGTCGCTGTCCGGCAGCACGTCGAACTTCAAATCATCGGCCTTACGCTCGAACTCGGCGGGCAGCTTGGGCTTGGCGCTGCCCATCGACTTGCGCTGGCTTTCCTCTTCGGTGGGGTCGCCGAACTGCACCACCCAGTTGTCCTGCGAGCGGTAGATCGACAGGCCGTTCCAGAAGCCCTCATGCGCCAGCGTGCGGATGTTGCCTACGTGCTCCGGCGCAAAGGCCGGCGCCAGTTCGATGATCACGCGTCCGCTTTCCAGCTCGAGGTAAAGCGTGTTGGCCGGATCCAACCGGCGCCAGTCCTGGGCCGGCGAGGCCTCCAGGATTTCCTGCGCGCTGCGGTATTTGCTCTTCTGCGGCTCGGCCGCGTGGGC
Source organism: Pseudoxanthomonas indica (assembly GCF_900167565.1). Taxonomy (NCBI): domain Bacteria; kingdom Pseudomonadati; phylum Pseudomonadota; class Gammaproteobacteria; order Lysobacterales; family Lysobacteraceae; genus Pseudoxanthomonas; species Pseudoxanthomonas indica. The sequence continues at coordinate 799,311 of NZ_FUZV01000002.1, forward strand.
CGGCAAGGTGGCAAAGGCCAGGGCGGAGGCGAGCAGGGCGAGGCGCAGGGTCATGGGCGGTCCGGTCCGGTGGCGTGTGAAGGCGTCGATTCTACGCAGAGTCCCGGTGGCGCTGTCTCCCTTTGCCGGGGCCGCAGCGGGCCGTGGGCAGAAGTAGCCATGACTACCTGCACATTCGCTATACCCAAGTTCGCACTAGTGTTGTCTCCAAGCTAGTCAAGGAGGCGCGCCATGGTCGATGTGGATGCCCAATTGAAGAAGTTCCAGAAAGAGCTCAGCGCCGGTACGGTCTCGCTGGCCCTGCTGGCGGTGCTGGCCCGGGCCGGGGAACCGCTGTACGGCTACCTGATCGCCAAGCAGTTGGAGCGGGTCGGGGAGGGCGTGCTCAGTGGCAAGCAAAGCGCGCTTTACCCGGTGCTGCGCAACCTGGAAGGCGGGGCCCTGCTGGAGAGTTTCGTCGAACCCTCGGTCTCGGGTCCGCCGCGCCGCTATTACCGTATTACCGAGGCAGGGCGGCAGACCCTGCAGACGTGGGCGGCCGCCTGGCGCGCCACCCGCGATTCCGTTGATTCCGTCCTGACGGGGATAACCGCATGAACATCGAATCCGCTCCGCGTCTTCCCACCACCATCCCCGAGTACCTGGAACAGCTGCGCGCCGCATTGGCGGGTTCGGACCCGGCGCTGATCCAGGACGCGCTCTACGACGCCGAGGAATACCTGCGCTCGGAACTGTCCGAACAGGCCGGCAAGAGCGAGGCCGAAGTGATCGCATCGGTGGCCGGCAGTTACGGCGCGCCGGCCGAGGTGGCCGATATCTATCGCGACACCGAAGTGACGGTGACCCGCGCCCTGAAGCCGCCGGCGCCGCCCAAGCGCGAATCGTTGATCGGCCGCTTCTTCGGCGTGGCCGCTGATTCGCGCACCTACGGCGCGCTGTTCTACATGCTGCTGTCGTTGGCTACCGGCACGTTCTACTTCACCTGGGTGGTGACCGGCGCGAGCCTGTCGGCCGGCCTGATGATTCTGATCGTCGGCATCCCGCTGCTGATGCTGTTCCTGGCTTCGGTGCGCCTGCTGTCGTTGGTGGAAGGCCGCATCGTCGAGGTGCTGCTGGGCGAACGCATGCCGCGTCGTCCGCTGTACACGCAGCGCGACAAGCCGTGGATGACCCGCATCGGCGAGATGTTCACCGACCGCCGCACCTGGACGGCCATGCTGTACTTCTTGTTGATGATGCCGTTGGGCACCGCGTATTTCAGTGTCGCGGTCACCTTGTTGAGCCTGGCCCTGGGTCTGGCCGCCGCCCCGCTGGCGCTGTTCCTGCCGCACTCCTGGGACATCAACTTCGGCTTCTGGTCGGTGGGCGATCCCGGCATGTACTTCGCGGTGCCGCTGCTGTTCGTGATTGGCGTGTTGCTGCTGTTCGCCACCATGCATCTGGCCCGTGGCATCGGCAAAATCCACGGTTGGTTGGCCAAGCAGTTGCTGGTGAGCAATCCGGTGGTGTAACCGAACCGGCACACCTGTCCGCCACCAGGAAAGCCCCGCGCAAGCGGGGCTTTTTCTTTCCAGTGCGGCGCCGTGGCGTGCTGCCTGCGCCTTCACCCTGATGTAACCAGTCGGGCGGATCCTGACGCTTCCTCCCGTGGAGCGGCGCCATGAAGATGAAAGCGGTGCGATTCATCCAGACGGGCAAGCCGGCGGAAGTGGTTGACCTGCCCAAGCCCACGCCGGGCCCCGGCCAGGTGCTGCTGAAGATCGCCGGTGCAGGCGTCTGTCATTCGGATCTGCACATCCTCGATGAGCCGCTGGGTTTGTCGGGTCCGTTCACCCTCGGCCACGAGAATGCAGGCCATGTCGCCGCGCTGGGACAAGGTGTCGAGGGGTGGAAGGAAGGCGACGCCGTCGCCGTGTACGGTCCCTGGGGTTGTGGCCGCTGCCACACCTGCCAGACCTCGGCGGAAAACTACTGCGAGAACCACGCGCTGCTGGGCACCATGGGCGGTGGATTGGGATCCGATGGCGGCATGGCGGAATACATGCTGGTGCCGTCGGCGCGCCAACTCGTGCCGCTGGGCAAGCTGGATCCGGTGACCGCTGCGCCGTTGAGTGACGCCGCGCTCACCCCCTACCACGCCATCAAGACCGCACTGCCGATGCTGACGCCGGACGCGAGCGTGCTGGTCATCGGCATCGGCGGCCTGGGTCACATGGCCGTGCAGCTGCTCAAGGCGCTCACGCCGGCCACCTTGATCGCCGGCGATATCGATGATTCCAAGCTGGCGCATGCGCGTCACCTGGGCGTGGCGCATACGTTCAACACCCGTGACGGCGACGCGGCACTCGAAGGGATAAAGCAGCTGGTCGGCCCGCGTGGTGTCACCGTGGTGCTGGATTTCGTCGGTGCACAGGCCACCGTGGATCTGGGCGCGCAGGTGGTCGGGCGCAACAGTCGTCTGAGCGTGGTCGGACTGGGCGGCGGCGTGGTGCATCACGCCGCCAATCGGCCGCCGTACGGGTGTCAAGTCACCGTCCCGTACTGGGGCTCGCGCACCGAGCTGATGGAAGTGATCGCGCTGGCCGAGGCCGGGCGGATCCAGGTGGACGTGCAGTCGCATCCGCTGGAGCAGGCGGTGCAGGTGTACCAGTGGCTGCGCGAAGGCAAAGTGCGCGGGCGTGCGGTGCTGACGCCCTGAGGTGTTCGCCCTATGAAAAAAGCCCCGCGCGAGCGGGGCTTTTCTTGTCTGCGCTGGCCGGCGTTGAATCAGCCCGCCGCCTTGGCGATGAAATCCCGCACCTGCGGATACACCTTGTCGCGCCAGCGACGGCCGCTGAAGATGCCGTAATGGCCGGCGCCTTCCACGGTGATGTGCTGCTGGTGATCCGGGGCGATGCCGGTGCACAGGTCATGCGCGGCAGCGGTCTGGCCCAAACCGGAGATGTCGTCCAGTTCGCCTTCGATGGTGAGCAGGGCGGTGTCGGTGATCGCCGCCGGATTCACCAGCTCGCCGTTGACCTTCCACTTGCCGCGCGGCAGCAGGAATTCCTGGAAGACCACGCGGATCGTGTCGAGGTAGTACTCGGCCGGCATGTCGAGCACGGCGTTGTACTCGTCGTAGAAGCGACGATGCGAATCCGCATCCTGCAGATCGCCCTTGACCAGGTTGGCGTAGAAATCCCAGTGCGACATGAAGTGGCGGCTGGGGTTCATCGCGATGAAGCCGGCGTGCTGCAGGAAGCCGGGATACACCGCACGGCCGTGGCCCGGATACGGCGAGGGCACGGAGTGGATGACGTTGTTCTCGAACCACGACAGCGGATTGCGCGTGGCCAGGCCGTTGACTTCGGTGGGGCTGCGACGCGCATCGATCGGCCCGCCCATCATCACCAATGAGCGCGGCGTGTCTTCGCCGCGGCCGGCCATCAGCGAGACCGCGGCCAGCACCGGCACGGTGGGCTGGCACACGCTGATCACGTTGAGATTCTTGGCGCCGATATGGCGGATGAACTCCTCCACATAGCCGATGTAGTCATCCAGGCTGAAGGCGCCCGCTTCCTGCGGCACCATCCGCGCATCGACCCAGTCGGTCACGTAGACCTTGTGGTCGCGCAGCAGCGTGCGCACGGTATCGCGCAGCAGGGTGGCGTGGTGGCCGGACAGCGGCGCCACCACCAGCACGACCGGATCATCCTTGAGCGCGACGATGTTGTCGGCGTCGTCCGTATAGCGCTTGAAACGCAGCAGGCGGCAGAACGGCTTCTTGATGATTTCCTGTTCCACCACCGGCACCGTCAGTCCGTTGACTTCCACTTCGTGGATGTCCCAGGCCGGCTTTTCGTAGTCCTTGCCAATGCGATAGATCAGCTCGTTGCTGGCGGCGATGCGCTCGGCGCCGGGCAGGTTGGACAGCCAGCTGCCCTGCGCGGAAAAGATGCGGGCATTGGCTTCGGCCATGTACGCCAGCGGCGCCATCCAGGCGCGGCCCAGCTCATGCCATTGATACAGAAGGGTCATACGGTCAGGATCCGGGGCCAGAGCGGCCATCTGCTGCGGCGCAGCATACCGCATGCCGGGTGAGCCCGGAATTCGCCTGTTCAGCTAGCCCGCGGCTAACTCCAGCGCCGCCGCATCGGCCACCAGCGCTGGCGCCAGCCAGCAATGCGAACCCAATCCGCGCAATCCCTGCTGCTGGAACTGCTCCCGGTACCAGTTGGCTTTGCGCGGCTGGAAGCCTTCGTGGTCGCCTTCGTACTCGTCCTCGCGGGCGAAGGTTTCCAGGAAGGCCACGCCGCCGCACAGCTCGGCCAGGCCGACCAGGCCGCGCTTGAGCTCGCGCGTGGGCACGTAATGCAGCACGTCCGAACAGATCAGCAGATCCACTGGTGCGCACGGCCGCAGATATTCAAAGTCGCCGAACTGGGCGAAGTGCAGATTGCGTAGGCGACCAAACCGGCGCACGGCGTATTCGCTGCTGTCGAAGCCCAGATACTGCAAGCGTGGACGCAACTTGAGCAGCGGCGCACGCCAGGCGCCTTCGCCGCAGCCGATGTCGAGCACGCTGCGAATGGGGCGTTCCAGGTGGTATTCGGCGGTGGCAACGGTCAAGGCCACCTTGCGCGCGAGTCGCTGCGGCCCACCGATATCGCCTTCGCGATACCAGCGACGGAAGTAGCCGGCGTCGTAGATTTTTTCGGGCGGGCTCATGGCGGCGGGCGCGAGGGCAAGGGCGCCTATTGTTCACGCGGATCGCCTGCGCGGGAAGGCCGGCGTTGCTGGCGGTGATCGCGACGATGCGGGAGAATCCGCGCTTTACGATCATCGGAGCCCGCCACGTGGACAAGGCCAGCCTGTATCCCTGGATCAAGACCCTGCATATCGTCTTCGTCATCGCCTGGATGGCGACGGTGTTCTATCTGCCGCGCATCCTGGTCAACCTGGCTGAAACCACCGGCCAGACCGATGTGCAGGCGCGTTTGATCCTGATGGGGCGGAAGCTTTATCGCTTTGGCCACAACATGTTTGGCCTGGCGGTGCTCTTTGGTGGCTGGCTGGTCTTTTCGTATCACCTGTGGGGCGGTTGGCTGCACGCCAAGCTGACCCTGGTGGCGTTGGTGCTGGTGCACTTCATCCTGTCAGGGCGTTGGTTGAAGGGCGTGGAGAAGGGCAAGCCGTTGCCTTCTTCGTTCACCCTGCGGCTGTTCAATGAGGGGCCGGTGCTGGTGTTGATCGCGATTGTCTGGCTGGTGTTGGCCAAGCCTTTCTGACCTGCAGGGGGGGGCGGTCATCGATTCAGTCGCCGCGTCTGCGCAGATGCAGGCGAGCGCGCAGGCGCCTGGACCGCTTGCGGTCAGTTAGTTGATGATCAATCAACTTCGATTCATGCGAAAAACAAGCGCAGCCGGGCCTGCTTTCGTGGAAGCAGAGCAAAATAGGCTGAAATCGTTTCAACGGTCGGATCACATTGCGGACTTGATCGGGTCGATGCGCGGAACTTAGCGTGCGCGCCCCGATAGTTCAGTCCCCCCATGTTGACCTGCAAGACCGCACTGATTCCTTCCTGCCGCTTGGCATTCGCTCCATTCCGTAATTGCCTTTCGCAGGCCGTCTTGGCTGCGTTGATGTGCGTGCCCGCACTGGCGGCGGCGCAAAGCCAGTACGAGGATCCCGGGCAGTCGGGAAATCCCGAAAGCTGGCACACGGATGAATTCAACAAGGACTGGGGTCTGGCCGCCATCGGCGCCGACCACGCGTACGCACGGGGATTGAGTGGCAAGGGCATCAAGACCGCGGTTCACGATGACGGCGTGGCCCATTGGCACAGTGAGTTCGCCAACAGATTGGACACGATTACCTTCGCCGATCCCGGCTGCCCATCGCGTGCGCACATTGCCGGCCCCGGTGCATGCTTCTACGCCGATGGCACGGTCAGTTACGCGTTTACCGACAATTACGACCAGAATCAGATTGATCACCTGCGCCGATTGGCCGAGCAGGGGAAGATCACACCGGAAAAGCTGAAGTACTACGAGAGCCTGCCCGGCTTCCGCTACGCCGAGCACGGCACGCATGTGGCGGGGACGATTGGCGCCGCGCGTGACGGCTCGGGGATGCATGGCGTCGCGTTCGCGGCGGACATGGTTTCGGCCAACTTCCTCAGCGATACCTATCGAAATTTCCAGGCGGCAATGAATTGGCCCGGCGCGGTCCGTTACGCGCGCGCGCCGGGGCTGTCGGCATTGCGCAGCCTTTACGACCAAATGGCCGAGCGCGAGGTCAGGGCCATCAACAACTCCTGGGGTCCCGGCCGCGACTTCAAGACGGAAGCAGAACTGGACGCCTTCGGCGAGAATGCTTTTGTCCAGGAGGCGACAGCCATTTACGGCGCTGCCGCCATCGACAATGACCTGATCCAGGTGTTCGCCGCCGGCAACCAATCCGGCACTCTGGCGAGTTACTGGGCCACGTTGCCGCGTTATCTGCCCGAAGCGGAGCCCTATTGGCTCAGCGTGGTCAATCTGTCTCAGGATCTGACCCGTAGCGCCGGTTCAAGTATTTGCGGCCTCAGCAAGGACTGGTGCATTTCCGCCCCCGGCACCGATATTTATTCAGCGATACCCGCCGGCCAGATCAGCGGCGAAGTAGTACGCGACGACCATGGTGCAGTGTTGGGCTTGCAGGTGGATGAGGCCGAACAAACCAGCAGCTACGGCGTCAAGACCGGCACCTCCATGGCGGCACCCCACGTGACTGGCGGTTTGGCACTGTTGATGGAGCGTTTTCCCTACATGACCAGCGCGCAGGTGCGCGATGTACTCCTGACCACGGCCAGGGATTTGGGCGCGCCCGGCGTTGACGAGGTGTTTGGTTGGGGGTTGATGGATTTGAAGAAGGCCATCGACGGCCCCGGCTTGCTGCGCGTGGATACGGACGTCGCTCTCTCACGCCCTGCGGGGGGCGCGAAAGTATGGCAAGGCGAGGCGTGGGACGACTGGCGCAATGACATTGCTGGCAATGGCCAGTTGACCAAGCGTGGTGAAGGCTGGTTGCGGTTGAGCGGCGACAACACGTTTGCCGGCATAGTGCTCAAGCAGGGCGTACTGGAGTTGACCGGCGCCAACACGCTTGATGCGGCGGTGACCGTGGAAGGCGGCGTCCTGCTGCTGGATGGCAAGTTGATCAATACCGACTTGACGCTTCGCGAAGGCAGGGCGCAGGTGCAGGGCGAGATCCGGGGTGGTCGGACCCACGTAGGCGCTCAGGCCCTGTTGAGCGGCACGGGCCGCTTGGCGCAGGCGCAAGTGGCGGGCACCATCGCGCCGGGTGACAACGGCATTGGCACTTTGCATGTGCAGGGCGACTACGAACAACTAGCCGGCTCCACCTATCAGGTGGACCTGGGCGAGCAGAACTCTGATCGGCTGGTGGTCGCCGGACAGGCCCGCCTGCAAGGCGGAGAGGTGCAGGCCACGCCGGTCGAGGCGACGCTGGGCGATCACTATCGGATCCTGGATGCGGGCGACGTGCAAGGGCAGTTTGCAGGCGTGCAGGGCGCGACGGGTTCACCCTTCCTGAAAATGGGGTTGAGCTACTCGGCCAAGGCGGTGGACCTGAGCGTGCAGCGTGGCCTGGCCCTGGCCAGCGTGGCGAGTAGCGACAACCAGCTCGCCACCGCCACGGCGGCGGACCAGTTGCCTGAGAGCAGTGACCTGGCGCGAACCTTGACCCGCCTGACGCCGATGCAAGTGGTGTCTTCGCTGGACCAGATCAACGGCGAGTCCTACGCCAGTCTGCAGGCATCCCTGCTCATGCAGGGCCAGCACCTCAACGAAAGCAGCGCGCAGCGCCTGCGCATGCAGCAGAGCGCATTCGCCCTGCAACGCGATGCGGACAAGCGCAACGGTTCCTGGGTGGAGATGAATCAGGCGGCCAGCCGATTCGCCGCCGATGGCAATGCGGCCGCCGTCCGTTCGCAGGCCAGTCTGTTGAGCATCGGCTATGACCGGTACTTGGGTGGAAGATGGATGGTGGGCGTGAACGGCGCGATGGGACGCGGTGAGCAGAACATCAGCGAGCGCAGCGCGCGTTCCACCTTCGACAGCCGCAATCTGGGGCTCTACGCAGGCAAACGCTGGGATGCCTTTGCGCTGAGAGCGGGTGTATCGGTTTCGCAGCATCACGTGGATGCGGAGCGCCGCAGCAGTCTGGGCAGCGAGCTGCAGACTCCGCACGCGCAGGTCCGCCAAACGGGCCAACAGGCGTATTTAGAAGGCGGGTATCGGTTCGACCTCGGATCCCGCGCACAGCTGCAGCCCTTCTTGCAGTGGTCGCAGGTGCGAGTCCGACACGGCGCGTTCGCGGAGTCGGGGGGCAGCTCGGCGCTGCAGGTCGCCGCGCAACGCAGCGTGGTGGATTACAGCACTGTCGGGCTCGACCTGGCAACGTCACTGGCGGCGGCTGGCGGCGAAGACTGGCTGAGCTTCGGTGGCACGCTGGCGTATCGACACGCGACGGGCGACCTGACGCCACTGACCAGCGCGCGCTGGCAGGGTGGCGAACTCTTTGCCGTGCGCGGTACGAGCATCGGTCCGCACGCAACCCTGTTCGACCTGCATCTGGGCGCGCGGCTGAGCCGTAACAGCCTGCTGGAATTTGGCTACAACGGTGCCCATGGCTGGAATGGTTGGGACCACGCGCTCAATGCGCGCTTTTCGGTGGCCTTCTGACGTTGGAGCGCATCCACGCCGGCTGCGGCGTGAATGCGCTGGGCAAGGACAACAGGCGCTTCAGCGGGCGCGCTCAAAATCCGCTGGCTTGGGCAGTTCCACCGGCACACCATCGGCATTGCAGGTCTGCGCGGCGCACAGGCGCTCGCGCAACCGGGGCGTGGCCTGCACGATGAAGTGGTAGATGGTGTTCTGCTCGACCGTGCCGCGCACGGCATCGCTGCCCGGGCCGATGGCCCAGATGCCGACGTCTTCGCCGCCGTGCGATTCGGATTTCAGCGGCACCATGGCTTCCTGCAGGTAGTCGGGATCTTCGGTATCCACCGCGTTCAAGTCCGGGCGACCGTCATGCGCTTCGACACTGCTGGGCGCATGCAGGAATTTCTTCGGCCCTGCCGGCTGGCGATTGCTGGCGCCGGGATAGCCGGGGCCGTTGGCGTAGCTGAGCGTGGTGAAGGGCAGACCCAGTTGATCGCGGGCGAGATCGCCGGGCATGTCGTCCTCGCTGCCCTGACCGCGCACTTTGCCGAGGATGGGATTGCCGCGCACCGGATAGCCGACGAAGTTCAGCGAATGCGAATGGTCGGCGGTGACCAGGATCAGCGTGTCTTCGCGCGAGGTCGCGTCCACCGCTGCCTGCACCGCCTGCGACAGGGCGATGGTTTCATCCAGCGCACGGAAGGCATTGCCGTAGTGGTTGGCGTGATCAATGCGCGCGCCTTCGATCATCAACACATAGCCTTCGGGCTTGCGCGAGAGGGTGTGGATGGCGGCGCGGGTCATCTCGGCCAGCGAGGGTTCGCCGGACGGGTCACGACGGCGATCATGCTCGAACTGCATGTGATCGGGTTCGAACAGGCCGAGCACCTGTGGTGCCTCGGCGGCGGCGAGCAACTGCGTGCGATTCCACACGTAGGCGCCCTGCGGATGGGCCTGCCGCCATTCGGCGGTGAGATCGCGCTCATCCAGGCGCTGGCCGACCTTGTCGTCGTATTCGGGATCGCGTTGCTGGGCGCTGGTGAATTCGCGGCGACCGCCGCCCAGGGCAACGGTGGGGCCGCGACCGAAGCGCGAAGAGGTCAGCAGCTGCGCCGCGATGTCCTGGCAGCCTTCGGCCACGGCATTGGCAGGCAGATCGGCGTTGTTCTCCCAGTCGCGGTTCGGCACGTGGGCATAGGTCGCTGCCGGGGTGGCGTGGGTCAGCCGCGCGGTGGTCACCACACCGGTGGCCATGCCGGCGCTGTCGGCCAGTTCCAGCCAGGTCAGCGCGGCCTTGCCCAGGCTGTCGGCGCAGTCATTGCGCTGGCCGGCCGTGACGCCAATGGCGCCCATGTGAGTCTTGATGCCGGTGGTGATGGCGGTCATGGTGCCGGCCGAGTCCGGCGTCTGCGAATCGGTGTTGTAGGTCTTGCTCAACGCGGTCTGCGGAAAGCGTTCCCAGCTCAACTGGTTCTCTTCGCCCGATTGTCCCTTGCGCTGCCCGTCCAGGATGCGCGCGGCAGCGACCGTGGTCAGGCTCATGCCATCGCCCAGGAACAGGATCACGTTCTTCGCGCGGCCCTGCATGGCGCCATTGGCGGCGGCGCGGGCAGCACCATTGCGATACCACCAGGCCGGGGACTCGCCGTCCGGATGCTGCACCACCGGCACATCGATGGCGGCAACACGGGCCTTGCCGGCGGCGGAGGACGCCACGGCGCTGGTGGACGGGACGGAAGCACAGGCGGTGAGCAGGCTCAGGCTCAGGCCCAGGGCGGGCACGACAAAAGCAGGGCGCATCAGCAACTCCAGAAATGACTCGCCATTATGGCAACCGACAGTGTCCTGTTCATGACACGCCGGCTTTCCAGCGCTGCCGTCGTGCTCATCACCCGACTGGGCTATCGTGTCGGCCTGCATTTCTACAGGGTGGCGTGGTTGATGAAGCTGGTGTCGGCATGGTTCAAGATTCCGTTCTGGCAACGGGTGCTGGGCGGTTTCGCGCTCGGCGCATTGGCCGGTTGGCTGCTGGGTCCGGCCGCTGATACCTGGTTCGCACCGCTGGGCACGCTCTACGTCACCCTGATCAAGATGATCGCGGTGCCGCTGGTGTTCTTCGCGGTGATCAATGCGGTATCGAGTCTGCACGGGCAGAAGTCGGTGGCTGCGCTGGGCGGACGCACGTTCATGTGGTTCGTCATCACCGCCGCACTGGCCGTGGCGGTGGGCCTGGCCGTAGGCGTTGTGATGCAGCCCGGCGTGGGCGTGACCACGCTGCAGGTGGATGCCAATTATGTGCCGAAAGATATTCCGAGCCCCATCAAGGTGCTGCTGGACGTGGTGCCGTCCAATCCGTTCCAGGCGCTGACCGGCATCGGCACCACCAAAAATGCTGCCGGTGAAACCGTGCTGGCCGCGGGCAAGGGTTCGATCCTGCCGGTGATCTTCTTCGCGGCACTGCTGGGCTTTGCGATGGTCAAGCTGGGCGAGAAGGTAGCCGGCGCGCGCAAGCTGGCCGGCGAGGCCAGCGAGATCATGATCCAGGTGACCCGCTTCGTGCTGGAGATCACCCCGATCGGCACCTTCGGTTTGATTGCCTCGCTGGTGGGCGCGTACGGCTTCAGCAAGTTGCTGCCGCTGGCCAACTTCGTCGGCGCGCTCTACGTGGCGTGCGCGCTGCATATCGTGGTGGTGTACAGCCTGTTGCTGGCCAGCCACGGCTTGAATCCGCTCAAGTTCTTCCGTGGCGCGGCGGCGGCGATGCAGGTCGCCTTCGTCAGCTCGTCCAGCTTCGCCTCGATGCCGGCCTCGCTGCGCGCGATCACCCACAACCTGGGCGTGGACAAAAGCTATGCCTCGTTCGCGGTGCCGCTGGGCGCCAGCATCAAGATGGATGGCTGCGGCGCGATCTATCCGGCCCTGTGTGCGGTGTTCATTTCGCAGTACACCGGGCACCCGCTCAGCGCCGATCAGTATCTGATCGTGCTCATTGCTTCAGTGTTGGGCAGCTTCGGCACCGCCGGCGTGCCGGGCACGGCGGTGGTGATGGCCACGGTGGTGCTGAGCGCCGCCGGCCTGCCGCTGGAAACCATCGGCTATCTGTACGCCATCGATCGCGTGCTGGACATGATGCGCACGATGACCAACGTGACCGGGCAGATGGTGGTGCCGGTGCTGGTGGCCAAGGAAACCGGCCTGCTCGATCGCCGCGTCTACGAATCCCCGCCCAGCAACCTGGGACTTGAGGAAGGCAATGACCCTGCCTGAGGGCTACACCCTGCAGGCACGCGTGCCGGACATCGACGACGTGCTGCGCCTGCGGGTTGAGTCTGGTCTGTCGCCACGCACCCGCGCCGCCGCCGAAGCCGGGCTGCCCAATTCCTTGTTCGGCGTGACGCTCATGCATGACGGCCAGGCCATCGGCATGGGTCGGATCATCGGCGACGGCGGCTGCTCCTTCGTCATCGTCGATATCGCGGTGCAGCCGGCGCACCAGAAGCGCGGCCTGGGCCGGGCGATCATGGACGCGCTGGATGCCTGGCTCAAAGCCCACGCCCCGGATGGCGCGCACATCTCGCTGATTGCCGATGGCGACGCCCGCCATCTGTATGCCCGCTACGGTTTCAAAGACGTGGGCCCGGCGTCCATCGGCATGCAGTACACGCTGCGCAGGTAAGCCGCCAAAGGCGAGCGGCCGAGAGGCGGTGTGAGCCGGCGCCCGCCGGCTCATGACCAAATGCCATGACTTCCGACCACGCGCCGGACCGGCGCATGACTTCCGGACCAAGCGCGCCCCGGGTCGCTGGGTCTAGGCTGGGTGGACTTACCCTTGGGGTTCACCCTATGCGCCTACGCACTGCCTTCTGGCTGCTGGCCGGCCTGACGCTGGCGGCACCGACGCTCGCCGCCACCACCGATCATTGGACCGTACCGGTTGCCGTCAAGAAACTCGACAACGGCCTGACCGTGGTCATCTCCGAAGATCACAGCGCGCCGGTCATCGGCGTGAGCGTGGTCTATCACGTCGGCATGCGGCTGGAGCCGCGCAACCGCACCGGCTTTGCGCATTTGTTCGAGCACCTGATGTTCCAGGGCACGCCGAATGCGAAGAAGGGCGTGTTCGACAGCGTGATCACCGGTGGCGGCGGCAACAACAACGGCTCGACCCGTCCGGACTTCACCAACTACATCGAGACCGCGCCGGTGTCATCGCTCGACGCGATCCTGTGGCTGGAAGCCGATCGCATGAAGACGCTGGACTTCAACCCGGAAAACCTGAAGAACCAGCAGGACGTGGTGAAGGAAGAAATCCGCGTCAACGTCAAGAACCAGCCCTACGGCGGCTTCTTCTGGCTCGACATCGGCCAGCAGGCGTTCCACAAGTGGGAAAACAACCACGATGGCTACGGCAGTTTCGAGGATCTGGAAAACGCCAGCCTGAAGGACGTGGCCGATTTCCATCGCGACTATTACGGCCCCAACAATGCGGTGCTCTCGATCGCCGGTGACATCACCCCGGCGCAGGGCTTTGAACTGGCGCAGAAATACTTCGGCGCCATTCCCGCGCGCGCCACGCCGGCCGCGCCGGATTTCAAGGAAGGCTTGAACACGCAGGAAAAGCGCGTGCAGCAGAGCGACGCGCTGGCGCAGGTGCCGGCGATTGCCGCCGCCTGGAAGATGCCGGATCGCGGCAGCAAGGATCAGGCGCCGATGGCGGTGCTGGGTGCGCTGCTGGGCAATGGCGATGCCTCGCGCTTCTACCAGGGCCTGGTCAAGGGCCGCGAACTGGTGCTCAACATGGAATCGCTGTACGGCCTGACCAGTGAGTGGGAATACGACGGTCCCACCTTGTTCACCGTGTTCGCCATGTACAAGCCGAGCACCGACGCCGATGCCGTGCTCAAGGGCATGGATGAGGAAATCGCCCGTGTCGCCCGCGAAGGCGCCGACGAGGCGACGCTGTCGCGGGTCAAGACCCAACTGCTGGCCAGCTGGTACAACAATCTCGAAGCCTTCCAGGATCGCGCCGATGCACTCGCCAAGCTGCAGACCCTGTGGGGCGATGCGGCCGTGGCCAACCAGATCCCCGGCTGGATCCAGGGCGTCACCTCGGACGACCTGAAGCGCGTCGCCGCGACCTACCTGACGCCGGCCAACCGCACTGTCATCGATCGCAAGCCCGCCGCGATGATCGCGCCGGCCGCGGCCAAGAAATAAGGAGATTGCCATGACGATCCACAAGAGCCTGATCGCCTTCGCGGTTTCCGCACTGCTGGCTGCCACCGCGCAGGCTGCCGAACCGGTGCTGCCGAAGGATCTGCCGGCGTATGCCCCGGACAAGCCGCTGCCGGTGCCGCAGATCGAAAAGAAGACCCTGGCCAACGGCCTGGAAGTGTGGGTGGTGCCGCGTTCGGGCATTCCGCGCGTGGACTACGTGTTGGCGGTTCGCAATGCCGGCCTGGCGGCGGATCGCGCGGACGCGTCCGGTTACGCCAACCTGCTGGCCGGCCTGCTGACCGAAGGCACGGCCAAACGCGACTCGCGCGCGGTGGCCGAAACCGCGCAGGGCTTTGGCGGCAGCATCAGCGCCGGCGCCAGCCCCGACGGCATCAGCGTGTACGCCGACGCCCTGGCCAGCCATGCCGATGGCATGCTCGGTCTGCTCGCCGAAGTGGCGCGTTCGCCGGCCTTCCCGGAAAACGAGGTCAAGCTGGCCCAGGCCAACGCCGAGCAACAGCTCAAGGCCAACGAGGCGCAGCCTTCGTTCCGCGCCAATCGCGCGGTGCTGTCGGCGATCTATGGCGATCACCCGTATGCGCGCACGCAATTGAGCGCGGGCGGCATTGCCGCGCTTGCCCCGGCCAGCCTGCGCAGTGAACACGCACGCCGCTTTCATCCGGATCGCACGCTGCTGGTGATCACCGGCAAGGTCACGCCGGCGCAGGGTTTCGCGATGGCGGAAAAGGCGTTTGGTGACTGGAAGGTCGCCAGCGCCGAATCCACCGACACGCCGGCCGCGCCACGCCAGGCCACGCCCAAGTTCGTGCTGCTGCAGCGCGACGGCAGCGTGCAGTCGACGCTGCGCATCGGCCGGCCGGCCATCGCCGCTACCGATGCGGATTACGTGCCGCTGCAATTGGCGCGCATCCTGCTGGGCGGCGGCTTCAGCAGCCGCGTCAACCTCAACCTGCGCGAAGACAAGGGCTATACCTACGGCGCCGGCGTGCGCTACGTGGGCGCGCGCGCCGGTGGCGAAGCGATTGGCCAGGCCGACGTGCGCAACGAAGTCACCGGCGCCTCGCTGAAGGAGTTCTTCCACGAATACACCCGCCTGGGCAACGAGCCGGTGCCGGCCAAGGAACTGGAAGACACCAAGCGCTACATCGCCGGCGACTACGTGATCAGCAACCAGCTGCAGGGCGCGGTGGCGGCCAGCCTGGCCAAGAACTGGCTGGTGGGCCTGCCGTCGGAATTCCTGGGCCAGTTCGTGCCGCGTCTGCGTGCGCTGGATGCGGCCAAGGTGCAGGCGGTGGCCAAGCAGTATTTCCACCCGAAGGATCAGTCGATCGTGGTGGTGGGTGACAGCAAGGCGATTGCCGAGCAGCTCAAGACCTACGGCGAGTTCCAGGTGCAGAGCAAGTAAGCAGCAACGATTCCCCGTCGTCATTGGAAGCCGGCGACCCCCGCCGGCTTTTTTTTGGGCTCCGCCCAAAAAAACCCAAAGTTTGCTTACGCAAACCTTGGGCCCCGCTACGTGCTGCCAAACCCCTCGCGCCCGGAGGCGCTCGCCCCCTGACTCAGGGGGCAGTCAAAAGCGGAGCTCTCGTTTGCTTCTAATCAGCTCTCGTCGAAGAGCAGGGTGACCATCACGCGAACACCCCAGTCGGGGCCGAGGGCGCGTGATGCGGCGTGGTAGCGCACGCCGGCCTGCAGGTTCACGCGCTTGTCGTGCAACGGAATCATCTGCCCGACCAGTACGTTGACGGGCACCAGCCAATGTTGGCGTCTCCAGTCGTAAGTGGATTCGATGTTGGCGGACAGCGAGCGACCACCTGCGAAGCCTCGCGATACGAACGGTTGCACGAAGCTCATGCTGATCGGCGGGCGATGGCTGTCGCCGCTGATCGACCAGACATGGTTGGCCAGGGCGCCGACGATCCAGCCATTGCCGGTTTTCTTCAGCGCCACGGCGGTGGGTCCGGCGCCCCATTGGCCAAAGCCCAGGCGATCATCGGAAGCGGTGGGCAGGCGCAACACCGGGCCAACGCCCCAGGTCCAACCCGCGCGAGTCGGTGCAGCCGGTGACAGGAAGAAACTCTGGGTGGCGTCACCGACGCCCCGAATGGTGCTACCGCTGGCCGTGCGGTGATGGATCACCGGCACGACACTGCGCGAGATCAGGTTCCAGTCGCCGCCCAGGCCGATGGGAAAGACCGGCTGCACATTGAGCGTGTCGCGGCTGCCGCGGCCGTCCCGGCCGATGCCCACATCATGGTTGTATTGCAGCGGCAGGCTGACCAGCGTGGCGATGGGATTGGCCGGCAGCCGGCTCAGGTCGATGGGTTCGCCCGCATCGGCGAAATGCGGGCGACCGAGCGATGCGGCGACGAGCAGGGCGAAAGCGGTTCGGGGCAGGTCGGGCATGCTGCGTCAGGCCTGGAATGCAGCGCCGGACTATTGCACTTGGATAGGAAGATCCAGCCGCAACGACGGGCAGACTGTGTTGGCTCACACTCCACCGGCACGGCGCGCGTTGTGGGGCCGGCGTCGCTCATCACCACGGTCGGGCCTGCCTTGCGGTAGATTGCCTGCGCCCATCCCCTCGGAGATCGCCATGAGCGGCGTGCAGCGCGAATTGACCTTCCGGTTCCTCGCCGAACCCACCGACGTCAACTACGGCGGCAAGGTGCACGGCGGCATCGTGATGAAGTGGATTGACCAGGTGGGCTACGCGGCGGCGGTGGGCTGGAGTGGCCACTACAGCGTGACTGTGGCGGTGGGCGGCATCCGCTTCGTCGCGCCCATCCGCACCAGCGATCTGGTGACGGTGCAATCCAAGCTGGTCTACACCGGCACCAGCAGCATGCATTTCGCGGTGGATGTGCGTGCGCGCGATCCCATGGGCGGTGAGTCGCGCTTGTGCACCCATTGCGTGATTGTGTTCGTGGCGCTGGATGGGGTGGAAGGCAAACCGACCGCCGTGCCCGCGTGGAAGCCGGAAACGGTCGAGGATTGCCAGCTGTCCGAGTACGCGGTGAAGGTGATGGAGTTGAGCAAAGGCATCGAACAGACCGTGGCGCACTACCAGGATCCCGAGTTCCTGAAGAAGTAGCCGGAGCCCGCTCGCCAACAAAAAAGCCGCCGGTGTTGCCGGCGGCTTTTGATTTGTTCCGTCGCGGTCCTGCTTACATCGCGATGCGGCGCGCCTGCATGAAACGGGGCGCCCAGTAGCCGCTGGTCAGGCTGTCCACACGCACGTCGTTGCCGGTGCTGGGCGAATGCAGGAAGCGGCCTTCGCCAACGTAGATGCCGACATGGTTGATGCGGCCCTTGCGGCCGAAGAACACCAGGTCGCCTTGCTTGAGGTCTTCGCGCTTGGCAATCAGTTGACCATCGGCCTGCGAGGCCATGTCGCGCGAGACGCGCGGCAGTTCGATGCCCAGAGCGGTGCGGAACACGTAGCCGACCAGGCCGCTGCAATCAAAACCGCTATCCGGGGAGGTGCCGCCCCAGCGATACGGGGTACCCATCAGGGTCAGCGCTCGCTTGAGCACCGCCTGGATCTTGCCGCCTTCGCCTTCCATCACCACCGTGCCCTCGCGGGCCTGGCTGTAGCTGGACAACAGGCGGCTCAGATCGCCGGCCACCATGGTGGAGCGGTCGAGCAGGGGCAGGGTATCGGTGGCGGCCAGACGCGGCAGCAGGGCGGCGAGGGTGGCGGTGGCGGCTTCGGCCGCCTTTTCGCGGATGCCGGCGGTGGCCGGTTTCGCCGCGTCCCTGGCGTTGTTACTGCTGTCGGCCGCCACCGCGAGCGGGGCGACCACATCCGGGGAAGCGGCCGGCAATTCGGCGGTCTGCGCCCACACTGGACTGGCCAGGCCGGCCAGACACAACACGGAAAGGAAGGAAAGCGCACCCCGCTTGGAGCGGTGTATGGCGGCTGGCTGGCCTGTTGGCAGGTCGTCGGTCGTCACGTGGGCGCGGAAATCTTGCGAAGAGGGCGTCAATACTGCCTTCACTCGCCCATCATTTTGTTCGGAAATCGTTAATTTCCCGTTAGTTCCGTCGAACGGGGGTCACAATGTGACTTAGTGAACCATTCAGTACACGTTTCGCACCACTGTAATGGTCGCGCCAATAGCTGCCGTCCAGGTGATCCAGGCGGACGGTGCCGCCGGTGCTGGGGGCGTGCACAAACCGGCCTTCGCCCACGTAAATCCCGACGTGGCTGACGTTGCCGCTGCTGCCGAAGAACACCAGATCGCCCGCCGCCAGGCGCTCGGGGGCGATGCGCGGACCCTGCACCGCCGCCAGCTCGCGTGAGGTGCGCGGCAGCCGCAGATCCAGCACGTCACGGAATACGTAGGTGACCAGGCCGCTGCAGTCGAAGCCGGACTCGGGCGTGTTGCCGCCATACCGGTAGGGCGTGCCGACCAGGCCCAGCGCCCGCATCAGGACCGAGTTGGCCGCGACCGGATCGGCCGGTTGCACCTGCGGCCAGGCGCGCTGGCTGGGTGGGGGCGGGCGACGGGTGACGTCCTTGCCGCCGCCGCAGGCCGCCAGCAGGCCGGCCATGGCCAGGACGAGCACGCCAACACGCAGCACACGCGCCCCCGCGGGTGGCGGTGGCCGGTCCAAGCCGGGATAATGCGCGGTCTTCATTGCGGCGCATCTTCGCTGCAATCCCTTTGGCCGACAAGCCATTCACGCCTGCCCGTCGGCAGCCCCTTTGCAGAGTCCCGCATGAAAATCGCAAAAGACAGCGTCGTCTGTTTCCACTACACCGTATCCGAAGCCGGCCAGGAGCCGCTGGAAAGCTCCAAGGACCGTGAGCCGCTGGCCATCCTGATCGGCCACGGCAACATCATCCCGGGCCTGGAAAACGCGATGCAGGATCGCGAAGCCGGCGAGAACTTCAGCGTGGACGTGACCGCTGCCGACGCCTACGGCGAACGCCGCGACGGCCTGAGCCAGCGCGTGCCCAAGAAGCACTTCGGCACCCAGAAGCTGGTGCCGGGCCAGCAGGTGGTGTTGAACACCAACTTCGGCCCGCGCGCGGTCACCATCCAGAAGGTGGGCATGAGCGTGGTCGACGTCGACCTCAACCATCCAATGGCCGGCAAGGATCTGCACTTCGACGTGGAAATCGTGGAAGTGCGTGAAGCCTCGGCCGAAGAGCTGGAGCACGGCCACGTGCACGGCGATGGTGGCCATCACCACTGAGCCGCGCCTCCCGCGCCGCGTCAGTCGAAGCGAAACCCGCCCTACGGCGGGTTTTTCTTTGCCCGGCGGCGCCTGGTCTGCCGCCGCCGTCGCCATGGCCGGCGTGTTTTAATCGGCGTGCTCTAATCGACTTGGTCTAATCGGCGCGGGACAACGCCAGGGAGAGGGACATGATGGCCGAGACACTCGACAGCACCCGACTGCAACCGGTGGCCGCACGCGAACGCATCGAGAGCATGGATGTGCTGCGCGGATTCGCCCTGCTCGGCATCCTGCTGATGAACATCGAAGCCTTCGTCGGGCCGATGATTCCGGCGCTGACCGGCCTGAATCCGCAACTGACCGGCGCAGACCGGATCGCCGACGCGCTGATTTACATCTTCGTGCAGGGCAAGTTTTACACCTTGTTCTCGCTGCTGTTCGGCATGGGCTTTGCGGTGATGTCGCAACGCGCCGAAGCGCGCCAGCAGCCATTTGCCGGCATCTATCTGCGGCGCACGCTGGGCCTGCTGGTGATCGGCCTGATCCACACCCTGCTGATCTGGTCCGGCGATATCCTGCTGACCTACGCCTTGCTGGCCTTCGTGCTGTTGGCCTTCCGCGGCGTTTCCAGCAAGTGGCTGCCGTGGCTGGCGATTGGCGCCTACCTGCTGCCGATGGGCTTCGTGACCTTGTTTGGCGTGCTGGGCGAACTGGCCAGCCTCAGCCCGCAGGGCGCGCAGGAATGGAACGCGCAGATGGCCACGATGGCCAGCCAGATGGCGGCGATGGAGCAGGGCCAGCGCGCGGCGTACGGCAGTGGCACCTACCTGCAGGCGGTGGCGCAACGCGCGCAGGACACCGGCTTCATGCTCAGCAACATCATGATGATGGGGCCGCTGATTTTTGCGATGTATCTGTTCGGCGCGTGGTTCGTGCGCAGCGGCGCCATCGCCCATCCCGAGCGCTTTCCGCGGCTTTACGCCTGCCTGCGCTGGCTGGCCCTGCCGATCGGACTGGCCAGCATGTTGGCGTCGTTCGTTATCCATCCCACGATGGAATTCGATCGGATGGACATGGGCACGGTGTTCGCCTTCTGCGCCAGCCTGCTGGGCAGCCTGTTGATGGCGATGGGCTACCTGGCCTGGATCGTGCGCGCGCTGCAATCGCCCACCTGGGCCAGACCGCTGCACTGGCTGGCGCCGGCCGGACGCATGGCGCTCACCAACTACCTGCTGCAATCGATCGTCTGCACGCTGATCTTCTACGGCTACGGCCTGGGCTACTTCGAACAGTTGTCGCGCGCCTGGCAGGTGCCGTTCGTGCTGGCGGTGTTCGCCGTGCAGGTGCTGCTGAGCCGCTGGTGGCTGGCGCGATTCCGCTTCGGCCCGGCCGAATGGTTGTGGCGAACGGTGACCTACCTGCGCCCGCAACCCATGCGCGCGCTGGCGGCAAGCCACTGAGCCACATGCAGCGTTGCAGGGATGCATGCGTGCCTGCGGCTACACTGCGCAGGTGAGCCAGACCTCCGACGACATCATCATCCTGGGCGCCGGCGCGATCGGCCTGGCCACCGCGCTGGCCCTGCTCGACGCCGGCCGAGGCGTACGCCTCATCGATGCCGGCGCGATCGGCCACGGCGCTTCGCACGGCAACTGCGGCACCATCACGCCCAGCCACGCGCCACCGCTGGCCGCACCCGGTGTGGTGGCTCAGGCCTTGCGCTGGATGCTGCGACCCGACGCGCCGCTGTACTTGAAGCCGCGCGTGGACCCGGCGTTGTGGCATTGGCTGTGGCGATTCTCGCGACGCTGCAATCCGCGCGACTGGCGCGTCAGCGCGCAGGCGCGCGCCGCCTTGCTGGAGGATTCGCGCCAGCGCCTGGTCGAATGGATCGCGCGCTATCAGCTGGACTGCGAGTTCCACGAGGAAGGACTGGATTATGTGTTCCGCGATCCACGCCTGCTGGATCGCTACGTACGCGAATGCGCGACGTTGGCCGAGTTCGGCTTCGCCAGCGAGATCATCGGCGGCAGCGACTATGAGCGCCAGGAGCCGGCCATGCGCGAAGGCGTCGCCGGCGCCATCCGCTTTCCCGATGACGCGCGCCTGCGTCCGGATCGCTACGTCGCCGAACTGGCGCGCGTGGTGGCGGCACGCGGCGGCCGTTTCGAAACCGATTGCCGCGCCACCGGCGTGCAGGCCGATGCGCAAGGCGTAAGTGTCCAGACCGAACGCGGCGCCTGGCGCGCTCGCGAGGTGGTGATTGCCTTGGGCGCCTGGACACCGGCGTTCGCCCGCACCCTGGGTCTGCGCGCGCCCATCCAGCCGGGCAAGGGTTACTCGATCACCTACTCGCGACCGTCGCTGATGCCGCGTCGCCCGCTGGTGCTGAAAGACGTCTCCGTCTGCGTCACCGGCTGGGACAGCGGCTTCCGCCTGGGCAGCACGATGGAGTTTTCCGGTTACGACGAGCAGTTGAACGAAATCCGCCTGGCGGCCCTCGAGCGCGGCGCCCGCCAGTTCCTGCGCGAACCGGTGGGTGCGGTGGTGGAGGAGCGCTGGTGCGGCTGGCGACCGATGACTTACGACGACATGCCGCTGTTGGGCCCGGCGCCCGGCCAGCCGCACGTCTGGTTGGCCGCCGGCCACGGCATGCTCGGTATTAGCATGAGCGCGGCGACGGGCCAGCTGATGTCCGATCACATCACCGGCCGGACGCCGGCGATCGATCCCACGCCTTACCGACCGGAGCGATTCGCATGAATGCGCGCACTGATTTTGACCTGATCGTGATTGGCGGCGGTTCCGGCGGCCTGGCCGGCGCGTTCCGCGCGGCCGCGCACGGCGCGCGCGTGGCCGTGCTGGAACCCGGCGAACTGGGCGGCACCTGCGTCAATGTCGGTTGCGTGCCGAAGAAGGCGATGTGGCTGGCGGCGGAGTTGTCGCAACGCATCGCCATGGCCGGCCAACTGGGCTTTGACGTGCCGGAAACACCGCCGGCGTTCGAGTGGAAGGAGTTCATCGTCCACCGCCAGCGCTACATCGCGGGGATCCACGCCAGTTATCGCAAGCGCCTGGACGAGAGCGGGATTGTCTGGATGCCATGCCGCGGCCAGTTCGTTGACGCGCACACCGTGGAGAATTCCGACGGCGCCCGTCTGCGTGGCGAGCAGGTGCTGATCGCCACCGGCGGGCGCCCGCGGCGACCGGCGCTGCCGGGCGCCGAGCTGGGGCTGGTGTCGGATGATTTCTTCAACCTGTGCAGCGCGCCGAAGAAGGTGGCGATGGTCGGCGCCGGCTACGTCGCCGTGGAACTGGCCGGCGTGCTGCAGGCCCTGGGCAGCCAGGTGGAACTGTTCGTGCGCGGCCAGCGTCTGCTGGCGGACTTTGATCACGAGCTCGCCGATGACCTGCTGGAGAACACGCGCCAGCACGGCATCCATGCACACTTCGGCTACCACCTGGCCGAAGTACAGCCCGCGGGTGATGGACATGTCGCCCTGATCAGCCAGGCCGGCGAGCGTAGCGAACCGTTCGAGAGCCTGATCTTCGCCACTGGCCGCGTGCCCAGCACCGCCAGCCTGGGCGTGGAGATCGCCGGGGTGAAGCTGGACGACGCTGGCTTCGTCCAGGTCGATGCGTGGCAAACCACCTCCGTGCCGCATATCCATGCCGTCGGCGATGTAACCGATGCGCCCGCGTTGACGCCGGTGGCCATCGCCGCGGCGCGGCGCCTGATGGATCGCCTGTACGGTGGCAAGCCGGATTCGAAACTCGACTTCCGCGACATCGCCACCGTGGTCTTCTCGCATCCGCCGCTGGGCCGGGTCGGCCTGAGCGAGCAGGAAGCGCGCGCGCAGTTCGGCGATGCGGTCAAGGTCTTCCGCACCCGTTTCCGGCCGATGCTGCACGCCCTGGCCGACTCGCCCCAGCGCAGTCTGTTCAAGCTGGTCTGCGTGGGTGAGGACGAGCGCGTGGTGGGCCTGCACCTGCTGGGCGAGGGCGCCGACGAGATCCTGCAGGGCTTCGCGGTGGCGATCCGCAAGGGCATCACCCGCCGCGATCTCGAGGACACCGTGGCCATCCATCCCACCTCCGCCGAAGAAGTGGTGCTGCTGCGCTAGCTACCGCCGGTCCGTGACCCCAGTGGGAATGACCTCCGGCACCTGAGTTGCGAAGCGGCCGGCGCTAAGGTGGCGCCAGCATCGGAGAGCCGCCATGGAACAGGATTCCGCCACACCCGTCGTTCCCGCACCCGCCAGCTCCCCCCATGCGTCACTGACGCCGATTGGCGGCGGTGAACGCATCACCGCGCTGGACAAGATCCGTGGCTTTGCCCTGCTGGGCATCGCGGCGATGAACGTGGAATGGTTCACCCGCCCGATCAGCGAACTGGGGCGCGGCGTCGATCCCTCGCTGCACGGCGTGGACTGGCTGGTCAGCTGGCTGGTGTATGTGCTGGTGCAGGGCAAGTTCTGGACGCTGTTCTCGCTGCTGTTCGGCATCGGCTTCGCGGTGATGCTGGGCCGCGCCGAAGACCGCGGCAGCGCTTTCGTCACCCCTTACGTGCGGCGGATCATCGGCCTGTTCCTGTTCGGCGCGATGCATTACATCTTCATCTGGACCGGCGACATCCTGCACGAATACGCGTTTGCCGCCCTGGGGCTGCTGCTGATCGTCAGCCGCAGCTGGAAGAGCTGGTTGCTGATTTTGGTGTCGGTGGTGGCTGCGGGCGTGGCGCTCAAGCTCAAGGCCATGCCGATGCTGATCGCCTTGTGCGTGCTGGTTGGCCTGATGATGTTCTTCCTCCATCGCGGTTCGCTGGCGCGGTACCGAAAATGGGGCGTGACGGTCTACTGCCTGCCGTTTGTCATTGGCTTGATCGTCGCCGCCGGCCTGACCGCCTTCCCGCAGTTCAAGCCCGGCGAGAAACCCGAGCAGGCCGCGCAGCGGCAGGAACGCGTGCAGGAAAGAGCGAAGGAACGCGCCGAGGAAATCCGCATCTACACCACCGCCACATACACCGAGTCGGTGCGCCACCGCGCCGCGCAGTTCACCGAGCATCTGCCGCAGGCAGCGGGGTTGAGCTTCATGGCGCTGCCGATGTTCCCGATCGGATTCTGGTTCGTGCGCTCCGGCATCGTCGCGCGCTTGCGTGAACATGCGGGCCTGTTCCGTCGCCTGGCGGCGTGGGCCCTGCCGATTGGCCTGGGCATGACCGTACTCAGCGCGTGGCTGCTGCCCACGTTTCCCAACGACGGCGGCGGCGGGCCGGACCCGTTCCGGATGACGGTTGGCTCGCTGTTCCAGTTGGGCGCCTTGCTGCTGTGCCTGGGCTACTTCGCCGGCCTGGTGCTGGTCACCACCAGCCGCTGGGGCGCACGCTGGCTTGCGCCGCTGGCCTATGCCGGGCGGATGGCGTTGAGCAATTACATCCTGGCGTCGGTGATCGGCACCTGGTTCTTTTCCGGTTACGGGCTGGGTTTCTACGGTCAGGTGTCGCGGCCGGGGCAGATGCTGTTCGTGCTGGCCGTGTTCGTGCTGCAGATCGGTTTCAGCTACTTGTGGCTGCAGAAGTTCCGCTACGGGCCGCTGGAATGGCTGTGGCGCGCGATCACCTACTGGACCCTGCCGCCGATGCGGCGACAGGCGGAGCAGGCGCCCAGCCAGGTGATGGCCGCGCGTTGACCTCACCGGGCGCGGCAGGCGGGCTTACAATAGCGGCATGGAAATCTGCACGCTCCACCGCGGCGAAGCGCCGCTGCTGATCAGCCTGCCGCACAACGGCACGGCCTTGCCCGAGGCGATGGCCGCGCGCTTGACCCCCTCGGCGCGGCGCACGCCGGACACCGACTGGCACGTGGCACGGCTTTACGACTTTGCTCGCGAACTGGGTGCATCGATGCTGGTGCCGCAATACTCGCGCTATGTGGTCGACCTCAATCGACCGGAAGACGATGTCTCGCTGTATCCGGGCCAGAACACCACCGGCCTGTGCCCGATCGTGCAGTTCAGTGGTGAGCCGGTGTACCTGCCCGGGCAGGAACCTTCGACCGATGAAATCCACCAGCGCGTGGACACTTACTGGCGTCCTTACCACGCGGCTTTGCGCGAAGAGATTGAACGCCTGCTCGCCGCGCACGCACGGGTGGTGGTCTGGGAAGCCCATTCCATCCGCAGCGTGGTGCCATTCCTGTTCGAAGGCCGGCTGCCTGATTTCAACCTGGGCACCGCCGGTGGGGTCAGCTGCTCGCCGCAGTTGCAACAGCGGCTGGAAGCCATCCTGTCGGCGCAGTCGCACTACAGCCACATCGTCGATGGCCGCTTCCGTGGCGGCTACATCACCCGCCACTACAGCGACCTCGCGCGCGGCGTGCAGACGGTACAACTGGAACTGGCGCAGGTGAACTACATGGACGAAGACAGCTTCGACTACCTGCCCGCCACCGCCGCACCGACGCAACAGGTGATCCGCCGCCTGCTGGAAGCCACGCTGGCGTGAAGCCGCAGCAAGCCGATGCCGCCAGCGCGGCGATGCAGGAGCGCGAAACGTCCAGCGCGCTGCTGGACCCGGAGGCCGCACCCAACGACGCGACCGTCGCGCCGGTGGCGCCGTCCCGGCTGCCGGTCACCGGTTTCCTGCTGGCGGCGCTGGGTGCCATTGCCTTTTCCGGCAAGGCCATCATCGTGAAGCTGGGTTATCGGTACGGCGTGGACGCGATCACCTTGCTGGCCTTGCGCATGCTGGTGGCGTTTCCGTTCTTCCTGCTGATGGGGTTGTGGGCGTCGCGACGCGCGGCGTCGCTGGCGCGCGGCGATGTGCCGAAGATTCTCGCGCTCGGCTTCTTTGGCTACTACCTGGCCAGCTTCCTGGATTTCGCTGGGCTGGCCTACATCACCGCCACGCTGGAGCGGCTGATCCTGTATCTCACCCCCACCCTGGTGCTGCTGATCAACCTGTGGGTGTTCGGCAAGCGCGCCAGCCGCCTGCAATGGTCGGCGCTGCTGGTGAGCTACGTGGGTGTGCTGCTGGCGTTCGGCCACGACTGGCAACCGGGCGGCACCAACATCGCCATCGGTGGCGCGCTGGTATTCGGCAGCGCGCTGGCCTACGCGATCTATCTGGTCGGCAGCGGCGAGATGGTGCGCCGGGTCGGCGCGGTGCGCTTGACCGCGTATGCCAGCAGCGTGGCCAGCGTGCTGTGCATCGGCCAGTTCCTGCTGCTGCGTCCTGCCGCCACACTGCTGCAACTGCCACACGAAGTCTGGTCGCTGTCCCTGCTCAATGGCACCTTGTGCACGGTCTTGCCCGTGCTGATGGTGATGATGGCGGTCTCGCGCATCGGCTCGGCGCTGGCGGCGCAGATCGGCATGCTGGGTCCAGTCTCCACGATCATCCTGAGCCTGTTGCTGCTGGGTGAGCCGATGGGACCCTGGCAAGTGCTGGGCACGGTGCTGGTGATGGTGGGAGTGTTCGTGGTGTCGCGGCAGCGCACGGCGTGATCGCCTTCATGCACGCATGGCATTGACTCCGGCAGAATGAACACATGAAGGAAACCCTGCCGCCCGCCACGCCAACGCCTGGAAGTCCTCCGGCGGGTACGGCGCCGGTGGAGCCACCACCGCCGCTGATCGCCTTGCGGCCGTTGCTGTGGCTGGTGGCCGCCGGCGTCTTCATGCAGATGCTGGACAGCACCATCGTCAATACGGCCTTGCCGTCGATGGCGCGCGATCTCAACCAGTCGCCATTGAAGATGCAGGCGGTGGTGGTGGCCTATTCGCTGACCGTGGCCATGCTGATTCCCGCCTCGGGCTGGCTGGCGGATCGGTTCGGCACGCGCCGTCTTTTCATCCTTGCCATTGCGGTGTTCACGCTGGGCTCGTTGGCTTGTGCGCTTGCGCAAACGCTGCCGCAATTGGTTGCCTCGCGCGTGCTGCAGGGCGTGGGCGGCGCGATGCTGCTGCCGATTGGCCGGCTGGCGGTACTGCGGGCGGTGCCGCGCAAGGATTTCCTGGCGGCGATGAGCTTTGTCACCGTGCCGGGCCTGATAGGGCCGTTGATTGGTCCGACCCTGGGTGGCTGGCTGGCCGAAGTGGCGTCATGGCACTGGATCTTCCTGATCAACCTGCCGCTGGGCGTGCTCGGTACGCTGGCGGCATTGCGCTGGATGCCGGACCTGCGCGGGCCGCAGATGCGCTTTGATGCGTGGGGCTATGTGCTGCTTGCCTTCGGCATGGTCGCGATTTCGCTATCACTGGACAGCCTGAGCGAGCAGGATGCGCGTCGCGGCTTCATGCTGGTGCTGCTGGTATTCGGCCTGGCCGGCCTGGTCGCGTATTGGCTGCATGCCGCGCGCGCGCCGCGGCCGTTGTTCTCGCTGGCCTTGTTCAAGGTGCCGAGCTTCAGCATCGGACTGCTCGGCAATCTGTTCTCGCGCATGGGCAGCAGCGGCATGCCGTTCCTGATCCCGCTGATGCTGCAGGTGGCACTGGGCTATTCACCGATGAATGCCGGTTTGATGATGATTCCCGCCGCGCTGGCCGGCATGGGATCCAAGCGCATCGTGGTGCCGCTGGTGCATCGGCTGGGCTATCGCAAGGTGCTGGTGGGCAACACGATCCTGGTGGGTCTGGCGATGGCCAGCTTCGCCTTCATCTCGCCGGAGTGGCCGTTGTGGCTGCACCTGATCCAGTTTGCCTGCTTTGGCGCGGTCAACTCGCTGCAGTTCACCGCCATGAACACCTTGGCGCTGCGTGATCTGGACGGTGACCTGGCCAGCAGCGGCAACAGCCTGTTATCGATGACCATGATGCTGGCCATGAGTATCGGTGTGGCCGTGGCCGGCAGCCTGCTGGGCGTGTTTGGTAACGAGGCCCTGCACCCGCTGCGCGATCAGGCGCTGGGCGCATTCCGCTGGACGTTTGTCTGCGTGGGCTTGATCACGATGGCCTCGGCCGCGATATTTGCGCAGTTGCCACCGACAAGGCGCATTCCGCCGGCGAGCGTGAAGCGGGCCGATGCGGCGTAGGCGGGGGTCTGATCAGGCGTTCGTGTGTTGAACACAGCCCCGACGCTTGCCGGGTTTCGGGGCTGAAGCCCCTCCCACATTGAATCGCTATTGATCAGGTCTTGGCGCGGTAGCGGATGTGCCGGCGATGCTCGCTTCACCCAGCCAATCCACCACCGCTTGCAGCGCATCCAGGCGGCCATCTCCCGCGCGCAGGCGCTCGTTGTAGATCGCCAACTGGTGATGAGCGCTGGTCCCTTCCTCCAGGATTTGCCACAGGCGCTCGAAGGCGGGCGCGGCTTGCAGCGCATCGATATCGTCTTCCACTGCGCCTTGGGTGTTGCGCAGCATTTCGCGCACCGACACCAGCTTGCCCGAGGCCAAATCAATCAGGCCGGCGTTGTAGCCATGGCGCTGCGCCCGCCACAGGTTCTCCGCGATGATCGCCTGCACCCCGGCATCCAGCCCGGCATGCCGTTGCGGGTTACGTTCGAGATAGCGCACCAGGCAGCGGAACAGCTGGGCGATGGCGAGTGCGTCATCGGCATGGGTGCAGCAGTCGGGTACGCGCAATTCCAGGGTGGGGAAGGCGAGGGAAGGGCGAATCGCCCACCACAGGAAGCTGGCGTTCTCGATGGTGCCGGACTGCACCATCCGCGCCACATAGCGGTCATAGCCGGCCTGATCCGCGAACAGCGGCGGCAACCCCGTGCGCGGAATTTCCTGGTACGCGGTTTGTCGATAGCCCATCAAGCCGGTCGGGTGGCCCATCCAGAACGGCGACGACGTACTGAGCGCCAGCAGCAGTGGCAGAAACGGTTGCAGGCGCTTCAACAAATCGATGCGCGCGCTGGTATCGGCGGGCTGCACATGCACGTGCAGGCCACACACCAGATTGCGGTGACCGAGCATCTGCAGTTGCTGCATCACCCGGTCGTAGTGCGGTTTGTCGGTACTGACCTGATCGCGCCACACGCCCATCGGGTGGGTGCCCGCGGCGAGAATGGACAGGCCCTGTTCGGCGGCGATGCGGCCGACCGTGGCGCGCAGGTTGAACAGGTCGGCGCGCGCGGCGTCGATACCGTGATGCACACCGGTCTGCACTTCCACCTGGGTCTGCAGGAGTTCGCTGCCCACGCGCTCGCCCAGCGCCTCGTGGCAGCGCGCGAAGAAGGTCTTGGGCATGTGCCGCAGGCGCCGACGATTGCGGCGAACCAGAAAGTACTCTTCTTCCAGCCCGAAGGTGTACGGATGATGTGCCAAAGAAAAAACGCCCTGTCAGGTGACAGGGCGTTATCTCATTGCTCAGGTCAATTTTGTGTTTGCGCGACCGGCGGTGAAGTGGACGCCGGCGCTGCCGCGGTACCTGGACCAATATGCCGGTCCAGGAATGCTGCAACGCGTTTGTTCAGTTCAGTAATGTTTTCCGGCTTGACGAAGCCGTGGCCTTCGCCCGAGACCACCATGGTTTCCACCGGTACCCCGGCCTTCTTGAAGGAACTTTCCAGGGCATTGAACTGATCCATGGGAACGCGACGATCCAGCTTGCCCTGTACCAGCATGACGGGCACCTTGATCTTGGCAACGTTGCGAGCAGGTGAATTGGCGATCAGGGTCGCCTCGTCATTGCCCAGCACGCGGTCCAGATAGCGGCGACCGGCCTTGCGCTCGGTGATGTCTCCCTCCTCATGCATGACCTTGAGGTCGTAGACACCAACGTAGCCGATGGCGCACTTGTACAGGTCGGGATAACGGATGGGATTCATCAATGCGGCATAGCCACCAAAGCTTGAGCCGTAAATGCAGATGCGGTTCGCATCGGCCAGCTTGTTTTCCACTGTCCACCTCACGCCAGCGGCGATGTCGTCCATCATCTTGCCGCCCCATTCGCGATAGCCGAGCTTTTCGAACTTGTCGCCGCGCCCGCCCGAGCCGCGGAAATTGATCTGCAGAACAGCGTAGCCGCGACTGGCGAGGAACTGGGCATCGCGATCAAATCCCCAACTGTCGTAGACGCCGTAAGGACCGCCGTGAGGTACCACCACCATGGGCTGCGGCCCCGCAGCGTTGGACCGGGATGTGTAGAACCCGAACAACTTCAACCCGTCTGGCGCAGTGAACTCGATCGGTCGGGTTGTCGCCATTGACTCGGCTTTGAACCAAGGTGCTACCTCGCCAATCATCTGAACCTTGTTGGTATCCCTGTCGAGTACGTAGTAAGCAGGGGGCACACGATCAGACCAAGCACCGAACAAGACCTTGCGATTGTCGCCGCTGAAATCGACCAGCGTGATCATCTTGCCCGAGAAGGCCTTCAGCAGGCCGGAATGCAACTTGGCCCATTCAGAACCATTGTCGAAGTAGCGCACTGAGGGCTTGTCGGCGTCGTACGTCACGCCAAAAGGGACACCGTCACGTCCAGCTCGCAACACCTGTCCGATCTGCACATCGTCGCGTCCGGCGAGCAGGGTCCGGGTGCCAGAGGCGAAATCGACGCGATACATCTTGCCAGGCTCGCGGTTGTCGGAAATCACTCCGTAAGCCGTGTTGCCATCAGCTTCGAAGGAGACCCCGCCAAAAGTGAAACCGGCAAGTGTCTTGGGTACAGATTCCCAATCCGACGCGGCGGTCGGCCGGTAGAAAAGGACCGGGTTGTCTTCCTTGTCGGTCGTCTTGCGCAGGCGCGCGCGCCCGGTCCGGTCGTACCAGAATACTGCCGGTTGCGGAGAGCGTTCGACTTCCTTGCGCGAGCCCGTGCGCGCATCGACCTTGTAAATCACTGTCGGGTTCTCTTCGCCGCATACACTTCGCCAGCAGGTAAAGTTGACAAGCAAAGAGCCAGGCTCATTCCTCAGCACCATGTCTACTTCTGCGAAGCCTTGATCCTTGCGGCGCCCTGCACGGATGCCATCATCCGGGATGTACGCGAAAAGCACTTCCTGGTTCTTGCCCCGGATGTCGGAGGACATCAATTCTCCACGGCTGACCAGTTGCTCGCGTAATGGCTCCTTTTCGGCGCGGGATACGACAATCTGCTCATCGCTTGCCCATACGATGTCGGTCACATGTTGCTGCTTGGTGAAACGCAGTGCCTGCACGCTCGCACTGCCATCCAGCGGCACAATCTGCAGCTGTGTTTCGGTGCCATTGGCAGCAGGAACACCCATGGCCACGTACTTGCCGTCGGGTGAGATGCTGACATCACTGAATTCGTAGTCCTTCGAGAAGTCCTCGACCGGAATGACCTGCGCCCAGGCAGGCGCCACTACCAGGCCGCCCAACAGGGCCGCCCACTTCCATGCGTTGATAGACACGGTTCCTCCCCAGGAACGTGGTTTGCGTGTAGGCCGATGGTGCCATCACATGAGCCGGCTGTCATGTGACGCCGGCCATGGTTGCGGTCAGACTTCCAAGGAAGCCAGGTCACCCTTGGTTTCCAGCCACGCCTTGCGCTCGCTGGCGCGCTTCTTGGCCAGCAACATGTCCATCAGCGAGTGGGTCTGGTCGCCGTCTTCGACGGTGAGCTGGCACAGCCGACGGGTGTCGGGGTGGATGGTGGACTCGCGCAGCTGCGAGGCGTTCATTTCGCCGAGGCCCTTGAAGCGGGTAACGTTGACCGCGCCCTTGATCTTCTCGCGCTGGATCTTCTCCAGCAGCAGGCGCTTTTCTTCCTCGTCTAGGGCGTAGAACACCTGCTTGCCCACGTCGACGCGGAACAGCGGCGGCATCGCCACGAACACATGACCGGCCTGCACCAGTGCCGGGAAGTGGCGCAGGAACAATGCGCTCAACAAGGTGGCGATATGCAGGCCGTCGGAGTCGGCGTCCGCCAGCACCACGACCTTGCCATAGCGCAGGCCGCTGATGTCTTCCTTGCCCGGATCGCAGCCAATGGCCACGGCGAGATCGTGGACTTCCTGCGAGGCCAGCACGCTGCCGGAAGCCACTTCCCAGGTGTTGAGGATCTTGCCGCGCAGCGGCAGGATCGCCTGGAAGTCCTTGTCGCGCGCCTGCTTGGCGCTGCCGCCGGCGGAGTCGCCTTCGACCAGGAACAATTCGGTGCGCGACAGATCCTGGCTGATGCAGTCGGCCAGCTTGCCGGGCAGGGCGGGGCCCTGGGTGACCTTCTTGCGCACCACCTGCTTTTCGGTCTTCAGGCGGGCAGCGGCGCGTTCAATCGCGATCTGCGCGATCTTCTCGCCCAGATCCACATGCTGGTTGAGCCACAGGCTGAAGGCGTCATGTGCGGCGCCTTCAATGAAACCGGCGGCCTGGCGCGAGCTCAGGCGTTCCTTGGTCTGGCCACTGAACTGCGGGTCGGTGATCTTCAGCGACAGCACGAACGCCACGCGATCCCATACGTCTTCCGGCGCCAGCTTGACCCCGCGCGGCAGCAGGTTGCGGAAATCGCAGAACTCGCGCAGCGCATCGGTCAGCCCGCTGCGCAGACCATTGACGTGCGTGCCGTGCTGGGCGGTCGGGATCAGGTTGACGTAGCTTTCCTGCACCAGTTCGCCTTCGGCGACCCAGGCCACGGCCCAGTCGACGATCTCGGTGTCCTTCTTCAGCTGGCCGGCGAACAGATCCGGCGGCAGCAGCTCACGGCCCGCCAGTTCGCCCTTCAGGTAGTCACGCAGGCCGTCTTCGTAATGCCAGCGATCACGCTCGCCGGTGGCCTCGTCCAGCAGCGTCACGGTCAGGCCCGGGCAGAGGACGGCCTTGGCGCGCAGCAGGTGACGCAGGGCGCGCACGTTGAATTTGGGCGTGTCGAAGTACTTGGCGTCGGGCCAGAAGCGCAGGCGCGTGCCGGTGTTTTTCTTGCCGACGGTGCCGACCGTTTCGAGCTTGGAAGCGGCGTCGCCGTCGCGAAATTCCATGCGGAATTCGCTGCTCTCGCGCTTGATGAAGATTTCCACCTTCTTCGACAGCGCGTTGACCACGCTCACGCCCACGCCGTGCAGGCCGCCGCTGAAAGTGTAGTTGCGGTTGTTGAACTTGCCGCCGGCATGCAGGCGGGTCAGGATCAGTTCCACACCCGGAATCTTTTCTTCCGGATGGATGTCCACCGGCATGCCGCGGCCATCGTCGCTGACTTCGCAGCTGCCATCCTTGAACAGCGTCACTTCCACCGTGCTGGCATGGCCGGCGAGGGCTTCGTCGACCGCGTTGTCGATCACTTCCTGCGCCAGATGGTTGGGGCGGGCGGTGTCGGTGTACATGCCGGGCCGGCGCTTGACCGGGTCCAGGCCGGAGAGAACTTCGATGTCGGCGGCGTTGTAACGACTGCTCATGGAATCGGTGGCGTGCCCGGTGGCGTGGAGGCGGCAAGTGTGCGGCCAGGCGGGTCTTTTTGCACGTTCAGGAGCAAGGCAGGCGGCAACGCCTACTCTTGCCCGCAGCAGAGGGGCAACTTGATATTCGGCTCGCCATCCCCATCTGCCTTGCAGCTACAGGAGGAATGACAATGTCTTCGCGCAAATTGCTGATCCTGGCCATCGCCGCCCTGACCGCCGCCAGCGCCACCGTGGCGTGGGCCCAGTCCAAGCCGACCCAGGACCCCAAGTCCGACCAGAGTTCCCAGCCCGAACCCAGTGACGCCGAACGCAAGGCGCAACGTCGTGCGGCCAACGAAGCCGCCGCTGCCCAGCGCGCCAAGCAGAAGTCCGCCCAGGGCCAGAAGTCCGGCGCCCAGGACGAGGAAGAAGAAAAGAAGCCGTAATCCCCGAAAGCCTTGCACTGCAAGGCTTTGGCGTGGATGTGAAGGCTCCCGGCGCCCCGCTTCGGCGGGGCGTCGTGCTTTCCGAAGGCCGGCTTCATCGGTAGACTATGGCTTTCCGGAGCCCAGCTTATGACTCCCCTTATTTTTGTTACCGGCGGCGTCGTGTCCTCGCTTGGCAAGGGCATCGCCGCCGCTTCGCTTGCGTCCATTCTTGAAGCACGTGGCCTCAAGGTCACGATGATGAAGCTGGACCCCTACATCAACGTCGATCCGGGCACCATGAGCCCGTTCCAGCACGGTGAGGTGTACGTCACCGACGACGGCGCCGAAACCGACCTGGACCTGGGCCACTACGAGCGCTTCGTGCGCACGCGCCTGAGCCGCAAGAATTCGATCACCACCGGCCGCATCTACGAGAACGTCATCCGCAAGGAACGCCGCGGCGACTATCTCGGCGCGACCGTGCAGGTCATCCCGCACATCACCGACGAAATCCGCCGCTGTATCGACGAGGCCACCGAAGGTTTCGACGTGGCGCTGGTGGAGATTGGCGGCACCGTGGGCGATATCGAGTCGCTGCCATTCCTGGAAGCCATCCGCCAGATCCGCACCGAACGTGGTCCGGAGCAGGCCTTGTTCATGCATTTGACCCTGGTGCCGTACGTGGCCGCCGCCGGTGAGCTGAAGACCAAGCCGACCCAGCATTCGGTCAAGGAACTGCGCTCGATCGGTATCCAGCCGGACGTGTTGCTGTGCCGCTCGGAGCAGGTGATTCCGGATTCGGAGCGGCGCAAGATTTCGCTGTTCACCAACGTCCCCGAGCGCGCCGTCATCAGCGTGCCGGATGTGGACGTGCTGTACAAGATTCCCAGCAGCCTGCACGAGCAGGGCCTGGACAACATCGTCATCCGCCAGTTGCGACTGGACACGGCCAGGGACGCGGATCTGTCGGAATGGGAAGCGGCGGTGGACGCCACCCTCAATCCGCTCGACGAGGTCACCATTGCGGTGGTCGGCAAGTACGTCGACCACCAGGACGCCTACAAGTCGGTTGGTGAAGCCCTCAAGCACGGCGGCCTGCGCCAGCGCACGCGCGTGCGGCTGAAGTGGATTGAAGCGCAGGAACTGGAAGGCAGCGACATGTCGTTGCTCGACGGCGTGGACGGCATTCTGGTGCCGGGCGGTTTCGGTGATCGCGGCTTCGAGGGCAAGGTGCTCACCTCGCACTTCGCGCGCCAGACCGGCATCCCGTATTTCGGCATCTGCTACGGCATGCAGGCCGCGGTAGTCGACTACGCCCGCCATGTGGCCGGCATGGACGGCGCCAACAGCACCGAAAACGACAAGCAGTCGGCGCATCCGGTAATTGCCTTGATTACCGAGTGGCGCACTGGCGCCGGTGATGTGGAACGCCGCGACGAACGTTCGGATCTGGGCGGCACCATGCGCCTGGGCCTGCAGGAAGCCCGCCTGAAGCCGGGTACCCTGGCACGCGAACTGTATGGCAAGGACGTGGTGGCGGAGCGCCATCGCCATCGCTACGAGTTCAACAACCGCTACCGCACCCAGCTGGAAGACGCCGGCCTGGTGGTGTCCGCCAAGTCGATGGACGATCTGCTGGTGGAAATGGTGGAGCTGCCGCGCAGCGTGCATCCCTGGTTCCTGGCCTGCCAGGCGCACCCGGAATTCCTGTCCACGCCGCGCGATGGCCATCCGCTGTTCGTCGGCTTCATCCGCGCAGCGCGCGAGAAGAAGGCCGGCGGCAAGTTGTTGAAAGAAGCACGCGCATAAGTTGTTCCCAATCCCTCTTCCGGAGGGCGAGGGGCTCAAACGAAGGAGTCGCAATGAAGCTCTGTGGATTTGATGTTGGCCTGGATAAACCGCTGTTCCTGATCGCCGGCCCCTGCGTGATCGAGTCGATGCAACTGCAGCTCGATGTGGCCGGGCAGCTGAAAGAGATCACCGGCAAGCTGGGGATGAACTTCATCTTCAAATCCAGCTTCGACAAGGCCAATCGCACCTCCGGCACCAGCTTCCGCGGCCCCGGCATGGAAGAAGGCCTGAAGGTGCTGGCCGAAGTGAAGAAGCAGATTGGCGTGCCGGTGCTGACCGACGTGCACGAGTACACGCCGATGGACGAAGTGGCCTCGGTGGTCGATGTGCTGCAGACGCCGGCGTTCCTGGTCCGCCAGACCGACTTCATCAAGAAGGTCTGCGCCGCCGGCAAGCCGGTCAACATCAAGAAGGGTCAGTTCCTCTCGCCGTGGGACATGAAGCCGGTGGTGGAGAAGGCCAAGTCGACCGGCAACCAGGACATCATGGTCTGCGAGCGCGGCGCCAGCTTTGGCTACAACAACCTGGTCAGCGACATGCGCAGCCTGAGCGTGATGCGCGACACCGGTTGCCCGGTGGTCTTCGACGCCACCCATTCGGTGCAGTTGCCGGGCGGGCAGGGCACCAGTTCCGGTGGCCAGCGCGAATTTGTTCCCGTGCTGGCGCGTGCGGCGGTGGCGGTGGGTGTTTCGGGCTTGTTTGCCGAGACCCATCCGGATCCGTCCAAGGCCCTGTCCGACGGCCCCAATGCCTGGCCGCTGGCAAAGATGGAAGCGCTGCTGGAAACCCTGCTGGCGCTGGATTCCATCACCAAGAAGAACGGCTTTCTGGAATCCCAGGTCTGACGGAATCCGCCGGGAATCCGCGGCTGCGGCCGTGCCTGGCGGCATTTCTTTGTAGACTTGCGGCGCATACGTCGCGCGGCCACCGGCCGCGTCTCCAAGACATTACCAATAGCGACCACCACGGACCCCATGACCAACATCGCCAAGATCCACGCCCGCGAAATCCTCGACAGTCGCGGCAATCCGACCCTCGAAGCCGAGGTCACGCTGGAAGACGGTTCCTTTGGCCGTGCGATGGTGCCCTCGGGCGCCTCCACCGGCACCAAGGAAGCGGTGGAGCTGCGCGACGGCGACAAGACCCGTTATCTGGGCAAGGGCGTGCGCAAGGCCGTGGACAACGTCAACGCCACCATTGCCGGCGCGCTCAAGGGTTTTGACGGCGCCGACCAGGAAGGCCTGGATCGCCGCCTGATTGACCTGGATGGCACCGAGAACAAGGGCCGCCTGGGCGCCAATGCGCTGCTCGGCGTGTCGCTGGCCAATGCCCGCGCCGTGGCCGCCTCGCGCAAGCAGGAACTGTGGCAGTACCTGGCCAACGGCCGCGACGTGACCCTGCCGGTGCCGATGATGAACATCATCAACGGCGGTGCGCATGCCGACAACAACGTGGACTTCCAGGAGTTCATGGTGCTGCCGGTGGGCTTCGACACCTTCGCCGAGTCGCTGCGCGCCGGCACCGAAATCTTCCATTCGCTCAAGTCGGTGCTCAAGGGCCATGGCCTGAGCACGGCGGTGGGCGATGAAGGCGGCTTTGCCCCGGACTTCCGCAGCAATGTCGAAGCGCTGGACACCATCCTGGAAGCCATCGGCAAGGCCGGCTACAAGGCCGGCGAAGACGTGCTGCTGGGCCTGGACGTGGCCTCGAGCGAATTCTTCGACAACGGCAAGTACCACCTGGTCGGTGAGAACAAGCGCCTGACCAGTGAGCAGTTCGTCGATTTCCTGGCCGACTGGGCCGCGCAATACCCGATCATCACCATCGAAGACGGTCTGGCCGAGGACGACTGGGCGGGCTGGAAGCTGCTGACCGATCGCATCGGCAAGAAGATCCAGCTGGTCGGTGACGATCTGTTCGTCACTAACCCGAAGATCTTCAAGGAAGGCATCGAGTCCGGCACCGCCAACGCGATCCTGATCAAGGTCAACCAGATCGGCACGCTCAGCGAAACCCTGGAAGCCATCGCCATGGCCGATCACGCCGGCTACGCCGCCGTGGTCTCGCACCGCTCGGGCGAAACCGAAGACACCACCATCGCCGACATCGCCGTGGCCACCACTGCCACCCAGATCAAGACCGGCTCGCTGTGTCGCAGTGATCGCGTGGCCAAGTACAACCAGCTGCTGCGCATCGAGGAAGCACTGGGCGCCAAGGCGCGCTACGCCGGCCGCAATGCTTTTGTCTCGCTGAAGAAGTAAGCGTGCGGCGGATCGTCTGGCTGCTGCTGGCACTGGTACTGCTGCTCACGTGGCTGCAGTACAAGTTCTGGTTTGGCGCCGGCAGCTCCAGCGACGTGGTGGCACTGGAAAGCCAGGTGATCGTGCAGAAGCGCGAGAACGCCGGATTGCAGGAACGCAACGACGCGCTCGCGGCGGAAGTGGAAGATCTGAAGTCCGGCGAAGCCGCGGTGGAAGAGCGCGCGCGCAGCGAGCTGGGCATGATCAAGCCGGGCGAGAAGTTCTATCGCGTCGTCGAGAGCACGCCACCACCGCCCGTCGTCGACGATCCGGATGAAGCCCCGGCGCCGGCCAGCGAGCAGGCGCCCTGATGGCCGGGATTTGGACGGTGATTCCCGCCGCCGGTCGCGGCACCCGTTTTGGCGGTGATTTGCCCAAGCAGTACCTGCAGGTGGGCGGACAGACCGTGCTGGCGCATACGCTGGCCGCGCTGTTCGCGCATGAGGCGGTGGAAGGCGCGATCATCGTGCTCTCGGCCGAAGACGCCGACTGGCCGGGCTGGTCCGACTTCGAAGGCAAACCGCTGCAAACCTGCGTTGGTGGAGCCACCCGCGCCGAGTCGGTGTTGGCCGGCCTGCGCGCGCTGCCGGAGCAGGTGCGCGGCGATGATTTCGTGCTGGTGCACGATGCCGCCCGTCCCAATCTGTCGCGCACGGATCTGGCCGCCCTGCTGGAACGCGGCCGCGCCGATCCGGTGGGCGCCATCCTGGCTGCGCCGGTGCGCGATACCCTCAAGCGCGCAGGCGACGACGGCGGCATCGATGGGACCGAATCGCGCGAGCGGCTGTGGCGTGCGTTCACGCCGCAGTTGTTCCGCCGCCTGCAGCTGTCACGCGCGCTCGAGCACGCCGCACAGGCCGGCATCGACGTGACCGACGAGGCCATGGCAATGGAGCGGCAAGGCCTGCGTCCGCTGCTGATCGAGGGTGCGGAAAGCAACTTCAAAATCACCACGCCCGCCGATCTGGCACGCTTCGAATTCGAACTGCAGCGCCGACCGGCGCGGTAGGCCGGCCTGCTGGCGGACGCTAGAATGGTCTGGTTTCGGGGCTGAGGCCCCTCCTACAGGTTCGCACTCATGCCGCATTCCATGGTCGCCCAGCTTCCTTTCCGTGTTGGCCAAGGCTTCGACGTGCATGCCTTCGGCGAGGGCGATCACGTGATGCTCGGCGGTGTGCTGGTGCTGCATGATCGCGGCGTGCTGGCGCACAGCGACGGCGACGTGGTGCTGCACGCCTTGTGCGACGCGATGCTGGGCGCGCTTGCATTGGGCGATATCGGCCAGCACTTTCCGCCCTCCGATCCGAAATGGAAGGGCGCCGACAGCCGCCAGTTCCTGCGTCATTGCCTGGGCTTGGTGCGTGCGCGCGGCTACGAGATGGGCAATGTGGACGTCACCGTAATCGGCGAGCGCCCCAAGATTGGCCCGCATGCGGCGGCGATGCGCGAACTGATGGCGCATGATCTGGGCATCGTGGTCGAACAGGTGAGCGTCAAGGCCACCACCACCGAGAAGCTGGGCTTCACCGGTCGCGGCGAAGGCATCGCCGCGCAGGTGGTGGTGCTGTTGATCAAACGATGAGCAACGAACTTCCGCGCGCCTTCGGGCCTTCAGTGATGCAGGCGCGCTTTCGCAGTGCGCCCGAGGACTTTTTCGTCGAGGAACTGCCAGGCTTCGAACCCACCGGCGAAGGCGAGCATCTGCTGCTGACCATCGAAAAGCGTGGCCTCAATACCGCCTTCGTCGCCCAGCGGCTGGCGCAGTGGGCGGGCATCGCCGAGATGGGCGTGAGCTATGCCGGCCTGAAGGATCGCCACGCGGTCACCCACCAGCGTTTCAGCGTGCA
The DNA here is from genome assembly GCF_900167565.1 of Pseudoxanthomonas indica. Taxonomy (NCBI): domain Bacteria; kingdom Pseudomonadati; phylum Pseudomonadota; class Gammaproteobacteria; order Lysobacterales; family Lysobacteraceae; genus Pseudoxanthomonas; species Pseudoxanthomonas indica. Next base: position 839,148 of record NZ_FUZV01000002.1, read on the forward strand.
CCTGCCCAAGCGACAGGCGCCGGACCTGGCGGACCTGGCCAGCGACGACCTGCGCGTGCTTGCATCGACCTGGCACAACCGCAAGCTGCCGCGTGGCGCGCTGGCGGGCAATCGTTTCGTGCTGCTGTTGCGCGAGGTGCAGGGCGAGCGCACGGCCATCGAGGCGCGGCTGGGCGAAATAGCCCGTCACGGCTTGCCGAACTGGTTCGGCGAACAGCGCTTTGGCCGCGATGGCGGCAATGTCGCTTCCGCACTGGCGATGTTCGCGGGTCGACGGGTCAAGCGCGATCAACGTTCCATCTTCCTGTCCGCGGCGCGTTCGGAATTGTTCAACCGCGTGCTGGCGGCACGGCTGGCAGCAGGCAACTGGAACACCGCCATGGACGGCGAAGTCTGGATGCTTGACGGCAGCCGCAGCGTGTTCGGGCCCGAGCCCTGGAACGACACGCTGGCGCAGCGCCTGGCTGAGTTCGACATCCATCCCAGTGGTGCGCTCTGGGGCGCCGGCGAGCTGCGCACGCAAGGCGACTGCCGCGCGTTGGAACTGCAGGCGCTGGAAGGCGACACCGCGCAACGCCTGCGGGCCGGACTGGAAGTTGCCGACCTCAAGCAGGAACGTCGCGCGTTGCGTTTGCGGCCTGCTGACCTCGCCTGGCAATGGCAGGCCGATGACGTCTTGCAGCTGGCGTTCGCGCTGCCGCCCGGCAGCTATGCCACCGGCGTGCTGCATGAGCTCGGTGAAGTCAGCGAGGCCGCGCGCCAGTAAGCGGCCTTCAGCGCCGCGACAACAGCACCACCACCGCGCCGGTACCGCCCTGGGCCGGTGGCGCCGAATGAAACGCCAGCACATCGGCGCGCTGCCGCAGCAGGCGATCCACCAGGTTCTTGAGTACCGGGATGTCGCGCTCGTTGCGGCTGCCCTTGCCATGGATGATGCGCACGCAACCCCATTCATGCGCGCGTGCCTCCAGCAGGAACTCGCGCAACAGCGACTCGGCCTGCAACGCGCTGGCGCCATGCAAATCCAGCTCGTCCTGGGCCGAGAACTGGCCCTTGCGCAGGCGCTGGAACACCCGCGCCGGCACGCTGGCGCGGCGGAAGCTGAGCACGTCTGCCGCTTCCAGCAAGGCCATGTCGGCCAGGCCGCGCTGGAACTCGCTGCGCGCTTCCACTTCATCTCGCTCGGCCATGCGCGCGGCGGGTCGTGGCCTTGGCCGGCTGGGCGGGGCGGCGGCGTCGGGCAGGCGCTTGACCTCGCCAATGGCCTGGCGGAACAGCGCTGCGTCGTCGTCGTCGTCGTGGTCTTCGGGCGATGCCATCGGCACAGCTTAGGTGCTGGGGCGCATGCGTCAATCACGCGCCAGCGCGTGCGCGGTGCGCGGTCATCCGCATCCGGTATCATGGCCGGGTTCCCGAGGAGACCCATGCGCGTACTAGTCAGCAACGACGACGGCGTCGACGCCCCCGGTATCCATGCGCTGGCCGATGGCCTGCGCCAGGCCGGGCACGAGGTGTTCGTCATCGCCCCGGATCGTGATCGATCCGGCGCCAGCAATTCGCTCACGCTGGATCTGCCGATCCGCCTGAAGCGACTGGATCACTACACCTGCAGCGTGGCCGGCACGCCGACCGACTGCGTGCATCTGGCGCTGACCGGCATGCTGGAGTTCGAGCCGGATATCGTAGTGTCGGGCATCAACAACGCCGCCAACCTCGGTGATGACGTGATCTACTCCGGCACCGTGTCGGCGGCGATGGAAGGGCGCTTCCTCGGCCTGCCCGCGGTGGCGATGTCGCTGGTCACGCGCAATCACGATGCCCGCCATTTCGAGACCGCCGCGCGCGCCGCGGTGGAAATCGTGGCCCGGCTCAAGGCCGATCCGCTGCCGGCCGACACCATCCTCAACGTCAACGTGCCGGATCGCGCCTGGAGCGAGATTGCCGGCTTCGAAGTGACCCGCCTGGGCAATCGCCATCGTTCCGAACCGTGCATCGCGCAGTCCGATCCGCGCGGCAACACGGTGTACTGGATTGGCCCGGCTGGCCCGGAGCAGGACGCCGGCCCCGGCACGGATTTCCATGCCGTGCGTACGGGCCATATCTCGATTACGCCCATCCATGTGGATCTGACCCGTTACCAGGCGCTGGAAAAAGTGGCCGGTTGGGTCGGCGGCCTGACCGCCGCGCTGGAGGAGCCGCTGTGACGCCGCGTTTGCGTCTGCAGCCGGAAGCGGTGGGGATGGGCATGACCTCGCAGCGCGTTCGCGACCGGCTGGTGGATCGCCTGCGCGAGTCGGGCATCCGCAATGAAAACGTGCTCAATGCGATTCGCGTGGTGCCACGCCATCTGTTTGTCGATGAAGCGCTGGCTACCCGCGCCTACGAAGACACGGCATTGCCGATTGGGCACAGCCAGACCATTTCCCAGCCCTGGGTGGTGGCGCGGATGACCGAGGCCCTGCTGGAAACCGCACCCAAGAAGGTGCTGGAAATTGGCACCGGTTCGGGGTATCAGGCGGCGGTGCTGGCGGTGCTGGGACTGGAAGTGCACACCGTCGAGCGCATCGGCGATCTATTGCGGCAAGCGCGCAAGCGCCTGCGCCAGCTGGGCATGAATGTGCGCAGCAAGCACGATGACGGCCGCATCGGCTGGCCCGAGCACGGCCCCTATGACGGCATCCTGGTCACGGCCGCGGCACCTGCATTGGTGCATGCGCTGATCGATCAACTGGCGGTGGGTGGCAGCCTGATTGCTCCGGTCGGTGGCCCGGCTTCGCAATCGCTGGTGCGTCTGAGCAAGCGCGATGACGGCAGCGTGCACGAGGAAACCCTGGCGCCCGTGGTATTCGTACCGTTGTTGTCGGGCACCCTGGACTGAGGCTGGATGAAGATCTTCAAACCGCTCTACGAACGCGCAATCCAATGGGCCAGACACCCGCGCGCGCCTGCATTGCTGACCGGTTTGAGTTTCGTCGAGGCCATCGTGTTTCCGGTGATGCCGGAAGTGATGCTGGCGCCGATGTCGCTGGCCCAGCCCAAACGCGCTTTCTGGTTTGCCACGCTGAGCCTGATCGGCTCCTTGGCCGGCGCGCTGGTCGGCTATGCCCTGGGTCACTTCGCCTTCGCTGCAGTGCAGCCGTTGATCGAGTGGCTGGGCTGGAGCGCGAAAATTGACGCGCAGGTCGCCCACCTGCGCGAGGTCGTGGCCGAATCGCCCTGGCGCGCGTTCTGGCTGCTGGTGCTGGCTGGCTTTACGCCGATTCCGCTGAAGATATTTACGTGGGCCTCAGGCATTGTCGGCGTGCCGCTGATACCGTTCTTCGCCAGCATGCTGGTGGGGCGGGGCAAGCGCGTGTACCTGGTGGCCGGCGCCATCCGCCTGGGCGGCGCGCGTGCGGAAGCCGCCTTGCACCGCTGGATCGAGCCGGTCGGCTGGATCGCCAGCGTCCTGCTGGCCGCGCTGATCGGCTGGCTGGTATGGCAGGCTTATCATTGAGCCGCCGCACCGCCTTATGCACTCCATGATGGAAACGAGCGAACGGATGACGAACGCCACACGCGCCCTGAAACTGATCTGCGTGATCACCGCCGCCACACTTGGCATGGCGGCATGCACCAGTACGGTGGTGCGGGAGTCCGGCACCTCGCGCGGCAGCAGCCGCGTGGTCTCGCAACCCAAATACGGCAACAGCGTCAAGGTGGAGCGCGGCGAAACGCTGTACGGCATCGCCTTCCGCAACGGCATCGACTTCCGCGATCTGGCCGCCTGGAACAACATCGGATCGCCTTACACCATCTATCCCGGCCAGACCCTTCGGTTGTATCCGAGCGGCGCCAGCGGTAGTCGTCCTGCCTCGACTGCATCCGGCAGCGGCACGCCGACGACCGTCGCCACCGGCAAGCCGCGTCCCGCGACCACGGCGGGAACAGTCGGCACGGTCGCCACCGCGCCAAAGCCCGCGCCGGTTTCCAGCGCTCCGTCCAGCAGTGGTTTCAGCTGGCGCTGGCCGGCCGATGGCCATGTGATCAACCGCTACGTCGCCGGTGACGCCGGGCGACAGGGCATCGACATCGCCGGCAGCAGCGGCCAGGCCGTGCGCGCTGGTGCCGATGGCGTGGTCGTATACTCGGGCGCCGGCTTGGTCGGCTATGGCGAACTGATCATCATCAAGCACAGCGAAGCGTGGCTGTCCGCCTACGGGCACAATCGCAAGCGCCTGGTCAACGAAGGCCAGAACGTCAAGGCTGGCCAGCAGATTGCCGAGATGGGCAGCAGCGGTGCGGCGCGCGAGATGCTGCACTTCGAGATCCGCTACAACGGCAAGCCCGTCGACCCGCAGATTTATCTGCCTTCGAGGTAATCGGGCTGCACCCGATTACCTCCCAAAGTTTGCATTGGCAAACTTTGGGCCCCGCGATGCGCTTCCGATCCCCCATTCGCACCTGCGGTGCGAATCGCCCGCCGTTCCGGGCTGCGCCTGTCACTCCCAAAGTTTGCTTCGCAAACCTTGGGCCCCGCTATGCGCTTCCGAACCCCCATTCGCACCTGCGGTGCGAATCGCCCCCTTACCAAGGGGGCTTAGGACTTCGATGAGATCAGGAAGCCGGCGACGACGCGGCGGGCTTCGCCGGCGAGGACGTTGAAGGTGCGCGCGGCGGCGGCGTTGGTCATCACTTCGATGCCGACGCCTCGGGTCAGGCCGGCGGCGAGCACCGCGGCGCTGGGGAAGATTTGCTGGTCGCCGGTGCCGAGCAGGATCACTTCCGGTTGCAGGGCCAGCAGGGGAGCCAGGTCTTCGGGAGTCAGCGTGCTGATGTCGCTGGGCGCCCAGTCTTCCTGCAATGCCGACGGTGACAGCACGAAGCTGCGCGTCAGTACGCGGTCATTGACCTTGGCGCTGCGGCCATCGGCCGCGCGCAGGGTGTAGGCGTAATCCGGGAGTTCGTGGCTCAGCTGCATGGGTGACTCGATGCGGGCGGCAGCCCGGATAATCAACCGCGCGGCAGGACGATCTGGCGGTGATCCTTGCTCTGGCGATACAGCACGGCGGTGTGGCCAATGCGCTGCACCAGTGCGGCTCCACTTTGCTCGACGAGCGCGGCAATCGCAGCATCGCGTGCTTCGCGGTCTTCACCGCCCACCTTGACCTTGACCAGTTCGTGGTGCTCCAGCACCTCGTCGAGCTCGGCGATGAAGGCCGGAGTGACGCCCTTGGCGCCGATCTGCAGCAGTGCTTTCAGGTCATGGGCCTGGCCACGCAGGAATCGGTTTTGGGCGGAAGTCAGGGCAACGGGCATGCAGGAACGGAAGGTCGCAAGGGGTGTTCAGGGTATCATGGCCGCCTTTCCCGCCGCCGCCGCCGGCTGTCGCAAAGCCCGCGGAGACACCCTGATGGCCACCCGTAGCAAGAGCAGCCAGCGTTGGCTGAAAGAGCATTTCTCCGATCCCTACGTCAAGAAGGCGCAGGCCGAAGGCTTGCGCTCGCGTGCGGCCTACAAGCTGGAGGAACTGCTCGAGCGCGACCGCCTGCTCAAGCCGGGCATGGTGGTGGTGGACCTGGGTGCAGCCCCGGGCGGCTGGTCGCAGTTTGTCCGCCAGGCTCTGGGTGATAAGGGCCGGGTGGTGGCCATGGATATCCTGGAGATGCCCTCGCTGGCCGGAGTCGAGTTCCTTCATGGTGACTTCAGGGAACAAGCCGTGTTATCCCAGCTGGAAGCCATGTTGGGCGGGCAGGCGGTGGACCTTGTGCTGTCGGATATGGCCCCCAATAAGAGTGGGGTGGACGCGGTCGACCAGCCGCGCATGATGCACCTGGCCGAGCTGGCGATGGATTTCGCCGATGGCCACCTCAAGCCTGGGGGTGCGTTCTTGATCAAGTTGTTCCAGGGCACCGGGTTCGATGACTACGTCAAGGAACTGCGGCGCCGGTACGACAAGGTCGCCATCCGCAAGCCGGACGCCTCGCGCAAGCGGTCGCCGGAGGTTTACGCGCTGGGCCAGGGCAAGCGCGCGCAGATCAAGTAAGGTGGTTTAACGTGGGCAATGTGAACGAGGTACGGCGGGGCCGATGAGGATGAACGACTTGACCAAGAATCTGCTGCTGTGGGTGGTCGTCGCCGTCGTATTGATGGTGGTGTTCCAGACCTTTTCGCCGAAGCTGGGCGCCGGTGCGGGCGACAGCCAGCCCACCTACTCCGAATTCCTGCAAGAGGTGAATGCCGGCCGGGTGAGCTCGGTACGCTTCACCAAGGATGGCAACCTGACCACCAATGCGCTCGAGTACAAGCGCTCGGATGGCACCACCGGCACTGTGTTCGGCCCGACCGACGACAAGCTGGTCAACGTGCTGGTCAACAAGAATGTCGCCATTACCCGTGACGCGCCGGAATCCGGCGTCAGCCTGGTGATGATCCTGGTGAACTTCCTGCCGGTGCTGCTCATCATCGGCTTCTGGATTTTCATGATGCGGCAGATGCAGGGCGGCGGTGGCGCCAAGGGCGCCATGAGCTTCGGCAAGTCGCGCGCCAAGTTGCAGGGCGAAGATCAGGTCAAGGTCACCTTTGCCGACGTCGCCGGTTGCGACGAGGCCAAGGAAGAAGTGGGCGAGCTGGTGGAATTCCTGCGCGACCCCGGCAAGTTCCAGAAGCTCGGCGGCAAGATCCCTCGCGGCGTGCTGATGGTCGGCCAGCCCGGCACCGGCAAGACCCTGCTGGCCAAGGCCATTGCAGGCGAGGCGCGGGTGCCGTTCTTCAGCATTTCCGGTTCGGACTTCGTCGAGATGTTCGTCGGCGTCGGCGCCAGCCGCGTGCGCGACATGTTCGAGCAGGCCAAAAAGCACGCGCCGTGCATCATCTTCATCGACGAAATCGACGCCGTCGGTCGCCATCGTGGCGCCGGCCTGGGCGGCGGTCATGACGAGCGCGAGCAGACCCTCAACCAGTTGCTGGTGGAGATGGACGGCTTTGAAGGCGGCGAAGGCGTGATCGTCATCGCGGCCACCAACCGTCCCGACGTGCTCGACCCGGCGCTGCTGCGCCCGGGCCGTTTCGACCGCCAGGTAGTGGTGGGCCTGCCCGACGTGAAGGGCCGCGAACAGATCCTGCGCGTGCACATGCGCAAGCTGCCGCTGGCCGATGACGTGGAGCCGATGGTGATTGCCCGCGGCACGCCCGGTTTCAGCGGCGCCGACCTGGCCAACCTCGCCAACGAGGCCGCGCTGTTCGCCGCGCGCGAGAACGCCAAGGAAGTGCGCATGGATCATTTTGATCGGGCGCGCGACAAGATCCTGATGGGCGCCGAACGCCGTTCGATGGCCATGAGCGAAGACGAGAAGACGCTGACCGCTTTCCACGAAGCCGGCCACGCCATCGTCGGTCGCCTGGTGCCGGAGCACGACCCGGTCTACAAGGTCACCATCATTCCGCGTGGCCGCGCCCTGGGCGTGACCATGTACCTGCCCGAAGGCGACCGCTACAGCCTCAACCGGGTGGCGATCGAATCGCAGCTGTGCTCGCTGTACGGTGGTCGCGTAGCAGAAGAGTTGATCTTCGGCGCCGACAAGGTCACCACGGGCGCCTCCAACGACATCGAGCGCGCCACCAAGATGGCCCGCAACATGGTCACCAAGTGGGGCCTGAGCGACGAGATGGGTCCGATTGCCTACGGCGAGGAAGAAGACGAAGTCTTCCTGGGCCGCTCGGTCACCCAGCACAAGAACGTGTCCAATGAGACCGCGCGCAGGATTGATGAAGTGGTGCGCAAGATCCTGGATCGCGCCTACGAGCGCACCAAGACCATCCTGACCGAGAACCTGGACAAGCTGCACGCGATGTCCCAGCTGCTGCTGGAATACGAAACCATCGACGTGCCGCAGATCGACGCCATCATGGAAGGCCGCGAACCGCCTCCGCCGATGGGTTGGACCAAGTCCGGCAAGGACAGCGACAAGGGCGGCGGCGATTCCCGCCCGCTGCCCCCCATCGCCGGCCCCGCTGCGCAGACCTGATCCAACAGTTCTCGAATTGCCAAACCTGTAATCAGCCCCCTTGGTAAGGGGGCAACGAGCGCCATAGGCGCGAGTGGGGGATCGGCAGCGCGAAGTGGGGCCCGAAGTTTGCCACGCAAACTTTGGGGTTTACCCGGCGCAGCCGGGTAAACCTGTCACAAAGGACGGCTCCGGCCGTCCTTTGTTTTTGTGGATAATCAGATCGCAACCTGCGGTCGCCACGCCAGGAGGATTCAGATGCGCAACCGGAACTACGGATACTTCGCGATCGCCGTCGGCGCCGGCGTGGCCATTGGCGTGGCCACGGGTCAGCTGGCCGTATGGACCGCCATCGGTGCGGGCCTGGGCATGGTTTTCTCGCAGGGCCGGCGCGGCAGGTGCCTGCACTGATGTTCGACACCACGCCTCAACTGGACTGCGGCGGGCGCATCCTCAAGCTGGATCGCCCGCAGGTGATGGGCATCGTCAATGTCACCCCCGATTCGTTTTCCGATGGGGGGGCGCATGCCGGTACCGAGGCGGCGATTGCGCATGGTCTGCGGCTGGTGGAGCAGGGCGCCGACCTGCTCGACATCGGCGGCGAATCGACCCGTCCGGGTGCGGCCGAAGTGTCGGTTGAAAAAGAAATTGCCCGCGTTGTGCCGGTCATCGAGCAGTTGGCGGCGCGTGTCTCCGTGCCAATCAGCGTGGATACGTCCAAGCCCGAGGTGATGCGCGCGGCTGTCGCTGCCGGCGCCGGCATGATCAACGACGTATACGGCCTGCGTCGCGACGGCGCCCTCGATGCCGCCGCCGACCTGCGCGTGCCGGTGGTGCTGATGCACATGCAGGGCGAACCACGATCCATGCAGGATGCGCCTCACTATGATGACGTGGTGGGTGACGTGCATCGCTTCCTCACCGAACGGATTTTCGCCGCCGAGATGGCCGGGATCGCCAAGAAGCACATCGTCATCGATCCCGGTTTCGGCTTCGGCAAGAACACCGCGCACAACCTGAGCCTGCTGGCGCAGCTGGAGCGATTCGTTGAACTGGGCGTGCCGGTGCTCGCCGGCCTGTCGCGCAAGCGCAGCCTGGGCGAGCTCACCGGTCGGGCAGTGGCGGACGAACGCGTCGCCGCTTCCGTCGCCGCACACCTGATCGCCGCCCAGCGCGGTGCCAGGCTGTTGCGCGTGCATGACGTGGCCGAGACCGTGGATGCCCTCAAGATCTGGAACGCCGTGGCCGCCGTGCCGATGCCGCGCGGCCGGCCAGCAGCGCCCACGATTCGCTGGCCTGATGAAGATTGATTACCTGCCCCAGCACCGCAATGCCGATTGACACCCGTCCCCTCGCCATCGCCCTGATGGGCCCCACCGCCTCGGGCAAGACCGCCCTGGCGATGGAATGGGCGCTGGCGCTGGGTGGCGAAATCGTCAGCGTCGACTCGGCGTTGGTGTACCGCGGCCTGGATATCGGCGCTGCCAAGCCCGATGCCGCCATGTTGGCCAGCGTGCGCCATCACCTGATCGATGTGCGGGATCCCTGGCAGAGCTACTCGGCCGCGGACTTCGCGGTCGATGCGCGCGCGGCCATCGCCGACATAACCGCCCGCGGCAAGCTGCCCATCCTGGCCGGCGGCACCGGTCTGTATTTCCGCGCGCTGCTCGAAGGCCTGGCCACCATGCCCGAAGCCGACGCCGCCACCCGTGCCGCTATCGCCGCCGACGCGCAGGCACGTGGCTGGCCCGCCCTGCACGCCGATCTGGCGCAGGTGGATCCGGACGCCGCTGCCCGTATCCACGCCACCGATCCCCAGCGCATCCAGCGCGCCCTGGAAGTCTGGCGGTTGAGCGGCAAACCCATCAGTCAGTGGCAGCGCGAACCCGGCCCGCCGCGCCTGCCGGTGCGGTGTCTCAAGCTGGTGCTGGCGCCGACCGAGCGCGCCGTGCTGCACCAGCGCATCGAAGCCCGCTTCGACGCCATGCTGGCCCAGGGTTTCCTGGACGAAGTGCGCGGCCTGCGCGCGCTACCGCAAATGCAGGCGGTAACGGCGCCGCTGGACCTTCCTGCCGTGCGTGCGGTCGGCTACCGGCAGGCCTGGGAGTTCCTCGACGGGCAGGGGGATGCCGCCGCCTTCCGTGAACGCGGCATCCAGGCGACCCGGCAACTGGCCAAGCGCCAGCTGACCTGGCTGCGCGGCGAACTGGATGCCCGCTGGTTCGACCCCGGCCGCGACCAGGCCGCCCTGGCCCAGGCCCTGGCACGCTTTCTGGGCGCTGCGTAGCTGGTCAAACCGCCCCGGTTGTGTAACATCGGAGGCCGGGTCGCCCTGGGGAAACTGAAAGCGGACCCGGATTCACCACAATTATTCCAATAAGCAACACTCTGGGAGTTCGCCAATGTCCAAGGGGCAGTCCTTACAGGACCCTTTCCTGAATGCGCTGCGTCGTGAGCGGGTGCCGGTTTCGGTTTACCTCGTCAACGGCATCAAGCTGCAAGGAACCATCGAATCCTTCGATCAGTTCGTCGTCCTGCTGCGCAACACGGTCAGCCAGATGGTCTACAAGCACGCCATTTCCACGGTCGTGCCGGCCCGCAACGTGCGGGTGGGTCCCGGCGGCGGCTACGTGCAGTCGGGTGAAGGCGGCGAGGAAGAGGCCGAAGTCGAGTAATCACGGCGCGGGCCTCGCCCGGGGTGAAATTTGGGGGGAGCGCCCCCATAGCTATATCGTGGCGCCCGTCGGGCGCCGCTCACCCGTGACGAGACCTCGATTCCTCCATGTTTGAACGTTCCCGCAAGGGCGAACACGCCTTGCTCATCCAGCCCCATGCCGGCGGTCCGCCGGACGACGGGGCGGTAGAAGAATTCACCGATCTGGCCCGCTCCGCCGGCGCCAGCATCGCCGCGATGCTGACGGCACGCATCGATCGGCCCAACCCGTCCACCCTGATCGGCAGCGGCAAGCTGGAAGAGATCAAGGCGGCCTGCGAAGCCACCGGTGCCGACCTGGTGCTGGTCAACTTCCCGTTGTCGCCGGGCCAGGAGCGCAACCTGGAGAAAATCCTCCAGCGCCGTGTGCTCGATCGCACCGGCCTGATCCTGGACATCTTCGCCCAGCGCGCCCACAGCCACGAAGGCAAGCTGCAGGTGGAACTGGCCCAGCTCAAGCACATGGCGACGCGATTGATTCGCGGCTGGACCCATCTGGAGCGCCAGCGCGGTGGTTCGATCGGCCTGCGCGGTCCCGGCGAAACCCAGCTCGAAACCGATCGCCGCCTGCTGCAGAAGCGCGTTGAACAACTGCAGAAGCGCCTGGAAAAAGTGGAAGTGCAGCGCACCCAGATGCGCCGTGCGCGCGTGCGCAGCGAACTGCCGCGCGTGGCGCTGGTGGGTTACACCAACGCCGGCAAGTCCACCTTGTTCAATGCGCTGACGGGCGCCGAGGCGTACGCCGCCGATCAATTGTTCGCCACCCTGGATCCCACGGTGCGTCGAATCGAACTGCCCGGTGGCGGGGTGGTGCTGGCCGACACGGTCGGTTTTGTCCGCGATCTGCCGCATGAACTGGTGGCGGCATTCCGCTCGACCTTGTCCGAGGCGCGCGAGGCGGATCTGCTGCTGCACGTGATCGACGCTGCCGATCCATTGCGCGAGGAACGCATCGCCCAGGTCGATGAGGTGCTGCAGGCCATCGGCGCCGGCGAGATTCCGCAGATTCTGGTGTTCAACAAGATTGATCGCATCGAAGGCGCCGAGCCTCGCCATGACACTCCCGGCGAAGGCAGCGAACGGGTCTGGCTGTCGGCACGCGATGCGAGCGGCCTGGATCTGCTCAAGCTGGCGCTGGCGCAACAGTTGGGTCTGGAACGGATCGTCGGCACGGTGCATCTGGGCGAACATTCGGCGCGTTTGCGCTCGCGCCTGCATGCGCTCGGCGCGATCAGCGCGGAGCGGCATGACGAGACCGGCTGGCATGTCGATGTCGACATGGCGCTGGCCGATGTGCGCCGCCTGGCCACGCAGGCCGGTGGCCACGCGCTCGACAGCCTGCTGCCGGTGGAACCGCAGGAACACTGGTAATCGCGTGGTCCGGCAGGGAAAAATCCTGTCACGGACCTGCATGGGAATGGCCGCTGCCCTTGTCCGGCTCGCCAAAGTCCCTATCTTGTAGAATCTGGAACGCGTCGGCCAAAGCCCACGCATCATTGACGACGGAGTGGGCATGGCCTGGAACACCCCTGGAAGCGGCGGCTCTGGCAGCGGCGGCAACGGCAACAATGACAATCGACGCGGCTGGAATCCCCGCCGTGGCAACGGCGGCGGTGGCCTGAACGATCTGATGGATCGTTTCCGCGGCAGCATGGACGGCAACGGACCGCTGCGCTGGGTCGGCGTGGCGCTGGTGATCCTGGTGCTTTTCAGCAGCTTCCAACTGATCGGCGAACAGGAACGCGGCGTGGTCCTGCGCTTTGGCCAGTTCTCGCGCGTCATGCAGCCGGGTCCCAACTTCAAATGGCCCTGGCCGATTGAAAAGGTCACCAAGCTCAACGCCACCGAGATCAAGAACTTCAGCAACACGGTTCCGGTGCTGACCCGCGACGAAAACATCGTCACGATCTCGCTCAACGTGCAATACCGCATCTCGGATCCGCGCCTGTACCTGTACGGACCGCAGAATGCCGAGGAAGTGCTCAAGCAGGCCGCGCAGAGCGCGGTGCGCGAGCAGGTGGGCCGCTCGGATCTGGATACCGTGCTCGGTGTGCGTGGTCCGCTGGCCACCGCCGCGCGTGAGCGCCTGCAGGCGGCGCTCAACAGCTATCGCACCGGCTTGTCGGTCACCGAATTGAACCTGCCGGACGCGCGTCCGCCGCAGGAAGTGCAGCCGGCCTTCGACGAGGTCAACAGCGCCCAGCAGGTGCGCGAAAGCCTGGTCAACCAGGCCCAGGCCTACGCCGCCCAGGTGGTGCCGGAAGCCCGCGGTACCGCCGCCCAGCTGCGCACCACCGCCGATGGCTACAAGACGGCCAAGATCGCTACCGCCACCGGTGACGCCGCGCGCTTCACCCTGGTGCAGGAGCAGTACAAGAACGCGCCGGATGTGACCCGCAAGCGCCTGTGGCTGGAAACCGTGCAGGACGTGATGTCGAAGAACCGCAAAGTGGTCGGCGGTGACGGCCGCCAGCTGATCTACGTGCCGATGGCGCCGGCGGCAGGTGCCGCCACCACCACGGCGACCGCACCGGCCACCACGGTGCTGCCGACCGACGTGGTGATGCCAACCGTGGAAAGCAACGCAACGCCGCAGCGCAACAGTGAACGCGACCCGCGCCGGACCGGCCGCGAGGAGGATGGCCGATGAGATTCCCCGTTATTGCCGCCGCGCTCGCGGTGCTCCTGCTGATCCTGATGGGTTCGGTCTACATCGTGCCGGAAGGCAAGACCGCGATGGTTCTGAACCTGGGTCGGGTGGCGCGTTCGGACATCAAGCCGGGCCTGCACTTCAAGGTGCCGCTGGTGGAAACCGCGCGCCAGTTTGATCATCGCTTCCGCATTCTCGACACCACGCCCGAGCGCTACCTGACGCTGGAGCGCAAGGACGTCAGCATCGACTTCTTCGCCATCGGCTACATCTCCGACGTGCGCGCGTTCTATCGCGCCACCGGCGGTGAGGAAAAGGTCGCCAATGATCGCCTGGCCCCGATCATCACCGACTCGCTGAAGAACGAAATCAACTCGCGCACCCTGCAGCAGCTGGTATCGGGTGACCGCAATGAAATCGTGGCGCGCCAGTTGCCGGCGATCAACGAGGGCGCCGCCACGCTGGGCATGCGCATCACCGACATCCGCCTGAAGCAGATTGATCTGCCCACCGACAGCGAAGTGATCAAGCAGGTCTACGAGCGTATGCGCGCCCAGCGCATGCAGGTGGCCAGCAAACTGCGCGCCGAGGGTGAAGAGCAGGCCCGTACCATCCGCGCCCAGGCGGATCGCGACCGCACCGTGCTGGTGGCCGAAGCCGACCGCGACGCCAAGCGCCTGCAGGGTGAAGGCGACGCCGAGGCCGCCCGCATCTATGCCGAAGCGGCCAGCCGGGATCCGGGCTTCTATGCCTTCCAGCGCAGCCTGGATGCCTACCGGGCCTCGTTCCGGGACGGCAACAGCGTGATTGTGCTGGACCAGAACGACCCCTTCCTGCAGTACTTGAAGTCGGACCGATAAAGGCTGAGGTTCTCCCGCGCCTCGCGGGAGAACCCCTGCAGACGGCCCAAGCCGTCCCTTCCCCTGCGCCAGCGGGGGAAGGTGCCCGAAGGGCGGATGGGGGCAAGTCGCCGCAACAAGCAGACGGCCCAAGCCGTCCCTTCCCCTGCGCCAGCGGGGGAAGGTGCCCGAAGGGCGGATGGGGGCGGGGCCACCGGTGAGTCCAGGGGTAGCCCCCTTCACCCAAAACCCGGATAATGCACAAAAGCCGGTCGGGCGCTCGCCAGAGCCAACCCCGCCGGCTTTTTCCGTGTCTGGGTCCGACGTGGCGGGCCGCTCCCCGATGGAGCGCGCCGGCATCTGTCTCGATGGCCCCGGGCGCACCCTTTCCAGCGGCCCCGATGGCCGCCATTTCGCAGGAGTCACCCGTCATGGGTCAGTCAGTTGTCGTGCTTGGAGCCCAATGGGGCGATGAAGGCAAAGGCAAGATCGTCGATCTGCTTACCGAGGAAATCGGTGCGGTCGTCCGTTTCCAGGGCGGTCACAACGCCGGCCACACCCTGGTCATCAACGGCAAGAAGACCGTGCTGCACCTGATTCCCTCCGGCATCCTGCGTCCCGACGCGCTGTGCCTGATTGGCAATGGTGTGGTGATCAGCCCGGCCGCGCTGAAGAAGGAAATCGAAGAACTGGAAGTCAGCGGCATCGACGTGCGCTCGCGCCTGAAGATTTCCCCGGCCGCGCCGCTGATCATGCCGTACCACATCGCCCTGGATCAGGCGCGCGAGAAGGCCGCCGGCGGCAAGGCCATCGGCACCACCGGTCGCGGCATCGGCCCGGCCTACGAAGACAAGGTGGCGCGTCGCGGCATCCGCATCGCCGACCTGCATTACCCGGATCAGCTGGCGGAAAAACTGCGCACCGCGCTCGATTACCACAACTTCGTGCTGACCAAGTACCTGGGCGTGGACGCCGTGGACTACCAACAGGTCTACGACGAAGCACTGGCCTTTGGCGACTACGTGCAGCCGATGAAGTCCGATGTGGCCGGCATCCTGCATGACCTGCGCAAGCAGGGTAAGCGCGTGCTGTTTGAAGGCGCGCAGGGCGCGCTGCTGGATATCGACCATGGCACCTATCCCTATGTCACCTCGTCCAACACCACCGTGGGTGGAGCGCTGGCCGGCAGCGGCGTAGGCGCGGACGCGATCGACTATGTGCTGGGCATTGCCAAGGCCTATGCCACCCGCGTGGGTGGCGGTCCGTTCCCGACCGAGCTGGACGACGAAATCGGCCAGGGCATCCGTGACCGTGGCGCCGAGTACGGTGCGTCCACGGGTCGCCCGCGTCGCTGCGGCTGGATGGACATCGTGGCGCTCAAGCGCGCCGTGCAGATCAATGGCATCAGCGGACTGTGCATCACCAAGCTGGACGTGCTCGATGGCATGGAAAAGCTCAAGGTCTGCATCGCCTACGAATACCGCGGCAAGCGCAGCGAGTACGCCCCGCTGGACGCGCAGGGCTGGGAAGAGTGCACCCCCGTGTACCTGGAATTCCCGGGCTGGAGCGAGAACACGCATGGCATCACCAGCTGGGAAGAACTGCCGCCGGCTGCCCGCGCCTATCTGCGCGCACTGGAAGAACTGGCGGGTTGCCCGATCTCCATCGTCAGCACCGGTCCGGATCGCGACCACACCATGGTCCTTCAGGACCCGTTTGCCTGATTCGCGGGGCCGCTTGACCTGAATGGAAAAGCCCCGCGGATGCGGGGCTTTTTTTCTTCAGCCCGGGTCTGGCATGTGCCTTGCATCATGTTTAACGAGCCCGCTGGCCCGCCCCCCAGGCCGCCAGCCAGAGAAGCAGACCAGGGAGGGATGCGTTGCGTGGAGTGTTTCGAGAATGCTGGAACTTCAAAACCAAGGTGTTACCCCTGATTCCCCCGTCGCCTGGGAGATGCCCGCGCGGCCGATCGTGCAGCCGGCGCGTACTCCCGAGCGACGGAAACCTGTCGCAATCGACGCGGCTGTCCAGCGCGCTGGCCTGACCCCGCCGCAGCTGGCCACCTTGCAGACCATGGAGCAATTCCGCTGGTACCTGCACTTTGTCCGTCGCCCGCTGTTCCAGGCCCCCATCCCGGTGTTGTTCAACCAGGATGCCAGCCGCTTCGTGGTGATCCAGGAAGATGGCACGCTGGACGAGCAGCCGACGCTGAAGCTGCGGGGCTGAATCTCCATTGCCCAGCAAGGGCAGGAAGGCGCTAGTCAGCCATCGTGGTGAACGCACCGATGAGACTGGGTGTCGCCAAGCCAAGATGCAGCGCCATGACCGGACTGATGGCGACACCTGACGCCAGGTAAAGCGAAACGACGCCGCCGCCGGCGAGCACGATAGGCAGTGTCGAAAACCAATAGAAGGGCGACCTGATCCAGTCGGGCCGACGCGCGAGCGCGTGTTTGCGATAGCGATACAACGCATGCATCTCGCTGGTCAGTCCGCCTGCGATGCCCAGCCCGAATGCTTCCCAACCATTCAACGCCAGGTTCCGTATTTCAGACTGTTGACGGCGCGAAAGCCCATCCAAAGATCCGCCAGCAGCGAGACCTTCTTTTTTGCCGCGTACCAGTGGATGCCAGTTGGCGTCAGCACGAACGATCGCCTGATGCACGGACTGGATTCAAGGATCTGCTCTACGGCGCGGGGATTGAGTTGCGTGGCCTGCGCGATGCCAGCCACCGTGTGATAGCGCTGGCTGGACTTCGTGACGGTAGAAAGGACACGGCTGCGCGTGGCATTGCAGACTTCGATGTGATGGGCGACGACAGGGAGAAGCATCGGTTCAGACCTCGACTGATGTGGTCATGTACACGGCACGTACTGCCGGGCTCACGACGATGCTAGGAGCGGCTTGACGCCAGCCGCAAAGTGGTATGCCTATAACTCCCGCACGGTTATTGATTCGTTCAAGCGCCGCTGCCGCTACCCGACGCACAGGGACCGCCCCAGGGCGCCGCCAGCGCGGGAAATACCCCGCCAAGTCATTGAGCCGATTGGATTCCGCTCCGTCAAATACCCGTCTTGACGGCGTCACCACACGCCGGATCGTAAGAAGAGTCCGTCATCAGGAGAACTCCCATGTCGGTCGATTCGCTCGTCTCGCCTTTGGACGCGCCGCGGCGCGTCGATCTGAGTGATCCGCAGGACGTCCAGCACTGGGTGACGACGTTCTGCATTTCCGAACGACAACTGCGCACGGCGATCGAGCAGGTCGGCGATTCCGCCGACACCGTCGAGCGTTGGCTGAAAGTGAGCACGGGCTCGTCGCAGCACGTGGCGATGTAATCCACTCATCCGCCGCGCGCGTGACGAATCGGATAACCCGAACTTGACAGGCACATGACGTGACCACGCTTACGGTGAAGCTTCACTCATCGGGAGCGAACCCATGCATACGCCGCAGGAACTGGAAGAAAAATTGTGGAAGGCGCTGAAGTCCGACATGACCGTCATGCTGGGGCTGGACGGTGCCGAAGATGGCCACACGCGGCCGATGACGGCGCAGTTCGAGGAAAAGGGCCATGGGCCCATCTGGTTCTTCACGTCCACCGACAATGCGTTGGTCCAGCGCGTCAGCGCACCTGAGCGTGCCATTGCCGCGTTCGCCTCCAAGGGCCATGACCTGTTCGCAAGCATCAATGGCTCGCTGGTGCAGCACACCGATCGTGCCGTCATCGAGCGCTTGTGGAATCCCTTCATCGCCGCCTGGTACGAAGGCAAGGATGATCCCAAGATCGCGCTGCTGCGCTTTGATCCGGAAAAGGCGGAAGTCTGGCTCAACGAGCATAGCCTGGTAGCCGGGGTGAAGATGCTGTTCGGCGCGGATCCCAAGAAGGACTACAAGGACAAGGTCGCCGAAGTGAACCTGCGGCACTGAGGGCGCACGTCACGCCAACGGGGGCCGGCGCGGCGATCGCCATGCCGGTTCGATGCAATGCGCCCCGGCCTGAACAGGGCGGCTGATTCGTTCAGCCGCCACAATGCCGCATGACTGATGGCAGGGAACCGCGGTGGGGCTGGCCGCTGGCATGCGGCCGCTGCGTGAGAGCAGACAAGCCATCGCGTGACAGGGGCGGATGGCATCCCTCTCAGTGAAGATCGTTGCTCATGCTCATGTATTCGGACGCGCAGATAAAGAATTGCCTCAGTCGCCTGGAGGCCACCGATGCCCGCGCCATCGGCCAGCTCGAAGCCTTGACCGTCTGGCTGGCGGCCATGGTCCAGACCCATCCCGATGGCGAACAGCTGCGCACCGTGGCGCACAAGCTGTCCGCACGCAATCCGTTCCGCAGCGCCTGCAGCTTCCAGGAAGAAGTGGCGGCCTACGACGCGGTGTTCTGCCAGTTCAGTGCACTCAGCGACGACAATTTGCCCGCCGTGCCGGTGGAACTGGAACGCCGTCGTCCCCCGCGCGTGTAGCATGGCGCGGCATGACGACTGACATCGAACTGATCCCGATGACCGAGGCGTACTTTGTGAACACGCTCAAGTCGTTGTAGGTCGCACGCAAATGTAAAGTCGATAAGGCAAAGAAAAGCCCCGCATTCGCGGGGCTCGTCTTACGCACGCCGAAACGGCCATGCTTACATCACGTTGGGTTCGCTGAAGGCTTCAATTTCGCCGGCGAACGCTTCCACCGGAATGCAGCTGCAGAACACGTTCTTGTCGCCGTGCACGTTGTCCACGCGCGCCACCGGCGGCCAGTACTTCTGCTGCTTCAGGCTGGGCAGCGGGAAGGCCGCCAGCTCACGCGGATAGGCGTGGGTCCATTCGCTGGCGCTGACCTGCATCGCGGTGTGCGGTGCGTGCTTGAGCGGATTGTCCTCGCGATCCAGGCGACCGTCTTCGACCGCGCGGATTTCCTCGCGGATCTGGATCATCGCGTCGATGAAGCGATCCAGCTCATGCAGCGACTCGCTCTCGGTCGGTTCGACCATCAGCGTGCCGGCCACCGGGAAGCTCAACGTGGGCGCGTGGAAGCCGAAATCGATCAGGCGCTTGGCCACGTCCTCGGCGCTGATGCCGGTGACGTCCTTGATCGGGCGCAGGTCCAGGATGCACTCGTGCGCCACCAGACCGTTGCGGCCGGTGTAGAGCGTCTCGTAATGCGGCGCCAGGCGCTTGGCCACGTAGTTGGCATTGAGCAGCGCCACCTGGGTGGCCTTGCGCAGGCCGGTGGCGCCCATCAGGGTGATGTACATCCAGCTGATCGGCAGGATGCTGGCGCTGCCGAAGCTCGCCGCCGAAACCATGCCCACGTCACCTTCGGCACCGTAGGTGCGCGGCAGGAACGGCGCCAGGTGCGACTTGACCGCGCACGGGCCGACGCCGGGACCACCGCCGCCATGCGGAATGCAGAAGGTCTTGTGCAGGTTGAGGTGCGAAACGTCCGAACCCCAATGACCTGGCTTGGCCACGCCGACCAGGGCATTCATGTTGGCGCCGTCCGTGTACACCTGGCCACCATGCTGATGGACGATCTTGCAGATCTCCACCACGTCCTCTTCGAACACGCCATGCGTGGACGGGTAGGTGATCATGATCGCGGCCAGGCGATCGCTGTACTTCTCGGCGGCGCGGCGGATGTCTTCCACGTCCACGTTGCCGTTGCTGTCGCACTTGGTCACCACCACCTGCATGCCGCACAACTGCGCGCTGGCCGGGTTGGTACCGTGGGCGGATTCGGGAATCAGGCAGATGTCGCGCTGCGGCTCGTTGCGCGCGCGGTGGTAGGCGCGGATGGCCAGCAGGCCGGCGTACTCGCCCTGAGCGCCGGAGTTGGGCTGCAGGCTGACCGCGTCATAGCCGGTGCACTCCACCAGCATGGCTTCCAGGCCTTCGATCAGCTCCTTGTAGCCCAGCGCCTGATCGGCCGGCGCCAGCGGGTGCAGGTTGCCGAACTCCGGCCAGGTCACCGGAATCATCTCGGCGGTGGCGTTGAGCTTCATGGTGCAGCTGCCCAGCGGGATCATCGTGCGATCCATCGCCAGATCCTTGTCGGCCAGCGAGCGCATGTAGCGCAGCAGTTCGTGTTCGCTGTGGTGGGTGTTGAACACCGGGTGCGACAGGAAGCTGCTGGTACGCAGCAGGGAGGCGGGCAGGGCGTCGGCGGTGCTGGCATCCAGTGCGTCGATGTCGTCGATGCGGGCGCCGAACACGGCGGCCAGCGCGATCACGTCGGCGCGGGTGGTGGTTTCGTCCAGGCTGATGCTGACGCGGCCGGCGTCGATGGCGCGCAGGTTGATGCCGGCGGCCTGGGCCCTGGCGTGGATGGCGGCGGCATCGATGCCGCTGACATGCAGGGTGTCGAAGAAATCAGCGTCCACCTGGACGTTGGCGTTGCGCAGCACGCTGGCCAGGATCGCGGCCAGGCGATGGGTGCGGCGGGCGATGCGGGTCAGGCCTTCCGGACCGTGGTACACGGCGTACATCGAGGCCATTACCGCCAGCAGCACCTGCGCGGTACAGATGTTGGACGTGGCCTTCTCGCGGCGGATGTGCTGCTCGCGGGTCTGCAGGGTCAGACGGTACGCCGGCTTGCCATCGGCATCGATCGACACGCCGATCAAACGGCCCGGCATCGAGCGCTTGTAGGCGTCGCGGCAGGCCATGTAGGCCGCATGCGGGCCGCCAAAGCCATACGGCACGCCGAAGCGCTGGGTGTTGCCGACCACGATGTCGGCGCCCCATTCACCGGGGGCGGCGATCAAGGTCAGCGCGAGCAGATCCGCGGCCACGGCCACCAGGCCCTGGCGTGCATGCACGGCATCGGCCAGCGCGCGGTGATCGGCCACGTGACCAAAGCTGTCCGGGTACTGGATCAACACGCCGAAGCTGTCGGTATTCAGTGCTTCTTCGGCGCTGCCCACCTGCACGGTCAGGTTGAGCGGCTCGGCGCGGGTGCGCAGCACTTCCAGCGTCTGCGGATGCACGCCGTCGAGCACGAAGAACACATTGGACTTGGATTTGGCCGAACGCTTGGCCAGGGTCATCGCCTCGGCCGCGGCGGTGGCTTCGTCCAGCAGCGAGGCGTTGGCGATTTCCATGCCGGTCAAATCCGACACCAGGGTCTGGAAGTTGATCAGCGCTTCCATGCGACCCTGCGAGATCTCCGCCTGGTACGGCGTGTAGGCGGTGTACCAAGCCGGATTTTCCAGGATGTTGCGCAGGATCACCTTGGGCGTATGCGTGCCGTAGTAGCCCTGGCCGATGAAGCTGCGGAAGACCTGGTTGCGGTCGGCCACGCTGCGGATCTTGGCCAGCGCTTCTTCTTCGCTGATGGCCTCGGGCAGGGCGAGCTGGGCGGCGGACTTGATGCTGGCCGGCACGATCGCATCGGTCATGGCCTCCAGCGAATCATGGCCAACGATGCGCAGCATGTGCGCGATCTCGGCGTCGTTGGGACCGATGTGGCGCTCGATGAAAGCGTCGTGGTGCTCGAGGGCGCGAAGCGAAGACGGAGTCTGAGACATGGGCAGGGGCGTCCGGAAAAGGCATGAAGCCGGGCGTGCGGATGCACGTGGGGCGCCCCTCTGTCCTTTTGCCTGAGAGTTTGGAAGCGGCGGACGAGGTCGCCTGCTTCGTGCCCCTTCGGCGCCGGCGCGCCCGCTTGCGCGGTGGCCGATCTCTCCAGAGTGTTTGTAGCTGCGGTGGTATCGAGCCTGAGCGATTACGGGCGTTTGCGCCTTCGGCAGCGGGTTGCCCCGCTTCTCCCACCAGTTGCGGGAGCGATTATAGCGATTGCCCGCTGGGGGCGGGCGCGCTTTTGCCCTAACATGGCGCCCTTCGACCCTGTTCATCCCCCGCTGCGGCCCGTCAGCGCGCGCGCCGGGCCGTTTTGCCGCTCCAACAGGGCCTCGCCGCCGCCGCGGCCCTTGCCAGCCATCCGAATCGACCCGCCCATGACCGCGCCCAGCAAGCCGCTCTCGCACCGCCGCCTCGCCCTGTTGCTGGGGGGATTGGCGATGTTCGGGCCGTTCTCGATCGACACCATCTTCCCGGCTTTCCCGGCGATGGGCGCCCAGCTGGGCGTGGACAAGCTGGCCATGCAGCAGGTCATCAGCGTGTACCTGCTGACCTACGCGGTGATGAGCCTGGTGCATGGGCCGTTGTCGGACGCGTTCGGGCGGCGTCGGGTGATCCTGGGCGGCCTGGGCGTGTTCCTGCTGGCCTCGGTGGGCTGCGCCCTGGCCACCGACATGACCACGCTGTTGCTGTTCCGCGCGCTACAGGGATTTTCCGCCGGCGTGGGTTTCATTGTCGGACGCGCGGTCATTCGCGATGTCCTGCATGGCGACGATGCGCAGCGGTTGATGAGCCAGGTGTCGATGATCTTCGGCATCGCCCCGGCCATCGCGCCGATCATCGGCGGCTGGATCCTGGGCTACAGCGCCTGGCCGGTGATTTTCTGGTTCCTGGCGGCGTTCTCGCTGTTGCTGCTGGTAACGGTGGGCGTGTGGCTGCCGGAAACCCATCCGCCGCAGGTGCGCGCGCGGGTGGCGCCGAAACATCTGCTGCGCGATTACTTCGCCATCGCGCTGAATCCGCGTTTCCAACGCCTGGCATTGGCCGGCTCGTTGAGTTTTGGCGCGCTGTTCCTGTACATCGCCTCGGCGCCGGCCTTCGTGATGGATTTGCTGCACCTCAACGAACAGCAATTCGCCTGGTTGTTCCTGCCGACCATTGGCGGCATGACCCTGGGCGCGTTCGTGTCCGGCCGCGCGGCGGGGCGCATCAGCGGCAACCAGCTGACCCGGATTGGCTTCATCTGCATCGGCCTGTCCAGCGTGGGCAATGTGGCCTACAACGCCTGGGTCGGTGATGCGATCAGCATTCCCTGGGCGGTCTTGCCGATGTGCCTGTCGGCATTTGGCGTGGCGCTGATCTTCCCGATCCTGACCCTGGCGATCCTGGACATGTATCCGCGCCAGCGTGGTGCGGCATCGTCGCTGCAAGCCTTCAGCAACCTCGTGGTAAATACCATCCTGGCGGGCGTGGTCTCGGCCCTGCTGAGCCACCATGGCCTGCACCTGGCCCTCGGCGCGGCCGTATTGAGCGCTGCCGGCTGGGCCATGTGGCGGTGGGAGATGAGCATGAGCAAACGCGCCGTGCCATGTCCGGAACAACCGGCCGCGCTGGAACCGACCGACCAGATTTGATTGAACAGGTAACCCTCATGTCCACGAATTCGAAAGCCCGCCGCGACGCCAAGAAGCGCAGGGCCATCAAGGAACGCAATGCCGCCCGCGCCGATGCCCCGGCGATCGAGCCGCACGCCGAACTGCGCAATCCTGCCGGGGAGCTGCTGGCCGGCATCGTCCGCCAGGCGGGCGTGTGGGTGCTGGGCATGGATGGCCGCATCGTCGGCAGCTCCGACAGCGCCGCCGAAGTGTTTGCGATGATCAAGCGCGCCGCCGCCCTGCACGAGGCCAAGGGTCAGCCGGTGCGGTTGATGTTCTCCGATGAGCTGCGCGATACCGCGGTGATCGAAGCGGCGGCGCAGGGCATGAGCCTGGAAGAGTTTGACAAGAAGCAGGCTGAGGACATGTCAGCCAAAGCCAGCGAAGACGACGCGCCAGCCATTTCGCCGCTGCACTGACTACGCCGCCGCGGCAGTATCAAACTGCCGCCGCGCGGCATGGATGCGCGCATGGTTGGCTTCAGCCCAGCGCAACAATCCGGCCAGTGGTTCCAGCAAATCCTCGGCCAGCGGCGCCAGCGTGTACTCCACGCTGGGCGGCTTGGTCGGATAGACCTCGCGCACGATCATCCCGTTGCGTTCCAGGTTGCGCAGCGTCTGCGTCAGCATGCGCTTGGACACATCGGGCACGGCGCGCTGGATGGCGCTGAATCGGCGTGGCTGGCCCACCAGCGAGAGCAGGATCAACACGGTCCACTTGTCGCCAATCTGATCGAGCACGTCACGCACCGGGCACAGGTTGGAATCGAACTCGGCCTGTTGCCATTCGGCAAAACGGGCGGCCAGCAGGGTGTGGGCGTTCATGAGGTTCCTTGCAGGTAACCAAGGGTGGAAAAACTGCCTCCTTGTGGATTTGGAGGAGGTCTCAATAATAGACCATGCCTTTATCTGAGACCAAGGAGTCCTCATGTCCACTTTCACCGGCAAAATCCTGGTGACCGGCGCCAGCGGCCAACTCGGCGCGCTGGTGATTGCCGCCCTGTTGAACGAAGTTCCGCCGGCACAGCTCATCGCCACTGCGCGGAATCCGGCCAAGCTGACCGACCTGGCGGCGCGTGGCGTCGACGTACGGCAGGCCGACTACACCAAGCCTGCAAGCCTGGACGCCGCATTTCAGGGCGCGGATCGCCTGCTGCTGGTTTCGTCCAGCGAAGTCGGTCAGCGCCTGCCGCAGCATCGCAACGTCATCGAGGCGGCTCAGCGGGCAGGGGTGAAGTTGCTGGCTTACACCAGCATCCTGCGCGCCGACAGCACGCCGCTGCTGCTCGGCCAGGAACACCGCCAGACCGAAGCGTTGCTGCGCGATTCGGGAATCCCGTTCGTGTTCCTGCGCAATGGCTGGTACAGCGAGAACTACACGGCCGCGTTGGTCGGTGTGATCGAGCATGGTGCCGTGTTGGGCAGTGCAGGCGAGGGCAGGTTGTCCACCGCCGGTCGCGCTGACTATGCGGACGCCGCCGCCGTCGTGCTGGCTTCCAGCGAAGATCCCGCAGGCCGGATCTACGAACTGGCGGGCGATGAAAGCTTCACTCTGGCCGAGTACGCGGCGGAAGTTGCGCGCCAAGCGCACAAGCCGGTGGCTTACCAGGATCTGCCCGAGGCGGACTACAAGGCCGCGCTTCTGCAACTGGGCTTGCCGGCACCGTTGGCCGGCATCCTGGCGCAGAGCGATGCCGCCGCGGCACAGGGTGGTTTGTTCGATGATGGTCGCCAGCTCAGCCAACTGATCGGCCGCGCCACCACGCCGATCAAGCAGAGCATCGCAGAGACACTCGCCAGACTTGCTTAGGCATCGCAATCGACGAATTCCGTCATCGAGCTTAAGGCGCGCCGTGGCCGACCAGCGCACTCGCCTGACCCGCTGCGCCCCACGAGAAAGGCCGGCATTTTGCCGGCCTTTCTTGCTGCATCACTCTGTCCCCGATGGGTTCAGCCCTGCTTGCGCGCCGGCGTGGCCGCTGCCGCGCTGGCGTTCTCCGCCGGCGGTTGCCAGCCGCAGGTCTGGCCTTCGTTCTGCTGCTTGAGCCAGTCCTGCAGCGGAGCGAAGTATTCCAGCACCGCGCTGGCGTCCATCTTGTCGCTGCCGGTGACTTCCTTCAGCGTGTCCTGCCAGGGTTGCGACGCACCCTTCTCCAGCATCGCCCAGTAGCGCTGGCCGGCCACCTTGTTGCCGTAGAAGCTGCAGTTGTACAGCGGACCCTTGTAGCCGGAAGCGTCGCACAGGCCCTTGTAGAACTGGAACTGCAGGATGTGCGAGAGGAAGTAGCGCGTGTACGGCGTGTTGCCCGGCACGTGGTACTTGGCGCCCGGATCGAAGTAGTCCTCGCCGCGCGCCGTCACCGGCGCCACGCCCTGGTACTTGGCCTTCAGATCCCACCAGGCCTTGTTGTAGTCGCCCGTCTTGATCGAGCCATCGAACACGCCCCAGCGCCAGCGATCGATCATCAGCCCGAACGGCATGAACGACACCTTGGCCAAGGCCATGCGCATCTGCGCGTTGATCAGGGCGTCGTGGTTTTGCGGCTCGTCGCCGATCAGGCCGATGGTCTTCTGGTATTCCGGCGTCATCATCGCCAACACCATGGTGTCGCCGATGGCCTCGTGGAAGCCGTCATGCGCGCCATTCTGGAACAGCGGCGGCTGCTTGTTGTAGGCCAGGTAGTAATAGACGTGGCCGAGCTCGTGGTAGATGGTGGTGAAGTCTTCCTCGTTGGGTTTGGTGCACATCTTGGTGCGCACGTCGCCGGCCATGTTCATGTCCCAGGCGCTGGCGTGGCAGACCACGTCGCGATCCAGGGGCTTGATGAACTGGGTCTTCTCCCAGTAGCTCTTGGGCAGGCGCGGCATGCCCATCGAGACGTAGAAATCCTGCGCCCGCTCGGTCATCTGCTTGGCTACGCGCAACTGCGCGGCGCGATCAGCTTCGAACAACTGGGTCGACGTGGGCGAGGGGCCGACCTTGGTCAGTTCCTTGGCGTAATCATCCTGGTACTGGGTCTGCAAGGCGTCGCTGATATTGGCATCGGGCGCATTCTTGTACGGCTGCAGGATGTCCCACAGGTTGCCCCAGTCCTGCTGCCACATGTTGCCGGTCAGGTGCGCGGGTAGCATGCCGTTGACCTGGCCCTTGTCGGCGCCATACGTGGCCTGCAGCTTGGTGCGGGTGTAGCAGTGCAGCTGCTCGTACAGCGGCTTGACCTGGCCCCACAGGCGATCGGTTTCGGCGGACATCTCGGCCGGGGTCATGTCGTAGCCGCTGCGCCACATCTCGCCGGTGTCGGCATAGCCGAGTTCCTTGGCGCCTTCGTTGACCAGCTCGGCGAAGCGGGTGTAATCCTTGCGCATCGGCTGGGCCACGCTGTGCCAGCCCTGCCACGCGTCCAGCTGCGCGTCGTAGTCGCGGCTCTTGCGCAGCACGTCTTCCAACTGGCCCAGGTCGCGGCACTTCTGCGCATCGCCTTCGCCGGTACAGTACTTGCCGGCCCCATACATGCCGCCCATGCGCGAGGCGATCTGGGTGAGTTCCGCGAGCTTGGCGGGATCTTTCGGCGCCGGCATCGACGTCATCAACTTGAGCAGCTGGATGGCGCGCGCGGTCTGCGGCGACATCTTCTGGCCCTCGAACTTGCGTGCCTGCTCGATCCACAGGTTCAGCTGCGCCAGGAAGCGTTCGTTGTACTTGGCTTCCAGCAACTGGCTGTCGTCATTGATGTAGGTGTTTGACAGCCACTGCGAGGCGGTCATCTCCGGATACATGGCCCGGTATTCTTCGTTGACGCGGGCGATGAACTGGTCCGCGGTCTCGCCCTGCGGCGCCGACTTCGCGTCGCTGGCCGGCGTTGGCTCGTCCTTCTTGCAGGCGGACAGGGCAAGCAGGCTGCCGCCGATGGCGATCGCAAGCAGGAGGTGGCGGTGCTTCACTGGACTTCCTCGGGCGGGCGCGCGGGCGCTGGAACCGGAAGGCTAGTGGGCCGGCGAGGGCTCTGCAAGGGCGCGGCGGATGCGCTGGCGCAAGCGCTCGGCGCGGCGCTGGATCTTGCGGCGCATCAAATGCGGTATCCAGCGCGACAGCGGCAACAGTTCCTTGCCGGACAGCGTGGATTTGCCGTCCACGCAGGTCAGGCGTGGATGGCCATCCACGTCGGTGACCACAAAGTTGCCGGCGTTGAGGTCGAACAAAGGGACCTGCCGCGCCAGCAGCCAGGCTTCGATGCGGTCGACTTCCGCGCACAGCGCGCCGGCCGAATACGCGGTGCCCGCAAACAGATGCGAATACAGGCTGCGCGCGGGTTGGCCGTCGGCTTCGCGCACCAGCAGGCAGCGCAGCGCGCGACCCCAGCGCGTCTCCACCAGACCGGTGCATTGCGCGAAGACTTCATGAGTCTGCTCACCCCAGCGGGCGTGCAAACGCCGGTAAGCGCGCAATTCCACCGCGTTCTCGCCGAACGATTCCCAGCGCTGCGCCCAGGCGCGGCGCAGGCGTTCGCGCAGGCTGGCCTGGGTGCGCTCGTGCGCGGCCAGCTCGAACTTCAAGCAGGCAGCTTCGTCAGCGGGATCGCGCACACACAGGCGATTGGCGCCTCGTGCAAGGACCACCAGACCCTGCCAGTGCGGGCCGAGCGGGGGATACGCTGCCAGCGTCTCCGGCACGCGCGCCTAGGCCGCGTGGGAGTGAGGGAAGCGCGGCCGCAGCAAGTCGCGTTCGCCCAGCCACAGGCGCGCGTCCTCGGCATCGCCGGCAAACCAGTTGGCCGTGCTGCCCAGGCGGAACGAGTAACCCCAGGCGTCCATGTCGCTCATCAAGCGATCGCGGCCCACGCCGGGCAAGCCATCGGCGAGCAGGATCTGCAGGTAACAGGTGGCGTCTTCCTCGATGTCCGAATCGGTGGCATCGGTATGCACCGACGCGCGCCGTTCGGGTGTCAGCACGATCAGATGGCAGGCTTCGTGCAGCATCGAATGGATCGGCGTGTCGTCGCGCACGTAGACGTTGTGCGCGATCACGCCGGCTTCCGGCTCGCCCCAGAAACTGCCGGGAATCTTCTCGCCCGCGGCCACGCGATGCAGCTGCAGGCCATACAGCGCCAACAGCGCGGATTGCGCGGCAAAGTCGCATTGGCCGACGCGCAGGACAGAGGCTTCGGCGGCGGAAGTGACAGGATCAGTCATGGCGAGGTCGAATGTCGGCAGTCGACACCGGAGTGCCCGCTCCCGCATGCGGGAGCAGGGCGGTGGTCGTCAGCTCTGCCCTTCAGGCAGCGCCACCGAGATGTCCAGCACGTCGTGCTCGCCGTCCTTGATCACGTCCACCTTGACCGCGTCGGCGTCCACGTTGACGTACTTCTTGATCACTTCCAGCAGCTCGCGACGCAGCAGCGGCAGGTAGTCCGGACCGCCGCGCGAGGTGCGCTCCTGCGCGATGATGATCTGCAGGCGATTCTTCGCGGTTTCGGCGGTGTTCTTCTTGGCTTTGAGGAAATCGAACAGACCCATGCCTCAACCTCCAAACAGCTTGCTGAAGAAACCCTTCTTCTCCAGCGAGGTGAAACGCATCGGGCGATCCTCGCCCAGCAGGCGCGCGACGGTATCGTCGTAGGCCTGGCCGGCGGGCGATTCCAGATCCAGGATCACCGGTTCGCCCTTGTTGGAGGCATTGAGCACGTCGCCCGATTCGGGCACCACGCCGATGGCCTTCAGGCCCAGCACGTCTTCCACGTCCTTGATGCTCAGCATCTCGCCGCCTTCCACACGCGCCGGGTTGTAGCGCGTCAGCAGCAGGTTGGTCTTGAGCGGCTGGCCGTTTTCGGCGCGGCGGGTCTTGGAATCCAGCAGGCCGACGATGCGATCGGAGTCGCGCACCGAGGACACTTCCGGATTCACCACCACCACCGCCTGGTCGGCGAAGTACATCGCCAGGAACGCGCCCTTCTCGATGCCGGCGGGGGAGTCGCAGACGATGAAGTCGAAGCCGTCGTCAGCCAGATCCTTCAGCACTTTTTCCACGCCTTCCTTGGTCAGCGCATCCTTGTCACGCGTCTGCGAGGCAGCCAGCACGTACAGCGTCTCGAAACGCTTGTCCTTGATCAGCGCCTGCTTGAGCGTGGCTTCGCCCTGGGTGACGTTGACGAAGTCGTACACGACCCGGCGTTCGCAGCCCATGATCAAGTCCAGGTTGCGCAGGCCGACGTCAAAGTCGATGACGGCCACTTTCTTGCCACGACGCGCAAGGCCGCAAGCGAGGCTGGCGCTGGTGGTGGTCTTGCCCACGCCGCCCTTGCCGGACGTGACTACGATGATTTCTGCCAACGGTGTTCTCCTGGATTTCTTCTCGGTTGGTCGGTGCGCCGGCTCAGTCGAGCGCGGCAATTTTCAGTTCTTCCTGGTCCAGCCAGATCTGCACGGCCTTGCCGCGCAGTTCCTTGGGTACTTCTTCAATCACCTTGTAGTGGCCGGCGATGGCCACCAGCTCGGCGTGGAATTCGCGGCAGAAAATCCGCGCATCCGTATTGCCCTGTGCGCCGGCCAGGGCGCGTCCGCGCAGCGGACCATACACATGGATCGAGCCGTCGGCGATGACTTCGGCGCCGGCGCCGACGGTGCTGAGCACGGTCAGATCGCGGTTGTCGGCGTAAAGCTGCTGGCCGGATCGGACCGGGGTCTTCTGGACCAGGCCGGGCTTGGAAGCCGGGGCGGCTTTGATCTGTGCAGCTTGCGCAGGAGCGGCTTTAGCCGCGACCGCTTGCCGTGCTGGCGCGTCGGCTGTGGCGGTTGATGTCGGGGCTGAAGCCCCTCCTACGGCCCCTCCTGCAGCGCCGGAGCCGGCAGATGCGCCGACCGGTTCGTACTGGGCGCGGAACTTGGCCAGCAGGGGCAGGCCGAGCTGCTCGGCCAACTGTTCGATCTCGCGGGTGCCGTAGGCCAGCGCCACCGGCAGCACGCCGGCCTGGCGCAGGCCGTCGATCAGGGCTTGTGCCGTGTCGGGGTCGGGTGTGCGGCTGAGGCCACCAAAGTCGACGATGACCGCGGCGCGACCAAACAGCTTGGGCGCACGCTCGACGCGTTCGCGCATCTCGCGGACCAGCTGGGTCACGTCGAGCGTACGCACGCGCAGGTTGGCGATGCCCACCTGGCCAATCTTCAGTTCGCCGGCTTGTTCGTAGTCGAGGGAAGCGGAAGGGCTGCTCATGCGTCCAGTCATGTTCCGGTCGGCCGTTCGGTGCGTGCATCGGCCAGCTGGCGCGTGCGCGCCCAGGGCAGATCGGGAAGGTCGTCGCCGTAGGTCTCGCGCACCCAGGGGTAGCTGCACAGTTCCTTCATCAGCATGCTGGCGCGCACGCCCACTTCCGGCATCAGGTTCTGGCCCACCTCGCGGAAGCCGAAGCTGCCATGGAACAGCAGGGCCGGGTCGGCGCCGTGGTCCAGGAACACTTCGCAGGCCAGCTGCGGATGGCGCAGTTCGGCGAAGCTCTGTACGTCGGCGTAGAACGCGCGGCCGACGCCACCGCCACGACGGCGGCTGGCCACCACGATGCGGTCGATATAGAAAAACTGCGGGTAGCGCTCACGGAACCAGGCGAAGTTGCTGCTGTCGTGATCGGAAGCGGAGCCGAAGCCGACCAGGAAGCCGGCGAGGTTGCCATCGCGTTCGGCAACGCGGAAATACTCGGCCCGCTCGTAGAAGCGGTGCAGTTTGGCCGAATCCAGCGGCAGGATCGCCAGTCCGGCGTTGTTGTTCAGGGCTAGAACGGAATCCAGCTCGTGCTCACGCACGTCGCGGATGACAATCGACATTACTCGGCTCCGGGGCGGGAGGTCTTGCGGGCTTGCAGAGAAGGCCAGCCGCAGAAATCGGCCTGCGCGGGATTATCGCATGGCCGAGCGAGTGTGAGGTTTTTTCCGGCTGGCGCCCGGAAATCCCGGGGCCATGACTTTCGGTGGGCGGCGCGGCGGCGGATTCCGCCTAAGATGCGGTCATGTTGGGACGACTGAGCCACACCCGATTGCTTCGCGCGACCGGCCTGTACACCTGGGCCCTGGTCGGGATTCCGATCGTCCTGAATGTCTGGTTCCTGCCACCGCCCACCGGCGCGGACGGGCAGCAGGTCAACATTCCGCTGACCGCGCTGGCCTACTTCACCTTCGGCATCTGCTACTGGATCGCCACCCGCTCGCTGGGCGCGCGCAGTGCGCAGAACAGCGCCTGGAACATCCCACTGGCGCTGGTATTGACCCTGACCGCGGTGGCGGTGGGTTTCTACAGCCGCACCGGCCTGAGCGCGCTGCTCATGGTGATCCTGGCCGGCGTACTGCCGTGGCTGTTGAGCCTGCGCCTGGCCATCGCCTGGTTGTTGCTGGGGCATGCGCCGCTGGTGTGGTCGTTCATGGCGCTGGAAGACTTCAACTTCTGGGAAGCCCTGTTCCAGTCGGCCTTTTACGTGGGCTTCGCCGCGTTCGTGCTGATCACCGCGTATGTGGCCCGGCAACAGGCCGAGGCGCGGGAAGAACAGCGACGGCTCAACGCCGAACTGCGCGCCACCCGGGTGCTGCTGGCCGAAAGCGCACGGGTCAACGAGCGCACGCGCATCTCGCGCGAACTGCATGATCTGCTCGGCCATCACCTGACCGCGTTGAGCCTGAACCTGGAAGTGGCCGGTCACATCACCGAAGGTCGCGCGCAGGAACATGTGCGGCAGGCGCATACCCTGGCGCGCCTGCTGCTGACCGATGTGCGCGAGGCCGTCAGCCAGCTGCGTGACAGCGGCGCCATCGACCTGGGCGCGGCCCTGCTGCCGCTGGCCGAAAAGGTGCCGGCGCTGGCCATCCACATGGACATCGAGGAGCCGCTGATGCTCGATGACCCCCAGCGCGCCCATGTCCTGCTGCGCTGCACCCAGGAAATCATCACCAATGCGGTGCGCCACGCCGGCGCGCGCAACCTGTGGGTCCATTGCCGCCGCCAGGGCACACACATCCTGATCGACGCACGCGACGATGGCGCCGGCGCCGACCACCCTGTCGCCGGCAATGGCCTGCGCGGCATGCGTGAACGGCTGGCCCAGTACGGCGGCGAGTTGACCCTGGAAACCCGGCCCGGGAAGGGTTTCAGCCTGGCCATACGTCTGCCTTTAGTTGAAAACGCCGGCGGCATCCTGCCGCTGCATGCCGAATCCTTCCCCGAATCGCTGTCCGAGACAGTCCCTGGAGGTAGTCCGTGATCCGTGTTTGCCTGGTCGATGACCAAACCCTGGTTCGCCAGGGCATCCGTTCCCTGCTGGCGCTGGACGATGGCATCGAGGTCGTGGCCGAAGCCGGCGATGGCAAGCAGGCGGTGGAACTGATCCCGCAGATCAAGCCCGACGTGGTGCTGATGGACATGCGCATGCCGGTGATGTCCGGGCTGGAGGCGCTGCAGGCGCTGGCCCGCACCGGCCAGCTGCCGCCGGCGATCATCCTGACCACCTTTGACGACGATCAGCTGGTGCTGGCCGGGCTCAAGGCCGGCGCCAAGGGCTATCTGCTGAAGGACGTGTCGCTGGAACAGCTGGTGGGCGCCATCCGCACCGTGGCCGACGGCGGCTCGCTGGTGCAGCCGGCGGTGACCCAGCGCCTGCTGTCCGGCCTGGAGCACATGCGCAACGACTTCGTCAGCCTGGATCGGCCGGACCCGCTGACCGATCGCGAGACCGAGATCCTGCGCCTGATGGCCAGCGGTTTCTCCAACAAGGAAATCGCCAATTCCCTGGGCGTGGCCGAAGGGACAATCAAGAACCATGTCTCCAACATCCTGTCCAAGCTGGGCGTGCGCGATCGCACCCGGGCCGTGCTCAAGGCTTTCGAGTTGCAGTTGGTCTGAACGTCGTGGCGGGGCAGGCCGCATGCCGCGCAGCAGCGGCATGCCCGGCTCGGCCCGGTGAGCAGAAACCGGCCCTGCCAAGCACAGGCCGCCTGCCTCTCGCAAGCCTCCACGCCCCGATTTTCGCGGCGAGTGGCGTGAAAATAGCGTTCAATCGCCGCTTCGATGGCACGATGTCATCGACCGCGAAAACGGGCTGCCCTGAACGGTTCAAGCCTGATAGGATGCGCGGTGCACATTTTCAATGGCCGAGGCACCGGCCCCCGGAGACTCCCTGAATGACCCGTTTGATCGAGTTCCTGATTGCGTTGGCGCTGGTCCTGGCGCTGTTTCTGGTAATCGGCCTGGTGTTGCCTTCCAAGCGTTCGCTGGAAGAAAGCGCCGAGACCAACCGCCGTATGACCATCGTGTTCGACACGCTGAACAACGTGCGCCGATTGAAGGACTGGAACCCGCTGATTCCGCATGCGGCCAATGAGCTTTCCTATTCCGGCGGCGATGAAGGCCATGCCGGTGTCGGCGCCCGCGTCGACTACACCTCCACCGGCGCCTGGGGCAAGGGCAGCTGGGAAATCGTCGAAAACGAGCGTCCTGCTCCCAACGGCGGCACCGGCAAGATCGCGTATGCGATCACCGACAGCAAGCTGGGCACCGACAAGAAGACCGTCTTCAACCTCGAGCCGACCGGCAAGAACCACCGCAACGTCAAGGTCACCCAGTCGTATGAAGTGACCTATGGCTGGAACCTGGTCGGCCGTTACGCCGGCATGTACGTCAGCCGCCACGTCGGCGACGCGGTCAAGGCGGGCCTGTCCAAGCTGACCAACATGCTGGCCACCGTGCCGAACTTCGACTACCGCACCGAAGGCAGCAAGCTGACCGATCTGAAGATCGTCGACGTGCCGGCCGAGGATCTGCTGGTGGTCAACGCCGGCAACATCGACCGCACCAACGAAGCCATCAAGGCCTCGATCAAGTCGAACCAGGAATGGATCAAGCGCGTGATGGAGGCCAATGGCCTGGAAGCCGCCGGTCCGCTGCGCATCGTCACCACCGACTTCGGCACCGAGAAGTACGCCTTCGACGTGGCCCAGCCGGTCCGCAAGGCAGGCAGTGCGCCGAAGAACGCCGAAGGCGAAGAGCCGCCGGTCGCCGTGCCCGCCGCTGCCGCCAGCGCCGGCACCCTGAAGGTCACCATTCCTTCGGGCGCCCCGGTTACCCACGTGGTCGGCAAGGAACACCGTTCGGCCACCGCCAAGTACACCGGCTTCGTCGCCGAACTGGATGCGCAGCGCAGCGCCATGCGTGCCTGGGCCGTCACTAACGGCTACGAAGTGGTCGAGCGTCCGTACGAATCGTGGAAGAGCGGCGTTGACCCGTCCTTCGACAGCGGCACCGCCGAGTTCGATCTGTACTGGGCCATCAAGTAAACCGGCGGCGGTTCTCCGCATGCTGACAAAGACAGCGCGTCGCTTCCTGCGGCGCGCTGTTTTTTTATGCCCGCTGTTTTCGTGCCGCACACCCTGACCGCGCCCCGCCGGAGAACCCGCGCCGATGCACTACGACCGCCGTCAACGCAAACCTTCTTTCCTGGCCCTGTGCGGCGGCTTGCTGGCCGGCATCGCCGTGGGCCTGTCGGCCTATGCCGCGCACGGCCTGGCGGACCCGCTGATGCAGTCACGGCTGCAGAACGCCGCCCTGTTCGCGTTCGGCCACGGACTGGCGCTGGCGGCGCTGGCGCCCAGCACCACGCGGCGACTGGGCAGCCTTGGCCTGTACATGCTGTTGCTGGGCACGCTGCTGTTTGCCGGCAGCCTGACGGCGGCCGTGTTCCTCGGCACACCCACCACGTTTGCCCCTTACGGCGGCACGGCCTTGATGTTGGGTTGGCTGGCCTGGGCCATTGACGCCGTGCGACGGTAAGTGCCGACATGCCCCGATATACGCGCGGATTCGATACCGAAGCGGCCTACGATCATCTGAGCCGGCGTGATCGCAAGCTCGGCACGTGGATGAAGCGGATTGGCTACCTGGAACCGCAGCCGACCTGGAAGAAGGCTTTCGATCCGGTCGATGCGCTGGCCCGGGCCATCCTGTACCAGCAGCTCAGTGGCAAGGCCGCGGCCACGATCGTCGGCCGCGTGGAAGCCGCCATCGGCAGCACCCGCCTGCACTACGACACCCTGGGCCGGATTGACGATGTCGCCCTGCGCGCCTGCGGCGTGTCGGGCAACAAGAGCCTGGCCCTGCGCGATCTGGCCGCGCGCGAACAGCGCGGCGAGATTCCCAACCTGCGGCAGATGTCGACGATGAGCGAAGACGCCATCGTCGAGGCGCTGGTGCCGATCCGCGGCATCGGCCGCTGGACGGTGGAAATGATGTTGATGTTCCGCTTGGGCCGGCCGGATGTGTTTCCCATCGATGATCTGGGCGTGCGCAAGGGCGCGCAGTTCGTCGACAAGCTCGAGGTCGCGCCCACGCCCAAAGAACTGCTGGCGCGCGGCGAGCGCTGGGGTCCGTATCGCACCTACGCGGCGCAGTACCTGTGGCGGATTGCCGACTTTGGCAGCGACGCGAAGGAAGCTACCAAGCGTTCGCAGGATTGATCGGCGCGCCGCTCGCCGGATTCAGGCCGGGCTCGCAGGTTCTTCCGTCACTGCCGTGATGCGCGCAAGCGTGGGGGCCGCCACGGTGCCCGTCAAGTCGGCAGGTACGTGTCCCACAACTGGTTGCGGAAACGCCGCTGCGGATCCAGTTGCCGCTTGAGCGTGGCAAAGGCCTGCGCTTCCGGATAGGCGCGCAGGAATTGCTCGCGCGTGGCATGCAAGCGGTAAGGCAGGTAGTAGCGGCCGCCATGCAGCAGCGCCGCGTCGATCAAGTGCCGGGTCCATATGCCGGCCCTGTCATCGGCTGCCTGTCCGGCGTCCTGCTTGTGGTACAGCACGAAGGAAAACACCTCTTCTCGCGCCCACGCCAGCAGGCTGTCGCGGTCGGCCGGAGAATGCCGGATGGAAATGTTCAAGGCCTGCACACGATGCTGTTGCAGGATGGCGGTCATCGAGCGCGCGAACGAGCCGAAGCCGGCCACCGGGATGAAGTACTCCTGCAGCAGATAGGTCGAGAACTGGCGGGTGCGCGGTTCCAGCGCGGCCGCATCCAGGCTCGCCTCGCGGTTGCGCAGCTGCACCATCGGCTCGTGCAGCAGCCGTTCGGTCTGGAAACGATCACGCAGCAGGCCACCGGCGGGCAGCTCGGACACCGCCCAGATCAGGTTCCGCTCACGGTGGTAGTCCAGGCCGCGCGCGATCAGCCGCTGCGGATGCGTCAGCGCGGCTTGGCTGCGTCGCCAACTGATCGCCAGCGGAGCGTCGAAGTGGGGCGGCACCAGATCGGCGTTGTGCATCAGCACGTCCGCGCGACCGGCCACCTGGCTGCGGAAGTAATCGGGATAGTCGGCCAGCGGCAGGCGTTCGACATGGCGCTGCATGCGCTGGTTCTCGGCCAGATCCAGTTCCACCTCGGTGACGACACCCAGGCCTCCGTAGCCGCCAATGACTGCCGCAAACAGTTCCGGAGATTGTTGGCGATCCAGTTCATGCACGCTGCCGTCGGCGCTCACCAACTGCAGCGCACGCAACGAATGCGCGAGCGGACCGGCGCCGACGTAGCGGCCATGGCAGTTCACCGCCACCGACCCGCCAATCGAAAAATTGCTGTAGCTCTGCATGATCCGCGGCGACAGATCATGCGGGTCCAGATGATCCAGCAGGTCGCGCCAGCACATGCCGGCCTGTACCCGCACGCGTTGGCGCGCCGGATCCAGCCAGATCAAGCGGCGCATGCCACGCATGTCCAGATGCAGCGAGTCGCGTGCGGCGATCTGTCCGCCCATGCTGTAGCGCGCACCGCCGATGCTGATCGCGCTGTCGGCAGAGCGCACTGCCGCCTGCACGCTGGCGGTGTCGGAAGGGCGGACTATCCGGGCGACCGGCATCGGCGCGATCCGCGCCACGTCTTCCACGAACGCCGGCGCCGTGGCGTCGTTGGAGTCAGCGCAGCCGCTCAGCAGGCCAAGGCCGGCCAGACCGAGCGTGCGCAAGGCCTCGCGGCGCGCGCTGGAAGCGGGTATGCCTGCGTGATCGGACTCAGCCGTCATGCCCGGCGTAACGCCAGTGCCAGGGTTCGTAGACGATGCCGTGCGGATTGCCGCGCGGGTAACTCATGACGAAACCGGCCGCGCCGGCATGCTCGCTCAGCCAGGCAAAGGCGGCGGTGCCTTCAAAGGTTTCTTCTGCGGGCGGCTCGCCCGGCGTGCCGATATCCAGCGCGCAGCCGCCATGATGCTCGCTGTAACCCGGTGCGGCATTGACGGTCAGGATTTGCTCCACCGTCTGCCCACGCGCCAGCTTGCGTTCGAAGATGCCCAGTTGGTAATCGTGGCTGCGGTAGCCGGAGATCGACTCCAGCACTACGCCGTCGCGCGCGGCCGCTGCACGCATCGCCAGCCAGGCGCGCGCTGCCGACACTTCCAGCCACAAGGGGCGGCGATAGCGATCGAAATCCGCAAACACCAGCGTATCCGGCTCGGCCACCAGATCCAGGCCGGTGCGCTCACCGTAGCTGTCATCCAGGCCCAACGCATGCA
The DNA here is from genome assembly GCF_900167565.1 of Pseudoxanthomonas indica. NCBI lineage: Bacteria > Pseudomonadati > Pseudomonadota > Gammaproteobacteria > Lysobacterales > Lysobacteraceae > Pseudoxanthomonas > Pseudoxanthomonas indica. The sequence goes on from NZ_FUZV01000002.1 coordinate 877,086, forward strand.
GGCGATCTCGCAAGCCATCCAGCGGCAGGTCGGCGGCGTGCCACTCGGGCACGGCGGCCGCCTCAATCTGTTCCAAGCGATCCATCGCCGCTTCCAGGCCCGGTTCGCGGGGCAGGGAGGGCAGCAACGGCATCACGCCGCTGTCCAGCACCGCCGCCAGATAGCGGCCGTCGCGCTTGCGGCGCAACACCCAGCGTGCGCGCGACAGGATGCGCGCGTCGCCATTGCCGCGCGCGCGCAGCAGCCGCGCAGGCCACAGTTCAATGGCGCCGGTGTTGAACAGGGCGGTCTTCAGCGGAACGGGGGGCAGGGCGCGCATCGGCGCAGCTTAGCGAGCCGGGCGTTGGCCTGCCAGTTCAAGCAACTGATCCAGCAGCTCGCGCGGCTTCTCCGGACTGAGCAGCAGGGTCAGTCCATCGCGCAGCGGCAGCACCAGCACGCGCGAGCGATCGGTGACCAGGCAGAACGCCTTGGCCAGGTTGCGCATGCGGTAGTGACCGGCGGAAAAGCCGGGCAGGGTGAAGCCATTGGTCTTCACCATCGGCCGCAGTTCGGTGTGCTCGTCCAGGCTGACCACGCGCGCGTTGTCCAGGTCGATCGCTTCGACCGGTACCTGTTTGCGGTACAGGGTCGCGGTGATCTGCAGGTCGCGATTGGACAGCACGATGCGGCGCCTGCGGGCGGCCCAGCTCAGTCCGGCGCCGATCACGATCAGCAGCGGCAGGGCGAGCAGCAGCCCGTGCGCCGGCGTGGTCTGGGCGGGCATGACCGCCACGCCGATGATCACGCCCGCAGCCAGCAGCATCGGCAACCACAGCCCGAGCCAGGCGATGCCGGCCAGCGGTGCGACCGGGATGTCCTTCTGCATGTCAGTTCCCCTTGGGTGAGCACGCCATGCCATCAGGCCTGGCGTTTGAAGATCAACGTCAGCCCGTAATAGGCGGCGGGCACCACGGTGTTGACCAGTTCCCAGCCCTGCGAGCCCTGGCGGTTCATTCTTCCTGCAGGGCCTTGGGATCCAGTCCGCCAAAGGTCTTCAGCTTGAACTCGACCACCTGGTAATTCCAGCGCGTACTCATGGCGTGCTCCCGGTCTTGAAGCTCAGGGTGTTTCTTCGTCGGAGGCGGCGTCCTGCCTGGGCAGGCGCCCCGCCTTGCGCAGGGCGTCGCGCAACACGTACTCAATCTGCGCGTTGAGCGAACGCAGTTCGTCGTCGGCCCAACGCTGCACGGCGCTCAGTACATCGGCGTTGATGCGCAGCGGGTAGGCTTTCTTCTCGGCCACGATCCGGTTCCGTGCGGACTCAGTACAGCGAGCCGGTGTTGACGATCGGCTGCGTACCGCGCTCGCCGCACAGCACCACCAGCAGGTTGCTGACCATCTGCGCCTTGCGTTCCTCGTCCAGGTTGACCACGCCGTTCTTCTGCAGCTCGGCCAGGGCCATTTCCACCATGCCCACCGCGCCGGCCACGATCCGCGTGCGCGCCGCGATGACCGCATTGGCCTGCTGGCGCTGCAACATCGCCTGGGCGATTTCCGCCGCGTAGGCCAGGTGGCTGATGCGGGCGTCCAGTACTTCCACGCCGGCATGGGCCAGGCGCTCGGCCAGTTCATCCTTCAGGTGCTGCGAAATCTCGGTGGCGTGACTGCGCAGGGCCAGTTGACCTTCTTCGTGCTGGTCGTAAGGGTAGCTGGTGGCCATCGCACGCAGCGCCGACTCGGACTGGATGTGCACGAAGTTCTCGTAGTCGTCGACGTTGTAGACGGCTTCGGAGGCATCCACCACCTGCCAGACGATCACGGCGGCGATTTCAATCGGGCTGCCATCCAGCTCATTGACCTTGAGCTTGCCGCTTTCGAAGTTGCGCACGCGCAGGCTGATCTTCTTCTTGGAATAGAAGGGGTTGTTCCAGCGCAGGCCGTTGTCCTTGACCGTGCCGACGTACTTGCCGAACAAGCTGAGCACTGCCGCCTGGTTGGGCTGGACCGTGTACAGGCCGGTCATGCAGAACAGGGTCACGAAGAACAGGCCGATGCCGGAGAGCAGGCGGGCGACGTCGGGAATCCCGGTCGCGGGACCCTTCTGCACGCCGGTCACGAACAGCCAGATGGCCAGGGCGAGCAGGGCGAACAGGACGAGCAGGAAGGGAATGCCGGTCAGCGAAGGTAGGGACTTCTCTTTCATGGGTCGATCCTCTGGGTTCGAGGGAACGATATCAGATTGATATCAGGTTGCAACAGCCGGTTGTCGGGTCAGCCCGCCCGCCAGGCCCGCCCGGGCACCGCTGGATTCCCCCACGGGCCCGACCGCCCCGGCCGAGCCGGCAAAGGGACCGGCTAGAATTTCGTCCTTACTTGCTGACGGCCCTTGCCCCCCATGACCACGATTGGAACCCCGCTCACCGCCCATGCCACCCGCGTCCTGCTGCTCGGCTCGGGCGAACTGGGCAAGGAAGTGGCGATTGAGCTGCAGCGGCTGGGGGTGGAGGTGATCGCGGCGGATCGCTATGCCGATGCGCCGGCGATGCAGGTGGCGCATCGTTCGCATGTGCTGGACATGCTCGACCCGGCGGCGGTGCGTGCGTTGATCGCGCAGGAGCAGCCACACCTGATCGTGCCGGAGATCGAGGCCATCCATACCGAGACCCTGGTGGCGCTGGAAAGCGAAGGCGTGGCGCGGGTCATTCCGACCGCGCGCGCGGCGCGCCTGACCATGGATCGCGAAGGCATCCGCCGGCTGGCCGCAGAGACGCTGAAGCTGCCCACCTCGCCCTATCGTTTTGTCGACAGCGAAGCCGAATATCGCCAGGCCGTGGCGGAGATAGGCCTGCCGTGCGTGGTCAAGCCGGTGATGTCATCGTCGGGCAAGGGCCAGAGCACCTTGCGCAGCGAGGCCGACATCGGGCCGGCGTGGGAGTACGCGCAGACCGGCGGCCGTGCCGGCGCGGGTCGCTGCATCGTCGAAGGCTTCATCGATTTCGACTACGAGATCACCCTGCTGACCGTGCGCCATGCCAATGGCACCTCGTTCTGCGAGCCGATTGGTCATTGGCAGAAGGACGGCGACTATCGCGAAAGCTGGCAGCCGCAGCCGATGACGGACCTGGCCCTGCAACGCGCGCAGGACATTGCCGGCGCGGTCACCGATGACCTCGGTGGCTGGGGGCTGTTCGGCGTGGAGTTGTTCGTCAAGGGCGACGAGGTGTGGTTCAGCGAAGTCTCGCCACGCCCGCACGATACCGGCCTGGTCACGCTGGTCTCGCAGGATCTGAGCGAGTTCGCGCTGCATGCGCGCGCGATTCTCGGCCTGCCGATTCCGGTGATCCGCTCGCAGGGGCCATCGGCCTCGTGCGCGGTACTGGCGCATGGCCATGGCGTGCCGGTGTTCTCGCAGGTGGATGCGGCGCTGACCGCACCGGATACGGCGCTGCGCCTGTTCGGCAAGCCGCGGGTCGAAGGCCATCGCCGCGTCGCGGTGACGCTGGCACGCGCCGCCGATATCGAAGGCGCGCGTGCCATCGCCCGTGACGCCGCCGAAGCCCTGCAGATCGCACTCAAATAAGGACACCGCCATGAACGGCAACGAAGGTTATGCGGTGTTCTTCTTCCCGGAAGCGCTCAACGCGCTCGGCGAGATAATCAAACCCTACCTGGTGCAGGCCGAAGGCAAGGAGCCGCACATCCTCTGCCGCGAAATCGACACCGCCGGCGCCTTGATCGAGATGACCCTGGAAGGCCTGGCGCCCGACGGCAAGACTGTACAGATTGAACTGATGGTGCCCGGCAGCATGGTCAAGATGATTGTCTCGGCGCGCAGCGACGGCAATATCGGCTTCAGTCCGCGCACCACGGTGCTGGGCGGGTAAGACGACAGGCGCGTCCACGACAGGCGCGTCGATGCGCCGCGTCCGACGACGCGGCCCGGCTCAGGGCTGCAGATCCACCCACACCAGATGATGATCGCTGCCGTCGGCGATGGCGGCGTCGGGGTCGCTCTTCTTCGGCCAGAACACGCCATTGCCGATCAGCGCGAAGCCGGTGGAGGGCAGCACGTAGTCCAGGCGCATGGCGCCGTTGCGCGGGCCGAAGTCGCCGGTGACATGCGCGGGCGCGCCGCGATGCTCGATGCCGGCAGCGGCGTAGGTGGTCGCCGTTTCCTCGCCGCCTTCGCTGCGCGGCGTCGCCTGGCGCAGCACGCGCGGGTGTTCCAGCAGTTCCAGGATGGCGTCGTGGTGGCCGTCGCCGTCGACGGGGTCGTTGTTCAAATCGCCGGCAATCACGAAACGCTCGCCTGCGGCCAGCCCCCCGCACACGCCTTGGTCATCGCAGATCCACGCCGCCTTGTCTGCGCTCAGGTAGTCATGCCACAAACGGATTTCGTCATGGTTGCGCGCGCCATTGCGATCTTCCGGACCATCGAACACCGGCGGCGTGGGGTGCGAGACCAGGAAATGCACCGTCGTACCCGCGATCTGCACGGGTACATCCCAGTGCGACTTGGATGACAGCCGCAACTGCGACCACACCTCATCGCGGTACCAGGACTTGCCGGTGGCCGGATCCATCGGCCGCTTCGCACCCGGCATCTGGCTCCATCGCAGCAACTGGAACGTGCGCACCTGCGTCGCATCGATGGGGAAGCGCGACAGCACCAGCATGCCGTATTGACCCGGATGCAGACCGTAGCCCCAGGCATCGTTGCCGCGTGCGCGGCCGTCACCGCCGGCGACGCCGTTGTTGTCCAGATCCAGGCCGCTGGGCACACCGGTGTTGACCGGCGCCAGGTAGCGATAGGGATACGTCAGTGCTTCGCCGCCGCCCGGCTGCGCCACCGCCAGATAGCGCTGCTGGAACAGATCCGCGGCGCGATGGGCATCGTCGTAATCGAACTCGTTGAGCAGCACCAGATCCGGCCGCACCTTCTGCAGCACCGCGGCGATCTTGCGCGCGTGCGCGCTGTCGCCTGCCAGCTCGGCGATGAGGCCACCAGCGTCGTCCGAGTACAGCGAGGTGTTGTAGGTAGCCACGCGCACGGTCTGCGCGGAGGAAGATTCGGTCACGGGTGCGCTCACGCAGGCAGTCAACACGGCGGTGGGGAGCAGCAGGGCCAGCCAGGGCAGGAGGATTCGGCGCATCGGCAAATTCTCGCACGCCCGCATGACTGCCGTGCGACGCACTACATCCGTGCCGGCACCCATTGGCGGCCATTGAACTGTTCCAGCGGGCGGAAGCGTCGCTTGTAATCCATCTTGCGGTGGCCGTCGATCCAGTAGCCCAGGTAGATATGGCTCAAGCCGTCGCGACGCGCCCATTCGATCTGCCGCAGGATCGCCAGCGTGCCCAGGCCGCGCTCGACCAGCGCCGGATCGTAGAACGTGTACACGGCCGACAAGGCCTGCGGCAGCAGATCCGTCACCGCCACCGCCAGCAGCCGGCCTTCTTCGCGCAGTTCGACGAAGCGGCCGCGCGCCCAACTGCCAATCAGGAACTGATCAAACTCGATGGCGCCGTGATCATCCATGCCGCCCAGTGGGTGGCGCGCGCTCAGGTAACGCCGGTACAAGGCCAGGTGTTCTTCGCTACGCACCGCGGCCACGATGCGCGTGTCGACATGCGCATTGCGCTGCGCACATCGGCGCTGGCTGCGATCCGGCTGGAAGCTCGCCACCGGAATCCGCACCGCCACGCAGGCCTGGCAGCCCAGGCAGTGCGGCCGATAGACGATGTCGCCGGAGCGGCGGAAGCCCCAGCTCAGCGCGGTGGGATAGAACGAAGGCAGCCGCGCGTCGCGCGGATCCAGCACCAGATCGCGCGCATTCCGCTCCGGCCAGTAACCGCACGGATGCTCGCCGGTATGGAACAGGCGCAGGTCGTCGGCCGGCACGGGGCTGTCATTGCCCATCGCCTGGCTCCCGCCCATCACGTGCGCATAGGTAACTCATGTACCGAGCATACTGCGCGGCGCGTGTTCGTGCGTACGGCCCGCCCGGGCAGGGCGCGCCGGTGGCGCTGCTGCCGGCTGTTGCCTGAACGCGCGCGGCTACGGGTCAACCGCTGCCGGTCGCGGACGTTTTCCCTGGCAGTGGCGCAACCGCGCCGCCTGCACCGGAGACAACACATGAACCGCAACAAGACCTTGCTGACGCTGACCATCCTGGCGGCCCTGGGCGCGGGCTCGGCCTTCGCCGCCACCCAGTCGTCGGCGGACCCGGACACCCGCCCCGCGCGTGCCTCTCTGGACGTCAATGGCGACGGCGTGATTGATCGCACCGAAGCGGCCGCGCATCCGCGTCTGGCCGAGCATTTCGACACGCTGGACAAGAACAAGGACGGCAAGCTCAATGCCAACGAGCGTCCGCAGCACAAGGGCGGCCGCCATGGTCGCGGACCGCGCGGCGAAGGCATGGCCCGCTTCAGGCAGCTGGACAAGGACGGCGATGGCCGCATCAGCCAGGCCGAAGCCGCCGCCGAGCCGAAGTTCCAGCAGCGCTTCGCCGACATGGACGCGAACAAGGACGGCTTTGTCGATCGCGCCGATCGCGAGCTGCGCGGCAAGCAGCGCCGTGACCAATGGTTCGCGCAGGCCGACACCGACAAGGACGGCAAGCTGAGCCGCGCCGAGTACGACCAGGCCGCAGCGAAGCGTGGCGAGGATTTCCGCCGCAAGTTCGATGCCCGCGGCGATGGCAAGCGCGCGACCGACGTGAAGCCGCAGACCCAGCAGTAAGCCGCAAGCCCGTAGTGAAGTAATCCTGTCGTGGACCTCTCAAGGTCCCTTGTCCCTCCTTCGATGTTTCGGAGGAGGGATTTTTTTTTCAGAACACCAGGCGACCGCTGAGAATCAGCCCGACCACCAGGCCGATCGTGGCCAGCACCATGCCCAGCACCAGGCCAATCCGGCTGCGGATGCGTTGGCGACGCAACAGCGCGGCGGTGCCGACGGGATCGCGCAGCATGTCGCGCGCGCGGCGACGCGCCAGGATCCGCGGCAGCCACTGGCCACAGGTCAGGCTGATACCCAGCATGTAGGCCAAGGTCACCGCCAGGTGCGGCTGCCAGCCCGGTACGCGCGCCAGATAGCTGATGCCCACCACGAAGGCCAGGATCAACAGCGTGTTGGTCGCGCCGTACTTGAGCAGTGATTGGCGCTCCTGCTCGTCGAGCGGATCCCGCAGGTACTTGCGGATGCCGTACCAGACCGAGCCGACGCCGGCGATCACGCCAAAGGCGATCGCGCCGAACGAGGCGCCCATCACCTTCAGCAGGCCCTTGCCGGCAATGGCGGTGCCGGTGCTCAGCACCGCCGCCGCTGCGGTCGGCGGCGCAGCCATCGCCAGCGCGCCGATCACCACCGAGGCAAACGCCGCGCCCGGCGCGCTGCTGCGGGCGAAATCGCTGAAGTGCTTCATCAATTCGTCGCGCACCGTGCCGCGTGCGCGTGACAGGCGCTTGCGCACCGCCGCGTCGGTCAGGCCGAGCAACTGCGCCACCTGCTGCGAGCTCTGGCTTTCGCGATAGAACAACAGCAACAGTTCGCGGCTGTCTTCGGGCAGGGCGGAGATGATGTCCGCCGCCACCTGCTCCTGTTCGGTGCGCAACAACAATTCCGCCGGCGTCGGCGCGCTGTCGGCGGCCAGGCTGATCGCCACTTCCGCGCTTTCGCCGGACAGCGGCCGGTACTGCGCGGCGCGCAGATGATCGCGGGCCAGGTTGCGGGTGATCTGGCGCAGCCAGGGCAGCAGGCTGTCGGGGTTCTTCAGGCTGCCCAGGTGCTTCCAGGCTTTCAGGAAGGCTTCCTGGGCGATGTCCTCGCTGGCCTGCACGTCGCGGGTGATCGCCAAAGCGATGGCGGTGATCGCGTTCTGGCAGGCCAGCACGATGCGGCCATAGGCGTCGCGGTCACCGCGCTGGGCGGCGGGAAATTCCTGGCGCAGGGTCAGTTCGAGGGTGGCGGCGGTCATGGCGTCGTGTTCTCCCGGTGGCTATGGAAACACAGACGCGCGGGCAGGGGCCATGTGACAGGCGCTCAGAGCCGCCCGGCCAGCCGCAGCGCGAACAGCAGCGCCACCAGCACGAACAGCGACGCCCAGACCACGCCCAGCCAGCCGTACAGGCTTTCGTAGCACCAGTGGATTCGCTTGCCGGGTTGGCCGCGGCGGGCGGCGCGGCGCGCCAGCAGCGGCAGCATCAGCCGGCGCAGCGGCACCAGGCACTGGTAGTTGACGATCGCCATGCCCACCACGGCCACGCCAAAGACGGCCAGCCAGCCGGTGGTCAGCAGCACGGCCAGGTTGAGCGCGATGCCGACCAAGGCGGCGGTGCTGGTGTTGATCAGCACGAAACGGCGCAGCGCGCTGCGTTCGGCTTCGGTGTCGGCGTAGCTCAGCAGATAGCGGCCACCGGCGTAGGCGCCCAGCGCGCCGCCGATGATCGAGCCGAGCACGGTGCCGGTGGCGAAGCCGGCGTTGAAGCTGGCCTGCGCGCCACTTTCCTGCAGCACGCCAAACACGCCGGCAAAGGATCCAAAGGCGGTGCCGCCGGTCGCGGACACCGCCCCCAGGCCACTGGCGCCCAGCTTGCCGCCGCCCACGGTGGCGGCGGTCGCGCCAATCGCGATGGCCGCGCTGGCCACCGGCGCGGTGGTCATCAGGCTGGCCGCCACCAGTACGGTGAAGGCGGTGCCCGGCGCGCTGCGGCGGGCGAAGTCGCCGAAGCGGCGCAGCATCTCCTCGCGCACCAGGCCGCGCGCGCGCGACAGGCGCTTGCGCACCGCGGCATCGCTCAGCCCCAGCAGGTCCGCCACCTGTTGCGAACTCTGGCCTTCGCGGTAGTACAGCAGCAGGGTTTCGCGGCTGTCTTCCGGCAGTGCGGAGATGATGTCGGCGGCGGCGATTTCTTCTTCGGTGCGCAGCAGCTGTTCTTCCGGCGCCGGCGAAGGATCGGCGGCGATGCCGATGGCAAGCTCGGCCGCTTCGCCCGACAACGGCTTGTGGTGCTGCGTGCGCAGATAGTCGCGCGCCAGGTTGCGGGTGATCTGGCGCAACCACGGCAGGAAGCTGGTGCTGTTCTTCAGCCGATCCAGCCGCTGCCAGGCGCGCAGGAAGGCTTCTTGCGCGATGTCCTCGCTGGCCTGCACATCGTGGGTGATGGCCAGCGCGATGGCGGTGATGGTGTTCTGGCAGGCCGAGACGATCCGGCCATAGGCTTCCTGGCTGCCGCGCCGTGCCGACGGCAGTTCCTGCGCCAGCATCAGTTCCAGCGGTTGTGCGCTCATGGCGGTGTGCTCGAGGAGAGGATGTCTCCTCGACGAGATCCGCCAGGAAATGTGACCGCGCCGGAATTCAATGCGTTGGCGTGGCGGGCTGGATGCGCACGCGCTCGCTGTCGTCCTGCTGTTCGGCGGGTTGCGCCGGCGTGGCAGGCGCGGTGGCTGGTGCCGCTGCGGGCGGCGTGGCCGGATCGGACGCCGGCGCAGTGACCGGCGTCGCCACCGGCGGCGCCGCGGCTGGCTTGGCCTGGCGGTGACGCATCACCGTCACGAACGCGGCCACCGCAATGATGATCAGCAGCACCACGCGGATCCGCCAGGCCCAGGCGCCACGCTTGGGTTCGTCTTCCTGCGTGCTGCTGAAGGCCAGGGTCGGACCCGCACCCGGGCGGGTGGTTTCCAGCAGGCCGGCCTCGCGCAGGATTTCGCGCGCGCGCGGCTGATCTTCCGGATGGCGGATCCACACCGACGGCTGCAGGCCCTTGGGCAGCGGCTCGGTATAGCGGAACTGGCTGTTGCGCTGGCCGCGATAGGAGCGCGCATTGGCCACGTGCACGTCGATGCCGGCGTCGGTGAGCATCTTGGCCACGCCTTCCACGGTTTCCATGCGTTGGCTGGTGAATATCTGGCGCATCGTCGTAGCCCTCAGTCCTTGGCCGGCACCAGCGCGGCGGCTTCGGCATCCGGCACGACCCGGATCAAGCCTTCCTGCGCGGTGCTGGCGACCAGGCGGCCATGGCGATCGAAAATCTGCCCGCGCGCCAATCCGCGCGAACTCTGCGCGCTGGGGCTGTCGATGGAATACAGCAGCCAGTCGTCGGCACGGAACGGGCGATGGAACCACAGCGCGTGATCCAGCGAGGCCATCTGCACGTTGGGCTGGTAATAGCTGATGCCATGCGGATAGGTCGCCGTGCCGAGCAGCTGGAAATCCGAGGCATACGCCAGCAGGGCGCGATGCAGCTCGGGCGAATCGCCGACCTTTTCCGCCAGCCGGAACCACACCTGCTGGAACGGCGGGCGCTTGGGCGGATTGAGTTCGTCGCGCGGATACACGTGGCGGAACTCGAACGGCCCGCGTCGCGACAGCCAACGCTGCACCTTGATCGGCAGGGTCGCCATCACTTCGGCCGGCACCTGCGGCGAAGGGTCCACGTCTTCCGGCTGCGGCACTTCCGGCATGCCCAACTGGTGCTCGGCGGAGGGTTCTTCGGCCTGGAACGAGGCGGCGCAGAAAAACACCACCCGCCCATGCTGGATGGCGGTGACCCGGCGCACCGAGAAACTGCCGCCGTCGCGGGTGCGGTCGACCTCGTAGACGATCGGCGCTTCGATATTGCCGGCGCGCAGGAAGTAGGCGTGCAGCGAATGCGCGCGGCGCTCGCCTTCACCGGCCACCGTGGCCTGCGCGGCCGACAGCGCCTGGCCCAGCACCTGCCCGCCAAACACGTACTTGGTGCCGATGTCGCGGCTCTGGCCACGGAACAGGTTGTCTTCCAGGCGCTCCAGCGAGAGCAGGTCGATCAGCTCGCTGACTACGGGTTCAGGCGTCGGGGACACGGCGGCTCGCAGCGAAGGGAATGGCCCGGATTATAGAGGTCCGCGCGACCCGCTATCGCGACGGCAGGCGGCCGCGCTGCAGATCCGTCGCCGCCAGCACCTGCGGCCAGGGGAAGTGCGGACCCGGATCCAACTTGCGTTGCACCTGCACCGAGGGGTCATCACTGGCCGGCTCGGTGGTGGTGTCCAGATCCTCGTGGCCCTCGATATGGCGCAGCGAGGGATAGCGTTCGCACAGCCAGCGCAGCAGGGCAATCAGCGCCTGGATCTGGGCGTCGGGATAGGTTTCGTCCATCTGCTGCGCATCCCGCGCCAGCCAATTCGGGCAGCGCCCGCTGTTGACCAGCTCGATGCCGATGGCGCGCGGGTTGTAGCCACGCACGTGGTGGGCGATGAAGGCCGGGTCCACGTACTGGTGCAGGCTGCCGTCGCGATCGATGTAGTAGTGGCCGCTGTTGCCGGTGCCGGAGGGGTAGCGCACTTCCTCGCCAAACTGCCGCGCCATCGCCAGGTCGGGCAGCTCGGTGCAGTGGATGACCACCAGATCGATGCTGGCGGGATCGCGCGGCTCCAGTCGATCCTGGTACGGCAGCGGATCCACGTGCAGCGGCAAGGACAGGGCAGGCTCGGGCATGGCCGAATGCTAGCAGGGCGCCGACGTACCCTCATCCGCCCCTGCGGGCACCTTCCCCCGGGGGGAGAAGGGGGCGTCGCAGCGGGTCCGGTAAACTTGCGGCCCGCCTCCCGTCGCGTCCAAGCCCATGCCACTCAATCCCGAATCGCCCCTGGCCAAGCTGATGGCCGAACTGCCGCGCCAGGGCCAGGTGCTGTGGATTGGCCTGCGGCCGTCGCGCGAAGCGCCGATGGTGGCGGTCGAGCAGGTGCAGGCCCATGGTGGCGGCGGCCTGGAAGGCGACCGCTACAAGGGCAGCAATGGCAAGCGTGGCATCACCCTGATCCAGGCCGAGCACCTGCCGGTCATCGCCGCGCTGGCGGCGCGACCGGATCTGCAGCAGGCCTGGCTGCGCCGCAACGTGGTGGTGTCGGGCATTCCGCTGGTCGCGCTCAAGGGTCGTCGCTTCCGCATTGGCAACGTGGTGCTGGAAGGCACCGAAGACTGCGACCCCTGCTCGCGCATGGAAGATGCGCTCGGCCCGGGCGGTTACAACGCCATGCGCGGCCACGGCGGCCTGTGCGCGCGGATCATCGAAGGTGGCGACTTCCGCATCGGCGATCCGGTCGAGGCGCTGTGATGCGCGGCCACTGCATCCTCTCGCATGGCTTTGAAAGCGGCCCCGACGCAACCAAGGTCACCGCGCTGGCCGAAGTGGCCGAGCGCCTGGGCTGGACCCACGAGCGCCCGGACTACACCGATCTGGATGCGCGCCGCGACATCAGCTCGCTCGGCGATGTGCCGGCGCGGCTGGAACGCCTGCATGCCCTGGCCAGCGCCGCCGCCGCGCGCGGCCCACTGGTGCTGGCCGGCTCCAGCCTGGGCGCCTACATCGCCGGACGCGTGTCGCTGCAAGTGCCGGTGCATGGCCTGTTCCTGCTGGCGCCGCCGACCACCATGGGGCCGCTGCCGGATCTGGATGCCGCGCCCATCCCGATCTCCATCATCCATGGCTGGGATGACGAACTGATTCCCGCGCAGGCCGTGGTCGACTGGGCGCTGCCGCGCCGCGCGCGCCTGCTGCTGGTGGATGACAGCCATCGCCTGTCCAGCCATGTCGAAGCCTCCGCACAGCTGTTCTCGCAGTTGCTGGCCTCGCTGTAAGCCACCTTTTTCGCCCGTCGCTGCCGACGGGCCCTGTATCGGAGTTGTCGTGAAGTTCTTTGTCTCCTGCGCCAAGGGTCTGGAATACCTGCTCGCCGACGAGCTGCAAGCCTTGGGCGTGGCGCGTGCCACCGCGACCATTTCCGGTGTCAATGCCGAAGGCGAACTGGCCGACGCCCAGCGCGCCGTGCTGTGGTCGCGCCTGGCCAGCCGCGTGCTGTGGCCGATCGCCGACTTCGACTGCCCCGACGAGCAGGCCATGTACGACGGCGTGTTCGCGATCGCCTGGGAAAAACACCTGCGCCCGGAACTGAGCCTGGTCGTGGATGCGCATGTGTCCGGCGAGGCCATCACCCACGCGCGCTATGCCGCGCAAAGGATCAAGGACGCGGTGGTGGATCGTCTCCGTCAGCAGGGCCTGGAGCGGCCTTCGGTGGATGTGGACCAGCCCGATGTGCGCATCAACTTCTCGCTGCGCAAGGGCCGCGCCACAGTCTCCATCGATCTCGGCGGTGGCCCCATGCACCGCCGCGGCTGGCGCAAGGATCAGACCGAAGCACCGTTGAAGGAAAACCTGGCCGCAGCAGTGCTGATGCGCGGTGGCTGGCCGGCGTTGTATCGCGAAGGCGGCGCGCTGCTGGATCCGATGTGCGGCAGCGGCACCCTGCTGATTGAAGGCGCGCTGATGGCCGCCGACGTCGCGCCTGGCCTGCAGCGGCATGGCAACGTGCTGCCCAGCCGCTGGCTGGGCTTCGACGTCGACCGCTGGCGTGAGCAGTTTGCCGAGGCGGTCGCGCGCGAGTCGGCGGGTCGCGCGGCGCTGCGTCCGGCGTTCTTCGGCAGCGACATTGACAGCCGCGCCATCCGCGCCGCCAACGAAAACGAAGTGCTGGCCGGACTGGCCGGACAGATCCAATGGCAGACCCGCGACATCGCGCAACTGGCTGCACCGGTGGCCGATGACGTGCCGGGCCTGGTGGTCTGCAATCCGCCCTACGACGAACGCCTTGCCGCCGATGCGGACCTGTACCGCCTGATCGGCGATGCGCTCAAGCGCGCGGTGCCGCAATGGCGCGCCAGCCTGTTGTGTGGCAACGCCGATCTGGCCTATGCCACCGGCCTGCGCGCGCAGAAGAAGTACCAGCTGTTCAATGGCACCATCGAGTGCTCGCTGATTGTCTGCCAGCCGATTGCACCGCCGCAGCGCGAGCGCAGCGAGCCGCGCGTGCTCAGCGAAGGCGCGCAGATGGTCGCCAATCGCCTGCGCAAGAACTTGAAGAAATTCAAATCCTGGCGTGCCCGCGAAGGCGTGGACTGCTATCGCGTCTACGATGCCGACCTGCCCGAGTACGCCGCGGCGATTGACGTCTACCAGCAGGAAGGCGAGGGCGCGGTTTATCTGCATGTGCAGGAATACGCCGCCCCGGCGACGATTCCCGAAGCCGATGTGCGCCGCCGATTCAGCGAGCTGCTGGCCGCGGCGCGCGAGGTGTTCGGTCTGCCGCAGGAACAGGTCGCCATCAAGTCGCGTGCGCGCGGCAAGGGCGGCAGCAAGTACGGCCGCTTCGACGAACGCGGCCAGGCGCTGTGGGTCAACGAGAACGGCGCGCGGCTCAAGGTCAACCTGTTCGACTACCTCGACACCGGCCTGTTCCTCGATCATCGCCCGCTGCGCAGGCGCATGGCGCAGGAAGCGCGCGGCAAGCACATGCTCAACCTGTTCTGCTACACCGGCGTGGCCAGCGTGCAGGCGGCGGTGGCCGGTGCGGCCAGCACCACCAGCGTGGACCTGTCGGCCAACTATCTGGAATGGTGCGCGGAAAACCTGAAAGGCAATGGCCTGACCGGCACCGCGCACGAACTGGTGCATGCCGATGCCATGCGCTGGCTGGAAGCCGAACGCGCGCAGTTCGATCTGATCTTCTGCGACCCGCCGACCTTCTCCAACTCCGCGCGCGCCGAGGACTTCGACGTGCAGAAAGAACACGTGCGCCTGCTGCGCGCGGCGGTCAACCGGCTCGCGCCGGGCGGTGTGCTGTACTTCAGCAACAACTTTCGCCGCTTCCGCCTGGATGAGAATGCCGTGGCCGAGTTCGCCCGCTGCGAGGACATCAGCGCACAGACCATCCCGCCGGATTTCGAGCGTAATGCGCGTATCCACCGTTGCTGGAAATTGCAGCGCTACTGAGCCGGGCCCGGCACTTGAAAGCCGACCCCGGCCTTGCAACCATGCGGGCCGGGGAAGCCACGGAAGCAAGCGCATGAAACGGATCAGTCTGTTTTGCCTGTTGTGGGCAGGCGCCACCGCGCACGCCGCCGAGCCGGCACCGGCGCAGCGCCCACCTACCGTGCTGAACCTGCCGCTGGACGTCGGCGTGGACGCACAAGGCAAGGTCACGGACGTGGTGCCGGATGCGACCGTGCCGGAACCCCTGAAGCCCGGGCTGGTGCGGCGCGCCAGTGAGTGGCAGTTCGCCCCGCCGATGTGGCAAGGCCAACCTGCTGCCTTGCGCGGTCGGGTGCTGGTGCGGGTGCAGTTCGCCGCCACCACCGATGGCAAGACCGTGGCGCAGATTGTCGACGCCAAGGGCAGCGAGCCCATCAAAGCCTTCCTGGGCACCGAGGTGCCGCAATTTCCGCAGTCGGCCGCCAAGCGTGGCGTCGGCGGAACGTTCGTGCACACCATGCGACAGGGAGCGGACGGCTCCCTCAGCGACATGCAACTGCTGTGGTCCGGTGGCGAAGGCAGCAAGAAGAAATGGGCGACGCAGTTCGACGGGTCCCTGCGCGAGGTATACGCCAAGGCGCGGCGACAGCCGGTGATCATCAACGGTCAGCCCATGGCCTGCCACGGGCAGCTCACGTTCCACTTCAGCGCCATTGGCCCCCAGGAGCCGCCGGAGCCGGCCAGCGAACGCGAGGCACGCGAAGCCGCGATCGCGGCATGGCGTGCGGCGACGCCGGACGAATGTCCGATGCTGACCTTGACCACCGACGTGTCCGGTCAACTGCTCTGAGCGCAGCCGCGCAGCCGCGCAGACGCTTTACTCGAACTTTGGCTGGCAGATCGGGCAGTAGAAGCTGCGGCGATGGGTCTTGCCCAGATGCGCCCGCACCAGCTTGCCGTGGCCCTTGGCGCATTGGCCCTTGTTGTGCACCAGCCAGTGTTTGCGCAATACGTGCGCCTGCTTCCAGGCCAGTGAGTCGAAGGCGTACTGGCGGGCTTGGGTGATCAGTTCCGTCAGCTTGCGCGCTGGCAATGCGCCGACGCGGCTGCAGGGATGTACGCCGATGCGATACAGCACTTCGTTCTTGATGTAGTTGCCGACGCCGGAAAAAATCGACTGGTCGAGCAGGGCGTCGCAGGCCCAGGCGTCGGGCAGCTTCTTCAACTTGCGCCGCGCCAGCGCCGGATCCCAGGCATCGGACATCACGTCCACGCGCCAGTCGTAGACCTCGTCCAGCGGCTCGTCGATGAAGCGCAACGAGCAGGCGTAGAAGTTGAACTCGCCGTTGTCGAACACCAGGCCGAGTCTCAGCCGGGACGGCGGCGGCCGGCGTTCGTCGATGCGATAGCTGCCGTACAACATGAAATGCACGCGCAGGGTGAAATTGGAGAACTCAATCAGCAGGTGCTTGCCCCAGGTGCGGAGGGCGACCACCTTGCGCCGACGCATGCGCTGGATGTCGATGCTGCTGTTGCCGCCCACCTCGCGCACCGTGCGGCCGACGAACTTCGCCGCTTCCTCGCGGACGATGATGAGAGAGGGGCCTTCGGGCATGGAGTGAAAGACGCGCGGGGGGAGAAGTCAGACTGCCCGCTCGGCTGCGGTGCCGTCGTGAAGCCGCCGGGATGACGAGCCCGGCCGTATTGGTGCTTCACCCGTGGCTGATGGCGTGATCGCTAGGCTGGCCGCAACGTTCCCGATGCGGCCTTGCCATGCCCCGGCGCAGCACGCTTTCCATCGCCACCTTCAACGTCAACGGCATCCGCTCGCGCCTGCCGCATCTGATTACCTGGCTGCGCGAAGAGAAGCCGGACATCGCCTGCCTGCAGGAACTGAAGTCGGTCGACCAGGGATTTCCGCGCTCGGATCTGGAGGCCGAGGGTTATCACGCGCGCTGGGTCGGGCAGGCGTCATGGAATGGCGTGGCGGTGCTGGTGCGTGGCGAGGAATCCAGCGAAGTGCGGCGGGTGTTGCCAGGTGATCCGTCTGACTCCCATGCGCGTTATCTGGAAGTGGATGCGCTTGGCCTGCGCGTGGTCTGCATCTACCTGCCCAACGGCAACCCGCAGCCCGGCCCCAAGTTCGACTACAAGCTGAAGTGGTTCGACCGCTTCAATCGCCACGCCAAAAAGTTGTTCGCGCTGGACACGCCGGTGGTGATGGCGGGCGACTACAACGTGGTGCCGACCGACTTCGACATCTACAACCCGCGATCGTGGTTGAAGGATGCATTGCTGCAACCGGAGAGCCGCGAGCGTTACGCCAAGTTGTTGAAGATGGGCTGGGTGGATGCGATTCGGGAGCTGTATCCGGAGGAGCAGATTTACACCTTCTGGGATTACTTCCGCCAGCACTGGGAGCGGGATGCCGGCTTGCGCATCGATCATCTGCTGCTCAACGAAGCCGCCGCAAAGCGCCTGAAAGAGGGTGGCGTGGATCGGTGGGTGCGCGGCCTGCCCAAGCCCAGCGATCACGCGCCGACGTGGGTCAAGCTGAAGCACGTAGCCATGGCGAAGAAGCCTGCAAAGAAATCGGCGAAGTGATGTATGTGGGACTTCAGCCCCGACCACACGCGTTACTTCCACCATTGAGCCAGCGCGTGACGAAGCGGCGCATCACTTCATCGTCGGCATCACGAACTCGGCGTGGCGTGCGCCCTCGGGCCAACGCGCGGTGATGGTCTTCAGCCGCGTGTAGAAGCGCACGCCATCGGGACCATGCACATGCAGCGGGCCGAACAGCGAGCGCTTCCAGCCGCCGAAGCTGTGGAAGGCCATCGGCACCGGAATCGGCACGTTGATACCGACCATGCCGGCCTGCACCCGATGGGCGAATTCGCGTGCGGCGCCGCCATCGCGGGTGAACAAGGCGGTGCCGTTGCCGTATTCGTGTTCGTTGACCAGCGCGAGCGCGGTCTCGAAATCCGGCACCCGCACCACGCACAACACCGGGCCGAAGATCTCTTCCTGGTAGATGCGCATGTCCGGGGTGACGAAGTCGAACAGGCAGCCACCCAGGTAGAAACCGTCGGCATGATCGTCGATGGCCAGGCCGCGGCCATCGATCACCAGCTTCGCGCCTTCCTCCACGCCGAGATCGACATAGCCCTGCACCTTGGCGCGATGGGCGGCGGTGACCAGTGGCCCCATTTCCGGATCCTTCGCGCCCGGGCCAATCTTCAGCGCGGCAACCTTGGGCGCAAGCTTCTCCACCAGCGCATCCGCGGTGGCCTCGCCCACGCACACCGCCACCGAGATCGCCATGCAACGCTCGCCGGCCGAGCCGTAGCCCGCGCCCAGCAAGGCGGCGACGGCGCCATCGATATCGGCGTCCGGCAGCACCACCATATGATTCTTGGCGCCGCCCAGCGCCTGCACGCGCTTGCCGTTGGCGCTGCCGCGCGCGTAGATGTATTCGGCGATCGGCGTGGAGCCGACAAAGCTCACCGCCTGCACGCGCCGATCATCGAGCAGAGCGTCCACCGCTTCCTTGTCGCCATGCACCACGTTGAACACGCCATCCGGCAGGCCGGCCTGCTTGAGCAGATCCGCCATCAGCAGCGACGCCGAGGGATCGCGCTCGGACGGCTTGAGCACGAACGTGTTGCCGCAGGCCAGCGCCACCGGAAACATCCACAGCGGCACCATCGCCGGAAAATTGAACGGGGTGATGCCAGCGCAGACACCCAGCGGCGCGTATTCGGTCCAGGAGTCGACCTCGCGGCCCACGTTCATCGAATGCTCGCCCTTGAGCAGATGCGGGATGCCACAGGCGAACTCCACCACTTCCAGACCACGGGTCACTTCGCCGCGTGCGTCGGACAACACCTTGCCGTGTTCGTAAGTGATGCGCAGCGCGACATCGTCGGCGTGGCGTTCCAGCAGTTCCTTGAAGCGGAACAGCACGCGCGCGCGATTGAGCGGAGTGGTCTCGGCCCACGCGGGAAAGGCGGCGTGGGCGGAGGCGACGGCGTGTTCCACTTCCGGCCGCGAGGCCAGCGGAACGAAGGCGCTGACGTGGCCGGTGGCGGGATCGAACACCTCGGCCGAGCGCCCGCTGTTGCCGGCGATGGGATGGCCGTTGACGTAGTGATGGAGAGGTTCGGGCATCGGGGGAACCCTTGAAAGCCCCTGGCATTCGCGCAGGGGCGGTGGTGCGGGAATCAACCCAGCGCTTGCGCTGCGGGAACGTAGGGGTAGCCAAGGTCTTCTGCGACGGCGCGGTACGTCACCTGGCCCGCATGCACATTCAGTCCATTGAGCAGATGCGGGTCGTCCAGCAGGGCGCGGCGTGCGCCCTTGTTGGCCAGCTGCACGGCAAACGGCAGGGTGGCGTTGGTCAGCGCGAAAGTGGACGTTCGCGCCACGCCGCCGGGCATGTTGGCCACGCAGTAGTGGATGATGCCGTCGACTTCGTAGGTGGGATTCTGGTGGGTGGTGGCCTTGCTGGTTTCGAAGCAGCCACCCTGATCAATGGCCACGTCCACCAGCACCGATCCCGCACGCATGGACTTGAGCTGCTCGCGCGAGACCAGCTTGGGCGCCGCCGCGCCGGGAATCAGCACCGCGCCGATCACCAGATCCGTGTAGGGCAGGCGCTCTTCAATCGCATCGCGGGTGGAGTAGATGGTGGTCAGGCGATCGCCGTACAGCTCGTCGATGTATTTGAGCCGGTCGATGGAGCGATCCAGGATGGTCACGTGTGCGCCCAGGCCCATCGCCATGCGTGCGGCATTCAGGCCGACCACGCCGCCGCCAATCACCAGCACTTCGGCTGGCTTCACGCCCGGCACGCCGCCGAGCAGGATGCCGGAGCCGCCCTGCGCCTTCTCCAGCGCATGCGCACCGGCCTGGATCGACATGCGGCCTGCCACTTCGCTCATCGGCGCCAGCAGCGGCAGACCGCCACGGCTGTCGGTGACGGTTTCGTAAGCGATGGCGGTAACGCCGGAAGCGAGCAGGGCGCGGGTCTGATCCGGGTCCGGTGCCAGGTGCAGGTAGGTGTAGAGCACCTGGCCGGAACGCAGCATCGCGCACTCGGCCGGCTGCGGTTCCTTGACCTTGATGATCATGTCGGCGCGGCGGAAGATTTCCTCCGCCGTGTCGACGATCTCCGCGCCTGCGCGCTTGTACTGATCGTCGGTCAGGCCAATGGCCTTGCCGCCATCCTTCTGCACCATCACCTGGTGGCCGTGCGAGACCAGTTCGCGCGCACCGGCCGGGGTCAGGCCGATGCGGTACTCGTGGTTCTTGATCTCCTTGGGAACGCCGATCAGCATGGTTCTCTCCGTTGCGGGTTGGGTGCGCGTGGGGAGCGCCGGGCGGTCAGGCAGTGGTGCGGATGATGTCGCTCAGGATGCCGAAGATCTGGTCGATGTGCTGGCGCTCCACAATCAATGGCGGCGACAGGGCAATCACGTCGCCGGTAACGCGGGTCAGCAGATTGCCTTCGTGGAAGGCGCGGGTGAACACCTCGTAGGCGCGCGTGCCGGGAGCGCCGGGCCGCGGCGCCAGTTCAATTGCGCCGACCAGGCCGAAGTTGCGGATGTCGATGACGTTGGGCAGCCCGCGCAGGCTGTGGATGGCGTCTTCCCAGTAATCGCCCAGCTCGATCGCGCGATCGAACAGGTTCTCTTCGGCGTAGGTATCCAGCGTCGCCAACGCGGCGGCGCAGGCCAGCGGATGGCCGGAGTAGGTGTAGCCGTGGAAGAGATCGATGGCGCCGTCCGGGCCATGGGTAAACGCATCGTGGATCTTCTCCGAGACAAACACCGCGCCCATCGGCACGCAGCCGTTGGTGATGCCCTTGGCGGCGGTGATGATGTCCGGGGTGACATTGAAGCGTTGCGAGCCAAACGCGTGGCCGACGCGGCCGAAGCCGGTGATCACTTCATCGAAGATCAGCAGGATGCCGTACTTGTCGCAGATTTCGCGGATGCGGCGCAGGTAGCCGTCCGGCGGAATCACCACACCGGCCGAACCGGAGATGGGTTCGATGATCACCGCCGCAATCGTGGAGGCATCATGCAGCGCGACCATGCGTTCCAGATCCTCGGCCAGCTCGATGCCTGACGGCGGCAGGCCGCGCGAGAACGCATTGCGCTCCAGATCCAGCGTATGCCGCAGGTGGTCCACGCCCGGCAACAACGGACCGAACCACTTGCGGTTGTTGGGCAGGCCACCGACCGAGATGCCGCCGAAGCCGACGCCGTGGTAGCCCTTCTCGCGGCCAATCAGGCGGGTGCGCTGGCCTTCGCCGCGCGCGCGGTGGTAGGCCAGGGCGATCTTCAAGGCCGAGTCGACCGACTCGGATCCGGAGTTGGTATAGAACACATGATTGAGATCGCCGGGCGTCAGTTCGGCCAGGCGCTCGGCCAGCACGAACGGCAGCGGCGAACTCATCGAAAAATTGGGGGCGAAGTCCAGTGTCTCGATCTGCTGCTTCACCGCTTCCACGATGCGCGGACGCGCATGGCCGGCATTGCAGCACCACAGCCCGGCGGTGCCATCGAGCACCTCGCGGCCATCGACCGAGCGGTAATGCATGCCCGAGGCGCTGGCCAGCAGACGCGGCGCGGCCTTGAACTGCTTGTTGGCGGTGAAGGGCATCCAGAAGGCCTTCATCGAATCCGGCGCCGCCTGGGCTTGGGCGCTGTAATGCTCGGCCAGGGCGCGGGAGGAGGGAGAGGCGTCTGCGCTCATGGCGACTCCGGTTGGCGGGGGTGGGGGCAGCTTACCTCGTTGAATAAACTTTACAACCGGCGCGACAGGGCTATCAATGCCGCTGCCTCGGTGTAAAGTATCCGCAACATTCGCAGCGGTATGCCTATCGGGATGGACATCGGCGCGCGCCTGCAACTGGTCCGGAAATCCAAGCAACTGAGCCAGCGCGAGCTGGCCAAGCGGGTCGGGGTGACCAACAGCACCATTTCCCTGATCGAGCAGAACAAGGTCAGCCCCTCGGTCAGCTCGCTGAAGAAGGTGCTGGACGGGATTCCGATCTCGCTGGCCGACTTCTTCACCCTGGATCTGGATGTCGGCCTGCCCGACAACCCGTTCTACCCGGCGGCGGATCAACCGGACGTGGGCAGCAATGGCGTCCACTATTTCCTGGTCGGCCAGCACCGCCCGCAACGGCAGATGTGCATCCTGCGCGAAGTGATGCCGCCCGGCACCGACACCGGTGAGACCATGCTGCGCCACGACGGCGAGGAAGGCGGCGTGATCATCGCCGGCCATGTCGAGGTGACGGTGGGCGAGCAGATGCGCGTGCTCGGCCCCGGCGAGGCGTACTACTTTGAAAGCCGGGTGCCACACAGGTTCCGCAATATCGGCGACATCGACGCGGTGATAGTCAGCGCCAACACGCCGGCCACGTTCTGAAGATTCCTTCCCCCGCTTGCGGGGGAAGTCCCCCGAAGGGGGGATGGGGGCAACCCCGCCATGCCCAATCAAGTGGAGTCCACACCGATGAACGCCCCCCGCACCTTCGACGACTGGCAAGTCCACGCCGCCATGCTGGACTTCCGCAGCCAGGCCTTCATCGACGGCCAGTACGTCGACGCCGCCAGCGGCAAGACCTTCGATTGCATCAGTCCGATTGACGGCAAGGTGCTGGCGCAGGTGGCCGAAGGCAGCAGCGAAGACATCGACCGCGCCGTCGCCGCCGCCCGCCGCAGCTTCGAAGACGGTCGCTGGGCCAGCGCCAAGCCGACCCACCGCAAGAAGGTGCTGCTGAAGTTCGCCGCCTTGATTGAACAGCATGCCGACGAACTGGCCCTGCTCGAAGCCCTGGACATGGGCAAGCCGGTCAGTGACGCGCGCAATGTCGACGTCGCCGCGACGATTCGCTGCGTCAGCTGGACCGGCGAAGCGCTGGACAAAATCTACGGTGAAGTGGCCTCCACCGGCCCGGACGAACTGGGCCTGGTCACCCGTGAGCCGCTGGGCGTGATTGGCGCGATCGTGCCGTGGAATTTCCCGATGCTGATGGCGGCGTGGAAGTTCGCCCCGGCCTTGGCGATGGGCAACTCGGTGGTGCTCAAGCCATCGGAAAAATCGCCGCTCAGCGCCATCCGCCTGGCGGAGCTGGCGCTCCAGGCCGGCATCCCGGCCGGCGTGTTCAACGTGGTGCCCGGCTTCGGCAAGGAAGCCGGCGAGCCGTTGGCCCTGCATATGGATGTGGACGGGCTGGTGTTCACCGGCTCGACCGCGGTCGGCAAGCGCCTGCTGCAATGCGCCGGCCTGTCGAACATGAAACGCGCCTACATGGAATGCGGTGGCAAGAGCCCCAACCTGGTCTTCGCCGACGCGCCGGATTTGGCCGCCGCCGCCGAAGCCGCCGCCAGCGGCATCTTCTACAACCAGGGCGAAGTCTGCACCGCCGCCTCGCGCCTGCTGGTGGAGCGATCGATCAAGGAGGAATTCGTCGCCCGCGTGGTGGAAGCCGGCCGCCGCATGCAGCCGCGCCATCCGCTAGACCCCGGAGCACCGATGGGCGCGATGGTCGATGAAGGCCAGACCCAACGCGTGCTCGGTTACATCGAAAAGGGCGTGGCCGAAGGCGCGCAACTGGTGCTGGGTGGCAAGCGCGCCGACACCGTCAGCGGCGGCTGCTATATCGAGCCGACCGTGTTCGACGGCGTGGCCCACGAGCACACCATCTCGCGCGAAGAGATCTTCGGACCGGTGCTGTCAGTGATCGCCTTCGACAATGAAGAGCAGGCACTGCGCATGGCCAACGACACCGAATACGGCCTGGCCGCCGGCGTCTGGACCCGCGACATCAGCCGCGCCCACCGCGTCGCCCGCAAACTGCGCGCCGGCAGCGTCTGGGTGAACTACTGGGACGGCGGCGACATGACCGCGCCGTTTGGTGGTTACAAGCAGTCGGGCAACGGACGCGACAAGTCGCTGCATGCGTTTGACAAATACACGGAGATCAAGGCGACCTGGATCAACTTGGGGTGAGGGCGTGCTTCGCGAGCGCGGCCTCGCCCGGTGTTGCAAGAAGAGCAACGATCGTTGCCTTGTGAGCAACATCTACAGCGCGACCCGATACAACCCCCCACCAAAATGCACGTACCAGACACCCTGCAGGTACGCGCTGCCGGTGCCTTCCGCATACGGTGCGACGAGAACCGGGGTGGCGCCGGGTCGGGCCAGGTACAGATAGCCCTTGCTCACGTACATCACCTGTCCGCTCCACGCGGCCAGGATGTAGGCGTCGACGCCTGCCGGCGACACGGTCGTCACCTGGCCCGAGGGCGAGCGCTGATAGATCCGCCGGTAGGAGGTGCCCGTGGGCACGGCAGGGCGGGTGAAGGCGACCCAGCCATTGCTGGGAAAGTAATCGAGGTGCGGGCTGAAATAGTCCGAGCTGGTATCGCGCAGCACCACTTCGCCCAGCGTGTCGTTGTACATGACGATTCGCCAGCTCGAGTCCGTGACCTGCTTGCGGTAGACCACATTGATGCCATCGGTCAGCGGATTGAAGTGGTGCGACCCGTCATTGGTCAGCTGCACGGTCTGCCCGTTGCGGTAGCGGAATATGTTGTAGGGCGCGGGTCCCTCGCTAAACACCACTTCGCCCGAGTCGGTGACATCGGCCGTGTCGATCACCTTGCCGCTGCCGATCAAGGTGTCCTTGTAGTCCTGCACGTCGCGCAGGTTCAGATAGCGGCCCGGGCGCCAGGTCGGCCAGATGACGTAGCGTTTGTTGTTGGGACTGACGAACATGCCGCGCGGCGTGCCGTCATTCCATATGGGCGCTGTGCCGCCGTTCCACTCATAGACGGAGTTCTCATCGTCTTCGGTGACGCCGTAGACGATGCCGCGCGCGGTGAGCTTTTCGTAGCCGGGCGTATGGCCGGTCTGGTCAGGCACGGTGCGCAGGCTGCCGGTCACGCGGTTGTAGACCCGCAATACCGGCCGCCCATCCTCGACCACGAAAAACAGGATGCGCTGCGAGGTCACGTCGGTGATGGTGCCGTCCACCCCCGTGACGTACTCCAAGTGCGCCGCCTTGCTGGGGAAGGCAGTGGCCGCAGCCAGAACACAGAGGACGAGAGCGAAACCACGGGCCTTGCGATGAGCGGCGACAGTTTGCATGACGGACTCGGCGGCAGCGTGTAATGGAAGCCGAGCGTGTGTGCGCATTTGTGAAACCCACGTCAACCTTCTCCGGGAAGACCGCCTGCGAGGGATAACGTAAGATCCCGCTGGCGGCCTCAACGTGTAGAACGCGCGAAAGCAGCCACCTCGGAGGACAGATGATTCAACTTCCCACCAGAGATCCTTGTGACCTGTGCGAAGTGACCGCGCGCGAGGAGACCTGGAAGGTCATCGAAGTGGGCGAACACACCCTGACGATCATCAACCCCTGGCAGTTCGAAGTGGGCCAGTGCTGCGTCATTAGTCGCCGGCATGTGGCGACGCTGCTGGATCTTTCCGATGACGAATGCAGGGCCATCATGATCGCGGCCAAGCGCGTCGCCGAAGCATTGGTGAAGTCCTACCAGCCACTGGGCATCCTGACCTTCCAGAACAACGGCGTGTACAGCGGGCAGGAAACGCCGCACTTCCACTTCCACGTGGTGCCGCGGCAGCAGGGCAGTGACTGGGGGATTGGACCACCGCAGCTGGCGACGTTTGAGGGTGCGGGGCGGGAGCGCGGGACGACGCACGATGCGGGTGGCGATGCGCAGCGGCGCGAGCGGGTCAGAGCTTCGGTCGAGCAGATGACTGAAAGGGTTGAGTTGATTCGATCACACCTGCCGGGATAGCCAGATATTTTCATTTAGCTGGGAAGGAACCCTCTATGTCACAGCATCACAAGAATTCGCGATCCAGCAGCTCGCCGCCATACCTTTGGCAGCCTGGTGTCGGCCCCGATACCCGCTGCCTCGAGACGATGCGCGATCATTTCCGACGCCCGGCTGAGCCGATGGGCGAAGCCTGGTTCATGGCCGATAGGCGGCGGGTGTTCGATGACCTGCGTGGAAATCTCGATGATTGCTCGCTCGAGCAACTGACCCGGCCGCTGGGGGAGATCGCGTCAGGAAACAGCTGCTTTGGCCCGATGCAGGAGTGGACGCTCTGGTATCGCTACCTGTTGGCGCAGCTCATCCCCCGCCATGCGGAACGATCCTACGAGAGCCTGTTCCAGCACTTGGTCGCCGCGTTCATTGCCGTGCATCCTCGTGGCATTGAAGGGGGGTATGCGGGGTTTGCGGATGACGCGATGCAGACGTTGGGCCGGTGCCTCATGGATCCTTCGCGCTGGAAAGGCGATCAGCTGGCAGTACCGGCGCCTGAGGATCCTTTCGCCGGCGGAAGAGATGCTGCCTTCGAGTGGCATGTGGCCTGCGGAGATTCTTCTGCGGCCATGTTCCTGTGCGCGAAGTACCTGCCTGAGGACGACCTCGACAGCTGGCTCGGCTCAGTCTTCGCCATACGCTGCCCGAAATGGACTACGCAGATCTACTGCTGGCTGCTGGACGCTTACCCGTTGCTCTCGGGACGGGTCCTGGAGTTGGCCAAGCTGGTAACCGACGCGCAATCCGAAGTTGTCTGGCATGGCGCGCTCGTGCTGCAGGGAGACTACTCCGGCATCTACACGCCCGACCGTCAGCCTCTTCCCCTGTTGTCGCCATCGCGTTGTGACGCCGTGCTTGCGGCGGCGAAGAGACATGTGTCGGAAGCCAGCTACTTCGCCTGGCTGGATGGGATCAAGCAGTACGCGTACCTGGAGACTTCGCTAGGTGACAAGCCGATTCGTTTCGCAGAGCTGCTTGCGATGTAGGGGCGCGGCTTCGGGGAATCGCTGGAACCGTTGAAACGATGCATCAGGAAGTGCTTGCAGTTCAACCAACTCAGGGGGAGTCGCGATGAAAGCCTTGTTGCTCGCAGTTTGCACCGCCGTGCTCGTCTGTCTTGCCGGCACTGGCCATGCGCAAGACGCAAAACGGGTTGCCTACACGGATATCCGAGTTGCACAGTTCCGTCCCGGTAGCCACATATCGAGTGACCACCCCTGGACGAACGTGCCCATTGCCGAGCAATGCCGCGCTGCGCCACCCGGAACACCCACCACCTCGACGCCGCCGGTGGCGCCTCTGGTGGCCGCTGTCGGCGGCATCATCATCACCTGGCTGTTCGAACGCGCGGTAGGTGCCGTCAGCAAGCGGGCGAAGGAGGCGATCAAGAAGTACACGGCCACCTCCGCCAATGAACCGGTCTACGCCAACATGCTCGATGGGCGCTTGTGGAAGGACGGCGAGTCCTGTGTCCTGATGCAGCGCGTCCATTGCAGCGCCCCAGCGGCTGATGTTGAAGCCGGGCGCGCGCGGTGCCTGGATGGCAAGGTGGGATTGACCCTGGGCCTGCGGCTGAAACAGCAAGCCGACTACCTGCGCGTGCTGCCGTATGCCGAGGAACTTGCCGGGCTGCAGCCAGGCAAGCCGGCACATGACGGCGGCGATGTCTCGCTCGCCGCGACTTTCAGGATCGAGGCCTTTGGCCGCAATGCCGACGGTTCCGGCACGCCGTGGAAATCTCCTGACCTGGTGGTCGCTTCGATCGACTGCGACACCCCCGGTGACCGCGAGCGGCGCAAGAGTCGCAAAGATGCCAAGGACGTGGACACATTCCGCGCGGTGACCACGACCTGTGCCAAGGATCACCTGCAGGGCCTGAGCTGGGAAGACAGGTGGAAGTACGCCCACCTGGTCCTGCCGAATCCGCCGGCGACAGAGCAGGCGTTTGTCTTCACGCTCGCCGAGGTGGGCAAGCCATCGCGTGGTCTGAAGTATCTTGATGAGTTCCTGGATGCCTCTGGGTCGGACGTGTCCGCCGCCTTGAGCGAGGCATTGCAGAAAAAGGTCAAGTTGAAGGAAGAGTAGGGTGCTGCCGAAGCGCGGCCCTGCCTTGCACAGGGCCGCGCAGACGGGCGTTTGACGGGTAGCGTTGCTTGCTGACGATCTAGCGACGCTTGATGCCCGGCACCAGCATCGGCACCGTCCGCTGATACTCCCGATACGCCTCCCCATGCGCGGCCACCAGGTCGCGCTCCTCGAGGAACTTCACCGCCACGAAGATGTAGCCGGTGACCACGCCTGAAAACAGCAGATGCCCCAGCGTCATGGACGGCGTGGCCCAGAACGCAATCAGGAAGCCCAGCATCAACGGATGGCGCACAATCCGGTACATGGCGCGAAGTACGAAGGGTTCATCCTTGGCCTCGCGCCCACGCACGAACAGCCACACCTGGCGCAAGCCGAACAGTTCGAAGTGGTTGATGGTGAACGAACTGGTCAGCACCATCAGCCAGCCGAGCAGGGAGACGGCCATCAGCGACCATTCCGCCCAGCCGGGCTGTAGCTGCCAGACCACCTGCGGCAGCGGACGCCATTGCCAGAACAGCAGCAGCAACACCAGGCTGCTGACCAACACGAAGGTGCTGCGTTCAATCGCCTGCGGTACGAAGCGCGTCCACCAGCGCTTGAACGCGGGTCGCGCCATGCCGCTGTGCTGCACGGCAAACAGGGTCAGCAGGGCGAGGTCCACCGCCAACGCGGCCAGCAGCGACGCGCTGGCCCCGTTGTCGATGTGCTTGGGCACGCCCACGCCCGCAACGAAGGCCATGGCATACAGGAACGTGGCCAGGAATATCGCGTAGCTCGCGCTGCCATAAAGCAGGGTCAGTAAGCGGGACATGATCGTGGCCTCGGCGTCAGCGGTAGAAGTAGGGCGCCAGCACGTTCACCTGGGTGATGCGCTCCAGCGGCAGGTTGTTGTCGCCGGCCGCGCGGCGGATGGCTTCGGGATCGGGACCGTCGTAGACGCAGAAGGTGCTGGACTTGTCCGTGCTCACGTAGGAGTGCACCCAGGTGACGCCTTCCTTGGCATTGGTGGCGACCACGCCCAGGCAGGCGCGGGCGCCGACTTCGTTCATGGGGATGTTGAGGCCGGTGGGGAATTTGCGTTCGATGATGTAACGGGGCATGGGAATGTCTCCGGAGAAAATGTCGGAAGGTGGCGCGACCTTGCGGTCGCGCACCGGGTCGGCTCAGTGGGATTCGAGGGTGACGGGGACTTCGGTGATGGTGTCGACCGGCAGGTGGTTGGCCTTGGCGGCCAGGCGGATTGCTTCTTCGGTCGGGCCTTCGTAGATGCAGAAGGTCTTGGTCTTGTCGCCATTGGCGAAGGACATCAGCCACTTCACGCCGAAACGGGCGTTGGTCTGGTTGACCTGGGCCTTGGCATCGGCGTCCAGGCCGTCCAGCGCGCCGGCGGGGAAGCTGCGCTCGATGACGTAGCGGTGGGTGGCGTTGGCCGCCAGGGTGGAAGCGCTGGCGATGGCCAGGCCGCCCAGGGCGGCGGCGCACAGGGCGGCGCAGGCCAATGCGCGCAGGGGATTGATGGAGATGTTCATGAGGGATTTCCGTAGTGGTCACAGCGGATTGCTGTGCCGAAAAGGTTACGGAGACCCCTTCTGCGCCGCGTCGGCGGCTTTGCCCAGATTGGGCGCGGCCGCTACCTATTTTCTGGCGACGATGCCCAGCGCCAGCGCGGCGGCCATGGCTTCGGTGCGGGTGGCCACGCCCAGCTTGGCGAAGACAGCGGCGACGTGGTGATCCACCGTGCGCACCGAGCGTGAAAGGCGTTCGGCAATCTGCGCGTTGCGCAGGCCACCGCACAACAGCTGCAGGATTTCGATCTCGCGCGCGGTCAGACCGTGCGGATTGGCCTGGGTCGACGCACGCTGTCCGCGCGGCACGCCACGCGCGCCGGATTCGCGCAGTTCGCGGCGCAGGCGCGCGACCATGGGGCTGGCGCCCAGACCCTCGAAAATCTGCAGCGCGCTGCGTTGAGCTTCCTCATCGCCTTCGGCCAGCGCGCGGGCCTGCTCATACGGACAGCCCAAGGCCCGCCATACCTCGGCAGCTTCACGCCACTGGCCGGCCAGCTGCAAGGCATAGGGTGCAGCGCGTACGGAAGGTTCGTCGTCGATCGGGGTCTGACCCACGTAGTACGAAATCTCGCCGTTCAACCAGCGGTGGTAGCGGGATCGGGAATGGGTCGATACCAGTGAGGCGGTGGCTTCGATGGCGCGCGCATCATCGCCCTTGAGCCAGGCCGCCTCGACCTGCGCGGCCACCACTGGCGCAATGCGCAGGAAGGACTGTGTGGGCAAGGCAAGCGCCAGCACTTCTTCGAGCAGGGGCAGGGTATCCGGGTCGCCGCGTCGAACCCGCACATGCGCCAGCACGGTGAGCGCCATGATGCGGCTGATGGGCGCCAGGTGCGGCGTGCGCAGCAGATGGGTCGCCTGGCTCGCCGCCAGTTCCCACTCGCCCATGGCGAAGCGGGCGGTGGCCTGCATGCCGGCCAGGTAGCCGGTCCACGCGTCCAGATCGCGCGCTTCGCAGTACGCCAGGCCGCGTTCGAGCCAGTCCTGCGCGGCGGCGAAGCGTTTGCACATCACCGCGTCCCAGCACAGGTTCACGTAGGCGCGCGCGGCATGCTCCTCGAAATCGTTGGCCAGGGAATCCTGCAGGCTCCTTTCCAATGCGATGGCGCCCGCCTCGTCGTCGCCATCGAGCTGTGCGGTGCCGATGTTGTTCAGCGCATGGACTTCAATCGCCTTGTCACCCAGCTCGCGCGCCAATGCCAGAGCGCGATGGCCCCAGTCGACCGCCTCGCTGCTGGTCCCCTGCAACATGTGTAGTTGTGCGCGATTGCTGTAGGCCATGGCCAGTTCGCGACCCGGTGGCAGCTCGGCGAGCAGTTCGACGGCTACATCGGCATACGCCTGCGCCGGCGCGGTCTGGCCGTTGTACCAGCTCAGGCGCGAGAGCCAGCGGGTGGCATCGCCTTGCTTGCGCCCGTCGCCCAGCTGGCGCCAGAGCGCGCACGCGGCCTGGCGTGCCTGCAGCGATTCGGCAATCTGGTCGGTCAGGTAGGATTCGTAGGACAGGCGTTCCAGCAACTCGGCGCGGTCCGATTCCGGTTGCTGCCCGGCATGCTCCAGCGCCGTGCGCAAGTGCGCCGCCGCTTCTCGATGTGCGCCGCGTCGCTGGGCTTCCTCTGCCGCCGCGGGCGCCAAGCGCAGCACGGCCTCGCCATTGCCGGCACGCGCCGCATGATGCACGCGCCAGGCCAGCGGCGCGCGGGTTTCGGACTCCTGTTCCAAGGCGGCGAGTACGCGCGCGTGCAACTTCTGCGCGCGCGGGCCGGACAGCGAACGTTCCACCGCCACGCGTGCCAGCTCATGCCGGTACGCGAGCACGCCCTGGCGTTCGATCAGCAGGCCCGCGTCCAGGCATTCCTCGATGGCGCTGACCGACGGCGCAAGCACGGCGTCCATCAGCCAGCCCTGGATATGCCGGGGCACGATGGCGGTCAGCTGCGCCACCTCCTGCGCTGACGGGCCCAGTTTGGCGAAGCGCGCCAGCACCAGATCTTCCACGCCGTGCGGCACGACTTCCGTTCCCCGTTGCAGCATTTCACTGACAAAGAACGGGTTGCCCTGGGTGACTTCGTACAGGCCCTCGTGCGCGTGCAGAGCGCCTTGCGCCATGGCTTCCACTGCGTGCAGGCTCAGGCGCGGCAGTTGCATGCGGGTGGCGCAGGCGCGCGGCAGATCGCCCATCATCTTGCGCAGCGGATGCTGCGCGGAGATCTCGTCATCGCGATAGGTCACCACCAGCAGGCAGGACACGGCCTGCAGGCGCCGGCCGAGGAACCTGAGCAGATCCAGCGTCGCCTCGTCGGCCCAATGCGCGTCTTCGACCACGAACAGGGTCGGCGCGGCCTGCAGCTCGGCGAGCACGGCTTCGAAGAGCGGCATGCGCGCCAGCGTGTCGATGCGCGCACCAAAGCTGACCGGCTGGTTGCGCACGATGTCGTGCAGCGGCGCCAGCGGATGCGGCGTCTGCAAGGCATCGCAGCCACCCCACCACAGCGCCATGCCGCCGCGTTGCTGTGCCAGCGCGGTGACCAGGCTGGTCTTGCCGATGCCGGCCTCGCCACCGATCAGCACGACGCTGCCGGTCCCGCCTTGTGCGCCTTCAAGCAGGCGCTGCAGGGACGCAAGCTGGGTTTCGCGTTCGAACAGGTTCAAGGTGTGGCGTCCGCGTCGACGGGCCGGAGGATCCGGCGGGAGCTTCCCAATGCGTCAACAACAACGCACAGCGGCGGCGGCCCCGGACACGCGCGGAGACGTCTGCACGCCACGCGTCAGTCTTCTCCAAACTCCTTGCCATTGCGCGGCGCCTCCGGCAACTGCGCATCCAGCGATTGCCGATAGCGGATGCAGCCACGCAGGAACTGCGGCCACTCGGGCACGCTCGGACGCGGATCGGATTTCTCCGGCAGCAAGGCCCACAGATCCGGATGGTGCCAACACAGCTCATGGCCGCTGCTGTCACGATGCACGCGGATGCCGGCGCGCAGGCGCTGGACTTCGACGATCAGTTGATCGCGGGTGAGGCTTTGCAGGTCTTCGTCCACGGGGGCGCTCCTGGTCCGGCGGGCGGGCGCCATGCTAGCGCTTGTGCGGTGGGGGCGGAGTCAATCCATCGCGTCCGTTGCACGGGGCTGGATTGCGGGGATCGCGTGGCGGGCGGGCCCCTAGCTTCGGGGCTGAAGCCCCTCCTACAATCGGGCGGTCAGCTGCCGAAGGTCCTTATGCCCGCCACTGCCCTGGATTCGCCCAAGCCGCTCAATTCGCCCGGACGCGTGCTGTTCGCCAGCCTGATTGGCACCACCATCGAGTTCTTCGATTTCTACATCTACGCCACGGCGGCGGTGCTGGTGTTTCCGCACCTGTTCTTCCCGGAAGGCAATGACCAGGTCGCCACGCTGCAATCGCTGGCCACCTTTGCGCTGGCGTTCTTCGCCCGCCCGGTGGGCTCGGCGGTGTTTGGCCACTACGGCGATCGCATCGGCCGCAAGGCCACGCTGGTGGCGGCGTTGCTGACCATGGGTCTGTCGACGGTAGCCATTGGCCTGCTGCCGACCTACGCGCAGATCGGGATTGCCGCGCCCATCCTGCTGGCGGTGTGCCGGTTCGGCCAGGGCCTGGGCTTGGGCGGCGAGTGGGGTGGGGCGGTGCTGTTGGCGACCGAGAACGCGCCGCCGGGCAAGCGCGCCTGGTACGGGATGTTTCCCCAGTTGGGGGCGCCGATTGGCTATCTGTGTGCCAGCGGCATTTTCCTGCTGCTGGCCGAACTGCTCAGCGATGCGCAGTTCCTGGCCTGGGGCTGGCGCATTCCGTTCGTGGCCAGCGCGGTGTTGGTGATCGTCGGATTGTGGGTGCGCCTGACCATCACCGAGACGCCGGCCTTCCAGAAAACCCTGGAGCGCGAAGAGCGCGTGCGCATGCCGATGATCAGCGTGATCACCCAACATCCGCGTGCGCTGATCGCCGGCACCTTCGCGGCCATGGCCACGTTCGTGCTGTTTTACCTGATGACGGTGTTCTCGCTCAGTTGGGGCACCAGCCAACTGGGTTACTCGCGCCAGGAATTCCTGCTGCTGCAGATGATCGGCGTGCTGTTCTTCGCCGCCGGCATTCCGATATCGGCGCTGTATGCGGACAAGCGTGGGCGCCGCCGCGCGATGATCATCGCCAGCCTGGCGATCATCGGCTTCGGACTGGTGCTGGCGCCGCTGTTCGGTTCCGGCAGCACCGCCGGCGTGATCGTGTTCCTGGCGCTGGGCCTGGGCATCATGGGCCTGACTTACGGACCCTGCGGCACGATTCTTTCGGAAATGTTTCCGACCGAAGTGCGCTACACCGGCGCGTCGCTGTCTTTCAATCTGGCCGGCATCTTCGGCGCCTCGCTGGCGCCGTTGCTGGCCACGCATCTGGCCTCGCACTACGGCCTGGCCTCGGTAGGCGGTTACCTCAGTGTCGCGGCGGTGCTGACCCTGCTGGCGCTGCTGTGGATGCCGCCACCCCAGCAGTAGGTTTCAGCCGCCAAACAGGCGGTGCACCGTGCGTCGCAACCAGCCCCCTTGCTGGTGCTCGCGGGCAAACACATTGAGGTGCCGCCTGACCGCCTCCGAGTAGGCCTTGTCGTCGTTGCGGATGTGGTTGAACAGCCAGCGCGACAACATGCTGCGCAGCTCGTCGACGATGTCCTCGCCGGCCTCGAAGCGCAGACGGTATTCGCCCACGCGCTTGGTGAAGACCTCATGCACGCGCTTGTGCGCGGCGCTGAAGGGATAGCCGGCTTCCTTCATCAGCTCTTCTTCGAAAGCGAAATGCGAGAGGGTGTAGTCGATCAACTCGTCAATGACCTCGGCTACGGCCATGCGCTCCATCATCTTGTTGCTGACGTGCAGGCGATTGATCATCTCGACGATGCGCTGGTGCTGCGTATCGATGATGTCGATGCCCGTGTTGAGATCGTCCTGCCAGATGAGCAGCGCCATGGTGAATCCCTCCCGCGCCGCGTGGTGGGCGCGCGAGGCCAATCTAGGGGGCGGGGGGAACTGTCACATTGATCGCGATCAATACGCGCCGGGAAGGAGGGTGCGACCGGTTGCCTCAGGCGATCACCACAACACGTCGCGCAGCTTGTACCAGGCCATTGCCGCGACCAGCATCGGTGTGCGCAGCAGGCGGCCGCCGGGGAAGGGCCGATGCGGAATGCGGGCGTAGGCATCCAGCCGCTCGGCCTGGCCGCGAATCGCCTGCGCGATCACCTGGCCGGCCAGGCCAGTAGACGCCACGCCATGGCCGCTGAAGCCTTGGGCGAAGTACACGTTAGGTTCCAGCCGGCCCCAGTGCGGGGCGCGGTTGAGCGAGATGTCGACGTAACCACCCCACACATATTCAATGGCGACATCGGCCAGCTGCGGAAACACCCGTCGCATGCGCCGGCTCATGGTGCCGCGCAGGTTGGGCGGCGGCAGGGTGGAATAGCTGGCGCGACCGCCGAACAGCAGGCGGTGATCGCGGCTGAGGCGGAAGTAATCCAGCGCCCAGTTCACGTCGGCCACCGCCATGTCGTTGCGGATCAGGTCGCGTGCGCGTTGCTCGCCCAGCGGCGTGGTCGCGCCGATGTAGGTGCCGACCGGCATGATCCGCGATTCCAGCTCCGGTGCGATGCCGTGCAGCCAGGCATTGCCGGCCAGCACCACATAGTCCGCCTTCACCTGCGCCTGCGCGGTATGCAGCACCGCACGCGCACCGCGTTGCAGGCGCGTCACCGGCGAATGTTCGTGGATCACCACGCCCGCGGCGAGTGCGGCGCGGGCCAGACCGAAGGCGTAGTCAAGCGGATGCAGATGGCCGGACTGCGGATCGAATACCGCGCCCAGATAGCGATCACTGGCCAGTTGCGCGCGCAGTTGATCGCGGTCCCACCACGCCATCGGGTAGTCGTACTGCTGCTGCATGTGCGCCTGCCACTGGCGCAGCTGGCGTTCCTGGCGCGGCTTGATCGGCACGCTGGCATGGCCGTCGCGCCAGTCGCATTCAATGGCGTGGCGCTGGATGCGGTCGCGCAGCAGCTGCATGCCCTCGCGCGACCAGTCGAACAGCCGGCGCGCATCGTCGCGGCCGACCAGCTGTTCCAGCGTGTCCACTTCGCAGCCGTAACCGACGATGGCCTGGCCGCCGTTGCGTCCCGACGCGCCCCAGCCGATCCGCTCGGCTTCCAACAGCACGACCTTGAAACCGGCTTCGGCCAGTTCCAGCGCCGCACTCAGGCCGGTGTAGCCGGCGCCGAGGATCGCCACGTCGGCCTGGATGTCGCCGCGTGCCGGCGCCTGTTCCGGCAGCGGCGAGGCGCTGGCGGCGTACCAACTGGGCGGGTAGGGGGAAGCGGCCATGCTTACACCGCGCGCAGGTACCAGTCGTATTCCAGGTTGCTCACCTCGGCATAGAAGCTGTGCATCTCCTTGAGCTTCTGCTGGCCGTAGATGTGCTGGAACCTGGCGCCGAACTGCGTTCGGATGAAATCGCTGGCGAGGAAGTCGCGGATCGCCTCGCGCCAGAACGGCGTGCGGTTCTCGGTTTGTTCGTAGGCGTTGCCGGTAATCGGCGGACCGGGATCGCGCTGTTGTTCCAGCCCTTCCAGCATGCCGGCCAGCACCGCGGCGGTGACCAGGTAGATGTTGGCGTCGGCACCGGCGATGCGATGCTCGATGCGGGTATTGGCCTCGTTGCTGTGCGGAATGCGCATGGCCACGGTGCGGTTGTTGTAGCCCCAGCATTCGTTCAACGGCACGAACGCGTTGAGCACGAAGCGCCGGTAGCTGTTGGCATGCGGGGCGAACAGCAGCAGGCAGTCGCTGGCGTTGTGCTGCAGGCCGCCGATGGCGTGCTTGAGCGCCTCGGCCGGCGCATCCACTGGCGAAGCAAAAATATTCTTCCCTTCGCGATCCAGCACGCTGACATGGATATGCATGCCGCTGCCGGCCTGGTCGACCCGCGGCTTGGCCATGAAGCTGGCCATCGCGCCCTGTTGCTGCGCCACCGCCTTGATCGCGCGCTTCAGATACACCGCGTCATCGCAGGCCTGCAGGGCGTCATCGCGGTGCTTGAGGTTGACCTCGAACTGGCCGGGCGCGTACTCGGCTACCGCGGTGTCGGCGGGAATCTTCTGCGCGCGGCAGGCGGCTGCCACTGCGTCGGTGAAACCGCGGTAGTCGTTGAGGTCTTCCATGTAATAGACCTGCGTGCTGCGGTTGCGCACGCCAGTCACCGGATTGATCGTGGCCTCGGGGCGGCCGTCGCTGTCGGGGCGCTGGTCGAACAGATAGAACTCCAGTTCCACCGCCACCACCGGGGTCAGTCCGCGCTCGGCATAGCGGGCCAGCACGCGCCGCAACACTTCGCGCGGGTTGGCTTCGAACATGCCGCCGTCGGCGTCTTCCATCGCCAGCAACACCTGCGCCATCGGCCGCGGCGACCACGGCACCGCGCGCAGCGATCCGGGCACGGGCCGGCAGATGCGATCCTCGTCGCCGATGTCGTAACCCAGGCCGGTTTCTTCCACCGTGTTGCCGGTGATGTCGGTGGCGATCAGCGACATCGGCAGGCACACGCCGTCGCTGTAGACCTTTTCCAGCGCATCGCGGGTGATGCGCTTGCCGCGCAGCAGGCCATTCATGTCGGGCAGCAGCAGGTCGACCATTTCGCAGCCGTCGATGGCCTGCACGGTGGCCGCGTCTTCAACGGGAATCGCGGCAACGGCGGCAGTGTCGGCGGTCGGGCTGGGGCGCATGATGGGCTTCCGGGGAGGGCCGGCGGCAGCTTATCAGAGCCGGGCCAGTGTCAAGAATACTCAACGAAGTTGGGCCCATCCGGCAAGCCCGTCGCCTGATAACGGTGCATTTGTGCACCCGGGCGGGGCGTGCGCCGGATCACTGCAGGCTCGTGTTGTAAAAATAAAACGGCCGGGTTAAGTTGGCCGCACGTCCTCCCGAGTCCCCTCGCATGGCCAGCCTGCCGCTGGTCGGACTGCCGACCGATCACAAACAAATCGGCGCGCACCCCTTCCTTGCCGTGGGGGAGAAGTACGTCCGCGCCGTGGTCGACGGCGCCGGCGCGATGCCCCTGCTGCTGCCCACGCTGGAACCGGCGCTGCCGCTGCGCCAGTTCCTCGAAGGCGTGGACGGCGTGCTGCTGACCGGTTCGGTGAGCAATATCGAGCCGCATCATTACAGCGACGAGTCCAGTTACGAAGGCAACCTGCTGGACCCGCGCCGCGACGCCACCAACTTGGCGCTGATTCCGCTGGCGGTGGAGCTGGGCGTGCCGGTGCTGGCGATCTGCCGCGGCTTCCAGGAGGTCAACGTGGCCTTTGGCGGCAGCCTGTATCAGAAGGTGCATGAGCAGCCGGGGTTGATGGATCACCGCGAGCGCCCGGAGGATCCGCTGGATATCCAGTACGGCCTCGCCCACGACCTGGCGCTGACGCCCGGTGGCCTGCTCGCCGGCATGGCGGGAACGACGTCGGTGCGGGTCAACTCGCTGCATGGCCAGGGCGTGAAGCGCCTGGGCCGCGATCTGATTGTCGAGGCCACCGCACCGGATGGCTTGATCGAAGCCTTCCGCCACGATGGCCCGGGTTTCCTGCTCGGCGTGCAGTGGCATCCGGAATGGAAGGTGCGCGAGAACGCGTTCTACCTGGCGATCTTCGAAGCGTTCGGCGCCGCCTGCCGCGCGCGCATGCAGATGCGCCAGTTTGTCCCTCGGCAACCGGGCACGGGAACGGAACAGCGGCTGGAACCGGATCGTCCTCCTCCACAGTGAGGGCGTTGCGAGTTTCCGCCATACCTTTCCGACCTCCCGAGCCGACCATGACCCAGCCCCGACGAAAACCGAGCAAAGCCAAGACCGCGCAGACCGAAGAACACGCCCTGCGCCGCTGGCTCAAAGAACGCCGCATCACCGAAGTCGAATGCCTGGTGCCGGACATCACCGGCAATGCGCGCGGCAAGATCATCCCCGCCGACAAGTTCTCGCATGACTACGGCACGCGCCTGCCGGAAGGCATCTTCGCCACCACCGTCACCGGCGACTATCCGGACGACTATTACGATCTGACCTCGCCGTCGGACTCGGACATGATGCTGCGGCCGGATCCCGACACCGTGCGGATGGTGCCCTGGGCCACCGATCCCACCGCGCAGATCATCCACGACTGCTACACCAAGGCCGGCCAGCCGCACGAGCTGGCGCCGCGCAACGTGCTGCGCCGGGTGCTGGCCGAGTACGAGGCCATGGGCCTGCGCCCGGTGGTGGCGCCGGAGCTGGAATTCTTCCTGGTGCAGAAGAACACCGACCCGGATTTCCCCTTGCTGCCGCCGGCCGGTCGCTCCGGGCGTCCGGAAACCGCGCGCCAGTCGTACTCCATCGATGCGGTCAACGAGTTCGATCCGATCCTGGATCTGATGTACGACTACTGCGAGGCGATGGAGCTGGACGTGGATACCTTGATCCACGAATCCGGCGCCGCCCAGCTGGAAGTCAATTTCACCCACGCCGATGCGCTGTCGCTGGCCGATCAGGTGTTCCTGTTCAAGCGCACCATGCGCGAGGCGGCGATGCGCCATGGCATCTACGCCACCTTCCTGGCCAAGCCGATGGAGAACGAGCCCGGCAGCGCCATGCATATCCACCAGAGCGTGGTGGACAGGAAGGGTCACAACGTCTTCGCCGGCAAGACCGATGGCAAGTTCACGCCCATCTTCGGCCACTACCTGGCCGGCTTGCAGAAGTACGTGCCGATGGCGATGGCGTTCTTCGCGCCCAACGTGAATTCCTACCGCCGGCTGATGTTCGGCGAGGTCTCGCCCAGCAACGTGCAGTGGGGTTTCGACAATCGCACCTGCGGCCTGCGCGTGCCGATGGACACGCCGGAAAACCAGCGTGTGGAAAGCCGCTTTGCCGGTTCCGATGCCAATCCTTACCTGGCCATGGCCGCCACCCTGGCCTGTGGCCTGCTGGGCATCCGCGAAAAGCTGAAGCCCACCGCGCCGATTTCCGGCAGCGCCAAGGAAACCGGCTACGACCTGCCGCGTTCGCTCGGCGAGGCGTTGGATGGCCTGGAAGGCTGCGCGCCGCTGCAGGACATGCTCGGCCCGCGCTTCGTCCGCGCCTACGTGTCGGTCAAGCGCAAGGAATATGAAACCTTCTTCCGCGTGATCAGTTCGTGGGAGCGGGAATTCTTGTTGTTGAACGTCTGAAGCAAGAGTTGGGCGCAAGCGGACGGATGACCGGCCGGCTTGCCCCCATCCGCCCTTCGGGCACCTTCCCCCGCAAGCGGGAGAAGGGGACTTACGCATCGAGGAATGTCATGACCCAGCTTGATTACAAAACCCTGCAGAAACTCGACGCCGAGTACCACCTGCATCCGTTCAACGACAACGCGGCGCTGGCCAAAAAGGGCACGCGCATCCTCACCCGCGGCGAGGGTTGCTACGTGTGGGATGCCGAGGGCAACCAGTTGCTCGATGCCTTCGCCGGCCTGTGGTGCGTCAACATTGGCTATGGCCGCAAGGAACTGGGCGAGGCGGCGTCGAAGCAGATGACCCAGCTGGCCTACTACAACAGCTTCTTCCAGTGCACCACCGAGCCGACCATCGAACTGGCGGCCAAGCTGGCCGAGCTGGCGCCGGCCGACATCAACCATTCGTTCTTCGTCAATTCCGGTTCCGAGGCCAACGACACCATCCTGCGCATGGTCCGCCACTTCTGGGCGGTGCAGGACCAGCCGCAGAAGAACATCTTCATCGGTCGCCATGACGGTTACCACGGCACCACCATGGCCGGGGCCAGCCTGGGTGGCATGAAGGGCATGCACAAGCAGGGCGGGCTGCCGATTCCGGACA
This sequence comes from Pseudoxanthomonas indica, assembly GCF_900167565.1. Classification (NCBI taxonomy): domain Bacteria; kingdom Pseudomonadati; phylum Pseudomonadota; class Gammaproteobacteria; order Lysobacterales; family Lysobacteraceae; genus Pseudoxanthomonas; species Pseudoxanthomonas indica. Next base: position 917,274 of record NZ_FUZV01000002.1, read on the forward strand.
TCCACCATATCGATCCGCCGTTCTGGTTCGCCGATGGCGGTGATCTGTCCGAAGACGAGTACGGCCTGCTGGCCGCGCGCCGGCTGGAAGCGAAAATCCTGGAACTGGGCCCGGAGCGGGTGGCGGCCTTCATCGGCGAGCCGATCATGGGCGCGATCGGCGTCTACATCCCGCCGCGCAGCTACTGGCCCGAGATCGAACGCATCTGCCGGCAGTACGACGTGCTGCTGGTGGCCGACGAAGTCATCTGCGGCTTCGGCCGCACCGGCCAGTGGTTCGGCTCGCAGTATTTCGGTTTCACCCCCGACATCATGACCGTGGCCAAGGGCATCACCTCCGGTTACATCCCGCTCGGCGCGGCGATGTTCAACGACCGCGTGGCCACCGTGCTGAAAGAGCAGGGCGGGGAACTGGCGCACGGCGCCACCTACTCCGGCCACCCGGTCTGCGCGGCGGTGGCGCTGGAGAACATCCGCATCCTGCAGGAAGAGAAAATCGTCGAGCGCGCCAACAGCGAAGTCGCGCCGTACCTGGCGCAGCGCTGGGCCGAGCTGGGCGAGCATCGCCTGGTCGGGCAGGCGCGCATCGCCGGCATGGTCGGCGCGCTGGAACTGGTGCCGGACAAGCGTAAGCGCGCGTTCTTCCCCGAGCGCGGCACGGTCGGGCCGGTATGTCGCGACTTCGCGCTCAAGCACGGGCTGATCCTGCGCGCGACTTGGGATGCGATGTTGCTGTCGCCGCCGCTGATCATCAGCAAGGCACAGGTGGACGAGTTGTTCGACAAGACCTGGAAGGCGCTGGAGGAAACCGCCGGAGCCCTGGGCCTGTGACCACCACGCGGATCAGCCTGCGACGGGCTTCCCGGATTCACATCGGGGCGTATCATGATGCCTATCCCCCTTCGGTTTCAGGAGAAACCCCATGAAGCTTCGAACCCTGGCGGTTGTGATGGCAGCGTGCACCGTGGCGGCCTGCGGCGGCGGCGGCAAGGAAGACAAGGCGGCGGCGCCGAAACAGTCGGCCGAGAAAGTCGTCAATGTCTACAACTGGTCCGACTACATCGCCGAAGACACCATTCCCAACTTCACCCAGGCCACCGGCATCAAGGTGACCTACGATGTGTTCGACAGCGACGAGATGGTGGAAACCAAGTTGCTGACCGGTTCGACCGGCTACGACGTGGTGGTGCCCTCGTTGAGCTTCCTGGGCCGGCAGATCCAGGCGGGCGTGTTCCTGCCGCTGGACAAGTCCAAGCTGCCCAACCTGAAGAACGTGGATCCGGAACTGCTCAAGCGCATCGCGCTGCAGGATCCGGGCAACCAGTTCGCCGTGCCGTACCTGTGGGGCACCAGCGGCATCGGCTACAACGTGGACAAGATCACCGCCGTGTTCGGCAACACCGACGTCACCCAGAGCTGGGACCTGGTGTTCAAGCCGGAGAACCTGTCCAAGCTCAAGGACTGCGGCGTGACCGTGCTGGACACGCCCTCGGAACTGATCCCGATTGCGCTGAACTACCTGGGCGAAGACCCGCACAGCTTCGATCCCAAGGTGATCGACAAGGCCGCTACGCTGCTCAAGACCATCCGGCCCTACATCCGCAACTTCCATTCCTCGTCCTACATCCAGGACCTGGCCAACGGCGACATCTGCCTGGTGGTGGGCTGGTCGGGCGACATCATCCAGGCCCGCGATCGCGCTGCCGAAGCCGACAACAAGGTGAAGGTGGCGTACTCCATTCCCAAGGAAGGCGCGCCGCAGTGGTTCGACATGATGGCCATCCCCAAGGATGCCCAGCACGTGGACAACGCCTACGCCTTCATCAACTACATGCTGGATCCGAAGGTGGCCGCGGCCAACACCAACTTCGTGACCTATCCCAACGCCATCCCCAGCTCCAAGCCGATGGTCGACCCGGAAATCGCCAACGATCCCACCATCTATCCGCCGCCGGAAGTGGACGCCAAGTTGTTCACCTTCGCGGTGCTGCCGCCGGAAATCGATCGCCAGTACACCCGCATCTGGACGGAGTTGAAGACCGGTAAATAAGCGCGAAACGCTACAACGGATTAGATCGCACACCTCATCACTGTCGTATCACCTGGAGAGAGATTGATGAAACTGCGTACCCTGGCAACCGCCGTCTTCCTCTGTAGCGTCGCCACCGCCTGCGGTGGCAAATCCGACGCGGACAAACCTGCCGACGGCGCCGCAAGCGCCGACGGTTCCAAGGAGGTCAACGTCTACAACTGGTCGGACTACATCGCCGACGACACCGTGCCCAACTTCGAAAAGAAGACCGGCATCAAGGTCACCTACGATGTGTTCGACAGCAACGAAGTGGTGGAAACCAAACTGCTGGCCGGCTCCAGCGGCTATGACATCGTGGTGCCGACCCTGAACTTTCTGGGCCGGCAAATCCAGGCCGGGGTGTTCATGCCGCTGGACAAGAGCAGGATTCCCAACTACGCCAATCTCGATCCCGAGCTGATGAAGCGGATCGAGACCCAGGATCCGGGCAACCAGTACGCCATTCCCTACATGTGGGGCACCACCGGCATCGGCTACAACATCGACAAGGTTCAGGCGGCGTTCGGCAACACCGAAATCGCCAACAGCCTGGACATCGTGTTCAAGCCGGAGAACATCGCCAAGCTCAAGGACTGCGGCGTGACCCTGCTGGACACGCCCTCGGAAATCATCCCGCTGACCCTGAACTACCTGGGCGAGAATCCCAACAGCACCGACCCCAAGGTGATCGACAAGGCGGCCGCGCTGCTCAAGTCCATTCGCCCGTACATCACCAACTTCCACTCCTCGCAGTACATCGACGCCATGGCCAATGGCGACACCTGCCTGGTGGTGGGCTGGTCGGGCGACATCATCCAGGCCCGTGATCGCGCCGAAGAGTCCGACAACGGCGTCAAGATCGCCTATGCCATTCCCAAGGAAGGCGCGCCGCAGTGGTTCGACATGCTGGCCATCCCCAAGGATGCCAAGCACGTGGACAACGCCTATGCCTTCATCAACTACCTGCTGGATCCGCAGGTGATGGCCAACAACTCCAACTTCATCCATTACCCCAACGCCATTCCCAAGGCCAAGGCGCTGATGGAGAAGGCGATCGTCGAGGATCCCACCGTGTATCCGCCGCCGGAAGTGGCCGCGAAACTGTTCCCGCTGGCCATCGTGCCACCGGAAACCGATCGCCAGTACACGCGTATCTGGACCGAGCTCAAGACGGGCAAGTGATCCACCTGCAGCGGGAGCGGCCGATGCCGCTCCCGCTGCGCATTCCCACCCCATTGCCAACCCACCTCGCAGGAATCCGCATGCCGCCCGACAACCCGAGCAACGGACAGAATGGCAATGGCGCCAAGGACAGCACGGACTCGTACCTGCGCATCGTCGACGTGCGCAAGGAGTTCGACGGCTTTGTCGCCGTCGACGACACCAACCTGACCATCCGCAAGGGCGAGATTTTCGCGCTGCTCGGTGGTTCGGGCAGCGGCAAGTCGACCCTGCTGCGCTGCCTGGCCGGCTTCGAGAAACCCACCGCCGGCAAGATCTACCTGGACGGGCAGCTGCTCAACGACCTGCCGCCCTACGAGCGTCCGCTCAACATGATGTTCCAGTCCTATGCGCTGTTCCCGCACATGACGGTGGAGCAGAACATCGCCTTCGGCCTGAAGCAGGACGGCCTGTCCAAGGAGGCCGTGAAGAAACGCGTGCAGGAGATGCTGGCGCTGGTGCAGCTGGGCAAGCTGGCCAAGCGCAAACCGCATCAGCTCTCCGGTGGCCAGCAACAGCGCGTGGCGCTGGCGCGTTCATTGGCCAAGGGGCCCAAGTTGTTGTTGCTGGATGAGCCGATGGGCGCGCTGGACAAGAAGCTGCGCTCGCAGATGCAGCTGGAGCTGGTCAACATCATCGAGAAATCCGGGGTGACCTGCGTGATGGTCACCCATGATCAGGAAGAGGCCATGACCATGGCCACCCGCATCGCGCTGATGGACCAGGGCTGGATCCGCCAGGTCGGCACGCCCGACGAAATCTACGAACAACCGACCAGCCGCTTCGCCGCCGAGTTCATCGGCTCGGTCAACCTGATGGACGGCGTGGTGGAAGAGGATGAAGCCGACTACGTCACCATCCGCAGCAAGCAGCTGCCCGACGCCATCTACATCGGCCACGGCATTTCCGGCTTCGAAGGCCAGGAAGTGTCCTTCGCCGTGCGCCCGGAAAAGCTCGGCATCGGCAAGCAGGAGCCGGAGCAGCAGCACAACAAAGCCAAGGGCGTGATCGAGGACATCGCCTACTTCGGCAGCCATTCGGTCTATCACGTGCGCCTGCCCAGTGGCTACAAGTTCATGGCCAACTTCGCCAACGTGCAGCGCTGGGCCAGCGAGGCGCTGACCTGGAATGACGAAGTGTGGGTGTGGTGGGGCGACAACGACGGCGTGGTGCTCACCTCATGAAACTGCGCGAACTGCTCAAGAAGACGATGCCCGGATCACGCTGGGCCGTGATCTCGGTCCCTTACCTGTGGCAGCTGCTGTTCTTCGCGATTCCGTTCCTGATTGTGCTGAAGATTTCCTTCAGCAAGCTCGCCATCGCGATGCCGCCATACACGCCCATCCTGGAGTACGTGGACGAGGCGCTGACGCTCAAGCTCAACCTGGGCAACTACGCGGCGCTGGTCACCGACTCGCAATACGTGCAGGCCTACCTGAGCTCGATCAAGATCGCCGCCATTTCCACCCTGCTGGCGCTGCTGATTGGCTACCCCATCGCCTACGTGATTGCGCGGATGCCGCCTTCCAGCCGCAACATCGCGATGATGCTGGTGGTGCTGCCATCGTGGACTTCGTTCCTGATCCGCATCTACGCGTGGATCGGCATCCTCAAGAACAACGGCCTGCTCAACAACTTCCTGATGAAGCTGGGCATCATCGATGCGCCGCTGCAGATTCTCTACACGCCGATGGCGGCCTACATCGGCATTGTCTATGCCTACCTGCCATTCATGGTGCTGCCGCTGTACACCAACCTGGTCAAGCACGATCAGCGCCTGCTGGAAGCGGCTTACGACCTGGGCGCCAAACCGTGGAAGGCGTTCTTCACCATCACCTTGCCGCTTTCGCGCGCGGGCATCATCGCCGGCTGCATGCTGGTGATGATTCCGGCGGTGGGCGAGTTCGTCATCCCGGAACTGCTGGGCGGACCGGACACCCTGATGATTGGACGGGTGTTGTGGAACGAGTTCTTCAACAACCGCGACTGGCCGGCGGCGTCGGCGGTGGCCATCGTGATGCTGATCCTGCTGATGGTGCCGATCCTGATCTTCAACCGCGTGCAGCAGCGTGAGCTGGAAGGCAGGCTGACATGAAGCGACTGCGCCAACGCAGCCTGACCTGGCTGGTGCTGGGTTTCGGTTTCGCTTTCCTGTACCTGCCGATCCTGATCCTGATGGTGTACTCGTTCAACGAGTCGCGCCTGGCCACGGTGTGGTCGGGCTTCTCGGTGAAATGGTATGGCGAGTTGTTCCGCGATCAGCAGATGCTGGCCGCAGCCTGGGTGAGTCTGAAAATCGCCTTCTGGACCGCCAGCGCGGCGGTGGTGCTGGGCACGCTGGCCGGTCTGGTGATGACGCGGATGCGGCGCTTCCCCGGCAAGACCCTGTTCGGTGCCTTGATCACCGCGCCGCTGGTGATGCCGGAAGTGATCATCGGCCTGTCGATCCTGCTGATGCTGGTCTCGCTGGGGCCGCTGCTGCACCTGCCGTCCAAGGGCGTGGTGGCGATCCTGATCGCGCATATCACCCTGACGGTGTCGTTCGTGACGGTGGTGATCTCCTCGCGCCTGCAGGAGCTGGACAAGTCGCTGGAAGAAGCGGCGATGGATCTGGGCGCCAACCGGATCAAGGTGTTTTTCTTGATCACCTTGCCAATCATTGCGCCGGCGCTGGTGTCGGGCTGGCTGCTGGCCTTCACCTTGTCGCTGGATGACGTGGTGATCGCCAGCTTCGTCGCCGGGCCGAGTTCCACTACGCTGCCGATCAAGGTGTTTTCGTCCGTGCGCCTGGGTTTGAGCCCGAAGATCAATGCGCTGGCGAGTTTGATGATTGCGGTGGTGACGGTGGCCGCGATCATCGGCTGGTGGCTGATGTACCGCGAAGAGAAGCGCAAGCAGCGGGATATGCAGTTGGCGCTACAGGACAACGGCTGACGGCGCTGGCCCTCACCCCGGCCGGAACCCCTTCTCCCGCATGCGGGAGAAGGTGCCCGCAGGGCGGATGAGGGCAGGGCAGCACGTACACGCGACCGCTTGCGCCACTTGCCCCCACCCAACCCTCCCCCGCAAGCGGGAGAGGGCTCAAGCGCACGTCGTCCCGGCATTAACACGATCGCGTGCAGACTCCATCCGTTGCACTACATGCAGAGCAAAAAATGAACGTCGACACCGTGAACCCCGCGACCGGCCAGGTCGAACACTCGCAGAAGCTGATGGACTCGGCAGAGATAGAAGCCATCCTCGCCGCCACCCAGCCCGCCTTCAAGGCCTGGGCCGCGCGGCCGCTGGAGGAACGCGGCCATCTGTTGCGCAATGTCGGCGCGGAACTACGCCGCCGCCGCGACGACATCCAGCGCACCATGACCGCCGAGATGGGCAAGCTGAAGAAGGAAGCCCTGGCCGAAGTCGACAAGTGCGCCGGCGCCTGTGACTACTACGCCGACCACGCGGCCGATTATCTGAAGGACCAGCCGATCAGCACCGATGGCAGCCGCAGCTATGTGCGCTTCGAGCCGATCGGTTGCGTGCTGGCGGTGATGCCGTGGAATTTCCCGATCTGGCAGGTGTTCCGCTTCCTCGCACCGGCACTGATGGCCGGCAACGTGGCGGTGCTCAAGCACGCCAGCAACGTGCCGCGTTGCGCCGACATCATCGCCGACGTGCTGCACGAAGCCGGCATTCCGGCGGGCGTGTTCGCCGCCCTGCATATCGACAACGACCAGGCCGCCGCAGTGATCCGCGATCCGCGCATCGCCGCGGTCACCCTGACCGGCAGCGAGCGGGCAGGGCGCTCGGTCGCCGGCAATGCCGGCCAGCAGTTGAAGAAGTGCGTGATGGAACTGGGCGGCAGCGACGCCTTCGTGGTGCTGGAAGATGCGGACCTGGACAAGACCGTGGCCGGCGCCATCGCCTCACGCTTCGGCAACGCCGGCCAGACCTGCATCGCCGCCAAGCGCTTCATCGTGGTCGATGCAATCGCCGACAAGTTCGTCGAGCGCTTCAAGCAGGCGGCGGCCAAACTGGCGCTGGGTGATCCGGAAGCCGAGAGCACCACGCTGGCGCCGCTGGCACGCCAGGATCTGCGCGACGAGTTGCACAAGCAGGTGCAGGCCAGCATCGCCCTTGGCGCCTCGGCGCTGCTGGGCTGCGCGCCGGACGCGTCGCATGCGGGCTATCCGGCTTCGATTCTGGATAACGTCGCCCCCGGCATGCCCGCCTACGAAGAGGAACTGTTTGGCCCGGTCGCCAGCATCCTGCGGGTCAAGGACGAGGCCGAAGCCGTGCAGGTGGCCAACGACACCAACTTCGGCCTGGGCGGCAGCGTCTGGACCGGCGACAGCGAACGTGGCAATCGCGTCGCCCGGCAACTGCAGGTGGGCGCGGCCTTCGTCAACGCGATCGTGCGCAGCGATGTGCGGCTGCCGTTTGGCGGCACCAAGCGCTCCGGCTTTGGCCGCGAGCTGGCCGAACACGGCATCCACGAGTTCATGAACATCAAGTCGGTCTACGTGGCATAGCCGGCGGCTGGATGTGGCCCCTCGTACAGGAAGCGCCATCCGGGGACCGACGCTGCCCCAGCTTTCCAGCTCTGGAACAGATCGGTGTAGCGCCCCCGGTTTTGTTCCCGAGTCGCCGATGCCATCTTCTTCGCTTCCAAGGGAGAACCTGCCATGACCACTTCAATTGCCTCTTCGCCGGCCCGCATCGCGCGCAAGGTGCGCGGGCGCGCCACCTCCGACGGCGCCGGGGTCAAGTTGACCCGCGTCATCGGTGGCCCGGATCTGCCGGATCTGGACCCGTTCCTGCTGCTGGACGAATTCGGCACCGATCGTGCCGAAGACTACATCGCCGGCTTCCCGGAACATCCGCATCGCGGCTTCGAGACCGTGACTTACATGCTCGATGGGCGCATGCGCCATCGCGACAACCATGGCAACGAAGGCCTGCTGACGCCCGGCTCGGTGCAGTGGATGACCGCCGGCCGTGGCCTGATCCATTCGGAAATGCCGGAGCAGGAATCCGGGCGCATGCGCGGCTTCCAGCTGTGGGTGAACCTGCCCGCGCGCGAGAAGATGACCGAGCCCAAGTACCAGGAATTCGCGCCCGACCATCTGCCTGTCGCCACCCCGGCCAAGGGTGTGTCGGTAAAGGTCATCGCCGGTCGCGTGGGCGACACCGTCGGCCCGATTTCGCAGCCGGCCACCGATCCGGTGTATCTGGATATCGCGCTGGAACCGGGTCAGGCCTGGGACTACACCTTGCCGGACGGACACAACGCGTTTGCCTACGTGTTCGAAGGGGCGTTGAGCCTGGGCGAGGGCGACGAGGCGCGTGCGCTGGAATCGCAGGAGATGGCGGTGCTCGGTGGCGGCAACCAGGTGGTGTTGCGCGCGGGTAGCCAGCCGACCCGGGTGATCCTGGTGGCGGGGCGTCCGTTGCGCGAGCCGGTAGTGCGGCATGGTCCGTTTGTCATGAACAGCAAGCAGGAAATCATGCAGGCGTTCGTGGATTTCCAGGAAGGGCGGTTCTAAACCGGCGCTTCCCGATCCTGCTGCAGCGTACTGCCGCACCTCTTCATCACGCTGGAAAAACAACGGTCGCGCAAGGCGACCGTTGTTGTTTGCAGCGATGACGGGTGCAGCGCGTCAGTCGTCCTTGCCCAGCCATTTGTAAATCTGGCCGCCGATCATGCCGCCCAGGATCGGCGCGACCCAGAACAGCCACAACTGGCCGAGGGCGCCGGAGCCGGCAAACACCGCCACGCCGGTGGAGCGCGCCGGATTGACCGAGGTGTTGGTGACCGGAATGCTGATCAGGTGAATCAGGGTCAGGCCCAGGCCGATGGCGATGGGCGCAAAGCCGGCCGGCGCACGGCTGTGGGTGGCGCCCATGATGATCAGCAGGAATACGGCGGTCAGCACCACTTCGGTCAGGAATGCCGATGCCGCGTCGTAACCCCCCGGCGACAGTTCGTTGTAGCCATTGGTGGCGAAGGCCCCGGCCGCGCCCGGGTCGATGACGAAGGTGCCGGTGCCCTTGGCGATGTTGAGCAGGATGAAACCGGCGACGATGCCGCCCAGTACCTGGGCGATGACGTAGGGCGCCAGATCGCGCGCCGGGAAACGTCCACCGGCCCACAGGCCGAAGCTGACGGCGGGATTGAAATGTCCGCCGGAGATATGGCCGAACGCATACGCACCGGTCAGCACGGTCAGGCCGAAGGCCAATGCCACGCCGACGAAACCAATCCCCAGTGGATTGCCGTCGCCGCCGAACTTGGCCGCCAGCACGGCACTGCCGCAGCCACCCAGAACCAGCCAGAACGTACCCAGAAACTCCGCCGTCAATCGTTTTGCAAGACTCATAAACACTCCGTTGTTGTCACCGCGCTCGGGCGGCGGGCAGGAATCTACGCTATGAGTTGCTGGAAGTATCGCTGTAACTTCGAACAGGCAGCTTAAGTAAAGTTACTGAGCGTCAGTGATCGGGCAGGGGAATGAACTCGGTCTCACCTTCGATCTTGCCGAAGCGATCATTGAGCCAATCCTGTTTGGCCTGCTCGATGCGCTCCTGCGAACTGGAAACGAAGTTCCACCACATATGCCGCGGCGCATCGAGCGGTTCGCCGCCGACCAGGATGGCCTTGACGGCCGTCTTGGCGCGCAGCTTGGGCTGGGTGCCGCGATCCAGTACCACCAGATGCTTGTCGGGGATATCCACGCCATCCAGTTGCGCATCACCTTCCAGGACGTAAAGCGCACGTTCGACGGCCGTGCCATCGATCACGTGTTCGGCGTCCGGTTCCAGATCCAGCGCGACGTTGAAGGTGTCGGCGAACACCCGCACCGGCGATTCCTCGCCGTAGCCACGGCCGGCGATCACGCGCAGCCACACGCCCTTGTGGTTCTGCTGCGGCAGGGTGGCGGCCTTGTGGTGATGGAACTCGGGCGCCACTTCCTCGAATTCGCGCGGCAGTGCCACCCAGGTCTGCATGCCATGCAGCGGATGCGGATGCGCGCGCACGTCCGGTGGCGTGCGCTCGGAATGGGCGATGCCACGGCCGGCGGTCATCCAGTTGACGTCGCCGGGCAGAATCACCTGGTCATAGCCCAGGGTGTCCTTGTGCTTGATCGCGCCGCTCCACAGGTACGTGACCGTCGCCAGGCCGATATGCGGATGTGGACGCACGTCCACGCCGCGTCCTTCGTCGAAGGTGGCCGGCCCCATATGGTCGACGAACACGAACGGGCCCACGCTGCGCGCCTGCAGGCTGGGCACGGCGCGGCGAACCTGGAAACCGCCCAGATCATGGACGCGGGGGGAAACGATGAGGGTCATGGCGGCAGCTCCGGGCGAGGTGGCCGCAGCATCGCATGGTTGCGTGCCACTGGTGTGCCAGGCCATGGAACGATGCGGTCCGCCTCAGGGTGGCCGCAGCGGCTCCTCATCGCGCACGCGCAGGAAGCGGGCGAAACGCGGAAGCCCCCGCCGGGTCAGGCCGTCGTAGCGATACGTGACCACGCTGCCGAGGGGCGGCGGCTGCGCGCGCTGCGCATCGCTGAAGCCACTGCCCAGGCGGAACCGGCGTCCATCGCTGGCCTGCACCGACAGCGCGCCCAGCATGCCGGCGTACTTGCCCTTGCCGGGCACATGGCCGACCACCCGCGCGTCGCTTTCCAGATGCGGCTTGAGCTTGAGCAGGTGCAGACTGCGCCCGGCCACATAGCGGCCTTGCGCGTGATGCAGCATCAGGCCTTCGCCGCCTGCGCCCACCACCTCGCGCAGCTTGGCCTGCAACTGCGCCATGTCTGCCAGGCGATGTTGCGGGATGACCTGCAGCCAGGGCACGCGCGCCGTCGTGACCGCGCGCTGCAAACGACGCAGACGCACATCGAACACCTCGCGCTGTGCAGGTGCATCGAACACCATGAACTTCATCTGCCGCCAAGCCGCAGCGTCTTCGCGATAGCGGCGCACCAGGCCACTGGTGGCCTCAAAGCGGCCGCGCCCCAGCCACAACTCCCCATCCAGTGGCAGATCGGGCCAGCCCCGCACGAACCACGCCGGTACGCTGATGCGCGCGCCGCCGCGGGTGATCAGCTGACGCCCGTCCCAGCGCGCCCGCACGCCATCGAGTTTCTCGCTGATCCAGTAATCGCGCACATCAATGCCGCCGCGCATCGGCGTGGCCAGCATCATCCCCGGTGCTGCCGGCTGCCGCGCCTCGCCGGGCCCGAGGGTCTCCTGCAGCAGCCGCATGGCCGGCAACCGGTCACTTGAATGCGCCTGCAAAAGCGCCATCGCGTCGGCCGCGCGCACGCCGGGCAGCCCCGACAGCATCAGCGCCAGTCCGCCGAACAACATCCACCCGCCACGTACCCGCATGATCCTTCTCCCGCGCCGCACATCGGCGCAGGGAGCAGGTTAGAAAGACGTCAAGCCACGGCGTGTCGCGACAATCCTCGCTGCAACGTAGGAAAACGCCGCATTCGCGGGTAGGTCAATACCGACCGATCTCGACACGGGCCGTGCCGTCCGCCGCCATGTGGATGCGGGTCAGGCGATCGTATTCGCTGTCCGGCATGGGGTCGGCGAGTTGACCCGACAGCGCGCTGACGATATCCGGCACCGTATTGCTGTGCCCCACCACCAGCACCGTGCCGCGCTGATGCGCCGCCTTCAACTGCGCCGCCACTTCCGCCGCCGGCCCTTTGGCGTAGTACGGGCGGATGGCCACACGATGCGCGTCGGCGGTCGGTTGCCCGGTCTGCCGCGTGCGCTTGTACTCGGTGGCGTATACCGCCACCACCGGCGCCGTGGCCAGCGCCTGCGCCAAGCGCTGCGCACGCGCCCGGCCCAGCTCGGACAGATCCGGATCCTCCGGGTCGTTGGTGGCCTTTTCCGCATGCCGCACCACCACGAAGGTGAGCGCATCGCCGCTGGCCGCCGGGGGCGTGGTGCCGCAGCCGCCCAGCAGGCCGAGCGTGAGCAGGGCAAGGACAAACAAGCGCAAACGGGTCATGGCCATCAATCCGTGGAAAAACCGGCGCCCAGCATAAGGCCTGCGTGCGGCTGACGGTCATGACGGCGTCATCGCGGCCGGGGTGGCTAGAATCCACCCAGCTACCCGGAAATTGTCCATGGCGCGAAAGCTTCGCTGGTTTGGCCTGATCCTGTTGACGCTGGCGGTGGCCAGCTTTGTTTCCGTCTTCAGCTATGGGCGCTTTGCCGCGCGCGTGCACGGCCCGCCCTCGCACGCGCTGGCGCTGCAGCCGGCGCAGACGGTGCTGGACCGCAGCCTGTCGCCTCTCACCCAGGGCCGTGGCCAGCGCAGCGGTATCACCCTGCTGTCCGACAACCTGGACGCCTTCGCCATCCGCGCGCTCACCGCGCAGGCCGCCGGGCGCAGCCTGGATCTGCAGTACTACCTCTGGCACGACGACTTCACCGGCCAGCTGCTGGATCGCGAACTGCTGCGCGCGGCCGATCGCGGCGTGCGCGTGCGCCTGTTGCTGGATGACATGAATGGTCATGGCAAGGATTCGTTCCTGGCCGCGATGGACACCCACCCCAACATCGAAGTACGCCTGTTCAATCCCACCCGCAACCGCGCCGGCGTGCTGGGTCGCGGCGTGGAGATGCTGCTGCGCGGCTTCAGCCTCAACCGGCGCATGCACAACAAGGCCTGGATTGCCGACGGCCGTGTGGCGGTGGTGGGTGGGCGCAACGTGGGTGATGAATATTTCGACGCCGCCACCGATACCAATTTCCTGGATCTGGACGTGGCCCTGCTCGGTCCGGCAGTGCAGCAGACCGAAGCGATCTTCGATGCGTTCTGGAACAGCCAGGCGGCGATTCCGCTGGGCGCGCTGGTCAAGGTCGAGCCGGACGCGCTGGTGGAACTGCGCACGGAAGTGGAGAAGTCGGTGGCCTCGCGTCGCGCCGATCCCTATCTGGCGCGGCTGGCGCAGTCGCCTTCGGTGCGTAGCATGGTGGCGGGCGAAGCGCCGTTGTACTGGCTGGATCACGCGCAGGTGGTGTCCGACCCGCCGGCCAAGCTGGCCGGCGAAGGCCAGGAGCAGTGGCTGATGTTCAAGCTGTTCCCGGCGATGTCGGCGGCCAAGCGCGAGCTGCGCATCATCTCGCCGTATTACGTGCCCGGCGATCGCGGCGTGCAATGGGCAGCGCAGTTGCGCGCGCGCGGGGTGAAGGTGGGCGTGCTGACCAACTCGCTCGCCGCCACCGACGTGATGGCCGTGCACAGCGGTTATGCCCCGTATCGGGTGCCGCTGCTGCGTGCGGGGGTGGAGCTGCACGAACTGATGCCGCAGGGGCAGCAGGATGGCGGCAGCCTGTTCGGATCCAGCGGCGCCAGCCTGCACACCAAGGCCTTTGCGGTGGATGGCGAGACCGGCTTCATTGGTTCCTTCAATCTGGATCCGCGCTCGATCAACCTCAACACCGAGATGGGCATCCTGTTCAAGGACAAACAGGCCACCGCACAGTTGCTGGCGCGCTACCGCGAAAAGAGCGGGCCGGAACAAAGCTACCGGCTGGCGCTGCTGGATGACGGCAGCCTGCGCTGGCACGAAGACGCGCACGTGCCGCCGCGCGTGTGGGAACACGAACCGGGCGTCGGTTTGTGGCGGCGCAGCGCAGTAAAAGTACTGGAGTGGTTACCGCTGGAGTCGCAGCTGTAGCGCAGTGGCGGCTATGGCCGCGCCGCCTGATCCACTTCACCGGCACGCAAGGTCAGCACCCGCGCACCGTCGCGGGTCACCGCCACCGTGTGCTCGAACTGCGCCGACAGCTTGCCGTCGCGGGTGTAGACCGGCCAGGTGCCGGGCTCGGATCGGATCGCCGCGCGGCCCTGGTTGATCATCGGCTCGATGGTGAACACCATGCCTTCCTGCAGTGCCAGGCCGGTGCCCGGCCGGCCGTAGTGCAGGATCTGCGGTTCTTCATGCATCTGCCGGCCAATGCCGTGTCCGCAGTATTCCCTGACCACGCTGTAGCCCTGCGCGCGTGCGTAGTGCTCGATGGCGTGGCCAATGTCGCCCAGGCGTGCGCCGGGGCGCACGGCGGCGATGCCTTTCCACATCGCGTTGTAGGCCGATGCCACCAGCCGGCGCGCGGGGTAGGCGACATCGCCGACGAGGTACGTGGTGCTGGAATCGGCGATATAGCCGTTCTTTTCCAGGGTGATGTCGAAGTTGACGATCTGCCCGCTGCGCAGCACGTCATCGGCCGATGGCACGCCGTGGCAGACCACATCGTCGATGGACGCGTTCAACGCAAACGCATAGTTGTATTGGCCGATGCTGGCCGGGCGCGCCTTGAGCTCATCGACGATCATGCGCTCGACGAAGGCGTTGATCGCCAGCGTGCTCATGCCTTCCATGGGCAGCTGGCCCAGCGCCTGAAAGACTTGGGCCAGCAGCGCGCCGGACTGCGCCATCAGCTCCACTTCGTCGGGGCGTTTGATCACGTGCGCGCGGCCTGCAGCGGTTTGGGCCGCACGCCCGCCGAACGCAGCTGCTCGGCCACGACCTCCTGGAAGGTCAGCCCGGGATTCATTTCGCAGAGCATGCCGACCTTGATCCAGAAGTTGGCCTGGGCATTGATGGAGCGGCTGGTGACGGTGCAGGCACGGCGAAGCTGGTCGTGCAGTTCGTCGTCGATGTTGACGATGCCCATGGGATGGCTCGAATCGGGGGAGGTGGCAGTATATATGCGGCATATATGATACGTATACATCGGCATCACGCGGAGCGGTCCGCGAGAGCGGGCGTGGCAACGTCATTGGCTCCGTGACTTCCGGCGCTTCTTCAGCTTGTCTGCGTCGCACACGATGCAGCCTTCCGACGGAGTAGACCGCATGCAAAGCGTATTGCCGACCCTGCGCGCCGCGGCCGGCGTGCTGCTTGCGATGGTGACCTTCGCCGCCGCCGCGCAGGATCTGGCCGTGGTGGGCGCACGCGTGTATCCCTCGCCCGAAGCGACGCCCATCGACGATGCCACCGTCTGGATTCGCGACGGCCGCATCGCGGCGGTGGGTGCGCGCGCCGACGTCACGCTGCCTGCGGGCGTGCGCATCATCGACGGCCGCGGCATGAGCGTGACCACCGGTTTCTGGAACAGCCACATCCATCTGATCAAGCCGCCGTTCCATGAGCCGGATGCGCAAGCGGCAGCGACCTTGTCGGACGCATTACGGGATCGCTACAGCCGCTGGGGCTTTACCACGCTGTTCGACATCGCCTCGCTGCCGGGCGATGCCCGTGCGCTGCGCGCACGCATCGGCTGCGGCGAAGTCCAGGGCCCGCAATTGCTGACCGTGGACATGCCGTTCTTTCCCGAGCACGGCACGCCGATCTACGTGCGTGAGCTGTGGCAACAGACACACGCGCCCAGCGCCGAGGTGACGACGGCGCAACAGGCACGTGCGCGGGCCGAAGCGCAGATCGCCGCCGGCGCCGATGGGGTCAAGCTGTTCACCGGCGCCATAACGGGCGGGCCGAATGAAGTGGTGCCGATGTCCGTGGACATCGCCCGCGCCACCGTCGAAGCCGCGCATGCGCATGGCAAACCGGCGTTCGCGCATCCGACCAACCCGGCGGGGCTGGCGATCGCCGTGGACAGTGGCGTGGACGTGCTGGTGCATGCAGCGCCGGAATCAGGCGAGTGGACGCCGGACTTCGTGGCGCGGCTGAAGGCCGATGACATGGCGCTGATTCCCACGCTGACCCTGTTCTCTGCCGAACTGCTGCGCGAAGGTGTACCCGAGGCAGTGGTACGCGAGCTGGTGAAGAATTCGCAGCAACAGTTGCAGGCGATGTCGCAGGCCGGCGGGCAGATTCTGTTCGGCACCGACGCCGGTTTTCACGAGACCTACGACACCCATCTGGAATATCGCCTGATGGCGGAGGCGGGCATGGACTGGCGCGCCATCCTGGCCAGCCTGACCACCGCACCGGCGCAGCGCTTCGGCCAGGCGAGCGGGCGCGGTCGATTGCAGGCAGGGTACGCGGGCGATCTGGTTGTGCTCGGTTCGGACCCGCAAGCGCAGCCGGAGGCATTTGCCGATGTCAGGCTGACCGTGCACGACGGCCGGGTGCTGTTCGATGCCACGCAGGCGCCTGCGTCGGAGGCGGCGGGCAGCGACTGAGCCCGACGCCGTCAGCGGCGGATAATCCGTTGCACCCGCGTGTCGAATCCGCGCCCTGCCATTCGTCGATCAAGACAACCGCCACCGGAGTCCGCGCATGATCCCCACCATTACCGCCTTTGAATCCTCCCCCGATCGCGGCCGCGGCCTGGCGCGCGACATGCGCGTGCGCTGGGCGCTGGAAGAGGTGGGCCAGCCTTACGACGTGCGCCTGCTGTCGTTCGCCGAGCTCAAGCAGCCGGCGCATCGCAAGTTGCAGCCGTTCGGGCAGATTCCTACCTACGAGGAAGATGATCTGGTGCTGTTCGAGTCCGGCGCCATCCTGCTGCATCTGGGCGAACGCCATGGCGTGCTGTTGCCGAAAGACGCGAATGCGCGCCTGCGCGCGATCAGTTGGATGTTCGCGGCGCTCAACACCATCGAGCCGCCGGTGTTCGAGCGTTCGATGATGCAGGTGCTGGAGCGCAAGGAGCCGTGGTTCGAGGCGCGCTCGGCGATGGTTGACCAGCGCGTGCGCCAGCGCTTCGGCGAACTGGTGCAGCACCTGGGCGATGCCGACTGGCTGGACGGCGAGTTCAGCGCCGGCGACTTGATGATGGTGACGGTGCTGATGCGCGCCGACGCGCTTGGCTTTGTCGAGGAATTTCCTGCGCTGGCCGCGTACCTGGCGCGTGGCAAGGCGCGGCCGGCGTTCCAACGGGCGTTCGAGGCGCAGGCATCGGTGTTCCAACTGGCACAGGCGCGCGAGAACGCAACAACCTGATACGTCGACAGTGTCGCCGATCACCCCCTCCCCCGTTTACGGGGAGGGTTGGGGTGGCACGTTTGCTCCCTCTCCCGTTTACGGGGGAGGGTTGGGGTGGGGGCAAGCCGGAGCCGTGATATCTGGGCGTCGACGTGAGTTGTTGAAATCGAATCCTTCAGGCGAATTGGCGGCTGCAACATTCCGTCTTCGTTCGGCCCCCACCCCAGCCCTCCCCCGCAAGCGGGAGAGGGGCATAAGGCCGGCGACTACGCCGCCTTCAAGGTCGTCAACAAACCCTTGGCCGCATTGAACCTGTCCGCCGCCTCCGGCAGCGGCACCTTGACCCGCAGCTTGTCCGGGCCGTCCATGGTGTAGAGCTTGGGCTGCTTCTGGATCAGCTGGATCACCGCCATCGGATCGATGTTGGGCTTGCTCTCGAAGACGATGCGGCCACCGGCTTCGCCCAGGTCCAGCTTGCGGATCCCCAGTGCGGTGGCGGTGAGCTTGAGTTCGGCGGTGGCGAACAGGTACTTCACCTGGTCCGGCAGCAGGCCGAAGCGGTCGATCATCTCCACCTGCAGGTCGCGCAGCTCGTCGACGTCACGCGCGCTGCTGATGCGCTTGTACAAGGTCAGGCGCGTGTGCACGTCGGGCAGGTAGTCATCCGGAATCAGCGCCGGCACATGCAGTTCCACTTCGGCCCCGCGTGATTCCTGGCCCAGGTCGGCGTCAGGCAGCTTGCCCTGGCGAATCGACTTGACCGCGCGCTCCAGCAATTCGGTGTACAGGCTGAAGCCAATCTCGGCCATCTGCCCGCTCTGATCCTCGCCCAGCAGTTCACCGGCGCCGCGGATTTCCAGATCGTGGGTGGCCAGCATGAAGCCGGCGCCCAGTTCGTCCATCGCCGCGATGGCGTCCAGCCGGCGCTCGGCGTCGGCGGTCATGCTGCGCTTGTCCGGCACCACCAGGTAGGCGTAGCTGCGGTGATGCGAGCGACCGACGCGGCCACGCAGCTGGTGCAGCTGGGCCAGGCCGAAGCGATCGGCGCGGTTGATGATGATCGTGTTGGCGTTGGGAATGTCGATGCCCGATTCGATGATTGTCGTGCACAGCAACACGTTGAAGCGCTGCTTCTGGAAGCCGAGCATCACCTGTTCCAGTTCGCGCTCGGGCATCTGCCCATGCGCCACGCCGATGCGCGCCTCCGGCACCAGCTCCTGCAGATCGCGCTGCATGCGGCCGATGCTTTCCACGTCGTTGTGCAGGAAGTAGACCTGGCCACCGCGCGAGAGCTCGCGCTGGAACGACTCTTTCAACAACGGCCCATCCCAGGGCGTGATGAAGGTCTGCACCGCCATGCGGTTGGCCGGCGGGGTGGCGATGATCGACAGATCGCGCAGGCCGGCCATGGCCATGTTGAGCGTGCGCGGAATCGGTGTGGCGGTCAGGGTCAGCAGGTGGACGTTGGCGCGCAGTGCCTTCAGCGCTTCCTTCTGGCGCACGCCGAAGCGCTGTTCTTCATCGACGATGACCAGGCCCAGGTCGCGGAACTTCACGTCCGGCTGCAGCAGGCGATGGGTGCCGACGATCACGTCCAGCTTGCCCTCGGCCAGCTTCTCCAGTTCGGCCTTGATCTCCTTGGCAGTCTTGAAGCGCGACAGCACTTCCACCCGCAGCGGCCAGTCGGCGAAGCGATCGCGGAAGTTGCGGTAGTGCTGTTCGGCCAGCAACGTGGTCGGCACCAGCACCGCGACCTGCTTGCCGGCGCTTGCCGCCGCGAAGGCGGCCCGCAGCGCGACCTCGGTCTTGCCAAAACCCACATCGCCGCAGACCACCCGATCCATCGGCTGGCTGCTGCCAAGATCGCGCAGCACCGATTCAATCGCGTGGTGCTGGTCCGGCGTTTCCTCGAACGGAAAGGCGGCGGCGAAGGGCTCGTACATGCCGCGATCCACCGGCAACGCCAGTCCGGCGCGGGCCTGGCGACGGGCCTGGATTTCCAGCAGTTCGGCGGCCACGTCGCGGACCTTTTCCGCGGCTTTCTTCTTGGCCTTGGTCCACGCTTCGCCACCGAGCGAATGCAGCGGCGCGGTTTCCACCGAGGCGCCGGAGTAGCGGCTGATCAGGTGCAACTGCGCCACCGGCACGTACAGGCGGTCGCCCTTGGCGTATTCGATTTCCAGGTATTCGCCGGGCAGGCCACCGGCTTCGAGCACGATCAGCCCGCGGTAGCGGCCCACGCCATGATCCTCGTGGACGATCGGCGCGCCTTCGCTCAGTTCGCCCAGATCGCGGATGATGCTTTCCGGCTCGCGCACGCTGCGCTTGCGCCGGTTGGGCTGGGTGGCGCGATCCGGGAACAGCTGGCGCTCGGTGAGGATGACGAGCTGCGGATCGTCCAGGGCAAAGCCGTCTTCCAACGGCGCCACGGCAATGGCGAAGCGAGGTAGCCCGTCTCCCGACGCTGCCGCACCTTCATCCGGCGCTTCGCGCCCCCTTCTCCCGGAGGAGGAAGGTGCAAAGCTGGCGAAGTCCGGGACGACTTCGGGTTTCAGCTCGGCCGACTGCAGCACTTCCAGCAGCGCCTCGCGACGACCGGCCGAGTCGGCGGCAATCAGCACGCGACCGCGATAGCTGTCGAGGAAACTGCGCAGCGCCACGCCGGGGGTGTGGTCCTTCTGCGCAATCGGCAGCGCGGGGGCCGGTTGCTCGCCCAGTGCCAGGGCCTCGGCATGGCGCGGGTGATCGGGCGCGCAGAGTTCCACCCGCGGCTGTTGGTTCAGGCGTTCGCGCAGGGCTTCCGGTGACAGGTACAACTCATCCGGTGGCAACAGTGGCCGCTCGACATCATGGCGGCGCTGTTCGTAGCGATTGCGGGTGGTGGCCCAGAACGCTTCGGCGCAGGCATCGGCGCCGTCGGCCAGCACCGGCAGCACGCGATCGCCCAGGTAGTCGAACAGGGTGGCGGTCTGCTCGAAGAACAGCGGCAGGTAGTACTCCACACCAGCCGGCGCCAGGCCGGATTTCAAATCCTGGTAGAGCGCGCTGCGGCGGGTATCCACGTCGAACCGGTCACGCAACTGATCCATCGCGCGTGCCACCGAGGTCTCGTCGAGCGGCACTTCGCGGCCGGGCAGCAATTGCACGCTGGCGATGCGATCCAGCGAGCGCTGGCTTTCGGGATCGAATGCGCGGATGGAGTCGATGGTGTCGTCGAGCAGTTCGATGCGCAGCGGCGCGGACGCGCCCATCGGATACACATCGAGCAGGCCACCGCGCACGGCGAAGTCGCCCGGGTCCAGCACCTGCGGCACATGGCGGTAGCTGGCCGCTTCCAGCCGGCGCTTTTCCGCATCGAAATCCAGCACCTGGCCGGTGCGGTAGTCGAAGCTGCCGCCGACGATGTGGCGCAACGGTGGCAAACGCTGCAGCAGCGTCTGCACCGGCACCACCACGATGCCGCGCGCCAGCGTGGGCAGGCGATGCAAGGCGGCCAGCCGCTGCGAGACGATGTCCGGGTGCGGGCTGAATTGATCGTAGGGCAGGGTTTCCCAATCCGGGAACGGCAGCACCGGCAGATCCGCACCGGCGCCCAGCAAGGTATGCAGGTCGCCTTCAATCTGATGCGCGTGATGGTTGTCGCGCGCGATGACCAGCAGCGGGCCCTCGTGCTGGCGCGCCGCGCGAATCAGGAACCACGGCAGCGCCGTGACCGAAGCCGGCGCGCGCCACCAGGCGCGGGTGTGCGCGCCTTGCGGCAGCAGGGAGGGGGAAGTAGCGGGAGGCGTAGGATTCTTGGGCATCGGTCCACAAAACAACAGCAGCGCCGGCGACCGTGAAGCCGCCAGCGCAAGGGAGGTCAGTTTAACGTGGGGCCGATGCGAGGCGAGTCAATGCGCGCCGGCCCTGGATGTCCTCCGTAGGAGGCACTTCAGTGCCGACCCTGTCAGTCGGCACTGAAGTGCCTCCCACACCAGCGCCACCGCCCTTTCAGGGCCGGGCCTCGAACACCAGGTTGAACGGCGTCTGCGTGGCGCGACGGAACTGCTTGAAGCCGCCCGCCCGCATCACCGCGCCCAGCCGCGCTTCGCCGGCCTGTGCGCCCAGCGCCGGACCCTGCCGCGCCAGCGACACCGGCACGCAGATCTGCGATGACGCGCCGTAGTACACGCGGCCGACCGGGTTGAGGTTCTCTTCCACCTTGTCACCGGCGAAAGGCTCCACCAGCAGGCAGTGGCCATCGGCCTTGAGCGCGCGTTGGGCGTGGCGCGCCGCACCTTCGGGATCGGCCATGTCGTGCAGGCAATCGAAGAAGGCCAGCAGATCGAAATCGCGATCCGGATACGAGTTGGCGTCGGCCGCTTCAAAACGCACATTGGTCAAGCCGGCCTGTTCGGCGCGTTCGTTGGCTACCCGCACCGAGTCGGCGTGGTAGTCGTAGCCGATGAACTGCGAACGGGGAAACGCCTGCGCCATCAACACCGTGCTGGCGCCATGGCCGCAGCCCACGTCCGCCACCTTGGCGCCTTGCTTGAGCTTGTCGACGACGCCATCCAGCGCCGGCAACCACTCGCTGATCAGGTGCGCGTTGTAACCGGCACGGAAGAAGCGCTCGGTGCCATGGAACAGGCAGGCATGGTGATCGCCCCATTCCATGCCGGCGCCACTGCGGAAGTTGGCCACGGTGCGGTCGAGTGCATGGAACACCGCCTCGACAATGTAATAGGCGCCTGCCAGATCCACCGGGCTGGACGGGTTGGCCAGGCACAGCGCCTGCTCGGGTGACAGCTGGTAGCGACCGCTGTCGGCGTCGTACTCCACATAGCCGCCGGCGGCCTGGTTGCCCAGCCACTCGCGGATGTAGCGTTCATGGGTGCCGGTGCGGGTGGCCAGCTCGGCGGGCGTGGCCGGGCTGTCGGCCAAGGCGCGATACAGGCCCAGCCGATCCCCGGCCAGGATCAAGGTGGCGCTGATCGCCGCGCCGAGGTCGCCCACGGCATGGCCGAGGAATTGGTTGAGGCGGGTTTCGTCGATTGCTGCGTTCATGGGAGCCGCTCCGTCGCCGCGGCACCGCTTGCCGCCAGCTCCCCATGTCCGTCATTACGCCACGCAGCAGGACCGACGGCCGTCCGTCGGTCGGCCGGTTTACTCGGGCTGGTTCAGGTCCAGCACCACCCGCACCAGGTTGGGCGAGGCATCCTGCTCGCGCACCTGGCGGAAACCCAGCGACTCGGCCAGTTGCAGCATCGGCAGGTTGCTGTCGAGCACATCGCCGTACAGCCGGTCGAGCTTCTTGGACTTGGCCCATTTGACCAGCCGGCGCATCAGGTGCCGGCCCAGGCCCTGGCCGGCGATGAAGTGGCTGACCAGGATGGCGAATTCGGCCTCGCGCGAACGCGACACCACCGACACCCGCGCCACCGCACCCACCAGCGCCTCGCCGGGCGGCAGGGTCTCGGCCGCCACCAGCGCAAACTCGGTCTGCGGGTCGGGCTGGCTCAGGCGCTGGGCCATTTCCGGGGTCAGCTCGCGCAGCGCGTACAGGAAGCGCTGGCGGATTTCTTCCGGACCCAGCAGGGTGAAGGCGCCCTGGATCGGACCGGCATCCTCCGGGCGGATCGGACGGATCAGCAGTTCACGGCCGCTGGGCAGGCGGAAGTGCTCATGCCAGGGCGGTAGTCGTTTCGGCGCGGTCATAGCGGGCGGCAGGTTCCCATGTCGGCGGTGAAGGTAGGCTCTAGTCGGCAATGACGCCAGTGCGCAGGGGTCCCTTGCTAGACTGCCGGCCTTTCCCTATTCAAGGATGTGTCATGGCGGGTGGTGGCGATTCTACGCGCGCAATCCTGTTTGCGCTGGGGGCCAACTTCGCCATTGCGGTGGCCAAGGGCGTGGCCGCCTTCATCACCGGATCCAGCGCCATGCTGGCCGAAACGGTGCACTCGCTGGCCGACTGCGGCAACCAGCTGCTCCTGCTGCTGGGCCTGCGCCAGGCCAGGCGCCCGGCATCGACCGAACACCCGCTGGGTTACGGGCGCGCCATCTACTTCTGGTCGTTCCTGGTGGCGGTGATGCTGTTCACCATCGGCGGCATGTTCTCGGTCTACGAAGGCGTGCACAAGCTGCAGCATCCGGAACCGCTGCAGCAGTGGTGGTGGGCGGCCGGCGTGCTGGTGTTCGCGATCATCGCCGAAGGCGTGTCGATGCGCGCCTGCCTGGAAGAAGTGAACAAGTCGCGCGGCGACCGCAGCATCTGGCGCTGGTTCCGCGAGAGCCGCCAGGCCGAGCTGGTGGTGATCTTCGGCGAGGATCTGGCTGCGCTGCTGGGCCTGGTGTTTGCGCTGGGTGCGGTGATGCTGTCGGTGGTCACCGGCAATCCGCTGTGGGATGCGGTGGGCACGGTGATGATTGGCGTGCTGCTGATCGTGATTGCGGTGCTGGTGGCGATCGAGGTCAAGTCGATGCTGATTGGCCAGAGCGTGGACCCGCAACTGGAACAGCAGCTCACCGGCTGGCTGCGCGCGCGCCCCGAGGTGACCCATCTGATCCACGTCATCACCCTGCAGCAGGGCAACGACGTGGTGGTCTCGGTGCAGGCGGTGATGCGCGAAACCCAGGACGTGCGCGTGCTGCTGGATGACATCAACCGGGTCGAGGACGAACTGAAAGTCGCCTATCCGGCAGTGCGCTGGACGTTCTTCGAACCCGATCTACCCAAGTCGGAGCGCTGAGCCATGGCAAAGAAAGCGAGCCAACGCGATCTGGACAGCTGGCTGGGGCGTCTGCCCGGGGTCAGCACCGATGTGAAGTGGGGCGCGGACCTGTGCTATCTGGTGCGCGACAAGATGTTCTGCGTGTACTGCCTGGAAGGCGAGGGCAAGGGCAGCTTGAGCTTCAAGGCCGGCGAAGATCGGTTCCTGGAACTCACCGACCGCCCGGGCTTTGTACCGGCGCCCTATCTGGCGCGCGCGCACTGGGTGAAGCTGGATGACACCTCCGTGCTGCCACGCGAGGAACTGCAGGCGCTGCTGCGCCAGGCTTACGACCTGATCGTCGCCAAGCTGCCGAAGAAGGTGCAGAAGGAATTGGCGGCCGGATAACCGCCACGTTCGCAAACCTCTGCCACCCTGTGCGCGCGCCTGTGCCGGGCGCGCCTGGTGTTTTTTCGTCGCGCAGATTGTGCGCAAGAGCGGGGTGATTCCTGCCTCAGCGGGTTGGCCTCGCTGCGTTGTTACCGATTCCTTCAGCCTGACTTTCGCCCATCGATTTGCCTGTGGCTGGCGAATCGAGAGAGGACGCTTGCACGCGATGCATGCGCGTCACGGCGACTGGCCGTGGCTGTTGCGAAAGGAATTTCTATAAAGCCGCAACTCAATCACCTTTATAGACATCCGGCTGAGAGCCTCAGTATTCTTTTCACACTGCGGGGCCGGCCATTGCAGAGGTGAAAACTGGTCGGTAGGACAGGCATCTCTGTCCTGCCAAGACGCCTCAGCAATGAAATCTCTCTGTTGTCCGCGGCCCATTTTCCCGGGTACTTTCTCGCCGTCGCCGGCAACGGACCGGCATCCCCCGCACTCGCCACGCGGCGTTCCAGTGGCCCGCCGACAGGCAGGAAAAAGCCATGCCCTTGCCTTGGCCATAGCTGTAAATCTATGGGGCTTGCATGGCGACCTGGAGGCCAGGGACCTGCACGGTGCGCAATACGTGGGCCCGGGCGAAACGCTGACGCTGGTCAAGGGCGACAGTCTGGACTACGAGGGTTGGGATGCGGCGTTGACGGTGACGGGTGCTGACGCCGTGGCGACGGGCCAGCAGGTGACGTTCAAGCTCGGTGGCCGTCCCTACGGCGTCGCCATCGGCCTGCAGGCACTTGGCGGTGGCCGGGTGGAGCTGGAGAAGGGTTCGATCAATTCCAATCTCAACGACCGGCGGGTCTTCGAGACCCTGCAGGTGCAGGGCAGGGATGCCGCCGGCGTGGTCAGCAAGATGCGCCTGGCCGGCGTCGACATCAACGCCGGCTACAATGGCAACGGCCAAGGTGCTTTTGCGGCCCGCGACGGCGGCAGTCTGCATTTCACCGATGGCCGCATCGCGGGCGGCAACGTCGGAAAATACTTCGGTTTGTTTACTGTCGATGGCACGGATAGCGAAATCCGCGCCATACGCACCGCCATTTCCCTGACCGGCAATGCCGGCCTGGGAGTGGCGGCGGGCGGGAAACTGACCCTGCAGCAGATGGAGATCGCCACCAGCGACGGCTACCTCAACATGCTGATCACCGGCGAAGGCTCGCAGGCCAGCACCACCGCGCTGGTGTTGAGCAATGCACGTTACGACATCAATGACGGCGCGCAGGCCCACGTCGTCAACGGGACCATCGTCAATGGCGCGCAACCGGCCTTCCGCGTGAGTGGCGGAAACACCGCATCGAGCGTGAACGTCGATCAGGGCAGCTACAGCGCCAAGGGGAGCTACCTGGCCGAGATCCAGCACGACGGCCAGTTCACCGCGACCGACGCCGACTTCAAGGCCAGCGACGTGCAGGCCGCGTTCCACACCAGCAGCAGCAGCGCCGAACTGACATTGAAGAAGAGCGCCATCGAGACCTCGGGCAACGAGGGCAGCCATGGCGTGGACATTCTCGGAGGGGTCGCCACGCTGGAGAGCCTCCGCCTGGATACGTGGGGCAATGAGGCCCATGCACTGCGCGGCACCCAGAACAACGAGACCACGCTGTCGCGAATCTCCCTCAAGGACAGCCAGGTGGAGGTGCACGGCAGCGGCGGCGCGGCGCTGTACGTGGCAGGTGACAAGGTGGAAGCCACCGTCGCCGCTTCACAGATGACGTCGCTGGAGACGGACGCGCATGGCTTTGTCCAGGTGGACCGTGCTCAGTTGGACGTGCGCGACTCGCAGATTGACGTGCAGGGCGCGCGCGGCAGCACCTATGTGAGCCGGGTCAACACCCGTGGCAATGGCGGCAACAGCGCGCGGATCGCCACCAGCGTTATGCGCGCCATGAAGGGGCCCGCCCTGTGGTTTCTGGGCGATCAACACAAGCTGATTCTCAACGAGTCGCGCGTGCTGTCCGGCGAGGTCGATGGCGCGCCCGGGGTACTGATGCAAGTCGACGACGCGATCCTGGACAACCAGGACACGCTGGCTGCGGGCCGCATCACCCTCAACGCGCGCGATTCGGAACTGTTGGGAGACGTGCGCGTCGACAGCGCCACCGCCGAAGTGAATCTGGACCTGACCGGCGCCTCGACGCTGCAGGGCGCCCTGCTGTCCGAGGCGGGCCGACAGGTGGCGGAGCTGGGTCTGATGGAGAGCAGTACGTGGATGGTGACCGCGCACTCGGGACTGACTCAATTGATTCACCGCGGACTGCTGCAGTTCGCGGCGCCCGCCACCGCCAGCGACTTCAAACGCGTGCAGGTGACCGGCAACTACGACATCGGCGAAGGCACGCTGGAGTTCAACACCCGCCTGGAAGGCGATGACTCGGCCACCGATCGTCTGCTGGTGCAAGGCAATGCAACAGGCGTGGGCAGCGTGCGCGTGGTCAACGCCAAGGGCGCGGGCGCCGCCACCGTTGAAGGCATCCGCCTGGTACAGGTGGACGGCGAGTCGAGCGCGACCTTGAGCCTGCTCGAGCGCGTCGTCGCCGGCCCGTACGAGTACACCCTGGTGCAGGGCAGCGTCAGCGCGCCGGACGACGGCGACTGGTACCTGCGCTCCAGCCGGCCACCACCGGTGAAACCCGACGACCCGGTGCAGCCGGACGAGCCGGACAAGCCCGACGAGCCGGTGAAGCCGGACGAGCCCGACCAACCCGTCAAGCCCGATTCTCCGGACGATCCCACCCCCCCAATCACGCCGGTCGACCCGCCATCGCCATCGCCTCCGGAACCACTGTGGCGTCCGGAAGTGGCGGCGTACCAGGCCAACCAATGGGCGAGCATCAGTCTGTTCTCGCACAACCTGCACGATCGCCTGGGCGAACCGGTGTACGCCGAGCGCCAACGCGATGGCTCAGGCGGCCAGGCTTGGGTGCGCAGCCAGCGTCAGCAACACGATCTGCGCACGGAGAACCGGCAGCTGGCTTCGGCCACCGATGCGACGATGCTGCAAGCCGGCGCCGAACTGACCCGTTGGCAGCCGCGCGATCACCGCCTGCATCTGGGCATGATGGCCGGCGCGGCGCAGGCGCAGAGCCACGTCGGTTCCGCACTGACCGGCTACCACGCCAAGGGTTCCGTGCGCGGACACAGCTTCGGCCTCTATGGCACCTGGTTCTCGCGCGCGGGCACTCCAGGCGGTGCTTACCTGGATGGCTGGGTGCAACACGGCCGCTTCCACAACCAGGTGCAGAGCGACGGCCTGCGCAGCGTGCGCTATACCTCGCGCAGCTGGACCGCTTCGCTGGAAGCCGGCTATGCATGGAATGCGTGGACCAGCGCGCGCGCGCGCTGGATGCTGGAACCGCAACTGCAGTACGTGTATGTGCAGCACTCCGCTGATCGCGTGCGCGAAGCCAACGGCACGCGCATCGATGCCAGCGCCGGTGCGGGCGTGGACCGGCGCCTGGGGCTGCGGATGTACCCGCAGGTGCTGGACCTGCAGGTGATGCGGGTGCAGCCCTACCTCGCGGTGCACCGCGAGGACTATGCCGCGCGTCGCGGTGTGCGGTTCGAGGGCACCGCCATGAACGGCAGCCTGCCGCGCCGCATCGATTCCATGCAGGCCGGAGCGGATGCCGAGTTGGGTGGTGGCTGGACTGCGCGCGGCTTCATCACCCTGCGGCGTGGCGCCGGCCACTACCGCGAGGTCAGCGGCCAGGTCGGGCTGGGTTACCGCTGGTGAGCCATCTGCAACCACTCCAGGCGCGTGCTGGCGCCGGCTTCGCCCAGCGCTTTCTGCAACGCCGGCAGCGCGGGGGCGATGGCCTGTTCGATCTGGAAGGGGGGATTGAGCAGCAACATGCCGCTGCCATTCAGTCGCAGCGGCGAGTCATCGGGGCGGATCTGCAGTTCCGCCAGCAGCGCCGACTTCGCGGGCAGGGCCGCGGCCTTGCGCAAGAACGGCTGCAGGCTGCGCCGCTGCTTGATCGGGTACCAGACCGCGTAACAGGCGTTGGGCCAGCGCTCCATGGCGTCGCGCAGCGACTTGATGATCTGCGGGTACTCGGCGTCCTGCGCTTCGTACGGCGGATCGATCAGCACCAGGCCGCGGGCGATCTTCACCTCGCCCACACGCGGCGGCAACAGCGCATGCAGCGCGACATAGCCGTCGCGCGCATGCACGCCGACGCGCTTGTCATGGGCGAACAGGGCCTTGAGTTCACTCGCCTCTTCGGGCTGCAGCTCGCACGCCGCCAGGCGGTCCTGCTCGCGCAGCGCCTGCGCGGCCAACAGCGGCGAACCGGGATAGGCCACCAGTGCGCCGACCGGGTTGGCGGCCTGCACGGCCCGCAGATAGTGTTCCAGCACCTCGGGCAGGGCGGGCTGGTCGAACAGCCGGAAAATGCCGGATTCAGCCTCGCCGGTCTTCTGGCTCTCGCTGCCCCCCAGCAGATAGCGGCCGCGGCCGGCATGGGTATCGAGCACGAAGAAGGGGCTGTCCTTGCGCTTGAGCGCGGCCAGCACGGCCAGCAGGATCATGTGCTTGAGCACGTCGGCATGGTTACCGGCGTGGAAGGCGTGGCGATAGTTCATCCGCACAGCATAGTCGCAGCGATGGACCACGGCTATGCTGTGGGCATGCCGCTGATCCTGCTTGCCGAAGACGAAACCGCCATCGCCGACACCGTCGTCTATGCCCTGCGCAGCGAGGGCATGGAGGCCGAGCACGTATTGCTGGGCGGACTGGTCGAACCGCGGGTGCGCGCCGGCGGGGTGGACGTGGTGGTGCTGGACATCGGCCTGCCGGACATCAACGGTTTCGATGTCTGCAAGCGCCTGCGCAGCTTCAGCGACGTGCCGGTGATTTTCCTGACCGCGCGCAACGACGAGATTGACCGCGTGCTGGGCCTGGAATTGGGCGCGGACGACTACGTGGCCAAACCCTTTTCGCCGCGCGAGCTGGTGGCGCGCGTGCGTGCGCGCCTGCGGCGTGCACCGGTGGCGCCGCCGGTGGCGGTGGCCGGTTGGGATCGCCATGGCGAGTTTGCGATTGATCGCGACGGTCACCGCATCCATTACCGCGGGCAGGCGCTGGACCTGACCCGTTACGAGTACGCACTGCTGGCGGCGTTGTTGCAGCGCCCGGGCGCCATCCTCAGCCGCGCGCAGCTGATGGATCGCGGCTGGGACAGCGATGCCGAGAGCATGGACCGCACGGTGGACACCCACATCAAGACGCTGCGCGGCAAGCTGCGTGCGGCGGGCGCGGACCCGGATCCCATCCGCACCCATCGCGGCCTGGGTTACGCCCTCGAGGTCTGACCCATGCGAATCGGCCTGCGCCTGTTCATCGCCTTCTTCCTGATCGTGGGGCTGGCGGCGTTCTTCGTGATGCGGGTGTTCGTCAATGAGGTGAAGCCGGGCGTGCGCCAGGCGATGGAGTCCACGTTGGTGGATACCGCCAACGTGTTGGCGGTGATGGCGGCGGACGACATGCGGGCCGGCCGGATCGCCGACGGCGATTTCGCCCGCGACATCGCGCAGGCCGGGCAACGCGACTTGAAGGCTCGGGTGTGGCGGTTTCCCAAGGATCGCATCGACTACCGGGTGACCATCACCGATGCGCGTGGCGTGGTGGTGTACGACTCCACCGGCCAGGACATTGGCCGCGACAATTCGCGCTGGAACGATGTCTACCGCACCCTGCGCGGTGAGTACGGCGCGCGCTCCAGTCCGGAAACGCCCGGGCAGACCGAGCGCACGGTGATGCACGTCGCCGCGCCGATTCGCGATGGCGACCGGATCATCGGCGTGCTGACCGTGGCGCAACCCAACCACAGCATCGAACCCTTCATCACCGCCAGCCAGCAGAACATCATGCGCCGCGGCGCCTGGTTGATTGGGTTGTCGGCCTTGATTGGCCTGTTGATTACCTGGTGGCTGGTGCGCGGCATCAACCGCCTCAACCGCTATGCGCAGGCCGTAGCAGCGGGCGAACCGGTGCCGCCGCCCAAGCCACGCAATGACGAGATTGGCGACTTGGGGCGCGCGCTGGAAGCGATGCGGCGCAAGCTGGAAGGCAAGGCCTACGTGGAGCAGTACGTGCAGTCGCTGACCCACGAGATGAAAAGCCCGCTGGCGGCGATACGCGGCGCGGCCGAGTTGCTGCAGGAGCCGATGGCCGATGATCAGCGCCAGCGTTTTGCCCACAGCATCCTCAGCCAGCAGCAACGGCTGACCGAAACCATCGACAAGCTGCTGATGCTGGCCGAGGTGGAACAGCATGGCTGGTTGCAGAAGCGGCAACCGGTTTCCGTGGATGCGTTGATGGCGCAGGTGGTGGAGGATGCCGCGGGTTCGGCGCAGTCTTTGGAGGTGACGCTGACCGCGAGCGCCGAGGATGCCGGATTGGTGGTGCAGGGCGATGCGTTCCTGCTGCGGCAGGCGCTGGGCAATCTGGTCGACAACGCACTGGCGTTTTCGCCGCCGCAGGGCGCGGTGCAGGTGCTGGCGCAGCAGCAGGGCGATCTGGTTCGCCTGTGCGTGCGTGATCAGGGGCCGGGCATACCGGACTATGCGCGTGAGCGGGTGTTCGAACGCTTCTATTCGCTGGCGCGGCCAGCGACCGGGCATCGCAGCTCGGGCCTGGGCCTGCCGTTCGTGCGCGAGGTGGCGCGCCTGCATGGCGGCGAGATCAGCCTGGAACCGCGTGCGGAAGGCGGGACCGATGCGGTGCTGACGGTGGCGGTGGGCTAGCGCTGGGCTAGCAGGCCGGCATCGTTCCCTGCCGGCCTGCCACGGGTGACTCAGGCGGTTTCGAATTCTTCGGTGGCCTCCAGGGCCGTGGCCAGTTGGGTGCTGAGCAGGTGCAGGCAACCGCTCCAGGCCTCGGGTGCGACGATGGGGTCATCGTTGCGCGACAGCGTGAGCAGGTGCAGCAGATGCAGGGTTTCCTGCACGGTCCAGAGTTGCTGGCGGGCGGATTCGCGGGGCGACTCGCCGATGGGGGGCGAGGGCGGGGCGCGTGGCGCCGGTGGAGCGGGCGGCAGGAAGTGGATGGCGCTGTCGGTGGAAGGGGTGGGCGTGGTGCTTGTAGGATTGAGGCTAGCCATAACTGGTATCCATGTTGTACTGGTTTTGGTTAGCGGGCCGGTCTGAGTCGCACGCTCAGACGGTCCGCGCTTTTGTCTCGCAGCTGGGGAGTGGAGCGGGGCGCTGCGGGAGGGGGATGCCCTGTAGCAAAACCTAGAACTTGTTGCGTGGAAATGCACCTATATTGCGGAGGAAATTTGATCTGCAACGTGTGCGGTGCGGGGCGGGGGAAACCAGATGGGCGAGCATCAACCAAAGGGACGGGTTGGATATGCACAGCATTCATTACCGGAAGGCGCTACGGCTGATGGCGCGCGAGGACAACGCCAACAAAGCCTATCCCTTGCTGCTCGCCGCCATGGACGAGGGCGACTTCCGCTTCGGCCGGTACAACACTGGCTTCCCTTATTCCTAGCGCAAATGGCGCCCATCAGACGAAGGCCCTAGTCTTGTCAGCATCAAACGCGCGGGGGTGCGCATGAATCGCTTGCTCTTCGGTGCCGCAGCCATAGCGGCCTTGGTCATTCTGCAGTTCGCTTTCGAGTACTACACAACCGATGGCGTGACTTTCGTTCATCCCGTCACTTGGTTCATGGGGCTGGAAGAGGATGAGAGAGCTGCCTGGATGCAAGCCTGGTTTAGCGTGCTGGCGATTGCGGTCGCGGCAGGCATTGGGTTGCACCAGGCAGCGGACGCAAGGAGGGTCGCAAAGGACGCTGCCGCGGCTGAAGCAATTCGCCAGGGAAAGATCAGAGGTGAGGCGAAGCTTGCGCAGATGCTGGAGACCAACTACCTGCTGATGGAGTTGGCGCAGGATGCTGAGCGTCTTAAGAGGGCATGGGCAGTGATTAACGCTGGAGAGGACGTAAACCCAGAGCAGGCACTCGGCGAAGCGGGGAAGCGATACGCGGCCACGTTCGGCACGATGACTTTGGATCGTCCGCTGGACGGGTATCTTGGCGACCGAGATCTGTACGTTCCTGCGCATCTTGAAAGCATTCGCCAAGCCGAACTCTCCAACCGCAACTATGACCGGGCGATTCGCCATATCGCAACGTTCTTGGCTGCGACAGATGTCACCGTCGGCCAAGTAATGGAGTGGAAGGACGCCCGCTTGATTGAGCTGGATCGTGTCCACCGTTTCAGCGTGGAAGCGATTGACGCGATTGCCGAGGCTTACAACTTCCGACGCTACGCCGAGCTGTTCAAGCAGGATTTGGGCAACCAAGAGGCCCGCAACTAGGTAAGTCACCGAGCGCTCGGCGGTTTTGCATTCACTTGCAACGCGGACACCCGGCTGTGCAGCTGGTCGTGGCGGAGCCATTGGACCTGGCTGGCCGTGAACATGTGGGTGATGAAACAATCGGTGTTTAGAAGCACGGTTAGCTCGACTGGCTGTGTTGGATAGCGGATTCCGACTGCAAGGACCTCGCCGCTCAACTTCACCCCCACTTCAAACTCCCCACCTTCCCCCTCCACACCCCGCGCCCACCATGCCCGCCACTTCCCGGCATGGAGCAAGGCGTGAAATCCCTCAAACTGTTGTTGCGATTCCTGACCGTTGGCGGTCTGGTGCTGTTGTTGCTCATCCCCCTGATGATGGTGCGGGGCCTGATTTCGGATCGCGAGTTCTACCAAGCCAAGGCCGTGGATCGCATTTCCCAGAGCATGGCTGGCCCGCAGCAGGTGGTGGGTCCATTGCGCGTGGTGCCCTGGCAGGAACTGCGCAGCACCACCGTGGTAGGCGAAGACGGCCGGCCGACCACGCGCCAGGACACCGTGCAGGGCTACGCCTTGCAGACGCCGTTGAGCCTGAGCGCCAGCGGCACCCTCAAGCCCAACCTGCGCCGCATTGGCGTGTACGAAGTGCGCACCTTCGAGTGGGGCGCCAACGTGTCGG
This sequence comes from Pseudoxanthomonas indica, assembly GCF_900167565.1. Classification (NCBI taxonomy): domain Bacteria; kingdom Pseudomonadati; phylum Pseudomonadota; class Gammaproteobacteria; order Lysobacterales; family Lysobacteraceae; genus Pseudoxanthomonas; species Pseudoxanthomonas indica. Next base: position 950,594 of record NZ_FUZV01000002.1, read on the forward strand.
CCGAGTTTGCGCCGCTACCGCTGGCGCCGGTGGCGGGCCGTACTTACGGCCAGCCGTATCTGGTGCTGGGCCTGGCCGATGTGCGCGGGCTGGTGGGTACGCCATCGTTGAGCCTGGAGGGTCGCCCGCTGCTGATCGAGAGCGGCACCGGTGCGCTGGGCGAGCGCATGAGCGGCGTGCATGCCAAGTTGCCAGAAGCCAAGTCCGACGACGGCACCATCCGCCTGCCTGCCAGCAAGCTGCAACTGCGCTTCGTGCTGGCCGGCACCGAGTCGCTGGGCATCGCGCCGATTGGCGACAGCAACCACATCCAACTGCAATCGAGCTGGCCGCATCCGCTGTTCGGTGGCCGCTACTCGCCGCATGACAGCAAGGTGGGCGATGCCGGCTTCACGGCGCGCTGGGAAATCTCCTCACTGGCCAGCGCCACGCAGGCGCAGCTGGGCGAGAAGGGCAAGACCGATCTGACCCAGCGCAGGCGCCTGTCCGAAGCGGGCGGTTACGAAGCGGCCGGCGAAGACGGCAAGCTCTCGGCCATCGACAGCCTGGACGTGCATTTGGTGGATCCGGTCGACACCTACACCCAGGTCGATCGCGCCAGCAAGTACGGCATCCTGTTCGTGGTGCTGACCTTCGTGGCGTTCGGCTTGTTCGAGCTGATCAAGCGCCTGAAGATCCATCCGCTGCAATACCTGCTGGTGGGCCTGGCGCTGGCGATCTTCTTCCTGCTGCTGCTCAGCCTGTCCGAGCACATCGTCTTCTGGCAGGCCTACCTGATCTCGGCGGCGGCGTGCATCGGCCTGCAGTTCTTCTACCTGTCCGGGGTATTGCAGGGCTGGTGGCGCGCGGCGGGTTTCGCGACCATGCTCACCGCCTTGTATGGCGTGCTGTATGCCTTGCTGCTGTCGGATGACAACGCGCTGCTGATGGGCTCCCTGCTGCTGTTCGGCATCCTGGCCACCATCATGTTCGTCACCCGCAAGGTCAACTGGTACGAACTCGGCAACGAGTTGCGCTGAGATCGCCATGCTCGATCAGGCCACCTTGCATCGTCGCGCCAGCCGCGTGTTGCCCGCCAGCCTGCGCACACGCGGCCTGTTGACCGAAGCGCAGTCCACTGCCGACCTGGCCGAGTTGTTGCTGCCACTGTGGCATCGTCCACGCGGCAGCTTGTGGTTCCGCCTGGACGAGGTCATCGCGCAGCGCTTGCGCGATGACCCGCTCGCCTGCCTGCGCGAGGCGCCCGTCGCCCGCGCAGGCCTGGCGCGGCACGCACCGCCCAGAACATACGAGGCGTGGCAGCCGGTGGCTTCCACGCCGCAAGCCATCTACGCGGCACGCTCGCAGGATCAGCACGCCTGCCTGTGGCTGCTGCCGGCGGCGGCGCTGCTGATCTACGCCTGGGACGATGCGCCCTGCGCTACAGTGCACGCATGCAGCACGCGCACGCCATCCAGACGTTTCGAGGTCCTGCCATCCAGCCCTGGCTGGACGATGTAGCCCGGCTGCGGGTCGCGGTGTTCCGCGACTGGCCGTATCTGTATGCAGGCGACCTGGCCTACGAGCGCGAATATCTGGCGGCGTATGCCGAGTCGAATGACAGCGTCTTCGTGCTGGCGGTGGACGAAGGCCGGGTAGTCGGTGCGTCCACCGGCTTGCCGCTGCTGGATGACAGCGCCGAGTTCCGCCAGCCGTTCCTGGCATCGGATATCGATCCGGCCCATGTGTTCTATTTCGGCGAGTCGGTACTGCTGCCGACATGGCGCGGACGCGGCATTGGCCATGCCTTCTTCGATGCGCGCGAGGATCATGCGCGTGGCCTGGGCGATTACCGCTGGACGGCGTTTGCGGCGGTGGATCGCGATGCGCACGATGCGCGCAGGCCAGCGGATTTCCGTGGCAATGACGATTTCTGGCGCAAGCGCGGCTACAGCCGCCAGCCGGGCATGACGATGCAACTGCATTGGAACGAGATTGACCAGGGCCCGATGGCGCATGCGCTGACGTTCTGGACGCGTCCGCTGGAATGGGGGCCGTTGCGGCGCGAGCCGAAGGAGGGCGTGGCATGAAAGTGGCCGTGGCCAAGTATCCGATTCAACAGCCGCGCGATTTCGCGGCGTTTTCCGAACGGGTGTCGCGCCTGCTTGGTGAAGCGCGTGCCGGCGGTGCGCGGGTGGCGGTGTTGCCGGAATACCTGTCGCTGGAGCTGGCGGGTGTCTTCGAGCAGGCGGTGTATTCGGATCTGCCGGCATCGCTCGCTGCCACGCAGGCGCTGCGTGGCGACTGGTGTGCGTTGTTCCAGCGGCTGGCGCGCGAGCATCAGGTGCATGTCATTGCCGGCAGTTTCCTGCTTGCGGTGGCGTCGGAGCGGTATCGCAATCGCAGTGACTGGTTCTCGCCCGACGGCGGCCATGGTTGGCAGGACAAGTTGCAGATGACCGGTTTCGAGATGGCCACGGGGATGATCGAAGGCGGCGATGCGCTGAAGGTGTTTGCCGTGGATGAGGTGCGCAGCGGGATATCGGTCTGCTACGACAGCGAGTTTCCGTTGCCGGTGCGGGCGCAGTACGAGGCGGGGGCGCGGTTGCTGGTGGTGCCCAGTTGTACGGATACGGAAGCGGGGGCGACGCGGGTGCGGGTGGGGTGTCTGGCGCGGGCGCTGGAGAATCGGTTCTTCGTGGCGCAGGCGGTGACGGCGGGCGTGGCGGCGTGGAGTCCTGCGCTGGATATCAATACGGGCGAGGCGGCGATTTTCGCGCCGATGGACCGAGGGTTTCCGGCGGATGGGGTGTTGGTGCAGACGCGGGGGGATCAGGTCTGGGCCATGGCCGATGTGGACCTTTCGGCGTTGGAGGCCAGCAGGAGTACGGCGCAGGTGGCCAATGATCGGGATTGGGTGGGGCAGGGGATGCCTTCCTTGCAGCGGGCCTCGGTGGAAAAGCTTGGGTGATGCGTTTCTGCGTGTGAGTGGGAGCAGGCCCCGCGGAATAGGGATCGGAAACGCTCCCTCAGCTGATGGAGGGTGGCCTAGTCGCGATCCTCACCCTATTCCGCGGGGCCTGCTCCCACTCTCTGTTTCTCTCACGGCGGATCGGAAAGCAGTGATGCGCGTGCTCTTAGCCATTACTTTTGGCGGGGGGACTTACGGTCTTGCCTGACTAGACTCGAACGTTTGTGCTGACGGGGATTTCCCGGGGGATGAAGGCGTGAACTTAGGGGTCGGAAGGAAGCTGGGCATCGTGCTGTGTGTGGGCCTGGCCGCTGCGGTGCAGGTGCAGGCGCAGAGCAGGGAGTCGGTGGATCTGGATATGGTCAGCCGTATCCGTCAGGAGGCGTTCCATCGTTCGCAGGTGATGGCCACGTTTGGTCATTTGACCGAGCAGATCGGTCCGCGCCTGACCAACTCGCCCAACATGGCCAAGGCCAATGCGTGGACGCGTGAGCAGATGACGGCGTGGGGCTTGTCGAACGTGCATGACGAGGCGTTCGATGACTTTGGTCGTGGTTGGCTGTATCGCAGCGCCAGCGTGGATCTGCTGGGCCCGCGCCAGTTGTCGTTGCATGCGGTGCCCAAGGCGTGGACGCCGGGTACGCAGGGCGCGGTGGAAGGCGAGGCGATTGCGGTGGTCATCAAGACCAAGGCCGATCTGGACAAGTACAAGGGCAAGCTGAAAGGCAAGGTGGTGTTGCTCAGCGAGTTCCGTGAGTACAAGGCCGGTACCGAAGCCGACTCCAAGCGTTATGACGATGCGGGGCTGACCGCGCTGCTCGATTACGCCGTGCCCAAGGACGCCAACCCGGCCGATCGCAAGAAGCGCGCGAGCGAGTACGTGCAGCGGCAGGAGCTGAGCCAGGCTTTGAACAAGTTCCTGGTGGAAGAAGGCGCGATTGCCGCGTTGAGCATCAGTGGTTGGGACAACGGCATCATCCGCGTCGGTGGTGGTGGTTCGCGTCGCGCCGGTGAGCCGGTGGGCGTGCCGGAGCTGGCCGTGGCCGCGGAGCACTACAACCCGCTGCTGCGTTCGCTGGAACGCGGGGAAAAGGTCAACCTGCGGATCAACGTCGATGCGCAGTTCACCAGCGAAACCAATGACCCGGGCTACAACACCATTGCCGAGATTCCAGGCAGCGGCAATGAAGTGGTGATTATCGGTGCCCACATGGACTCGTGGCACGCCGGCACCGGCGCGGCCGACAACGCCGCCGGCGTGGCGGTGATGATGGAGGCCATGCGCATCCTGAAGACGCTGGGCGTCAAGCCGCGCCGCACGATCCGCATCGCTTTGTGGAGTGGTGAGGAGCAGGGTCTGATTGGCTCGGGCGCGTACGTGGCCAAGCACCTCGCCGAGTATCCCGAATCCACCGATCCGGAGCAGAAGAAGCTGCCGAAGGGCTTCCAGGAACGCGGCGGTCCGCTGCAGAAGAAGCGCGACTACGACAAGGTCAGCGCCTATTTCAACCTGGACAATGGCTCGGGCAAGATTCGCGGCATCTATGCGCAGGAAAACCTGGCGGCCATGCCGATCTTCGAAGCCTGGCTCAAGCCGTTCAACGACGTGGGCGCGACGATTGTCACCCCGCGCAACACCAGCAGCACCGATCACATCTCCTTTGATCGCATCGGCGTGCCCGGCTTCCAGTTCGTGCAGGATGGCCTGGACTACGGCACCAACGTGCACCACAGCGACCTGGACACCTTCGATCACGCCAGTGCGGAAGATCTGAAGCAGGCCTCGGCGATCATCGCCGCCTTCGCCTACCATGCCGCCACGCGCGAACAGAAACTGCCGCGCAAGCCGCTGCTGGAAAACTGACGGACAAAAGCAGCAGGCAAAAGGACGGGGCGAATTCGCCCCGTTTTTTTTTCATGCAAACAACGAAACCCCCGGCACGATCCACAGCGACAACCCCGCCAACCCGGATCCAATCGCCGTCGCAGCCAACACATCACTCGGATAGTGCAAGCCCAACACCACCCGCGAAATCCCCACCGCCGCCGCAAACGGAATCAACACCGGCGCCAGCACCGGATAATGCGCCAGCGCCACCAGCGTGAACGCCACCGCATGCAGCGTATGCCCGGACGGAAAACTGAACTCGTCCAGCGGCGCAATCCACGCGCGAATCCGCACATCGGCCGCAAACGGCCGCGGCCGCCGCGTCCAGCGCTTTAGCAGCTTGTACAGGGTCAGCGCAATCACCCCGGTCGCCGCCAGATGCGCCGAGGCCGCCAGTCCCTGCAGCCCGTCGAAGGCAATCAGCGCGCCCATCAGCACATACCAGAACACGCCATCGCCCAAGCGGCTGATGACCGCGAAGAAGCGCCGCACACCCTGCCACTGACCCAGGCGATTGGCGCGCAGGCACCAACCGGCATCACGTCCACGCCAGGGATTACGCGGTTGCAGGATTCGCATAAGACCTCCGGGTAGCGGCCAGATCGGCCAACAGCACATCGAAATCGGCGGCCACCTGATCCGGCCGCAGGGCGCGCACGGCCTCGGCCGCATTGCCGCCCATCAGGCCACGCAGGGTCGCGTTGTCGCCCAACTGCACGGTGGCGGCGACAAAGGCCTCGTCGTCCTGCACTGCCACGCCGTGCACGCCGCTGCGCAGATGTTCGCGCGCCGCGCCGTAATCGAAGGCCACCGTCGGCACGCCGCTGGCCATGGCTTCCAGGGTGACGTTGCCGAAGGTCTCGCTGTGGCTGGGAAACAGGAACAGGTCGCCGCTGGCAAAGTGCCGCGCCAGCGCTTCGCCGCGCTGGATGCCGCAGAACACGAAGTCCGGATTGTCCTGCGCCAGCTTCTCGCGCGCCGGGCCATCGCCGACCCAGACAAAGCGCGCGTCGGGGCGCTTGCCCTGCAACTCGCGGAAGGCGCGCACGGCCAGGCCCAGGTTCTTTTCCGCCGCGATGCGGCCCACGTAGATGGCGACGGGCGTATCCGTGCGCGCACCCCACAAGCTGCGCAGCGCGCTATCGCGCAGGGCAGGCGAGAACTGCGTGCTGTCGACCGCGCGCGCCAGCCGCACCACGCGCTCGAAGCCCTGCGAGGCGAGGAAATCCTGCAGCTCGCGCGTCGGCACCAGGGTGGCGTCGGCGCGGTTGTGGAAACGCCGCATCCAGCGCATCGCCGTCTGCTGCAGGAACGCCGCGCCGTAGTCGCGCATGTACTCGTCAAAGCGGGTGTGGAAGCCAGTCGCAACCGGAATGCCCAATCGCTTGGCGGCGCGCACCGCTGACCAGCCCAGCGGGCCTTCCGTGGCCACGTAGATCGCGTCCGGCGGCGTGTTCGTCCACAAGCGGGTCAACCGGCGCGTCGCCGGCAGACCGAATTTCAGGCCCGGATAGCGGGGCAGGGCCGCACCCCGCACCAGCATGGTGTCCGGCAGGTCGGCGACATCGCTGTCCTGCCGCGGCCGCACCAGCGACACCGCATGCCCGCGTGATCGCAATCCCTGTTCCAGTCCCTGCACGGTCAACGCAACCCCGTTGACCTCCGGCGGATAGGTCTCGGTGACGATGGCGTAGCGCATGCATGGCTCCCGGTTTTGCGAAGGATGCGCGCCGGGCATGAAGCAAACATGGCAGTCAGTTGACTGCGGTGTGACAGGTGTTTACGGCACCGGCGCACCCCGCGCCGCCGTGAACAGGTCGTACCAATCCTCGCGATCCAGTTCGATGACATCGGCGGCGCTGGCCGCCAGCAGGCGCTCCGCCTGGGTGGTGCCGACGATGGGCTGGATGCCGGCCGGATGCCGCAGCAGCCACGCCAGCAGGATCGCTTCGGCGCTGACGCCGTACTTGCTGGCGAAATGCGCAACCCGCTCGGCGGTCGGACGCAATCCGGGCTCGGCCGTTTCCGGATGCGACAGGCGACCACCGGCCAACGGCGACCATGCCTGCACCAGGATGTCGTGCTGCCGGCAGTAGTCCAGCGTCCCGGCCGAGGCCGTATACGGCGTGCCAGGGATTGCCGCGACCACGCCTTCGTTGATCAGGTGATGGTGCAACAGGCTGATCTCCACCTGGTTCACCACCAGCGGCTGCGCGACGCTCTTCTGCAGTAACGCGATCTGCGCACCGGTGTGGTTGCTCACGCCGAAGTGCAACACCTTGCCGCTGCGCTGCAGGTCATCGAAGGCGCGCGCCACTTCGTCCGGATGACCCAGCGGATCGGGCCGATGCAGCAACAGCAGATCCAGCCGATCCGTCTGCAGGCGCTGCAGGCTGCCTTCCACGGAGCTGATGAGATGCGCATGGCTGAAATCGTAGCGCCCCGGCGATGAGGCATGCGGCTCGTGCGCGAAGCGGATGCCGCACTTGGACTGCAGCACCATGCTGTCCCGCAACGAAGGCGAGGCGGCCAGCACTTCGCCGAACAGCCGTTCGGATTTGCCACGCGCATAGATGTCGGCGTGATCGAACAGGGTGATGCCGCGTTCCAGCGCGGTATCCACCAGTGCGCGTGTCTGCAGTCGCTCCGCCTCGGTCAGGGGCGAGTTGTCCCACGCCCGGCTCAGGTGCATGCAGCCCACGGCGATGCGCGAAGCGCGCAGGTGGGTACCGGGAATCGCGAATGTCTGCATGGTCGCCACGCGCAGGGAACAGGCCGGCATGATGCCAGAGGCCGGCCGCGACGATCAGTGCAGGCGGGTCTCGCCGGGATTGAGCAGGCTGCTCAGGTCGGGCAGGGCCAGGGGCCGCGACAGGAAATAGCCCTGCGCGTGCTCCACGCCCAGCGCCTTGAGCGCGGCCAGTTCCTCGGCCGTCTCCACGCCCTCGGCAATGATTTCGGTATGCGTCTGGCGGGCGAACGCAATCAGCGCGGCGGCCAGGGCGCGGCGCGGCGAATCGCTGTCGATGCTGCGGGTCAGGGTCATGTCCAGCTTGATGATGTCCGGGCTAATCGCCAGCACATGACGCATGCTGGCGTAGCCGGCGCCGGCATCGTCCACCGCCACCCGCACACCCTGCCGGCGCAGGGGAGTCAGTTGCTCGCGCAAGGCGGCGTAGTCTTCCACATGCGCGTGCTCGGTCAGCTCCAGCACGACGCGATCCAGCGGCAAGGCATCCAGATAGCCGGCCACCTGTCCGCTGATGATGGTCTGCGGCGAGACATTGAGCGACACGTAAAAACCGCCCAGCAGATGGCGCAGTCCATCCATGGCGGTGAGCATGGTGTTGAGCTCCAGGCGCACGCCCAGACCGATCTCGCGCGCCTCCCGGAACCACAGATCGGCCGGGCGCGGCGGATTGAGATCGAACCGTGCCAGGCATTCCACGCCGATGATGCGATCGTCCTTGAGCCGGTAAATAGGCTGGTAGGCGATGCTGGGCTGGCCGAGTTCGAGCACGGCATTGATCCGCTCGACTTTTTCCTCGTGCACGCGCAGCGCATCCAGATCACCGTCGATCTGATAGGCCAGCAATTCGGCGAAGGCACGCATCATCTGCATGTCGCGTTCGCTCAGGGACAGGTTGGGGCGCAGGCTGAAACAGCAGAACGTGCCGAAGATGCGGCCGTCACTGAGCTTGATCGGCACCGACAGGTGCGCGCCAATCGGCACGGCGGCGGTATCGGGAATGTCGGCCAGCACCGGCACGGCGCGGGTGTCGGGAATCAGCTGGGGAATGCGGCCATCCACCACGCGCAGGCAATAGCCTTCTTCCAGCGGCATCGAGTCGCCCGGTTTCAGCGGCATCGGTTCCAGCGCGCCCACCACGTGGCGAAAGGTCCGTTGCCGGCCGCTGAATTCGGAAATGAAGGCCACGTCCATGCCCAAGTGCGTGCGCACGGCATTGAGTATCCGATCGACGTTGCGGCCTATCGCCAGCGCGCCCGGTCCATCGGTGGCCAGCAGCTCATTCCATGGTGCGTCTTTCGGTCTCTGCATTGATCCCTCCTGGACAAGCGGGAAGCGACGCGGGCGGCCAGCGGCTTGCATTGAGTTGCCGAGAGCCCGCGTGAGGCGCGCGAACCCGGTGGCGGGCCTGCCCGAATCGTTCCCGGACCCGAGTCTAGCCTTAGTAACGCCGGTTTTGCATGAGGACGCTGCGAAGATGCAGCCGCCCTCGCGCCGTAGCGATGCGGCTCAGGCCACGAACGGCTTGAGGGTGATGCCCAGGCCCTGCATGTCTTCCGGCTCGCCAATCAGATCCGACTTCAGCAGCGGACGCGCTTCAATCCAGTCGCGATCCACCACCAGGCGCAATTCGTCGTCGATGGCGGTCAGGTCCAGGCGCGGAATCGGGTCGGCCTCGTGCGCGCGGTGCAACAACACTGCCAGCCTCAACAATGCGGCCTTGCGTTTGGCCGACAGCAGCAGGCGATCAGGCAGGGCATCGAAAGCGGTCTTGGGCACCCCGCGACGGTGCGTGCGTACCAGCGAGGCCAGCACCTGCTGCTCCTGCCGCGAGAAACCGGCGATGTCGGAGTTCTCCAGCACGTAGGCGCCATGCTGGTGGTACTGGCTGTGCGCGATGACCAGGCCCAGTTCGTGCAGGCGCGCGGCCCAGCCGAGCATGCGTGCATCGTCGTCGCTGAGCTGCCAGTCTTCGGCGACCTGCTCGTGCAGGCGCTGGGCGGTGGCCTCCACCCGCGAGGCCTGCACCTCGTCGATGCCGTAGCGCTGGATCAGCGATGCGGTGGACAGGTCGCGCGGATCGTTGTCGCTGCCGCGGCCCAGCATGTCGAACAGGATGCCTTCGCGCATGGCCGCCTTGCTCACCATCAGTCGCTGCAGGCCCAGGGCTTCGAAGGCGGCCTCCAGTACCAGCACGCCGCCGGCGATGATCGGCCGGCGATCATTGGACAGGCCGGGCAGGTCGATGTCGTCGATGCGTTCGGCCTGCAGCAGCCGGTCGCGAACCTGCGGCAGGGCCTCGGCAGTCACCGCGCCCTTGGTCAGTTTCATCGCCGCGCAGATATCGCCAATCGCCTTGTTGGTACCGGAGGAGCCAATGGCTTCCTGCCAGCCCAGGGCGCGATAGAGCTTGGCGAACTGCTGGAACTCGGCGCCGATTTCGGTCAGCGCATCCTTCCAGCGTTTCTTGGTGAGCTTGCCACCGGGAAAGAACCGCCGCGTGCTGGCGATGCAACCGGCCTGCAGGCTTTCGCGCTCCAGGGTCTGCATGCCGCGGCCAATGATGAACTCGGTGGAGCCGCCGCCGATATCGATCACCAGTCGTTTCTGATCCGCCTTGGGCGGCTGCGAGTGGGCCACGCCCAGGTAGATCAGGCGGGCTTCCTCACGCCCGGACACCACTTCGATCGGCTTGCCCAGCGCGGCTTCGGCCGGCATCAGGAAGCCCATCGGGTCGCGCAGCTGGCGAACCGTATTCGTGGCCAGCGCACGCACGCGTGCGGTAGGTACGTCACGGATACGCTGGCCGAACCGCGACAGGCAATCCAGGGCGCGCTCGCGCGCCGGTTCGGACAGGCCACCCTTGCCGTCCAGGCCATCGGCCATGCGCACGGTCTCGCGCAGGCGATCCACCACGCGCAGCTGGCCCAGCGTGTAGCGGGCCACGATCATGTGAAAGCTGTTGGAGCCCAGGTCGATCGCGGCGAGGTGTTCGCCGTCACGGGGGGGCGGCGAAGCGGGGGCGGAGGCGGGCGACATGCGCGCAGACTAGTGGCAGCGACCGGCGCTTGGCAACGCGCCATTCGTCGCATCAAGGACTTGCACCGGTTTTAGACCCCGGCCAACAGCAGCGCCTGCGCCGAATGCGGGGTCTGGCCCTCGGCCGGCTCGGCCTTGTGGTACACGCCATCGGCATCCAGCAACCAGGCGTTCTGGTTGTCGTCCAGGTAGTTCTGCAGGCCGTCGCGGAAGACCTTGTCGGCCAGCGCCGGCTCCAGGATCGGGAAGCAGGTTTCCACCCGGTGCAGCAGGTTGCGCTCCAGCCAGTCGGCGCTGGCGCAGTACAGCTCGGGGTGACCATCGTTGCCGAACCAGTAGATGCGGCTGTGTTCCAGGAAGCGGCCGACGATGGAACGCACGCGGATGTTGTCCGACACGCCGGGCACGCCCGGTCGCAGCGAGCAGGCGCCACGCACGATCAGATCAATCTGCACGCCGGCCTGCGAGGCGACATAGAGCGCGCGGATGATCCGTGGCTCGTTGAGCGCATTGATCTTGGCGATGATGCGGCCCGGCTTGCCGGCGCGCGCCAGCTTGGCCTCGCGCTCGATCTTCTTGATCAGACCGGCATGCAGGGTGAAGGGGGATTGCAGCAGGCGCTTGAGCTTGGTCGATGGCGCCAGGCCCGACAGCTGCTGGAACAGCAGGTGCACGTCGTTGCCGACGTCCGGGTCGGCGGTGATCAGGCCGATGTCGGTGTAGGCGCGGGCGGTGCCGCTGTGATAGTTGCCGGTGCCCAGGTGCACGTAGCGGCGCAGTTTCTTGCCCTCGCGGCGCACGATCAGCAGCATCTTGGCGTGGGTCTTGTAGCCGACCACGCCATACACGACCTGCACGCCGGCTTCCTGCAGCCGGTCGGCCACGCCCAGGTTGGCGTCTTCATCGAAGCGCGCGCGCAGTTCCACCACCACGGTGACGTCCTTGCCGTTGCGCGCGGCCTGCACCAGCGCATCGACAATCGCCGAGTTGTTGCCGGTGCGGTACAGGGTCTGCTTGATCGCCAGCACGTTGGGGTCGATGGCCGCCTGCTTGAGCAGATCCAGCACCGGCGTGAAGGCGTCGAAGGGGTGGTGCAGCAGCACGTCGCCATCGTCGACGCGTTCGAAGATGGTGTCGCTGTCGCGCAGCAGGCGCGGGGTGAATACCGGGTACTTCAGTTCCGGGCGCTGGGCCAGGTCATAGACCTGGATGACCCGGTTGAGATTGACCGGGCCGTCGATCAGATAGACCGCGTTGTCGGGCAGGGCGAAGTTCTGCAGCAGCGTGCGGATGATCGGCTTGGGACAATCCTGGGCTATCTCCAGGCGCACCGCCGGACGATAGCCGCGGCCGACCAGTTCATCGCGCAGTGCCAGCGCCAGGTTTTCCACTTCTTCCTCGTCCACCACCACTTCGGAGTTGCGGGTGACGCGGAACTGGTAGGAGCCCTTGACCTCCATGCCCGGGAACAGCTCATCGACGAATGCCGACAGCACCGAGGACAGCAGCACGAAGTCGTTCTCGCCGCCGGACACGCGCTGCGGCAGGTGGATGATGCGCGGCAGCGAACGTGGCGCGCGCACGATCGCCAGGTGGCCGGCGCGGCCAAACGCGTCCTTGCCCTTCAACACCACCACGATGTTGAGCGACTTGTTGAGGATCTTGGGGAAGGGATGCGCCGGGTCCAGGCCCAGCGGCGAGAGCACCGGCATGATCTCGTTGCGGAAGTAGGCGCGCAGCCAGCGGGTCTGGCGCGGGCTCCAGGCGCCGCGGCCAAACACGCGCACGCCGGCTTCGTTCAAGGCCGGGCGCAGTACCTGGTTCCAGCATTTGTATTGCGCGTCCACCAGTTCGGCGGCGCGATCGTGGATGCGGTTGAGCACCGTGGTCGGGCTCATGCCATCGGCGGCCGGCGGCAGGCCGAAGTCCTGCGCATGGCGCACGGTGGCGGCGCGGATTTCGAAGAACTCGTCCAGGTTGGTGCAGGAGATGCACAGGAAACGCAGCCGTTCCAACAGCGGCACGCTGGGATCCTGCGCCTGCGCCAGTACGCGGAAGTTGAAATCCAGCTGCGACAGTTCGCGGTTGAGGTAGAGCGCGGGATCGCGCAGCCGCTCCTCGTTGCTCACGGCGTCCGGCGTGGTGGCGTTGGCGACATTCATGCGGTCTGACCGTGGGTGAGGGAAGGAGGGGACGGCGGCGTGAGCAGATCGCTGCCGCGTTCGTGCACGCGTTCGCCACTGAAGTGGATGGTGAAGGTACTGCCGTGGCCTACTTCGCTTTCAATCTCCAGCCGCGCCTGGTGCAGGTTGAGGACGTGCTTGACGATCGACAGGCCCAGGCCGGTGCCGCCGCTCTCGCGCGAGCGGCTGGTGGAGACGCGATAGAAACGTTCGGTGATGCGCGGCAGGTGGCTGGCGGGAATGCCATAGCCGCTGTCGGTGACACTGAGCAGGGCGCCGTCGCCTTCGCGCGCAAAGCGCACGCGGATGCTGCCGCCGGCCGGGGTGTAGCGCACCGCGTTGCTGACCAGGTTGGAGAAGGCGCTGTGCAGCTCCTTGTTGGAGCCCCACAGATCCACGCCGGCCTCGTCTTCCACCACCACGGTATGGCGCTTGTGGCTGAGCGCTTCGGCCTCGCGGCGCAGGGTGGCCAGCATCGGCGCCATCGCCACGCTTTCGTCGGGCAGGCTGTCCTGGGCTTCCAGTCGCGACAGGGTCAGCAGGTCTTCCACCAACTGCGTCATGCGCTGGGATTGCTTCTGCATCTCCGCCAGCATCGGCGCCCACTCGGGGAATTCCTGCGGCTCGAGCATGTCCAGGTAACCGTGCACCACGGTCAGCGGGGTGCGCAATTCATGCGAGACGTTGGCGACGAAGTCGCGGCGCATCTGTTCCAGCCGCAACATCTTGCTGACGTCGCGCGCGACCAGCAGCCAGTGCTGATCGGAGTAGGGGATCAGACGCAGGTTCAGGCGCAGCGCCGGATCCACCGGCGAACCGGCATCGAGCATGGGCTCGGCATTGCGGCCGGCGGCCAGCCAGTGCGACATCGGCAACGGCTGCAGGCGATCGCCGATGCTGGCGCCGATGTCGTTGGGATACTGCAGGCCCAGCAGACTGGTGGCGGCCTTGTTGAACCACTGCACGCGCTGGCTGTTGCGTTCGACCACCACCACCGCATCGGGCAGCGCGGCGGCGGCGGCGCGATAAGCGCGCAGCATGGCCAGCAGGCGGCGCTTGCGCGTGCGCATTTCGGCCTGGCCGCGATAGAGCAGGCGATCCAACTCGTTCCACACGCCCTGGCCGCGCGCCGGGGTGAGCCGCTGGCGGGCGGTCAGGCGCAGCAACACTTCCCGCAGTTTCCAGTAGTGCCAGGCCACCACGCCCAGCGCGGCCAGCGTGAGCACCGGCCAGGGATAGCCGATCAGCAGGCCGAGCAGGGCGGCCGCGATCAGGATTCCAGCCAGTTGACCCAGCGTCTTGAACCAGGCGGAGCGGATGTGATCAGGCATGGGGCGATTGTAGGCGCGGGGTTGTGACAGATGCAGCGTGCCCGGGCCTCACATCGCCGCCGAGAAGCGATAGCCCGAACCGCGCACGGTCTGCACCATGTTCTCGATGCCATGCGGCTCCAGGGTCTTGCGCAGGCGACGGATATGCACGTCCACCGTGCGCTCTTCCACGTAGACGCTGCCGCCCCAGACGTGATCCAGCAACTGCGTGCGCGAGTAGACGCGCTCGGGATGGGTCATGAAGAAGTGCAGCAGGCGGTACTCGGTGGGGCCAATCGGCACCGGGGTGTCGCCGGCGAAAACGCGGTGGGCGGCGCCATCGATGCGCAATGGACCGACGCTGACGCTGCCGTCCTCGTCGTCTTCGCGCGAGCGGCGCATCACCGCGCGGATCCGGGCCAGCAGTTCGCGCGCCGAGAATGGCTTGACCACGTAGTCGTCCACGCCGGCTTCCAGACCGCCGACCCGATCATTCTCTTCGCCGCGGGCGGTGAGCATGATGATCGGGATGTCGCGGGTCATGGCGTCCTTGCGCCAGCGGCGGGCCAGTTCCAGGCCGCTGGTGCCGGGCAGCATCCAGTCCAGCAGGATCAGATCCGGCACCCGGTCGGCAATGGCGTTCTGCGCCTCGCGGGCGTCACCGGCATGGATGGGCTCGTAGTCGCCCTTGCGCAGGGCAAAGGCGACCATGTCGCGGATGGCCGGTTCATCGTCAACGATCAGGATGTGCTTCTGCACGTAGCGTCCGTCGGCAGGGGGGGCGCTGCCAGTAGACGACAATTTTATGACCGAAACATGACAGCGCGTTCCGCTGTCATGTGGCGGGTCCCGCGCAGGATCTCAGCGCCGCTCGATATCCGGGTCGTTGATGCCCTGGCGGCGCAGTTCCAGCACCTGCGGGGTGATGGCGGCGATGCGCGCGTCGATGCGGGCACGGGCGTAGTAATCCAGGTCGCCGCGCTGCTTGAGGTTCTGCAACTGGATCAGCGCCTGCTCCGGCCGGCCATTGAGGAAGGCCGCCTCGGCAAAGGCCTCGCCGGCGCGGGCCGAATCGCCGGCCAGTTCGTTGGCGCGGCCAAACTCCTGCTGGAAGACCGGGTCGCTGCCGGCCCGGCCCAGCAGCGGACGCAGCACCGTCTGGGCATGCCGGCCGGCTTCCGCGCCGCCCTGCTCATTGAGGATGCGGGCGAAGGTCAGCGCCACCGGACGGCTGTTGGGCATCTGTTGCTGCAGCCGGGTCAGGCGCTGGTTGGCGGCGGCGACGCGGCCACCGCGCGACTCGGCTTCGGCCAGGCCCAGGTCCAGCCACAGGTTGCCGGGGTTGTCTTCCAGCAAGGGGGTGAGCTGGTCCACGGCCAGCGGCGCGCGACCGGCGTACAGGTTGGCCAGCGCCAGGCCATAGCGCTGCGCCGGCGTCAGCGGCTTGCCGGACTCGCGCTGGATGCGTTCGTAATCGCGGGCGGCGCCATCGGCGGTGTTGGCGCTGAGCACGCGCAGGCGCTCGCGCGCCCAGTCGAACTGGCCGGTCGGCCCGCCGTTGATCAACTCGCTGGGCAGGCGCACCGTGACCGGCAGCAAGGGGTTGTCGCTGTTCTTTTCCGGCGCGCTGACGATCTTGGGATTGAAGGTTTCGACCCGCTGGCCGCCACCCAGCACGCGGGTGGTGGTGGTGACGTAGTCCTTGCGCATCTGCTCGGCGCGCTGCTTGGCCTCGCTGATGCGGGTGGTGGTCACCGGGTGGGTCATCAGATAGTCGGGATAGGCGTCGCGACCGCCGCTGCGGCTGGCGCGGGTGGCCTGGGCCATGCGCGAGAAGAAGCCCGCCATCGCATCCACGTCGTAACCGGAGCGGGCCAGGGTGCGGATGCCCAGGCGATCGGCCTCGGACTCGTTGGAGCGGGTGTAGTCGATCTGGCGCTGCTGCATCAGGCCCATGCCGCTGGCCACCGCCGCCATCGAGGCATCGCCGCCGGAACTGCCGCCGGCGCTTTGCGCCAGCACGATCGCGCCGAGCATGCCGAGCAGGATGGGAATCTGATCGCGCTGCGCGCGTTCGACCCCGCGCAGCACATGCTGCTGGGTGACGTGGGCGATTTCGTGCGAGAGCACGGCCGCCACTTCGTCTTCCTGCTCTGCGGTCAGGATCAGGCCGGCGTTGGTGCCGATGAAACCGCCCAGCGTCGCAAACGCATTGATCTGCCGATCCTTGAGCAGGAAGAAGGTGAAGCTCTGGCTGGGCAGATCGCTCTGGGTGCCCAGCCGGCTGCCCATGCGCTGCAACCAGTCATCCAGCAGCGGGTCTTCCAGCAGGTAACCGTAGTTGCGCAGCTCGCGCAGCATCATCCCGCCGTACTCGGCCTGGCGCGCCGGCGACAGGACTTCACCGGCCGAGGAGCCCATGTCGGGCAGGCGCGCGTCCTGCGCCGATGCCAGCGGCACGGCCAGGGAAAGGGTCACAGCAGCGGCGAGCAGCAGGGGACGCAAATGAAGCTCCAGTGTCGGACAATACCGGGCGGACCGCAGGATGACGCCAAGCTGTCCGTTACGAGTGAACATGTAGTTAATTGACGGCCCGCAGTGTTCCATGGGGTTAGGGTGGAAACCGGCACCACCCGGCCCATATTGGCACCGAGCACCACTTTGACCTGCAACAGCCCGGAGAATTCCCTTGAGTGACACCCCCACCGGCGGTCCCACCATCACGATGTATACCACCGCCATCTGCCCGTACTGCGTGGCCGCCAAGAACTTCCTGAAGAGCAAGGGCCAGAGCTGGCAGGAAGTGCGCATCGATCTGGACCCGGCCGAGCGCGAGAAGATGATCAGCAAGGCGCGCCGTACCAGCGTGCCGCAGATTTTCGTCGGCGACACCCATGTGGGCGGCTACGACGACATGATCGCCCTGCACCGCGCCGGCAAGTTCGAGCCGCTGCTGGCCGGAGCCGGCGCATGAGCGGCGGCGATGACAGCACGAAGGATCGTCTGCGCGAGTTCACCGAATTCCGCCAGCGCATGAATGACCGCATCCTGGCCGAACCCAACCAGGTGGTGCGGCGCTTCTTCGCCCTGGATACGCAGACCTACCAGCCCGGCGCGCTGGATTTGAAGACCAAGGAATTGATGGGCCTGGTGGCCTCGATGGTGCTGCGTTGCGATGACTGCATCAGCTACCACGTGGCCCAGTGCAAGGACGCCGGGGTGAATCGCGACGAGTTCTTCGAAGCCTTTTCGGTGGGCCTGGTGGTGGGCGGCTCGATTGTCATCCCGCATCTGCGCCGGGCGGTGGATTTCCTGGACCAGTTGGAAGCCGGGCAGGCGGGCCAGCCGGCCGCGCACGAGCACTGAAGGCCACGGCCGGCAGCCAGGCCGGCTGGCTGAAGCAGCGGGTCCGCACGACGGGCGGGCCCGCGCCAAGGCCCATCCAGGGCGGGATACGGGCTCATCCGACCAAGGTCCATTTGGGGGCTACCGGCCCCTTCGGGCATAATTGCGCCACTCACCTCCCTCTGCGCCCCGCGTCCGGCTCCGGACCCACGGCGCCATCAGTTCGGAATTTCCAGCAATGACCCAGACGATTACGGTCATCCGCGGCGACGGTATCGGCCCGGAGATCATGGATGCGACCCTGTACGTGCTCGACGCCCTCAAAACGGGCCTGAGCTACGAAGACGCCGACGCCGGCATGGTGGCGCTCGAGAAGCATGGCGATCTGCTGCCGCAGGCCACGCTGGATTCGATCCGCAAGAACGGCGTGGCGCTCAAGAGCCCGCTGACCACGCCGGTGGGCGAGGGCTTCAGCTCGATCAACGTCGCCCTGCGTCGTCATTTCGATCTGTACGCCAACGTGCGTCCGGCCAAGTCCTTCCCCAACACCAAGTCGCGCTTCCCGGACGGCGTGGATCTGATCACCGTGCGCGAGAACACCGAAGGCGCCTACATCGGTGAAGGTCAGTCGATTTCCGACGATGGCGAGACCGCGCTGCTGACCCAGAAGATCACCCGCAAGGGTTCCGAGCGCATCGTGCGCTACGCCTTCGAGCTGGCCCGCAAGACCGGCCGCAAGAAGGTCACGGTGGTGCACAAGGCCAACATCCTGAAGTCCACCTCGGGTCTGTTCCTGAAGGTCGCGCGCGAAGTGGCCGCGCTGTATCCGGACATCCAGTGCAACGAAATGATCGTTGACAACACCTGCATGCAGTTGGTGATGCGTCCGGAGCAGTTCGACATCATCGTCACCACCAACCTGTTCGGCGACATCATCTCCGACCTCTGCGCCGGCCTGGTCGGCGGCCTGGGCCTGGCCCCGGGTGCCAACATCGGCGTGGACGCGGCGATCTTCGAAGCCGTGCATGGCTCGGCGCCGGACATCGCCGGCAAGGGCGTGGCCAATCCTTGCGCACTGCTGCTGGGCGCGGCGCAGATGCTGGATCACCTGGGCCAGCCGGACAAGGCCGAGCGCCTGCGTGCGGCGATCATCGCAACCCTGGAAGCCAAGGATTCGCTGACCCCGGACCTGGGCGGTAGCGGCAACACCATGAGCTTTGCCAAGGCCATTGCCAGCCGCGTCTGAGCCCATCGCCCAGCCGCGCACACAAGGACGGGACGCTCAGCGTCCCGTTTTTGTTGGGGTGCATCCCATGGATGAGCTTGGCCTGCGGGCCCGGGACGGCGAAAATCACGCCCGTTCTCCCTCCGCACGGCCCCCACGATGTCCGCCCGTCCCAGCGCGATTGCGCTGACTCCCTTGTTGCTGTTCCTGGCGATCTTCTTTGGCGCCGGCCTGTACTACACCGCCCAGGGCGACGCCATGGGCTTCTACCAGCTGCATGCACCGGTGGCGATCCTGCCCGCGCTGGCGCTGGGCCTGTGGATCGCCCACCGCCGCGGCGCGCGCGCGATGGACACGCTGCTGCACGGTATGGGCGACGCCAACATCATCCTGATGTGTTTGATCTTCCTGCTGGCCGGCGCGTTCGCCACGGTGACCAAGCAGATCGGCGCGGTGGATGCGGTGGTGGCGCTGGGTGTGGGCGCGTTGCCGCCGGCGTTGATCCTGCCGGGGTTGTTCCTGGTGGCGGGATTCCTGTCGCTGGCGGTGGGCACTTCGATGGGTACGATTGCCGCGGTGACGCCAATTGCGTTGGGCGTGTCCGATGCCGCCGGCATCGATCGCGCGCTGGTGGTGGGTGCGGTGATCGGCGGCGCCACCTTTGGCGACAACCTGTCGGTGATCTCCGACACCGCGATTGCCGCCGCACGCACGCAGGGTTGCAGCGTGCGCGAGAAATTCCGCGAGAACGTCAAGATTGCCTTGCCCGCCGCCTTGCTGACGCTGGTGGTGCTGGGCGTAGTGGGTGATGCCTCACCGGTGACGGCCAGCGAAGGCGCCTCGCCCTGGCTGGTGCTGCCCTATCTGTTGGTGCTGGTGTTGGCGGTGATGGGCCTGGATGTGCTGGTGGTGTTGAGCATCGGGCTGGTGGTGGCGGGGCTGTTCGGCTTTTTCCTCGGCGATCAGGACTACTCGCTGTCAGTCTTCACCAACGATGTGTACGCCGGTTTCGAGAGCGTGGTCGAAATTACCCTGCTGGCTTTGTTCATCGGCGGCCTGGGCGCGCTGATCAAGGCCAGCGGCGGCTTGAACTGGCTGGCCGCGCAGATTTCGCGCATCGCCCGTGGCAACACCGGCCGGCGCACCGGCGAGTGGAGCGTCGCGGCGCTCGCCGCCGTCACCGATGTGTTCACCGCCAACAACACCGTGGCGATCCTGATCAGCGGCAGCGTGGCGCGCGATATCGCCGAGCGCCATGACGTGCCGCCGGCACGTGCGGCGAGCCTGCTGGATATCTTCGTGTGCAGCGTGCAGAGCCTGTTGCCGTATGGCGCGCAGATTCTGCTGGCGGCCTCGCTGGCCGGTCTGTCGCCGCTGGCGCTGATTGGCAAGGCGCACTACTGCTGGCTGCTGGTGGCGGTGACGATCCTGTTCATGCTGTGGCCGTCGCGGCGGCGCGTCGCGCAAGTCGCAGCACGATAAAAAAAGGGGCGCCAGTGGCGCCCCTTTTTTGTTTTCGGTCCGAGCAGCGCTCAGTTGCGCGATTGCAACTTGGCCAGCAGGCGCAGGAACTCCAGGTACAGCCACACCAGCGTGACCATCAGGCCAAAGGCGCCGTACCACTCCATGTACTTGGGCGCGCCCTGTTCGACGCCGGACTCGATGAAGTCGAAATCCAGCACCAGGTTCAGCGCCGCAATCACCACCACGAACAGGCTGAAGCCGATGCCGATCAGGCCCGACTCGTGGATGTACGGGATGTTGATGTTGAAGAAGCCCAGCACGATCGTGGCCAGGTAGATCAGCGCGATGCCGCCGGTGGCTGCGGCCACGCCCAGCTTGAAGTTCTCGGTCGCCTTGATCCAGCCGCTGCGATAGGCCATCAGCAACGCGAACAGCGTGCCGAAGGTCAGCAGCACCGCCTGCATCACGATGCCCGGGAAGCGCGCGTTGAACATCGCCGAGATGCCGCCCAGGAACAGGCCTTCAGCCAGCGCGTACATCGGCGCCGTCACCGGCGACCAGGCCGGCTTGAAGGCCGTGACCATCGCCAGGATGAAGCCGACAATCAGGCCACCCCACAGGAAAATGGCGCCGCCGGGAGCCAGCGTGCCGTCCGCGGCCAACGCCGCGTTCCAGCTGTAGGTGGCGGTCATCACGCAGAGCAACAACAGGATGCCGGTCTTGTTGACCGTGCCGTTCAAGGTCATCGCACCCGCGTCGCGGGTGACGACCGAGCCGCTGCCCAAGTCGAGGAAAGTGGATTCTTTCAGTACCGGATTGCCGCTGCGCATGGGTCCCCCATAGTGAATGGACGTAATGTCCCGTCCGTCGAGCATAGCGGAAGCCGGGCCGCTACACGCGCCGCCGAAGCCGGCGATGCACGCGGCGTTTGACAGAAAGGCCGCAGATTCCGACAATACGCGGCCTTGTCGACGTGCAGTCAGGCGGCGACGCCGGGCCCTCGTCGGGGTATAGCGCAGTCTGGTAGCGCATCTGCTTTGGGAGCAGAGGGTCGGGGGTTCGAATCCCTCTACCCCGACCAGTCTGGTGAATCCCGACGAGCGGGATGCGAGAATCCGGTCCTGGGCGCCCGTAGCTCAACCGGATAGAGCACCGGCCTTCTAAGCCGGCGGTTACAGGTTCGAGTCCTGTCGGGCGCGCCAATCCCAACGGCGCACGCGTCAGGCAACAGGTTTCAGTGGTGGCTGTAGCTCAGCTGGTTAGAGTACTGGATTGTGATTCCAGATGTCGGGGGTTCGAGTCCCCTCAGCCACCCCACTGATTCAGACGTCGCGCCAGCGACCGTTTGTCAGAGCAAGAAGATGCGGGTACACTACGCATCCTGTTTTTCAGGGCCGTTAGCTCAGTTGGTAGAGCAGTTGACTCTTAATCAATAGGTCCAAGGTTCGAATCCTTGACGGCCCACCAAATCGAAAACACCCGGACTTGTCCGGGTGTTTTTTTTTGCGTCCGCTTGCAGGGCTCCCTCTGCGGCGTTGCTGCGTTGACGGTGTCGCCGACGTGCGCCCAGTATGGGCCCGGATCAGGGCGATGGGTTCGAGTGCACGGACCCGCCCACACCGTAGGAGGTACGATCATGGAACTCGGCGCTTTCTCCGTCAGCCTGGCCGTCAAGGACATCGCGGTGTCCCGCGCGTTCTATGAAAAGCTCGGCTTCATCGAGTTTGGAGGCAACCAGGCGCAGGGCTGGTTGATCCTCAAGAACGGATCCACGGTCATCGGCCTGTTCCAGGGCATGTTCGACAAGAACATCCTGACCTTCAATCCGGGCTGGGATCAGTCCGCCAGTCCGCTGGCTTCTTTCACCGATGTGCGTGACATCCAGCAGGCGTTGGAAGAGCAGGGCGTGGCGATTACCACCCGCGCCGATACGCAGACCTCGGGACCGGCGCATCTGATCCTGGCGGATCCGGATGGCAACGTGATCATGCTGGATCAGCACATCTGAGTTCAGCGGCAGGCCCGACAGGCAAAGTCTGCTGGGTCCCTCTCATCGTTCGGCGACGACAGCCGCTGGCCGCACCCGAGTCTCCAATACTTCCAACTGCGTCTTGACCATGATCGGATTGGGATCATGGCCGGTGCGCGGCATGCGGAAGAATTCCTTCTGCGGTGCGCTGATGCTGTCGAAGTAGGCCTGGGAAACATCCAGCGTGGTCACCGTGTCCTGCTCACCCTGCAGCAGATACACCGGCATGGCGAAGCGGGTGCCGAGGCGACGGATGTCCAGCTTCGGGCCCATGCCGTCGCCGGCCATGCCGACAAACTGCACGAACGAGAAATCCTCGCCGGCTTCGTAGTCCGCTTCGTATTGCGGCGTGTCGTAACCGGGCAGCGGCGACCACCACGATTTCGGCGCGGGTTCGATCAGCGTGGCTTCGAACTTGCGGCCAGCGCGGCGCAGGATGCCGAAGGCGCGGGGATTGGTCCACGGCGGCGGGCCGATCTTCTGCACACTCTCCACCGTTTCCGCATCGCCAGCCTGCTGCGCAAGACCGAGCACACGCTGGTAGCTGGTGGCCACGTTGTCGGCGTAGCTGACCAGCTGCGCGGTGCCGACGTAGGCATGGAACAGCTCCGGCTCGGTCTGTGCCATCTGCACGGCCAGCGCCGAACCCCAGGAGCCCCCCATCAGAATCAGCTTGTGCTTGCCCAGGTGCTGCTGGATATGGCGCGCGACTTCAATGCCATCGCTGGCCAGCAGCTCCAGGCTCAACGGCTGCTCACGAGTCTCCGGATTGGCGCCCCAGGTCTTGCCGCTGCCACGCTGATCCCATTGCACCAGGGTGAAATCTTTCGTCCAGTCGGCGTACACCGTGTGCGCGAACGGCGTATTCGGATTGCCCGGGCCGCCATGAACCATCAGCACCACCGGGTTGCGGCAATCCTGGCCTTCAATCGTCACCCACTGCCGGATGCCGCCGATGCTGACGAAGCCGGATTCGTCCACGGCGGCGCCGCTGTCCGGACACGCAAGGGGCGTTGCACCCCTGTCAGTGACGGTGGCGGCGTGCACCGCACCAGGCATAACGGCCAGCGACAACAGCGTGGCGAAGGCGAGCAGGCTTTTCTTCATGGTCATCCTGATGGCGGTGCAGGGCGTCGGTTCAGAGCGACGCGAATCCGCGCAGCGTAGGGTCTTTGCCGAACGGAGGATAGATGCAAGCCACCGTGACGCCACTGCGCGCGCAACGAGCGCTGGCCGCTTTCATGACGCAGGCGGCGCGCACACGCTCTTCACTGCTGTCGCACTGCCTTCACTACGGTGTGTGTCTTATCGACGCATGCCCATTCGCGAGAGGAGCTTGCCATGGCGCAAGTGCAACCACCGATCATCTATCGACCCGAGTACGAGCAAACGGAACTCGACGAGCAGCACGCCATTGACCAACTGATCGAGGTGTTCTCCGGGATGGCGCGCACCGTGGCCGATCACGAAGGCCACGCGCATCGCGCCGTGCATGCCAAGGGACAGGCGTTGCTGCGTGGCTGGCTGGAGGTGGAAGCGAACTTGCCGGAAGAACTGGCGCAGGGTTTGTTTGCGCAGGCGGGCGGTTACGAGACCCTGATTCGATTGTGGTCGCCGCCAGCCGAGCAATTGCCTGATAACGTCTCCACGCCGCGCGCCATCGCCCTGAAAGTCATCGGCGTACAGGGGGAGCGCGTGGCCGGCGATGACGAAGCGCACACGCAGGATTTCCTGATGGTCAACGGACCGGCGTTCTCCGCGCCAGGCCCCGCCGGATTCGTCCGCTCGGCCAAGTTGCTGGCTGCCACCACCGAGAAGATGCCGCGCACAAAACGCGTCATCTCGGCCACGCTGCGCGGCACCGAAGCGGCGCTGGAAGCACTGGGCGGCGAGAGCGGCAAACTCAAGGGCCTGGGCGGTGAGCCGCAGCATCATCCGCTGGGCGAGACGTTCTTCACCCAGGTACCGTTTCTCTACGGTCCCTATATGGCCAAGTTTTCCCTGGCGCCCCTGTCGCCCGCGCTGCTGGCGCTGCGCGATCAGCACCTGGCTTCCACGCCCGAAGCGCAGCGCGAAGCGATCACCGAATTTTTCTCGACCCTCGATGCGCCAGCCGAGTGGGAGCTGCGCGTGCAACTGTGCCGCAACCTGGAACGCATGCCGATTGAAGACGCCTCGGTGCCGTGGCCGGAACAGGACAGTCCGTGGCAGACGGTGGCGCGACTGTCGATTCCCACCCAGACCGGCTGGGACGGTCACGCCAGCGAAGTGCAGGAAGACAGCCTGGCCTTCGCCCCGTGGCATGCGCTGGCGGCGCATCGCCCGTTGGGTGCGGTCAATCGTGCACGTCGCCAGGTGATGGCCGCCTCGCGCGAATTCCGATCCGGCTTCAATGGCTGTCCGATTCGCGAGCCGGGACGCTGAGGCGTGCGTTGCCCGTCGCCTCAGTTCGTCGCTGAGGTATGCCGGTTGCGTCGCCCCAGGTAGGGCAGGGCGAACAGATACAGACCCGTCACCAGCAACAGGCCCAGTGGCAGCAGGGTGAACAGGCCCACGTACAGGGCGATCGACTCCCTGCCCATCACCACGAAGTTGGCGATCACGCAGACGGTGAAGGTGATCGACATCCAGCGGTGGAACTGGCGGATGGCCGACGGCGCGCTCATGCGCCGGCTCCGCCGCGGCGCGACTCGATCATCTTCCAGCCATTGCCCGACGGGTCGCGGAAATTGGCATCGACATTGCCGTAGCGCTCTTCCGGCGGTTGGGTGAACTCCACGCCGGCGGCCTGCATGCGCGCGTAGCTGGCGCGGCAGTCGTCCACGTTGAGGATCAGCGGCGGCATCGCGCCCTTGGCGACAATTTCGCGGACCGTCTGTGCGGTGGCTTCATCCAGCACCGGCGCCTGCGGCTTGAACAGGCCCAACTGGAACGAAGGTTGATCCGGATGCTGCACGGTCAGCCAGCGGTAGTCGCCGCCGCCGCTCACGTCGGTGTGCACGCGGAAGCCCAGCTTGTCCACGTAAAACGCCAGCGCTTCATCCTGATCGCGCACGTACAGACCCACTACGCCTACGCCCTGACTCATGTGATGTCCTCCGGTTCGAATGTGGGCGACTTTGTAGCATCGGCCTGGCGGCGCCGCTTCTCCGAAACTGCGATGGTCAGATCCGGGCGATGCGCGGCCTTGGCGAAACACGGCGGCATGCCGCGTTGCTGGCGGGCGATCTGTTCGCGCGCGCGCAGCTCGCCCGGGCTTTCTCCGGTGATATCGCGGAAGGTGCGGCCGAAGGTGCCCAGGCTGTTCCAGCCCGTTTGCAGGGCGATGTCCAGGATGGGCTGCTCGCTGTCGCGCAGCAGGGTCTTGGCCCGCTCGATCCGTCGGGTCAGCAGGTAGCGGTGGGGCGGCAGGCCGAAGGCGTCCTTGAACGAGCGCGCGAAGTGGGCCGCGGACACATGGCTGACCTGGGCCAGCCGTTGCACGGGCCAGTCCTCGTGGGAGGCGGCGTCCATCCGATCCTTGGCGCGCAGCAGGCGGCGCAGCAGCTCCGGGTCTTGCCGGGGGCCGGGCGTGCGCGCTGGCTTGCCGTCGTTGGCTGGCATCGGGGGAACGTGGATTCGGGGATCGGCCGCACGATACCGCAGGCGTCGGCCAATGCGCCCCCGCTGCGCCCGGGAGGCGCCGTCGGCGGGTTTGCCGCGTTAGAATGCGCGCGCCTTGCGAAAGTGGCGGAATTGGTAGACGCACTGGATTTAGGTTCCAGCGGGTAACCCCCGTGCGGGTTCGAGTCCCGCCTTTCGCACCAGCCGTTCCGGCGCCCGGGGAACGTCCCAAGCCCTATGGCTGGCGGGGCGGGGCGGAATCGGCGACACTATCGCGTTCAGCCGGTCGGCAGCCATTTTGGCCGCTCCGGCCTCGCGAATTCATCAACGTCATGCCGTGGCAGGTACCAAGGCAGCAGGAGCAGTGAGTATGCAAGTTTCGGTCGAATCGGTAGGTAATCTCGAACGCCGCATGACCTTCAGCCTGCCGGCTGAACGTCTGGACACCCACATCGGCGGCCGCCTGCGCGAGATCGCGCGGACCGCACGCATCAAGGGTTTCCGCCCTGGCAAGGTACCGACCAAGGTGATCGAGCAGCGCTTTGGCCCGCAGGTGCGCGCCGAGGCCCTGGACGGCCTGCTGCGCGAAACCTTCAACAACGCCGTGCGCGAGAACGAGCTGCAGATTGCCGGCAATCCGCGCATCGAGAAAAACGGCGAGAGCGAGCTGGATTTCATCGCCACCTTTGAAGTGGTGCCGGAATTCGGTGACGTGGACGTGGCCAAGCTCAATGTCATCCGCCATGTCGCGGAAGTGGCCGACGCCGACATCGACCAGATGGTCGACAACCTGCGCATGCAGCGCCGCACCTTCAATGTGGTCGAGCGCGGCGCCAAGGACGGGGATCGCGTCGAACTGGAGACCTGGTCGCAGGCCGGTGACGAGCGTTTGCCCGCCGAGGGCTTCGAGAAGGGCGCCACCCTGATCGGCTCGGGCGTGATGTACCCGGATATCGAAAAGGGCCTGGTGGGCGTGGCCCCCGGCGAGGAAAAGGTCATCGCCGTCGAGTTCCCGGCCGATTGGCGCGTGCCGCAGCTGGCCGGCAAGAAGGTCGACGTGCACGTCAAGGTCACCGAAGTGTCCGAATCGGTGCTGCCGGAAGTCGACCGCGAGTTCATCCGCAGCTTCGGCGTCAAGAGCGGCGACGTGGAGCAGTTCCGCAAGGACATCCGCAGCAACCTGGAACGCGAGCTCAAGGGCGCGCTGATGGGCCGCCTGCGCCGGGAAGTGGGCGAGCAGCTGATTGCCGCCTACTCGCACCTGGAAATGCCGCCGCGCCTGGTCGAGATGGAAGCCCGTTCGATGGTCCAGCAGACCGCCGAGCAGGCCAGCCGCAACGGCCAGCAGGTGCAGATCCCGCCCAACGCCCATGAAAACTTCCTCGATGCCGCGCGCAAGCGCGTGCTGGTGGGCCTGCTGGTGGGCGAAGTGGCCCGTCGCAACGAGCTGCGTCTGGACCCTAAGCGTCTGAACGAAACCATGCGCCTGATTGCCTCGACCTACGAGGAGCCGGAGCAGGTCATTGAGTTGTACCGCAATGATCCCCAGTTGATGGGTGGACTGCAGTCCCGCGTGATGGAAGAGCAGGTGATCGACTGGATCGCCGAGCGCGCCCAGCACACGGAGCAGTCGTTGAGCTTCCAGGAAGCCATCCGGAACTAACGGCGGTTCGCCGGGGTCAATGCTGGCCCCAGCCCGTCCCGGTCCGGCTATCCTTGGCCGGACCATCCACGAATCTAGGGCGCGAATAGCCGATGAGCATTGAAACCAAAGCCTTGAACCTGGTGCCCATGGTGGTCGAGCAGACCAGCCGTGGCGAGCGCGCGTACGACATCTACTCGCGCCTGCTCAAGGAACGCATGATTTTCCTGGTCGGCGGCGTGGACGACCAGGTGGCCAACGTGATCGTCGCGCAGATGCTGTTCCTCGAGGCGGAAAACCCCGAGAAGGACATCAGCCTGTACATCAATTCGCCCGGTGGCGTGGTCACCGCCGGCATGGCGATCTACGACACGATGCAGTACATCAAGCCGGACGTGAGCACGGTCTGCATTGGCCAGGCGGCCAGCATGGGCGCCTTGCTACTGGCGGCCGGCGCCAAGGGCAAGCGGTATGCGCTGCCCAACTCGCGCGTGATGATTCACCAGCCGCTGGGTGGCTTCCAGGGCCAGGCGACCGACATCGACATCCATGCACGCGAGATCCTGACCCTGCGTTCGCGCCTGAACGAGATTCTGGCCAAGCACACGGGACAGTCGCTGGAGACCATCGCGCGCGACACCGAGCGCGACAACTTCAAGAGCGCGCTGGATGCCCAGGCCTACGGTCTGGTTGACCAGGTGCTGGAGCGCCGCCCGGACGAGACCATCCAGGCTGGCTGAGAAACTTCAGACGCAGCAAGGGTTTGCTGCGTTTTTCCCCCCTTGCACGGGCCCGGCTGACAAGCCGGGGCCGTGTGCTATTCTCCGACCCAAACCCGCCTGGCGGGCGGGGTGACCGAGTAATCGAAGCATGAGCGAAGACCGTCAGGGCCGTACCAGCGACAGCAACAAGATTCTGTACTGCTCGTTTTGCGGCAAGAGTCAGCACGAAGTCCGCAAGCTGATCGCGGGACCGAGCGTGTTCATCTGTGATGAATGCGTGGAGCTTTGCAACGACATCATTCGCGAAGAGCTCGAAGAAAAGGCCCAGTCGGCCCGCAGCCACCTGCCCAAGCCGCGCGAGATCCTGGAAGTGCTGGATCAGTACGTGATCGGCCAGCAGCGCGCCAAGCGCACGCTCGCGGTGGCGGTGTACAACCATTACAAGCGCATCGAGAGCCGGCAGAAGAACGACGACGTCGAGCTGTCCAAGTCCAACATCCTGCTGGCCGGCCCGACTGGTTCGGGCAAGACCCTGCTGGCCGAGACGCTGGCGCGCCTGCTCAACGTGCCGTTCACCATTGCCGACGCCACCACGCTGACCGAAGCCGGTTATGTGGGCGAGGACGTGGAGAACATCATCCAGAAGCTGCTGCAGAAATGCGACTACGACGTCGAGAAGGCGCAGCAGGGCATCGTCTACATCGATGAAATCGACAAGATTTCGCGCAAGAGCGAAAACCCGTCGATTACCCGCGACGTGTCCGGCGAAGGCGTGCAGCAGGCGCTGCTGAAGCTGATCGAAGGCACCGTGGCCAGCGTGCCGCCGCAGGGCGGTCGCAAGCATCCGCAGCAGGAATTCCTGCAGGTGGACACCAAGAACATCCTGTTTGTCTGTGGCGGCGCGTTTGCCGGCCTGGACAAGATCATTCAGCAACGTTCGACCGAAGCCAGCGGCATCGGCTTTGGCGCCAAGGTCAAGAGCGCCGAGCGCAAGACCGAGATCGGCAAATTGCTGACCGAAGTCGAGCCGGAAGATTTGATCAAGTTCGGCCTGATTCCGGAATTCGTCGGTCGCCTGCCGGTGGTCGCGACCCTGGAAGAACTGGACGAGACCGCGCTGGTCAAGATCCTGACCGAGCCCAAGAACGCCATCACCAAGCAGTTCAAGAAGCTGTTTGACATGGAAGGCGTGGAACTGGAATTCCGCCCGGATGCGCTGGCGGCGATCGCCCGCAAGGCGCTCAAGCGCAAGACCGGTGCGCGCGGCCTGCGTACCATCGTGGAGTCGGTGCTGCTGGACACCATGTACGACCTGCCGTCGCTGGAAAATGTCAGCAAGGTGGTGGTGGATGAGTCCGTGATCGAGCACAAATCCGAGCCCTACCTGATCTACCAGAATCCCCCGGCTCCCAAGGTCGCCTCCGGCGACTGACAGCCCCGGCCGGCAGCGTTCAAGTCACTGATTAAGAACGCCTTTAACCGCCGCACTTGCAAGCTATCGGCAATGGCCCCATAACGGGGCCATTGGCATTTCATGCCTCCCGAATTCCGCTTTACCGCTGGAGCCCCCATGCCCCGTCGTACCCCCACTGAAACCCTGAACCTGCCGGTTCTGCCACTGCGCGATGTCGTGGTGTTCCCGCATATGGTCATTCCGCTGTTCGTCGGCCGCGACAAGTCTATGCGCGCGCTGGAGCAGGCCATGGAATCGGACAAGCGCATCCTGCTGCTGGCCCAGCGCTCGGCCGAGACGGATGATCCGGTGGCCGCGGATCTCTATCCGATTGGCACGCTGGCGCAGGTGCTCCAGTTGCTCAAGCTGCCCGACGGCACCATCAAGGTGCTGGTCGAAGGCGTGTCGCGCGTCAACGTCGGCAATGTCACCGAACGCGACGGGTCGCTGTATGGCGAAGGCGAAGAGCTGGAGTCCACCGACGGCCGCGAGTCGCGCGAGATCGAGGCCGTGGCGCGTTCGCTGATGAGCCTGTTCGAGCAGTACGTGAAGACCAACCGCAAGCTGCCGCCGGAGCTGCTGCAGACCCTGGCCGGCATCGACGAACCTGGTCGCCTGGCCGACACCATCGCCGCCCACCTGGGCGTGCGCCTGAGCGACAAGCAGCGGCTGCTGGAAACCATCGAGATCGGCGAGCGGCTGGAACTGCTGGTCGGTTTCGTCGATGGCGAAATCGATGTGCAGCAGCTGGAGAAGCGCATTCGCGGCCGGGTCAAGTCGCAGATGGAAAAGAGCCAGCGCGAGTACTACCTCAACGAGCAGATGAAGGCCATCCAGAAAGAACTGGGTGAGCTCGATGACGCGCCGAACGAGCAGGAAGAACTGGCGCGCAAGATTGCCGAAGCCGGCATGCCCAAGGCCGTGGAAACCAAGGCCAAGAACGAGCTCAACAAGCTCAAGCAGATGTCGCCGATGTCGGCTGAAGCCGCGGTGGTGCGAAACTACCTGGACTGGCTGCTGGGCGTGCCGTGGAAGAAGCGCAGCAAGGTCCGCAAGGATCTGAAGGCCGCGCAGGAAACCCTGGACGCCGATCACTACGGCCTGGACAAGGTGAAAGACCGCATCCTGGAATATCTGGCCGTGCAGTCGCGCGTGCAGAAGATGCGTGGACCGATTCTGTGCCTGGTCGGCCCGCCGGGCGTGGGCAAGACCTCGCTGGGGCAGAGCATCGCCAAGGCGACCAATCGCAAGTTCGTGCGCATGTCGCTGGGCGGCGTGCGCGACGAGGCCGAGATTCGTGGCCATCGCCGCACCTACGTGGGTTCCATGCCCGGTCGCATCGTGCAGAACCTCAACAAGGCCGGCAGCAAGAACCCGCTGTTCGTGCTGGATGAAATCGACAAGATGTCGATGGACTTCCGCGGCGATCCTTCTTCGGCGCTGCTGGAAGTGCTGGATCCGGAGCAGAACAACGCCTTCAACGATCACTACCTGGAAGTCGATCTGGACTTGTCGGAAGTGATGTTCGTGGCCACGTCCAATTCCCTGAACATTCCCGGTCCGCTGCTGGACCGCATGGAAGTGATCCGAATCCCCGGCTATACCGAGGACGAGAAACTCAACATCGCCCTGCGCTACCTGGTGCCCAAGCAACTCAAGGCCAACGGCCTGAAGCCCGAAGAGCTGAAGATTGCCGACACCGCCGTGCGCGATCTGGTGCGCTACTACACGCGCGAATCCGGCGTGCGCAACCTGGAGCGCGAAATCGCCAAGATCTGCCGCAAGGTGGTCAAGGAAATCGCGCTGGCCGGTCCCAGGCCGGTCAAGGCGAAGAAGTCGGCCAAGGGCGCACTGGTGCAGGTCACCTCGAAGAACCTCGACACCTATTCAGGCGTGCGTCGCTACGACTTCGGCCGCGCCGAAGAGCAGAACGAAATTGGCCTGGTCACCGGCCTGGCCTGGACCGAAGTGGGCGGCGATCTGCTGCAGATCGAAGTGGCGCTGGTGCCTGGCAAGGGCCTGATGACCCTGACTGGCCAACTGGGTGACGTGATGAAGGAATCGGCGGCTGCGGCCTTGTCGGTGGTGCGCGCGCGCGCCGTCGCCCTGGGCATCGATCCCGAGTACCTGCAGAAGCACGACGTGCATCTGCATGTGCCCGATGGCGCCACGCCGAAGGACGGCCCCAGCGCCGGCATCGCCATGGTCACCGCGCTGGTGTCCACGCTGACCCGTACTCCCGTGCGCGCGGATGTGGCGATGACCGGCGAGATCACCTTGCGTGGTCGCGTCTCGGCCATCGGTGGACTGAAGGAAAAACTGCTCGCCGCGCTGCGCGGTGGCATCACCACCGTGATCATTCCCGAAGAAAACCGCAAGGATTTGGCCGACATTCCAGCCAACGTCACTGCCGGCATGAAGATAGTGCCGGTCAAGTGGATCGACGAAGTGCTGGATCTGGCCCTTGAGCGTCCGCTGGCGCCCGCCAGTGCGCCGCCGACCGGTGGAAAGACTCGCCGCGTCCCGACGCGCGGCAAGACGCCCGTGCAGCCCGACGTCAAGCACTGATCGAAACTTGCAGATCGCCGGAAACCCGCGCCAGCATTAGGTTTCAGCTTGCGTGGGTGTATACCCGCTGGTATAACGGCGTCACCCGCGACGCTCGCGTGAACCATGCGAGCGGCTCGTGGAAATCGATCGGATGCCGGCAGGCACACCTGCTCGAAGCATCCGGTTACACATTCCGCGGTTGTTCCGCACAAGGAGTTTTTACATGAACAAAACCGAATTGATCGATGCCGTTGCCGACGAAGCCGAAATGTCCAAGGCTGAAGCTGGCCGCGCGGTCGACGCCGTGATCTCCAGCGTCACCAAGGCGCTCAAGAAGGGCGACACGGTTACTCTCGTCGGCTTTGGCACCTTCCAGGTCCGCAAGCGCGCTGCTCGCACCGGTCGCAACCCGAAGACCGGCGACACGATCAAGATCAAGGCTTCCAAGAACCCGGCCTTCAAGGCTGGCAAAGCCCTGAAGGATGCCGTAAACTAATCGACTCGCTGCCGACGCCCAGCGTCGGGAAACGGGTGCTTAGCTCAGCGGTAGAGCGTCGCCCTTACAAGGCGAGGGTCGGGGGTTCGAAACCCTCAGCACCCACCACCTCACAGGTGGCGATGCAAAGTTAAAAAAATTGTTCGGCAACTCTAGCGGAAACGCTCACAGTCACCGTACAATAGCTGTCTCAGCGCGGAGTGGTAGTTCAGTCGGTTAGAATGCTGGCCTGTCACGCCGGAGGTCGCGGGTTCGAGTCCCGTCCACTCCGCCATTTACAAGAAAAAGCCCGCGAAAGCGGGCTTTTTTCTTTTCCGTCCCGGCCTGCCCGGGAGTCGGACGTCGGTGCCGGCGAGCCCTGCGGCAAACCTGAGCGAAGCGCGGTAAACTTCGCGGCTAACGAAATCGGGCCGTGCATCGATGCTGCAGAAACTTCGCGACAAGACCTCTGGCTGGATTGCCACGCTGATCCTGGGCCTGTTGATTATTCCATTCGCCTTTTTCGGCGTGGAAGAGTACATGGGCGGCGGCTCGCGCAATGACGTGGCGACCGTGGAAGCACCGCCGAGCTGGTGGCAGTCCGCCCCGCATTGGTGGCCGGTGTCCAAGTTCTGGCAGGTCAAGGAAGTGACCATCGACGAGTTCCGCACCGCGTTCGAGAACGCACGCCAGGAAGCGCGCCAGCAGCAGGGCGAGAATTTCGACGCGCGTGGTTTCGAAACCGTCGAGAACAAACGCCGCGTGCTTGAGCGCCTGATCAACGAGCGCGTGTTGGCGCTGGCCTCCAATCGCGCCGGCGTGACCGTGGGCGCCGCCTCGGTGCGGCAGGCCATCGCCGGTGAGCAGGCGTTCCAGGTGGACGGCAAGTTCAACAACGAGCGTTACCTGCTGATGCTGCAGAGCCTGAATCCGCGCGTGACGCCAGCCCAGTTCGAGCAGCAGCAGCGTGATCGCCTGCAGATGATCGTGCTGCCGGAAGGCATCGCCAGCTCGGACTTCGTCACCACCGGTGAAATGGATCGCCTGCTCAAGCTGCTCGCGCAGACGCGCGATGTCGGCATCACCCTGTTGCCGCCGCCCGCCGCAGACACCACGCCGGTCAGCGATGCCGACATCCAGAAGTGGTACGACAGCCACAAGGCCGACTACCAGCAGCCGGAAAGCGTGTCGGTCGAATACGTCGACATCGACAGCGCCAACCTGCCGGCCAGCACGCCGGCCGATGAAGCCACGCTGCGCAAGCGCTACGAAGACGAGAAGAGCCGTTTCGTCACCGCCGAGCAGCGCGTGGTCTCGCACATCCTGATTGCCGCGCCGGCCGATGCCGACGCCGCCACCTTGAAGAAGGCCGAAGCCAAGGCGACCGCACTGACCGCGCAGGCCAAGCAGGGCGGCGACTTCGCCGCGCTGGCGCGTGCGAACTCCGAAGATCCGGGTTCCAAGGATGCCGGTGGCCAGCTGCCGGCGTTCGCCAAGGACGGATCGATGGTCAAGCCGTTTGAAGATGCCGCCTTCGCCATGCAGGCCGGCGAGGTGCGTGGTCCGGTCAAGTCCGACTTCGGCTATCACGTGTTGAAGCTGGACCAGATCCAGGCCGGTGGTGGCAAGTCGTTCGAGGAAGTGCGCGACGAACTGGCACGCGAGCAGGCCACCGCCGACGGTGAGCGCGCGTTTAACGACATTGCCGGTCGCCTGGTCAACGAAGTGGTCAAGAACCCGACCGAATTGGCGCCCGCCGCCAAGGCCGTGGGCCTGCCCGTGCAGCAGGCTGGCCCGTTCTCGCGCGAGCAAGCCGCTGGCGTGCTGGCCAATCCGGCAGTGTTGCGCGCGGCATTCTCCGAGTCGCTGGTTGAAGACGGTACGGCCAGTGACCCCATCGAGATTTCGCCGGGCCGCAGCGTGGTGATTCGGGTGACCGACCACAACCCGGCCGCACCGCGTCCGCTGGCGCAGGTGCGCGATGCCGTGATTGCCGCCGTGCGCGCGGATCGTCAGAACAAGGCGGCCGAAGTCGCGGCCGACGCCCTGGTGGCGCGCGTGGCCAAGGGCGAGTCGCTCAAGGACATCGCCACCGCTGCGCAACAGCCGTACAACGAGATGCCGGAAATGCAGCGTGGCATGCCGGGCCTGCCCCCCGCCGCCAACGAAGCCATCTTTGCCGTGCCGCGTCCGGTCGGTGACAAGCCGTCCGCCGGTCGCATCGCCCTGGGCAATGGCGCCTATGCGGTGTTTGCGGTGAGCAAGGTCAGCGACGGCGACTTGAGCAAGGTCACGCCGGAGCAGCGCGAAGGCTTGAAACAGCAGCTCAACCAGCTGGGCGGCGGCGTGGCCAGCGAGGCTTATATCGAAGCGGTGCGCAAGCAGTTCAAGGTCACGGTGTTCGAAGACCGCCTGTAAGCGGAGCGCTTCATCGAACGAAAAAGCCCGGCATCGCCGGGCTTTTTTTTGCGGAGCAATCCGGTCGCCTATCCATGCATCACTACAGGGACATCCGCGTTTGCCGCCTCAGCGTGCGTCGTCCAGCGCCAGCACCATGCCGGGCTTGAGCACGGCATTGGTCTTCAGGCCGTTGAGCGAGAGCAGCGCCTGCGGCTTGATGCCGTAGCGGCGGGCAATGGTCCAGGCGGATTCGCCGCTGCGCACCGTATGCGAGCGGCTGTTGCGCTTGGACTTGCCGGACTTCTTGTTGCTGGTCTGGGCCACAGGTGTCGGCTCGGTGGCCGCTTCGATCGCACTCTCGGTCTGGGCATCCACCGATGCCAGCAGTTCGCTGTCATCCATCGGTGCGGAGTCGGGCGTCAACGGCGCGAGCACGCGCACGGGTCTGTCCAGCTTCGGTACGTTGGCGGCCAGCGCCGGGTTGAGGCGTTTGACCAGGGCTTCATCATGGCCCTGGCTGCGCGCCCATTGCGCCAGTGAACCGGCCTTGGCAGGGATCGCCTGCGCGGCCAGGCGCGGCACCTGCCGATCCATCTTCTGCTGCCATTCGCCGCGGTCATCGGCCTGCTGGAAGATGCAGGCCAGCGCATGCAGTTTTTCCACGTAGGCGTAGGTGACCTTGGACAGGCCGGGCAGTTCGGCCGGGCGAGCGTTCTGCGCGTTCATGCCGGCGCGGCGCATCGACTGCAGCACGCGGTATTCGCCGGCGTTGTAAGCCATTACCGCCAGCCGCCAGTCGCCGCCAAACATGCCGTGCAGGGTCTTGAGATAGCGCACCGCCGCCTGGGTGGAATCCACCGGCGACAGGCGGCCGTCGTAGCCGCTGCGCATCGGTACGCCGTGGTTGCGCGCAGTCACGCCAATGAACTGCCACAAGCCGGCCGGTCCACGCGCATTGCGACTGCCGGGCTGGTAGCCGCTTTCCACAAACGGAATCAATGCGAACTCGGTCGGCAGGTCGGCTTCGCGCAGCGCTTCCACCACGTAACCGAACAACGGCAGCACGTCGGCATTGGAACGCGCCAGCTGTCCCGGTGCATGGGCGAACTGCTGTTTCCAGCGGCCACCTGTGGCGTCGGCATCGCAATCGGGTTCGGCCAGGCCTTCGCGGAAATCCTTGTAGATATCCAGGCCGTTGTAGACAGGCGGAACCGCGGGCTCGCCGGCGTCGCCCGTGGTCGCGGTTGGCGCCGGTTCGGCCTGCTGCGCCAACACAGGCAGGGCCAGGCCCAGCAGGCTGGCGAGCACGGCCGCACGCAGGCGGCCGCGGCCCCGGACACGCCGCGCGCTCATGCGCGGAAGCCGTCCTTCCAGCGCCGCAATTCGGCGAAGGCTTCCACCTGATTCGTGACCGGCCGGCCCAGGCGATGGGCGAGCGCGGCGCGCACGCCCTCGCTGTCCACGCGCAGGAAGGGATTGGCCTGGCATTCCTGCGCCAGCGTGCTGGGCAGGGTGGGACGTCCGGCTTGGCGCATGGCGTTGGCTTCCTCGTGACGTCGGCGCAGGGCCGGGTTGGTCGGGTCCACCGCCAGGGCAAAAGCCGCATTGGCGAGGGTGTATTCGTGCCCGCAGCAGACCAGGGTCTGGCCGGGGAGGGCCGCAAGGCGGTCCAGCGAGCCCAGCATCTGGACGGGCGTACCTTCGAACATCCGGCCACAGCCCAGGCTGAACAAGGTATCCCCGCAGAACAGCAGGGGCGGCCCGGGCTCCTGGCCGCCGCCATGGTAGGCGATATGGCTGCGGGTATGGCCGGGAACGGCCAGCACCTGGAAGCGCCATTGCTTGACCGTGACCGTGTCGCCGTCGCCCACTTGATGGGCGTCAAAGCCAATGCGCTCGTCCTGCGGGGCGTACACCGGCAGGGTCGGCCAGCGCTCGCGCAGGGCGGCCACGCCGCCGATATGGTCGTTGTGGTGGTGGGTCAGTAACACCGCCGCCGGCCACAGGCCCTGCTGGCTGGCGGCCAGCACCGGCGCGCCATCTCCCGGGTCCACGATCAAGGCGTCGCCCTCGTCATCGACCAGGGCCCAGATGTAGTTGTCTTCGAAGGCGGGCAGGGCGATCAGGCGCATATGACGGTCCAGGCCGGGACGGCCCAGGGCCGCCTCCACTACAATCCCGACCATGCCTGCCTTCGCATTCGATCGTCAACCCGATGCCCTGGCATGGTTTGGAAGTGAGCGCGGGCGGCACCTGCTGGCCCTGGAAGCCCTGGCCACCCAGCAGTGGCTGGAACGTCGTCC
Organism: Pseudoxanthomonas indica; assembly: GCF_900167565.1. NCBI lineage: Bacteria > Pseudomonadati > Pseudomonadota > Gammaproteobacteria > Lysobacterales > Lysobacteraceae > Pseudoxanthomonas > Pseudoxanthomonas indica. Next base: position 987,924 of record NZ_FUZV01000002.1, read on the forward strand.
GGCCCAGCCCGCCCTCTGGCTGACCGTCGCCGCCGAACCGCCGCCGCCGCCCGCCGGCAATACGTTCAGTCGTCGCCTGTGGCTGTATCGCCAGGGCACGCAGCTGCGCGGTGACGTGCAGTGCGCGCTGCCACTGCCGCTGCCCAGCGAGACCTTCGGCAGCGTGGTGGTGCAGCACGCCTGCGACGATGGCAGCCAGGATTTGTTGTCCGAATGCGCGCGGATCCTGGCGCCAGGGGGGCGCCTCTGGCTGCTGACCCTGAATCCGATGAGCCCGTACCGCCTGCGTTGGCGCGGCAGCGATCTGCGCGTGCGTGACGGCGGCGCCTGGCACGAGCGTCTGCGCCAGGTGGGCCTGCACCCGCAGGACGACGAAGAAACCTATTTGGGGCCGCGCTGGCGTGGCCTTCGCCATACCGATGCCACCACGCGTTTGACCCACCAGCGACTGCGCGCCGTGCGCGTGCTGGAAGCGGAAAAACGCGTGGTCGCTCTGATTCCCCCCGCCAACGCCCGCCGCGCCTGGAACGCCGGCGCGGCGCCGGCCTGACCTTTGGACGCCCCTCTTGGCATGAAGCAAATCAGTATCCACACCGACGGTTCCTGCCTCGGCAATCCCGGCCCGGGCGGCTGGGCCGCGCTGCTGCGCTACCAGGATAAAGAGCGCGAGCTTTCCGGCGGTGAAGCCCAGACCACCAACAACCGCATGGAATTGATGGCCGCCATCGTGGCCCTGGAAACGCTCACCGAGCCGTGCCAGATCGATCTCTACATCGACTCGCAGTACGTCCGCCAGGGCATCACCGAATGGATGCCCAACTGGGTGCGTCGCAACTGGAAAACCGCCGGCGGCGATCCGGTCAAGAACCGCGACCTGTGGGAGCGGCTGCATGCCGCCGTGGGCCGGCACCGCATCGTCTGGCATTGGGTCAAGGGCCACAGCGGTGACCGCGACAACGAACGCGTGGACGTGCTCGCGCGCGACCAGGCGGTCCGCTTTCGCCACACGGCAGCGTAAAGTAGCGGCATGGATTCCACCTTCGTGCTCGAAACCGAGCGCCTGAGCCTGCACCGGCTCGACGACACCTCCGACGCGGATCGCGCCTTCGTCTATCGCCTGTTGAACGATGAGGCCTTTCTACGCTTCATCGGCGATCGCGGCGTGCATGAACCCGAACAGGCCGGCCCCTACCTGCGCAACGGACCCATGGCCAGCTATGCGGCCAACGGCTTCGGTTTGTATCGCGTGGATCGCAAGCGTGACGGCGTGCCGGTGGGCATGTGCGGCCTGGTCAAACGCGACGCCTTGCCGGGACCTGACCTGGGCTATGCGCTGCTGCCCGAGCATCGCAACCTGGGCTACGTGGCCGAAGCCGGCGCCGCCGTGTTGGCCGACGCGCACGCGCGGCTGGGCCTGGACACCGTGCTGGCGGTGGTGGACACCAGCAACGCCGCTTCCATCCGCACCCTGCGCGCGCTGGGCTATCGTTGGCGCGAGGATTTCCGCCTGCCCGGCGAAGACACCCTGCTGCATCTGTTCGCCTGGACTTCCGAGTCGAGCGAACCGGACCACGAGACCCCATGAGACAGATCATCCTCGATACCGAAACCACCGGCCTGGAATGGAAGAAGGGCAATCGCGTGGTGGAAATCGGCTGCGTGGAGCTGCTGGAGCGCCGCCCGACCGGACGCACCTACCACCAGTACATCCATCCGCAGCGCGAGTTCGAACAAGGCGCGGCGGAAGTCACCGGCCTGAGCCTGGACTTCCTCTCCGACAAGCCACTGTTCGCGCAGATTGCCGATGAGTTCCTGGCCTTCATCGACGGCGCCGAACTGATCATCCACAACGCCGCGTTCGACGTCGGCTTTCTCGACTACGAACTGTCGCTGCTGGGCGAGCGCTATGGTCGCCTGCAGGATCGGGTGACCGTGGAAGATTCACTGCTGATGGCGCGCCAGCGTTTTCCCGGTCAACGCAATTCACTGGATGCGCTGTGCAAACGCCTGGGCGTGGACAACACCCATCGGCAGTTGCATGGCGCGCTGCTCGATGCCCAACTGCTGTGTGATGTCTACTTGGCGCTGACTTCGGGCCAGAGCGAGATTGGCTTCGGCTCGCTGGACGAGCAGGGCACGGCCGCTGCCGCGGCGGCGTCGGTCAACCATTTCAGCCAGAGCCTGCCGACCGGGCCGCGCGTGCGCGTGCAGCCCAGCGATGAAGAACTGGCTGCGCATGCAGGGCGGCTGGAGAAGCTGCGCAAGAAGGCGGGTGGCAGCACGCTGTGGGATCAGATGGAGGCCGAGGCGCAGTTGGAATCGGCGGTGGCCTGAGAGCTGGGCACTTAAATGGCTCGGAGGCGAGAACAGAAAAAAGGCCCGCAATGCGCGGGCCTTTTTTTCGGGGCTGGCTTTCAACAGACGAATGTCTGGTCAACCCCTCCTACAAAGCCATCAAAGCTCAATGGCACCGCACCAGAATCGCGGTGACATTGTCCGAACCGCCGCCATCCAGCGCGGCCGCCACCAGGCAGTCCACACATTCCTGCGCACTGCATTCGGCCAGGCGCAGGGTGTCGGCGATGCTGCGGTCATCCACTTCCTCGGTCAGCCCGTCGCTGCACAACAGCAACTGCATGCCCGGGCGCAGTTCGCCGGTCAGGGTCTCGACGTTCAGATGGGTCGGATCGGTCACGCCCAAGGCCTGGGTGACCACATTGCGGTGCGGATGGCTGCGCGCCTGCTCGCTGGTCAGCGTGCCCTGGGCAATCAGCTCCTGCACATAGCTGTGGTCCTGGCTCAGCTGGGTCATGTTGCCATCGCGCCACAGATAGGCCCGGCTGTCGCCTACCCAGGCCACTTCGAAACGATTGCCCTGCACCCGCGCGGCCACCACGGTGGTGCCCATGGGCAGGGTGTCGTTGCGGCGCTTGGAGGTGCGGATGATTTCCTCATCGGCAATGCGGATGGCCTGGTGGAGCGGGGTGCCGTCGCGGATTTCGCGCACGATGGTTTCCCGCGCCAGCGCGCTGGCCACCTCGCCGCAGGCGTGTCCGCCCATGCCGTCAGCCACCAGCCACAGGCCCAGCTCGCTGTCGCCGTAGTAGGTGTCCTCGTTCAGTTCCCTGCGGAGGCCAACGTGGGTGATGTGCCCGAATTCGATCATGATGTCCTGTCTGCGGGAGCAGGAAGATTCCCCTGCCCGTTGATACGCAATGATCCGGTCGAAGCGGACATCCGGCAAGCAAACTTGTCCAAATCCGGCCCGCCCCGTATCATTCGCACCCCCGGCTCCGCGCCGGGGACCACCGGAGAGGTGGCAGAGTGGTTGAATGTACCTGACTCGAAATCAGGCATACGTTAATAGCGTATCGGGGGTTCGAATCCCCCCCTCTCCGCCAGATACGCAAAGGCCCCCGCAAGGGGGCTTTTGCGTATCTGGCGGAGAGGGAGGACGTGATTCGAACTCCCCCGGTTCGACAATCGGCGCAGCCGATTGCACGGCGAAGCCGCCCCGAAGGGGTGAGGAGCGCAGCGACGAATGACCAACCGCGCAGCGGTTTGCACGGCGAAGCCGCCCCGAAGGGGTGAGGAGCGCAGCGACGAATGAATCCCCCCGTCAACCAACAGGCACGCAACCGTCTCCGAAAGCTGCCGTCAAAGCGCTCACCCGAAACACACCGCCCCTGCCATAACGTCACCCACAACAGGAGACCACCATGGCCCGCACCCGCAAAGCCAGCCGCGCATTGACCCGCCAGATCACCGACCTGGCCTTCATCGCGCCGCGCGTCATCACCCGCCGCGTGGCCCAGGTCGCGGCATCGGGCGGTCAGTTGTCCGCGCGCGATCAACGCGAGCTTTCCCGTATGTCCTCGGAAAAGGTGATGGCCGCATGGGAATCGTGGGCCGCGATGGCCAGCTACTCGTTCTCGCTGGGCACCGACATTGCGCTGGCTGCGTCCACGATGTGGTTACCGGGTATCTCGTCCAAACGCCTGCCTTCGCCCGAGGATGCGGTGGCCCGGCTTGCCAGTGCGGGCGTGCGTCCCTACCGGCGCATCGCGGCCGCCAATGATCGGCGGCTGGGCAAGGCGAAGCGCTAGCGATCAGGCAAGGCACGAGCGGACTCGCGCCTTCGCTTACACCCGACCCGTCACCGGAATCAGCGCGCCCGTGATCGCCGCCGCCGGTTCCGACAGCAGGAACTGCACCACGCCGGCCAGCTGCGCCGGCGTCACCCAACGCGAGGCGTCGGCGTCGGGCATGTCCTTGCGGTTGGCCGGGGTGTCGATGATGCTCGGCAGCAATGCGTTGACGGTGATGCCGCGATCCTTGAACTCGTCGGCCAGCGCTTCGGTCAGGCGCGCCACGCCGGCCTTGGAAGCAGCGTAGGCACCCATGCCGGTCGCCGCCTTGCCCGCAGCGGCCGCGCCGATATTGACGATGCGTCCGCCACCGGCAGCGAGCAGATGGGGCAATGCGGCCTGGCTGGCCGCCAGCGCGGTGCGCAGGTTGAGCCGATACAGGCGGTCCCAGGTGTCCAGACTGCCGTCGGCAATGGTTTCCCAGCTGAAGCCGCCGGCGATGTTGACCAGGGCATCCAGTCCACCCAATGCCTGCGCGGCCTGTTCGATGGCCTGGCGCGCGGCGCCTTCGTCGGCCAGATCCACGCCGCCGAAGGCAGGCGCCGCCACATCGGCCGGCGCCGGCGCGTGATCCAGCACGGCCACGCGTGCGCCATTGGCGCGCAACTGCTCTACCACCTTGCGCCCGAGTGCGCCAAAGCCGCCGGTAACCACCACGCGCGGAGAAGAAAAGTCCATGCCTGCATCCCGTGTATGTGTGAATGAAGGCCATGTTACGGGATGCCGCGTCCGCGGGCCGGCCCTCACGAGCCCCAGCCGGCTTGGACTACACTGGCCGCCCCTGTATTACGCGGTAGCTGCCCATGTCCGAAATCCTCGTGCCCGTGTCCTTCGGCGAACTGCTCGACAAGATCGCCATCCTGCAGATCAAGTCCGAGCGCATGAGCGATGCGGCCAAACTGGCCAACGTGCGCAACGAATTGAGCGCGCTGGAAACCACCTGGATGGCGCATCCGGCCGCCGGCAACAACATCGCCGAACTGCGCGCCCAGCTCAAAGCCGTCAACGAGCGTCTGTGGGTGATCGAAGACGACATCCGCATCAAGGAAAAGGCGCAGGCCTTCGACGAGGAATTCGTGCGCCTGGCCCGCAGCGTCTACTTCGAGAACGACGAACGCGCGCGCATCAAGAAGGACATCAACCTGGCGCTGGGTTCGGCCTACGTGGAAGAAAAGTCCTACCAGGACTACAAGACCGGCGCCGCGCCCTGAGTCAGACCAGGCAGGGCGGCTCCTGCGAGCCCAGCCCCTGCGCCAGGGCCCAGGTCAGTTCCGCCGCGGAAGTCTCGCGGCAGCCGCTGGTGTTCTGCCCGGCCCAGAGCGGTGAGTAGTCGCTGCTGCCCTGCGCCTCGGCGGCCTTGCGCAGCGGCGCCACGAACTGCGCCGCCAACGGAAACGCCGGTGCATCCGGATTGATCGGGCCCCACGCGCGCATCGCGTGGTTGACGATGCCGCGTGCCGGTCGGCCGGTGAAGACATTGGTCACCGCGGTCTCGGCCGCCTGCGCGCCCTGCAGCGCCCCCCGATGCACCGCGCTGGTATCGGCTTCCGGGCAGAGCAGGTACGCCGTGCCGACCTGCACGCCGGCCGCGCCCAGGCGCATGGCCGCCGCCACGCCATCGGCATCGGCAATGCCGCCCGCCGCGATCACCGGTACGCGCAAGGCGTGGACCAGCTGCGGCAGCAGCGCAAACGTGCCCATCTGCGTGCCCAGGTCATCGCCCAGGAACATGCCGCGATGGCCCCCGGCCTCCCACCCTTGGGCGATCACCGCATCCACGCCCTGCTGTTGCAGCCAGCGACCTTCTTCCAGCGTGGTGGCCGAGGCCAGCACGCGGATGCCCAGCGCACGCAGCGGCTGCCACAGATCCGCTTCCGGCAGGCCGAAGTGGAAACTCACCACCGCCGGGCGCAACTCGCCGACCAGCGCCAGCATCTGCGCATCGAAGGGTCGCCGCGACGTCGCGCTCGATGCCGCGTCGAGTGAAACGCCCAGTCGCGCGTAATCCGGCGCCAGCCGCTGCCGCCACGCGGCTTCCCGCGCGGCATCTTCGGCCGGCGGCTGATGACAGAAGAAGTTGAGATTGAACGGATGCGCGGTCTGCGCGCGGATTGCTGTCACTTCCTCACGTATCCGCTCCACCCCGAGCATCGCGCAGGGCAGGGCGCCGAGCGCGCCGGCTTTGCTCACCGCCGCCGCCAGCCGCGAACCCTGCACGCCGGCCATCGGCGCCTGCAGCAACGGCAGTTCGGTTCCCAGCAGCTGGCTCAACGACATGATCAGGCTCCGACGGAAAACGCGTGCAGGCGACGGCTAGCGCGGATGATCGGCGCGGTAGCGTTCAAACGCGGCGATGGCGTCTTCAACGGTGATCAGGTGCATCACCTCGTCGAATTCGATCTTGGTGCCCCATTTGACCTCGGCCCCCGACTTGCCCAGGTACTTGCGCGCCGCATCGCCATAGCGATCCACGCAGTAGCGCAGATCCGAATAAGGTCCGCTGCGGCGCGGATTGCTGGCCGCGTGCAGGCCCAGCACCTTGGCGCCCACCGCGTTGCCGATATGCATGGGGCCGGAGTCGGGCGTGACCAGCAGGTCGGCACGCTCGAGCAGGGCGGGCAATTGCTTGAGCGTGTCCTTGCCGACCAGATCCAGCGCCGGCGCCTGCATCGCCGCCAGGATCGCATCGGTGGTGCTGCGTTCCAGATCGCTGCGGCCGCCGCACAGCACGATGCGCCAGCCTTGCGCGGCAGCGTGATCGGCCAGCGCGGCGTAACGGTCGGCCAGCCAGTTGCGCCGCACGTGGCTGGAGCAGGGCGAGATCATCAGCACCGGCTGGCCATCGTCCGGCCACTGTGAGGCGGCCCAGTCACGCGCGGCCTGCGGGTAGGGCAGATCCCAGACCACCTGTTCCTGGCGCAGGCCCAGCGGTTCGACAAAACTGCCCATCGCGTCGAGCACATGGATGCCCGGCCGATCCGGGATGCGCTCGTTGACGAACAGTCCATGCAGATCCTTGGAACGCGCGCGGTCATACCCCACGCGCCGCCGCGCCGGGATGAAGGCCGACAGCACGTTGGCCCGCAGCGCCACCTGCAGCTGCAGCAAAACGTCAAAGCCTTCGGCCGGGAGTTCGCGGCGCAGGGCGCGCATGCCGGCCAGGCCGGTGCTCTTGTCGTAGGTATGGAACTGCACGCCTTCCAGGCCATCGAGCAGCTTGAAGCCGGCCTTGTCGATCACCCAGTGCAGGCGCGCCTGCGGCAGATGCCGCTGCAATGTGCGGACCAGGGGCACCACATGGGTCACATCGCCGAGGGCGGAAAGACGCAGCAGGCAAATCGAAGTGGGTTGTGCGGACACGAGCCATCCAGTGGGAAAGATGTGACGCAGGCCGCGCTGCGGCCCGGATGGCGCCAGTGTAGTGGCTGCGCCGCCGCGCGCGCTTCGTGGCTTGCCCTACCACCCCGGAGAAACAGGCCCTAAACTCGCTGAATGGTCGGTTTCGATGCCAGCGAATCCCTAACGCCCTTCCGCGTCGGCAGCGGTTACGGGGCGATCCTGTTCGATCGCCAGCACATGCGCCAGGCCAATCCGGACTGGTTCGATCCGCAGGTCTGGGGCGAGCGCGCCCAGCCGGTGGATGAAGGGGGGCGCGGCGGCGCCTGGTTCATCGAAGCACCTTCCAGCCGCTGCGTGTTGCGGCGCTACCTGCGTGGCGGCATGGCCGCCCGCGTCAGCCGCGACCGCTACCTGTGGCATGGCCCCAACCGCACGCGCAGTTTCGTCGAGTTCCGCCTGATGCGCGCGCTGATCGCGCGTGGCCTGCCAGTGCCCCGGCCGGTGGCCGCGCAGTACATCCACGAGGGCATGTTCTATCGCGCCGCCATCCTGATGGAACGCCTGGAAAAGGTGACCTCGCTGGCCGGTCTGGCCGGCACCGGCGACGCGCCGTGGGAAGCCAGCGGGCGACTGATTGCGCGCTTTCATCGCGCCGGCCTGGACCACGCCGACCTCAATGCGCACAACATCCTGTTCGACGACACCGGGCGCGGCTGGTTGATTGATTTCGATCGCGGCAAGCTGCGCATCCCCGCCACCGCCTGGCGCGAGGAAAACCTGGCCCGGCTCAAGCGCTCGCTGCTCAAGCTGCGCGGCCAGCGCAGCGCCGACGACGTGCGCCACGATTTTGCCCAACTGCGCCGCGCCTACGATCAGGCGTGGGCGCGCGGAGTCTAGATGAGTCAGTGGGCGCTTCGCTTCCAGGGCGTCGGCAGCGCCAGTGCGGTCGCACTGGGCTCGGCCATGGCCACGCTGGAGCGTGACGGCCTGCCGTGGTTGAGCATTGACTGCGGCGGCGAAGGCCTCACCGCGTATCTCGAGCAGTACCAGGGCTGGCCTGACGCGCTGTTCCTGACCCATGTGCATCTGGATCATGTGGCCGGCTTCGAGCGCTGGTTTGTCGGCGAATACTTCAACGAGGCCCGGCGTGGCCGCGCACGCCTGTACGTGCCGGCACCGCTGGTGCCGCTGCTGCACCAGCGCGTGGGCGAATACCCGAACGTGCTGGCCGAGGGCGGCGCCAACTTCTGGGACGCCTTCCAGCTGATTCCGGTGGGCGGCGCGTTCTGGCATGACGGCCAGCGGCTGGAAGTCTTTCCCGTGCGCCACCACTGGCCGGACTCCGCCTTTGGCCTGCGCCTGCCCGGCAGCGTGGTCTGGACCGGGGATACCCGGCCCATTCCGGAAATGCTGGCGCGCTATGCCAACGACGATGAACTGATTGCCCATGACTGCGCCCTGCATGGCAATCCCTCACATAGCGGCATCGAGGATCTGGAACGGGAGTATCCTGCCGGCCTGCTGCAACGCTGCCTGCTGTACCACTACGCCAGCACCGCCGATGGTCAGGCCCTGCGGGCGCGTGGACACCGTGTTGCCGAGCCTGGTGACAAGATGGACCTGCGGCCACCCCGGCCACCCGCCCTCGATGTGTCATGAACGCCCCGCACCAGCCCGCTCCCGTCACTGATCGCCTGGACCGCCCGCTGCGGGATCTGCGGCTGTCGGTGATTGAAGCCTGCAATTTCCGCTGCGGCTACTGCATGCCGGCCGATCGGGTGCCGGATGACTACGGCCTGGATGCCAGCCAGCGGCTGGATTTCGATCAGATCGAGACCCTCGTGCGCGGCGTGGTGCGGCTGGGTGTGAGCAAGTTGCGCCTGACCGGCGGCGAACCGCTGCTGCGCAAGCGGCTGCCGGATTTGATCGCGCGGCTGGCGGCCATCGACGGCATCGACGACATGGCCTTGACCACCAATGGCTCGCTGCTGCGTGGCCAGGCCCGCGCGCTGCGCCAGGCCGGCCTGGGCCGACTCACCGTCAGCCTGGATGCGTTGGACCCGGCGGTGTTCTCCGCCATGTCCGGAGGCCGCGGCCAGGCGGCCGAGGTATTGGCCGGCATCGATGCGGCCAGCGACGCCGGCTTCGAACAGATCAAGATCAACTGCGTGGTCCAGCGTGGCAGCAACGAGCAGGAAGTGCTGCCGCTGCTCGCGCACTTCCGCGGCAGCGGCCACGTGGTGCGTTTCATCGAGTACATGGACGTGGGCAACAGCAACGACTGGCGGCGCGAACAGATGCTGCCCTCGGCCGAGCTGCGCGATCGCATCCACGCGCGCTGGCCACTGCGGCCGCTGCAGGCGCACTACCGTGGCGAAGTGGCCGAACGCTATGGCTTCGTCGACGGGCAGGGCGAAGTCGGCTTTGTCAGTTCGGTCAGCGCGCCGTTCTGCGGCGACTGCCATCGCGCGCGCGTCTCCGCCGATGGCCATCTCTACACCTGTCTGTTCGCCAGCGATGGCATTGATTTGAAGCCGGCGCTTGCGCAAGGCGAGCAGGCCCTGGCTGCCCACGTGGCGCAACTCTGGCAACGCCGGGCGGATCGCTACAGCGAGTTGCGCGGCCAGCCGGCGGTGAGCGCGCGCAAGCATGTCGAAATGTATTTGATTGGTGGCTGAAACCGATGACCTCACCTTCCACGCCCACGCTGACCCATCTGGATGAAGCAGGCCGCCCGGCCATGGTCGATGTATCGGCCAAGGTCGTGACCGCGCGCGAAGCCAGCGCCAGTTGCCGCGTGCAGTTTCCCGCCGACGTGGCGGCGCAGCTGCATGCCAATGGCCTGCGCAGCGCCAAGGGCGGCATCGTCGATACCGCCATCATCGCCGGCACCATGGCGGTCAAGCGCACCCACGAACTGATCCCGTTCTGCCATCCGCTGCCGATTGACGGCTGTCGTCTGGCCATGGCCTGGGAGGGCGATGACGCGTTGAACATCGAGTGCACCGTCAAGACCACCCACCGCACCGGCGTGGAGATGGAAGCGCTGACCGGCGCCACCGTCGCCGCTCTGACCGTCTACGACATGTGCAAGGCCTTGTCGCATGACATCGTGCTGGGTCCCGCGCGCCTGCTGGGCAAGCGCGGCGGCAAGCGCGATGTGGGAGCGCCGGCGTGACCGAACTGACCGTGCGCTACTTCGCCAGCCTGCGCGATGCCGCCGGCATCGAATCCGAGATCGTCGGCACCCAGGCCCGCGGCCTGCGCGAGCTGTACGAAGAACTGCGCGCCCGTCACGGGTTTGTCTGGACGCCGGCGCATCTGCGCGTGGCGGTGGACGGCGACTTCGCCGGCTGGGATGACGTCCCGCGCGCCGGCAGCGACGTGGCCTTCATTCCGCCGGTGAGCGGAGGCTGAGCATGGCGCGCTTTTCCATCAGCGACCGCGCCATCGAGATCGCGCCGTTGCGCGCGGCACTCATTGATCCGCGTGCCGGCGCCTTCGCCAGCTTTGAAGGCTGGGTACGTGACAACAACGACGGTCAGTCGGTCAACGGCCTGCGTTACGAAGCCTATGTCGCGCTCGCGGAAAAGGAAGGCGAACGCATTCTGGAAGAAGCACTCGAGCGCTTCCAGGCAATCGACGCGCGCTGCGTGCATCGGGTCGGCGACCTGGCGATTGGCGAGATGGCGGTGTGGGTGGGCGTGAGCGCCGGCCATCGCGATGGCGCCTTCGCCGCCTGCCGCTGGATCATCGACGAGGTCAAGGCGCGCGTGCCGATCTGGAAGCACGAGCACTACGCCAGCGGCGACGCCGGCTGGCTGCATCCCACACCACCACCTGCCTGAGGCATCCGCATGGGGACCGTCCGCCGACTGGGGAGTCTGCTGACATTGCTGGCCACGTTCGGCACGGCCTCGGCCGCCGATCTGCTGGTCAGCAACCAGGCCGGCGACAGCGTCTGGCGTTTGTCGGCACAGCACGGACGCCAACTCGGCGAGTTCCGCACCGGCGACTCACCGCACGAAATCGCCGTGTCGCCGGATGGCAAGCGCGCCGTGGTCAGCAACTACGGCGGTGTGCGCAGCGGCAATACGCTGTCGGTGCTGGACCTGCACGGCGGCAAGGCGACCACCACCATCGACCTGGGCTTGAACAGCGCGCCGCATGGGGTGCAGTTCATCGGCGACCACGAGGTGGCCGTCACCACCGAAGGCAGCGGCAACCTGGTGGTGGTCAACGTGGACGAAGGCCGGGTCGAGCGCGTCATCCCCATCGGCAACGGGGTCGGCCACATGCTCGTGCTGTCGGCCGATGATCGCTACGCCTACGTCACCAAGATCGCCAAGGGCACCGTCAGCCGCGTCGACCTCAAGCTGGGCACGGTGCTGCAGGAGCGCGTGGCGGGGAAGGGCGCCGAAGGCCTGGCGCTGCGTCCGGATGCGGCGGAACTGTGGGTGGCCAATCGCGACGAAGGCACGATCACCGTGCATGACCCGAACACCCTGGCGGTCAAGCGGCGCATGTCCAGTCGCGGGTTTCCGCTGCGCATCGCCTTTTCCGACGACGGCAAACTGGCCTTCGTGATCAACTCCGGTGTGTCCGAACTGCTGGTGCTCGATACCGGCACCCGCTTGCCGATCGCCCGCGTGCCGCTGGCGCGGGCGGGGCTGCCGATCCTGGATACCGCATTGGGCCGTGGCCCGCTGCCGATCGGCATTGCCATCGATCCGCGCCAACCGCGTGCCTACATCGCCGTCAGTGGGGTGGACCGCATCGCCGTGGTCGACACCGAAAAATGGCAAGTCATCGACTACTGGGTCACCGGCCGCGAGCCGGGTGGCGTGGTGCTGGTTCGCTAGCGCGCGCCTCGCGGTAACCACGCGCTCATGGCACGGATGCCGTCGCAACGGCAGGACCGAATGAATCGTGGGCTGTTTAGCGAACCCCAAAAAAGGTGATGACCCCGCCGGTTGACCTCGGCGCCTGCATCAGTCAATACCGTTGCTGCCTTCCGGCCCTGGCGGGATTTTCGACCTAGCATCGCGAGGGACCGACGGGGTCACCATAGACGCGGGCCGCAAACTGCGCGGCCCGGGTGCGCGCATTGTACCGCCTCCAGGCCGCCATCGCCTAGCGCCCGGCAAGCGGCCTGCGCCGTACAGGCTTCATGCCACCGCTAACCCGGATTGCGCGCCACCCAGCCGCGGAAGGTGAACCCGGCATAGAACAGCGCCACGTCCTCGAAGCCGGCCTCGTGCAGCAGGGCCTCGTCGTGCTCCGGCGAGAGCGCGGGCAATTTGCTGCCGATGGCGGCAATGGCGTTGGCGGCATTGGCAAACGGCACGCCCGAGGCGGCTGCGAAGGCCGCATAGCGTTGCAGCCAGCGGGTCTTTTCCGGCTCCGATTGCGGAAAGCTGTGGTGCGCCACCACCAGCGGCGCGCCCGGCCGCAACCGTCGGCGAATCTCGCGCAAGGTATGCAGCCGCTCCGGCGCCGGCAGGAAGTGCAGCGTAAGCAGACAGGTCGCCGCATCGAAGGGACCTTCCGGTGCGGTGTCCACATAGCCTTCGTGCAGATCGACGCGCGCCGCCAATTCGCCCAGGGTCGAACGCGCCAACGCCAACATCTCCGCCGACGGGTCGACGCCCACGAAGCGCCAGCCTGCGTGGCCCTCCGCGAATACTTTCAGCTCCAAGCCGCCACCCGCGCCGACCACCAGCACATTGCCATCGGCGGGAGCGTGTTCTGCCAGCAGCACGGTGGTCATCTGCTGCAGGCCGTGGAAGCCGGGCACCTGGCGCACGGGGCCTTCGGCGTAACGGGCGACCGCTTGTGGATCGGTGAAACCGGTCATGGCGTCGCCGCCGCGAAAATCGGGTTCGGGCCAAAGCGATTCATCCACGTCGTGTTGGCGTCCAACCTGGCTCCAGAGATGAGAGGAAACATCCGGCGATCAAATTTTCTGCTGGAGAGCAGGCAAAAGCCAGAGGCCCCGGTACGGGTGCTGCCACCATCCGTTCGGCGCCGACGTGCTGGAAGCTTACTGGTATGTGCAAGCCGGCAAGATGACGCCACCCGCACCGAAGTAACGGCGGTCAACGGCACTACTCCCAGTCCAGCGGCGGCTCCATCGACGACACGCACTACAACGCGCTGATGCGCAAGGTGAAGTGCGACCCGGCCACCTGCAGCGAACGCCCGCGTTTCGCGCGTGGCCGCACGCCGCACTATCCACGCAAGGCTTTCAAGAAGGGACGGTCCGGTGTGGTCAGGGTCCTGTGCGATGTCGCCACCAATGGAAGGGTCGTCAACCTGCGCATTCTCGAGTCGACGTCCGAAGATTTCACCGAGTCGGTCGAGAAAGCCCTGTCCGACTGGCAGTTCGTACCCGCCAAGTTCAATGGCCGGGCACCATCAAGCCCGGAACGGTCTACAACGCCCCGATTTCGTTGATCGACATGTTCCCCACCACGCTCAACGGCAAGAAGTTCAAGGTCAAACTGGACGGATACAACTTCGCGCCGTATTTCCAGGGCAAGGAAAAGAAGGGCCCGCGCGAGTCCGTGTTCTACTTCGACCAGGGCGGCAACCTCAACGCGGTGCGCTTCCAGGATTGGAAGCTGAGCTTTGCCGTGCAGGCGCACGGCAACATCGCCACCGGCTCGCGTACGGTGACCAACTGGGCACTGATTGCCAACCTGCGCATGGACCCCTACGAGCGCGGCATGGAAGACGGCGGCGGCGCGGTGGACTTCCTGGCCCGGCAGATGTGGCTGATCGTGCCGGTGATGGGCGCCATCAAATCGTTCTTCTCCGATTTCATGGACTACCCGTACCAGGCGGGCAGCTCGTTGAATGCAGGCAGCATCAACTACAGCCTGATTCGGCAGACCGATGCGTTGAAACGGCTCAAGGAGTTGGAGTCGTTGCATCCGAGCAGCTGAGTCGGTGCGGCACGAAGAGAACCCCGGCCTGGCCGGGGTTTTCTTTTTTCAAGGCACATGGCCAATCGGTGCACCCGCGGGAGTGAGCGGCTCGCGCTTGACGCTCTCCGCAAACTCGGCCATCAAGCGATTGAAGTGGCTGGCCGTCCAGGAGTGCAGATGCGGCAGGGCGAACGCCTCGCGCTCGTGCGGATCGGTCAGCAGATTGATGACGCGCGGGGTCGCCAGCCGTTGCGGCGGATCGGACAGGTGCAATTGCTGGACGAGCACGAGTTTGAAATCGCGCCACTTCACTCCGTAGAGTTCCGCACCCATCCAGTAGAGATAGCCCTCGCGTTGGGAATGCGCGGCTTCGCCGGTCAACCATGCCCGCTGATCGACTCCATCAATCACCCGGTCCGTGGGCACGTGGACGCCCGCGGCACCCAGTAAGGTGGTGAACCAATCGGTGATATGCATGATGTCGTTGCTGACCTGGCCCGACGGGATCTGTCCGGGCCACTGCACGATGCAGGGCGTGCGCAGGTTGCCTTCGCCTCCTGCGAAGTAGGAGCCGCGCCACGCACCGGGTGAACCCCGCCATGCGGTGACTTCCTCCGGACCGTTGTCGCCGGCAAAGACGACGATGGTGTTGTCGCGCACGCCAGTGGCCTCCAGCAACGCCAGCAGCTGGGCAAAATCCGCGTCCAGCTCGGCCAGGCTGTCAGCCCATGGACCGTTGCCGGTGCGGCCTTCGAACTCCTTGCGCGGCAACACCGGCATGTGCATGAGTGAGTGATTGAAGTAGACGAAGAAGGGCGCACCGTTGTCGACGCAGCGGGTAATGAAGTCGTTCGTCCTTTTGAGGTACTCGGCATCGCAGTCGCGCCTGACATCGAGGGTCAGTTGTTCGCGTTCGTCGGGAGCGGCCTGTCCCTTGCGTATTTCCAGCATGCGCGACACCGGATCGCGGGCAGGGTCGTACCAGGGATCGGCGGGCCAGAGTGCTTCGTCGTATGTGCGTGGCGGTCCATACCACTCGTCAAATCCCTTGTCGGTGGGCCAGCGTCCGGGGCCTTCGCCCACATGCCACTTGCCGTAGGCCGCGCAGGCGTAGCCTGCTTCGGACAAGGCGTCGGCCAAGGTGCGCTCCCAGCGCACCAATCCCCAGCCGGCCTCCGCTCCGATGGGTACGCTATGAGTGCCAGAACGGATGGCGTGCCGGCCGGTGAGCAGCGCCGAACGACTGGGCGTGCATTGCGCTTCGGGCGCGAAGTTGGTCAGCCGCGTGCCGCCCCGTGCGAATTCGTCGATGTGTGGCGTCCATGTGCCGCGAAACGGGCCGCCGGTGTAGCAGCTCAACTCGCCGCAGCCCAGGTTGTCGACCTGGAAATAGAGGATGTTGGGTTGGCTGGCCATGCGCGCACCTCCGGAGCTCCAGTCTGGACGGTGCGCGCGGCGGCGTTCCAGCGTGGTCCTGCTTAGCAGATGCCAGTAGAACTACTGATCTCAGCCGTTATAGTGGGCTTTGGATACCTGAGCCGGACCGAGGCATGAAACAAGCACTCGCCCTGCGTCATGTCGACTTCGAAGACCTCGGCACCCTGGCCGGAGTACTGGAGCAGCGCGGCTACCACATACGCCATGCCGACCCCGCGCGCGACGATCTGTCCGCGCTGCGCCGCGAGGAACCCGACCTGCTGATCGTGCTGGGCGGCCCCATGCGCGCCACCGACGTGGCGGGGTATCCGTTTCTTGGCGAGGAAGCACAGTGGCTGCGCGATCGCCGCGCGGCCGCGCGGCCCTCCATTGGCGTCTGCCTGGGCGCGCAGGTGATGGCCGTGGCGGCCGGCGGCGACGTGGCGCCGATGGGGCTGAATGAAATCGGCATGGGCACCGTCAGCATCACGCCGGCCGGGCAGGGGACCTTGCTGCGGCTGCTGGCCGATGCGCCGGTGCTGCATTGGCATGGGGATGGGATCGCGCTGCCGGCCGGTGAGGTGTCGCTGGCTTCGACCGGGCCATGCGCTGTGCAGGCGTTCGAGTTGTCGGGGCATCAGCTGGGGCTGCAGTTCCACCTGGAAGCGGATCTGGATCGGATCACCGAGTGGACGACGGGTCATGCAGAAGAGGTGGCGCAGGCGGGGCTGGATGGCAAAGTGATTGCGGCGGCTGCGAAGGCCCAGGCCCAGGCCATGAAGGCAGCGTCGGAGGCTTTCTTCGCCACCTGGCTGGATGGGTTGCCGGCATGAATATCTGGGTGATTCTCTGGCTGGCCGTGGGCTACGTTGCCAGCTTCTTCTTCCTGCCTGGTCTGCTGCGGGGCAGCGAGCGTGGCTGGGAGAAGTGGGGACTGGCGGTGATGTTGTTCGTGCCCTTCCTGGGGCTGCTGATCTACCTGTTCCTGCGCGAGGATGTGCCGCCGCAGGATCCGAACATGCGGGCCCCGGGATCGCGTGGGGTGTACACGGATCGGATGATTGCGATGCGGTCTTTCTACGAAGACGCGTTCAAGGAACTGGAGGAGAAGGTTGCCAGTAAGGCCGTTGCTGAAGAGACGACGGTGGATGACGATGAGCATGCAGCGGAAGGGGATGATTCGTCGCCGAAGCGGTAAAGGACAATGGCAGACATGGGAGTCTCAGCATGAGGAATTTCCTGTTTCTGATCGTCGTGGCTGTGATGGCGTGGTACGGCTGTTGAGCTTCGAGAAGGCGTAAGTGATGTATTACCGGCATGTGCAGTACACGTACTTCGCGCCGTGGCTATTCGCGGATGACTGCACGCAAGGGATTGGCGTCTGGTTTCTCCCCGACGGATCGCGCAGGCGGTGTATGCCGAAGCGGTGCAGTGTCCGAAGTGGAGGCGGTGAGCCTGGCGGGGATTTCTTGAACTGAGAGTGGGGGATTCATTCTTCGCTCCGCTCCTCACCCCTTCGGGGCGGCTTCGCCGTGCAATCGGCTGCGCCGATTGTCGAACCGAGGGGGTTCTCATCAAACTCCCCTCTCTCCGCCAGATACGAAAAAGGCCCCCTTTCGGGGGCCTTCGCTTTTCGTATCTGGCGGAGAGAGGGGGATTCGAACCCCCGAAGCGCGGTTTAGACGCTTACACACTTTCCAGGCGTGCTCCTTCAACCGCTCGGACACCTCTCCGGATCCTGCAGAGGGCCGTGTGGCCTTCTGCAGGGCCGCAGATTCTAGCCTCCGGCGCGCCGGCCCACAAGCAGAACCGCCGCGAACGCCTGCTGGCGCGGCCGGGCGCGGTGGGCTTGACCGGCCATGGCACAATGTCGGCATGTCCTATCTCGTCCTCGCCCGCAAGTGGCGTCCCAAGCGCTTCGCCGAGCTGGTGGGGCAGGAACACGTGGTCCGCGCGCTCACCAATGCGCTGGATACCGGCCGCGTCCACCATGCCTTCCTGTTCACCGGTACCCGCGGGGTCGGCAAGACCACCATCGCGCGCATCTTTGCCAAATCGCTGAACTGCGAGAAGGGCACCAGCGCCGATCCCTGTGGTGAATGCGGGGCCTGCCGCGATATCGACGCCGGCCGCTACATCGACCTGCTGGAAATCGACGCCGCCTCCAATACCGGCGTGGACGATGTCCGCGAGGTCATCGAGAACGCGCAGTACATGCCCTCGCGCGGCAAGTTCAAGGTCTACCTGATCGACGAAGTGCACATGCTGTCCAAGGCGGCGTTCAACGCGCTGCTGAAGACGCTGGAAGAGCCGCCGGAACACGTCAAGTTCCTGCTGGCCACCACTGATCCGCAGAAGCTGCCGGTGACCGTGCTCTCGCGCTGCCTGCAGTTCAACCTCAAGCGCCTGGACGAGCCGCAGATTGGCGGTCAGATCACCAGAATCCTCGCCGCCGAAGGCATCGAGGCCGACGAAGGCGCCGTGCGCCAGATCGCCCACGCCGCCGATGGCAGCCTGCGCGACGGCCTGTCGCTGCTGGACCAGGCCATTGCCTATGCCGGCGGCGCGCTGCGCGATGACGGCGTGCGCACCATGCTGGGCACGGTCGACCGCACCCAGGTCGGCGCCATGCTCGATGCGCTGGCCGAAGGCGATGGCGATCGCCTGTTGAAGGTCATCGCGGCGCTGGCCGACTTCTCGCCCGACTGGGACGGCGTACTCGATGCGCTGGCCGAAGCCCTGCACCGCGTGCAGGTGCGGCAGCTGGTGCCCGGTGCGGCCACCGAGCTGGAAGGCATTGATGCCGACAACTTCGCCGAGCGCCTGCGCCCGGAAGTGGTGCAGCTCTGGTACCAGATGGCCCTGGGTGGCCGTCGTGACTTGCCGCTGGCGCCGAGTGCGCGCGCCGGCTTTGAAATGACTGTGCTGCGCATGCTGGCCTTCCGTCCCGCCGCAGGCGGCGAGGGCAAGCGTGAGGCGGCGCCGGCGAATGCTGGCAGTGGTCGCGCAACTGCTTCAACGAGCACGGCGTCTGCCGCGCCGACTGCCAGCGCCAACACCGCATCGGCTCCAAAACCTGCAAGCCCGGCCACCGTCGCGCCCGCCAACGGCCATGACAGCCCGCCCTGGCCGGAACCGGAAGCCACGCACCAGCGCCAACCGATTGCGCCGTCGCAGGCCACTGCGCCGCCGCCGGTCGAACGCGCCGCGCCGGTTGCGCCGCGTCCTGCGCCCGTCGCGACGCCGGCGGCTACGGCCCCCACCAACGAACCCGCCGCGGTCGAAGCCAGCTTCTCCTCCGACATCGGCATCACCAACGCCGAAGTCTGGCTGCACTTCGCCAGCAGCAACGAGCTCAAGGGCGCGACCCGCCAGCTGGTGGAAAACGCGGCCTTCGCCGGCTACTCCCACGGCGTGCTGCAACTGTCGCTGGACGCGGGCTTCGACTACCTGCGTTCGGATCGCGCGGTGCGCGACCTGGGCGAAGCCATCGCGCAGCGTTACGGCGTAGCGCCGAAAATCAGCTTCCTGGGCGCGGCCCAGGGCAGCGAGACCTTGCGCCAGCGCAGCGACCGCGAGCGCGGCGAGCAGCAGGTCTCGGCCGAACAGGATTTCCTGCAACACCCGGACGTGCAGCGCCTGATGCAACAGCACGGCGCCAAGGTCGTCCCGGATTCCATCCGTCCTTACGAAGAGTAGAAAGTCATGCGTGGAAACATCGCTCAGCTCATGCAGCAGGCCCAGAAGATGCAGGAGAACCTGCAGCGTGCGCAGGAAGAACTGGCCAAGCTGGAAATCACCGGCAACGCCGGCGGCGGCATGGTCAGCGTGACCCTCACCGGCGCCAAGGAATGCCGCAAGGTGCGCATCGATCCGTCCGTGCTCGGTGACCAGGAAATGCTGGAAGATCTGGTGGCCGCTGCGTTCAATGATGCCAGCAACAAGATCGACGCCGAATCCAAGTCGCGCATGGGCGCCGCCACCGCCGGCATGCCGATGCCGCCGGGCATGAAGCTGCCGTTCTAAGGCGCGCATGAGCGCTTCGCTGCTGGAACAACTGATCGAGTCGTTACGCGTGCTGCCTGGCGTGGGCCAGAAGACCGCGCAGCGCATGGCCTACCATTTGCTGGAGCGAGAACGCGAGGGTGGCAGGCACTTGTCGGCGATCCTGGCCGAGTCGATCGAGAAGATCGGTCACTGCGCGCAATGCCGCGATTTTACCGAGGGCGAGCTCTGCGCCATCTGCGCCAGCGGCAGCCGCGATCGGCATCTGCTGTGCTGCGTGGAGTCGCCGGCCGATCGGCTGGCGATCGAGCAGGCCACCGGCTACCGCGGGGTGTATTACATCCTGCAAGGGCGGCTGTCGCCGCTCGATGGCATCGGCCCGCGCGAGCTCGGCCTGGACAAGCTGGGCGAGCGCTTGCAGCAGGGCGAGGTCAGCGAGCTCATCATCGCCACCAATCCCACCGTGGAAGGCGAGGCCACCGCGCACTACCTGGCGCAGCTGGCCCGCCAGCATGGCGTCACCCCGAGCCGGCTGGCACATGGCGTGCCGCTGGGCGGCGAACTGGAATACGTGGATCGCGGCACGCTCTCGCATGCCTTCGGTTCGCGCAGCGAAATGGTCTGATCACCCAGGACACCGACGATGGCTGACAACAACACCCTGTTCGGCAAGATCATCCGCCGCGAAATTCCAGCCACCATCGTCTACGAAGACGACGACGTGCTGGCCTTCAAGGACATCGCCCCGCAGGCGCCGGTGCACGTGCTGTTCGTGCCGAAGAACGAGCTGATCCCGACCATGGATGATCTGCAGCCCGCGCAGGCCGCGCTGGTCGGCAAGCTGGTCCTGGCCGCCGCCGAATACGCGCGCCGCGAAGGCTTTGCCCAGGACGGCTATCGCGTGGTGATCAATTGCCGCGAGCATGCCGGGCAGACGGTGTTCCACCTGCACCTGCATCTGCTGGCAGGCGGCCATCTGGGCCGCTTCGGTACCCCGCACTAGCAAAAAAAAGCCGCCCGAAGGCGGCTTTTTTCAATGCAGCTGGGCGATCACCACCAGCCCCAGTAACCCCAGCGCGGGCCCCAGTACGGGCCATACCACGGGTCATAGAAGGGCGAACCGATCACTTCCACTTCGCGCACTTCCGGCCACAGGTACACCACGTCGGCGTTCAACTTGGGCAGGCGGGCGTCGTACTCACCGATGCGGGTGACTTCGTAGCCATCCACGCGTCCAACGAAGGTCACGTCACGGCCTGGCGCGAACACCGCCGGATCGTAGAAGCCGGCGCGGCAGGCGAGGAAGCGGCCCTGGGTGGCGTCGGGCGAATCCGATGACGGCCGGCCGGTGCCGGTGAGCGGACGCGAGACCAACTGGAAGCAGGTGGCATCGGCGCGCGGCGTGGTCTCGATGATGCGACCGCCCCAGCGCACCTGCGCGCCGACCTGGGCATTGGCCACGGCATCCTGCGGCGTGACCTCGGTAAACGTCCCCTGCAACGGCTTGGGGGCAGTGGCACAGGCACCCAGCAGGGCGACGGTACCGGCAAGGCAGAGCAGTCGAAGCTTCATGGCGTAACTCCCGGGTCAGGGTCGGTGGCGGCGCAAGTCGCGCAGCAACACCGACATGTCGCTATGAGCCGCAGCGTAACGTGAATCGGCGAAACGTTGGCTGAGTGAAACCAGGTCTCCGGCCTCTTTTCCGCGCGTGCTCGCCACCCGCTGCGCCCAGGTCAGCGCGGGCTCATGCGCCAGCGGTGCCAGACCCAGCCGGGTGTAGCGACGGCCGAGTCGATGCCAGGCGCGCAGCAGCGGGTCGGGCTCGCGTTCGCCGCGCGCCAGCAGCCAGCCCATGCCGGCCAGTACCAGCGTGGTGACCACGGCGAACATCACCGCCAGCCGGCGCGTGTCCAGTTCGCGCAGGCCCCAGTCCTGCAACATCCGCGACTGCCGGCGCGCGTCAAAGCCCAGCACCATGTCGTTCCAGCCGCGGCGCATCCAGTCGCTCAGCTGCGCCCAGGTGCGGCCGTTGGCGAAGCCCTGGCCAGCGGCGCCCTGGCGGTCATCCACGGTGTCGTAGATGCGTTCGGGCGCCACCGCCGCAGTCGGGTCCACCCGTACCCAGCCGCGACCGGCCAGCCACACTTCGGTCCAGGCATGGGCGTCCTGGTTGCGCACCACCCAGTAGTCGCCAAAGGGATTGCGCACGCCGCCGGCGTAACCCACCACCACCCGTGCCGGCACCCCGGCCGAGCGCATCAATACAGTGAAGGCCGAGCTGAAGTGTTCGCAGTAGCCGGCCTGCTGGTCGAACAGGAATTCGTCGGCGCCGTCGCGGCCGGGCAGGGGCGTGTCGAGGGTGTAGGCGAAGTCGCGGCGTATCCACGCCAGTGCGCGGTTGACGATGGCCGTATCGGCGGCGACGCCGTTGCCGGCCTGCTGCCGCCACTGTTCGCCCAATGCGCGGGTGCGCGGGTTCAGTCCCACCGGCAGCAACAGGGCACGGGTATACAGCTCGCGCGGCAACCGGCTTTCAAACACCAGCGGCGGCGAGGACTGCACCCGCCACTGGGTCAGCGCGGTCATCGGCCGTGCGGCGATCAGCGCGTTGTCGTGATCCAGGCGTGCGCCCGGCGGCGCGGACGCGGGCAGATCCAGTGCCACCAGCCAGGGCTGCTCGTTGCCTTCCACCGCCATGCTGTAGTCCCAGCGCAGCGCGGCCGAACGCACCTCGGCCGGTTCGCGCGCCGCCACCGACGGCGCCCGCGTCCACTCGCGTCCGTCGAAATCCCAGAACACCATCCCGCGCCAGTACATCTGCTGCTGGCTCGGCGCAGGCCCGAAGAACTGCACGCGCAAGGCCGGCGTGTCATCCGACATCAGGTCCAGCCAACCGCCGGGCGACATGCGATCCGACAGCCCCGGCGTGGCCAGGGCTTTGCCGGGCACGCCCCAGAGCGGTTCGGCGAAGCGCGGGAACAACCAGAACGCGGCCAGCACCAGCGGCATGCCGATCAGGATCAAGCGCGCCACCGACCACAGCCGCTGCCGCAGCGCCACCTGCAGGCGTTGCCCGCGTGCTTCGAACTCGGCCAGCCGGCCCAGCGCCACCAGCGCACCCAGCACGCCCAGCGCCGAGAGCAGCAAGGTGGTCGGGCCCTGGTCCAGCAGGAAGGCGGCGAACGGGGCGAACAAGGCGAAGGCCAGCAAGCTGCGTGCATCACGCAGGCTGCCGGTCTCACTGGGTTTGATCGCCAGCATCGCCGCCAGCAGCGCGCAGCCGGTATCGCGACCAAACTTCCAGCCCATCGCGCTGGAAACGGTCAGCAGAATCGCGATGGCCAGGACGAAGCGCAGCAGTGCCGGCATCGGTCGCCGCCAGGACAAGGCGGCCGTAATCACGGCCAATGCAGCGCTGCCCAGCGCCACGCTCAGCGGCAGCTGCAACAGCAACGGCAACAGGCAGGCTGCGGCAGCGGCCAGCGTCCATGCGCGGCTGCCGGCGTCCAGCGAAGGGCGGGCGTCAGCGCTGGTGTTCATGCGGCATCAGCGCCAACGCGCGCAGGCAGAGGTGACGATGGCCCACCCCCTGGCCGGGTCCCAGAGGAGGCTGCCCGGGCAGGTGCAGCCGATAGCGGCGACCTTCGCGCTCGGCCTGCATCACCCAATGGGTCAGACGTGCGATGCGCTGCTCGTAGCCCAGTCCGGCGAGGTCGGCAAAACGCAGATCGACTTCGCGACCCACCGCCTGTTCGAACTCGCGCACCAGCAGTTGATCGCGGCGTGCCGATGCCTTCCAGGCAATCGCGCGCAGCGAGTCGCCGGGACGATAGCTGCGCAGATGGTGGACGTCATCGCCGCTGGCGCGCAGCCGCGCGCGCGCGCCGCCGCCTTCGCTGTCGGGCAGCGCCGGGCCCTGCACTTCGGCGGCCGGGTACACCAGCAGCTGCAGTTCCGGCCAGAACCAGGCCCAGGCGCGTGCCAGTCCCAACGGTTGCGTGGTGGCCACGCCGATGCGCCCCAGACTCAGCCAGCCACGCCGCTCGGTGGCGATGGCCAACACCGCCACGCCGGGTTCGGTGGCCGCGAGATCAAAGTGCGCGTGTGCGTCCAGCGCCTGCAGCTGCAGGCCCGGGCGGGCGCGGCGATCACGCGAAGAGAACGCCAGGCTCACCGGCAAGGGTTGGCCGGCCGCGACCGGCTCGGCCGCCACGGCGTCCAACTGCAGCCCGGATAGCTGCAGGTGCGCGGCAATCAGGCTGGCCAGGCCGGTGGCGCCCAGCAACAACGCCAGCAGCAGCGCCGGATTGTTGTTGTAGTTCAGCGCGCCCATCAGCATGGCCATCACCAGCACGGCGAAGAACAGGCCGAAGCGGGTGGGCAGTACATAGACGCGGCGCCGATCCAGGCGCACAGGCAAGGTTTCGCTCTGGCGCGGACGCGCCAACAGCTGCATGCGCTCCCGCCAGCGGCGGCGCGGCACCGGTTTCAATCAGTCCACCGACACCGCATGCAGGATCGCCTTGGCCAGCACCGCGGTGGAATCGGCCTCGGCTTCGGCCACCAGCCGATGCGCGGCCACCGCGGTAAACAAGGCCTGGATGTCTTCCGGCAGCACATGGCTGCGACCCAGCAGCAGGGCGTAGGCACGCGCGGCGCGCAGCAGGGCGATGCCGGCGCGCGGCGACAGCCCCACGCGCACGCCGGGATGCTGGCGGCTGCGATGCATCAGCGCCTGCACGTAGGTGATCAACGCATCGCTGGTGTGGATCTGATCCACCGCCGCGCGCAAGGCCAGCACGTCATCGGAGGAGAGCAATGGCATGGTCTGCGCAATCAGCGCACGCCGATCCGCACCGGCCAGCAGGGCGCGCTCGGCTTCGGCGCCCGGATAACCCAGGGCCAGCCGCAGCAGGAAGCGATCCAGCTGCGAATCCGGCAGCGGGTAGGTGCCGGACAGATCCACCGGGTTCTGCGTGGCGATGACGAAGAACGGTTCCGGCAGGCTGTGGGTGATGCCGTCCAGGGTCACCTGGTGTTCGGCCATGGCTTCGAGCAAGGCGCTTTGCGTACGCGGCGGCGCGCGATTGATTTCGTCGGCCAGCAGCACCTGGGTGAACACCGGCCCCGGATGGAACTGGAACTGCCGCGACGGACCGTCGTACACCGACACGCCCAGCACGTCGGCCGGTAGCAAATCCGAAGTGAACTGCACGCGCTGGAAACTCAATCCGAGGCTTGCGGCCAGCGCATGCGCCAAGGTGGTCTTGCCCAGCCCCGGCAGATCCTCGATCAGCAGATGCCCGCCCGAGAGCAGCGCGACAAAGGCCAGCCGCACTTCATAGGCCTTGCCCAACACCAGCGCATTGACTTGTTCCTGTGCGCGCTTCAGGGCGGCGCGCAGTTCATCGGATAGCATGGGCAGCGGTGGCGGCGTGGCGGACATCGATGAGCCTGGCGATGAGTTCAATGGAGTGTAGCGGGATGCAGGACGCAGAGCGTCACAAGCGATGGTTCCTGGCGATCTGGATCGCGGCAACCGTGATCAAGGTCGTGATCGCCGCGCGCCTGCCGTTGTTCGTCGACGAAGCCTTCTACTGGCAGGAAGGCCAACACCTGGCCTGGGCCTACTCGGATCTGCCCGGACTCAACGCCTGGCTGGCGCGCCTGGGCAGCGACATCGGTGGCACCCACGTGCTGGCGTTGCGCGCGCCGTTCCTGCTGCTGGCGGCCGGCCTGCCATGGCTGGTCATCGCTGCGGCCCGCGACGTCGGCCAGCGTGCGCTGGCCTGGCAGGCGGGAATGTTGACCGTGCTGATGCCGTTGTCGGGCATGTTGGGTCTGCTGGCGCTGCCGGATGTGCCGATGGCGGTGGCCAGCGCGTTGTGCCTGTGGGGCGGTGCGCGCCTGCTGGCGCGGGTGGATGCAGCCGGCCTTGCCTTGCTTGCAATGGGTCTGGTGATCGGCGCCCTGAGCCACTACCGCTTCGTCGGCGTCATCGGCGTCGGCCTGCTGGCGTTGCTGTGGTTGCCGCAGGGGCGGCGCCTGCTGCTCGACTGGCGCGTGTGGTGCGTGCTGGCGATAGGCGCGGCGGCGTGGTGGCCGTTGCTGTCGTGGAATCTGGCACATGCCGACGCCGGCCTGCGCTTCCAACTGGTGGATCGCCATCCCTGGTCATTCCAATGGACCGGCGCGTGGTTCGTGATCGTGCAGGCGCTGCTGGTCACGCCGCTGCTGTTCGCCGCGTTGCTGGCGCTGTCGGCACACGCGCTGCGCGGCGTTCCCGCGATGCCGCTGCAGCAACGCTATTTGGGTTTGCTGGGTGCGTTGTCGACGCTGGGGTTCTTCCTGCTCGGTTTTTTTGCCGACGTGGAGCGGGTGAGTTTCCATTGGCCGCTGCCCGGCTATCTGGCCCTGCTGGTGATCGCGCCGGCCTGGCTGCAACAGCGCAGCGCCGGCTGGCGACGGCTGTGCTGGGGCCTGGCTGCGCTGGGACTGGCGCTGGTGTTTGCCGGCTACGCGATCGCCGCCACCTCGTCGTTGCGTGAGCGTTTCGCCGCCGAGAAGTGGTATCCGTACAACTTCGCCGGCTGGTCGCAGCTGGCCGATGCCGTGCGCGAAGAACAGGCGCGTTTGCCCGCCGGCACGCCGCTGCTGGCCGGCAGCTTCAAGATCGGCGCGGAGTTGGGCTTCGCCCTGGATGATCCGCGCATCCGCGTGCTCGATCATCCGCTCAACCACAAGCATGGCCGCGCGCCACAACTGGCCTTGTGGGGTTTGCAGCAGGACGCAAGGTCAGCCGGGCCTGCGCTGCTGATCCTCGGCAGTGGCGAGGTGCAGTACAAACATCTGCTGGCCTACTACCACCAGGTCTGCGAACAGGTCGGGCCATTGCCGCCGCCGCGGGTAATCAACATCGATCACGGTGCGCAGCGCTTCCTGTTGTTCAAGCTGCCGGCGCAACGTGCACAGGGCGAGTGTGTGGCGCCGGCGATGGCGTATCTCGATCAGCCGCGCAGCCATGCGCAGGTGGGCGCGCAGTTCGAGGTGCGCGGCTGGGCCTTCAAGGAAGGCGTGGGCTTGCGCGCGGTGGAGGTGTTGCTGGATGGCAAGCCGGTGGCCAGCGCGCAGTACGGCCGCGAGGAACCGGGTGTGGCGGGCTATTGGAAGATATCCAATGATCCGCAGCACCCGCGCGTGGGGTTTTCGGCGCGGGTGGATGCATCAGCGCTGCCCGCTGGCCGGCATTGGCTGGGCCTGCGATTGCATGGCAACGATGGCAGCGTCGAAGAGTGGGAAGAGCTGCCCGTCGACCTCGACTAGGGCAACGCGAAGCCGGCTTCGCGCAGCAGGCGGGCCAGTTCGATCAGCGGCAGGCCGACCAGCGCGGTCGGGTCGCGCGATTCGATCGCTTCGAACAGGCTTATGCCCAGGCCCTCGCTCTTGAAGCTGCCGGCGCAGTCGAACGGCTGCTCCAGATCCACGTAGCGGGCGATTTCCTCCACGCCCAGAGCGCGGAAGCGCACCGTGGTCACGTCCTCGGCCAGCAGGATCGGGCCCTGCTCGCGCTGCAGGCAGATGCTGGTATGGAAGCGGATGGCCTGGCCGGACATCGCCGTCAGCTGCGCCAGGGCGGCATCGCGGTTGCCCGGCTTGCCGACGGGCTGGCCTGCCACTTCGGCTACCTGGTCGGCGCCAATCACCCAGGCTTCGGGATGCTGGGCGGCAATGGCGGCGGCCTTGGCCTGGGCCAGCCGACGCGCCAGCCCGGCCGGGTTTTCCCCGGGCAGCGGGGTTTCGTCCACTTCCGGGCGGGCCACCCGGAAAGGCACCCGCAGCCGGTCCAGCAGTTCGCGTCTGTACCGGGACGTGGAGGCAAGCAGGAGTGGCATCATGGCGGCGGCCCTGGGGGGCGGGCAGGGGAACCGACTCGGGTTCCGGGCCTCCAGTCTGACCAGCCGGACGGCCCGGCGGCAATCCCCATGTCCGCTCCGTGAAGGCGGCGTTTGACAGTGCCCGGCCGAGTCCTTAACATTCAGCGGCTTATGTCCGCGAATACGCCCGAGATGTTGGATGCTTGGCGCATGGTCGCGGCACGGCGCAGTTTCGAAGGTCGCCTGCCGCTGTCATCCATGACGCGCTTGCAGAGCCTGCTGAACGATACCGAAGGTGATGCACGCTACACGATCGAATTCGATCGCGACGCGCTGCAGGTGCCCTACGTGGAAGTGAGGATCGAAGCGCAGCTTCCGCTGGTTTGCCAGCGCAGCCTGCAGCGGTTCCTGCTTCCCGTCAGTGTCGTGCAGCGGTTGGGCCTGGTGCGCGACGAAGCCGATGAGGCCGGGTTGCCACCTGATTACGAAGCGCTGCTGGTGCCGGACGACGGCATGCTGCACCCCAGGGATCTGGTGGAGGACGAACTGGTCCTCGCCGTTCCCGCGGTCCCGCTGGAACCGGGATCCGAAGCGGTGGAGCGTGACTGGTCGCCGCAGCAGGAAGAACTCGCCAAGGTCAATCCGTTCGCCGGATTGGCCAAGTTGAAGAAAGACTGATCGCAGCCGCGGTCAGATGTCCAATCAGATCATCAGAGTTAGAGCTGGAGCAATCCCATGGCAGTGCAGAAATCCCGAGTCACCCCGTCCCGTCGTGGTCAGCGCCGTTCGCACGACGCCCTGACCGCCAAGCAGCTGTCGACCGACCCGACCAGCGGCGAGATCCACCTGCGCCACCACGTGACCGCCGACGGCTACTACCGTGGCAAGAAGGTCATCGCCACCAAGACCGCCTCGGCTGTCGAAGAAGATTGATGTCCGCCGGACGCGCCTGCCTGACGGCCGGCGCGTCTTTCGCCATCGTCGTGGTCACCAGGGCCCCGTTGCGGGCCAGCAACGGGAGCGGGCATGAGCCAGCCGCAGTCTAACGGGCGTATTTTTTCGCGCATCGCCGGTACCGGCAGCTACCTGCCCGAGAAATTGCTCACCAACGACGACCTGGCCAAGCTGGTCGATACCAGCGACGAATGGATCCAGAGCCGCACCGGCATCCGCGAGCGCCATATCGCCGCGCCGGGCCAGACCGCAGGCGATCTGGGTTACGAAGCCGCCCTGCGCGCGATTGAAGCCGCCGGCATCCAGGCTACCGACATCGACATGATCGTCGTGGGCACCACCACGCCGGATCTGATTTTCCCGTCCACCGCCTGCCTCATCCAGGCCCGCCTGGGCGCTGATGGCTGCGCCGCGATGGACGTCAATGCCGCCTGCTCGGGCTTTCTCTACGCCCTGAGCGTGGCTGACAAGTTCATCCGCTGCGGCGACGTCAAGACCGTGCTGGTCATCGGCACCGAAACCCTCAGCCGCATCGTCGACTGGACCGAGCGCACCACCTGCGTGCTGTTCGGCGATGGCGCCGGCGCCGCCGTGCTCAAGGCCGACAGCGAGACGGGCATCCTCAGCACCCACCTGCATGCCGATGGCAGCAAGAAGGAACTGCTGTGGAATCCGGTCGGCGTGTCCGCCGGTTTCAATCCGGATGCACCGCAGCAGGGCATGCGCATCAACATGAAGGGCAACGACGTGTTCAAGTACGCCGTCAAGGCGCTGGACTCGGTCGTGGACGAAGCGCTGGAAGCCAACGGCCTGGACAAGCACGAGCTGAACTGGCTGATTCCGCACCAGGCCAACCTGCGCATCATCGAAGCCACCGCCAAGCGTCTGGACATGTCGATGGACAACGTCATCGTCACCGTCGACAAGCATGGCAACACCTCGTCGGCTTCGGTGCCGCTGGCGCTGGATGCGGCGGTGCGTTCGGGTCGCATCGAGCGTGGCCAGCTGGTGCTGCTCGAGGCCTTTGGCGGCGGTTTCACCTGGGGCTCGGCGCTGCTGCGCTACTGAGCCAACGGTTACGCCGGCAACAAGAAAACGCACGCTGCCAAGCGTGCGTTTTTCGTTATGCGGGCCGCTTCTACACAGCCCGCATACGCCTGAGTACAGACAATCCGGCAGGTTCGCCCGTATCATCGCCGCTCGATTTTTCGACCAGGTACCTTCGTGGCTTCCAACGCACTGTCTTTCGTGTTCCCCGGCCAGGGCTCGCAGTCGCTCGGCATGCTGGCCGAACTGTCCGAACAGCATGCCCTGGTGCGCGAATCCTTTGCCGAAGCCTCCGATGGCGCCGGCGTGGATCTGTGGGCGCTCTCGCAGGGTGGCCCGGAAGAAATGCTCAACCGCACTGAGTACACCCAGCCGGCCCTGCTGGCCGCAGGCGTGTCGGTGTGGCGCGTGTGGCAGCAGCAGGGCGGCACAACGCCGGCCGTGCTGGCCGGCCACAGCCTGGGCGAGTACACCGCGCTGGTCGCCGCGGGCGCGCTGACGTTGCGTGACGGCGCCCACCTGGTGCGCCTGCGCGGCCAGCTGATGCAAGCCGCCGCGCCGGAAGGCGTGGGTGCGATGGCGGCCGTGCTCGGCGCCGAAGACGACATGGTCGCCGAAGTCTGCCAGCAGGCTTCCGACAGCCACACCGTGGTGCCGGCCAACTACAACTCGCCGGGCCAGATCGTGATCGGCGGCGACACCATCGCGGTCGATCGCGCCATTGCCTTGCTCGGCGAACGTGGCGTGCGCAAGGTGGTGAAGCTGGCCGTCAGCGTGCCCTCGCACACGCCGCTGATGCGCGAAGCCGCCAACCAGCTGGCCGAAGTAATGGCCGGCCTGGACTGGCGCGCGCCGTCGCTGCCGGTGGTGCAGAACGTCGATGCGCAGGTGCATGAAAGTGTCGACGCCATCCGCGATGCGCTGGTGCGCCAGTTGTACTTGCCGGTGCGCTGGACCCAATGCGTGCAGGCGCTGGCCGCGCGCGGCGTCACCCAGGTCGGCGAATGCGGTCCGGGCAAGGTGCTGAGTGGATTGATCAAGCGCATCGACAAGAGCCTGGATGCGCGCACACTGGGCAACGTGGGTGAGCTGCAGGCGGCACTGGCCGAATGGGCCTGATCGCCGCCCGCGCACACGCCGCATCCTTCTGACGCAACGCCCCACATTTTTCGAGGTCGCATCATGAGCAAACCCCTGCAAGGCGAAATCGCCCTGGTCACCGGCGCCAGCCGTGGCATTGGCGCGGCCATCGCCGATGAACTCGCCGCACAGGGCGCCATCGTGATCGGCACGGCCACCTCGGCCGGCGGCGCGCAGGCCATTGGCGAACGCCTGTCCGAACGCGGCGGCCATGGTCGCGAACTCAACGTCACCGATGCCGCTGCGCTGGAAGCGCTGATCGATGACATCAGCAAGCAGATCGGTCCGATCTCGATCCTGGTCAACAACGCCGGCATCACCCGCGACAATCTGCTGATGCGCATGAAGGACGAGGAATGGAATGACATCCTCGACACCAACCTCACCAGCGTCTACCGCACTTCCAAGGCAGTGATGCGCGGCATGATGAAGGCGCGCAAGGGCCGCATCATCAACATCGCCTCGGTGGTGGGCGTGACCGGTAATCCCGGCCAGACCAACTACGCCGCGGCCAAGGCCGGCATCATTGCCTTCAGCAAATCCTTGGCCAAGGAAATCGGCAGCCGCGGCGTCACCGTCAATGTGGTTGCGCCCGGTTTCATCGACACCGACATGACCAAGGCCCTGCCGGACGACGCCAAGAGCGCACTCATCGGACAGATCGCCCTGGGTCGCCTGGGCGAACCGGCCGACATCGCCCGCGCGGTGTCGTTCCTGGCTGGCCCGGCCGGCGCCTACATCACCGGCGAAACCCTGCACGTCAACGGCGGCATGTACATGCCCTGAGGTAAAAAATAGCGTTAAGTGGTTGATTCGGTGACAGTTGCCAAACCCTGCCAGCCGCCATCGGTTTCCACTACACTATCCCCCGGTTTGCCGCGCCCGCGTGGCAAAATCCAACTAGTCACCCAATCTCCGTCTGGAGCGATATCCAATGAGCAGCATCGAAGAACGCGTCAAGAAAATCGTCGTCGAACAACTCGGCGTTAAGGAAGAAGAAGTCACCAACAGCGCATCGTTCGTCGATGATCTGGGCGCCGACTCGCTGGACACCGTTGAACTGGTGATGGCGCTGGAAGAAGAATTCGAGTGCGAGATTCCGGACG
Source organism: Pseudoxanthomonas indica (assembly GCF_900167565.1). Classification (NCBI taxonomy): domain Bacteria; kingdom Pseudomonadati; phylum Pseudomonadota; class Gammaproteobacteria; order Lysobacterales; family Lysobacteraceae; genus Pseudoxanthomonas; species Pseudoxanthomonas indica. The sequence continues at coordinate 1,019,882 of NZ_FUZV01000002.1, forward strand.
AAGACGCCGAGAAGATCACTTCGGTGCAGCAGGCCATTGACTACGTCAAGGCGCACGTCAAGGCGTAATGATTTGCCCGCAAGGGAACGTGCCGGGGCCGCGAATGCGGCCCTGCGCATGTGTGGGGTAAGCAACACCGAACACCTTCAACCGCATCGAGGAAATTTCCATGAGCCAACGTCGCCGAGTCGTCATCACCGGTATGGGCCTGGTCTCGCCGCTGGGCAATGACATGGCCAGCAGCTGGGACGGCATCGTCAATGGCCGCTCCGGCATCGGGCATGTCACGTCCTTCGATGCATCGCAGTTCACCACCCAGATTGCCGGCGAGATCCGCAACTTCGATCCCACCACCTTCGTCTCGCCCAAAGACGCCAAGAAGATGGATCCGTTCATCCACTACGGCATCGCCGCGTCGTTCATGGCGCTGGATGATTCGGGCCTGGAGATCACCGAAGCCAATGCCGAGCGCATCGGCGCGATTGTCGGTTCCGGCATCGGCGGCATCCACGGCATCGAAGAGCAGACCATCAAGCTTCACGAAGGCGGCCCGCGCAAGGTCTCGCCGTTCTACGTGCCCAGCACCATCATCAACATGCTGCCCGGCCAGCTGTCGATCCTCAAAGGCCTGAAGGGTCCGAGCTTCTCGGTCGTCTCGGCCTGCGCCACCTCCAACCACTCCATTGGCGTGGCCATGCGCACCATCCAGTACGGCGATGCCGACGTGATGGTGGCCGGCGGTGCCGAACTCGGCTCCTCGCCGACCTCCATGGCCGGCTTCTGCACCATGAAGGCCATGTCCACCCGCAACGACGAGCCCACCAAGGCTTCTCGTCCCTGGGACAAGGACCGCGACGGCTTCGTGCTGGGCGACGGCGCCGGCGTGCTGATCCTGGAAGAGTACGAACACGCCAAGGCGCGCGGTGCGCGCATCTATGCCGAACTGGTCGGCTTCGGCTCCAGCTCCGACGCCCACCACATGACCGCACCCAGCGAAAACGGCGAAGGCCCGGCCCGCTGCCTGGTGGCCGCGCTCAAGGACTCGGGCCTCAATCCGGAGCAGGTGGAATACCTCAACGCGCACGGCACCTCCACGCCGCTGGGCGATCTGGCCGAAACCCTGGCCATCAAGCGCGCGCTGGGCGACCACGCCTACAAGATGATGGTCAGCTCGACCAAGTCGATGACCGGCCACCTCCTGGGCGCGGCGGGCGGTGCGGAAGCGATCTTCTCGGTGCTGGCGATCCACCACGGCATCATCCCGCCGACCATCAACCTGGACGAAGCCAGCGAAGGCTGCGATCTGGATTACGTGCCGCACACCGCGCGCGAGAAGAAGATCGACGTGGCCGTGTCCAATGGCTTTGGTTTTGGTGGCACCAACGGCACGTTGGTGTTCAAGCGCATCTAAAAAGCGGGCCCTCACCCCAGCCCTCTCCCGCACGCGGGAGAGGGGGCACGAAGCCGGCCCTCACCCTGGTCCTCTCCTGCAAGCGGGAGAGGGGGCACATGATGTTTCGGCTTTCCCCTTCTCCCGCTTGCGGGAGAAGGTGCCCGCAGGGCGGATGAGGGCAAGCCGCTCGCGCGATGAGGGCAAGCCACCCGCGCCACCCATCCGAAAGTCCCAAGCGCAAATGCGACAATCACCGCCATGATCCTGTCCCAAGCGCTCCCCCCCGACACCGACCTGCTCGCGCTGCATCGCCGCGATCCCCAGCGCTATCCCGTGCTGCTGGAATCGGTCGCCTCCGGCACCGTGCAAGGCCGCTGGGATCTGCTGCTGATGGCCGCACCCGGTGACGGCTTCGTCCTGCACCACGACGGCCTGCGCGACCTTGCCGGCAACACAATCGAACACGGCTTCCTCGACGAACTCGATGCCCGCTGGCAATCCCGGCGCATCGATCGCGAAGAACCGCGCTGGCCATTCCGCGGCGGCTGGGCGCTGCTGCTGAGCTACGAACTGGCGGGCGAAGTGGAACCCGTCCTGCAGCTGCCACCACGCACCGACCCCGATGCCATGCCCGTGGCCGTGGCGCTGCGTTGCCCCGCTGCGATCCTGCGCGACCGTGGCACCGGCGATTGCGTGGCCGTGGCCGAACCCGGCAACGAAGCGCTGCTGGAACAACTGCACGCCGATCTCGCCGCGCCCGCCATCGCGCCGCTACCGGCATGGCGCGCCCCCGATGCCATCGACGAAGACCCACCGCAGCGCTTCACCGATGGCGTCACCCGCATCCTCGACTACCTTGCCGCGGGCGACGTCTTCCAGGTCAACCTGTCGCGCGCCTGGAGCGCGAAGTACGCCGCACCGCTGGCACCGGCCGCGTTGTATGACCGCCTGCGCAGCGCCAATCCCGCACCGTTCGCCGGCCTGTTCGCCGGCGACAACTGGGCCGTGGTCAGCTCCTCACCCGAGCGTCTGGTCTCGGTGCGCGGCGAGGTGGTCGAGACGCGCCCGATCGCCGGCACCCGCCCGCGCTTCCCCGGCGATGACGATGCCGCGCGCATCCGCGAACTGGTCGGCCATCCCAAGGAACGCGCCGAACACGTGATGCTGATCGATCTGGAGCGCAACGACCTGGGCCGGGTCTGCACGCCCGGCAGCGTGCAGGTCGATGAGTTGATGACGGTCGAGAGCTACGCCCACGTCCACCACATCGTCAGCAACGTACGCGGCCACCTTCGCAGCGACGCCACTCCGGGCGATGTCATCCGCGCCACCTTTCCCGGCGGCACCATCACCGGCTGCCCCAAGGTCCGCTGCATGCAGATCATCGGCGAACTGGAACAGGTCGCCCGCGGCGCCTACACGGGTGCGTTCGGCTGGCTCAACCGCGACGGCGACCTCGACCTCAACATCCTGATCCGCAGCGCCGAAGTGTTGCCGGCCGGGCAGGGCAGCGAAGTGCGCTTCCGCACCGGCGCCGGCATCGTCGCCGACTCCGATCCGGACAAGGAGCTGGACGAAACCCGCGCCAAGGCCCGCGGCCTGTTGAAGGCGCTGGAACCCTGATCGAGCCACGACGAACCGAGAAGGGACTTCGCGCTGTCCCCTGAACGACGGGCTTCGCGCGATCCCCTTTGGGAGGGGCTTCAGCCCCGAACCACGCAGCAACCCAGCCCCCGATCAATCCGCTACCTGCAGCGGCATCCAAACAAGGGATGGCGTTTCCCATGCAGATGAAGCCCAACCTCTGAGAGCTTCGGGGCTGAAGCACCTCCTACAGAGGTGAAGCCCCTTCTACAGGGCTTTCGCTTCGTCCTGGCCTGTCAAGAATCGCGGCTGCCACCTCCAGCAGGTATCCTGCCCCCTTCTCCCTGATTACGAGACGCCCGTGGCTTCAGGCTGCAAGCGCGGTTGCCGCACCATCGCCCTCACCCTGTTGTTGCTGATCCTGGCCGGCGCTGCCGCAGGCGCGTGGTTCTGGCAGCGCTACAGCAGCTTCGCCGACCAGCCCCTGCAGCAGATCACCCAGCCCACCTCGGTGGAAGTGGCCAGCGGCGATTCTTTCGCCCGCGTGCTGCGCAAGATCCGCGCGCAGGGCGTCACCGCCGGCAATGATCTGGAATGGCAGGCGTTGGCGCGCCAGCTCGACGCCGCCGGCAAGCTCAAGGTCGGCGAATACGCCCTGGCTCCCGGCACCACCCCGCGCGATCTGCTGGTGCGCATGCGCGACGGCAAGACCCTGCAATTCCGCTTCACCATCGTCGAAGGCTGGAACATCCGCCAACTGCGCAACGCGCTCAAGGCCGCCACCCCGCTCAAGCAGCAGACCGCGGATCTGGACGACGCCGCGCTGATGAGCAAGCTCGGCTTCGCCGGCCAGCATCCGGAAGGCCGCTTCCTGCCCGAGACCTACGTCTACACCAGCAGCGAATCCGACTTCGACGTGCTCAAGCGCGCCCACGAGGCGATGGACAAGGCGCTGGCCGAGGCCTGGAAAGATCGCGACCCGCAAGCGCCGCTGTCCTCGCCGGAAGAAGCGCTGATCCTCGCTTCCATCGTCGAAAAGGAAACCGGCATCGCCGAAGAACGCCCGGCCATTGCCGGCGTGTTCGCACGCCGCCTGAAAATCGGCATGCGCCTGCAGACCGATCCCACCGTGATCTACGGCATTGGCTCGCGCTACGACGGCAACATCCGCAAGGCCGACCTGCTCACCGACACCCCGTACAACACCTACACCCGTGCCGGCCTGCCACCCACGCCGATCGCCATGCCCGGCGTGGACGCGCTGCAGGCGGCGGTGCAACCCCAGCCCGGCAACGCCCTGTATTTCGTGGCCGTGGGCGATGGTAGTGGCCGGCATGTATTCACCGGCTCGCTGCAGGAACACAATGCCGCCGTGGCGCGCTACCTGGTGACGCGCCGGCAGACTCTGGACAAGGCGAAGCAGCAATGAGCCCCGGCATCCTCCGCCACCCGCATTTCATCAGCCTGGAAGGCGGCGAGGGCGCGGGCAAGACCAGCGCCATCACCGCCCTGCGCGAACAACTGCAGGCACGCGGCCACGAGGTGGTGCTGACCCGCGAACCCGGCGGCACCCCGCTGGCCGAACGCATCCGCGAGCTCATCCTGCAACCGCAGGGCGAAGCGCTGGTGCCCGACACCGAACTGCTGCTGGTGTTCGCCGCGCGCGCCCAGCACGTGCAGCAGGTGATCCGCCCGGCGCTGCAGCGCGGCGCGTTCGTGGTGAGCGATCGCTTCACCGATTCCAGCTATGCCTACCAGGGCGAAGGCCGCGGCCTGGACCCGGCCTGGATTGCCGAACTGGAAAAGCGCGTGGTGGGCCTGCAACCCAGCCTGACCCTGCTGCTGGATCTGGACGTACGCGAAGGTCGCGCCCGCACCGCCGGCCGCGACCTGTGGCCGGACCGCATCGAGAGCGAGCAGGACGATTTCTTCGAACGCGTGCGCCAGGGTTACCGCAACCGCGCCGCCGCCGATCCGCAACGCTTCCGCCTGATTGACGCCAGCCAATCGCCGCAGCAGGTGGGCGAGTCCGTGCGCAACGCCATCTGGCAATGGCTGGAAACCCTGGACACGCTGGTATGAGCGAGACCAACAGCCACGACACCGAGTTCTCGCCCTGGCAACAGCGCGCCTACGATCACGCCGTGGCCGCGCTCGACGCCGGTCGCCTCGGCCATGGCCTGCTGATCTGCGGCCCGTCCGGACTGGGCAAGCGCGCGGTCGCCGAACGCCTCGCCCTGCACGTGCTTTCCGGCGGCGATCACAAGGTGGCCGTGCGCACCCGCCAGCTGATGACCGCCGGCACCCATCCGGATCTGCAGATCGTCAGCTTCATTCCCAACAAGGAAGGCACGCGCCTGCGCACCGAGATCGTGATCGATCAGGTCCGCGATCTCTCGCGCAAGCTTTCACTGACGCCGCAATACGGCGTGGCGCAGGTGGCGATCATGGATCCCGCCGACGCCATCAACCGCTCCGCCTACAACGCACTGCTCAAGACCCTGGAAGAACCGGCTCCTGGCCGCTACCTGTGGCTGATCAGTGCGCAACCCGCGCGCCTGCCGGCCACCATCCGCAGCCGTTGCCAGCGCCTGGAATTCCGCCTGCCGCCGCGCGCCGAATCACTGGCCTGGCTGCAAGCCCAGGGCCATGTGGCCGCCGCCGCCGAAGAAGCGCTCGACGCCGCCCGCGGCCATCCCGGCCTGGCCGATGAATGGCTGCGCGGCGACGGCCTGGCCCTGCGCCGCAAGGTCATGGCGGACCTGGAAGCACTGGCGCGCGGCAAGGCCGGCGTGGTCGAGACCGCCCAACGCTGGGCCGGCGACGAGCTCGCCGACGATCGCCTGCGCCATGCCGCCGACCTCGTGCTGGCCCAGGCCAGCGGCTTGACCGAACCGGCGCGATTGAACAAGCTGGCGGCGTGGTTTGACCTGGCGAACCGGACCCGGGATCTGCTCCGCACCACCGTGCGTGCCGACCTGGCCATCGCCGAACTGCTGCTGGCGTGGACGCGCCAGGCCAGCGAAGGGGCCGCTCGCCCGGCCCGCAACGGATAAAGGAAGGGAGCACGATGAGTACAGCAGCCAGTGGTCGTCAGGGCATCCTGTCGTTGGCGGTCAAGGACAAGGCGGCGCTGTACAACGCCTACATGCCGTACATGAAGAATGGCGGCATCTTCGTGCCCACGCCCAAGCGTTACTTCCTGGGCGATGAAGTCTTCCTGCTGCTCACCCTGCCCGAATCCAGCGAACGCCTGCCGGTCGCCGGCAAGGTGGTGTGGGTCACCCCCGTCGGCGCCCAGGGCGCGCGCGCGGCGGGCATCGGCGTGCAGTTTCCGGAGAGCAGCGATGGCGAAGCCATCAAAAATCGCATCGAGACCTTGTTGGCCGGCACGCTGAGTGCGGATAAGCCGACGCATACGATGTAAGCGCAAGACCCGCGTCTGGGGGGACGCAAGCGCTGTTGATCGCTAAGGAGGGGCGATGGCAGTGGGGAAGGGGAGCTACGAACTTACGAGGATTCTTGCCGCACTGGGGCTGATGGCTCTGGTGCCTTTGGTGTGGGCGACTGACTCTGCAAACGTCCCCTGCGCTTTTACGCACTTTCAGTGCCGATGCCGCATGTAAGGTGCGGCCGCCCTCAAGGATGAACGTCGAGCTCTCCGCTATTTATTCGAGCTAGATAGGCTGTCGGTTTGCGAAGTTGGGTCGCAGTACAAATCTCATCAAGCGAGGAGGCGGTATGTCAGCAGAAGAATCTCTCAAGAAGCATGCCGATTTATCGTCTCGCAAGGCGCTTGCATCCGCTCGTCTTGAAACTGTGAAACACGCTTTTCAATCCGATGAACTCCTGCGATCGTCTGATGTCATGACCTTCTGCGCAGGGTCGCTCAGCCGGTTGGAATCCGGAAAGAACTCAGATCTGGATATCTTCATTGTGTCGAACGGTTCGGATGTCCCTCCCCTGAAAACCGCGAGAATCCTTACCAGGGTGGCCGACCTCAATGAGAAGCTAGGATTTCCGCCATTCTCCGACGAACTGCGCTACATGAAGATTTATAGCAGAAAGGATATTGTGGAAGACACTGGGAAGCCCAGAGACGATTCCGAAAACTCATTCACGACTCGGATGTTGCTACTCCTTGAGGGATCCTCCCTATGCAATCAGGTGCTTCACGACGAAGTTGTGACCGAAATCTGCACAAATTATTTCAGGGATAACAAGGGGAAGGCTGACTTCAAGCCTTTGTTCTTGATCAATGACCTACTGAGATACTGGCGAACACTCTGCTTGAACTACGAACAATGCAGAGAAGACCCCGACAAGCCGTGGCGGAAAAAGAACGTCAATTTGAAATTCAGTCGCATGACAACCGTCTATTCGAGCGTAGCAGTTCTAATGGTTGATCGCCCTGTCAGTGCGCAAGACTTCATTCCGAAGATTTCTATGACACCATTGGAGCGCCTAGCATATGTTGTAGATCGAATTGGAGATCCGGAACTCGCATGCGGATTCGACGAATTCTTGAATCATTATTCAGCATTCCTAAGAATAAAAGATAGCGCCAATCCAGAGCGGTTCTTGAAAGTAAAAAACACGAAGGAAAACGTCAGAACGTCAGCAGTCTATGTTTCCGACTACTTTCAGAAAATTCTTCTCCACAAGTCGCTTGGCGAATACTCTCGCTACCTGCTGATATGAGCATTCAAAGACATTTTGTGTTCGTAGTTTTCAATGACCCAACAGTTGTGGGAGTCCTTGATTTCCTGCACTCGACGATGATGCATACGCGTTTGCCGTCTAAGCCGCACATCACTATTCAGGGACCCTTTGATGAGAAGGTTGGAGCCGATAGGATTCATAAAATATCCGAAGCTCTGAGCGGAGACAGCTTCTTCATCGGAAACTGTGGCTACTTTGAGAGCAATGGGCGTTGCTCCCTCTTTCTACGTGCCGCAAGTGAGAACTTGGAGAGAGTGTGGGTCAAGCCTGATTTCCCAAAGGAGAAATTTGGATTCAATCCGCACATTACTTTCTACGAAGGAGGGGATGTGGAGAGGGTCAAACGTGCTCACAAATTTCTGTCTAAGAACAGGGTTGAGCTCATGTGCAGTCAATTTGAGGTCGTTCAGTACGTTCCGCGCCAAATGGACATGTTTCCGAATGAGGGAGTTGCGGGCGACACGCACGCCATCTCAAGATTGATCGCACAAGGACGAATAGCCCCAACATTCCGAACCGGCTTCTTGTCTGCAACATCATGACAAAGCATGAATTGAAGGTCGCTTTCGCTCCTCGTGAATACCGACGATAGGTCGCTAAGCCAAGACCATGATTGTGCGTCCAGGATACTTGGTCTTGCACGCTGGACATTGACCCTCTTCGGACGAATGGCTTGGCCTAGCCACATGACGTAGCAAGTGGTCTACCTCGTAACAACGCATGCAATACGGTTCGCCATGGGGCTCGCCATTCTCGTCCACTTCGTAGTAGGCATTTCGCTCCTTCTTAACGGTCGCCTTGATCTCAAGAGCAGCCTTTAATCGTGCAATTTCCGAAAGCATCTCACGCAACTCCCGCTGCGCATCGTTTAGGCCAAACTCTGCGGCTGTTAATGACCGCACGACGGTGGCAAGTTGCAAATGCAGGTCAGTGTTCTCGGAAAGTTGCTTGACTGCATACAAGCCCTTTGCTGCCTCAATTCCTCCAGCAACAACGGCCATCGTGCCGGCGATATCCATAGCTTCCGTTCCTTAGTTGGAGCACGCACGCTACCCCCAGTGCGACTTCGTCGCAATAGTTCGGATTCGAGAGGAGGCGCATAGTGCTCTTCAACTGTGTTTTGTTTTCGACGCCTGCACCATTTCCTACCGGCTTAGACTTTGACGGCGCCTGCGCACCATCCAGGGTCGTGACGGTGCCGCCACGACCCTGGATGGCTGTGAGTTCGCACTCCTGTATTCGGACCCTCTGCGACGGCGACGAACGCCTTCGATTTTTGCTCAGGCCAGCGCCTTCTCCAAAAACACACTATTGGGATCCGGCTGGTACTGCCCAAACGGTCCCATCGAGCGGAAGCCTGCCTTCGTATACAAGGCAATCGCTTCGTGCTGGTGTACGCCGGTCTCCAGGCGCAGCAGGGCGGCGCCTTCTCCGACGGCATGCAAGGTCAGTCGCTCCAGTAGCGCACGCGCCACGCCGCGGCCGCGGAACTCGGGGCGCACGTACATGCGCTTGAGTTCTCCATAGCCATCGGCGTAGTGCTGCACGCCGCCGCAGCCCACGGGTTCGCCTTCCCAGCGTGCGACAAAGAAGGCCACGCCTTCGCGTATCAATTTCTCCACGCTGTAGCCGTGTCGGCTGGTGGCCGGGTACAAGGCGGCCAGGTGCGACTCCAGCTCATCGACCAGGCGGATGGCGTCGGGGGAGGAGGGGGATTCCAGTCGAATCAGCAGCGACATGTCCGTGATTCCGCGGGTGGGCGGTGCAGTCTAAGCGCACGACATTAGCGTTGCGTTAGCGCGCGAAAGCAGAATTTTCCTACAGCTGGTCAGACGCGCCTGACACGTTGACGCGGCGTTTCCTGATATTTCCGCCGTGTGGCGAAGCGCAGCATATGTCCATGCTTCGATTTCTCCACAACGGCGACAAGGTCGCCACTTCCACCAGCGTTTCCTGGTCCCTGGTGGGGACGTCGTCCGGGCGTGGGCCGGTTCCAGCCCGCGCCCGGACGGCACTTCTCCACCCAGCTCCCAGGTGTCGCCTTTGTTCAAGGCCCCCAGTTCCGCTCCTCCTCCCGCTTGCGGGCGGAGGCTGGGATGGGGGCAACCCTTTCACGCCCAGTCGCGTTAGTCTTGCCGCGAATCCGCACAGGAGCAGACGATGCGAATGGGATCGCGTGGGCGCCGTGGCGCCGCAACCGCTGCCTGGATTGCCGGCATGGCGCTGGCATGTCTGGCCACGTTCGCCAGTGCGTCCGTCCCGTTCTGGGGCGCGCGTCAATCCAGTTCCGTCGACACGGCGCCTGACCAACTCAAACCGGGCGAGTGGATCTGGGGAGGGGACATCAAGACGATGGGCCCGATGACCGTCATCGTCAGCCTGACCGAACAACGTGGCTATGTGTATCGCAACGGCGTGCTGATTGCGGTCACCACGGTCAGCACCGGCAAGAAGGGCCATGAGACACCCACGGGTGTGTTCACCATCCTGCAGAAGGACAAGGATCACCGCTCCAGCAAATACAACAGCGCGCCCATGCCGTATCAGGAGCGTCTGACCTGGGATGGCATCGCCTTGCATGCGGGTGGCTTGCCCGGTTATCCGGAATCGCATGGTTGCGTGCACATGCCCAGCGAGTTCGCGCGGCTGCTGTTCGACGCCACCACCATGGGCATGACCGTGGTGATTGCCGAAGACGGAGCCTCACCGATGGCGATGGTGCATCCTTCGCCGTTGTCACCCATCCGCGCCGACGGTGGCGCTGATGCGGTAGTGCCGCCGCTGGAAAATGGCGTGAGCTATCGCTGGCATCCCGAGCTCGCGCCCGAGGGTCCGCTGTCGCTGGTGCTGAGTCGCAGCGATCAGCGCTTGGTGGTGATGCGCAACGGCATCGAGATTGGCCGCAGCCGGGTGTTGGTGCGTGAGCCCGAAGCCATAACCGGCACGCATGCCTACGTGATGGGCAGCGGGTTCATGGAAGGCAGCTTCCCGCAGTTCCCTGGCGGCCACGCGCCGCAATGGCAAGCCATCGCCGTGCCCGGTCACGAAGCCGATGCCGGCAGCGCGGTCAAACGCGAAACCGTCGAAGGCCTGACCATCCCACCGGAGTTCATCGCCCTGGTGTACCCGCTGCTCGCGCCGGGCACCGTGTTGGTGGCCACCGATGCGCACATCATTTCGCAGACCAACTCCGGCAAGCAGCTGCAAATCCTCAATGCCGATCCGCCGGATGAAACGCGCTGACCGGCCCGCAAGCTGAACTGATGGCCCGCGCGGATTTGCCCACGCTTGCCCGTCGCTCTAGAATCCGCGTCCACCCCCCCTCACCGGAGTTTCGTGCAATGCGCCACTGATGCCGCCGTCTGACTGACGGCCACACTCCGCCCACCCTTCGCCTGAAGGGAGGAGTTATTGGCATCTCTAGAATACCGCATGACGAATCCGTCTCTCACGCTGCAAGGCGTGTCCTATGTTCTGCCCGATGGCAGGACGCTTTTCTCCGAACTCAACGAGTCATTCGACAGCACGCCCACGGCCTTGGTCGGACGCAATGGTGTGGGCAAGACGGTGCTCGCGCGATTGCTGGCCGGGCAATTGCAGCCGAGCGGCGGGCGTTGCCTGTCCTCTGGCAGCGTCCACTATCTGGCGCAACAGACTTTCCTCCCGCAGGGCGGCACGGTGGCCCATTTGGCCGGCGTCGAATCCGTCTTCGCGGCGCTCGCGCGAATCGAAGCCGGCAGCACGGCGCAGGAGGACTTCGGCGCCGTCGGTGATCGCTGGGATATCCACGCGCGCCTGCACTTGGAACTGCAGCGCGGCGGCCTGGCCCATTTGGATGCCGCCACACCTGCCGCCACCCTGAGCGGCGGCGAGGCCATGCGCGTGGCCTTGCTGGGGGCGATGTTGTCCGACGCAGACTTCCTGATCCTGGACGAACCCAGCAACCATCTGGACCGACCCAACCGTCTTGCGCTGTACGAACAATTGCGACGCTGGCCGCGCGGCCTGTTGGTGGTCAGCCATGATCGTCTGCTGCTGGAGCAGATGCAGCGCACGGTGGAGTTGTCCTCGCTCGGCCTGCGCAGCTATGGCGGCAACTACAGCTTCTATGCGCAGGCCAAAGCCAGCGAGCGTGCGAAGGCGGAGCAGGATCTGGAGCAAGCCAAGCTCGAACGCCAACGCGAAGAGCGCAGCATGCAGCAGCAACGCGAACGCCAGGAGCGACGCCAGTCGCGCGGCGACAAGCATGGCAAGGAAGGCAATCAGGCCAAGATCATCCTGGACCGGCAGAAGGAGTGGAGTGAGGCGGCCGGCGGCAAGTTGCGCCGGCAACACTACGCGACGCGTGAAGCCTTGTCCGATGCGGTGCGCGAAGCCGCGCGCGTGGTAGAGGAGCAGACGCCGGTCAGCCTGCTGGCACTGCCGGTGACGGCGGCCGCGCAGAAGCGCGTGGTCGATATCGACTTGGCGCTGCCCCACGTCACCGGCGCGACGCGGCAAGTGACGCTGATGCTCACGGGTCAGCAGCGTGTCGGTGTGGTCGGGCCCAATGGTTGCGGCAAGTCGACCTTGCTGAAGGTCTTGGCCGGGCAGCTGCAACCGCACTCCGGCCAATGCAAGGTGCTGGTGGAAGCGGTGTATCTGGATCAGCAACTGGGCAATCTGGATGCCTCCCGCAGCGTGCTGGAGCAACTGCTGGACGCAAACCCCGGCGGCAATGAAGCCGACCTGCGCATGCGCCTGGCCCAGTTGGGGTTGGACGCGCAGAAGATCGCCGCGCCCAGCGGGGTACTCAGCGGCGGCGAGCGATTGAAAGCCGCACTGGCCTGCGTGCTCTACGCCGAACCGCCACCGCAGCTCTTGCTGCTGGACGAGCCCAGCAATCACCTCGACCTGGCTTCAACGCAGGCGCTGGAAGCCATGCTGTCCAGCTATCGCGGCGCGCTGGTGGTGGTGTCGCATGACGATGCGTTCCTGCAGGCGCTGGGATTGACGCATCGCTTGGAGGCGACCCAAACAGGTTGGCGACTGGAGCCCTGTTGATCGGATTCTGTAGGAGGGGCTTCAGCCCCGAAGCTCTCGATGCATGCGCGCATGCATATCTTGATTGCATGGATCTGCGACGTCTGAAAACTCGATGGCTTCGGGGCTGAAGCCCCTCCTACAGAAGCCTGTCCCACAAATGTCTCAATCTTCTTCGCAACATTGAAAAAGGGACTGCTTTCGCAGTCCCTTCGTCTTCCCGCATGTTGGCGACGCGTTCGGCTTTACGCCACGGGCTCGCGCAACACCTGCGCATCCCAGCCCGGTCGCGGCGCGAAGCGGTCGCCATGCCGCGCCTGCAGGCTCTTCAACTTCTCCACCAGCACATCCGGACCCACCGTACGCACGTACTGGATCGGGCCGCCGCGGAACGGTGCGAATCCGGTGCCGAAGATCACGCCGGCATCCAGCAGGTCGGCATCGCTGACCACGCCATCGTGCAGACAGGCCACGGCTTCGTTGAGCAGCGGCAGGATCAAACGGTCTTCCAGATCGTCCGGCGCGCGATAGTCCTTCGGCACGTCCGGCTTCACCGCGCGGCCGTTCTCCCACTTGTACAGGCCCTGGCCATCCTTCTTGCCGCGCTTGCCCTGCTCGACATTGCCCAGCGCGGCCGGCACGGTCAGGCCCAGGAACGGCGCCAGTTCCTGGCCCACGCCCGCGGCCACGTCCAGGCCGACGGTGTCGATCAATTCGATCGGCCCCATCGGCATGCCGAACTTCACCGCCGCCTTGTCAATCACCGCACCCGGCACGCCTTCGGCATGGATCGTCGCGGCTTCCAGCATGTAGGGGAACAGCACGCGGTTGACCAGGAAGCCCGGCGTACCCGCCACCGGCACCGGGAACTTGTCCAGCGCCTTGCAGAACGCGGCCAGACGTTGCTGCGTTTCGGGCGCCATGCCGTCGTGGTGGATGATTTCCACCAGCGGCATCAGCGCTACCGGATTGAAGTAGTGCAGGCCGGCGAACTGCGCCGGGCGATCGATGTGCTCGCGCAGTTCCACCAGCGGAATCGAAGAGGTGTTGGTGGTCAGCAGGGCGGTCGGCTTCAATCGCGGTTCGATGGTTTCGTACAACTCGCGCTTGGCCTGCGGGTTCTCGATGATGGCTTCAATCACCAGGTCCGCTTCGGCCACGCCGGCGCCGGCCAGGTCGCCCTTCAGGCGCGCGGCCACGCCGGCGCGCTTGGCTTCGTCCTTCACCTTCTTGGCGAACAGATCCTGCGAACGGGTCAGCGCGCCATCGATGAAGCGCTGCTCGCGATCCTGCAGGGTCACCTGGAAGCCCTTGTAGGCCGACCATGCGGCAATGTCGCCACCCATCACGCCGGCGCCCACCACGTGCACGTGCTGGATGCCGTGGTCTTTGCCACCCAGACCCTTGAGCCGTTCGGTCAGGAAGAAAATCCGCACCAGGTTGCGCGCGGTCGGGGTGGAGGCCAGCTTGACCACCGCCCGGCGCTCGGCCTCCAGGCGGCCCTGGATGCCCTTGCCGCCAAAGCGTTCCCACGTATCTATGAGCGCATGCGGCGCGGGATAGTGCGCCTTGGGCGCCTTGCGCGCGACCTGCTTGCGGATCTGCGGCGCCAGCAGCTGGCGCGCGATCCAGGTGTTGCTGATCCAGCCCAGGAAGCGCTGTGAAAACGGACGCTGCACGCCGTTCTGCAGCAGGCTCACGGCGGTATCCACCAGCACCGCCGGCTCCACTACCTTGTCGACCAGGCCCATGGCCCGCGCGGCGCTGGCCGAGAGAGTGCGGCCGGTCAGCATCATGTCCATCGCCTTGGGCGCGCCGACCAGGCGCGGCAGGCGGGCGCTGCCGCCCCAGCCCGGGAAGATGCCCAGCTTCACCTCAGGCAAACCTATGCGAGTGGACGGATCGCTACTGGCAACCCGATAGCGGCATGCCAATGAAATCTCGGTGCCGCCGCCCATGCAGAAGCCATGGATGGCGCTGACCGTGGGGCAGGGCAGCTCGGCCAGTTTCTGGAATACGGTCTGGCCGCGGCGGATGGCGTCGTTGACGGTGCCGCGGCGGTCGAACTCCTGGAATTCCTTGAGATCGGCGCCGGCAATGAAGCCCGAGGCCTTGGCCGAGCGCAGCACCAGCCCCTTGGGCGGGTCGATGGCCAGGCGTTCGAGCAGGTCGCTCAGCTCGATCAAGGCGTCCTGGGAGAACGCGTTGACGCTGGCGCCCTGGCGATCGAAGCTCAGGACGACAATGCCGTCGCCCCGCAGCTCGGTCTGCCAATGACTGAATCGCAGGCCATCAAAGTTTGCGGCCATCTGGGACCATCCGTTTACGTATGGACAAGACCGCTATCATCCCGAGGTTGTTTCGCCCGCGTCAAATCCGCATATCAGGGGCAGGGTATGACCAGCGGCCGATGAGATCATCGTCGGCCCCCAGTTAAATTCTTGATAGGCCATTGAACTTTCCTCCGCGGATGCGGTCACAGAGCCCGGCTGCCCAGCCGCGCTGACAGGAGTGCGGCCCGGCATGGCCGGTATTGAATCGACACAGGAGTTGGACCTTGAGCTGGTCAAGCGCGTGCAGCGCGGAGACAGTGCGGCATTCGATCTGCTGGTACGCAAGTACCAGCACCGGATCGTCGCCCTCATCGGGCGCTACATCCACGACTGGAGCGAGTGCCAGGACGTGGCGCAGGAGACCTTCCTGCGCGCCTACCGGGCGCTCGGGAACTTTCGCGGCGATGCCCAGTTCTATACATGGCTTCACCGGATTGCAGTGAACACCGCCAAGAACCATCTCGTCGCCAACAACCGCCGGCCGCCGACCGATGACGTCGACGCCGCCGATGCCGAGCAGTACGACGCCGGCACCCGCCTGCGCGACACGGACACGCCCGAGCGTGAGCTGATGCGCCAGGAGTTGGAACGCAGCGTGATGAAGGCCGTGGACGCCCTGCCGGAAGAATTACGGACCGCCATCACCCTGCGCGAGGTGGAAGGCCTGAGTTACGAGGAAATCGCGCAGAAGATGGATTGCCCCATCGGCACCGTGCGATCGCGCATCTTCAGGGCGCGCGAAGCGATTGATGCCGAGCTGCGACCCTTGCTCGATACCGATAGCGCCACCCGGGAGCGGACCCGCCCATGACTGTAGAACTCGACAAACTGGACATCCACAATCGCCAACAGCTGTCGGCGTTGATGGACGGTGAGTTGGCCCCGGACGAAGCACGCTTTTTGCTGCGCCGTCTGCAACACGATGACGAACTGGGTTCGGCCTGGGAACGCTGGCAGCTGTGCGGCGACGTGCTGCGTGGCCAGGCCCGGGCGCCGGCTCCGGCGGGCTTTGCCCAACGCGTTGCGCTGGCCGTGGCCGCCGAGCCGCATCGCCATGCCACCAATGAAAATGCCGCAGCCACCCCACGCGGTCGGCTGATGCGCTGGGGCGGCGGTGCACTGGCGGCATCGGTGGCCTTGATGGCCTTCCTGATCGCACGCCCGCAGTTGCCCGAAGACACCTCCACCAGCAGCGCGCCGGCGATTGCCGCGACCACGCCGGCCCCGGCCGTTGACGAAGACGCCACGCTGGCCGATGCCGGCGGCACCTTGGCCGATGCCGGCAGTGCCGAAGTGCTGGCCTCGGCCGCAGCCACCGTGGCGGTGGCCAGCGTGCCGCGTCGTGATGCCACTACCCGCCGCAGCGCCACCCGTACCCAGCAGGCCGCACGCAGTTCGATGGCCCGCGCCGCGCGCGAGCCGCAGCGGGCCGTGGCCAGCGCCGCCCCGGTGGCTCCGCCGGTGAATGCAGTGGCGGGCCCCGGCACGACGGCCGTGGCGGCCGCTCGGGTCAACAACCCGTTCTCCTCGTCCACGCCTGTCAGCGCGCCACAGGCGCGTCCGTGGCCGCGTTCGACTCTGCCTTATGCCAGCAACGCTGCGGGTAGCCTGAGCACCGGCTATTCGTCGGATTCGGGTGCGCGCACGTTCTATCCGTTTGATCCGGCGCAGTCCACGCCTGCCGCGCAGCCGTAACCGGCCACCTGCATTTGCCGGCGCGGAGCGTCCGCGCCGGCGCCATTCCCACTTTCGCAACGACCAATCGAGGCCTGCATTCGATGAGCTTGAGTGCCCGCAACAGCGTCCTTTCCCTGCTGATCCTCACCGCGCCGCTGGCCGCATGCGCGCGTCCGGCTGATCCGGCGCCTGCCGCCGCGTCGTCGGCGGCCGCCGCACCCGTCATCGCCCAATCCACGGCGCCGCAGCTGGTCAGCGGCCTGCCGGACTTCACCCAGCTGGTCGATCAAGTCGGCCCGGGCGTGGTCAACATCGAGGCGCGCATCAGCGGCCGCCAGAGCACCGATCAAGAGGAATACAGCGAAGACGACATCCCGGAAATCTTCCGCCGGATGTTGCCGCCCGGCTTCCAGATGCCCGGCCCCGGCGATCGCGGCGGTGATCGCGGTCCGTCACGTCGCGGCATCTCGATGGGTTCGGGTTTCATCATTTCGCAGGACGGTTACGTGCTGACCAACCACCACGTGGTGGACGGCGCCGACGAAGTGAAGGTCAAGCTGCCGGATCGTCGCGAGCTCACCGCCAAGGTGGTCGGCAGCGATCAGCAGTACGACGTGGCCTTGT
Organism: Pseudoxanthomonas indica; assembly: GCF_900167565.1. NCBI lineage: Bacteria > Pseudomonadati > Pseudomonadota > Gammaproteobacteria > Lysobacterales > Lysobacteraceae > Pseudoxanthomonas > Pseudoxanthomonas indica. Next base: position 1,037,237 of record NZ_FUZV01000002.1, read on the forward strand.
TGAAAATCGACGCCAAGGGCCTGCCGACCGCGCGCCTGGGCGACTCGCGTTCGCTCAAGCCGGGCCAGTGGGTGGTGGCGATTGGTTCGCCGTTCGGGCTGGATCATTCGGTCACCGCCGGCATCGTCAGCGCGGTGGGCCGCAGTGCCTCGGCCGAGCAGCGCTACGTGCCCTTCATCCAGACCGACGTGGCGATCAACCAGGGCAACTCCGGTGGCCCGCTGCTCAATACGCGCGGTGAAGTGGTCGGCATCAATTCGCAGATCTTCTCCGCCTCCGGCGGCTACATGGGCATCAGCTTTGCCATCCCGATCGACCTGGCAATGAGCGCGGTGGATCAGCTCAAGGCCACCGGCAAGGTCAGCCGCGGCCAGCTGGGCGTGGTGGTGCAGCCGATCAACACCGACGAGGCCAAGGGCTTCGGCCTGGCCGACACCCGCGGCGCGCTGGTCAACCAGGTGCTGGAAGGCAGCCCGGCGCAGAAGGCCGGGGTGGTGCCGGGCGACATCATCAAGGCGTTCAACGGCACGCCAATCAACGACTCCAGCGATCTGCCGCCGCTGGTGGGCGCGCTGGTGCCGGGCACCAAGGCGACCATCTCGGTCATCCGCGACGGCAAGCCGCGTGATCTGTCGGTGACCCTGACCGAACTGGACGAGAGCGCCGCCGTCGGCGGACGCGCCCCGGTGACGCCGGGCAAGCCGGCCCCGGCAGCCGGTACCAATCCGCTCGGCCTGGTCGGCCAGGATCTGGGCGCCGATGCGCGCAAGCAGATGGGCCTGAAGGCAGGCGAGGGCGTGCTGGTCAGCCGGGTCAATGGCGCCGCCGCACGTGAAGCCGGGCTGGCCCCGGGCATGGTGGTGATGCAGGTCGGGCGCAGCCCGGTGGGCAGCCCCGCCGAGCTCAACGACCAGCTCAAGGACGTGAAGCCCGGCCAGACGGTGATGCTGCTGGTCCGTACCCAGAATGGTGCAACCCGTTTCGTGGCCATCACCGCGGAAGCCAGCAAGGGCTGATCGGGCGGGTCGAAACGGCCTTTCACCCGTCAGCGCACGCTGCCGCAACGCCCGCCCTCCCGGCGGGCGTTTGCGTTGGGGCGGTCGGGCATGGCCCGGCCATGCGATAATTCCGCGTTACCCTGACGACGGCCGTAGCCGCCGCCCACCTCATGTCTTCTGATTCCATGCGGAATATCCGCAACTTCTCCATCATCGCGCACGTCGACCACGGCAAGTCGACGCTGGCCGATCGCATCATCCAACTCTGCGGCGGCCTGGAGGCGCGGGAGATGGAAGCGCAGGTGCTCGATTCCAATCCGATCGAGCGCGAGCGCGGCATCACCATCAAGGCCCAGTCCGTGTCCCTGCCTTACAAGGCCAAGGACGGGCAGGTCTACCAGCTCAACTTCATCGATACCCCCGGCCACGTGGACTTCAGCTACGAAGTCTCGCGCTCGCTGGCCGCCTGCGAAGGCGCGCTGCTGGTGGTGGACGCGGCGCAAGGTGTGGAAGCCCAGTCCGTGGCCAACTGCTACACCGCGGTGGAGCAGGGCCTGGAAGTGGTGCCGGTGCTCAACAAGATCGACCTGCCCACCGCCGACATCGAGCGCGCCAAGACCGAGATTGAAGCGGTCATCGGCATCGACGCCGAGGACGCGGTGCCGGTCAGCGCCAAGACCGGCCTGAACGTGGATCTGGTGCTGGAAGCGATCGTCCAGCGCATTCCGCCGCCCAAGCCGCGCGATACCGACAAGCTGCAGGCGCTGATCATCGACTCCTGGTTCGACAATTACCTGGGCGTGGTCTCGCTGGTGCGGGTGATGCAGGGCGAGATTGGTCCCAAGAGCAAGATCCTGGTGATGTCCACCGGCCGCACCCACGAAGTGGACAAGGTCGGCGTGTTCACCCCCAAGCGCAAGGAGCTCAAGAAGCTCGGCGCCGGCGAGGTAGGCTGGATTACCGCCTCGATCAAGGACGTGCATGGCGCGCCCGTGGGCGACACCCTGACCCTGGCCAGCGACCCGGCGTCCAAGCCGCTGCCCGGTTTCCAGGAAATGCAGCCGCGCGTGTTCGCCGGCCTGTTTCCGGTCAATGCCGAGGATTACCCGGCGCTGCGCGAGGCGCTGGAAAAGCTGCGCCTGAACGACGCGGCGCTGCGTTTCGAGCCGGAAAGCTCCGAGGCCATGGGCTTTGGTTTCCGCTGCGGCTTCCTGGGCATGCTGCACATGGAGATCGTGCAGGAGCGGCTGGAGCGCGAATACGACCTGGACCTGATCAGCACCGCGCCGACGGTGGTGTATGAAGTCCTCAAGACCGATGGCACGGTCATGGCGCTGGACAATCCAGCCAAACTGCCGCAGTCCAACCTGATCGAAGAGGTGCGCGAACCCATCATCCGCGCCAACATCCTCACCCCCGAGGAATACATCGGCAACATCATCAAGCTGTGCGAGGAAAAGCGCGGCTCGCAGATCGGCATCCAGTACCTGGCCAGCCAGGTGCAGATCAGCTACGAACTGCCGATGGCCGAGGTGGTGCTGGATTTCTTCGACAAGCTCAAGTCGGTCAGCCGTGGCTACGCTTCGCTCGACTACTCGTTCCTGCGTTTCCAGGCCGGCCCGTTCGTGCGCCTGGACACGCTGATCAACGGCGACAAGGTCGACGCCCTGAGCCTGATCGTGCACCGCAGTCACGCCGATCGACGCGGCCGCGAACTGTGCGAAAAGATGAAGGACCTGATTCCGCGGCAGATGTTCGACGTCGCCATCCAGGCCGCCGTGGGCGCGCAGATCATTGCCCGCAGCACGGTCAAGGCGATGCGCAAGAACGTCTTGGCCAAATGTTATGGTGGCGACATCAGCCGCAAGAAGAAGCTCCTCGAGAAGCAGAAAGAGGGCAAGAAGCGGATGAAGCAGGTGGGCCGGGTGGAAATTCCACAAGAGGCGTTCCTGGCCGTCCTGCAGGTGGACAGCAAGTAATAGGCTTCACCCGGGCCACCGCGAGGAGGGCCCCCCTGGTTCACCGTTACCCTTCACCCTTTCACCCGTTCCAAAGGCATATCCATGGTCTGGTTTGAAACCATCCTCGTCGTGCTGACGCTGTTCACGGGCGCCGTCTGGCTGCTGGACAAGCTCTTCCTGGCCAAGCGCCGCGCCGCCCGCAGCGGTCTGCTCGATGAAGAGCCGGTGGTGGTGGATTACTCGCGCGCCTTCTTCCCGGTGCTGGCGATCGTCTTGATCCTGCGCAGCTTCGTCGGCGAGCCGTTCAAGATTCCGTCCAGCTCGATGATGCCCAACCTGCTGATTGGCGATTTCATCCTGGTCAACAAGTTCGCCTACGGTCTGCGCCTGCCCATCACCAACCAGAAGTTCGTCGACATCGGCGAGCCCAAGCGCGGCGACGTGGTGGTGTTCAAGCCGCCGCACGATCCGGAGAACAACTGGATCAAGCGGGTCATCGGCCTGCCGGGCGACCGCATTTCCTTCGAGGGCAATACGGTCTCGATCAATGGCCAGCCGCTGGCCTACCAGACCCTGGGCACCTACACCGGCCGCGGCCTGCCGATGGGCGTGGACAGCGCGGCGCTGCTGGAAGAGCAGCTGCCGGGCCGCCCGCACAAGGTGCTGGAAGTGCTGGACCGGGTCACCGGTGAGGGCGACTGGGTGGTGCCGCAGGGCCACTATTTCGTCATGGGCGACAATCGTGATAATAGCGAGGACGGCCGGCTGTGGACGCAGACCCACTTCCTGCCGGAGCAAAACCTGCGCGGCAAGGCCTTCCTGATCTGGCTGAACTGCGAGGACTGGTTCTGCAAGGGGAGTTTCCAGCCGTCCCGGATTGGCGACAGCATCCAGTGACGGATTGGGTCCAGACAACGTGATGTTCGCAAACGGGGGAGTGGCAATGAATCGCAAGCATCAAAGTGGCCTCACCTTGATCAGTTTCCTGGTGGTGCTGGGCGTGGTGGGTTTTGCCGCCTTCATCGGCATGAAGCTGTTCCCGATGTACCAGGAGTACTACTCGGTCCGCTCGTCGATGAAGGGTCTGGAAAGCGAGCCCGGCGTGGCCGACATGGATCCCTCGCGCATCCAGGATCTGTTCTTCCGCCGCCTGTACATCAACTACTCCGAAAACGTGAAGCCCAAGAACGTCAAGTTCGAGCGCACCGACGGTGGTTGGCTGATGAGCGTCAAGTACGAAGTGCGCCGTCCGCTGGTGGGCAACCTGGACGTGGTGGGCAATTTCGACACCAGCCAGAAGCTCACGCGCCACGGCACCCCGGACTGAGGTTTGACCGCGCTCCGGCTCACGCACACGTTCAATCATCAGGGTTTGCTGGGGCAGGCCCTGACCCATCGCAGTGCAGGCTCGCCGCATAACGAGCGGCTGGAATTCCTCGGCGACGGCATCGTCAACCTGCTGATCGCCGAGGCGCTGTTCAACCGCTGGCCCAAGGCCGACGAAGGCGCAATGACCCGCGCCCGCGCCGAACTGGTGCGCGAAGGTTCGCTGGCCGCCATCGCCCGCCGCCTGGATCTGGGCGCGCAGCTGACCATGGGGCCGGGCGAAATGAAGTCCGGTGGCCATCGCCGCGATTCGATTCTGGCCGATGCATTGGAAGCGGTGGTGGCGGCGATCTACCTGGATGCCGGCTTCGAGACCTGCCGCGCGGTGGTGCTGCCGTGGTTCGAGGATTTGCTGGCCGCATTGCCCGAAGGCAAGGCGGAAAAGGATGCCAAGACCCGCCTGCAGGAATGGTTGCAGGCACGCCAGCGGCCGCTGCCGCTGTACGAACTCGTCTCCGAAAGCGGCGACGATCACGCCAAGATGTTCCTGGCCCGTTGCAGCCTGCAGGAGCCGTCGGTGGCGGCCGAAGGCGAAGGCACCTCGCGGCGCATCGCCGAGCAGGCCGCCGCCGCCGCGGTGCTGGAACAGCTGGCCGAACCCAAACGCAGTCACGCACGATGAATACAAATTCCCCCCACCGCAGCGGCAGCGTTGCGGTCATCGGCCGACCCAATGTCGGCAAGTCCACGCTGACCAACGCCCTGGTGGGCGCCAAGATCAGCATCACTTCCAACCGGCCGCAGACCACCCGTCATCGGCTGCTCGGCATCGCCACGTTTCCGGCCGGGCAGATCGTGCTGGTGGACACGCCCGGCTTGCACAAGCAGCAGGGCAAGTTTTCCGCCTCGGCGATGAGCCGGGTGATGAACCGCGCCGCACGCGGCGCGCTGGAGGGCGTGGATGCGGGCCTGCTGGTGATCGAGGCCGGGCGCTGGGATGAAGAGGACACGCTGGCTTACAACGTGTTGAGCGACGCCGGCATTCCGGTGGTGCTGGTGATCAACAAGGTGGATCGTCTGCGCGACAAGAGCGCGCTGCTGCCGTTCCTGGCGCAGGTGAGTGATGGCCGCGAGTTTGCGGCGATCCATCCGGTGTCCGCGCTGAAGAAAAATGGCCTGGAGTCGCTGACCAAGGACGTGCTGGCGCTGTTGCCGGAAGCACCGCCGATGTTTGGCGAGGACGAGATTACCGATCGCAGCGAGCGGTTCCTGGCCGGCGAGTTGATTCGCGAGCAGCTGATGCGCCAGCTGGGCGCGGAGTTGCCGTATGCCACCACCACCGAGATTGAGCGCTTCACCGAAGACGGCGAGATGCTGCGCATCGGTGCGGTGATCTGGGTCGAGCGCGAGAGCCAGAAGGCGATCGTGATCGGCAAGGGCGGCACGCGGCTGAAGGAAATCGGCAGCAAGGCGCGGATGCAGATGGAGCATCTGTTTGGCCGCAAGGTCTTCCTGGAAACCTGGGTGCGGGTGCGCGAGGGCTGGTCGGATGACGAGACCGCGCTCAAGGCCTTCGGGTACGAATAAGCACTTCCTGATTCGTGGCGGGCGAGCTTCTGCTCCTTCCCCCGCTTGCGGGGGAAGGCTGGGATGGGGGCACGCCGAAGTCATTTACTTTGGCCGCTGAGCACCGCCTCCGATGCGCATTGCCCAAGAACCCGCCTACGTGCTCCACGCCCGCCCATGGCGGGAAACCAGCCTGCTGCTGGAAGTCCTGACCGAGCAGCACGGCCGCCTGGGCCTGGTCGCACGCGGCGTCACCGGCCCGAAGAAGCACGTCCAGCGCGCTGCGCTGCAGCCGCTCCAGTTCATTCGCCTCGAAGCCGACTTGCGCGGTGAGTTGGCGCGTCTGGTTTCTGCGGAAGCGGTGGACACCGCGCCACGCTTGCAGGGCGATGCGATGTTGGCCGCGTTCTATCTCAACGAAGTGGTGCTGCGGTTGGCGCCACGGCATGACCCGTTGCCAGAACTGTTCGCCGCGTATGGCGATGCGCGTGCGCGTTTGGCTTCGACCGAGTCGTTGGCGTGGACGTTGCGGCGGTTCGAGCGGGATTTGTTGGAGGCGCTGGGGTTTGGCTTCGCACTGGATGTGGATGCCGATGGTCAGCCGATCGATGCGGCTGCGCGCTATGTGCTGGAGCCGGAGCAGGGGCCGCGGCGCTTGTTTCTGGATCGTGGCCGCAGTGAGCGTGCCAGTGCCGCGACCGGGCGTGCGCTGTTGTGCCTGGCCGAGGACGCGCAGCCTCCTGCGGAAGATCTGGCCAGCCTGCGCTTGGCGCTGCGCCAGCTGCTGGTGCACTACCTTGGCGCACGCGGTTTGAAGTCGTGGGACATGCTCGGCGATTTGCGGCAGTTGCGCGCTGACACTTAGCGCAAGAGAACAACGGTTCACCGAAAGCCGCCTCGTTGGCCGACTGAGCGGCTCCCACCTCATGAGAGGAAGCGTGAGCCACAATCAATTCCGTGCTCCTCGTCGCGAAGAACGTCACCAGTGCCCTGCCGGTCTGGACAATGGGCGAACGCCAGGCCAATGATGCCCGCGACGGACCCCCACCGCTGACACGCCTGAAAGCAGGCAAGCGGTCGTACGACTCTTCTCGTACTTGCATGGAGCAATCAATGCGCAGTTACCTGACGTCGATCCTGCTCGTCCTCAGCCTCTGCGCGCCGCGCGGAGCGTTCGCCCAGGTCTGGTCGTTCGAGACTTACGGCAAGGAGATTGAACGAGGCTCTTCGATCCCTGCGATACCCGATGGCTTTGGCCAGTTCGGCGAAATCATCGACCTCAACTCCGGATCGGTGGTTTTCAAGAAGACCGTGGTTGAACTTCGCGGCAGCAATTCCCTGCGCGTGGCGGCGGACTTCGAGTTCAAGATGTGGGACAGGCTCGGCTATCCACCTGCTTACCAGTGGCAGTTGGCCACGCCCTATATCGCAGGCATCCATTCCGCTGAGCATGGCTGGGTGGTGGGACAACTCAACAGTCTCAACAACCAGCGATGCTCCGACCCATTGGGATTGGGCGTGGCCTACACCGTCCGGTCGAGCAAGCCGCCCAAAGACAACTACATGTCGGACGAGTATTGGGATGGAAACTCCTTGGTGGGCATCGAGGGCGGCGGTACCGTTCGACGCTTGAACCCCACCGAGCCAACTTTGTCGGGCGCGAACATCAAGTGGTCTACCAGCCGCGGGTGGCGTTTCAGCTGCTACACCCTTGCCGACGGTAGCGAGGGCTTCATCGGACATCGACCCAATGGGGAAAAATACTACTTTGGGATTCCTGAAGCCGGTGATGAGATTCTGCCCATCACCAGTAGCCACTTTCCGAATGCCAATACATGGCTCGAGGTTTCGCTGTACAAGATGCACCTCAAGCGGGTCGAGGACCGCTTCGGCAACTGGGTCACCTATGAGCCCAACCGAATTACCAGCAGCGATGGTCGCGTCATTGATTTTCAATGGTCAACAACAGGAACGGCCATCATCAAAGTGACCGCCGATGGCCGCGAATGGAATCTTAGTGCTCAATCGAGTGGCTTTACTTCCGGCACCACAGTGACTAATCCGGATGGATCGCAATGGTCCATTTCCAAGTCGGGAGCAATCAACCAAAGCTACTACAGTGGTAGTCAGTGCACTGAGCAGCAGAACATCCCCCTCGGCTATTCCGGCCAACTTGCGGTAACCGTGAAACTGGAGTCTGGTGTATCGGGTACGTTTACCATGAAGCCGCGACGCCAGGGGTATTCCTACGTGACCTACGATTGTCGAAACATTGGCCCGGGCGCGCCGTCCTTTGTGGAGAATCCCGGTTTTTTCGATGTGATCTCCATCTTCGACCGGTCAGTCCAAGGTCCAGGCATCTTGCCGCTCCAACATACGTTCAATTACGGGCCGTATGCTGGCTGCTACTCGCCCATGACCGGGCAAACGGCACCACCCAATGCGTGCACCAGCAGTTCGCCTACATCCCGCACTGTCACGGTGACTGCATCCACTGGTGACGTCGAAACTCATACGTTTGGCAACAGGGTTTACCAGAATGCAGGTCTGCTTCTCGCCGAGACCGTTGGGAATCTGCAGACCACCACGTTTGAATATGATGTGTCCTACATCAATAGCGGGGGGACCGGGAAGAGAAAGGTCTACGACATGGACGAAACCCGTGTCCCCGTCGTGAAGCGCCGTGCGACCACGTTGGGGGGTAGAACCTTCGTCTGGGCAATTGCCAGCACCTGTGGAACGGGGGGAACCCAACTCTGTATCGACGAGTTCTTCAGGCCAACCAAAGTAACGCGATCCAGCGGGCCGTAAACGTAGTGCTGCGTCTACTTCATTCCAATGGCTCACGAGGTTCGTGGGTTCATGGGTCAATGCCTTGAACAGGGAAGTCCGACGATGACAAAAAAATGCCAGCTCTCCGTCCTGTGCGCCGTTGCGTTAGCGTTGCCGCTGAATGCATATGCTCAGACCTACACCAAGACCGAGACCATCGAGTACCACGATGACACGGCGCTGTGGGTGCTGGGCCAGGTCAAGCGCACCACCACCGACGGCACCGAGACCTCGCGTACCGAGTACGCCTGGAAGGCCATGCCGACCAAGGTTTACGGCTTTGCCGACCAGGTGCAGCAGACCCTCGACTACGACCGCACCTCGGCGGTGAGCAGCGGCCAGCTCGGCACGCTCAAGACCGTGGCCGACGGCCGCAACAACACCACGACACTGAGCAACTGGAAGCGTGGCATCCCGCAGAACATTGCCTTTGCCGATGGCAAGAGCGTGCAGGCCGAAGTCGACAACCGCGGCTGGATTACCTGGGTGGAAGACGAGCTCGATGCACGCACCTGCTACACGTATGACGCGATGGGCCGATTGGCCAGCACAACGTACCCGTCTGAAGCCGCCAGCACCCCGGGTGGCCCACACGTGTGCAACACCGACAAGTGGACCGCCACCACCTACAGCTGGGAGTGGATCACCATTGCCGAGCACGGTCTGCCGGCTGGCCATTGGCTGCGTCGCGTGCACACCGGCAACCACCGCCGCAATACGTTCTACGATGTGCTGTACCGGCCGGTGCTGGTGCACTACTACGATGGCGCCAACGTGGATGCCACGTTGCAGACCACCGGCACCACCTATGATGCTCAAGGCCGGCCGACCTTTGCGTCCTACCCGGTGGGCACCCGCGAGAAGGGCACAACCGGTATCTGGACTGAGTACGACGCGCTGGGCCGGGTGACCTCCACCACCCAGGACAGCGAGTTGGGACCATTGACCACGCTGACCCAGTACCTCACCGGCTTCAAGACCCAAGTGACCAGTCCTAAGCTGCTGGTCACCACCACTAGCTACCAGACCTTCGACGAGCCCAGCACCAACGCCCCGGTGCTCATCGAGCATCCGCTGACCACCTATACCCACATCACCCGTGACAAGTACGGCAAGCCCACCAAAATCCGCCGCAGCAACAGCGCCAGCCCCACTGGCGGTACGCTGGCGGTGGACCGCGACTACAGCTACAACGCCAAGCAGGAACTGTGTGCCTCGCGCGAACCGGAGACTGGCGCCACCCTGATGGGTTATGACGCGGCCGGCAACCTGAGCTGGTCGGCGGCGGGTCTGCCCATTGCCACGGCCTGCGATGACGCCGGCACTTCCAGTGCCGTGGTGGCGCGCAAAGTCGCGCGGACCTATGACACTCGCAATCGTTTGAGCACCTTAAGTTTCCCCGACGGTCGTGGCAACCAGGCTTGGACCTACACCAACACCGGCAAGCCCAACACCATCACCACCTACAACGGCGTCAGTAACACGGAACCGGTGGTCAACGTCTATGGCTACAACCGCCGTGGCCTGATGACTACCGAGACCTCCGGCCAGACCGGCTGGTACACCTGGGGCCTCGGTTATGGCTATGACCCTTACGCCAACCTGTTCAACGTCAACTACGCCGATGGCCTGAGCATCATCTACGCGCCCAATGCCATCGGCCAACCCAGCCAGGCAGGTACGTACGCCACCAACATCAGCTATCACCGCAATGGGGCGCTGAAGCAGTTCACCTACGGCAATGGCATCGTCCACACCATGACCCAGAACGCGCGCCAACTGCCGGCGCGCAGCACCGACACCGGCGGTACTCTGGACCTGGGCTACACGTATGACAAGCATGCCAATGTGGCCAGCATCACCGACTACACGGCCGGTGCCAAACAAAGCCGCACCCTGAGCTACGACAATCTGGACCGCCTCACGCAGGCAGTGGGCAGCAGCTTCGGCACAGCCACCTACGGCTACAACGTGCTCGATGACATCACCACACTCAAGGTCACCGGTGGCAATAAACCCCGCGACCACGTCTATCACTACGACACCAACAGCCAGCGATTGCTGGGCGTGTCCAATGCTGCCGACCCGAGTCCCACGCCGCCCATGGTCATCGGCTTCGGCTTTGACGACCAAGGCAATCTCAACAACAAGAACGGCCAGGCCTACAACTTCGACTACGGCAACCGCCTGCGCAGCGTACCGGGCAAGGAAAGCTACCGCTACGATGGTCATGGCCGCCGCGTGTACAGCGTCACCAACGCCAACACCCACGCGGTTTGGCAGTACAGCAACGCCGGCCAGTTGATGTACACGCACGACTTCCGCAACAGCCGCGTCGGCCACTACATGTATCTGCAAGGCAGCTTGCTGGCCACGCGGGAGTACCCGACAGGTGGCAGTAGCACCGTTACGGTCAAGTACCAGCACACAGACGCCCTCGGCACTCCCATCAAGGTCACAGACGCAGCGGGCGTGACGGTGGAGACAAGCGAGTACGAACCCTATGGCCACCTTGCCAATCGGGCATTGACCGATGGCCCGGGGTTCACCGGGCATGTGCAGGATGCCAGTACCGGTATGACCTATATGCAGCAGCGCTATTACGATCCGCAGGTTGGACGGTTCTTGTCACGCGATCCCGTGACGGCGAACGCGAACACTGGTGCGAACTTCAACGCATATTGGTACGCTGCAAACAACCCGTATAGCTTCACCGACCCGGATGGACGCTATGCAAGAGGTTCGGGATGGACCGATGACCAATGGAATGCATTTGATTCAGCTCAACAAGCTGCTGCAAACCAAGTTGATCAGGCAGCTGTTCAGCTCGCAGCTGCACTTGCGGACAATAACCTTCAATCTCTGTCCCCCGAATGGCAAGCTGTGTTCGGCGATTCACTGACAAGCGAGAACGTAAGCACCATGCATTCGCAACTTTCAGGAATATCGGACGCCCTCCGCGCGACTGATGCTTCAACAGGTTTTGTTGCGAACGCAATGACTACAGAACAAGCGGTTGCGCAGTATGGAAGTTCTGCAAGCGGCGGCTTTTTTATGTTTACACCGAACGAATCTGCATTTCCTGGGCAAGGCAGCAGCCTGGTGGTGAATGCAACATCCAACGCGATGGGGAACAGCTCCGTCCTCAGGTGGGCGGTCACGCATGACGCAGGACACGGCGGCGCTGGGTTGGCTGATATGGGTATCAACAACGTGACTGGCTACACGATGGGAAATCGTGCCAGTCAAGAGGTTTATCAACGCATGCTTGGGAACCCCGCGACGATAAGGAATGCTGAAAGTGTGACTGACTTCGTCAATAGGATCTCACCGCCATGAAGAGGACATTCGTCTCTTTCTTTGCGACGGCACTTCTTGTAAGTTGCGCCGGCCGCCAGACGCCTACGAATATAGAAGATCTTTTTGCTTTAGAAATCGAAGACCGCGCAAGCGACTCCTCTTTTTCAATCTCGCTTGATTCACATGTTGGAGTTCCACTCTGTATTTCCAGAGAAGGGTGGCCGGACGACAGGGGGCGTGTTTCTGAAGTGTTTGATGTAACGCTATCTCACGATGATGGCGTGCTTAGAGCGGATGGTTACCATCCGCCGCAATGTGTTGGGGGTTGTGAGCCTATTGTTGTCGCGCCATTTGGTCGTATAGACGCCATGATTTCCTACAGTAATTTTGGCGAGCCTTCAGCGATTGCCAAGTTGCATGGGCGAAAGCTAAACGCTGCTGTCTTTGCGGACACGTGTGAGATTGCCAAATAGCGTCAATCGAGTAGCGGCAATTAACGGGATCATGTTCACTTCCTGATTGCCCGTGACGCACAAGGCCCACAGTTGCGGACCTTGTCACTTCTGGTGCTTCGCTGGCGGCGCGAAGAACGCCCGCTCGCGGATGGCAATATGCGTCCAACACGAACTCTGGTTGGTGAGTTCGCACAGTTTGCGGATCGCCGGCCCGAAGCAGCGTTCGGTCTTGGCCAGGTTGTCCATGGTGTACTACGCGGCCGGTGCGCGGTAACCGCCGCTATGGAGTCGGCTAAATTCAGGCGTTGGTCGATGTCCGCTTCTGTCCGATAGCGGTCCTTTGCCCTATCGGTTCGCAATCACCTGGCCGGCTCTCTTCGCCAGCCTGGGCTTGGCATTGCGCAACCTGTTGTTGCATTACCTCGGCGTACGCGGCTTGAAGTCTTGCGACATGCTCGGTAATTTGCGGCAGTTGCTCACTGAGACTTAGCGCAAGAGCACGAGATTGGCCTGCGGGGACCTGCACTCGGCGATCTGAGGGAAAAGGTCGGCTCAAGTTACTCATCCGGAATGCAGGAAGACTACAACGATCACAACGCCGCGAGAGCTGCTGTCGGTGCTGACAATGCGGGCGCGGCAGCTGCTAAGTACATTCAAACCCTTGGGCCGCTCAGTGAGCGTGAGGCCTTGAAAGGAATGCAACCATGAAGTCATCGAAAATCTTCGGCCTGCTCGGCCTGATTCTTCTCATGGGATGTGTCCACGAAGAAGAAGGCGAGGTGGCGACAAACATCTCGAAATCCTTGACGTCGTCGAAAGGTGTTGTCAAGTTCGATATCAGCAAGCCTTATCTGGACGCTCGAACAAAGCACAAATTTCAGATAGTGGCGCTCGTAGTAGCCCGAGATGATTTGGGTGCACTATCTTGCACCATTCCTCAATCATCCCAAGAGCAGGCGAAAGTCTGGGTTGATCTATCGGGCTACAAGTGGGTGAAATTGAAGGATGCGACCGAGATATCGTATACGCGTGACGAAGAGAAGATTGCCATTCGAGTCAACGGCTTGAGTACATCCTTATGTGAAACGCGCGGCAAGAGGCAAGTGAATCTCGGCGTCATTTTTGATGCCAAACCAAGGCCGAATGGCTGGAGTGGCGAAGGCATGCATGGCTTCAATTTTGCTATACCGCCACTAGTGGTCGAAGAGAAGTGAAACGTTTGCGCACAGGCCTTGTTAGGCTGTTGGAGCTTCTTGATCCAATGATCCTGTACCACTCGGTGTCCACGTTTTACTGCCTGCGGCTACGACTGCCGCACCTGTCTGCTCGAGAAGGGGCAACAGCCAGCCACGCAGCCGGGATGCCACTACAGAAAAAAACCCGGGACTAGGCTGCTTCTACCCCTGCATGACCCAGGTTGTCGCTTGCCGCCAGGAATTCCGCCATCGCGCTGCCAGACTCAGGTTCCCGTTGCAGGCGGGAAACGGCCTGCGCCAGTTGGTGTGCGCCGACGAATCCGCAACTGGCGCGCAGGCGATGCAGGGTGCCGCGCAATTTCTCGCTGTCGCCTTTGCTTTGTGCCTGGCGCACGCTGTCGACGGCAACTGGTAGTTCGTCAAGGAACAAGGCGCGCAGGCGCGCAACATGTTCGGCATTGCCATTGAGCGCACGCAAGGCACCGGCTTCGTCCCACACTGGATTCTTCGTCAGCGGCAGCTGGGCGTGGGCCACTTCCTGCAGTTCGACCGCACTCAGGGGTTTCACCACGACACGGGCAAATCCAGCGGCAAGCAAGGCGTCCCGTTTGCTGGCGGAGGCGTCGGCGGTATGGGCAAGGGCGGGGACGCCGGGATGGCGACGGCGCAGTTCGGCGAGCAGGTCAGCACCGCTGCCATCCGGCAGGTGGGCATCAATCAACCACAGGTCGTACGGGCCGGGCAGCGCCAGCGCCTGGGCCGCGGTTTCCACCGCATCCACCTGGGCGGGCAGGGCCTCGAGCGCCGCCTGCATGAACTGGCGGCTGATGGCGTCGTCCTCGATCAGCAGGAGGCGGGGCGGGCTTCCGATGTCGGTGGTCATGAGGGTTCCTCCCTGTTCCGGCGGATGGTAACGCCTGGATCGTGCAGGCGTTGACAAGACCGGACAGGACGCGCGGGCCGGCGCCGGGGCGGGCCATGCGACAATGCCGCCCCCCGTTTTCACGCAGCTTCCGCCACGTGGCCCGTTCCCGTTCCCCCCGTATCGATAAAACCCCGTTTGAAGCCGAGATCCTGGATCTGACCCACGATGGTCGCGGCGTGGCCCGCCGTGATGGCAAGGCCGTGTTCGTGTCCGGCGCGCTGCCGGGTGAGAAGGTCATGGCGGAGCAGACCGCCAAGAATCGCCATTTCGACGAGGCGCGCACCGTGGAGGTGCTGCAGGCGTCGGCGCATCGGGTGACGCCGCGCTGCCCGCATTTCGGTGTCTGTGGCGGCTGCGTGTTGCAGCATCTGGACGAGGAGCAGCAGATCCTGGCCAAGCAGCGGGTGCTGGCCGAGAACCTGGAGCGGATCGGCCATGTCACGCCCAAGGCGTGGCTGCCGCCGTTGACCGGCGCCAACTGGGGCTATCGGCGCAAGGGCCGGTTCTCGGTGCGGCGGGTCAACAAGAAGGACAAGACGCTGGTCGGTTTCCGCGAGCAGGACCCGCGCTTCGTCGCCGACCTGTCCGAGTGCCATACGGTGTTGCCGGCCATTGGCGCGGCCATTCCCGGACTGGCGGCATTGGTCGAGAGCCTGCAGGCCAAGGCCGACATCCCGCAGATCGAATTCATTGCCGGTGATGCCACCGCGGAGTTCGACGGCATCGCGCTGGTGTTCCGCCATCTGCAGCCGTTGAGCGAGTCCGATCGGGCGGCGCTGTCCGCGTTCGGCCAGGCGCAGCGGATGGCGATTTACCTGCAGCCGGGTGGCATCGATACCGTGGCGCCGTTGTGGCCCGAGGCGCCGTCGCTGTCGTTCCATCTGCAGTCGTGGGACATCTCGCTGGCGTTCCGGCCGCTGGACTTCATCCAGGTCAACGCGCCGCTCAACGAGAAGATGATCGCCAGCGCGTTTGCGCTGCTGGATCCGCAGCCGGGCGAGCGCATCCTGGATCTGTTTTGCGGGCTGGGAAATTTCACCCTGCCGCTGGCGCGGCTGGTGGGCGAGGTGGTGGGCGTGGAAGGTGAGGCCGGGCTGGTGGCGCGGGCGCGCGAGAACGCCGAACGCAATGGCCTGGGCAATGCGCATTTCCATGCCGCCGACCTGACCCAGGATCAGCGCGGCACGCCGTGGATGCGCCAAGGCTTCGACAAACTGCTGCTGGATCCGCCGCGTTCCGGCGCCATTGACGTGTTGCAGCAGCTGCCTCTGAAACAATTCAAGCGCATCGTCTACGTCAGCTGCCATCCGGCCTCGCTGGCGCGCGATGCGGGTTACCTGGTCAATGAGCAGGGCTTTACGCTGGTGTCGGCGGGGGTGATGGACATGTTCCCGCAGACCGCGCACGTGGAGTCGATTGCGTTGTTCGAGAATCGATAAGGGTGGGTGATGGGCACCGAGATTGAACGCAAATTCCTGATCACCGGCAACGATTGGCGCGATGCCGCGCACGAGGTCGTGCCGATGGCGCAGGGTTACATCAACGACATGGCCGCGCTCGACGAGGGCCGGCAGAAGGCGTCGGTGCGGGTGCGCATCGAGGGCGATTCGGCTTATCTCAACCTGAAGTCGCTGCGGCTGGGGCATACCCGCCAGGAGTTCGACTATCCGATCCCGGTCGAGGACGCGCGCGCGCTGTTGGCGCTGTGCGTGGGCGGGCTGATCGACAAGCGCCGGCACTACATCCGCCACGCGGGGCATCTGTGGGAAGTGGATGAGTTCCTCGGCGAGAACGCCGGTCTGGTGGTGGCCGAAATCGAGCTGGAGCATGCCGATGAGGTGTTCCAGGCGCCGTCGTGGCTGGCCAAACAGGTCACAGACAGCAGCCGCTATTACAATCTGGCTTTGGCCTCGCGCCCGTATTCGCAATGGACGGATGGCGAGCGCGAAGGCCGCGATATTCCCTGAGGATTCTCCATGCTTGTCATCGGCATCGCCGGTACCGAACTTTCCGCGCAGGAGCGCGACTGGCTGCAGCACGACGCTGTGGCTGGCGTGATCCTGTTCACCCGCAACTTCGCCTCGCGCGCGCAGGTGACCGAGTTGTCGGCCGCCATCCGCGCCGCCGCGCCGCGTCCGCAGTTGATCTGCGTGGACCAGGAAGGCGGCCGCGTGCAGCGCTTCCGTGAGGGCTACAGTGCGCTGCCGCCGCTGGAAGGCTTCGGCAAGCGTTACGCACAGGCACCCGAAGCCGCGCTGGAACTGGCGCGCGAACACGCCTGGCTGATGGCCAGCGAGATCAAGGCCAGTGGCATCGACCTGAGCTTCGCGCCGGTGGTGGATCTGGCGCGCGGCAACCGCGCCATCGGCGATCGCGCGTTCCACGCCGATCCGCAGGTGGTGGCGGCGTTCACCCGCGCCTATGTGGCCGGCATGCACAGCGTGGGCATGCCTGCCACGCTCAAGCACTTCCCCGGCCATGGCACGGTGCTGGAAGACACCCATTTCGATGACGCGGTGGATCCGCGCACGCTGGAAGAACTGCAGCAGCACGATCTGCTGCCGTTCGTGGCCGGCATCGATGCCGGCGCCGATGCGGTGATGATGGCGCACGTGGCCTATCCGGCGGTCGCGCCGGAACCGGCCGGCTATTCGCCGCGCTGGATCCAGCAGATCCTGCGCCAGGCCATGGGCTTCAAGGGTGTGGTGTTTTCCGATGACATCGGCATGGCCGCGGCGTTCTCCGCCGGCGGGGTCAAGGCGCGCATCGATCTGCATCTGGATGCCGGTTGTGACGTGGTGCTGGTGTGCTCGCCCAAGCTGGTCGAGGAATCGCTGAAGGCGGTGCAAGGGCGTCCGCTCAATACCGCGGCGCTGCTGGGCCTGATTGGCCGCGGTGCGCTGGGCTGGGACGGCCTGTTGGCCGATGGACGCTACGGGCAGGCGCAGACGCGCGTGCTCGGTAACGGTGCGGAGGTGGCGTGATGACTGTACAGAGCCAACGTCCTTCACTGGCCGATGCGCTGGCCAATTCGGATCTGCTGGTGGATCGCGCCACCCTGGATCGCGCCATCGCGCAGATGGCCGAGCCCATCGCCCGCGACTATGCCGGCGAGGTGCCGGTCTACCTGACCATCATGCACGGCGCGCTGCCCTTCGCCGGCCAGCTGTCGCTCGAACTGGGCGCGCGCGGGCTGGATCTGGAATTCGATTATTTGCACGCCACCCGTTATCGCGGCGCCACCTCTGGTGGCGAGCTGGTGTGGAAGCATCGCCCGGCCACCTCGTTGTATGGCCGTCGCGTGCTGCTGGTCGATGACATCCTCGACGAGGGCCACACGCTGTTGGCGGTCAAGCAGTGGTGCCTGGAGCAGGGCGCAACCGACGTGCGCATCGCGGCGATGACGGTCAAGCAGCACGACCGCTGCGTGGCCGGCATCTGCGCCGAGTACGTGGGCCTGGAAGTGGCGGATCGCTACGTGTTCGGCTTCGGCATGGACTACCACGAGCAGGGCCGCAACCTGCCGGGCATCTACGCTTTGAAGGAAATCCCATGAGCCATATCGCGCTGGGCGTGATCGGCGGCACCGGCGTGTACAAGCTGGCGCAGCTGGCCGACGTGGAGACCCGCGAGGTCGACACGCGCTATGGCAAGCCTTCGGGCCCGGTGCGCATCGGCCATCTGCTGGGACAGCGGGTGGCATTCCTGGCGCGGCATGGTGAAGGTCACTCGGTGCCGCCGCATCAAGTGAACTACCGCGCCAACCTGGCCGCCTTGCAGGCGGTGGGCGTGCAGCGCGTATTGGCGCTCAATACGGTGGGCGGCATAACCGAACGGTTTGGTCCGCGCGTGCTGGCCTGCCCGGATCAGATCATCGACTACACCTGGGGCCGTATCTCGACGATCTGCGAAGAGCCGGGCACCGATGTGCTGCATGTGGACTTCGGTGATCCCTACACGCCGCTGCTGCGACACAAGATCCTGGCGGCTGCGCGCGTGACCGGCGTCAAGCTTGTCGATGGCGGCTGCTATGGCGCCACCCAGGGCCCGCGCCTGGAAACCAAGGCGGAAATCGCGCGCATGCGCCGTGATGGCTGCGATCTGGTGGGCATGACCGGCATGCCCGAAGCCGCGCTCGCGCGCGAGCTGGGGCTGGACTACGCCTGCCTGGCGATCATCGCCAACTGGGCCGCTGGCTGCGGCACGGGCGAGGAGATCACCATGGCCGAAGTGCTGGCCAACGTCGATGCCGCCTCGAGCGGCTTGCCGGAATTGATAGGCGAACTGGCAAGAGGGTGATTGTCAACGGGCCTCAGGCTTTGCATACTCCGCGGGTGCGGCAACGTTCAGATATAGCCGCACGCCTCCACCCGCTCTCAATAAGGAAGTGCAAGCGTCATGCCGAACGGTACCGTCAAATGGTTCAACGATGCCAAGGGCTTCGGATTCATCGCGCCGGAAGATGGCAGCGCCGATGTCTTTGTCCATCACACCGCGATCAACTCCAATGGTTTTCGCAGCCTCAAGGAAGGCCAGGCCGTCACCTATGAAGTGACCCAGGGCCCCAAGGGCGCGCAGGCGGGCAACGTCACGCCTTCCGCCTGATTCGATACCCACGAATTTTGCGACCCCGCTTCGGCGGGGTTTTTTATGCGCGCAAGGGGAGCGCTACCAGTGAAGGACAAGCGCAAGGACGTTGCCGTCATCGGCTATGGCACGGCGGGACAGGCGTTGGCGTTGCTGCTCGCGCGCGATGGGCATCGCGTGCAGGTGTTCGAACAGGCTGCGCAACTGGGTCCGGTGGGAGCCGGGTTCCTGCTGCAGCCCACCGGCCTGCAGGTGCTGTGGGAACTGGGCCTGCTGGAGCCTGCCCTCAAGCACGGCCGGCGCATCCAGCGCCTGTATGGCGAAACCCCGCACGGACGCGCGGTGATGGACATGCGCTATGCCGGACTCGGCGGTGGTCTGTTCGGCCTGGGCATGCAGCGTGGCGCACTGTTCCAGTTGCTGGCGCAGGCGCGCCCGGCGCAGGTGACGGTGCATGAGGGACGACGCATCGTCCAGGTCGACAGCGAACAAGGCCGCCTGCGCGATGCGCAGGGGCGCGAAGAGGGGCCGTTTGATCTGGTGATCGCTGCCGACGGTGCGGCCTCGCAGCTGCGCGGCGGCCTGGGCTCGGTGCGGCGCGACCAACCGTATCCCTGGGGCGCGCTATGGTGCCTGGTGGCGCAGGGGGAATGGGCGTGGCCGGATGAGTTGCGCCAGCGCTACGTGGCCGCGCGCAAGATGATTGGCATGCTGCCGGTGGGCACGCGACCGGATGATCCGGTGCCGCGGCTGAGTTTCTTCTGGAGCCTGCCCGCCGACGGCTACGAGCGCTTCCGCAGCGGCGGTATGGGTGCATGGCAAGCCGAAGTGGCGCAGATCTGGCCGGCCGCTTCGGAGCGGGTCGCCCATCTGGACGATGCTCATGCGCTGGCGCGAGCGGCCTATCGCGATGCCACCGTGCAGCGTTGGGCATGCGGAAAGCTCGTGCTGGCCGGCGATGCCGCGCATGCGATGAGCCCGCAGCTGGGGCAGGGCGTGAACATGGCGCTGATGGATGCGCTGGCCCTGCGCGATGCCCTGCGTCTGCACCTGCCGCTGGAGGCTGCCTTGGATCAGTACCAGCGCGGACGCGCCGCGCACGTGGCCATCTACCAGTTCTGGAGCCGCTGGTTGACTCCGGTGTTCCAGTCCGAACGGGATCTGCTGGCGCGCGTCCGCGACCTGGCCTTTCTTCCGTTGGGCCAGTTACCGGGTGGGCGGGGCCATATGCTGCGCGTGCTCAGTGGAACCCAGCATGGCGCGCTCGGCAGGCTGGCGTTGGCGCCGCGTTTCCTGCAGGCGCTGCGCTCGGCGGCACCCTGACCACGGCGATTCGCGCCAGAATCACCGACGCGCCACCGGGAGTTCGCGATGACACCCACACCGCCCTACGAAACGCACGAGGTCGACAACCAGCCGCCGCCGTTCGAGCCGCGCGACCTGTGGGCCGACGATGTGGTGCTGCGCGAGTCGGTGGCGCACGAGGGCGGCGCCGGTTTCGTCGACCGGCTGGCGGTGTACGGCGCGATGGCCGGCGATGAGTTGTATCGACTCGGCTTTGACGCGAACCGCGATCGCCCGCGCCTGCGCACCCACGATCGCTTTGGCCATCGCATCGACAGCGTGGAATTCCATCCCGCCTATCACCGGCTGATGGAAGCGGCCAAGACCCATGGCGTGGCCGGCCTGTCCTGGCACGAACCGCACGCGGGCGCGCATGTCGCCCGTGCGGCCTTGAGTTATCTGCATCACCAGGCCGATGCAGGTACCAGTTGCCCGCTGACGATGACGCACGCGGCGGTGCCGGTGCTGCGGCAGGAGCCGGCATTGCGGCACTGGGCCGAGCGCGCGTTTGCCCCGCATTACGACCCGCGTGATCTGCCGATGGAGCAGAAAGCCGGCGTGACCCTGGGCATGGGCATGACCGAGAAGCAGGGCGGTTCGGACGTGCGCAGCAATCGCACGGCGGCCAGTTCCAACGATGACGGCACCTACAGCGTGGTCGGGCACAAGTGGTTCTTCTCCGCGCCGATGTGCGATGCGTTCCTGGTGCTGGCGCAGGCCG
This sequence comes from Pseudoxanthomonas indica, assembly GCF_900167565.1. Lineage (NCBI taxonomy): Bacteria > Pseudomonadati > Pseudomonadota > Gammaproteobacteria > Lysobacterales > Lysobacteraceae > Pseudoxanthomonas > Pseudoxanthomonas indica. Next base: position 1,058,448 of record NZ_FUZV01000002.1, read on the forward strand.
CCGGTGGCCTGACCTGTTTCCTGTTGCCGCGCCATCTGCCGGATGGGCGCAAGAACGATTTCCGCCTGATCCGCCTGAAGGACAAGCTGGGCGACTGGTCCAACGCCTCCAGCGAAGTGGAGTTCTGCGAGGCGCGCGCCTGGAGCGTGGGCCAGGAAGGTCGCGGCATAGCGACCATCATCGAGATGGTGATGCTGACCCGGCTGGATTGCATGATTGGCTCGGCCGCGGAAATGCGCATGGCGCTGGCGCAGGCGCTGCACCATTGCCGGCATCGCCAGGCCTTCGGTCATCGGCTGGTCGAGCACGCGCTGATGGCCAACGTGCTGGCCGACCTGGCGCTTGAGTCCGAAGCCGCGACCGCATTCGCCATGCGGGTGGCGCGTGCGGTCGATCACGCGCCGCACAGCGCGAACGAAGCTGCCTTCGCGCGCATCGCCACCGCCCTGGGCAAGTACTGGATCTGCAAGCGCGCGCCGGCCTTCGTCAACGAAGCGCAGGAATGCCTGGGCGGCGCCGGCTATGTGGAAGAGTCGATTCTGCCGCGCCTGTATCGGCAGGCGCCACTCAATTCGATCTGGGAAGGCAGCGGCAACATCCAGTGCCTGGATGTGCTGCGCTCACTCTCGCGCGAATCGCAATGCGATGTGGCCTTGCTGGCGGAACTGGACAGCGCGGGCGGGCGCGATGCGCGCTATGACACTTACGTGGAGCGCCTGCTGACCGATCTGCCCAATGGCAACGAAGCCAGCGCTCGCCATCTGGTCGAACGCCTGGCGTTGGCGCTGCAGGCTTCGGTATTGCTGCGCGCGCACAGTCCGGCGGCGGACGCGTTCATCGCCAGCCGCCTGCTCGGCCAGCATGGCTTGGCCTTCGGCACCCTGGCGCGGGACGTGGACTTCAGCGGCTTGATGGCCCGCGCGTTACCGTAAGACGGCGTTACTTTTCGGCGGGATAGCGACCAGCGGCAATCGCCCGTGAGCCGGTGATGATCATCCGCACCATCTGCGAGAGTTGATTGATCAACTCGGCATCTTTTTCCGGTGGCAGATCCAGGCCGGTGGCGCCCACCGCAAACACCAGGCGGGTGATCGCCTTGGACACCAGCGCCGGTTCGTGCAGGGGCGCGTTGTCGCGGGTGGCCAGGCGGATCAGGTCGATGCGCAGTTCTTCTTCGAAGAAATACAGTTCACGATCCACCGCCTGCTTGAACGCATCCGAGCCTACGGTGCCTTCGCGCAACAGCACGTGCAGCAGTTTGTCGTCGGCGCGCAGCTGTTCGATGAAGGCTTCCACCGAACTGCGCACCACGCTGCGCTCGCCGCCGGTAGCGCGCTGGCGCGCTTCACCGATTATCTTGCGCAGCGAACGGCCGGCCACGTCGATCAGGGCCACGGCCAGTTCGTCCATGTCGCGGAACTGGCGGTAAAAACTGTTGGGTGCGATACCGGCTTCGCGTGCGACTTCGCGCAGGCTCAACGTCGACAGGCTGCGGTGCGGACCAATCAGGCTCAGCGCCGCCGCGAGCAGATCCTCGCGGGAAATGCTCGCCTTGCGGCCAGGACCGTGTTCTTCGGCGGTGGGCAGGGCGGTTTGCGACATGGCGTCCGTACGGGCAGGGATGGCGGGCAGGCTGGACGGCATCATAGCCCCATCCGTTAATGTACAAGTGTATACACACCTGTGAGGACGACGGTATAGTGCCCCCCATGAAATCTCAGCTTCGTCCGTCACCCCGCCCCGGTCACCTGCGCCGTCTGGTCAGCCCGTTCGTGGCCCCGGATGTTTTCGACTTCTGGGCGGGCCGCGTCAACCGCAGCTGGACCTGGGAACGGCCGCGCGCACGGCTGCTGTCGCGCGAAACCGCCGCCCGCGATGCCGTGACCCTGGTGCTCAAGCCCAACCGCCATTGGCAGGGCTATCGGGCCGGCCAGCACATCACCCTGGGCGTGGACATCGAGGGCGTCCGCTATCAGCGCAGCTACAGCCTGGTGGAGAGTCCGCGTGCGGATCGCCGCCTCGTCATCACCGTCAAGGCAGTCGATGGCGGCAAGGTCAGCCGCTATCTGCTCGAGCAGGCGCGTGCCGGCGAAGTCTTTGAATTGAGCCAGGCCTATGGCGATCTCGCTGCCGCACCTGCGCAGGCGGCCAGCCTGCTGCTGGCCGCCGGTAGCGGCATCACGCCCTTGATCGCGCTTTTGCGTGAACAGGCTGCCGAGGGCTTACAGGCGCCGATGGATCTGATCTATTGGGTGCGCGAACGCGAGCAGGCCTGTTTCCTCGACGAGCTGCGCGCCCTGGCCGCACGCCAGCCGCTGTTCCGCCTGCATCTGGCGCTGACCGGCGATGCCGCCGTGGCTTCCGATGAAGTGGCCGGTCGCATCGGCACGTTCGACGTGAATGCGTACGTGGCCGGCTTCGAACAACGCCATGTGATCGCCTGCGGTCCGGGTGGCTTCGTCGAGACGGCGCGCGCGCTGGCTGCACACGTCGCGTCGTTCCAGGCCGAAGCCTTCAGCCCGGCGCCGGCCGCCGTCACCGACGAAGGCGAAGTTGACGTCATCCTGCAACGCAGCGGCCGTAGCCTGCGCGTAGCGCGCGGAACCTCCTTGCTGGTGGCGCTGGAAGCGGCCGGCCTCAAGCCCAGGCACGGCTGCCGCATGGGCATCTGCAATACCTGCTCCTGCGGCAAGTCCGCCGGCAGCACCCGTCACCTGCCCAGCGGAGACCTGGCGCACGAACCCACCCAGGCCCTGAAGCTGTGCATCCACAGCGCCGCCACCGATCTCGAACTGGATCTCTGATGACCGCTCCCCGCAACCGCGCCCTCACGCCTGCCGAACTCAACGCCTTCGGCGAAGAACTCGACGCGCTGCGTGCCCGCACCGTCGCCAGCCTGGGTGAGCGCGATGCGCGCTACATCCGCACCATCATCAAGACCGTGCGCTACAGCCAGGTCGCCGGGCGGGTGCTGCTGATGGCCGCAGCGCTGCTGGGCGGTCTGCTGGTCGCCGGCCAGCCGTGGGCGTGGCTGTTCTGGCCCGTGTGGATTGTCGGCACGCTGACCCTGGCCTTCGCCAAGATCCTGGAGAACATGGAGCTGGGCCACAACGTGATCCACGGCCAGTACGACTGGCTGGGCGATCCGCAGATCAACGGACAGACCTACGATTGGGACATCGTCGGCACCGCCGACAACTGGCGGCATACGCACAACTTCCGCCACCACACCTACACCAACATCCGCGGTCTGGATGACGACGTCGGCTATGGCCTGCTGCGGATCTTTCCGGAGCAGAAGTGGCGGCCGTTCTACCTGCTGCAGCCGCCGATCGCGGTGATCTTCGCACTGCTGTTCCAGTGGGGCATCGCCATCCAGGATCTCAAGCTGGGCCGCTGGTGGGCCGGCAAGATGACCAGCGCGCAGCTGCGCCGCAAGTCCGCGCCGGTGCTGCGCAAGGTGGGTCGCCAGCTGGCCAAGGATTACCTGATCTTCCCGGCGCTGGCTGGTCCGTTCTTCCTGAGCGTGCTGCTCGGCAACCTGGTCGCCAATGGCATCCGCAATGTGTGGACCTACGTGATCATCTTCTGCGGCCACTTCACCGCCAATGCCGAAACCTTTTCCAAGGACTGCCTGAAGAACGAGTCACGCGGCCACTGGTACCTGCGCCAGCTGCGCGGATCGTCCAACCTCACTGGCGGCGGCTGGATGAATCTGCTCTCGGGCAACCTGAGCCACCAGATCGAACATCACTTCTATCCGGACATCCCGGCCAACCGCTACGCCGCGATTGCCGTGGAAGTGCGCGAGATCTGCGTGCGCTACGGCCAGCACTACAACACCGGCTCGCTGCCGCGCCAGTTCGGCCAGGTGATGTGGCGCATCCTGCGCCATGCCTTCCCCAGCCGCGTGCGCAAGACCGTGCCATTGATCGCCGAAGCCGAACCGGCACCGGAAGCAGCGTAAGCCAAAGGTTCCTTCCCCCGCTTGCGGGGGAAGCGCCCCGAAGGGGCGATGGGGGCAAAGCTAACAGTGCTTCAGCGGAGTCAGCCCCGCGGCACTCCTTCCTCCACAACACTCGCGCGCCGGACTTCCACACGCCGCAATCGCGACTCGACAAAGAACGAGCCCGCAATCAATCCCGTGCCCAGCAGGCTCAGCCACTGGAACCACGGATTCTCGAACACCTCATCGGCCAGCGCGTCCTGCTCCACGTGCAGGTGCAAGCGCTGCAGTTGTTCCAGCAGAACTTCGCGTTCGGCCGGCGCCATCGCCGCCAACGCCACCTGCACATCCCCCCGCATGTCCTGGCGCTCGTACCACACCGTCAGCGCCGCAGAGAGCAGGATCAGGCTGGTGCCGAGCCCGCGCAGCAGCGGGGGCAGGGAAGGGCTGGGCATGATCGACCTCGCACGCGGGTGGATGGCCGGAGTATGCCGCAGCCCGCGCGGCTTCAGCCCAGGAACTGCAACCGCGCCAGCTCCGCATACAGGCCGCCCTGCGCGAGCAACTGCTCATGCGTGCCCTGGGCGACGATGCGGCCGCGGTCCATCACCACGATGCGGTCGGCCTTGAGCACAGTGGCCAGGCGATGCGCGATGACCAGGGTGGTGCGGCCCTGCATCAGCCGTTCCAGTGCGTGCTGTACGGCGCGTTCGCTGTGCGCATCGAGCGCGCTGGTGGCTTCATCCAGCAGCAGCAGCGGCGCGTCCTTGAGCAGGGCGCGGGCAATGGCGATGCGTTGCTGCTGGCCGCCGGACAGGCGCGCTCCGCGCTCGCCCACCTGGCTGTCGTAGCCTTCGGGCAAGTCGCGCAGGAAGTCATCGGCCTCGGCCGCTTCGGCCGCGGCCTGCACCTGCGCGTCGCTGGCTTCGAGCTTGCCGTAGCGGATGTTGTCGCGCGCGCTGGCGGCAAACAGGGTGGGCTGCTGCGGCACCAGCGCGATGTGTTCGCGCAGCGCGGCCGGATCCAGCTGGCGCAGATCCACGCCGTCCACGGTGATCCGGCCCGACTGCGGATCATGAAAGCGCAGCAGCATCGAAAAGACCGTGCTCTTGCCGGCACCGGACGGGCCCACCAGCGCCACCGTCTCGCCCGGCTTGACCTGCAGGTCGAAGCCGTCGAGCGCCGGAAGATCCGGGCGTCCCGGGTAGTGGAAGACCACGTTGTCGAAACGCACGTCGCCGCGCAGCGGCAGCGGCAACGCCTGTGCCTGCGCCGGGGCAGTGATCACCTGCGCCTCGTCGAACAGTTCACTGATGCGACCCATGCCGCCGGCCGCGCGCTGGATTTCATTCCAGGTTTCAGCCAGCGCACCGACCGAGCCGCCGCCAATCACCGCGTACAGCAGGAACTGCACGAGCGTGCCGGCGCTCATTTCGCCACCGGCCACGTCACGCGCGCCGGTCCACAGCACCAGCACGATGGCGCCGAAGATCAGCGCAATCGCCACGGCCGTCACCGCTGCTTGCGCACGCACGCGCTTGCGCGAGGTTTCGACCGCCACGGCCAGCGCGGCATCGAAGCGCTTGCGCTCGTAAGGTTCGCGCGCGTGCGCCTGCACGGTGCGCACCGCGCCCAGCACCTCGGCAGCCAGCGTGTTGGCGTCCGCCACGCGGTCCTGGCTGGCGCGCGAGGCTTTGCCCAGTCGGCGCGAGCCGATGATGATCGGCAAAACCGCCAAAGGAATGCCCAGCACCGCAAACGCCGCCAGGCGCGGACTGGTCACGAACATCATCACCAGGCTGCCGATCACGGTGACACTGCTGCGCAAGGCCACCGACATGCTGGTGGCCACCACGCCGCGCAGCAGTTCGCTGTCGGCGGTCAGGCGCGAGATCAGTTCGCCGCTGCGGGTGCGGTCATGGAACTCGGCGTCCAGTCCAATCAGATGCGCGTACAGCCGCTGGCGCAGATCGGCCACCACCTTCTCGCCGAGCAGCGACACGAAGTAGAAACGCGCCGCGCTGGCCACGGCCAGCACGATCACCACCACGAACATGCCGCCAAACGCCTGGTTGATGCCGGCACCACCGCTCTGGAAGCCATCGTCGATGACATGGCGCAAGGCGGCCGGCAGGCTCAGGGTGGCGGCCGAAGCCACGGCCAGGGCCAGCATCCAGGCGAAGAACAAGCCGCGATGGCGGCGGATGAAGGGCCACAGGCCGCGCAGGGAACCCAGCCTGGCGCGCGCGGGCTTGCTGGTCTGGGCGTCCTGATCGGCGCCTTCGGATTCGTTGCTCATGCTCGGGGGGGTCCTCATCGTGCCAGCGCACCCGATCACGGGTGGCGTCCCGCAGGTGGGTTTTCAAGGCGGCGACGCGATCCAGAGGCAGCCGCAGGCGCAGCAGGGCGCCGGTTTCCAGGAAGCTCTCTTCCAGCTTCTCCGCGCCATGCATGGCCAGGGCTGCATGCAGCGCGCCCAGATCGTCAAAGCCCACCTGCGCCTGCAGCTCCGCATGGGCCACCAGTTCCCGGCGTTCGGCCAGGCGCAGGCATTCGGCCGCGGCGCCGCCATAGGCACGCACCAGCCCGCCGGCGCCCAGCTTGATGCCGCCGTACCAGCGGGTCACCACCACCATCACCCGGTCATAGCCCTGACCATCGATGGCGGCCAGGATCGGCCGACCTGCGGTGCCGGCGGGTTCGCCGTCGTCGCTGGAGCGGTACTCCGCGCCCACCCGATAGGCCCAGCAGTTGTGGGTGGCGGCGGCATCGCCGACCTGGGCCAGGTACGCCAGCGCCTGGCTGGCGCTCTCGATGGGTGCGGCCTGCGCCAGGAAACGGCTGTGCTTGACCTCGATGACATGCGAGGCCAGCGCGGTCAGCGTGTGGCTCATTCGGCCAGCAGTTCCTGCAGGTCTTCGGGAGTTTTCTGGAACGGATGGGCCTGGCGGAAACGCAGCAGGCTCTCCACCGCGCTGGCGCGATCACCCAGGTCACGACGCAGGCGGATCCGCTCCAACCAGTCATCGGCATCGAGTTTGGTGTCTTCGGCCACCGGCAATTGCAGATCGGTGCGCTTGAGGCTGTTGCGGGTGACGCCGGGAGAGAACAGGCCCGCGCCGCCATTGACGGCCTTGGCCGCAGTGCCACCCGTGTTGCGTCCGTATTCCGGGCCGTACGCGTTGCCAGGCGCGTCAGCGGCCGATGCGTCGGCGGGCGTTGCCGCAATGGCGCGCTGCATCTGGCTGGACGCCTCGCTGGCGCGACGCGCGCGCGCGTCCACCCGCTCGGCGCTGGCGGCGGCGTTGCGCGCATGTTCGGCGCGCGCCTGCTCGCGCTGGGCGGCGATTTCGGCGTAAGTCTCGGGGTCAGCCACCACGCCGCCCAACGTGCGCGCATTGCGATCCGCGCTGGCGACCGAGGCGGCGGGCGCAGGGGGCGGCGGCGGCGGCGCGGACGCTGGCGCGGCATAGCGCAATGATGGCGCGCTGACGGTGTCCAGCGTGCTGGCATCCGACTCCGCCGCACTCGCCAGCGGCGGCGCCTCGGCGATGCGGGCGTCGGCAGCCGCGGCCGTGCTCCGCCGGGACACGGCCGGCGACCGCCGCTGCAGTTCCTGGGCGGGCTGGCGCAGCGCCGGCTTGGCCAGGGGCGGGTTGTAGACGGCCGACGGCGCGGCGTTAGCGGGCAACTCCGGCTCCTGCAACACCATCGACGCCGGCGCCGGCGGCGCCACGGCGACCGCGGCGGTGTCGGCGGCTTCAGCACTGGCGTTGGCGGCGGCCGCGTCTGAATCAGCGGCAGCTGCGCCGGACGCAGCCACGTCAGCCGCGGCAAATTCGCGATCCAGCGGAGATTCGTGCACGGGCCGCAGTTGCCAGGCGATACCCACCGCCAGCAGCGCGCTCGCGGCCACGCCCAGGCCCAGAGGCCAGCGCGAGCGGCGGCGCGGGCGCGCCTGCTCGCTGACCGCGTCGTGCGCCGCCGCCAGGATGCGTGCGTCCAGCCGCGGCGACGGCTCGCCATGCGGACCCAGCCGCGCCAACTGCTCGGCCAGCGCGGCTTCTTCGGCATCCAGCGGTTGCAGGGGACGGCGGTTCATTCGGTCAGTCTCGCGCGCAACTTGTCCATCGCGTAGCGCAGCCGCGATTTGACGGTTTCCCGGCCCACGCCGGTGATGTCGCCGATTTCCTCAAGACTCAGTTCCTGCTCCAGGCGCAGTTGCACCACCTGGCGCTGCTCCTCGGGGAGCTCGGCCAGCGCCAGCTGCAGGCGTCGGCGTTGCTCGAATTCGCTGAGTTGGCGATCCGGCGTGTCCGGGTCGGGCACCCGCGCGGCGCGTTCATCGGCGTCCGCAGGCGCGGGTGGCCGGTGCTTGAGGGCGCGCCAGTGGTCGTTGAGGCGATTGTGGGCGATCCGGTAGAGCCAGGTGGTGAAGGCGGCATCCGGCTTCCAGGCTGTGCGCGCGGAGATCACCCGCTGCCAGGTGTCCTGGAAGACCTCGTCGGCCAGCGCACCGTCACGCAGATTACGCAACAGAAAGCGGTACAAAGGGGTGCGGTGACGCGCATACAGACGCTCGAACGCCGACGCATCGCCCGCCGCATAGGCAAGCATCAGCGTTTCGTCGGCGGGTTCGGCGGCGTCGTTCACTGCGATCAGCGTAAGGTCTCCTTGCGTCGCCGGGAAGCGGGCAAAGCCACGATTGCTGAACGGATGCGTGCGCCGCGCAGTCGCGACACACGGTAAGTGGGGGGTCAAAAGCAATTGCATACTGCCGATAACGTCCGGGAGCGGGTGACGGGGTCGGCGGGCCTGTCGCCGACGCCACATCGCGCTATGCTCGCTCCGGGGAATTTCTTGACTTACACCCAATGCTCTCTGGAACCGGGATGTCCAGCCAATCCGCGAGCGCCGGCATGATGCCCGGCGACCCTGCCACCACGCCCACCGAACGGGTGCTCCAGGTATTGCTGGAGATGCTGCCGGCCGGCAGCGCGCTGGCGGTGAGCTGGCGCGACTGGGCCCTGGGTACCGGCGGGCTGGCCACGGACCAGGCGAGTACGGCCCTGCGCCGACGCGCCGAACAGATCCTGGCCGATGGCGACGCGGTGCTGCGGCCGATGCCCGGCGAAATCGCCCTGACCTGGGAAAACAACGACGGCAACGCCCGCATGGCGCTGGCCGCGGTTCCCGGCGAGCCGCTGGATGCCGCGGCCAGCGCCTCGTTCTCGCTGCTGGCGCGGACCCTGGTGGGCGCCACCCTCGACACCGCGCGTGCGCATGCACGCATCGTCTCGCTGGAAAAATCCAAGCGCCTGCAGCAGGCGCTGTACGAAATCGCCGACCTGGCCGGTACCGATCTGGAAATGAGCGAAATGCTCCGCCGCATCCATGCGGTGGTGAACTCGCTGATGTACGCCGAGAACTGCTACATCGTGCTGTACGACGATCAGCGCCGCAGCGTGCGCTTCCTGTACTTCGCCGACCAGAAGGATCCGTACATCGCCGAGCCGGACCGGGACTTCTCCGAAGAGGAGATGGCCAACAGCATGACCTTCGCCCTGCTCCGGCATGGCCAACCGCTGCGCGGGCCTTCCACGGTCATCCGGCAGAAGCTGGGCGTGATCCGCGATCCCAGCCACGGCCCGGACAGCCAGGACTGGCTGGGCGTACCGATGCGCCGCGATGACCGGGTCTGCGGTGCGATCGTGGTGCAGAGCTACGACACCCCCGCCAGCTACGCCGATGAAGACCGCGCTCTGCTCGGTTACGTGGCCCAGCACATCCTGACCGCGCTGGACCGCAAGCACGCGCATGTGGACCTGGAACGGCGGGTCGAGGACCGCACCCACGAACTGCAGCGCGCCAACCGCGAACTGCAGGCCGAAATCATCGAACGCAAGCGCGCCGAGAAATTACAGAGCGCGCTGTTCCGCATCACCGACCTGGCCATCACCTCCGAGTCGCTGGAGCGCTTCTACGCCGATGTGCATGCGGTGGTGGACGAACTGATTGACGCGCGCAATTTCTACATCGCGCTGCTTGGTGAGAACAAGCAGACCCTGCAATTTCCCTACACCATCGACGAGCGCGATCCGATGCGCAAGTCGCGCCGGATCGGCAACGGCCTGACCGAGTTCGTGATCGAAACCGGCAAGGCGCTGCTGGCCGACCGCACGGTCATCAGTGGCTTGGCCGAAGGCGGCAAGGTCATCCAGCACGGACCGCCGGCCTACAGCTGGCTGGGCGTGCCCTTGTTCCAGGGCGATGAAGTGCTGGGCGCGGTGGTGGTGCAGAGCTACTCACCGGAAGTGAAGTTCACCGCGCACGATCAGAGCCTGCTGAACTTCGTCGCCCACAACATCGGCAACGGCCTGGCCCGCCAGCGCGCCCAGGAAAGCCTGCGCGTGGCCCATGCCGAACTGGAACGACGGGTCGATGAACGCACGCGCGAACTGGCCGAAGCCAATACCCAGCTGCGTGCGCAGATCAGCGAGCGCCTGCGCGCCGAGCAACGCCTGACCCACCAGGCCACGCACGATGCGCTGACCGGCCTGCCGAATCGTCCGCACCTGCTGGACCGGCTGTCGGCGGCCATCGAGCGCGCCCGCCATGGCGATGGCCAGGCCTTTGCCGTGCTGTTCCTGGATCTGGATCGCTTCAAGCTGGTCAATGACAGCATCGGCCACGCCGCGGGTGATGAGCTGCTGATCGAAGTCGCGCGCCGCATCACCATGACGGTGCGCGGCAACGACGTGGTCTCGCGTCTGGGCGGCGATGAATTCGCCGTGCTGATGGAATACGCCGACGACGAAGAGAACATCCGCGAACTCTGCCAGCGCCTGCTCAGCGTGCTGGCGCGACCGATGTGGGTGGCCGGGCGCGAACTGTATCCTTCGGCCAGCCTGGGCATTGCGGTCTGGCATCCGCGCTATCGCAACGGCGAAGAACTGCTGCGCGACGCCGACGCCGCCATGTACCGCGCCAAGGAGCAGGGCCGCGATCGCTGCGCCATGTTCGACGAGGCCATGCGCGAAGCCGCCATGCACAGCCTGGACCTGCAGGCGGATCTGCGTCGGGCCATCAACAACCGCGACTTCCTGCCGTTCTACCAACCCATCCTGCGGCTGGATGACGGCGAGGTGGTGGGCTACGAAGCGCTGCTGCGCTGGCAGCACGAGCGCCGCGGCCTGCTGACCCCGCCGGACTTCATCGATCTGGGCGAAGACAGCGGTTTGATCGAACAGGTCGACTGGCTGATCTACGAACAGGTGGTCAGGCAGATTGCCCGCGGCGGCGATGGCTATGTGTCGGTGAACGTGTCACCGCGACACTTCCGATCGCCCGACTTCGCGGATCGTCTGCTGGCCATGTTCGAGGCCCAGGGAGCGGATCCCTCGCGTCTGCGGGTGGAAATCACCGAGGTGGCGCTGCTCGATGACGCGCCGCGCACCTTGCGCACGCTGAGCACCTTGCGCGAGCACGGCATCCTGGCGCAGCTGGACGACTTCGGCACCGGCTTCTCGGCCTTGTCGTACCTGCACCGGTTCCCGATTTCGGTGCTCAAGATTGATCGCAGCTTCATCGCCGGCATCGGCGATGAAGGGCGACCCGAAAGCCTGGGCCTGGTCCGCGCCATTCTGGCCCTGGCCCGCACCCTGGGCATCGACACCATCGCCGAAGGCATTGAAACCGACGAGCAGCGCCAGGCGCTGCTGGAGCTGGGTTGCAGTTTCGGCCAGGGCTATCTGCTGGGCAGGCCGACGGCGGAAATGGGTGGCGTGGCGTTGGTGTGATGGCGGCGCCTGCCTGAAAGTCTGCTGAGGGCGCTGGAACCGGGTGATTGAGTCCGGCCGCCGGCTGTATGTACACTGTGCACACAGGGCCCGCCCGCAGCTACCCGCGCACGGCCCACCCACTCAGGAGGACGCCATGTGTCCTGTCGCCAGCAAAGTCATCAATCTGCGCGTGCCCGAGGCCAAACAGGTGCTGATCGATCGCGCCGTGGCGGTCACCGGCAAGAACCGCACAGAGTTTATTCTCGATGCCGTTACCGAGAAGGCGCGCGAAGTCTTGGCCGATCAAACCCAATTTGCCCTGGGCAAGCAGGCGATGCAGCGATTCAATGCGCTGATCGAAGCCCCGCTTGAAAATCCGGACGCACTCAAGCGCCTGCTGGCCAAACCGTCGCCCTGGGAGCGTTGATTGTTGCAACTGGATGCACCCAGCCCGCTCACGGACGCGCACTGGCTGGAAGACTTTGAATGTTCCGTACCCGATTTGACCTATTGGCTGCAGGAGCGGGCACGCCAAAACCAGGCAGGTGGCGCTTGCCGGTGCTTCGTGGTGTGCGGCAAGGACAACAAGGTCATTGCTTACTACGCCCTGGCGGCAGGCGCGGTCAGCCACGAGATTGCACCGGGCCGGCTGCGTCGGAACATGCCCGATCCCATTCCGGTAGTCGTGCTGGCGCGCCTGGCGGTTCATCGTGACTGGGTGCGCAAGGGGATTGGGCAGGCCTTGTTGAAAGATGCCGTGTTGCGCTCACTGCGCGCCGCCGAACACCTGGGTGTCCGCGCGATGCTCTGCCATGCGGTGGACGAGCGGGCCAAGGCCTTCTATCTCCAGCATGGCTTTGTTTCGTCGAACATCCATCCGATGACCGTCATGTTGAGCATGGATCGGGTCAAGGCGTTGCTGGTCGCTTGAATCCATGTGGGCGTGCACCCTCTCCCGTGCGGAAGAGGGTGGCCCGATGCGTAGTCGCCATCTGGCACGGCGGGCAGGAGTCTCAGCGGACTTCCGCGATCTGGGGATCCGATGATGCTGCCGCGGTGATCTGCCGGGCGCTATCCACCAACTGCACGAACTCGCGACGCAGGCCGAAACGATCCTCGCCCATGCTGCCTTCGGCGGCGCGACGCACGTCGTCCCATTGCCAGCTGTCAATGTTCTTTCCGCCACGCAACAGGTCGGCGTACGCGGCTACGGCGCTGGCAAACCGGAAGCGCGCACTGGGATGGCGGGCGATGTCAGCGGCGGCGATCGGCGCTTCGATCAACTGGCTGCGATCCTGAGCCGGCAGCTTGTAGCGCAAGCGCAGATGGGCCAGTTCGTTGCGGTCGACACCTGCCTTGTTGGAAATAGCTGCGGGCTCCCCGTAACGCAGGGCTGGCAAACGGGGGGCGTGGCTGCCCACGGGCGTGATCTCGTACAGCGCGGTCACTTCATGTCCGGCGCCGATATCGCCTGCATCCACCTTGTCGTTGGCGAAGTCCTGGTCCTTCAGCACGCGGTTCTCGTAGCCGATCAAGCGATACTCGGCCACCATCGCCGGATTGAACTCGATCTGGATTTTCACATCGCGGGCAATGGTGAGCAGAGTGGACTGCATTTCGTCCACCAGCACCTTGCGTGCTTCCTGCAGCGTATCGATATAGGCGTGATTGCCATCGCCGACATCGGCCAGCTCTTCGGCCATCGCATCGTTGTAGTTACCCGCGCCAAAGCCCAGCGTGCTCAGGGCGATACCGCTCTTGCGCTGATCCGCCACCAGCGTCTTGAGCGCTTCGCGATCGATGATGCCGACATTGAAGTCGCCATCGGTGGCCAGGATGACGCGATTGACGCCCTCCTTGGCGAACGCTTGCCTGGCCATCGAATAGGCCAGGCGGATGCCATCGCCGCCGTTGGTGCTGCCGCCGGCCTGCAGGCGATCCAGTGCGGCGAGAATCGTGTCCTGGCGATCCCCCGGCGTGGGCGGCAAGACCAGACCCGCCGAGCCGGCATAGACCACGATGGACACGCGATCCTGTGCGCGCAGTTGCCGGGTCAGTTGGGCGAAGGCCTGCTTGAGCAGGGGCAGCTTGTCTTCGGACTCCATCGAGCCGGAGGTGTCGATCAGGAACACCAGGTTGGCCGGTGGCAGCGTCGCTTTCGGCACGTCATAGCCCTTGATGCCGATCATCAGCAATTGGCGTTGCGCATTCCACGGCGCTGGCGCGAGTTCCGTGCTCACCCGGAATGGCTGCTCGCGGTTGCCCGGGCCGGGATGGCCGTAGTCGAAGTAGTTGATCAGTTCCTCGGCGCGCACCGAGTCCGCCGGCGGACGAACGCCTTGGCGCAGCATGCGCCGCACATTGCTGTAGCTGCCGGTGTCCACGTCCACCGAGAACGTGGACACGGCTTGTTCGCGGGTGCGGTGGACCGGGTTGTCGTCATGGCCGGCGTAGTTCTCGGTATTGGCGATGCCGGGCGCGGGCGGTGCGGGTGGCGGCGGCGCATAGGCCAACAGGGTGCGGCTCTCGTTCTGGCTGCGCGCACGCCTGGCGGCCATGTCGGCGCTGGAGCGGGCGTAAGCCTCTGCGCGGGCATCGACGGATTCCAGCGTGGTCGCAGCTTGGCTGGCGGCGGCGGCGGCGTCGGCGGATGGTGCATCGGCCGGCCGCGGTTGCGACTGGCAAGCGACCAGCAAGGCGCAGGCAAGCAGGGCAAGGCAGGGTTGAGTCAGGCGCATGGCGGTTCTCCCGTTGGGTCGGGAGGATGAACGTGCCTGCGGTCGGGGTGGGGTTAAGCGATGCCGCGCGGCTTGCTCAACGCTCCACGCGCAACTTCAAATGGCCGTCGCTGAGCTGCGCGCTGACGGCATCGCCGGCCTGTACCTGCTCGACCGACCGCACCAGCTGGCCATTTTCGCGGGTGACGATGGCATAACCACGCGCCACCGTGGCCAGCGGGCTGACCGCGGTCAGCGAACGCGCCAGGCCGCGCAGTTTGAGTGAGTCGCGCTGGAGCTGGCGGGCGATGCTGGCCTGCGGTCGCAAACTCAGCGCCTGCAGGCGATCGCGCAGCTGCGCCAGGCGACGGCTGGGCTGGGTGGCACGCAGCACGGCGTCGGCATGGCGCAGGCGGGCCTGTCGCGATTGCAACTGCTCCCGCCACAGCGCCTGCAATCGGCGCAGGGCTTCGTCCTGGCGCCGCCGGATAAACTCGAGGCGCGCTTGTGGACGCAGCGCATTCAAACGCAGGGCGGCGCGATCACTGCGTTGTATCGCATCGCGCAGGTGCCGGCGCTGGATCTCGGTGGCGTGGCGTTGCAGCGCGCGCAGGTGGCTGGCCAGGTCGCGATGATCCGGCACCAGCAGCTCGGCGGCCACGGACGGCGTGGGCGCGCGCAGATCCGCGGCAAAGTCGGCCAGAGTGAAGTCGGTTTCGTGGCCGACGGCCGATACCACCGGCACCGGCGAAGCGGCAATCGTGCGCGCCAGTTGTTCGTCGTTGAAGGCCCACAGGTCCTCCAGCGAACCGCCGCCGCGGGTGAGCAGCAGCACGTCGTAGCGCTCGCTCCGTGCCGCGCGTTGCAGCATCGAGACGATCTGGGCGGGGGCGGCTTCGCCCTGCACCTGCACGGGCAGCACATCCACTTCCAGCAAGGGGTAGCGTCGCGCCAGCACGCTGAGCACATCACGCACCGCCGCGCCGCTGGGCGAGGTGATCACGCCCAGTCGCTGCACGTGCGCGGGCAGGGCGCGCTTGCGGCCTTCATCGAACAGGCCCTCGGCAGCCAGCTTGGCGCGCAGTTGTTCGAACGCGCGGCGCAACGCGCCTTCACCGGCTTCTTCCATGTGGTCGATGACCAGCTGGTAGTCGCCGCGCGCTTCATACAGCGTGAGCCGGCCGCGCACCAGCACGCGCAGGCCTTCGCGCGGGACGAATTTCAGCCACTGGCTCTTGGGCTTGAACATCGCGCTGCGTATCTGCGCGCGCGCGTCCTTGAGGGTGAAGTACAGATGGCCCGAGGCGGGGCGGGTCACGTTGCCCAGTTCGCCTTCCACCCAGATCAATGGGAACGCGCCTTCCAGCAGATCGCGCGCCAGCGTGTTGAGCTGGGTGGGAGTGAGGATGTCGCGGGCCGGAGATTCCATCCGACTAAGTTAACCGATCCGCGCGCCCGGCCTGGTGGTTCAGTCGATGTTCCTGCGCTCGGGCCCCGGCCGCTTGAGCAACTTGCGTTGCAGCGAGCGCCGGTGCATGCCCAGCAGGCGCGCTGCCGCGGAAATGTTGCCGTCGGTTTCGGCCAATGCCTGCTGGATGTGTTCCCACTCCAGGCGATGCAGCGGCGTCATGGTGTCTTCGGGCTCGGCCGCTTCGGATTTCTCCACGCCCAGTGCACGCAGGATCGAGGTCAGCGAGGCCGGTTTGGGCAGGTAGTCGTCGGCGCCACGCTTGATCGACTCCACCGCGGTGGCCACGCTGGCGTAACCGGTGACCAGCAGGATGCGCATGTCCTCGCGCAGCTCGCGCAGCGGTTCAATCAGCTGCAGGCCGGAGGATTCGCCCAGCTTCAGATCCACCAGTGCGAAATCCGGCGGCTGCTGGCGCGCCAGCTCCAGCGCCTCGCTGGCGTTCAAGGCGATGCGGGTGTCGATGCCGCGCCGCGCCAGGCTGCGCTGGAGGGTGCGGGCGTACAGCTCATCGTCGTCAATCAACAGGCCATTCATGGAAACTCCTTGCGACCAAAACGCACCGGCAAGCGGAAGGTGACGCACACGCCTCGCGGCTGCACGGTGTGGATGCTCAACGAACCGCCCAGGCGCTCGACGGTGGCATGTGACAGGGCCAGGCCCACGCCCATGCCTTCGGGTTTGCTGCTGCGGAACAGGCCTTCGGAGCTGAAGGGCAGGTTTTCATGGAAACCCTTGCCCTCGTCACGCACGTCGCCGATCAGTTCGTCCTGTTCGCAGCGCAGACGCAGGAACACGCGCTGCGAGCCAGCCTGGGTGCTGGCATCGGCGGCGTTGTTGAGCAGCGCCTGCAGCAGGTGGCCAATCGAAGGTTCCACCCGCAGGTTGGGCGGCAGCACGCCTTCGCGCCGCAAATCGATGGTGGGCCGCACCAGTTGCCAGCGATCAATCACGCGGTCCAGATCGACGCTGGCGCGGAATCCCATCTCCGCCGACGCCGCCAGTTCGCGCACGCGATCGCGGCACAGGTCGACCAGCTGGCGCAGGGTGTGGGCGTCCTCGCGGATGCCGTCATCGTCGGTCTGCTCGCTGATTTCTTCACTGAGCAGGGTCATTGTGGCCAGCGGGGTATTCAGTTCATGTGCCACGGCGGCGGCATGCGTGGCCAGGGCCACGATGCCTTCATTGCGGGCGAAGCGCTCGCGCAACGTGGACACCTCGCGCTCGCGCAGGCGCAAGGCGGAGACCAGGCGGGTGGAGAAGTACAGCACCACACCGACCGACAGCAGGAAGTTCACCGCCATGCCCCACAGATGCAGGCGGGTGCTGTGCAGCTCCGGCAATGGCTGGCCGAACACCGACATCAGCCCGTAACCGAGCAACGAGGCCGCCGCGGTGGCCAGCACCCAGCGCAATGGCAGGGCCAGCGCCGCCACCACGTTGAGCAGCAGGAACATCGGGCTGAAGGGATTGGTGATGCCGCCGCTGCAGGCCAGCAGCCAGGACAGCACGGCCACGTCCACCAACATGTGCAGGAAGGCCGTGCGCGAGGAGTCCGGCCCCGGGTGGCGGCTGCGCCAGGTGGCGTAGATGTTGAAAGCCGCCAGCACCGCGATTCCGCCCCACAACGGCCCGCGTGGCAGCGGGATGTCCATCCATTCGGTGGCGACCAGGACCGTCACGGCCTGGCCGGTGATGGCGACCCAGCGCAGGTTGCACAGGGTGCGCAGGAAACTCGGAGACGACATGGGCATGCGCACATGCTAGTCGAAGCGGCCGGACCTCACCCGTGACGGGCGGTCGCAGCGGCCCTGCCGGGCGCTCAGGCCACGGTAGGCCGGGGGATGCGGTACACGATCTAGAATAGGCGCATGCACGACGCCGTCACCCGCCCCACGCCCCCCGCCGACGCCACCGCCTGGCCCCGCCGCATCACCCATGCTGTCGATATCGGCGGGGTCAAAGTGGGCGGCGGCCAGCCCGTGGTGGTGCAGTCAATGACCAACACCGACACTGCCGATGTCGCCAGCAGCGTCAAGCAGGTCGCCGACCTGTGGCGGGCTGGTTCGGAACTGGTACGGCTGACCGTCAACAATCCCGAGTCCGCAGCCGCCATCCCGCGCATCCGCGAGAAGCTGGACATGATGGGCGTGCCGGTGCCGCTGATTGGCGACTTCCACTACAACGGTCACACCTTGCTGAGCGGCGAGCCGGCCTGCGCCGAGGCGCTGGCCAAGTACCGCATCAACCCGGGCAATGTGGGCTTCGGCAAGAAGAAGGACACCCAGTTCGCCCAGCTCATCGAGTTCGCCATCCGCTACAACAAGCCGGTGCGCATCGGCGCCAACTGGGGCTCGCTGGACCAGTCGCTGGCGGCGCAGCTGATGGACGAGAACCATGCCCGCGAACAACCCTGGGACGCCGGCCGCGTGCTGCGCGAGGCGTTGATCCGCTCGGCGGTGGATTCGGCCGAGCGCGCGGTGGAGCTGGGCCTGGCGCGCGATCGCATCGTGCTGTCGGCCAAGGTCAGTGGCGTGCAGGAATTGATCGCGGTCTATCGCGACATGGCCCAGCGTTCGGAGTTCGCCCTGCACCTGGGCCTGACCGAAGCGGGTATCGGCAGCAAAGGCATCGTCGCCTCGGCGGCCGCGCTGTCGGTGCTGCTGCAGGAAGGCATCGGCGACACCATCCGCATCTCGCTGACGCCCGAGCCGGGCCAGTCGCGCACGCAGGAAGTGATTGTCGCGCAGGAACTGCTGCAGACCACCGGCCAGCGCGCCTTCACCCCGATGGTCACCGCCTGTCCCGGTTGCGGCCGCACGACCTCCGAGTTCTTCCAGGAACTGGCCAAGGTGGTGCAGAACCACGTGCGCGGGCAGATGCCGGTGTGGAAGATCAGTCACCCCGGTGCGGAGAACATGACCCTGGCGGTGATGGGCTGCATCGTCAACGGCCCGGGCGAGTCACGCCACGCCAACATCGGCATCTCTCTGCCGGGCACCGGCGAGGCGCCGGCGGCGCCGGTCTTCATCGATGGCGAGAAGAAGCTGACCCTGCGCGGCGAGAACATCGCACAGGAGTTCGTGGCGGTGATCGACGAATATGTCGAGCAGAAATACCGCCGTGTCGCCGGTTGAGGCGGTCCGGCAGGGCCTGACTTACCTGTTTGACCTGCTGCGCCAGCGCGCGTGGCGGTTGGCGTTGCTGTTCGTGGGCCTGCTGCTGCCGTTGTGGGTATTCGCGGAGCTCGCCGAGGAAGTGCACGAGCTGGAAGAGTTCGTGTTCGACGCCCCCTTGCTGATGCATCTGCATGCGGTCGCCACGCCGGCGCTGGATCGCTTCTTCATCCATGTATCGGCGGCTGGCTACCACTACGGCGTGGTGCCGATCGATATTGCGCTGGTCTTGCTGCTGCTGGTGATCCGGCGCTGGCGCGAGGCCTTGTTCACCGGTTGCGCGTTTGCCGGCTCGGCCCTGCTCAACCTGGCCACCAAGCACGCGTTCCAGCGCGATCGGCCCAGCCTGTGGGAATCGGTGTCGCCGGAATCCACCTTCAGTTTTCCCAGCGGTCACGCCATGGGCTCGATGACCCTGGCAATGACGGTGTTCCTGCTGGCGTGGCACACACGCTGGCGCTGGCCGGTGGCGGTCGCCGCGCTGGTGTTCGTCCTGTTGGTGGGCCTGTCGCGCATTTACCTGGGCGTGCATTACCCCTCGGACATCATCGGCGGCTGGGCCGCCGGCATGGCCTGGGTGGTGGGCGTGTACCTGGTGATCTATCGCGGTGGGCGGCCGTGGCGGCGCGAGCCAGCTCAGTCCAGTTCGTAGAACTGGAAACACACGCCCGAAGGTGCGATGAGGTGGAACTCGCGCCGGCCCCAGGATTTCATTTCCAGCGGCCCGACCTGGGCGGGCAGGGTCGCGTATTCGACATACAACGCGTCCAGTCCCGTCACGCCGATGCTGAAGCTGGCGTTGTCGGCCCAGAGACGTTCGCCATTCCGGACCAGGTGGAAGGCCACGCCATCGCGCTCGATGCCGGCCATGTCGCCTTCCTGCCAGATGGCGCGGAAGCCCATGCCGTCGATGTAGAAGTCCAATGCCTCAAGCAAGCATGGCCCCGCCGGCAGCATCGGCGTGACCATCCCGAATCGTGTTGCCATGTGGTGATCTCCCCCCGGAGACGTACAGCGTAGGAGAGCGTCTGGCGTGCCGCAACGGCGTTGCGTGCGAGCGTAAGCAAAGTAACGCAATGTTTCCTGGATGGCGCTTGTGGCGATGCGTGCGTGGCCCGAACATACGCCCACAGCGTCGTCGTCGGCGCGAAGCAGCGGAAGCACGACATGCAGCAACTGGTCGAAGTCTTTGGCGTGTGGCTGGTCTTCGTCAATGTCCTGGCGTTGTCGCTGGGTCTGCCGGTGCCGGCGCTGCCCACGTTGATCCTGGTCGGCGCGGGCATCCAGCTGCATGCCGATCCGGCCTGGCCGGCACTGCTCGGCGTATTGGCCGTGTCGATCAGCGCCAGCCTGCTGGGCGATGCCGCCTGGTATTACGCCGGTCGCCGTTACGGCATGCGCACGCTGCAATCGCTGTGCCGGTTGTCGCTCTCGCGCGACAGCTGCATGAAGCAGACCGAGCGCTTCTACAGCCGCTTCGGCGTGCGCGTGCTGACCGTGGCCAAATTCGTGCCGGGCCTGTCGATGGTGTCGGTGCCGCTGGCCGGCGCCATGCAGGCCAGCCTGCCGCGTTTCCTGCGCTATGACGGCATCGGCGCCGCATTGTGGGCCAGCCTGGGCCTGGCGTTGGGGGCGATCTTTGCGCGCCAGGTGGAGCAGGTGATCGACATCCTCTCGCAGTTGGGCGGTGGCACCGTCGCCGTGCTGCTGATCGGTCTGACCGCCTACATCGGCTATCGCTGGTGGCGGCGCCGCAGCCTGTTCAAGATGCTGGAAACGCAGCGGGTGGAGGTGGCGGAACTGCAGTCGCATCTGCAGACGTCGCCACTGCCGCTGCTGCTGGATATCCGCGCGCCCGGCCTGCGCGATGTCGATCCTTTCATTATCCCCGGCGCCGAGTTTGCCGATGAGCGCAAGCTGGAACCGATCCTGGCCGCGCATCCGCGCGATACCCGGATCGTGATCTACTGCGCCTGCCCGAACGAGGTCTCTGCCGCCTGGATGGCGGCGCAGTTGCGTCGGCATGGCTTCACCAACGTCCTGCCTTTGCGGGGTGGTATCGATGCCTGGCGTGCCGCCGGCTTTCCCGTGGTCGCCATCCCGCCCGGCAATGCCTCGTTGCCAGCCAACGCCGAGGCCAGCGCCGACGCCTGAGCCTCAGGGCTGGATGCAGACCCGGTTGCGACCTTCGCTCTTGGCGCGATACAGGCCGGCGTCGGCCGCCGCCATCATCCGGCTGCAGGTATCGCGATGCGGATTGAGCGCAGCGATTCCGATGCTCACGGTGATGTGTTGATCTTCTCCGCCCGGCTTGAACACCGAATCGGCGATGGCCTGGCGCAGGCGCTCGGCGAAACCGAACGCCGCTTCGCTGTCGCACTCCGGCAGCAACACCGCGAACTCCTCGCCGCCGATGCGCGCGGCGGCATCGTCATTGCGCACGTGGCGACGCAGGATTGCCGCAATCTGGCGCAGCACATGGTCGCCGGAAATGTGGCCGTAGCGATCATTGATCGGCTTGAACAGATCCACGTCGATGATGCACATCGCCAACGGCCGCTGGTGCCGCATGGCGCGGGCGATTTCGCGATCGACCGTGTCGATGAAGTGACGGCGGTTGTACAGCTCGGTCAGCGCGTCATGCGTGGCGAGCTGGTAGATCTCTTCGTGGTAGTGCGCTTCCAGGCTGGCATGGCTGATGAACTTCAGGATGCTTTCGCCCAGGGTCAGGTGATCACCGTCCTGCAGTTCGGCCTCGCTGATCGGCGCTTCGTTCAGGCGGGTGGGATTGGTGGCCTGCAGATCGCGCACGCGGTAACGGTCGCCTTCGCGCCAGATTTCGCAGTGTCGGCGCGAGACGCTGGCATGCGGGATGTGCAGGTCTGCCTCGCGTGAGCGACCCACCACCACCGGCTGCTCATCGATGTCGGCGCGCCGGCCCAGGCCTTCGCCCTGGATGACCACCACGCACGCCGAACGCGTGCCGCGCGGCGTCGGGCCGTCGCTGCAGATCGTGCGCTGGGTGGTGTCGTGGTCGGGGGCCATGCGCCGTGGGAGGTCAGTGCGGCAGGGCGTCGAGTGTAGCCGGTCCGGGCGGACACTGCCGCCGCATCTGGGTACCATGCAGGCCTCCAGGGGGATTGACCATGTCTGCAGCGCCGCCGCCGGCGGAAGATCCGGAAGCCACCGAGCTTCTGGTGACCCAGTTGTCCGATGCCGCGCCGGAAGGCGCGTCCGGCTTCGCGCCGGGCATGCGGCTGGGCGCCTATCGGCTGGATGCGTTGCTGGGGCAGGGTGGCATGGGTGAGGTCTACCGGGCCGAACAACTGGAGCCGGTGCGGCGCACAGTGGCGCTCAAGCTGTTGCGTGGTCGCCGGCTGGACGCGCGCCATCTGGCTTATTTCGAGATCGAGCGGCAATTGCTGGCACAGATGCGCCACCCCGCCATCGCCCAGATCTACGACGCCGGCACCACCGCCGATGGCGTGCCGTACTTCGCCATGGAATTCAGCGAAGGTGTCACGGTCACCCGTTTCTGCGCCGAGCAGGCGTTGTCGCTGCGCGAGCGTCTGGCGCTGTTCCTGCGTATCTGCGAAGGCGTGCAGCACGCGCATCACAAAGGTGTCATCCACCGTGATCTGAAGCCGGGGAACCTGCTGGTGGATCGCGTCGATGGCCGCCCCATGCCCAAGATCATCGACTTCGGCATCGCCATGGTCGCTTCGCGCTCGTTCGATGGGCCGCAGGAGCGCGCCGGCACGCCGGTCTACATGAGTCCGGAACAGGCGGCGGGTGACCTGGCTGCCATCGATACCCGCAGCGATGTCTACGCGCTGGGCGTACTGCTGCACGAGTTGCTCGCAGGTGCGCGGCCCGGCGCCGACAGCGACGGCATGACTGAGCTGGCCTCGCAGACCCTGGAGACGCTGCCGCCGGACAACCCGCGACTGGCCGGCATGGCGCGCGCGCCGCTGCGCCGCGCGCTGCGCGCTGAACTGGATTGGGTGGTGGCCAAGGCCATGCGCCATGAGCGCGAGGATCGCTACGCTTCGGTCGGCGAACTGGCTGCCGACGTGCGCCGCTTCCTGCAGGGTGAGCCGCTGCTGGCCGTGCCTTCCAGCCGGCGCTACCGCGCCGGCAAGTTCATCGGCCGTCATCGGACTGCCATGCTGGCGGCGTCGGTCGTGCTGTGCGCGCTGGTGGCCGGCTTGGGCCTGTCCGTGTACGGCCTGATGCAGGCGCGCGAGCAACGCGCATTGGCGGAATTGCGCAGCCGCGAACTGGAGCGCGTCGCCGGTTTCCAGCAAGCCATGCTGCAGGACATCGACATCGAGGCCATGGGCGCCGGGTTGTCGACCGCCTTGCGTGATCAGTGGCTGCAGCGATCAGTGGAAGAGCGTGCCGCCCTGGATCGCATCCTGGCGCAGGCCAGCAGCGCCGATGTGGCGCGGCGGATGATTGATCGCAACCTGCTGGTGCATGCCGACGCGGCGATTACCCGCGACTTTGCCGACCAGCCGGCGCTGGCCGCGGACCTGCGCGAATCCATCGCGCGCGTGCACAGCGCTCTGGGCATGCCCAACGAGGCGGCGGCCGGCTTTGCGCGGGTTGCCGAGTTCCGCACCACCGCGTTCGGCGAAGCCGACCCGCGCACGCTGGCGGCGCGTCGCGGCCAGGCCGATGCCCTGCTCAGTGCCGGCCATGTCGATGCCGGCGCGGTGATCATCACGCGCGCGCGGCCGCTGGCCGAACGCCTGCCTTTGAACGATGCCACCCGCGTCGGTTTTGCGCTGGCGCAGGCCGACGTGCTCTCGGCGCGCGGCGAGCGTGAGCGCGCGCGCCGGCAATTGCAGGCATTGCACGATGCGCTGGTCGCCGTGCATGGCGAACGCGATCTCGCCAGCATGGATGTGCTCAATGCGCTGGCCAACCAGCAGCGCGCGGTCGGCGACCTCGCACAGGCGCGCGCCAACATGGAAAAACTGGTGCCGTTGCGGGTGGCCGTGCAGGGCGCCGAGCACAAGGATAGCCTGGCAGCGCAGGGCAACCTGGCAGTGATGCGCATGTTGAGCGGCGAGAAGGAGGGTGCGGTCGCCCTGCAACGCGAACTGGTGGCCATCCAGACTCGCCGCCTGGGCGCCGAGCATCCCATCACCCTGCATGCGCGCAGCACGCTCGGCAGCATGTTGTCCGATTCCGGGCAGGCGGAAGAAGCGCTGCCGCTCATGACCGCCGTGCTTGCCGCCCGCGAACGCGTGTTGGGCGCCGAACATCCGCTGACCCTGCGCACTCGACTCAACCTGGCCACCACCTACGCGCGGCTGGAAGACTTCAAGGCGGCATTACCGTTGGAACAGCAGGTGCTGGAAGCGCGCACGCGCCTGCTGGGCGCCAGTCATCCGGATACCTTGTCGGTGGTCATCAATCATGCCGGCACCTTGCTGCACGATGATCAGCCCCAGGCCAGCCTGGACTTGCTGGACAAGGCGATTCCACTGGGTCGCGAGGTGATGGGGGTCAAGCATCCGCAATGGCAGCGCGCGTTGTTGATTCGCGCAGACGCCAACATGGAAGTGGGCCAGCAGGCGCGCGCCATCGCGGCGTACCGCGAACTGCTGGACGTACGCCAACACCTGTTGGGCGACCAGCATCCGGAGACCGTGCACGCCGCCTGGAACCTGGTGGATGCCTACGAGTCACTGAACCAAACGGCGCAAGCGCGCGCCGTGGATGATCGTTATCTGCAGCCGCTGCTGAAATCCGACCCCGCCCTACTGAGCGAGCCGTTGGCGGCGCTGGCGACGGCGATGCGCCGCGAAGGCCGCATCACCCATTGAAGCCATGGCTCAGGGCGGGAGCAGTTTGGCTGCTTGCCGACAGCGTTCCAGGCCCAATGCCTGCTGATCCAGCAGTTGCCGCAAGGCAGTCAGCCGGCGCTGCTGGCGCCCGGTCAGCATGCCGTGGAGCGCGTGCATCCGGAGCATCGTACGCAACTCGACCAGCCAAAGGCGGTACTTGGTTTCCTTGTAGAACCACAGTGGCGAAGGCACGCCGAGGAAACTCAGCACAGGGCCGAGGATGGTCAGCGGCAGCACCAGCAGGAACAGCTGGAAGATTCCATTGGCGGCCGCAAATGGCAGGTGGCGATACAGGAAGGGTAGGCCCGCGCGATGAAAGGACTCGGCAATCGGATGCAGCGGCAACTGGCCACCGACCGAGCGTGGGTAGCTTCCCGCCTCGCGATCCAGGTTGGACACGCCATGGACTTGCTGCATCACCTCCAGGAGGTGATGAAGAACGCCCGGATCCATATTCGCTTTGACCACGACGGACACGGCTTCAGTGGGCAAGGTCAGATCGGTGGCAGGCAAATTGCGGCGCAAGTCGAAGATACCTTGCGGTATCCGCACAACGCCCATGTTGCGGCCGGCACCCAGCACGCGAGAGGTGGCGCGGGCGTCGATGACGTCCACCAACTCCAGGCCGGGCGTCGTGGCCAGTTCTGCCACGATGGGCTGCTCCAGCGGCTGCAGGATGAAGGCAACGTCCACCTCGCCCTTGCGCAGCGCCTCCACTGACTCACCCAACCCGCGGGTGTGGAAGACAGCGTTGTCTTCGGTCACGCCATAGGCGCGCAGCACTTCTGTGGCCAACTGGTAGGAGCCGCTGTCGCGCGGGCCGAGCGCAATGCGCATGCCCTTGATGTCGGCCAAGCGACTGAAACGGGGCGTCTGCGTGCGGCGAAACACGAACAATGGCTCGTCGGTGATGACGCCGAGCGAGCGTACGTTGGGATAGGTGTGTGCGTCTGCGCGCTGGGCGACAAAGGCCATATCCACGTGGGAGTCGAGCTTGTTCACTTCCACCAGGCCCAGCAGTGTGTTCTCTTCCGGCAGCACGCGCGCCTTGATTCCGCGTTCGGCCAACAGCGCACGGTAGCGAAGGGCGGTGGTGTGGAAATAGCCACCCTCCGGTCCAGATGCAATCACCAACTCCTGCGGTGCCATCGAGTGCCAGGCCGCGATGGCGATAATCAACAGGCCGATGCCAATCAGGGGATAGCCCAGCAAGCGCTGGGCGAAGTGGGCCAAGGTGGCGGTAAAACGCATGCGGGCAGGAACGACGGAACGAACTCCGACGCCATCAACGATTGGGAAGGCGCAGATTCTATTGAGCGCGGGGAGGTGCGGTTTTGCCGTCATCGCGCAAAGCCACGGCTGCGTGACCGCCGGTCGAATGCAGAACAACTAACATTCTGCCCGGCCCTGATCCCACGGATTGTGCCGGCGCTCGCCTGCCGGGCTTACTCGCCGGGTTTGGCGGCCGAGGTGACCGCTCCGGAGGCCGCCTTGCGCGACAGGACGGCTTCGCGGTGGGCGATGTAAGCGTTGGCGGTGAAGATGATGCCGGCGCCCACCAGGGTCCACACATCCAGTTTTTCGCTGAACAACCACCAGCCGAAGACCGCCACCACCGGCAACTGCATGAAGCTGATCGGTGTGAGCGCCGACACCTCACCCAGCTTGAGCGCCCGCGTCCACAGCATGTGTCCGCCAGTCCCCATGAAACCGGCGGCGATTACCCACAGCCAGGTGATGCCTTGCGGCCATTGCCAGACACTGAGCGCGGGCAACAACGACATCGGCACCCACAGCAGGGTGGTGTAGATGACGATGCGATCGGCGGGTTCCACCGCCGACAGCTGCTTGATCTGGATCGCCACCAGCGCGCTCATCACCGCCGCCAGCACGGCAATCAAGGCATCGATGCTGAACTCGGAACTGCCCGGACGCACGATGATCAACACGCCGATGAAGCCCAGCACCACCGCGGTCCAGCGACGCGCGCGGACCTTCTCGTTGAGCATGGCCGCCGCGGCCAGGGTGACGAACAACGGGGTGGAATAGGACAGCGACACCGCCTGCGCGAGCGGCAGATGGCCAATGGCCCAGAACCCGCACAGCATGGAGACGATGCCAATCAGGCAGCGGAACAGGTAACGCGGAAAGTACTGGGTGCGCAGGATGCCCGGGCCATGCTTGATCAGCTGGGGCAGGGTGGCGATCAGGCCGAAGAAGTTGCGGAAGAAGGCAATCTCGAACGTGTGCAGGTCCGCCGAGGCCAGCCGGATCGCCACCACCATCAGCGCGAAGAACATCGTGCTGGCCAGCATCAGCGCGGCGGCGCGGAAATGGACGGGGATGGCTGGCATCAGTGGGCGCCCTGCCGTTTCATCGGTCTACCAGCGCGCTCCGATGATGCGCGGCTCGGGCTCAATCGCCACGCCAAAGCGCGCCTGCACGGATTCGGCGATGCGTCGCGCCAACGCCAGCAACTGCGGGCCGGTGGCCTGGCCATGGTTGACCAGCACCAATGCATGCGCGGCCGACACGCCGGTATCGCCATCGCGATGGCCTTTCCAGCCGCAGGTCTCGATCAGCCAGGCCGCGGAAATCTTGCGCGTCTGCGCACTGTCGCCGCGGAACGCGGGCAGGCCGGGATGCGCGGCCTGCAGCGCTTCGACCTGCGCCAGCGGAAGGATGGGATTCTTGAAGAAACTACCGGCATTGCCGACCACCACCGGGTCAGGCAGCTTGCGCTGGCGGATATGGATGACCGCGCTGGCCACGTCCAGCGCAGTGGGCCTGTCCACGTTCATCGCCTGCAATTCCTCGCCGATGCCGGCATAGTCCAGACGCAGGGCCGGCTGGCGCAGCAGATCCATCTCCACCGCCGTGACCACGTAGCGGTCGGGCTCGTGCTTGAACACGCTGTCGCGATAGCCGAACGCACAGTCCTCGCGCGACAGCCGACGCCACTGCTGGCCGCGCCGATCCCAGGCCTCGACGGCATGGACGAATTCGCCCACTTCCACGCCATAGGCGCCAATGTTCTGGATGGGGGCGGCGCCAGTGGTGCCGGGGATCAGCGCCAGGTTTTCCAGCCCGCACAGACCACGCTCCAGCGACCACATCACCAATGCATGCCAGGGTGTACCGGCGTCGACACGGATGCGCGCGTGGTCGGCGTCCTGTTCCAGGATCAGTTGCTGGCGGGATACGAAAGACAGCACCGGGCCTTCGGCATCGCCGGCGAACAACAGGTTGCTGCCGCCGCCCAGCACCATCAACGGACCGGAAGCCATCTCCGGCAGCGCCAGGACCTCGGGCAGGTAATGGCTGTCGTGCACTTCCGCCAGCCAGTGGGCGTGGGCTTCCACGCCAAAGGTGTTGCGTGTGCGCAGGGAGGCATGCCCGAGCAGGCGATAGGGTCGGGTCATTCGGGCGCCACCGCTCCGCGGCTGGGCGCTTCGCGGCGGCGGCGGATGGCATCCACGCATTCACCGATCAGTTCCGGCCCGCGGTAGACCAGGCCGCTGTAGCACTGCACCAGCGATGCACCCGCGGCCATCTTGGCCACGGCGTCGGCGCCGGAGAGGATGCCACCCACGCCAATCAACGGAATCGTGTCCGGCAGGCGCGTGCGCAGTCGACGCAGCACCAAGGTGGATTGACCCATCAAGGGCGCGCCGGACAGGCCACCGGTTTCCCGCGCCAGACGATGATCCTGCACGCTGATCCGCGAGACCGTGGTGTTGGTAGCGACCACGCCATCGACCGACAGATCGCCCAGCACACGGGCGACCGCGTCGATGTCTTCATCAGAGAGATCCGGTGCCACCTTGACCAGCATCGGCACGCGCCTGCCGTGTTGGGCGGCCAGATCTTCCTGGGCCTCACGCAGCGTGCCAATCAGTTGCCGCAGGGCCTGTTCTTCCTGCAGCTCGCGCAAGCCTGCGGTGTTGGGCGAGGAAATGTTGACGGTGATGTAGTCCGCCAGCGGGTAGACCCGCTCCAGGCAGAACAGGTAATCGGATGCGGCACGCTCGTTGGAGGTGTCCTTGTTCTTGCCGATGTTGATGCCCAGGATGCCGGCCCGCTTCTGCACGCGCTCGACGTTGCGCACCAGCGCGTCCACCCCTTCGTTGTTGAAGCCGAGCCGGTTGATCACCGCCTGGTGTTGCGGCAGGCGGAACATCCGCGGCTTGGGGTTGCCGGCCTGCGGGCGCGGCGTGACCGTGCCGACTTCGACAAAGCCGAAGCCCATCGCGAACAGCGCCTCGATGTGCGCGCCGTTCTTGTCCATGCCGGCGGCCAGGCCCACCGGATTGGGAAAGGTCAGGCCCCAGACCTTGGTCGGCATGGGCGCCACCGGCCGACCGAGCATCGGCAGGCTGCCGCTGCGGTAGGCCAGTTCGAGCGCGCGCAGGCCCAGGCCGTGCGCGGTCTCGGCATCGAAGCCAAACAGGAGGGGACGGGCAAATTTGTACATGGATCAGCGTTGACGACGGGAGCGGGGGATCATCGGGACAGGGTGCCGACGAAGGCGCGGGTGAGATAGTCAAACCTGACCCGGCCCTGTTGCGCATTGTCGTCGAAGAGCCGCTGCAATGCTTCCCGCATTTTGGCGTGGTCCGGATGATCCGGTGGCGGGGCCGAGGAGGAGGAGCGCACGCGCCCGTACAAGCCTGCGAAATCCAACCAGTGCGGATTGGGAAATTCGGCCATGCCGCGATAGCCGGCGCCAAACCAGGCCTGCATGGCCGGGTCGTCGGGGCGGCGCTCGGCCACCTGGCTGTAGTCGGTGCCGTAGCGATGCAACAGGTCTTCGTAGCCCTGCAGGAAGGCCGACAACGCCGGCACGCGCGCATTCCAGTACACGCAGGCCAGGCCGCCCGGGCGCAGGATGCGCGCCCATTCCACCCGGGTCGGTCCCGGTTCCAGCCAATGGAAGGCGGTGGCGCAGGAAATCAGGTCAATGTTGGCATCGGCCAGCCCGGTGGCCTCGCCGCGGCCCGCGGCCACCTGCAAGCCGGGCCGGGCCGCCAAATCCCGGCTCAGGGCCTGGCGCATCTCGTCGTTGGGTTCGACCGCGATGACCGGATGGCCATGGTCCAGGAACAGCCGGGTCGACAAGCCGGTACCGGCGCCGATGTCGGCCACTGTGGCCCGGGCCTCCACGCCCTGGCTGACCTGCAGCCAATCGACCAGGGCGTCGGGGTAACCCGGCCGGTAACGCAGGTAATCCTCTACGCGGGGACTGAAGCGTTGGGTCGGGTCGGCCTCCATGACCGCGCGCCGGTTACTGGCTGCCCAACCAGAACAGGCCACCGAAGAAGGCGAACAGCACGATCAGGCCGAGCACCCAGAACGCCACCGCGACCCAACCCAGGATCAGCCCGGCCACGGCCAGGCCATCCCCCTCCAGCCGATCCGGCATGCGGCGGATTTCGCCGCGTGCCATGTGCCCGCTGATGATCGCCGCAATCGTGCCCAGCAGTGGCAGCAGGGTCCAGCCCAGGATGCCGCTGACCAGACTGACGATGGCGAGGGTGCTGGTCTGGCGAACAGTGCTCATGCGGCGGAACTCCTAGTGGGGCAGGGTGGGGATCAGAAGTCGAACTTGATGCCCTGGGCCAGCGGCAACGCGTCGGAGTAGTTGATGGTATTGGTCTGGCGGCGCATGTAAACCTTCCAGGCATCCGAGCCGGACTCGCGACCGCCGCCGGTTTCCTTCTCGCCGCCGAACGCGCCGCCGATTTCCGCACCGCTGGTGCCGATGTTGACGTTGGCGATGCCGCAGTCCGAACCGGCCGCCGACAGGAACAACTCGGCTGACTTGAGGTTCTGGGTGAAGATCGACGAGGACAGGCCCTGCGGCACGCCGTTCTGCATGTCGATGGCTTCTTCCAGGGTCTTGAACTTCATCACGTACAGGATCGGCGCGAAGGTCTCGTGCTGCACCACTTCATCGGAATTCTTCAGGCCGGTGACAATCGCCGGCAGGACGAAGTTGCCAGCGCGATCGATCGCGGTGCCGCCGGTTTCCACGGTGCCGCCGCTGGCCTTGGCCTTTTCGATCGAGGCCAGGAACTGCTGCACCGCGCCCTGGCTGTTGAGCGGGCCCATCAGGTTGGCCGGGTCGGTGGGATCGCCAATCTTGCCTTCCACCTGCTTGTAGGCCTTGACCAGCGTGGCGAGCACGTTGTCGTAGATCGATTCGTGCACCAGCAGCCGGCGGGTGGTGGTGCAGCGCTGGCCGGCGGTGCCGACCGCACCGAACACGATGCCCGGCACGGCCAGCTTCAGGTCGGCGCTTTCATCCAGGATGATCGCGTTGTTGCCGCCCAGCTCCAGCAGGCTGCGGCCCATGCGGCGCGCCACGCGCTCGCCGACCGTGCGGCCGACCTGGGTCGAACCGGTGAAGCTGATCAGCGGGATGCGCTTGTCATCCACGAAATGCTGGGCCAGCTCGACGCCGGCGTCGTTGATCAGGAAGAAGATATCCGGGAAGCCACCCGCCTTCAGCGCTTCGTTGCAGATCTTCATCGAGGCGATCGCGGTCAGCGGCGTCTTGTTGGACGGCTTCCAGATGCAGATGTCGCCGCAGATGCCGGCCAGGAACGAATTCCACGCCCACACCGCGACCGGGAAATTGAACGCGCTGATGATGCCGACCAGGCCCAGCGGCTGGTACTGCTCATACATGCGGTGGCCCGGACGCTCCGAGTGCATGGTGTAGCCATACAGCATGCGGCTCTGGCCGACCGCGAAGTCGGCGATGTCGATCATCTCCTGCACTTCACCGTCGCCTTCGGGCTTGCTCTTGCCCATTTCCAGCGCGACCAGCGAACCCAGCGCATCCTTGTGCTTGCGCAGCGCATCGCCACACAGGCGGATGGCTTCGCCGCGGCGCGGGGCCGGGGTGGTGCGCCAGATCTTGAAGGCTTCCTGCGCGCGGGCGACGATGGTTTCGTAGTCGGCCTGGCTGCTGGCATGGACCTCGGCGATGACTTCGTTGGTGGTCGGGTTGACCGACTGCAGCAGGCCGGCATCGGTGGTGGTCGACCACTCGCCGCGGCCCAGGTAAGTGCCGGAATTGGTCTGACCAAGGCCGAGCGCCTTGAGGATGTCGGTGGGCATGCGAAGCTCCAGGAAGTCGGATGAAGGCGCGACGCCAAGGCGTGCGCGGGAACGGTGATATTAACAGAGCGGGCCGCCGGCCGCTGCTTCGATGTTGCCGCAAGTGCCCGTAATTGCTGGATTTTTGCGTAGTGCTGCGAGGCAGCCAACGTATCAATGCGGACAGTTGCTTGCGCGGCTCGGGCGTGGATTCGACGCATGCGCCCACGCACTTCGACGAAGCTTCGTCGCCGCCTCGACACGGCGGATCTGCAAAGCCGCGATGCAGATGATCATGCGAGAATGCCGACACTGGCCCCGTAGCTCAGCTGGATAGAGCGTCCCCCTCCTAAGGGGAAGGTCGTGCGTTCGAATCGCGCCGGGGCCGCCATTTTTTCCTGCATCCGCGCATGCAACGCGATCCCGGCGGACTCGGTTGCCATTGCAACTTTCGTGATGTCGCAGCGCAGCACTTGACAGCCCACCGAGTCATCGTGTCCTCTACGGTGATGCGCTCTCCCGCAACCACTATCACGACCACCATTACCACCCCCATTAGCAGGGTGCGGCTGGTTGTGTTCGCGTAATTCGCAAACCACGGCCCCGCACCCGAATCAGGATGCGGGGGAACCCAAAGTCCTGATGCGCGTAACGGGTCTCAACGAGGCTCCGTCGATGTCCAGCAATGCCGCCGTTCCACCCGCGCAGTCCCCCGCAGCACTGTCGCGTACCATCGTCCACAAGTTCGGTGGTACCTCGGTAGCCGACGCCGAACGCTATCGCCATGTCGCCCAGTTGCTGCTGGCGCGCGAAGAGAGCGAGCAGATCACCGTGGTCTCGGCCATGAAGGGCGTGACCGACGGCTTGATCCAGCTGGCCGAGATGGCTTCCGGCAACCTGGCCGAATGGCGCGAGCGTTGGCATGACCTGCGCGCACGTCATCGCGGCGCGGCCGTGGCCTTGTTGTCGGAGAACGCCGGCCCGACCCTGGAGTGGATGGATCAGCGCTTTGAGCAGCTGGCCGAAGTGCTGGCGGCGCTGGCGGTCATCGGCGAGTTGCCGAAAGAAGTGCTGGACCGGGTGCAGGGCATGGGCGAAGTGTTCTCCGCGCGCCTGCTGGGCGACTACCTGAGCGCCTGCGGCGAAGACTGTGCGGTGCTGGATGCACGCGACATCCTCATCGTGGATCGCGGTGATCTGGGCGTGGACGTGGACTGGCTGCAGAGCGCGCAGCGCCTGGCCGACTGGCGCAAGGCCCATCAGCAACAGCGCGTGGTGGTCACCGGCTTCGTCGCCCGTGATCGCAGCGGTCGCATCACCACCTTGGGACGCAACGGCAGCGACTACAGCGGCGCCATTTTCGCCGCGCTGTTCAATGCCGACGAACTGCATATCTGGACCGATGTCGATGGCGTGCTGTCCGCCGACCCGCGGGTGGTGCCCGAAGCGGTGCAGCTGAGCGCATTGAGCTATGACGAAGCCTGCGAGCTGGCGTACTTCGGCGCCAAGGTGGTGCACCCGCAGACCATGTCGCCGGCGATCGAGCGTGGACTGCCGATCATCATCCGCAACACCTTCCATCCCGAACATCCGGGTACCCGCATCACTGCCGAGCGTGACGGCAGCGGACCGGTCAAGGGCCTGACCCTGAGCCCGGATCTGGCCATCATCAATCTGGAAGGAACCGGTCTGATTGGCGTGCCCGGCACGGCCGAGCGCGTGTTCGCCGCGCTGCGCGATGCGCGCGTGTCGGTGGTGATGATCTCGCAGGGCTCGTCGGAGCATTCGATCTGCTGCGTGGTCAAGAGTGCCGAAGCCCAACGCGCTCAAGCCGCCCTGCTCAATGCCTTTGCGCATGAGTTGACGATTGGCCAGGTGCAGCGCGTGCAACGCACCGATGGCGTCAGCGTGCTGGCCGCCGTCGGCGATGGCATGGCCGGCCAACCGGGCGTGGCGGCGCGCCTGTTCGAATCATTGGGCCGGGCGCAGGTCAACATCCTGGCGATTGCGCAGGGTTCTTCCGAACGCAACATTTCGGTGGCCATCGGCGGCGCCGACGCCACCAAGGCGCTGCGCGCGGCGCATGCCGGCTTCTGGCTGTCGCCGCAGACCTTTTCGGTTGGCGTGATTGGACCGGGCAATGTCGGCGCCACGCTGATTGACCAACTGCGCGCGGCGCAGCCGCAGCTGTTGGGCAAGGCCAACCTGGATCTGCGCCTGCGCGCGATCGCGTCCAGCCGCAGCATGTTGCTGGATGAGCGCGGCATCGGCGATGACTGGCGGGAGCGCTTCGCACAGAACGGCCAGGCCGCCGATTTGGATGCGTTCACCGCACACCTGTTGTCGGCACATTTGCCGCACGCGGTGATCGTCGACTGCAGCGCCAGCGCCGAGGTGGCCGATCGCTACGCGGGCTGGCTGGCGGCAGGCATCCACGTGGTGACGCCGAACAAGCAGGCCGGCGCGGGTGGCTGGGATCGCTATCGCGACATCCACGACGCGGCATCCGGCAGCGGCGCACGCTTCCGCTATGAAGCCACGGTGGGCGCGGGACTGCCGGTCATTTCGACGCTGCGGGATCTGCTGGATACCGGCGATGCGGTGGTGTCGGTGGAAGGCATCCTGTCCGGCACGCTGGCCTGGCTGTTCAACCGCTACGACGGCAGCGTGCCGTTTTCGCAACTGGTCACCGAAGCGCGTGGCCTGGGCTACACCGAACCGGATCCGCGCGACGATCTTTCCGGCACGGACGTTGCGCGCAAACTGGTGATCCTGGCGCGTGAAGCCGGACGCACCCTGGCCCTGGAGGACGTGCAGGTGGAAAGCCTAGTGCCCGAGTCCCTGCGTGGCGCCAGCGTGGAGGATTTCCTCGGCCGGCTGGAGGAAGTCGACGCCGGCTTTGCCGAACGACTGTCGAGTGCGCGCGCCGCCGGCCAGGTGCTGCGTTACGTGGCGCGCCTGGACGGCGAAGGCCGCGCCAGCGTGGGCCTGGTGGCGTTGCCGGAAGCGCATGCCTTCGCCAACCTGCGTCTGACCGACAACATCGTGCAGTTCCGCACCCGTCGCTACTGCGACAATCCTTTGATCGTGCAGGGTCCGGGCGCGGGCCCGGAAGTGACCGCGGCCGGTGTGTTCGCCGACCTGTTGCGGGTGGCCGCTGGCCAGGGAGCCAAGTTGTGACGGAGGCAGGCAGGGTGGAAGCACGCGCGTTTTCGCCGGCCTCGGTCGGCAACGTCGGAGTCGGTTTCGACATCCTGGGCCACGTCATCGAAGGCGTCGGCGATACGGTG
Organism: Pseudoxanthomonas indica; assembly: GCF_900167565.1. NCBI lineage: Bacteria > Pseudomonadati > Pseudomonadota > Gammaproteobacteria > Lysobacterales > Lysobacteraceae > Pseudoxanthomonas > Pseudoxanthomonas indica. The sequence continues at coordinate 1,093,788 of NZ_FUZV01000002.1, forward strand.
ACGGTGCGCCGCATCGACACGCCGGAGGTACGCATCGCCGCCATCCGCGGCACCACCGTCGACTTGCCCTTGGATGCGCCCGGCAACACGGCCGGTGCCGCACTGCTGTCATTGCGTGAGGCGTTGCAGGCGCCGATTGGTTTCGAGATCGAAATCGAGAAAGGCATTGCCCTGGGTTCCGGCATGGGCGGCTCGGCGGCGTCATGCGTGGCGGCACTGGTCGCGGCCAATGCGCTGCTGCCGCAGCCACTGACGCCGGCGGAACTGTATCCGCATGCGCTGGTGGGCGAGGCGGTGGCCAGTGGCGGCAAGCACGGCGACAACCTCGGGCCGATGTTGTTGGGCGGGCTGGTGCTCTCCACCGCGGACCGGCTGGTGCCGATTCCGGTGCCGGCTGCCTGGCATAGCGTTTTGGTGCATCCCGAGGCGATCCTGGAGACACGCCGCGCGCGCGCCGCCCTGGCCGGTGATTACGCGCTGTCTGATTTCGTGGCACAGAGCGCCAACCTGGCCTTGGTGTTGGCCGGCTGCCATGCCGGTGATGCGGAGTTGGTGCGTGCGGGCTTGCGTGACGTGCTGGTGGAGCCGCGGCGGGCGCCGTTGATCGTCGGCTTTGCCGAGGCCAAGCGAGCGGCAATGGAAGCCGGCGCGATGGGCGCCAGCATCTCCGGCGCAGGGCCGAGTGTGTTCGCGTGGTTCGAATCGCGCGAGCAGGCGGCGCTGGCGGCACCCGCCATCCAGGCCGCCTTTATCGACGCGGGCTTTGAAAGCCAGGCCTGGGTATCGCCGATTGCCGCGGCCCCGGCGCGCTTGTTGTAGCGCGATAGCGCCGTTCGCCAATGTTGGCGGCAACGGCGCCGATTCCGCTTTCTCTCACTTCTTGAGTCGAACTTTCCAGATGAACTTCATCTCCACCCGACACGCGGCTCCGGCCGCTTCCCTGAGCCAGGCCATCGCGGCGGGCTTGGCGCCTGATGGCGGCCTGTACGTGCCGGAAACCCTGCCCGCAGCGCAAACACTTGCGGCAGGCGCTGACCTGGCCGGTTCCGCCAGCGCCGCCTTGCAGCCTTTCTTTGCCGGCGATCCATTGGGCAACGAGCTGCCGGCCATTTGCCGCGAGGCATTCGACTTCGATGTGCCGCTGCTGCCGTTGGCGACGGCCGGCGATTACGTGCTCGAACTCTTCCATGGCCCCACCGCGGCATTCAAGGATGTGGGCGCACGCTTCCTCGCGGCCTGCCTGGCGCGCCTGCGTCGCGACAGCGACACCCCGCTGACGATCCTGGTGGCCACCTCCGGCGACACCGGCGCGGCCGTGGCCGCTGCCTTCCACAAACAGCCGGGATTGCGTGTGGTGGTGCTGTATCCGGATGGCCGCGTTTCGCCGCGACAGGCGCACCAGTTGGGATGCTTCGGCGACAACATCACCGCCCTGCGCGTGGCCGGCACCTTTGACGACTGCCAGGCCATGGTCAAACAGGCGCTCAACGACGAAGCGCTGCAACAGCAGGTGCCGATGAGTTCGGCCAACAGCATCAGCCTGGGTCGGCTGCTGCCCCAGATGACCTACTACGTGCATGCCGCCGGCCAACATCATGCGCAGACGGGCAGGGTGCTGAACTTCGTCATTCCCACCGGCAACCTGGGCAATGCCATGGCGGCGATTCTGGCGCGCGAGCTGGGTGCGCCGATTGGCCGCATCGTGCTGGCCACCAATGCCAATCGTGTATTGCCCGATTACTTCGCCGGCGGCGAGTACACGCCGCGCACCAGCGTGGCCACCATCGCCAATGCGATGGACGTGGGCGCGCCGAGCAACTTCGAACGCCTGCGCTGGCTCTATCGCGGCGATGACAAGGCATTGCGAGCGGCGTTCACCGCGGTCACCGTGGACGACGCCACGATTCGCGCCACCATCGCGCAGCGTCATGCCGACTACGGCGAGACGTTCTGCCCGCATACCGCCACCGCCGTGCATGTACTGGCGACATTGCGCGATCAGGGCGAAGGCGGCGACTGGGCCGTGGCGGCGACGGCGCACCCGGCCAAGTTCGAAAGCATCGTCGAGCCGTTGATTGGCAGCGGCGTGGAGGTGCCGCCGGCGCTGGCGCACCTGCTGGGACGGCCCGCGCACGCTGAACCGCTGGCGGCCGACTACCAGGCCTTGCGGGCGCGCCTGCTGGCGTTATCCTGAGCCGATGAACCTTGCTACTGCGCTCGCGTGTCTGTTGATCCCGGCCGGACTTGTTCCGGCCGGGATCGTCATGGCGCAGGCGCAGGTGTCCAGTGGCCTGAACGCGCTCGATGTCCGCGATCTGAAGCCGGGGCAGTTCATCTGGGCGCCGCAGGTGGCGCCCGAGGGTCCGGTGGTGCTGGTGGTCAGCCTGGACGAACAACGGGCCTACGCGTACCGCAACGGCATGGCGATTGGCGTGAGCACCATCAGTTCCGGCAAGCCGGGCAAGGACACGCCCACCGGCGTGTTCACGATTCTGCAGAAGAACAAGGACCACCGCTCCAACCTCTACAACAATGCGCCGATGCCCTACATGCAGCGGCTCACCTGGGACGGTATCGCACTGCACGGTGGCAGCCTGCCGGGTTATCCGGCCTCGCATGGCTGCGTGCGTCTGCCGCAGGCGTTTGCCGAAAAGCTGTTCGCCATCACCCGCCATGGCGACACCGTGGTGGTGGCCAACGCCAAGGCCGCGCCGGCCAGCGTCGTGCACCCGGCGGTGCTGGCCCCGGTCACCCAGACCGGCCAGGTGCACGGCCGGACGTTCGATGAGTACGAAGTGTTCTGGGACGAGGCGGCGCCTGCCACGGGCCCATTGAGCATTCTGGTGAGCCTGTACGACAACCGTGTCTCGGTGTTGCGCAATGGCGTGCTGATTGGCTCGGCGCCGCTGCAGAAGGTCAATGACGTGGCGCTGCATGGCAGCGTGCTGCTGGTGATGACCACCGAGATGGAAGACATCCCGAGCTTCCTGGACAAGGGCCAGCGCCAGCATCGCTGGGTGGCCCATCGGGTGTTGGGCGAGGAAGGCGTGGAGATGCCGTCGCTGGCGCAATTGAGCAGCGCCTACTGGGTCCCCGACGCGTTTTCGCGCAAGCTGTATGCCATACTGCAACCCGGCACGACCGTATTGATTTCGGATTTGCCCGGGGTTCGCGGAACCACAGCCGAACGCGCGACCGAACCGGTCTTGGAATCCGCGCCGTAAGGCCCCATCCTCGTCTTCGCGACCGCCAGCGGAATGGCACCCGCAGCCCCTGTCACTGCCGTTCCGACTCATGTCTCTAGTACGCGTCCTGCTGATTCCAGCCACCCTGGCGTTGACCGCCACCCTGATTCCCTCGCTTCGCGCTCAGTCGCTGGTCGACACGCCGCTGGTCGATCGACTGGCGCGCACGGCGCCCAAACTGGATCGCAAGGTGCTTGGCCTGGCCACGCAGGCGCTGTCGTGCAGCCTGCGCCGTGGTGATCGCCTGCCACCGACCTTGAGCGTGATTGATTACTCGCGTCCTTCCACCCAGCCGCGGCTGTGGGTCTTCGATCTGGCGCAGTCACGCCTGCTGTTTGAAGAATGGGTGGCGCATGGCCGCAATACCGGCGAAAACCTCGCCAGCAAGTTTTCCAATCGCAACGGCAGTTTCATGTCCAGCCTGGGCGCATTCCGCACCCAGGAATCCTATGTGGGCAACAACGGTTACTCGCTACGCCTGGAAGGTCTGGAGCCGGGGTACAACGACCAGGCGCGTTCGCGCGCCATCGTCATGCACGGCGCGCCCTATGTGAGCGAAGTGCTGATCCGCCAGCAAGGACGCCTCGGCCGCAGCCTGGGCTGTCCGGCCGTGCGCCAGTCCGTGGCCAAGCCGCTGATTGACACCATCCGGGGCGGCTCGTTCGTGTTCGCCTACTATCCGGATCAGGACTGGCTGCGCCATTCACGCCTGCTGACCACCGATTGCGGTGGCGCCGGAGTGACCGCGGCCAGCACCGCCAGCGTTCATTCCAGCCCCTAGAAGGCCCGCAGCCATGTCCGAGAATCCGCGCCTGACCGTCACCTTGCAGCAGGAACAGGATTTCCAGTTCCGCGTCCACTTCGACGGCACGGCGATCACGGATTTGCTGACCGACGAAAGCGAGCCGCTGGGGCAGGGCCTGGGCCCCAGTCCCAGCCTGATGTTGACCACGGCGATCGCCAATTGCCTGTCGGCCAGCCTGTTGTTCGCCCTGCGCAAGTTCAAGAACCAGCCCGGGCCGCTGGTCACCACGGCCACCACGGAACTGGTCCGCAACGAGCAGGGACGCCTGCGGATCGGGCATGTCCAGGTCGACATCCAGTTGGCGGAAGCCGCTGCCGCACACGCATCGCTGGAGCGCATCCTGGCCCAGTTCGAGAACTTCTGTACGGTCACCGAAAGCGTTCGCCATGGCGTGGATGTCGCGGTCAGCATCCGCGATGCCGAAGGCGTGCAGCTGCATGGCGTGGCCCGCCTGGGTGAGGCCGCGGGCGCCGCGGGCTGAAAACGCTTCCGCCAGCGTAATGCAGAGCCATGCGCCTTGCCGCATGGCATGATCGGCCCTTCCTTCTTCCACGCCACGGTTGCCGTGACAGCACCGATCAAAGGCAAGGCCACTTCGCTGGATATCGCCCACCTGGCGGGCGTCTCCCAGCCGACGGTATCGCGCGCGTTGCGTGGCAGCCCGATGGTCAACGAAGAGACGCGTCGACGCATCCAGGCCATTGCGGCGCAGCTGAATTACAAGGTCGACAAGAACGCCTCCAATCTGCGGCGCCAGCATTCGGGCACGATCGCGCTGCTGTTCTTCGAAGATCCGACCCCGGATGACTCGCAGATCAATCCGTTCTTCCTGTCGATGCTGGGCTCGATCACCCGCGCCTGCGCCATGCAGTCCTACGACCTGCTGATCTCGTTCCAACAGCTGTCGACCAACTGGCAGGCTGACTATGAAGACAGCAACAAAGCCGACGGCCTGATCCTGCTGGGCTATGGCGATTACCTGGAAGCGCAGTCGCGGCTGGAGCAACTGGTGCAGCAGGGCACGCATTTCGTGCGCTGGGGCGCCGTGCTGCCGGGGCAGCCCGGCATCTCCATTGGTTGCGACAATTTCCAGGGCGGCCACGACATCACCACGCATCTGATTGGGCAGGGGCGTTGCGACATCGCTTTCCTCGGACACGCCTCGAACCACTATCCCGAGTTCTTCGAACGCTATCGCGGCTACGCGCAGGCCTTGCAGCAGGCCGGCAGTCCGGCGCAGCCATCTTTGCAGGTGGACGCGGTGACCAGCGAGCAATCCGGATACGAGGCGGTGCAGGAACTACTGCGGCGCAAAGTGCGTTTCAACGCCATCTTCGCTGCCAGTGACCTGATCGCCATTGGCGCGATGAAGGCCTTGCACGAGCAGGGCAGGCGCGTCCCGGAGGACGTGGCCGTCGCCGGATTCGATGACATCCCGCTGGCGGCGTTCGTCAATCCCGGCCTGTCCACGGTCCAGCAGGACACCAAGCTGGCCGGCCAGATCCTGGTCCAGAGCCTGCTGCAGCTGATCGATGGCGAGCCGGTGGAAAGCCGCACCATCCCGGTCAAGCTGACCTTGCGCGGGTCTACGGGCGCGAGCTGAGCCGCGTCACTTGGGACGTGGCCGACTGACGCCGTGCAAGCCGGCGGCGCGCTGGCGGGAGCCCTGCCAGGCGACGTCGTGGCAGCGCTGCCTGCGACGCAACGTCACATCAAAGTGCATTGCCTGAACAGGCATGCACGTCTAAGATAGGAATCGTTCTTATTTGAGAGCCGGCCGCATTGGCCGGTTCCCGCGGCCAAACCCCTGGGTGCGCCGTCAACTTTTCCATCTCAAGGCCCATGCCATGTCGCTGATTGCTTCCGGACGTCGCCCCGCTGCCCGTCCGCTGTTCCTTGCCGTGCACGCCGCCCTCGCGGCTTCGCTTTTCGTCTCCAGCGTGCAGGCGGCGGAAGGGCCGGTCGATGACGCCAAGAACCTGGACGCGGTGCAGGTGCTGGCGCCGATCGCGCGCAGCACCGGTACCGCGACCAAGACCGATACGCCGATTCGCGAGATTCCGCAGTCGGTGTCGGTCATCACCAGCCGGCAGATGAGCGACCGTGGCATCAGCGGCGTCGAGCAGGCGGTGTGGTACACGGCCGGCGCGCAGGGGGGCGGCTACGGTTTCGATACCCGCAGCGACTGGATGCTGGTGCGCGGCTTTGCCCCGGCGCGCTATCTGGACGGCCTGGCGCTGTCGGAAGGCTCCGGCACCAGCATTACCCGCACCGAACCCTATGGTCTGGAGCAGGTCGAAGTGCTGAAGGGGCCTGCCTCGGTCAACTACGGCGCGATGCCCCCGGGCGGCATGGTCAATTACGTCAGCAAGCGTCCGACCGAGGACACCCTGCGCGAAATCGAAGCCACCGTCGGCAGCGACGATCTGCGCCAGCTGGCGTTCGACTTCGGCGGCAAGCTCAATGACAGCGGCACGCTGCTGTATCGCCTCACCGGCCTGGCACGCAATAGCGACAGCCCGGTCGAGTTCATCCATGACGATCGCTACTACTTCGCACCGGCGCTGACCTGGAAGCCGGATGACGCCAACGAGCTGACCGTGCTGGCGCGCTACCAGAAGGCCGATACCAAGGCCGGCGCCGGCTTCCTGCCCATCGATGGCACGCTGCGCCCCAATCCCAACGGCAAGATCCGCGCCGACCTGTATACCGGCGAGCCCAACGCCAATGACTACGTCAAGACGATGAAGTCGATCGGCTACGACTTCCGCCACGACTTTGGTGGCGGCACCGCGTTCAACCAGAACGTGCGGGTGGGGCAGAGCGAGATTGATCCGAACGTGGTGGTGGGCGCCTTCGGCCTGCTCGCGGATCAGCGTTCGCTCTATCGCTACCTGTGGTCGACCAGCGAAGAAGAAAAGAACATCGGCATCGACAACAACCTGCAGTGGAACTTCAGCAGTGGTCGCCTGACCCACAGCGTGTTGGCCGGCATCGATTTCCGCCGTTACGAGAACACCTACTTCACCAACTTCGATTTTGGTGGCGGCACCACGCTGGATGTGTTCAATCCGGTTTACGGCAGCCTGCCCAACCTGCGTCCGACCCTGCGTCCGCAGGACGGCACCACCCAGACCCAGCGCCTGGTGGGCCTGTACGCGCAGGATCAGATCAAGATCGACAAGTGGGTGGTCACCTTCGGCGCGCGCCAGGACTTCGTCGGCACCGACACGCGCAACGCCGCCGGCCGTCGCCACCAGAGCGATGAAGAGTTGTCCGGCCGCGTCGGCGTGAACTATCTGTTGGACAACGGCCTGGCGCCGTACATCGGTTATTCGCAGTCGTTCCAGCCCACCGTGGGTACCGACGCGCAGGGTCGCGCCTTCGTTCCCACCACCGGTGATCAGATCGAAGCAGGTCTGAAGTTCCAGCCCGCCAACGGCAAGGTGCTGGCGACCATCGCCGTGTACGAGTTGACCCAGCAGAACAATCCGGTGGTTGATCCCAACAACACGCTGTTCACCTTCCAGGTCGGCGAGACCAAAGTGCGCGGCGCCGAACTGGAAGGGCGCTGGAATGTCGGCCAGGGCCTGAGCGTGTATGGCGCCTATGCCTACCTCGATTCGGAAGTGACCGAGACGCTGGATCCGCAGGCGCTCGGCAAGCAGGTGCCGTTGCAGCCCAAGCATTCGGCCTCGCTGGGCGGCGATTACACGCTGACCACCGGTGCGCTGGCCGGCCTGGGCTTCGCTGCGGGCGTGCGCTACACCGGCGACCACTACGGTGATGCCTACAACCTGTGGCAGACGCCTTCCTACACCTTGTTCGACGCCTCGGTGCATTACGACTTCGGCAACTGGCGCCTGCAGGTGAATGCGCAGAATCTGGGTGACAAGGAGTACATCAGCGCCTGCAACAGCGCCGCCTGGTGCTATTACGGCTATCCGCGCACGGTGACCGCGACGGCGCGCTTCGCCTGGTAAGTCCATTCGCCAGGAGCTAGCTGACGCCATGCCCCCCTTGTTGATCTGGTTCGCGATTGCGACAGCGTGGCTGTCCGCCTTCGCCCTGTATCGTGCTTCGCCGCATTACCGCGGCGAAGCACGTCGCTGGCGCGCCGGGAATCCCGTCGGGCTGGCCTTGGCGGTGCTGTCGTTGGCGGCATGGATCGTCGGATTGGGAACCGGCGCCGGCATCAGCGTGATGCTGGCGACCTGGATGCTGGGCCTGGTCGGCTTGCCCTATCTGGATTACTGGCGCAGTCCATCTAAGTCCGAGGCGAATCGTTGATGTGGGCGCGCGCATCGGCAGGCATCGTGGCGGGCTTTTTTCTGGCAGCGGGCGTGGTCGGACTGATTGCCTGGTCGTGGCCGGGCCCGTGGCAATCCACCCTGGTCGCCAGCGCGCTGGCGTTCTTTCCGGCGTGGATGCTGGCGGCCACCAGCAGTTTCCTGTTTGCCGATGGCAAGCGCGCGTGGCTGTGGCTGGGCGCCAGCGCGGCCGCATCGTTCGCCCTGCTGTGGCTGCTGCGCAGCCTGCAGTGGGTGGCGTGAGGAGCCGCGATGAAGATTGAATCCACCACGCTGCGCACGTTCACCACCGTGCATACCTGGGTCGGCCTGGTGGCCGGGTTCGCCTTGTTTGTGGCGTTCTATGCCGGCGCCATCACCGTCTTCCACCACGAGTTGATGCTCTGGCAAGCGCCGCACGCAGCCAGCAAGCCGGCGGGCACGCTCGATGATGCGCAACGCCTGCTCGATGAAACCCTGGAGCGACATCCGGCCTCGCGGCAGTGGGTCGGCATGCTGTTCCCCGGCGCGGAATCACCGCAACCCGTGATCTACTGGCCTGACGAGAAGGCCGTCTGGCATTACGCCACCCTGGACAACCTGCAGGGTAGCGACAAGCCGCCGCAAGCCGGCCTGTCAGAGCTGGTCAATGCATTGCACTTCTCGTTGGGTATCCCGGTGGCCGGCACCTACCTGATGGGTGTCGTGAGCCTGTTGTACGGCGTGGCGTTGTTGTCAGGCTTGCTGATCCATTTGCCCAGCCTGCTCAAGGATCTGTTTGCACTGCGTCCGGGCCGCAACCTGAAGCGCTTCTGGCAGGACGCGCACAATGTCATCGGCGTACTGAGTCTGCCGATGCATCTGATGTTCGCCATTACCGGGGCGATGCTGTGCCTGGTGATGGTGGCGGCAGTGGCGCTCAATCCGCTGATCTACGACGGCAAGGTGATGGAGGCCATCGGCCCTGCCATGGATACCGCGCCCGTCATCGCGCCTGCTGGCGAACCTGCGCCCCAGGGCACGCTGGCCTTCTGGCAGCAACGCGCACAGTCCGCTGCGCAGGCACAGGGCATCAGCGAGTTCGAACCGGCCTACCTGAAACTGCTGCACGCCGGCGACCGCAATGCGACGGTGGAAATCACCGGCGAGTCACCGCGATCACTCGGTCCGCTGGGGTCGGTGGCCTTGAATGCCGGCACCGGCGAGATTCTCGCCACCCAGTTGCCGGGCCATCGTGATGCCAACCACGCCACGCTGGCATCGGCCTACGCGCTGCACTTCGGTGAGTACGCCAATGTGTGGGTGCGCTGGCTGTACTTCGTGCTGGGAGTGGGCGGCGCTTTCCTGTTCTATTCGGGCAACCTGCTGTGGATCGAGTCGCGTCGCAAGCGTCGCCAGGTGCAGCAGGGTCGCGCCCAGATCGGCATGGCCAAGGCGACGGTGGGCGTCTGCCTGGGCGTGTGCGTGGCGATCTCGTTGGCCTTCGTCGCCGCCACGCTGCTGGAAGCGCGGGCGCTCAGCCAGGTTGGTTTGAATGTGGACGCCGGCATCCAGTGGGTGTGCTTCCTGTCCTGGACGCTATGCGCGTTGTGGGCGGTGATTCGACCGGTTGCAAAAGCCACGCGCGAATTGCTCTGGGCGGCGGCGCTGGCCACGGCGGCTGTGCCGATTGCGCACGGTGCGGCCACCGGCTGGTGGTGGTGGACGAGTGCGATGAACGGGCAGTGGGTGCTATTCGGTATCGACGCCACCGCGTTGGCGATGGCTTTCGGCTTTGCCTTGCTGGCCAGGGCGAGCCGGCGGCGCGCGCTGCATGGCGATCCACACAGCGTCTGGGCCGAACCCGCGCGGGCCTGACAACTCGACGCGCGCTGCGCGCCGTCGCACAGTCAGAGTCTCGGCGAGGGTCGCCGGTTCGATTGATCAGCGCAGCCGCCGGGGATCACTCGTTGAAAGGCGACTTGCGCTGCATCAACGATTGCAGACGTTGCAGCGTGTCCTTGCGGCGCAGCTCGCCATCGAAGAAGTACACCCGCACGCCGTGCGCGGGCACGTCCGCCTGCATCTGCCGGCGCACGCGCTGGGTCTTGCCGGTGAATGCATCGCGCCAGATCCCGGACTCCAGGTAATCGCTCACGCGCATCCGGGTGGGGTGGTCGCCCTTGTTGAGCAGCACCAGCGCGGTCTGGCGCTGGCCATCGTGATCGTAGACGCGGTAGAACGCCGCCTCGTTGCCCTTGAGTTCCACATTGAGCTGCAGGCCGCGTTGCAGCGCGACCGAATCGCGTCGTAGCCGGGCGATCGCCTGCAACGGCGCAAAGATGGGGCTGCGCGGCGCCTGTGCGATGCGTTCCTGGCCGAAGTAATTGCGGTTGCCGGCATGCTCGGCGGTGCCGCGCATGAAGCCGGTTTCCGAACCGTAGTAGATCACCGGAATGCCGCGCGCGGTGAACAACCAGTTGTGCGCGTCGATGAAGCCGTTGTCGCTGGCCTTCATCCGCGCCATGTCGTGATTGTCGTAGAAGGTCATCAGTTCGTACGGATTGGCGTACGGACCATCCTCCAGATACAGCGCAGGCGCCAGCTGGCCAAAGTCGCTGTCGGGTTTCTCGAACACTTCGACCAGCCTGGCCTTGAGCGGGAAATCGAGCAGGCTGTAGCCGCCGTTGCGCGGCCAGGTGTGCGCGGCAATGCTGGCGGCGTCGTAGTTGAAGTTCTCGCCGAACATGAAGAAGCCCGGGCGCTTGGCGCGGATGCGATCGGCAAAGGCCTTCCAGAAATCGTGCGGCATCCAGGCAATGGTGTCGACGCGGAACGCGCTGGCGCCCTGGTCGATCCATTGCTCGTACGCGCCCACCAGGTAATCGAGCACCTGCGGATTGCGTTCGTTGAAATCCGACAGCTGGGCCAGGCCGCCGTTGCGGTTGTAGAAGGCGTGCAGCGGCTTGTGCTCGGGATCCAGCTGGGCCGGCGGCAGATTCTGGTGGTCGGCCACCAGCTTGCCCTGTGCATCCCACAGCTTGCCGTACTGCGCCTGCGCGGCCGGCATGGTGTAGGCGGGTGAGCCGTGGTTGGCGACGATGTCCAGCACCACGTCCAGCTGCTGCTGCTTCATGCCGGCGGTGAAACCGGCAAAGTCCAGGCCCGCGCTGGGCAGGTGCTCGTCGAGCTTGTAGAAGTTGATGCCCCAGTATCCGTGGTAACCGGTCTTGCCGCGGTCGGTGAACGCGCCGTTCCAGGCCACGGGCTCGCCGCCGGTGAAGGCCTCATCCGGATTGTCGACGATCGGCGTGACCCAGACCGAAGTGAAGCCCATATCGCGGATGTAGCGGGCATTGTCCAGCACGCCTTTGAAGTCGCCCCCGAGGTAGCCGACGTTGTCGGACTGGCCGGCGGGCGCGCCGGGCGTGGGGCGATCAAAGCTGTGCTGCGCGCCACCTTGATCGCGATGATCATTGCCGGGGTCGCCATTGACGAAGCGATCCGTCAGCAGGAAGTAGACGGACTCGCGCGCGAAAGGCTCGGTGGTGCCATACCAGTCGCCGGCGTGGGCTTTGCAGGTCGCGCCACCGGCCAACACCAGCGTGACGGCGACAGCGAGCAGCGAAGACTGTCTCATGCCGGAACCTCGTCGGTGGCGACCTGGTTGCTCACGCGCAGCACCGCGACCGCCGCCAGCAGCAGGCTGACGCCGCTCAACACCAGCGCATGAATGGACTGGTTGTCGAACAGGCCGCGCATCAACGGGCCGAGCAGGGTGGCGGCCACGATCTGCGGGATCACGATGAACATGTTGAAGATGCCCATGTAGATGCCCATGCGATCGGCCGGCACATGGCTGGACAGCAGCGCATACGGCATCGACAGGATGCTGGCCCAGGCCACGCCCACCAAGGCGAAGGACAGGATCAACCACGCCGGCTGTGGCACGAAGTACATCGAGATGAAGCCCAGCCCGCCCAGGGTGAGCGATGCCAGGTGCACCGCCTTGCGATTCAGCCCGCGCCGCGCGGCGTACAGCGTCAGCAACAAGGCCACCAGCATCGAGGACAAGCCATACCAGCCCATGTACGAGCCGACCAGGTCGGCCGCGTTCTGGTACGCCGCATTGGCCGCGCGGAACGCCTCGGCCTGTGCGGGGATGCTCATGTCGTAGGCGCCTGCCAGCGGTGCGGGCGCGTGGAAGACGTGCTCGGTCAGTCCGGGCGTGGCCAGACTCCACATGGCGAAGAAAGCGAACCAGCTGAAGAACTGCACCCAGCCGAGGCGGCGCATTTGCGCCGGCATGTGCGCCACGTGATGGAGGATTTCGCCGAGGAAGTTGCCTTCGCGTTGGTGTTGTTGGCGGAACGCCTGCAGATCATCGGGCGGATATTCGCGGGTGGTGAACACGGTCACCAGGATGCTGGCCATGAACACGAACGCGCCAATCGCAAAGGCAATCTGCACCGAGGGCGGCACCACCCCGGGACCAGCTTCGTTCGGCACGCCCAGGCGGGTGATGAACCACGGCAGGTTGCTCGCCACCCAGGTACCGATACCGATGATCAGCGTCTGCAGGACAAAGCCGTAGGAACGTTGGCTCTCCGGCAACTTGTCGGCGACCAGCGCACGGAACGGTTCCATGCTGATGTTGATCGAGGCGTCCAGCACCCACAGCAGGCCAGCGGCCATCCACAGCGTGGGCGAGTGCGGCATGAAGATCAGCGCGATGGAACTGAGAACCGCGCCGGCAAGGAAGAACGGGCGGCGTCGACCCAGCCAGGGATGCCAGGTGCGATCACTGAAGTAGCCGACGATGGGTTGAACCAGCAGGCCGGTCAGTGGCGCGGCGATCCAGAGGAACGGCAGTGAATCCTTCTCCGCGCCCAGGGTCTGGAAGATGCGCGAGACGAAGCCGCCTTGCAGGGCGAAGCCGAACTGGATGCCCAGGAAGCCAAACGACATGTTCCAGATCTGCCAGAAGGACAGGCGCGGTTTGACGGGCATTCAAGGGTTCCGGCAGGAAGGACGGCGCAGCCATGCTGCGGGCGGTGACGCATCTTGCAGGCTATCCGCGCCGATTCCATGCTGCACCGCAAACAGGAATGCCACCCTCGGCATGCAGTCGACGGCCTGATCCCGGCCTGCGCCGAACTCGCGAAAAGCGCTTGTTTTGCGGGCCCGCAGCGTAAACCCTTGCGCCAATTCCGAGCGCTCGGGCGCGCGCTCGATGGGGCCGCGCGGCCACATCCTGCATACGTATTCATGCCATGCAGGGCAGGGCGGACGCCACGACACGATGGCGGCGTGGCAAGGTGGCGCCCGTTGCGCGACCACCATGGGCGCGCGCGGTGGTCCGGCATTCGGGGAAGCGATGAACGACAAGCATTGGTGGCGCGGCGCGGTGATCTACCAGATCTACCCGCGCAGCTTCCTCGACAGCGATGGCGATGGCGTCGGCGATCTGCCGGGCATCGTGGACAAACTGGATTACATCGCCAGCCTGGGCGTGGACGCGATCTGGATCTCGCCGTTCTTCAAGTCGCCGATGGCCGACTTTGGCTACGACATCGCCGACTACCGCGATGTCGATCCGCTGTTCGGCAGCTTGTCCGATTTCGATCGCCTGCTGGCCAAGGCGCACGCGCTCGGCATCAAGGTGATGATCGATCAGGTGCTGAGCCATTGTTCGGTGGAGCACGCCTGGTTCAAGGAAAGCCGCGAGAGCCGCGACAATCCCAAGGCCGACTGGTACGTCTGGGCCGACCCGAAAGAGGACGGCACCGCGCCGAACAACTGGATGTCGCTGTTCGGTGGCGTCGCCTGGCGCTGGGAGCCGCGCCGCGAGCAGTACTATCTGCACAACTTCCTGTCCTCGCAACCGGATCTGAACTTCCACAATCCGGAAGTACAGGCCGCCACGCTGGACAACGTCAAGTTCTGGCTGGACAAGGGCGTGGACGGCTTGCGCCTGGATGCGATCAACTTCTGCTTCCATGACGCGCAGCTGCGTGACAATCCGCCCAAGCCGAAGGACAAGCGGGTCGGGCGTGGATTCAGTCCCGACAATCCCTACGCCTATCAGTACCACTGGTACAACAACACCCAGCCCGAGAACCTGCCGTTCCTGGAGCGGTTGCGCGCACTGCTGGACCGCTATCCCGATGCGGCCGCTTTGGGCGAAATCTCCTCGGAGGATTCGCTGGCCACGACCGCCGAATACGTCAGCGACAAACGCCTGCACATGGGCTACAGCTTCGAGCTGCTGACGGACGACAGCAGTGCCGCCTACATCCGTGGCACGGTCGAACGTCTGGAAACGACCATGACCGAAGGCTGGCCCTGCTGGGCGGTCTCCAATCACGACGTACAGCGCGCAGTGAGCCGGTGGGGTGGAGACGCCTCTTCGCCAGAACTCGCCGCGCAGCTGGTCGCTCTGGTGTGTTCGTTGCGCGGCTCGGTGTGCCTTTACCAGGGCGAGGAGCTTGGCCTGCCGGAAGCCGACGTGCCCTATGCGGATCTGCAGGATCCTTATGGCAAAGCGTTCTGGCCGAACTTCAAGGGGCGCGACGGTTGCCGTACGCCGATGCCGTGGAATGACGATACCCAGGCGGGATTCAGCGCCGGCAAGCCGTGGCTGCCGATTCCGCAGACGCATCGCGCCATCAATGTGGCCGCGCAGGAACGCGATCCGCAGTCGGTGCTGCAGCAGGTCCGTCGCTTCCTGGCCTGGCGCCGGCAGCAGCCGGCGCTGCAGCGCGGCAGCATTGCCTTCCATGACGCGCCCGAACCAATCCTGGCGTTCCAGCGCGATGCCGACGCGCAGAGCCTGCTCGCGGTGTTCAATCTTTCGCCACAGGCGCAACGCTGGCCGCTGCCGGAAGCACTGCGCCAGCGTGTGCAGGACGCGCCCGAATTCGGCGCCGGTGTCCTGCGCGACGGCGAACTGGAGCTGCCAGCACGCGGCGTCTGGATCGCACGACTGCGCTGACCGACCCGCGCTGACGATACTGCTCGACCACGCTCGCCGACACGGCGAAGCGTGGCGGGCGCCGTTGTCGCCAGCGCAAATCGTGATTTGCGGAACCCGCGTTACAGGCGTCAAAAAGCCCTGATGAATACGTATGCAGCGGCCATTGTGCGACTGCGCTCGCTACTACCATGGCCGCACGTTCCAGGGAGAGGGTCCCTGGCGTCGAAGGCCCGGGCGATCGCATGCGACGCACCCGGGTCACTGCATACAACACTCCTGGGAGAGGGGAAAATGCTGCAACACAAGCGCAACCTGCTGAGTGCGGCGCTGGCATCCGCCATCGCGCTGACCGCAACGGGCGTCCATGCCCAAACGGCCACGCCGGCCGCGGGCACGCAGGCGCCGACCGAACAGAACGCCACCGAACTGGAAACCGTCACGGTGACCGGCATCCGCGCCGGTATCGAGAGCGCCATCTCGACCAAGCGCGAATCCACCTCCATCGTCGAAGCGATCTCGGCCGAGGACATCGGCAAGCTCCCGGACGTCAGCATCGCTGAATCGATTGCACGCCTGCCTGGCGTCACCGCGCAACGCGTGGGTGGCCGTGCCCAGGTGATCAGCGTGCGTGGCCTGTCGCCTGACTTCGCCACGACCTTGCTCAACGGGCGTGAAGTCGTCAGCACCGGTGACAACCGCAGCGTCGAGTTCGATCAGTATCCGTCGGAACTGATGAGCGGCGTGACCCTGTACAAGACGCCGGACGCCGGCCTGATTGGCCAGGGCCTGTCTGGCACCATCGACATGCAGACCGTGCGTCCGCTCAGCTACGACGAACCCGTGGTCGCCTTCAGCGGTCGCTACCAGCGCAATTCGCTGGGTTCGGCGGCGGAAATCGACGCGCACGGCAATCGCTTCAATGCCGCCTTCATCACCCAGTTCGCCGACAACACCGTCGGCCTGTCGGTGGGCTACTCGCATTCCGACACGCCCATCCAGGAAAACCAGGTGGGCCTGTACGAGCCGTGGCGATTCCTGGAAGAGGACAGCTGGCGTCCCGGCGTGCCGGGCGGCACCTACTACTCTGATGGCATCAAGGCGCTGCGCCGCACCGGCAACCTGGAACGCGACGGCGTGATGGCCACCTTGCAGTATCGCCCGTCCAACAACTGGACCAGCATCCTGGACGTGTTCCACTCCGAGGCGACGCAGATCACCACCGCCAACCAGTTCGAAGTGAATCTGGGTGGTTACAACGGCAATTACCAGCCCGGCCTGAGCATCACCGGCGCGCAGGTCAACGGCAACCACAGCTTTACCGGCGGCGTGGCCAGCGGCGTGTATCCGCTGGTGCGCGGCATGTACAACAAGCGCCTGGACAAGATCGACGCGTTCGGCTGGAGCAACGAATTCAACGCCGGTACCGCCCGCATCTACACCGACCTGAGCTACTCCAAGGCCAAGCGCGATGAGCTGAGCCTGGAGAACAACACCCAGCTCACGCCGATGCCGCAGCTGGACACCGTTACCCTGAGCTATCGCCAGAACGGGTTCTCGCAGTTGTCGCCGGGCATGGACTACTCCAATCCCAATGCGCTGTTCCTGACCAACACCATCTACGGCTCCGGCTACGGCAAGGTGCCGCAGGTGGAAGACGAACTGAAGAGCGTCAAGATCGGCGCCACGCTGCAACTGCCGGAATCGTGGAGCTGGTTCTCCGGTCTTGATGTGGGTGTCAACTACGCGGATCGCCAGAAGTCCAAGATCCAGCCGGAAGGCAACATCCTGCTCGGGCCGCAAGGCGACACCGCCATTGCCTCGGATCTGCAGCGTGGCCTGGTCAACCTCAACTTCGCGGGCGTGGGCTACATTCCCGCCTGGAACGTGGAAGACGCGGTCAGCCGCTACATGATCTTCGCGCCGGTCACGAACCTGGACTACCTGGTGCCCAAGACCTGGCGTGTGGACGAAGACATCACCACTGCGTTCGCGCGCTTCAACATCGACACCGAATGGGGCTCGGTGGGCGTGCGCGGCAATGTCGGCGTGCAGTTCATGCGCACCGAGCAGTCGTCCAACTCGTTCTACTGGGATGACATCGCGCCGGCCGGCGAGCAGGTCAAGCCGATTGAGGAAGGCAAGAGCTACAACGACGTGCTGCCGAGCATGAACCTGGCCTTCCAGTTTGCCGATGACCAGACCGTGCGCGTCGCCCTGGCGAAGCAAGTGGCGCGCCCGCGCGTGGACCAGCTGCGTTCCTCGCTGGATTTCGGCATCGACACCAGCACCGGTATCCCCGGCGCCAGCGGTGGCAACCCGCTGCTGGATCCGTGGGAGGCCTACGCCTTCGATCTGTCGTACGAAAAGTACTTCGGCAACAAGGCCTACGTGGCGGCCGCGGTGTTCTACAAGGATCTGCGCACGTACATCTTCACCCAGACCCGCGATGGCTATGACTTCTCCAGCTACGTGGCCAGCTACGTTCCGGGCCCGAACCAGCCGGAAGCGCAGACCACCGGCAACTTCACCGCGCCGTACAACGGCAGGGGCGGCAAGCTCAAGGGTCTGGAACTGACCGCGTCGCTGCCGCTGGATCTGCTGTGGCAGCCGCTGGAAGGTTTCGGCATCGTCGCCACGGCCAGCTTCAACGACAGCGACATCACCATCGTCGATCCGGACAGCGCCAACAGCGTGGGCGATGGTCCGATCTCGCTGCCGGGCCTGTCCGACGAGGTGTACAACCTCACCGCCTACTACGAACGCTCGGGTTTCGAGGCGCGCATCAGCCAGCGCAAGCGTTCGGACTTCATTGGTGAGATCGGCAACTTCGACGGCAACCGGACGCTGCGTTACGTGGTAGGCGAGGACCAGGTGGATGCACAGCTGGGCTACACCTTCGGCGCCGGCAGCAGCCTCGACGGCCTGAGCCTGTTGCTGCAGGTCACCAACATGACCAACTCGCCGTACAAGACCTACGCCGGCAGCAAGGATCGTCCGCTGGAGTACATCGAGTGGGGCCGTACCTACCTGGTGGGTTTCAACTACCGTTTCTAAGGTCGAGCCTGCTGCAAACTTCATTGCTTCACTTGCACAACCAGCCCGCCGAAATACGGCGGGCTTTTTTTTTGCGTGCGTGCTGCACGCATCGCGGGAGTTTCCTGAACAGGAACATCAAGCGATCGGGATAGCGGCCGATACCTGTGGGGCACTCCTCTCGCAGTACCTCTCAATGTCCCCCGTAGCTTCGAAAAAATTCCTCAGCCTGCAGTTCAAACTGTTGGGCGCACTGACTGTTGGCCTGTCTTTCATCCTGATCTGCGCGTTGGCTGGGCTTGCCTCGGCCTGGCTCAGTCTCTCCACCCAGGTGCCCGAGCAGGTCCAGCAGGCCACCGACAGCGAATTGATGAGTCGCGAATTCCGCCTGCAGGTGCAGGAATGGAAGAACGTGCTGATTCGCGGCAATGATGCCGAACAGCTCAGCAAGCACCTGTCCGCTTTCAACGAGGGAGCGGCCACCGTGAGCCGGCTCGCCGGGCAACTGGCCAGCAGCATGGATGATGCTCAAGCCGCCGCATTTGCGGCGCAGTTCCGCAAGGAACACCAGACCTTGACCGACAACTACCGCGCGGCGCTCACCGGTTTCGAGGCGGCGCAGTTCGACCCGCACGCAGGCGACGCGCTGGTCCGCGGCATGGATCGTGAGCCGACGCAGACGCTGGAGAAGTTGAACCAGCGGGCCAAGGCGGTGGCCGACGCTGCCGTCGTCAAGAAGTCCGAAGACGCGCGTCGCACCTTGATGTGGTCCGGGGTGGTTTCGCTGCTGGCTGCCGTCGTGTTGGTGGTAGCGCTGGCCTGGTGGATCCGCCGCTCGGTGATCGCGCCGGTGGTGAGTGCAGGGCAGGCCGCCCGCGCAGTGGCCTCGGGCAACCTGGATCATGTGATCAAGGTGCAGAGCCGCGATGAAGTGGGTCAGCTGGCTACCGCCATGCAGTCCATGACCACGACCTTGAAAGCGGTCATCGCCGCGCAACTGGACATGGCGCATCGCCATGACCTGGGCCAGATCAGTCACCGCATCGACGATGCGCAGTTTCCGGGCGAATACGGACGCATGGTGCGCGAATCCAATGCGCTGGTGGCCCAGCATATCGGCGTCAAATTGAAGGTGGTGGAAGTCATGCGCCGCTACTCGGTCGGCGATCTGTCGGTGGACATGGATCGCCTGCCCGGCGAGAAGGCCGTGATCACCGAAGCGATGGACGCCACCAAGGCCAGCCTGGCGGCCATCAACAACGAGATCAAACAACTGGCCGCAGCGGCTGCCGCAGGCGATTTCAGCCATCGCGGCGATGAGGAACGCTACCAGCATGACTTCCGCGCGATGGTTGCCGGCCTCAATGGCTTGATGACCACCACCGACGCCAACCTGTCGGAAGTCTCGGCGCTGCTGCAGGCCATCGCACGCGGCGATCTGACCGCGCGCATGCACGGAGACTTCCGCGGCGTGTTTGCACGGATGCGCGATGACGCCAATGCCACGGTGTCGCAGCTCACCGACATCGTGTCCCGTATCCAGGAAGCCTCGGGCACGATCAACCTGGCGGCCGGCGAAATCGCCACCGGCAATGACGACCTGGCCCATCGCACCGAGCAGCAGGCAGCCAACCTGGAAGAAACCGCCGCGTCGATGGAGGAGCTGACCTCCACCGTGCGCCAGAACGCCGACTCGGCGCGCCAGGCCAACCAGCTGGCGATCAGCGCGGCCGCGGTGGCCTCCAGCGGCGGTGAAGTGGTGGGGCAGGTGGTGGACACCATGCGCGATATCGAAACCTCGTCGCGCAAGATCTCCGACATCATCTCGGTCATCGATGGCATCGCCTTCCAGACCAACATCCTGGCGCTGAATGCGGCGGTGGAAGCCGCACGTGCCGGCGAGCAGGGTCGTGGCTTTGCCGTGGTGGCCTCGGAAGTGCGCACGTTGGCCCAGCGCTCGGCGCAGGCGGCCAAGGAGATCAAGGGGCTGATCGAAGCGTCGGTGGATCGCGTGGCCGATGGCTCGATGCTCGTGCATCAAGCCGGCGCCACCATGGGCGACATCGTCGCCTCGGTGCAGCGCGTGACCGACATCATGGCCGAGATCTCCGCGGCTTCGCAGGAGCAGTCGGCGGGCATCGAGCAGGTCAACCTGACCATCACCCAGATGGATGAAGCCACCCAGCAGAATGCAGCGCTGGTGGAAGAAGCCACCGCGGCGGCACGCAGCATGGAAGAACAGGCGCAGACCCTGGCGGCGTCGGTGGGGGCGTTCAAGCTCCAGCGTGCCGGCGTGGCTGCGGTGGAGCGCCGGCCTGTCGCCCTGATGCATTGATACGTCGGCCAACAAAAAAGCCGGAGTCCTTGCGGATTCCGGCTTTCTGCGACTCTCGAGAGTCTTTGTAGTGGTGGAGAGGATGGGGATCGAACCCACGACCTCGTCATTGCGAACGACGCGCTCTCCCAGCTGAGCTACCCCCCCACGAGGGTGACCTAGTTTAGCGCCGGTGCTCCGGTGGCGCTAGTCCGCGCCCACCAGCAGCGGCGCGAGGCTGGATTCCAGTGCATTACGCCGCCAGCCGGCCAGTCCGGCGGGCCAGCCACCGGGTGCGTCGCGCTGGAATTCCAGCAAGGCTTCCAGCGCCCGGCGCGAGGCCAGCACGCCTTCCGGCAGGCCGAGTTCACGCGTGCGCACGGCCACGGCGTCCTGCAGTTTTTTCAGCTGGCTCTTGTCGCGATCGGTGGCGCTGCGCGCCAGCGGCGCCTGGTCTTCGTCTTCAAGCGGGGTGTCCAGTGCGGTCCACAAGGCATCGGCCAGTTTGCGCGGCGACTTGGGCTGGCCGTCCAGCCAGCGCAGCAGGGCGGCGCGATCCAGCGGCGGAGTGCGCGCCAGCGCCACCGCCATCTCGTTGTCGAGGATCCAGCTGCGCGGCCGGTCGCTGCGACGCGCCTGCGTTTCGCGCCAGCGCAGCAGGCGCAACAAGCGGCGTTGCGCCGGTGGTTCCAGGAACTGTGCGCTGCGCAAGGCCAGATGAGGCCAGCGCTCGCCTTCGTCCTGCTGCGAGTTTTCGATCAGGCGCTGGCTGTCTTCGTGCAGCCAGGCCAGGCGATCACCGGCCTGCAAGCGCGCGCTCAGATCATCGTGGAGTACGAACAAATACTGCACATCGTCGGCCGCGTAGGTCAGTTGCGAATCACTGAGCGGGCGGCGTAGCCAGTCCGAGCGGGTCTCACCCTTGGGCAGGGTGACGCCGGTGATCTGTTCCACCAGCTTCTGATAGCCCATTCCGGCGCCCACCCCGGCCAGCGCGGCGGCAATCTGGGTGTCGAACAACGGTTGCGGCGCCACGCCACAGGCATATTTCAGCGCCACCACATCCTCGCTGGCGCTGTGCATGACCTTGAGGATGTCCGGATCGCCCAACAACCCGGCCAGCGCCCGGGTCATGCCGGGGCGTAGCGGATCCACCAGCAGGATCTCGTCACCGATCGCCAGTTGCACCAGCGCCAGTTGCGGCCAGAACGTGCGCTCGCGGACAAATTCGGTGTCCAGGCCGACCCGCGCGGGCTTGCGCGTGAGGAAGGAGGCCAGGGCGTCGGGCGTTTCAATCCAATGGGGCACGAAATCTCCGCTGAATGCATCGGTTGCCTGTGGGGGAGACAATAGCCTAACGTCGCTCGCGGCATACCGCGACCTCGGGAGTAAGGATTGCGTCCAATCGGCTTGCTGCTGCTGACTGCATTGGCACTTTGCGCCTGCTCGCGCGAGCAGGCGGCATCGCGTGATGCGCGTGGCGAGGCCGCCGAAGTACGGATGCCGCAGATTACCGTCACCGGCGATGACAGCATCAATGCGGCACTGAACTGGCAGCCGCCGGCGGTGACGCTCAGCGCCGAACAACTGCCCGAGGCGCGCAAGCGTGCCGCCCAGGCGCTGCAGGAAGAGCGGCTGTACGCCGGCGCCGATGACGCCATCCCCTTGTTCCTGGCCATACGCCGGCTGGCGCCGGAGGATGCCGGCGCCCGCGCCGGACTGGACCGTGCACTGGACAGCCTGCTGCGACAGGGCGAGCGCGCCCTCAAGCGCGCCGAGGATCGCGATGACGCCGCGCGCGAGGCCGCGCAGATCGCCGCCGTGGCGCGCGCCATCGATCCCAACGACGATGCGGTGGTGGCCTATCTGGGGCGGGTCGACGAAGTCGAACAGCTCAGTCGCCTGAACCAGGCCAGCGAACGCGCGCTCCGCGAGGGACGGCTGGGCGAGAACGGCGGCGGCGCGCTGGCCGGCTTCCGCGAAGTGCTGAAATGGAAACCCGGCCAGCCGCGTGCGCGCCAGGGCGTGGCCGCCGTGGAAAGTGACTTGATACGCCGGGCCGAAGACGCTGCGCTGGCCGGCGATTTCGATACCGCCCAGATCTGGTTGAACCATGCCGCGCGCGTGCGCGAACAGGCGCCCACGGTGGCTGACGCACGCCAGCGGGTGGACGGCATCCGCATTGGTCGCATCGCCGCGCTGCGCGAGAGTGGCGTGCGCGATCTGGCCTCGCCGCTGGGGCTGAAGGGGGCGCGCGAAAAACTCGCCGAAGTGTTGCGGATTGCCGAGCCCGGAGACCCGGTGGCGGCGGATTTCCGCCTGCGTATCGAACTGGCCACCCACTACGGCCTGTTCCGGCCGGGCCAGGCGTTCACCGACGCGATGACCGGCGGTGGGCGTGGACCCGAGATGATGGTGGTGCCGCACGGCGCCTTCCAGATGGGCGCGGGCGAAGACGAACTGGGCGCCGGCGATGCGGAGAAGCCGGCGCATTACGTGCGCTTTGACCGCGGCTTCGCGATGTCGCGCACACCGGTGACGGTGGGCCAGTACCGCCGCTTCGTGCAGGCCACCGGCTATCGGCCGCGTGCGACCCGGCGCGGTCATTCCATCGTCTACGACGAGCGCAGCGGCAACTTCGTGCGCCGCAGCGGGGTGGACTGGCAGTCCGACTACAGCGGCGCGCCCGCGCGCGCCGACATGCCGGTGCTGCACGTGAGCGTCTACGACGCCGAAGCCTATGCCGAGTGGCTGGCCCAGCAGACCGGCCACGGCTATCGCCTGCCCAGCGAAGCCGAGTTCGAGTACAGCGTGCGTGCCGGTACGCAGGGTCGCTATCCCTGGGGCAATGGCCAGCCGCCGGACGATTTCGGCAACCTCACCGGCGGCAATGATGTCTCGCCCAGCGGACGCCACTGGAACAACGCCTTTGTCGGCTACGGCGACGGTTACTGGGGCGCGGCGCCAGTGGCCAACTTCCGCGCCAATCGCTGGGGTCTTCACGACCTCGGTGGCAATGTCAGCGAATGGGTGGCCGATTGCTGGCACGCCTCGTACCGGCGGGCGCCGGCCGATGGTGCGGCCTGGTTCAATCCGGGCTGCCGCGCACGGGTGGTGCGAGGCGCCTCCTGGGCCAGCGCGCCGGTGCAGGCGCGGGCGGCATGGCGCTCGTCCTCGGATTCGGATATGACTAATGCGCGCGTGGGTTTCCGGGTGGTACGTGGTATCTAGCGCGGCCCGACCGCGTCCTTCGACAGCAGGCAAGGAGTAGGCGATGCGCAACGATCCCTTCGGCCAGGGCAATTACCAGCAAGGCGGCACGCGTCGACGCGGCGGTGGTTTCAACCTGCGCTGGATCATCCTGCTGGGATTCGCCGGCTATGCGGCGTTCTACTGGTTTTCCAATCGCGTCGTGGATCCCTACAGCGGTGAAAAGGTGTTGATCGACAACTCGATCAGCGTCGAGGAAGAAAAGGCCATGGGCCTGCAGGCGTATCAGGAAATCCTGCAGCAGGAACGTCCGGTGGATCCCAACACGCCGTTCGCGCGCGACGTGCGTGAGATCGCCCGTCGCCTGGTCAGCAAGATTCCGCAGGTGGAAGCCGCCATCGCGCAGGAACGCGGCACCCAGCCCACCGGCAACTGGAAGACCTTCGAGTGGGAGGTCAACGTGATCCAGTCCGACCAGGCCAATGCCTTCTGCCTGCCCGGCGGCAAGATGGCCGTCTACACCGGCCTGCAACCGGTCGCGCAGAATGCCGACGCGATGGCGGTGGTGATGGGCCACGAAATCGCCCACGCCTTGCTGCGCCACGGCGCGCAGCGCATGTCGCAGCAGAAGCTCACCCAGATCGGGCAGATGGCGGGGGCCATGAGCGGCATGGATCCGCAGCAACAGCAGATGGTGATGGCGGCGATGGGCTACGGCTACCTGTTGCCCTATGCGCGCAGCCACGAAACCCAGGCCGACGAAGTGGGCCTGATGCTGGCGGCCGCGGCCTGCTTTGATCCGCAGGAGGCGGTGCCGCTGTGGGAACGCATGAGCCAGGCCAGCGGCGGTGAAGCGCCGCCGGAGTTTTCCTCCACCCATCCCAATCCCGGCACGCGCATCCAGAACCTGACCGCGCTGATGCCCAAGGCGATGGAATATCGCCAGCGCTTCTGCCAGGCGGGCAGCGCCGGGGCCGGGCAGTGAAAGCGCGCCTGTCCGGCGTGCTGCTGGGCGTGCTGTTGATCAGCCCCGGCGTGCACGCCGAAATCAAGGATCAAGCCGCCAACGGATTCACTGTGGAGAACTCGCAGTGGGTGCCGGTGGCGCCCGCACAAGCCTGGCGCGGTCTGGTCCAGGACGTCGGCCAATGGTGGCCGGCGGATCACACCTGGTGGGGCGATGCTTCGAAGTTGCACATCGATGCGCGCGCCGGTGGTTGCTTCTGCGAAATCGACGGGGACCGACAGGCGTGGCATATGAGCGTGGTCTTCGTCGAGCCGGACCAACTGCTGCGCATGAGCGGTGGCCTGGGCCCGTTGCAGGGCATGGGCCTGAGTGGTGCGCTCGAGTGGCGGCTGGTCGAGGAGAACCAGGGCACGCGCATCACCCTGTGGTACCGGGCGGGTGGCTACACGCCGGATGACCTGCGCGCGTTTGCCACGGTGGTGGACAAGGTCCAGGCCCAACAACTGGCGGGCCTGGCCGAGCATCTGCGCAAATCGCGCTGAGCCACCGCCTTACAGGCGGGCGAACACCGTGGCCGCCACCAGCAGCACGAAACCGGACACCACCAGCCAGAACGCATGCGCGGCCAGCACCGGCACATAGCCCAGGCGCGCGGCGATGCCGGCGCCGCCCAGCAGCAGGGCGATCAGCCAGACGCCAAAGGTGGGAGGGGTCAGTTTCATTCAAAGTCCTGTGATGTCGAAAGGCGAGGCATCAGCATAGCCGCCGATCAGAAACTCATGAAGAGCCCGCCATTGACCGGCAGGTTGGCGCCCGTGATGTAACCGGTGGCGTCGTCGGTCAGGAAGGCCACCGCGCGGGCGATGTCTTCCGGCGCACCGATGCGGCCGACCGGGACTGAAGCCACCGTGCGTTCGCGCACCTCGGGCGGCATCGCGCGTGTCATCGGCGTTTCGATGTAACCCGGCGAGACGCTGTTGACGGTGATGCCCTTGGCCGCCACTTCGCGCGCCAGCGCCATGGTGAAGCCGTGCAGGCCGGCCTTGGCGGCGGCATAGTTGGTCTGGCCGAAGTTGCCGGTCTGCCCGCTGATTGAACTGATGTTGACCACGCGGCCAAAGCCGCGCGCCTGCATGCCGTCGATGGCGTGGCGGCACAGGTGGAAGGCGCTGCCCAGGTTGACGTCCAGCACCGCCTCCCATTGCGCCGGATCCATCTTGCGCAGGGTGGCATCGCGGGTGATGCCGGCGTTGTTGACCAGGATGTCGAGCGAACCGGCGTCGGCCTGCAGCGTGCGCACCAGTTCGCCGCAGGCCTGGTGATCGGCCACGTCCAGTTCGGCGACCTGGATGTCCAAGCCCGCGGTGGCCTGCTGGAACAGCGCCAGGCGCTCAGGCGTTACCGCCACATCGGCCGCGACCACGCTGCGCCCGGCCTGGGCCAACGCGATGCAAATCGCCGTACCCAGACCGCCCATGCCACCGGTCACCAACGCAACACGCTTGCTCATCGAAGCCTTCCCAAATATTCGTGGACATGAAAAAGCCCGCGCCAGTCGGCGCGGGCTGTCATCACTTGCAGGAATCAGCGGGCGCGGGTCTTGGGCGTTTCGCGCGGTGTCTCGCGCGGCGCTTCCCGCGGCGCATCCTTGGGCTTGACCGTGGTCGGGCGACCCAGGCCACCGCCACTGAGATTACGCTGGAATTCCTGCCAGATTTCCAGGTTGCGCTCGGTCAGCTGGTTCATCATGGTCCAGGGCGTCTGCCCCAGCAGGTTGCCCATCTGGCTGCGGAACTGCTGCTGCTGCTCCATGAAGACCTGCATGCTGCGTTCCAGATAGTTGCCCATGAAACCCTGCATCGAGTCGCCGTAAAAACGGATGATCTGGCTCAGCAACTGGGTGGACAGCACCGGGTCGCCATCCTGTTCCTGCTCGCTGATGATCTGCAGCAGGACCGTGCGGGTCAGGTCATCGCCGCTCTTGGCGTCACGGACTTCAAAGTCTTCGCCATCGACGATCAACTGGCGAACGTCTTCGATCGTGATGTAACTGGAAATTTCGGTGTCGTAGAGACGGCGGTTCGGATACTTCTTGATGATGCGGATCGCAGCCATGGAGCAAGCACTCTAACGACGTGATGCTGCGCAGCATGACGCAGCGCAGCAGCCCTTGCAACAGGGCCAATGGCAGGGTGCCCTGTTCAGGAAAACTCACCAGCCCATATGGTGGCCACCGTTGATGTCGAGGTTGGAGCCGGTGATCCAGCCGGCTTCCTCGGCGACCAGGAAGGCCACGGCATAGGCGATTTCCTCGGGGTGGCCGAGCCGGCCGGTGGGGATGTCGGCGGCAATCTTGGCGCGCACTTCCTCGGGCACGGCCATCACCATGTCGGTGGCCACATAGCCGGGCGAGACGGTATTGACGGTGATGCCGAGCTTGGCGTTTTCGCGCGCCAGCGAAATGGTGAAGCCGTGCATGCCGGCCTTGGCGGCGGCGTAGTTGGCCTGGCCGTACTGGCCCTTGAGACCGTTGATGGAACTGATCTGGATGATCCGGCCCCACTTGCGATCCCGCATGCCCTCGATTACCGGCCGGGTCATGTTGAACACCGAATTGAGGTTGGTGTTGATCACCTCGTTCCACTGCAACGCGCTCATGCGATGGAAGGTGGTGTCGCGGGTGATGCCGGCGTTGTTGATCAAGACCTCGATGGGACCGACGTCGGCTTCCACGCGGCGGACCAGCGCTTCGGCTTCCTCGGCGGAGGTGACGTCGCCGGGAAAGATCGCGATGTCGAATCCCTGCTCGCGCATCTGCTGCTGCCAGGCCCTGGCTTTGTCCTCGCTGCGGTAGTTGGTGGCGACCTGATGGCCGAGGCTGGCCAGCTTCTTGCAAATGGCGGTACCGATACCGCCGGTGCCACCAGTAACCAACGCAACGCGGGTAGTCATGAAAGTGTCTCCAGGTGGGGGGACGCGGGGCGACACGATCGATCCCGCGTTGTTTCGGATTCTAGACAGCCGTGGAGTCAGTTTTGTTGTGCAACGCAGAAACCGGCAACCGGCCTTGTTTTGGTATGCGTGCCGGGTCGAAGGCGGGCACGGCCGCGGACATCAGGGAAGCCAGCGGCGCCTGCCACGGCAAGCGCCGCGGATCCTGCCCGAGGGCCTCCCAGACCAGCCGCAGGGCGGGCTTGGGATCGGCGCCATCCACCGGTGCGGCAGCCAGCGACTTGGACAGCTTCTGGCCATCGGCGCCGATAAGCAACGGCAGATGCAGATAGCGCGGCGTGCTCCAGCCCAGCGCATGCTGCAACAGGATTTGCCGGGGCGTGGAATCGAGCAGGTCGGCGCCGCGGACAATATCGGTCATGCCCTGGTCGGCATCGTCCACCACCACGGCCAATTGGTAGGCCCACTGCCCGTCGGCGCGGCGCAGCACGACATCGCCCACCTGCGCGTGCACATCTTGCTGGTACTGACCCTGCAGACCGTCGTGGAAACCGATGACTGCGCCGGGCGCCACCCGCAATCGCCAGGCCGGATGCGCACGCTCGCGCCGGGCCACACAGGCGTGGTGGATGCCACCGGTAGCGGCCAGCTCGGTGCGGCTGCAATGGCAGGCGAAGGCCAGGTCGCGGTTCACCAGCGACTGCAGCACCTGCGCGTAACGCTCACCGCGCTGGCTCTGCCAGACCACCGGCCCATCCGGCGCCAGTCCGAACGCGGCCAGGGTATCCATCTGCTGCTGCGCCGCCCCGGCCACCGTGCGCGGGCCATCCACGTCCTCGATGCGCAGCCACCATTGGCCGCCCGCCTGCCGTGCCAGCAGCCAACTGCCGACCGCCGCCAGCAACGAGCCCAGATGCAGCGGGCCGGTGGGCGAGGGCGCAAAGCGGCCACGATAAGTGGAGGGTGGCGACATGGGAGAGCGTGCGACCATCGCGTTCAAAGCTGAATCCTCGGTCAGCTACGTGCTTGAATTCAAGCCACCTGATCCGCAGATTCGCCGGGACTCTCCTTATTCCCCCGCGTGGAGCGCACCGTGTTCAATCGTATCGCCCTGTTCCTTGCCACCAACCTGGCCGTGCTGGTGCTGGCCAGCGTCGTGATGTCGCTGCTGGGCGTGAACCCGAACCAGATGTCCGGGCTGTTGGTGATGGCGGCCATCTTTGGGTTTGGCGGCTCGCTGATTTCGTTGCTGCTGTCCAAGACCATGGCGCTGCGGGCCACCGGTGCGCACGTCATCGAACAGCCGCGCAATGACGCCGAGCAATGGCTGGTGACCACCGTGCAGCGCCAGGCGCAGGCGGCGGGCATCGGCATGCCGCAGGTGGCGATTTACGACGCGCCGGAGATCAACGCCTTTGCCACCGGCGCCAATCGCAACAATGCGTTGGTGGCCGTTTCCACCGGCCTGTTGCGGGCTATGGACCGGGACGAGGCCGAGGCCGTGCTGGGCCACGAGGTCAGCCATGTCGCCAACGGTGACATGGTCACGATGGCCTTGTTGCAGGGCGTGCTGAATACCTTCGTGATCGTGCTGGCGCGCGTGGTGGGCGGGATCATCGATGGCTATCTGTCGGGCAACCGCAGCGAGAACAGTGGGCGCGGTTTTGCGTACTACATCATCGTGATGGTGCTGGAAGTGGTGTTCGGCCTGTTCGCGACCATGATCGCGATGTGGTTCTCGCGTCGTCGCGAGTTCCGCGCCGATGCGGGTGGTGCGTCGTTGGCGGGCCGCCACAAGATGATTGCGGCGCTGGAGCGTCTGAATGCCCAGCATGCGCAGAGCACGCTGCCGGCGCAGGTGGAGGCGTTTGGTATCGCCGGTGGCGTGGGTCAGGGTTTGAAGCGCCTGTTCCTCAGCCATCCGCCGCTGGAAGTTCGCATTGCCGCTTTGCGTAATTCGCAGTCGACGGTGGTTTGAATCTGTTGGACAAATCGCTGCAGTTCTACGAGAAGTCGTAGTTCATCAACGGCCCGGGCGGCGCCAGGAAGTTGCCTTCCACGTAATCCACCATTGCCGTGAACAGGAAGCTCATCGTGCCCGCATCCTGCACGTGATCGGCAATGGTCAGGATCCCCAACGCCTGCGCACGCTCGGCGATTTCGCGGATCTTCTGCTGGCTCTCCGGCGAACGCACCAGATCCTCGGTGAAGCCGCGATCGATCTTGAGGAAGCCGGGCTGGAAATGCGCCAGCAACTGGAACGAATCCAGCCCCGCGCCGAAATGCTCCAGCCCCAGCTGGCAACCCAGCTTCGAAGCACCCGCCTGAAACGCCTGCGCCTGCCGCAGATGCGTGAACACCTTGGCTTCCGAGGTTTCCAGCCACAGGCAATCGCCCGACACGTCATGCGCCGCCAGTCCCTTGGCGATCACCTGCAGCAGGCGATCGTCGCCGAATGACGACGGGCTGACCTTCACCAGCAACCGGCTCATGTGGCCACTGCGCTTGCGCTCGGCCAGCACCTCGATGGCACGGTTGACCACCCAGCGATCGATGGCATCCAGCAACCCGTGGTCCTCGGCGATGCTCATGAACGCCGGCGGCATCACCAGCTCGCCGTTGGAATCCAGCCGCAGCAAGGCCTCGTAGACCTCGCCGGTCTCGCCCTGCAGGCTGACCACCGGCTGGAAGTGCAGCAGGAAATGATCGTTGGCCAGCGCATCCTTGAGCCGCTCGATCCAGTTCTGCACGCGCTCTTCCTCGGCGCGGTCGACGGCGCCGGGATCGAAAATCTCGCTGCGGTTGCCACCCAGGCTAGTGGCGGTCTGCAGGCTGTCGGTGGCGCGGGTCAGCACCTGGCCGACGCTGGCGATCTTCTCGCCGATCTGCACGCCGCCGATGCTGGCGGTCACCGAGGCCGAGCGTTCGCCCACGTTGAACACGTGCGAGGCGAAGGCCGCGCGCAGTTTTTCCGACAGGGCGGCGGTCTGCGCGTGGTTGCCCTTGAGCAGCACCGCGAACGTGCGCTCGCCAAAGCGGGCGGCGGTGGCCGAGCTGTCCAGCTTTTCGCTCAGGCGCTGGCCGAGGGCGGCCACCAGGGCGTCGGCCGAGTCGATGCCGATGTCCTGCAGCAGCCGCTGGTAGTGATCCGGCTCGATCAGCATCAGCGAGTAGAGTTCGCCGCGGGCGACCTGGCTGACCGCTTCTTCCAGCGCCTGCAGGAAAGTGGGGCGGTTGAGCAGGCCGGTGACCTGATCGCGCTGGCGCAGGTCTTCCACCTCGCGCGCCAGCTCGGGATCGAATTCCTCGCGACGGCGGAACACCACCTGCACGCAGGGCTCGCCCTCGTAGGTGGCGGTGGCGAATTCCAGGGTGGCCGGGAACTGATCGCCGTCCAGACTGCGCGCTTCCAGTTCAAAGCGCGGCGGCGGCGGTTCGCCCTTGCTCAGGCTCTTGAGCAGCTGCTTGAAGTCGTTGACGTACTGCGGCGCCACCAGATCCAGCAGCGACAGGCCTTCGACTTCGTCGAACGACTCGAAGCCGAGCATGTCCAGGTACGCCTCGTTGGCGCGGATGTGCATGCCTTCGTGGATGTAGGCGATGGGGTCGCGCGAGGAGGAAATCAGCGCATCGCAACGGCGTTCGGTCTCGCGCAGTTGCACATCCAGACGGCGCACCGCGCGGCGAGTCTCCAGATCGGACCATTCACCCCGCACCACCTGCAGCAGATGGTCGGGACGTCCGCGCAGGATCACCGCGCGC
This sequence comes from Pseudoxanthomonas indica, assembly GCF_900167565.1. Taxonomy (NCBI): domain Bacteria; kingdom Pseudomonadati; phylum Pseudomonadota; class Gammaproteobacteria; order Lysobacterales; family Lysobacteraceae; genus Pseudoxanthomonas; species Pseudoxanthomonas indica. Next base: position 1,125,320 of record NZ_FUZV01000002.1, read on the forward strand.
GCGCCCGCGGCCTGATCGGCCAGCAGTTCGCTTTCGACGATGGCGTCCGCCAGCACGATCACCGGGATGTCCTTGCCGCTGGCATCCACCGTGGACAGCACCTGCTGCAGCGCCAGGCCCTTGGCCGATCGCGAGGCGAGTACCAGGTCCATGGGCTGGGAGGCGACCATCTGCGCCAGTTCGTCGCTGTCCAGCGGCCGCAACGGGCGCACGGCGATGCCTCCGTTCCGCAGCGCGCTGACGATGCTCTCGGCGTCCTCGCCACTGTCTTCGACGATGGTCAAACGGAGGGTGGTGTCTTTGCCGACGTGCATGCAGCGCTTCCCACAGGAGAGCGGGTTTAATACACGATGGCGCAGGCAGCGTCCATGGCATCAGTCAATTAGCTGACGCAGTTCCCACGTTGGATGAGGGACGGGGCGGGCCCGGGCGAATCCCGGCCAGGGTCAAACCGGTGACGCGATGGAGGCCAGGCCGGCGCTGTCGTCGGTGTCCCACAGCGGCCGCTTGCCGCTATCCCCGGCGACTTCACGCACCAGGCGTGGCACCAGGTAGCCCGACAGGCGGGCCCGCAGCTGGGCGTGCAGATCCAGCGCCCGCACGTCGTCCACCTCGAAGTGGGCCACGCCGGCCACGCGATCCAACTGGTGCAGGTAGTAGGGCAACACGCCGGCGGCAAAGCCGCGCTCGCTGAGGGCGACCAGGCTGTCGACATCGTCGTTGACGCCGCGCAGCAGCACGGCCTGGTTGAGCAGGGTGACGCCGGCGCCACGCAAATCGGCCAGGGCCGCGTCGACGGAGGCGTCGAACTCGTTGGCGTGGTTGGCGTGGATGACCAGGGTGACCGGCCAGGGCAGGGCCGAAAGCCAACGCAGCAGGCCGGCGTCCACGCGTTCGGGCAGCACCACCGGCAGCCGGCTGTGGATGCGCAGGCGCTTGAGGTGGGGAATGCCGGCCAGGGCCTGAGTCAGCTCCTCCAGCTTGGAGGTGGCCAGGGACAGCGGATCGCCGCCGGACAGCAGGACTTCCTCGATGCTGTCGTCGGCGGCGATAGTCGCCACCGCTTCGCGCCAACCCTCGCGTGCGGCGGTCTCTTCGGCATACGGGTAGTGCCGGCGGAAGCAGTAGCGGCAATTGATCGCGCAGCTGCCGGTGGCGATCAGCAGGGCGCGGCCTCGGTACTTCTGCAGTACGCCGGTGGCCGTGCGGGCGGCGGCATCGCCGACCGCGTCCAGGGAGAAGCCGGGCGCGGGCCGCATTTCGTCGTCCAGAGGCAGGACCTGGCGCAGCAACGGGTCATGGGCGTCACCCACGCGCATGCGCGCGACAAACCCACGCGGCACCCGCAGCGGGAACTGCGCGGCCGCTTCCGGCGACAGCCGTGCGGCCAGCGATTCCAGGCCCAGCAGGGCCAGCAATTCGTGCGGATCGCGCACCGCCTGCCGCCAGGCGTCCTGCCAGCGGGGCTGGGCCAGGATGGCGGGCTGCATCGGGCGGGGGGCTGCGGTTATCATGGGCGGGTCTGCAAAAACGAAAGCCCGCCATGCATGGCGGGTTCCCCATTCTATCCGGCCGGCCGCCTTTCGCGGCGGGCCTGCCTTACCCCAAGGAGTGCCCCATGGCCAGTTACGGCATGAACGACGTCAAGAACGGGATGAAGATCCTGGTGAACAACGAGCCGTCCATCATCAGCGATACCGAATACGTCAAGCCGGGCAAGGGCCAGGCCTTCACCCGCGTGAAGTACCGCCAGATCCGCACCGGTCGCGTGCAGGAAATCACCATGAAGAGCACCGACTCGGTCGAGGCCGCCGACGTGGTGGATACCGACATGCAGTACCTGTATTCGGATGGCGAGTACTGGCACTTCATGCAGCAGGAAACCTTCGAGCAGGTGCAGGCCGACAAGGCCGGCATGGCCGGCGCCGAGAAGTGGCTGAAGGGTGAGGAAGACTGCGTGGTCACCCTCTACAACGGCACGCCGATCCAGGTGACCCCGCCGAACTTCGTCGAGCTCAAGATCGTCGAGACCGACCCGGGCGTGCGCGGCGACACCTCCGGCGGCGGCGGCAAGCCGGCCACGCTGGAAACCGGCGCGGTGGTGCGCGTGCCGCTGTTCGTCAACCAGGACGAAATCGTCAAGGTCGACACCCGCTCGGGCGAGTACGTCAGCCGCGTCAAGTAATTGGTGAAGGCGCGTCCCGGCGTGGATGCGCTTGCCGAAGCGCCATGTGCGGCTTGCGCCGCTCCTACCGGGGATGCCGGCATACGGCCCGGATTCACCGGGCCGTTGCTGTTTTCAAGGAAACCGAATGAGCCACGACGTTCTTCCCGAAACTTGCGACCTGCTGATTGAAGCCGGCTTCGTCATTCCGGTGGTCCCGCACGCGGTGGTGCTGGAAGATCACGCCGTGGCCGTGCGTGGCAGCGAGATCGTGGCGATTCTGCCCATCGCCGAAGCTCGCCAGCGCTACGCCGCCGCACAGACCATTTCGCGGCCCGAGGCGGCGTTGCTGCCGGGCATGGTCAACGCGCACACACACAACCCGATGACCCTGCTGCGTGGCGTGGCCGATGACCTGCCGCTGATGGAATGGCTGCAGAACCATATCTGGCCAGTGGAGGCGGCGGTGATCGGGCCGGAGTTTGTCGCCGACGGCATGGCGCTGGCGATTGCCGAGATGATTCGTGGTGGCACCACCTGCGCCAACGAAAACTACTTTTTCCCCGACGTGCAGGCCGCGGTCTACAAGCGCCATGGTTTCCGCGCGCGGGTGGGCCTGCCGGTGATCGATTTCCCCACCGCCTGGGCCAAGACTTCGGACGAATACTTTGATCGCGCCGGTGAAGTGCATGACCAATGGCGTGGCGACGCGCTGATTGGAACCACCTTTGCGCCGCACGCGCCGTACACGGTCAATGACGCCAATTTCGAGCGCGTACGCATGCTCTCGGATCAACTCGACGTGCCGGTGCACCTGCACACCCACGAGACCGCGCAGGAAATCGCCGATTCACTGCAGCAGCACGGTCAGCGGCCGCTGGCGCGGTTGGATCGTCTGGGCCTGGTCAACGATCGGCTGATCGCCGTGCACATGACCCAGCTCACCGAGGCCGAGATTCATCTGTGCGCCGAGCGTGGCGTGTCGGTGGTGCATTGTCCGGAATCCAACCTCAAGCTGGCCTCCGGCTTCTGCCCGGCCTGCGCCTTGCAGCGCGCCGGGGTCAACCTGGCGATCGGCACCGACGGCTGCGCCAGCAACAACGACCTGGACATGTTCAGCGAAACCCGCACCGCCGCGCAGCTGGCCAAGGCGGTGGCCAACGACGCCACCGCGCTCGACGCGGCCAGCGCGCTGCACGCGGCCACGCTGGGCGGCGCGCGCGCGCTGGGTTTTGGCGATCTGATTGGTTCCATCGAAGCCGGCAAGCAGGCCGACCTGATCTGCGTGGATCTGGGCGCGCTGGAAACCCAGCCGCTGCATCACGTGGTCTCGCAGCTGATCTACGCCACCGGCCGCCACCAGGTCAGCGATGTCTGGATTGCCGGCAAGGCACGCATGCAACAGCGCGTGCTGGTGGATATCGACACCGCCGCGTTGATCGCCAACGCGCGCCAATGGCGCGAACGCATCCGCACGCTGCACGGCTGACCTTGCTGTAGCGAACCGTATTGCTTGCGCTGGCCCGGCCAGCGCGGAGAATGAGCGCATGAACGAATCTACCGCGGCATCCGAGAATTTCAGCCAGGCCGAACTGGACAAGTTCGGCGCCCTGGCCAATCGCTGGTGGGACGAGCAGGGACCGCAGAAGGCGCTGCATGCGCTCAATCCGGTGCGGCTGGAGTACGTGCGCCAGCGCGTCTCCCTCACTGGCGCGCGCGTACTGGACGTGGGCTGCGGTGGTGGCCTGTTGAGTGAGGCACTGGCGCGTGCTGGCGCGCAGGTGACGGCCATCGACCTGGCGCCGGAGCTGATCAAGGTGGCGCGCCTGCACCGCTTGGAATCGGGCGTGCAGGTCGACTACCAACTACGTCCGGTGGAATCACTGGCCGAAGAAATGCCCGGCCAGTTCGACGCCGTGACCTGCATGGAAATGCTCGAGCATGTGCCGGATCCAGCGGCAATCATTGCCGCCTGCGCGCAGCTGCTCAAGCCGGGCGGCCGCCTGTTCCTGTCCACCTTGAACCGCACGCCGGCCGCGTTTGCGCTGGCGATTGTCGGCGCCGAGTACATCGCCCGCCTGCTGCCCACCGGCACCCATCACTACCAGGATTTCATCAAGCCGGCTGAACTGGCCGCCTGGCTGCGCGCCGCCGGTTTGCAGTTGGAGGATGTCAGCGGCCTGGCGTACGAGCCCTGGCGCGAACGCGCGCGCTTGAGTTCGCGCACCGACGTCAACTACCTGGCCTGTGCGGTGAAGGCGTGAGCGCTGCCGCCTCGGCGCGCTTCCCGCGCGCGGTGTTGTTCGATCTGGATGGCACGCTGCTCGACAGCGCGCCTGACTTTGTCGCCTGCGTCAATCGCATGCGCGCCGCGCGCGAACTGGCGCCGATCAGCCTGGAGCAACTTCGCCCACAAGTGTCCAAGGGCTCGCGGGCGATGCTGTCGGTGGCCTTTCCCGAATGGGCGCCGGCTGATCGCGAAGCGCTGGTGCCGGAGTTCCTCGACTTGTATCTGCAGGAACTGGGCCGGCATAGCCAGTTGTTCGACGGCGTGGACCAGATGCTGGCGGCGCTGGAAGCCGACGGTGCGGTCTGGGGCATCGTCACCAACAAGCCCGAGTACCTGGCGCGCGAGATCCTGCCGCAGCTGGGGTGGCAGGAGCGCTGCGCGGTGCTGATCGGCGGCGACACCCTGGCCGAGAAGAAGCCGCATCCCTTGCCCTTGCTGGTGGCCGCCGAGCGGATCGGTTTCGATCCCGGCGCCTGCGTGTATGTCGGCGATGACGAGCGCGACATCGTCGCCGCCCGTGCGGCCGGCATGCCCTCGGTGGCCGCGCTGTGGGGCTACCGTTTGCACGATGACAATCCCGCCAGCTGGCAGGCCGAGGTCATGCTCGACAGCGCGGACGCCCTGTGCCAGGCCGAAGCCTGGCCCGCCACGGCGATCTAGACCGTGGCCGACAGCAGCGCCCTCGACAGCTTCCTGGACAAGTGGCGGACGCGCTGGCCGGAATGGAGCGTGGGTGAAACCTTTGTTGCGCCGGAACGCCGCGCCCTTGCCGTGGCCTGGTTCGCCCTGCAGCAGGAGTTCGAAGATGCCATGAACATTGCCGGCGAGACCCTGCCGGCCGATGCCAAGCTGGCCTGGTGGGGCGAGGAATTGCACGGCTGGGCCCAGCAACGTTCGCGGCATCCGCTGGGGCGGGTGCTGGAGCCCGTGCGTGCTGACTGGACGGGCCTGGCCAACGGGTTGCCCTTGCTGATCCAGGCGCGCGAGCCGGCCGCCAGCAGCGCCGACGCCTTCGCCCAGTTGCTGCCCTGGGGCGAGGCGATGGCGCGCGTGGAAAGCGTGGTGCTGGGCGGACAACCTTCGCCGCAGCTGTTCGTCGTGCAGGCCCTGGCGCAGCGGATGATCGAGGCGCACGTGGCGGCGCCGCCGCAGGATCAGTCCGGCACGGAGACGGGGGCGCGCCAGCTTGGCTGGGCCACGACCTTGCTGCGTGCGTGGCCGGCGTTTCGCCTGGCTGCGCCAGAACGTCGGTTGTGGGCGAGCTACTCGCGTGCTCGCTTGCAGCGGTTCGTGCAGGCTGGCGGGAAGGAAGTGGCATTGCCTTCGCGGCTGCGCCTGCTGATCGGTTCGTGGCGGCAGGTGATTGGCGGATAGCGTTGGTGCTTACGTCGTCCGGGCTCGCCGGTTTCGGGCCTGAAGGCCCTCCTACCCAGGGCTGGCGGGGACTTCTGCATTGGCATTGCCAATTGCGCCCATAGCCGCTCGAATCGGCTGTAACTCACTGTTCTGCCAAGGGGCGCGGGGCAGGGGGTACAATGCGCGCCACGTTTTCCTCCCCCTGTTGATCATGGCCACTGTTCCTCCCGCGGCGCCCCGCGCCGACCTGCCCGACGTCGCCCACCAGAGCGTGCCGTTGGCGCGTGCGCTGGACTGGGTGGGCATGGAAGGCATCGCCTTGCCGATTCGCATCGCCGATGGCGAAGGCGGTCAGTTGCAGGTGCCGGCCAACATCGATGTCTTCGTCAACCTGACCAATCCCGATGCGCGCGGCATCCACATGTCGCGGCTCTACCTGCACCTGCAGGATGGCCTGGCGCGTGAGGTGATCACCCCGGCCGGGCTGCGCCATCTGCTGCAGGAAGGCGTCGCATCACAACAGGGTCTGGCAGACCAGGCGCGCATCGTCCTGCGCTATGAGGCGCTGTTGCGTCGCAAGGCGCTGGAAAGCGACTACTCGGGCTGGAAGCGCTATCCGGTGGAAATTGAAGCCACCCTGGTGGAAGGTCACCTGCACCTGGCCCTGAGCGTGGCGGTGGAATATTCCAGCACTTGCCCGGCGTCGGCAGCGCTGTCGCGCCAGGCCAATGCCGAGCGTTTCGCCGGCGACTTCGCCGCCGCGCATCCGCTGTCGGTGGGCGTGGTCCGCGATTGGCTGGCATCCGAGCGCGGCCTCGCCGCGACACCGCATGCGCAGCGCAGCCGCGCCAGCGTGCGGGTGGAGCTGCGTCCGCAGTTCGATGAGCTGCCGTTGGTGGCGCTGATCGACGGCATCGAAGCCGCGCTCGGCACGCCGGTGCAGACTGCGGTCAAACGTGTGGACGAGCAGGCCTTCGCCCGCCTCAATGCGGAGAACCTGATGTTCTGCGAAGACGCGGCCCGTCGTGTCGCCGGAGCGCTCTCGCAGGATCCGCGCGTGGCCCGCTTCGAAGCGACCGTCGCCCACTTCGAAAGCCTGCATCCGCATGACGCGGTGGCGCGGGTCAGCGGTACCAACGCCTGAGTGGGAAGCGGCACGGCTACCTGTAGGAGGGGCTTCAGCCCCGAACCAAGCAGCACTTGAGTCGCCTACGCATTAGGTCCCAAGCGGGATGCACGCCGGCGAGTCATCGCCTTCGCTTTCTGCGGGTCCACCGGCTTCGGGGCTTAAGCCCCTCCTACCTTTTGCGCTCCAGCACCAGCAGCGGATCGATCCGCACATCGAACCAGTTCATTCCCCAATGCAGGTGCGGCCCAGTCGCGCGGCCAGTCGCGCCGACCGCACCGATCACCTGTCCTTGCTGCACCCGGTCGCCGACCTTCACGTCGATGCGCGACAGATGCAGGAAATTGGAGCTCACGCCGTAGCCGTGATCCAGCAGCAGCGTGCCGCCGGTGAGGTATAGATCGGGTCCGGCGAATGTCACCACACCAGCGGCTGGCGCCACTACCGGCGTGCCATTGGGCGCCGCGATATCCATGCCTGAGTGACCACTGCCCGGTTGCCCGTTGTAGACGCGCGCATTGCCGAAGCGCCCGCTGATGCGGCCCTGCACCGGCCAGATGAAGGTCTGCGCGAAGTCGGTGCGATCCTCGTCGCGCAGGCGGGCCGCGGTGACCTGCGCCTGTTCGCGCTCGATGCGCGCGGCAATCTCCGGCGGTGGATTGACCGTCTTCGGCGGCACGCCGTTGACCCGTTCCGCTGGCCAGTCGCGCGGGGTGACGGTCAGGGTGGCGGTTTCGCTGCGTCCAGTCGGCGTGACCACGTCCACCTGCAAAGGGCCTGTTTCATCGCGGCCGACGCCAAACACCACGGTGCCGTAGCCGCTGACGCGCAGCGTGCGCTGGCCATAACGGACCTGGCTGCCGGCGGGCACCTTGCCGAACACCAGCCCCCCTTGCGAAATCGCAGCGGGGAAAATCACGCGCTCATCGCTGGCAGGCGAAGCCGGCGTTGCCACAGCGGGGGCGGTGGTAGACACCGTTTGCGGCGACGCCGGCAGGGAAACCGACATGACCAGCGCAGCGAGCAAGGGCAGCGCAGGCCGGCGCGAAACCGCGGCCGCACGCTTATTGACGACGCGCCACGACCTCAACGATTCAGTTCCATCCGTTGCCCTGCCGGCGTGCCGACCAGGTGTTCGCCGTTCCAGACCAGCCGGCCATTGACCCAGGTCGCGCCGATGCGCGAGCGGAACGTATAGCCTTCGAACGGCGACCACGCGCACTTGGACAGCACGTCTTCGCGGCGCACGGTCAGTTCGGCGTCGTCGATCAGCACCAGGTCGGCCCAGTAGCCTTCGCGCAGGTAGCCGCGTTCCTTGACGTCGAACAGCTGTGCCGGCGCGTGCGCGAACTTCTGCACGATGCGGGCGATGTCGCTCTTGCCTTCGTGCACCAGCTCCAGCGCGGCCAGCAGCGCGTACTGCACCAGCGGCAGGCCGGACGGCGCCTGCACGTAGGGCTTTTCCTTCTCTTCCAGCGTATGCGGCGCGTGGTCGGTGGCCAGCACGTCGATCACGTCGTCGGCCAGCGCCTTGATCAGCGCCTCGCGATCGCTGGCTTCCTTGATCGAAGGATTGCACTTGATCAGGTTGCCCAGCCGCGCGTAGTCGCTGCGATCGAAGCGCAGGAAATGGATGCAGGTCTCGGCGGTGATGCGCTTACGCTTGCCCTGCGCATCGATCAACGGGCCGGGGGTGAACAGCGCCAGCTCATCGGCGGTGGAGATGTGCAGCACATGCAGGCGGGTGTCGTGCTTGCGAGCGAGTGAGAGCGCCAGCCGGGTCGACTTGATGCAGGCTTCGCGGCTGCGGATGTCCGGATGGAACGAGGCATCCAGCTTGTCGCCGTACCGGGCCTGAAAGGCGGCCATGTTGGCGTCGATGGTCGGGGTGTCTTCGCAGTGAGTGATGATCGGCGTGGGCGCCTCGCGGAAGATCGCGTCCAGCGTGTCCGGGTTGTCGACCAGCATGTTGCCGGTGGACGCGCCCATGAACACCTTGATGCCCGGCGCGGTCTTCGGATCCAGCGAGCGGATGGCTTCCAGATTGTCGTTGCTGGCGCCCATGTAGAAGCCATAGTTGCCCCAGGCGCGACCGGCCGCACGCTGGTACTTGTCTTCCAGCGCGGCCGCGTCCAGGGTCGGCGGGCTGGTGTTGGGCATGTCCATGAAGGTGGTCAGGCCACCGGCCACGGCCGCGGCGGATTCGGTCGCGATGTCGCCCTTGTGCGGCATGCCCGGCTCGCGGAAGTGCACCTGGTCGTCGATCATGCCGGGCAGCAGCCAGCGCCCGGCGGCGTCGACGACCTTGTCATCGAGGCCGGCCGACAGGCCGCTGCCTATCCGCGCGATGCGGCCGTTCTCGATGCGCAGGTCGCCTTCGAATTCGCGACCTTCGTTGACCATGCGGGCATTGACGATAAGGGTGGAGGGCATCAGCGCTTTCCTGGGAGTCGGGACGGACGGGTGTGCAGGGGACCGGCGAGGGCGATCAGCCTACCGGATCGGGCCGGTGGATCATGTGGGGGGAACCGGGTCGTGACCGCCGGGATGCAGCGGATGGCAGCGGCCGACGCGGCGCGCGGCCAGCCAGCAGCCCTTGAGCGGCCCGAAGCGGGCCACGGCCTCCATCGCGTACTCCGAGCAGGTGGGCGCGAAGCGGCAGCGTGGACCCAGCAGAGGGCTGATGAAACGTTTGTAAAACCGCAGCAGCGCGATGATTGCCTGGCCGACCATGACCGGCATGATAACCCTTCGGCTTGCCGCTGCCGGCTGGGTGAGCTATAAAGTCGCGCTTTCCCGCTGCTCGGGAAGAACGAGGATGCGCTGTTCGTGGCTGCTAAGAAACCTGCGAAGAAGGCCGCCAAGGCCGCCAAGAAAACCGCCAAGCCCGTCGCCAAGAAGCCTGTCGTGAAGAAGGCTGTTGCCGCCAAGAAACCGGCTGCCAAGCCGGCGGCAAAGAAGGCGTCTCCCAAACCCGCACCCAAGCCCGCTGCCAAGAAGGTGGTCGCCAAGAAGGCGCCTGCCAAGCCGGTGGCGAAGAAGGCTGCGGCCAAACCCGCCAAGCCGGTCAAGCCAGCGCCGAAGAGGTCGGCGCCGGTAGCCAAGCCCGCGGCCAAGCCCGTCGCCAAGGCGGCGGCCAAACCCGTCGCGGCCAAGAAGCCCGCGCCGGCTCCTGCGGCCAAGACCAAGTCCGTACCGACACCGGCTGCCAAGCCGGCGCCGGCCAAATCTGCTCCGAAGGCCACCGCTCCGGCGCCTGCTGCTCCGCCCGTGTCCCCACGGCCGGCTGCCGCAGCTCCGGCTGCGCCAGCCAAGGCTCCATCCCCCGCAAAGAATTCAGTGCCCGTCTCGAAATCCAATACAAAATCCAAAGAAACCGCTCCGGCTCCCGTGGTCAGCAAGCCCGCCATCACTCCCCGCTCCACCGGCAAGGTCGCCGTGGCTGTGGCCGCCAAGCCGCAGGCTCCGGTGGTCCGCGAGAAGTTCAAGGTAGTGCCTTACAAGACTGACGAAGCCACCGGTCGCCCGCTCCTCCCGTCCGGTTACAAGCCGGCCTCGGACGAGGAATACATGAGCCCGCTGCAACTGGAGTACTTCCGCCAGCGCCTGCTGCAATGGCGGGGTGATCTGGTGGAAGAGTCCAAGCAGACCATCGAAAACCTCAAGGACGAAGTGCGCGACATCGGCGACGAAGCCGAACGCGCCACCCGCGAAACCGAAAACTCGCTGGAACTGCGTACCCGTGATCGCTACCGCAAGCTGATCGGCAAGATCGACAGCACGCTCAAGCGGCTGGACGCCGGCGACTACGGCTACTGCGTGGACACCGGTGAGGAAATCGGCCTGGATCGCCTGGAAGCGCGCCTGACCGCCGAGCGCACGATTGACGCGCAGGAACGCTGGGAACACCTGCAGAAGCAGCAGGGCGACTGAGCCCGCTGCCATGCAGCCGGGCTGACCAAATCCGCCCGAAAGAAAAAGCCCCGCTCGATGCGGGGCTTTTTTTTTCCCTTCTCCCCCCGGGAGAAGGGGGCGCGCAGCGCCGGATGAGGGTACGCCCGCAAGCCTGCCCTAATGCAGATCCTTCAAATCCAACCGCCGCAATGCCGGCGCGCGCTTGGCCGTCACCCCCACCACCATCAGAATGGCCGCGCCCCCCAGCAGCACCGCCGGCACCAGGCCCAGCAGCCGCGCCATGGTTCCGGCATAGAACGCGCCCAGCTCGTTGGACGAACTGATGAAGATGCCGTTGATCGAGGACACCCGCCCGCGCATGTCATCGGGGGTGGCCAGCTGCAGGATGGTCGATCGCACGATCATCGACACGCCATCGCAGATGCCGTAGGCCACCAGGATCGCCGCCGACAGCCAGAAGCTGCGCGACAGACCGAAGGCGATCACGCACAGGCCGAAGCCGGCCACCGCCCACAACAGGATCCGGCCGGCATTCTTGTGCAGCGGATGCCGCGCCAGCCACAGGCCGACGCCCACCGCGCCCAGCGCGGGCGCCGAGCGCAGGATGCCCAGGCCTTCGGGACCGTGTTGCAGGATGTCCTGGATGAAGGCCGGCAGCATGGCCACCACGCCGCCCAGCAGCACCGAGAACATGTCCAGCGCCATGGCGCCCAGCATGATCGGATGGTTCCAGACGAAGCGCCCGCCCTGGGCGATGCTCGCGAAGATAGGCAGCGACTCCTTGGGCGGGCCGGGTTCGTCGACACGCAGCTTGAACAGCACCGCGCCCGCGCCCAGCGCCAGCACCATGGCCACGCCATAAGCCAGGGCTTCGCCGCCGACGCCGACCAGCACGCCACCCAACGCCGGACCGCAGACCAGCGCCGTCTGGAAGATCACGCTGCCCAGGCTGGCGCCGCGCACGAACTGTTCGCGCGGCAGCACGCGCGCGAACAGGGCGTTGTAGATCGGGCTCAGGAAGCTGCGCGCCATGCCGGTCAAGGCGATGGCCGCATAGATGGGCCACAGCGGCGTGCCCGGCCACCAGTGTCGGGCCGCGCCGACCAGCACCAGTGCGGTCAATGCCAGTGCCGTGCACGCGGCCATGCCCAGGCGTCGCCGTGGCAGGTGATCCACCAGGTAGCCGGCGAACGGCGCCACGCAGAAGAACGGCAGCACCTCCGCCAGGCCGACCAGGCCCAGCGAGAACGTATTGCCGGTCAGCTGGTAGATGTGCCAGCCGACCGAAACGGCCACCACCTGGTAGGAGAGCAGGGCCAGGATGCGGTAACCGAGCACCATGGCAAAACCACGGTTGCGCAGCAGGGTCCAGGCCGATTCCGTTGCGGAGGTGCTCACTGGGCGTTCGCGGCGGTCTCGCGGATAAACGCCAGCAGCGCGGCCAGGCCGTTGCTGCGCGTGGGCGAGAGATGCTTGGCCAGGCCGATGTCGGCGATGTAGTCGGCCTGCGTGGCCAGGATCTCCTGCGCCGAACGACCCGAGTACACGCGCAACGCAAGGAAGATCAGACCCGAAACGATCGCCGAGTCGCTGACGGCATGGAAGTCCAGGCGCTGCGCATTGCCCTGCGGCACGATCCACACCAGCGACTGGCAGCCGAGCAGGCGATGCTCTTCGCTCTTCCACTCCTCCGGAAAAGCCGGCAGCTTGCGCCCCAGATCGATCAGGTACTGGTAACGCTCGGCCCAGTCGCCGAAAAACGCGAACTCGTCCTTGATCGCCTGCTGCGCTTCAACAGGCGTGGGCTCCAGCGGAAAAATCGATTCGCTCACGGCTTCACCACCTCACGCACGCTTCCACCGTACACCTTGCGGCGTGTCTTCCAAGAGTATGCCTTCGCTGGCCAGCTGATCGCGGATGGCGTCGGAGCGGGCGAAGTCGCGCGATTTCTTGGCTTCGGCGCGCTCATCAATCAATGCCTGGATGCGCGCATCGTCATCGCCGGAGGCGCCGCGGGCGAACCATTCGCCCGGTGACTGCTGCAGCAGGCCCAACGCCAGGCCGGCCCCGAGCAGTTCGCTCTTGAGCCGCTGCTTGTCGGCGGTGCTGTCGGCCTTGCGTGCCTCGGCGGCGATGCGCGCGACCTCGGACAGCGCCAGCGGGGTGTTCAGATCGTCGTCCAGTGCCGCTTCCACCACCGCCGGAATCGCGGCTGCGGCCGGCACGTCGACCAGATCGCGCAGCGTGCCGTACAGGCGATCCAGCGTGCGTACCGACTGCTCGATCAAGCCATCGGACCAGTCCAGTGGCTGGCGGTAGTGCGCCGACAGCAGGGCCAGGCGCAGGGCTTCGGGCGGATGCTGGTCGAGCAGATCATGCACGCGCTCGATATTGCCTAGCGACTTGCTCATCTTGGTGCCGGCGAAATTGAGCATGCCGTTGTGCAGCCAGAAACGCGCGAACACCTTGCCGCCATGCGCGCACTCGCTCTGCGCGATCTCGTTTTCGTGGTGCGGGAACTGCAGGTCCACGCCGCCGGCGTGGATGTCGATGGTCTCGCCCAGGTGGGCGGCGGCCATCGCCGAGCATTCGATATGCCAACCCGGACGGCCACGGCCCCAGGGCGATTCCCAACCCGGCAGGTCGTCGCTGGAGGGTTTCCACAGCACGAAGTCGCCGGCATCGCGCTTGTACGGCGCCACCTCCACCCGCGCACCGGCCAGCATTTCGTCCGGGTCACGGCGCGACAGCTTGCCGTAGTCCGGATACGAGGCCACCGAGAACAGCACGTGGCCTTCGGCCGCATAGGCATGTCCGCTTGCGATCAACTGCTCGATCATCGCGATCATCTGCGGGATATGCGCGGTGGCCTCGGGCTGCAGGTCCTGAGGGACCACGCCCAGACGGGCCATTTCGTCGCGGTAGGCCGCGGCGAACTTTTCGGTGATGACGCTGATCGGCACCCCTTGTTCCAGGGCGGCGGCATTGATCTTGTCGTCCACGTCGGTGATGTTGCGTGCATAGCGCAGCTGGCCGTAGCGCCGGCGCAGCAGCGCGGCCAGCACGTCGAAGACCACCGGCCCGCGGGCGTTGCCGATGTGGACGTAGTTGTAGACGGTCGGCCCGCACAGATAGAGCGTGGGGCAGGTGGGATCGAGCGGCGCGAACGGTTCGACCCGCCGCGTCAGGTTGTTGTGCAGGCGCAGGCTCATCAGGCAAAGGCGTGGGGAAGCTCAGGAATTCTAGCCTGTACCGGTGGTCCGGCGCTGAGGGCCGGGGACGGTACAGACCCGAGGGCAGGTCATCGGGGGGCGCAGCGGCCAGCCGCCGGCACGGTACCGCACCGAATGGTTCAGCCCCTCGCAAGGCGCATCCCCTAAACTAGCCGCACAAAACTCACACTTTGAGCGCATGCCTCGACTTGCTGTTCGGCTGATTCCTCTGTTTTTGCTGCTGTTAGCGCTCTCCGCGCCAGCGCAAGAGCGCGTGGTCCAGATGGAGAACGTGCGTTTGGACTACGCCCAGGTGCTCAACGTGGAGCCGGTTTACCAGACCCTGCGCGCCAATCGCACCGAAGAAGTCTGCGACGAACTGCCGACCCTGCCCACCACCACCGTGCATCCCACCAAGGAGCAAAGCCGCTGGGCGCGCTTCCTGGACTCGGTCAAGGGGGTGTTTACCAGCGACGACGACGAGGCCAAGGCGAGCAACAAGCCGTCCGGATCCGCCGAGCCGGCGTTGATCAACTGCCGGGTGGTGCCGGTGGAGCGCGAGTTCCGTCGCCCCATCGCCTACGACGTGGACTACGTCTACAAGGGCACCAAGTACCGCTCGCGCCTGGCCGAAGACCCGGGCAATCGCCTGCGCATCCGCATTTCGGTGATGCCCTACGTGCCCGGCGCCATGCCGGCCGAGACCACCGCCGAGACGCCCTGAGGCGGCAGGCGGCAAAGCCTCCTGGCTTGTCTTGCGCTGCGCCGCAGCACATGCGAGGATTGCGAACCATGAAGATGAACGCACACGCCCATGCTGACAGCGCGGCCCGCCAGGCCTCGGGCATGACGTCGCGTGCTCGCCGACCGGAATCCTGCACCTAGCTGGGTACCCCGGACGTCTTCGCCTGTCTTACCGGAAACCCAGCCAAGTGCTGGGTTTTTTCGTTTCTCTTACTTGAATTTTTCTTTTCCGAGATTTTCCCCCCTCCCCACATCGAGTTCCGAACAGGACTTTCAATGAAGCACTTCTTGAATACGCAGGACTGGAGCCGCGCCGAGCTGGACGCCTTGTTGACCCAGGCAGCGCTGTACAAGCAGCACAAGCTGGGTGATGCGCTGAAGGGCAAGTCGATTGCGCTGGTGTTCTTCAACCCGTCCATGCGCACGCGGACGAGCTTCGAGCTGGGCGCGTTCCAGTTGGGCGGGCATGCGGTGGTGCTGCAGCCGGGCAAGGATGCGTGGCCGATCGAATTCAACCTGGGCACGGTGATGGACGGCGACACCGAGGAGCACATCGCCGAAGTGGCGCGGGTGCTGGGTCGCTATGTGGACCTGATTGGCGTGCGCGCGTTCCCGAAGTTCGTCGACTGGCAGTACGACCGCCAGGACATCGTGCTGAAGAGCTTCGCCAAGTATTCGCCGGTGCCGGTGATCAACATGGAGACCATCACCCATCCCTGCCAGGAGCTGGCGCATGCGCTGGCCTTGCAGGAGCACTTCGGCACCCAGGATCTGCGCGGCAAGAAGTACGTGCTGACCTGGACCTACCACCCCAAGCCGCTCAACACCGCCGTGGCCAATTCGGCGCTGACCATCGCCACCCGCCTGGGCATGGACGTGACCCTGCTGTGTCCCACCCCGGACTACGTGCTGGATGAGCGCTACATGGGCTGGGCCGAGCAGAACGTCGCCGAGAGCGGCGGCTCGCTGCAGGTCAGTCACGACATCGAAAGCGCCTACCGCGGCGCCGACGTGGTCTACGCCAAGAGCTGGGGCGCATTGCCGTTCTTCGGCAACTGGGAGCCGGAAAAGCCGATCCGCGATCAGTACAAGCACTTCATTGTCGACGAAGCCAAGATGGCGCTGACCAACAACGGCGTATTCAGTCATTGCCTGCCGTTGCGGCGCAACGTCAAGGCCACCGATGCGGTGATGGATTCGCCGCAATGCATCGCGATCGACGAAGCCGAGAACCGCCTGCATGTGCAGAAGGCGATCATGGCGGCGTTGATCAAATAGCTCGGGGCCGCTCCCTTCCCGGCGCGCCAACACCCCAACCCTCCCCCGCAAGCGGGGGAGGGAGCAGATAACCACCCTCCCCCGCACGCGGGGGAGGGAGCCAATTTCAAAGCACCTCACACCTTACCGAGAACTTCCATGAGCCAGACCAAAGACATCGTCCTCGCCTTTTCCGGCGGACTGGATACCAGCTTCTGCATTCCCTATCTGCAGGAGCGCGGCTGGGCCGTGCATACCGTGTTTGCCGACACCGGCGGCGTGGATGCCGAGGAGCGCGCCTACATCGAACAGCGCGCCGCCGAGCTGGGCGCGGCCAGCCATGTCACCGTCGATGGCGGTCCTGCCATCTGGAATGGCTTCGTCAAGCCGTTCGTGTGGGCGGGCGAGGGCTATCAGGGCCAGTATCCGTTGCTGGTGTCGGATCGCTATCTGATTGTCGACGCCGCGCTCAAGCGCGCCGCCGAGCTGGGCACCAACGCCATCGCCCACGGCTGTACCGGCATGGGCAATGACCAGGTCCGCTTCGATCTGGCGGTGAAGGCCTCGGGTGACTACCAGATCGTCGCGCCGATCCGCGAAATCCAGAAGGAACACACCCAGACCCGCGCCTACGAGCAGGCCTACCTGGAAGAGCGCGGCTTCGACGTGCGCGCCAAGCAGAAGAGCTACACCATCAACGAGAACCTGCTGGGCGTGACCCTGTCCGGCGGCGAGATCGACAAATGGGAAGCGCCCGGTGAGGGCGCGCGTGGCTGGTGCGCGCCGCGCAGCGAGTGGCCCGAGCAGGCCCTGCGGGTGAGCATCGGCTTCAAGAATGGCGAGGCGGTGAGCGTCGATGGCGAAGCGCTCGACGGCGCCAAGCTGCTGGCCAAATTGAACGCCTTGTTTGCGCCGTATGGCGTGGGTCGCGGCATGTACACCGGTGACACCACGATCGGCCTGAAAGGCCGCATCGTCTATGAAGCACCGGGCCTGATCGCCCTGCTGGCCGCGCATCGCGCGTTGGAGGAAGCCGTGCTGACCAAGCAGCAGAATCGCTTCAAGCCGGACGTGGCGCGCAAGTGGGTGGAAGTGGTGTACGAAGGCTTCTACCACGACCCGATCAAGACCGATCTGGAAGCCTACCTCGCCTCGTCGCAGGCCACCGTCAATGGCGAAGTGCTGCTGCAGACCAGCGGTGCGCGGGTGGACGCGGTCGCGGTCAAGTCGCCGCACCTGCTCAACGCCAAGGGCGCCACCTATGCGCAGTCGGCGGACTGGGGCGTGGAAGAGGCCGAAGGCTTCATCAAGCTGTTCGGCATGAGTTCGACCCTGTGGGCGGAAATCAACCGCGGATGATCCTTCTCCAGACCACGCTGATCGGGACCGCCACATGAGCGACTTGCTTGCCAGCACCCTGCGCCATCTCGAAGCCCTGGTGTCGTTCGATACCCGCAATCCACCGCGGGAGATCGGTACCGGCGGCATCTTCGACTACCTGCGCGCGCAGCTGCCGGACTTCCGTATCGAGGTGACCGATCACGGCGCGGGCGCGGTGTCGTTCTTCGCGGTGCGTGGTGCGCCCAAGCGGGTGTTCAACGTGCATCTGGATACGGTGCCCTCGTCGCCGGCATGGACGGCGGATCCGCATGTGCTGCGGGTGACCGCGGATCGCGCGATTGGCCTGGGCGCCTGCGACATCAAGGGTGCGGCGGCGGCGCTGGTGGCGGCGGCACAGGTGACACAAGGCGATGCGGCGTTCCTCTTCAGCACGGATGAAGAGGCCAACGACCCACGCTGCATCGCCGCCTTCCTGGCCCGTGATCATGGATTCCACGAAGCGATCATCGCCGAGCCCACCCAGGGTCAGGCGGTGCTGGCGCATCGCGGCATCAGCGCAGTGCGGATGGCCTTCAAAGGGCAGGCAGGGCATGCCTCGGCCGAGAACGCGCTGTCCTTGAGCGCGCTGCACAATGCGATGCGCTGGGGCACGAACGCGCTGGATTACGTGCAGGCCCAGCATCACCTGCGCTTTGGCGGACTGACCGGTCTGCGTTTCAACATCGGTCGGGTCGAGGGTGGCATCAAAGCCAACATGATTGCGCCGAGTGCGGAAGTGCGGTTTGGCTTCCGCCCGCTGCCTTCGCAGGATCCGGATGCCTTGCACGCGCAGTTCCGCGAGTTCGCCAACCCGGATGCACTGGCCGAATACGAAGAAACCTTCCGCGGTCCGTCCTTGCCCTCGGGCGACGTGGCGCGTGCCGAGGAGCGCCGGCTGGCTGCGCGGGATCTGGCCGATGAGCTGGGTCTGCCGATTGGGAACGCGGTGGATTTCTGGACCGAGGCGTCGTTGTTCTCGCAAGCCGGTCTGACCGCCTTCGTCTACGGCCCGGGCGATATCGCCCAGGCGCATACCGCTGATGAGTGGGTGTCGCTGGAACAATTGCAAAGTTATGCGGATACGGTGGTCCGGATTTTCAACAGCACCGATTGACCTCCTACAAGAAGAAACACCAGCCCCATCACACCAGCCCCACCACAATCGTTTCTTAGAGCACCAATGGAATCCAACACGCAAACCCGCCAGACCATCATCCGCCTGCTGTCCAGCATGGCCAGCGCCAAGGAGATCTCGCAGTACGTCAAGCGCTTCTCGCAGCTGGACGCCAAGCGCTTCGCCGTGGTCAAGGTCGGTGGCGCGGTGCTGCGCGATGACCTGGAAGCGCTGACCTCTTCGCTGACCTTCCTGCAGGAAGTCGGGCTGACCCCGATCGTGGTACACGGCGCCGGCCCGCAGCTGGACGAGCAAATGAATGCCGCCGGCATCGCCAAGGAAACCATCAACGGCCTGCGCGTGACCACGCCGGAAGTGCTGGCGATCGTGCGCAAGGTGTTCCTGCAGCAGAACCTGGCGCTGGTCGAGGCCTTGCAGCAGTCCGGTGCGCGCGCGACCTCGATTGTCTCGGGCGTGTTCGAAGCCTCGTTCAAGGATCAGGCCACCTACGGTCTGGTCGGCGATGTCACCCGCATCAACCTGGCGCCGATCGAGGCCAGCCTGAAGGCCGGCTCCATTCCGGTCATCGCCAGCATGGGCGAAACCCTGGGCGGGCAGATCCTCAACATCAACGCCGACTTCGCCGCCAATGAGCTGGTGCAGGTGTTGCAGCCGTACAAGATCATCTTCCTCACCGGCACCGGCGGCCTGCTCGATGCCGAGGGCAGGGTGATCGACTCGATCAACCTGTCCACCGAGTACGACGAGTTGATGGCGCAGCCGTGGATCAATGGCGGCATGCGGGTGAAGATCGAACAGATCAAGGATCTGCTGGATCGCCTGCCGCTGACTTCGTCGGTGTCGATCACCAAGCCGGCGGAACTGGCCAAGGAACTGTTCACCCATCGCGGCTCAGGCACGCTGGTGCGCAAGGGCGAGCGGGTGCTGCGCTTCGACTCCTGGCAGGGCGTGGACACCGCGCGCCTGCGCGAGCTGATCGAATCCAGCTTCGGCCGCAAGCTGCTGCCGGATTACTTCCAGCGGACCACGCCGTACCGCATCTACGTCAGCGAGAACTACCGCACCGCGCTGATCCTGACCCAGGAAGAGGGCTTCGCCTACCTGGACAAGTTCGCCGTGCTCGACGACGCGCAGGGCGAGGGCCTGGGCCGTGCGGTCTGGCATGTGATGCGCGAAGAGAATCCGCAGCTGTTCTGGCGTTCGCGCCACAACAACCAGGTCAACATCTTCTACTACGCCGAGTCCGACGGCTGCTTCAAGCAGGAGAAATGGAAGGTGTTCTGGTACGGCATCGAGAACTTCGCCGACATCGAACGCTGCGTCGCCCACTGCCGCACGCGCACGCCCACCCTGGTGGACTGAACCCATGAGCCTGATGCCCGATGCCTGGCGCCAAGCGCCCACCTTGCAAGGCCGGCACGTGCGGCTGGAGCCGCTGCTGGCCGAGCATGCCGAAGGGCTGCGCGCGGCGCTGGCCGGCGATGAGCTGGCCGAGCTCTGGTACACCAATGTGCCGCGGGTGGCGGACGTCGATCGCTGGCTGGCCGATGTGCTGGAACAGCAGGCGCAGGGCAAGTGGCTGGCCTTCGTCGTCCGCGACGGCGCCGGCGAGATCGTCGGCAGCACGCGTTTCTACGATCTGGATGCGGGCGTGCCGCGCATCAGCATCGGCTACACCTGGTACGCGCCGCGCGTGCAGCGCACCGGCTTGAACAGCGAGGCCAAGTTGCTGCTGCTGGGCCATTGCTTCGACACCCTGGGCTGCATCAGCGTGGTGCTGGAAACCAGCTGGTTCAACCACCGCTCGCGCACCGCGATCGCCCGCCTCGGCGCGCACCAGGACGGCGTGCTGCGCAACCATCGCCGGCATGCCGATGGCACGGTGCGCGACACCGTCATCTTCTCCATCCTCGACAACGAATGGCCGGCCGTGCGCAGCAATCTGCTCGCGCGTCTGGCGCAACATGAGCCGCAGACGTGACTACTCCCACTGACAACAAGAAGACCGTCGGCATCGTCGGCGCGCGCGGTCATACCGGCGCCGAACTGATCCGCCTGATTGCCCGCCACCCGCAGCTTGAGCTGACGTTTGTCTCGTCGCGGGAACTGGCCGGGCAGCCGGTCAGCGCGCATATCGAAGGCTTCGCCGGCGATCTGCATTACGAAAGCCTCAGCCATGAAGACGTGGGTGCGCGCGGCGCCGATGCGGTGATCCTGGCGCTGCCCAATGGCAAGGCTGCCGAGCTGGTGGCCGCCATCGACGCCGGCAAGCCGGACACGGTGATCGTGGATCTCTCGGCCGACTACCGCTTCAACAGCGACTGGTATTACGGCCTGCCGGAACTGACCCGCGATGCATACAACGGCCAGCGCCGCATCAGCAATCCCGGTTGCTACGCCACCGCCATGCAACTGGCCATCGCGCCGCTGCTGGACCAGCTGGCGGGTCCGCCGCAGTGCTTTGGCGTGTCCGGCTATTCCGGTGCCGGCACTACGCCTTCGGACAAGAACAACACCGAGTTGCTGCGCGACAACCTGATGCCGTACGGGCTGACCGACCACATGCACGAGCGCGAAGTCAGCCGGCATCTGGGCGTGCCGGTGGAATTCATGCCGCACGTGGCGCAGCATTTCCGCGGCATCACACTGACCGCCAATCTATACCTGCAGCAGGCGATGCCGCTGGACGCCATCCGTGCCCGCTACCGCGATCGCTATGCCGACGAGCCCTTGGTTCGCGTGCTCGACGAGGCGCCCTGGGTCAGTCGCATCGCTGGCAGGCACGGCGTGGAAATCGGCGGCTTCAGCCTGGCCCCCGGCGGCAAGCGGGTGGTGGTGGTGGCCACGCTGGACAACCTGTTGAAAGGCGCGGCCACCCAGGCCATGCAGAACTTGAACAACGCGTTCGGCTTCGCCGAACTGACGAGCATCCCGCTCGACCAACTCCATGCAAAGGACGGTGCGGCATGAGCGACCTGTTGTGGCAGAAGCCGGGCGTCACCGTTGACGCGGCAATCCAGACGTTCCTGGCCGGCGATGACGTCGTGCTGGATCGCGAATTCTTCCTGCATGACATCCAGGCCAGCCAGGCGCATGCCGAAGGCCTGCAGCGGATCGGCATCCTGTCGACCGACGAGCTGGAAGGGATTGGTCGCGAACTCAAACAACTGGCCGCGGATTTCCGCGCCTGCACCTTCGTGCTGGACGAGCGCTACGAGGATGGCCACTCCGCCATCGAGGCGCGCCTGACCGAGCGTCTGGGTGATGCCGGTCGCCGCATCCACACCGGGCGCAGCCGCAATGATCAGATCCTGGTCGCCACCCGCCTGTGGCTGAAGGACAAGCTCGTGCGCCTGGCCGACCTGAGCATCGAGATTGCCCAGGTCACCTTGGCGCGCGCGACTGCCGAAGCCGCCTTGCCGCTGCCCGGGTATACGCATATCCAGCGCGCCGTGGTGTCGTCAGCCGGCATGTGGTGGGCCGGCTGGACCGAGGCGTTCATCGACAATGCCCAGCGTGCGCGCGACACCCTGCGTCTCGTCGACGCCAACCCGCTCGGTACCGCGGCCGGCTATGGGGTCAACCTGCCGCTGGATCGCGAGCACACCACTCAGGCATTGGGCTTCGCCCGCCTGCAGATCAGTCCGATCTACGCGCAGCTGTCGCGCGGCAAGTTCGAGATGGCGGCGCTGGAAGCGTTGGGTGCGGCCACGCTGGATCTGCGTCGTATTGCCTGGGATTTGTCTCTGTTCACCAGCGCAGAATTCGGCTTCGTCGCGCTGCCGGCGCAGTACACCACCGGCAGTTCGATCATGCCCAACAAGCGCAATCCCGATGTCATCGAATTGATGCGCGCCACCCACGCCAGCGTGGCCGCGGCGCGTACCGAAATCGAACAGCTGCTGTCGCTGCCTTCCGGTTACCACCGCGATCTGCAGGCCAGCAAGGGCGCAATCTTCCACGGGTTCGGCCGCGGCCTGCCGGCGCTGGAACTGTTGCCGGCGCTGCTGGGCAATCTGGAATGGCGCGAGGATCGGCTGCGCGCCGGCATTGACTCGGGCATGTATGCGACCGACGTGGCGGTGGAAGCCGCGCTGGCCGGCGTGCCGTTCCGAGAGGCCTACAAGGCCGCGGCGGCAGCGGCGGATTCGGCCGGGCAGGGGCGCACGCCCGAAGCCAGCCTGGCCGCGCGCACCTCGCCGGGGGCGGCCGCAGATCTGCGCCTGTCGGCACTGCAGGACCGCTTGCAGGCACTGACATGAGCCACGCCCTGCCTGCCTTCGCCGCGCAGGACCTGCCCACGTGGAAGCGCGCGGTGCTCAAGGTCGGCAGCAGCCTGCTGGCCGGTGAGGGCGAGGGCCTGAGCCCGAAGCATGCACTCAATCTGGCGCAGTTCGTGTCCGCGCAGATCGCCGCGGGCAGGGAAGTGGTGATCGTGTCTTCCGGTGCTGTGGCGGCCGGGCGCGGCATCCTGCATCGACAGCCTGCCGCTGGCGTGGCGATGGCCGAACGACAAGCGCTGGCCGCCTTGGGTCAGGCGCCGCTGATCGCGCTGTGGCAACGCTTCTTCGATCGTCCGGTGGCGCAGGTGTTGCTGACCCACGATGACTTGCGCAACCGTCGTCGCTACCTCAACGCACGCGCCACCTTGCAGGCGCTGCTGAATTTGAACGCAGTGCCGGTGATCAACGAGAACGACACCGTCTCGGTGGACGAGCTCAAGCTGGGCGACAACGACAATCTGGCGGCCGTGGTGGCCGCGCTGGTCGATGCCGATGCGTTGTTCATCGCCACCGATATCGATGGTTTCTACTCGGCCAATCCGCGCCGCCATGCCGATGCCCAGCCGATCCTCGACGTGGAAGCACTGACGCCGGAGTTCTACGCGATGGCCGGCGAGGCGGGCAGCGGCGTCGGCACGGGCGGCATGCGCACCAAGCTGGAAGCCGCCGCGAAAGCCGCAGCGGCCGGGATCGAAACCTTCCTCTTCAACGGCAGTCGCGCCGATACCGTGGCCGCGCTGGGACGTGGCCAGCTGCACGGCACGCGCTTCCGCCCCGCGCAAAACCGCATGGCGGCGCGCAAGTACTGGCTGCGCAACGTGCCGCTGGAAGCCGGCGCGATCCTGATTGACGCGGGCGCCGCCGGCGCCGTGCGCGAGCGCGGCGCTTCGCTGTTGCCCGGCGGCGTGCTGAGCGCCGAGGGCGACTTCCGTCGTGGCGACATGATCGAAATCAGGCAAGCCAGCGATGGCAACACCATCGCCCGCGGCGTCAGCCAGTACTCGGCCGCCGATGTGCGCCGGCTGGCGCGCCGGCATTCGCGCGATATCGAAGGCATACTCGGCTACAGCTACGGCGAGAACATCATCCACCGCGACGATCTGGTCGTGATCTGAACCGCGGAATGGTGCTCTGACCCCCTTTTCTTCTTTTTTCTCCGACGGCTCCCCCATGTCCGACATCCAGCAACATGCCTTGCAATGCCGAGACGCCGCCCAGGTGCTGGCGCAGCTGTCGACCCAGGCCAAGAACGATCTGCTGCGCGGCATGGCCGATGCACTGCTCGCCGACGCCGACGCCATCCTGGCGGCCAATGCGCGTGACCTGGCTGCTGCGCAGGAAAAGGGCATCAGCGGCGCGATGCTGGATCGCCTGCGCCTGGATGACAAACGCCTGGCTGGCATCGCCCAGGCGGTGCGCGAGGTGGCGGAACTGCCGGACCCGGTGGGTCTGGTGACGCGCGAGGAAACCCGCCCCAATGGCATCCGCATCCAACGCGTGCGCGTGCCGCTGGGCGTGGTGGCGATGATCTACGAGGCCCGGCCCAACGTCACCGCCGATGCGGCGGCGCTGTGCCTGAAAGCCGGCAATGGCGTGATCCTGCGTGGCGGATCCGAGGCGCTGCATTCCAATACCGCTATTGCCGGCGCGCTCAAGCGCGCACTGCGCGAGCACGACGTCCCCGAGGCCGCGCTGACGCTGGTCGAAGATCTGCGCCGCGAAACGATGGTGGAGTTGCTGCAGCTCACCGACATCGTCGACCTGGCCATCCCGCGCGGCGGTGAAGGCCTGATCCGCTTTGTCGCCGAACACGCGCGCGTGCCGGTGATCAAGCATTACAAGGGCGTGTGCCATCTGTTCGTCGATGCCAGCGCCGATCCCGAGCTGTCCCTGCGCCTGCTGCTGGACGGCAAGGCCTCGCGCCCGGGCGTCTGCAATGCGCTGGAAACGCTGCTGGTCCATCGCGATATTGCGCCCAGCTTCCTGCCGCAGGCGGCCGCTGCCCTGCGTGCGCGCGGCGTGGAGCTGCGCGTGGACGATGCCGGTCGCGCCTTCGTGCCACATGCCGGCGCGGCCACCGACGAAGACTTCGCCGCCGAATTCCTCGACCTGATTCTGGCCGTGCGGGTAGTAGGCGATCTGCAGGAAGCCATCGATCACATTCGCCACTACGGCTCCGACCACACCGAGGTGATCACCACCCGCGACAGCAACAACGCCGAACGCTTCGTGCAGGCGCTGCGCTCGGCGGTGGTGATGGTCAACGCCTCCTCGCGTTTCAGCGATGGCGGCGAGCTCGGCCTGGGTGCGGAGATCGGCATTTCCACCACTCGTCTGCATGCCTACGGGCCGATGGGCGCGGAGTCGCTGACGGTCGAGCGTTTCGTGGTCCGCGGCGAAGGGCAGGTCAGGCATCCTGACCTGCTCTAGGCAGCAACGCGACCGGATCAGCTGCGGATGAAGGCCAGCAGGTCCGGATTGATCACGTCGGCGTGGGTGGTGCACATGCCATGCGGGAAGCCCGGATAGACCTTGAGCGTGGCATTGCGCAGCAGCTTGGCCGACAGCAGGGCGGAGTCGGCAATCGGCACGATCTGATCATCGTCACCATGCATCACCAGCGTCGGCACGCTGATCTTCTTCAAGTCTTCGGTGAAGTCGGTCGCCGAGAACGCGGCGACACACTCGTAATGCGCATTGGCCGCGCCCATCATGCCCTGCCGCCACCAGTTGGCACGCACGGACTCGGACACTTTCACGCCCGGCCGGTTGAAGCCGTAGAACGGCAGCGGGAATTCCCAGTAGGTGCCGGCGCGGTCATTGGCCACACCCGCGCGGATGCCGTCGAACACTTCGATCGGCAGGCCGCCCGGATTGGTTTCGGTCTTGAGCATCAGCGGCGGCACCGCGCCGATCAGCACGAGCTTGGCCACCCGGCCTTCGCCATGCTGGGCCACATAGCGTGCGGCTTCGCCGCCACCGGTGGAGTGACCGATATGCACGGCATCGCGCAGATCCAGGTGCTTGGCCAGCGCGGCCACATCGGCGGCGTAGGTATCCATCTCGTGACCGCCCGCGGGTTGGCTGGAACGGCCATGGCCACGGCGGTCATGGGCGATGACGCGATAGCCCTGCTGCAGGAAGTACAGCATCTGCGTATCCCAGTCGTCGCCCGACAGCGGCCAACCGTGATGGAACACAATTGGTTGCCCGCTGCCCCAATCCTTGTAGTGGATATCGGTGTTGTCTTGCGTCTTGATGAAAGGCATGTGCTAGTCCTCGTTGGCCGGATAACTGGATCGCCCCTCCCCGCAGACACCATAGGCTGCGACTGCGTCGCTGGCTAGGGCGGGGAACGGCCACATGCCGTTGCAGCCTGCGCACCAATGCGGTGCTTCAACTCAATGCAGCGGCAAAGATTGCAGGCTGATGACACGCTGCAGTTTGTTCGGGTTGCGCTGCACCTTGATGCCAACGATGTGCTCGCCATCGATCTCGTAGCTTTGCGCGGACTCCAGCTGTTCGCCAAAGTAGCGCAGCAGGCCCAACTCGCCGTTGATCATGGCCAGCTCGATGCGCATGCCGCGTTGCGGCCGCAACGTGCTGGCGAACAGCAGCTGGGCAATGCGCAGGCCACCCACCATAGGCTTGGGGAAACTGGTGACGATGCCGCCGCCGTCGCCGACCAGGGTGGCCTCGTCGGCCATCAAGGCTTTCATCGCCTGGAAGTCGCTGTTGGACCAGGCCTGCGCGAACTGGCGCAGCACCCGCTGGTGCGCCTGCGCGGAGACTGCGTAGCGCGGCCGCTCCTCGCGGAGCTGGTTGCGCGCACGGTGCACGATCTGCCGTACCGCGGCTTCACTCTTGTCCAGGGTGGCGGCAATCACCGGGTAGTCCACATCCAGCACATCGCGCAGCAGAAACGCCGCGCGCGCTTCCGGCGCCAGCCGCTCCAGTACGGTCAGGAAGGCGATGGACAGATCGCTGGCCGATTCCTGCAATTCTTCCGGCGTGGGTGGCCCGTCGGTCAGCACCGGCTCGGGCAACCAGATTCCCACGTACTGTTCGCGATCCACGCGCGCTTTGCGCAGGCGATCAATCGAACGGCGGGTAGTGGTGGTGACCAGCCAGGCAGTGGCATCGGCAATCTGCGACTGCGCCGCCTCGTTCCAACCCAACCATACGTCCTGCACCACGTCTTCGGCCTCGGCCATGGAGCCGAGCATGCGATAAGCCACCCCGAGCAGGCGGGGTCGGAGCTGGCTGAAGGTGTCGATGGCGTCTTCCATATCCACTAGGTCGTGGCAGAAGGACCGATTGTGACGCAGAAACGCCAAGGTCGGCGCCGACGTCGGACCCACCGACCTGCCGCCCATCCGCGCGGAGCGGATCGGGCGGCAGCACGGCGATGGCCTCACGGCACCGGAATCACCGCCGGCGTGTCGATGTCCCGCCACTCAGCTGAGCTGCGCCTTGTCCAGGCCCCAGGCCTTGTCCATGCTGCCTGGCTCGCCACGGAAGGCGACGTTGATACGGTTCCAGCCATTGATGGCCATGATCAGGAAGCTTAGGTCGGAGATTTCCTTTTCCGACAGCTGGCCGCGCACGCGCTCGTACAGGTCATCCGGCACGCCTTGCGGTGGCAACTGGGTCAGCACTTCCGTCCAGGCCAGGCACGCGCGCTCCCGCGGTGCGAACAGGCCCGAATCGCGCCACGCCGCCACGTGATGCAGGCGCAGGGGACGCTCGCCGTGGATGGTGGCTTCCTTGACGTGCATGTCCACGCAGAACGTGCAGCCATTGAGCTGCGAGGCGCGCAGCACGACCAGGTCACGGATGGACTGTTCGATGGCCGAGTCTTTCATCTTCATGTTGAACTCGACGAATTTCTTGAACAGCTCGGGGGATTGCTGCTGGTAGTCCAGGCGTTGGCTCATGGCGATGCTCCGATGTGTGGATGGCAGGGGAAGGCCAGCGCCGGCTGGCTGGCCATCAATCTAGGAGCGCACCCTTATCGCCGGTAGGTCCGTGCGCGGCCGCGCGGTGTTGCGCGGCAGGCATCAATCCAGCGGCCCGGCGCTGTCACAACCGCGCCCCGTGCCGCGACCTGGATACATGACGAGTCGCCATCACCCGCCCGATCCTCCCGCCGACGCATCAGCGCCCGAACGGGTGTGGATTGAATTCAGGGCCGCCCTGGATGCGCTGCCCATGGATACGCGTGCCGCCTTCGTGCTGCATCAGTTCTTCGGCCTGGCGTACGCCGACATCGCCATGGTCATCGGCCAGTCGCCCGATGCCTGCCACCAGCACGTCCAACTCGCCCGCCAGGCAGCGCTGCAGCGCCTGTCGCTGTCGGGCGGCCACACAGGACTTCCGTCGCCATGAACGCCATCGCCGCCTTGCCCAGCCAGCACCAACAGCAGTTGCCCAGCAGCTTCTCCGCCAGTTATGCCGGCGTGGTCGCCTTCATCACGGTAGCTACCGAGGGCAGCTTCGCCCGCGCGGCTGATCGCCTGGGCGTGGGTCGCTCGGCGGTCAGTCGCAGCGTGCAGAAGCTGGAAGCACAACTGGGGGCGCGCCTGTTTTCGCGCACTACGCGCTCCACCAGCCTGACCAGTGAAGGCGAGCTGTTCTTCGAGAATTTTCGCCCGGGCGTCGAGCGGATCCTGCAGGCGCTGGAGGAGATGCGCGATCTGCGTGAAGGCCCGCCACGCGGTCAGTTGCGCATCCGCGCCAGCCATGGCTTTGGTCGCAAGGTGCTGGCGCCGTTGATGATCGAGTTCCGCCGCCAGTACCCGCAGGTGGCCATCGAGTTGATGCTCGATGAGCGCAGTGACGATCTGGCGATGGATCGGGTGGACCTGGCATTTCTGGATGGTCGCCTGGATGACAGTCAGATCATCGCCAAGCAGATCATTCCCATGCAGTTGCTGGTGTGCGCCTCGCCTGAATACGCCCAGGCGAATGGCCTGCCGCGTACGTTGGAAGAACTGCAGACGCATGCCTGCATCAATCGCCGTCAGTCGAATGGGCGCTTGCAGCCCTGGGAATTCCGCAGCCAGGGGCGCGCGCAGACGCTGCCGCTGCCGGGCGATATCGTGCTCAACGACGACGAACTGGCCTTGCGTGCGGTGCTGGACGGACAGGGGTTGGCGCAATTGCCGGCCTATCAGGTCTGCGATGCGCTGCGTGAGGGAACCTTGGTGAGTTGCCTGGGGCAGTTTGCTCCCGATGACCGCGGTCATTACCTGTGTTATCTGAGCCGCCGCCAGCAGCCCAAGCGCATTCGCGTGTTCATCGATTTCATTACCCAGCGCGTGCGTGCGCTGGATCTGGATTGGTGCCTGCAAGGCAACAGCCTGCGTCCGGTCGCAGGGCTACTGGCAGGCGCTGTGCATCCCTAGCATGTCCACTTCCCCACGGGCGCAGGAGATCGATCATGAGATTTGTCGTTATCGGTGGTACCGGATTGATTGGCAGCAAGGTGGTGGCGCGCCTGCGCGAGCAGGGCCATGAGGCGATTGCCGCCGCGCCTTCCACGGGCGTGGACATCCTGAGTGGCGAAGGCCTGGATGCGGCCATGACCGGCACCGACGTGGTGGTGGACCTGGCCAACTCCCCGTCGTTCGAAGATGCGGCGGTGCTGGATTTCTTTACCCGCGCCGGTCGCAATGTGCTGGCGGCGGAGGCCAAGGCCGGCGTACGCCATCATGTGGCGCTGTCGGTCGTCGGTACCGAGAAGCTGGCCGAGAGTGGCTACTTCCGCGGCAAGATTGCGCAGGAGCAGTTGATCCGCGATTCCGGCGTGCCGTACACGATCATCCACTCCACCCAGTTCTTCGAGTTCCTGCCCGGCATCATCAAGGCCAGCGCCGAGGGTTCGACCGTGCGCCTGCCGACGGCGCTGGTGCAGCCGATTGCGTCCGAAGACGTGGCCGAGGCGGTGGCGGCGGTGGCGCTGAAGGCGCCGGCCAACGGCATCGTCGAAATCGCCGGGCCCGAGCGCGAGCCGCTGTCGGATCTGGCGCAGCGCTTCATGAGCATCATCCAGGATCCGCGCGAAGTGGTCAGCGATGCGCATGCGCGCTACTTCGGCGCGATTTTGCAGAGCGACACCCTGGTGCCGGCGCAGGCGCCGAATTGGCAGGGCGGGCTGAATTTCGAACACTGGCTGCAGCAGTCCGAGTTCGCCCGTTACGCGCCGCGCGATCAGGCGTGATTCGTGACTGCCTTGCTGCCACCGCCGCGCGAATGGCTGGACAAGTACTTTGGCGATGAAACCAAGGCGCTCTACACAGGCCGCGTGCGGGTGACCGGCGGCGAGGCGGGGCATGGGCGTGCGTCCGGTGTGGTGCGTTCCGACGACGGCGCCCTGGATGTGTGCCTGCGCCTGCCCGTGGAAATGGGCGGGCCCGGCGGTGGCAGCAATCCGGAGCAGTTGCTGGCCGCGGCCTACGCGGCCTGCTTCCATGGCGCGCTCAATCTGTATGCCAGCCGGATGGGTGTGGCCACCCGTGATGTCAGTGTCGATGCGGCGGTGACCTTCGCCCGCGATCCTGTCGACGGTTTGTTCCTGCTCTCGGCCGAGATACGCGTGACCATCCCGGGCCTGAATCGCGGCGTGGCCGCGGAACTGATCCGCAACACCGAGCGCATCTGCCCCTACGCCAAGATGTTCCGCCATGGCGTGGAGCACGTGGTCATCCTGGTCGACGAAGCCGCATAAGGAGTCAGTTCATGCATACCGGAAAATCCTACAAGCTTCCCGAGTTCCTGCTGTGGACGCGCAGGTCGATCTACGTGCTGGTGGTGCTGAGCGTGGTGCCGGTGGTGCTGTACCAGGTGGTGGGCTGGAAATGGCTGGCGATTCCCTGGGGCGTGGTCTTCCTGCTCGGCGCAACGGTGGCGCTGTCGGCCGGCTTCAAGAATTCGCAGTGCTACGTGCGCATGCAGGAAGCCCAGCAGGTCTGGACCTCGATCGTCAGCAGCAGCCGCGCATGGTCGGCGATGAGCCGCGACTACCTGGCCGATCCGCGCCGCGCCGAACGGCTGGTGTACCGCCATCTGGCCTGGCTGGCGGCGCTGCGCCACCAGATGCGCCAGGCCAAGCCTTGGGAAAACCAGAACAAGGCCTACAACGTCGAATACCGCAAGCACTATCACGTGCCTGAGCGTGAACAGACGCTGGAGTCGGAGCTGCAACGCTACCTGCCACGTCAGGAGGCCGCGCTGGTGCTGGCTTCGGACAACCACGCGGTGCAGGTGCTGAACCTGCAGGGACAGGATCTGCGCGAGTTGCAGGCGCAGGGCAGCATCACCCCGGCGCAGTTCAGCGAACTGCACAAGATGGTGCGCGAGCTGATTGACCTGCAGGGACGCAGCGAGCGGATCAAGAACTTCCCGATCCCGCGCCAGCATGCCTTCATCAACTCGCTATTCGTGAAGATCATGGTGTTCCTGCTGCCGTTCGGGATGATCGGCGAATTCGAGCGGCTGAACGAGGTGGTGGCCGGCAGTTGGGCGCAGGGCAACATGGTCTGGCTGGGCATTCCGTTGAGCCTGCTGATTTCGTGGATGTACACCTCGCTGGATCAGGTGGGGGAGAGCACCGAGAACCCCTTCGAGGGGGGAGCCAACGACGTACCCATCTCGCAGCTGTGCGAAACCATCGAGCGCGAATCGCGCGAGGCGCTGGGCGAAACCCGGGTGCCGGGCGCCAGCCGGCTGGCCAGCGATATCGCGGTATGACGTCCACGGGCTAGTCACGCGTTACTGACGGCCGCTGGCCTAGAACTGTCGCGACGGCTGCCCGTCGCGACGGGAGAACCAGGTGACGCTGACGCAAGCACGGCCGGTGCTTCCCGTGTCGATGGCGGCACAGGTCGCCGCGTACGACTGGAGCGCCACGCCGCTGGGCCCCATGGCGGAGTGGCCGGCAGAACTGGCTTCGTCGGTGTCGCTGGTGCTGGATTGCGGGTTCTCCGCCGCGCTGGTCTGGGGTCCGCACCTGATCACCCTCTACAACGATGGCTTTGCCAAGATCCTCGGCAGCAAGGCCCATGCCCTGGGGCAGCCGTTTTCCAGCATATGGGGCGAAGTCTGGCCCGACATTGGTCCGCTGGTGGCGCAGGTGCATGCCGGGCAGACGATCTTCCAGGAAAACTATCCGTTGCTGATTGAGCGCGGCAGCAGCCTGGAACAAACCTACTTCACCTTTTCCTACAGCCCCGTGCGTGATGCCGACGGGCGCGTGCTGGGCCTGATTGATCTGGTGGTGGAAACCACCGAAGCGGTGAACGCCAGCATGCGCCTGCGCGAGAGCGAAGCAAGGGCGCGCAGGCTGGTGGACGGCATGGCCCAGGCCAACTGGGAGACCGACGCCGCCGGCATGATCGTCACCGACAGCCCCAGCTGGCGTGCATACACCGGGCAGAGCCTGGACCAGTGGCTGGGCGCGGGCTGGCTGGACGCCATCCACCCCGATGACAAGGCCTACGCCGAACGCCAATGGCACGAGGCAGTGGCCAGGCCGCGCCAGGTGGATGCCGAGTTCCGCCTGCGCGACGCCCAGGGCAACTGGCGCTGGACCAACGTGCGCGCAGTGCCCTTGCTGGACGAGCAGGGGGCGGTGATCAAGTGGGTGGGCATGAACATCGACATCACCGCGCGCAAGGATGCCGAGCTTGCGCTGCGCCAGAGTGAAGAGCGGCATGCCTTCCTGCTGCAACTCAGCGACGCCCTGCGGCCGCTGACCGATGCCGATGAGATCCAGCGCAAGGCCGCCGAATTGTTGAGCCGGCAACTGCGGGTGGACCGTGCGTTCTATTACGACACCAACCTTGAGGCGGATGCGGCTACGCCGACCCAGGGACATGTCGGCGACGAGCAGCCGCCGCCTTCGACCACGCTGTCGGAATTCGGCGATGAGGTGATTGCCGCCTTCGCCGCCGGCAGGACGCTGGTCTATGCCGATACCCAGCGCGATCGCAAATTGAATGCGGCGCAGAAGGCGGCATTCGCCTCCATCGGCGCCCGCTCGGCCGTGGGCGTGCCCCTGCTCAAGGCCGGTCGGCCGGTAGCGGCACTGGGCGTGCACCATTCGCAGCCACGCGCGTGGAGCGAGGACGAGTTGCGCCTGATCGATGACGTGGCCGATCGCACCTGGTCGGCGGTGGAGCGCGCGCGCGCCGAGGCGTCGCTGCAGCTGAGCGAAGCGCGTTACCGCACCTTGTTCGAACAGGTGCAGGAGGGCTTCTGCATCATCGAAAAATGTTCCGCGGCGGATGAGCCCGTCGACTTCTGCTGGGTGGAAGGAAATCCCGCGTTCATTTCGATCGCCAAGCGCACGGACCTCATCGGCTTGACCATGCGCGCAACCTTCCCGGAGGAAGCCGAACGCGCAATCGACATCTACGAACGCGTGCTGCGCACGGGTGAGCCGGCGCAGTTCGAATACGCGATGCCGAGTCTGGAATTGATCCTCGAGTTGCACGTGTTTCGTCCCGGCGAAGAGCAGTCGGGGCAGGTGGCGGTGCTGTTCCAGGACATCACCCAGCGCAAGCGCGCCGAGGTGGCGTTGGCCGAGGCCGAGCAACGCCAGCGCGCCTTGCTGGAAGGTATCCCGCAACTGGTCTGGCGTGCCGATGGCGAGGGCCAGTGGACCTGGGCCAGCCCGCAATGGACGGGCTATACCGGCCAACGCGAGGGCGACAGCCTGGGCGAGGGCTGGCTGGAGACCGTGCATCCGGATGATCGCGACGCCGTCCGCACCGCCTGGAACAGCGCGCAGGAAACGGGTGTGTTCGAGGTGGACTATCGGGTGCGCGGCGCCAACGGCCATCGCTTCCGCTGGTTCCACACGCGCGCCACGCCGGTGCTGGACCACTACGGCAGCATCATCGAATGGCTCGGTACATCGACCGATGTCGACGAGATGCGCAAACTGCAGGAGCGCCAGCATGTCCTGGTGGCCGAGCTGCAGCACCGTACCCGCAACCTGATGGGCGTCATCAACGCCGTGGTGGAAAAGACCGGGCGTGCCAGCCGGAACATGGCCGATTTCCATGCACGCCTGCGCGATCGTCTGCAGGCGTTGGCACGCGTGCAGAGTCTGCTGTCACGGCTGGACGAACATGACCGCGTCACCTTCGACGAGCTGATCCATACCGAGCTCAGTGCGATGAACGGGGGATTGGAACGGATCTCGCTGGATGGGCCTACCGGCGTGCGATTGCGTTCTTCGACGGTGCAGACCCTGGCGATGGCGTTGCACGAACTGGCGACCAACGCGGTCAAATACGGCGCGCTCGGTCAGCCGCATGCCCGTCTGTCCATTACCTGGCGCTTGATACCCGCTTCGGAGGGCACGGCACCCAACCTTCATATCGACTGGCGCGAGAGCGGGGTGGTCATGCCGGACGGGGAAGCCGAGGGACGCTCGGGCCAGGGACGCGAACTGATCGAACGCGCGCTGCCTTACCAGCTCAGTGCGCAGACCACCTATGAGCTCGGCCAGGATGGCGTGCATTGCACGATCCTGCTGCCTGTATCCGCCCGCACCCACGAATGACGACCTGGCCAGGCCAGGCTGTCGGCGTCAGTGCCGGGTCGGTTTTGCGGCCGGGGTTTCCATTTCCCCGCCGATGCCCATCTGCGCCAATGCCGCCAGCATCGCCGCCAGGTTGACCGGCTTCTGCAGGCAGGGCAGTTCACGGTACTGGGCGGGCAGGGCGGAACTGTCGTAGCCGGTCAGCAGCAGCGTGGGAACACCCAACTGGCCCAGCGCATCGGCGACCGGAAACGACTGCTCGTTGCCCAGGTTGATGTCGAGCAGGCCGGCATCCACGTGTTTGGCCTGCTGGATGCCCAGCAAAGCCGGTGCAACATGGGCATACGGGCCCAGGACTTCCGCGCCCAGCTGTTCCATCGCATCCTGCAACGCCGATGCGAGCAGGTAATTGTCTTCCACCAGCAAGACGCACTTTCCGGTCAAGGGCCCCATGGTGAATCTACTCCTGGACGGAAGCCCGAGTGTGCCGTTGCTGGCGTGAAAGCCGTGGTAAGGCGGGAAGCGCGTTCTGACGGTCGATCGGCGTGCTGATGGCCGGGCATTCCGGGCTGCCGGCAACTCGAAGGCTGCATGAATCACACTCGACGGAACGTTGAAAACCTCGCTGCCGCTCCTTCACCATCGCGCCATGGACAGTCGAGTCATCAAGTTGGAAGCGGACGTAGGGCATATCCAGTCGGACATTGCCGCGATCAAGGTCGAAGCACGCGAGAACAGGCAGGCGTTGCTGGGCATGAGCCTTGACGTCAAGAACGAGTTCAAGGAAGTCCGCAACGAGTTCAAGGAAGTCCGGAAGGAGATGAAAGACGACTTCCGCAACCTTTTCGGTGCCCTGGTCGTGGTTGCACTTGGCCTGGCTACGTTGATGGCCAAGGGCTTTGGCTGGATAGGCGGCTGACTGGCTGACCGGCTGACCAGCTGACCCGCTGGCGGCAGCGTGAGGCAGGCGATCGCGCATTCTGCCCGGCGTGGCCAGCGACGCTTCCGGGGAGCGGTGGCCAGTCGCCCCACGACGCGCAACATGATTACCCACAAAAAAACCGGCTTGCGGCCGGCTTGTTTGTAACCAATTGATTTAATTGGTCGGGGAGACAGGATTCGAACCTGCGACCTCTACGTCCCGAACGGCTCTGGCCGGGATTGTGCCGACTGCGTTTCAGCGTAAGTCACTGGTTTGAAAGGCTGGCTCAGGTTCGTTCTGTGTGGTTATAGAATCCCCGTTGCTGGCATGGTGCTGGCACGGGGAAGAAATGGCGCGCGTTGCACTGACGGTCCAGATGGTCGAATCGGCGAAGCCGCAGGCGTCGGCATACCGTCTCCACGACACGAAGGTGCCCGGACTGTCGCTCCGCGTCCTGCCTTCCGGGGTCAAGTCCTGGAACGTCACATGGGCGCGCAATCGTGACCTCGCAATCGGCAAATACCCCACCGTCACCCTGGAGTCTGCACGCACCCGCGCGCGCCGGAAGCTGGCCGAGGCCGACGAGCACGGCGCACCGCTGGCGCTGCTGAAGTCCAAGCCCAAGGATCTGACCTGGGGCGTGTACCTGGCCGATCACTACAAGCCGCATGTGCTGGCCACTGCGAAGGCCGGCGCAGCCACCGTGGCGAATCTGGAAGCGCAGTTCGCCCATCTCGACGACACGCCGCTCACTGGTATCAGCAGGGCCGAGTTCGACGCTTTCAAGGCAGCCAGGCTGAAGGCGAAGATCAAGCCGGCGACGGTGAACCGCGACCTGGACCGCATCAAGGCCGCACTGCAGCAGGCGGTGAACTGGGAACTGCTGGCGGTCAACCCGCTGGCTGGCGTGAAGCGAATCAAGCGCGACATCGAGCAACGCATCCGCTACCTGACCAAGGACGAGGAGAAAGCTCTCAGGAAAGCGCTGGCGGCGCGCGAGACCTTGGCCGCTACCAGACGCGAGTCAGGGGATGCGTGGCGCGTGGAGCGCGGCTACGAGCCCATGGGGCCCATCGTCGGATATTCCGACCACCTGATGCCGATCACCTTGCTGGCATTGAACACCGGGTTGCGCCGCGGCGAGATTACCCAGCTGAAGTGGGCGGACATCGACCTGGCCGGCCGGCGGCTCACCGTGCGTGCCGGCTACGCGAAGTCGGGCAAGGCCAGGCACGTGCCGCTCAACTCGGAAGCGCTGCAGGTGCTCACCGACTACCGGAAGCAACACACCGGGAAGGGCGAGCTATTCGGTATCGCCTCGGTGAAGACCGCCTGGGCCGGCCTGATGCGCGAGGCCAAGATCACCGGCTTCCGCTTCCACGACCTGCGCCACAGCTTCGCCTCGAAGTTGGTGACGCGAGGCATCGACCTCAACACCGTGCGCGAGCTGCTGGGCCACGGAGATATCGCGATGACGCTGCGCTACGCACACCTGGCGCCAGAGCACAAAGCAGCCGCGGTGGAAGCGCTGATCGACTGATCAGCTTCGCTTCTTGCCCTTCTTGGGGCCATGCAAAACAAATTCCTCAATCTTGCGAACGCGTCCGTTGAGCAGGTCGATTTCGGCCTGGATGGAGGTCTTACGCTCTGTGAGCAGTTCGATGCGACTTCTGGTTTCTTCCACGAGAGCCGCCTTCGCTCCGGTGCGTAGAAGTGTGTCCAAAAAAACGAGCTCTGCATCGATGTCACGTTGAGCAACTATCAGTTCCTCGCCCCGGTTCTGGAGCATCACCGATGCGAGCGATGCAGGGAAACTGGCTTGGAGCCGAGCAACGATTTCAGCGTTCATAGAACGTCCGGATCTCTTTGCGGCGTCCTCGATTTGATCCCGCATTCCTGCAGGCAATCGGACTATGAACTTCTCTTGGGAACGGGAGGGAGGAGCGTCGGTCATGGGCTGATTCTAGGGCCAATGATGGCCAGTTGACATGTAATGGCCAATTGCCATATGGTGGCATTGTGCCAGTACGGGCCTGAACGGCACACAGGCCACGGGAGCCAGAGATGCAACAGAAGAAGCTGAGTTACACCGTTGAGGAGGCGGTTGCCGTCTCCGGCATCACCAAGACGAATCTGTATCGCCACATGCACGAAGGAGATCTTGCGACCTTCAAATCCGGCCGGCGACGCATGGTGTCGCAAGCAGCGATCGAGAACCTGATCAAGAAGCTGGAGAAGAGGGCACAGGTAGCGGCCTGAAACGAAAAGCGGCCCGCCCGGCTGTAACCGAACGGACCGCATGACCACCACCGTCTGTAGAGGAGACGAGCAATGGCACGCGAAACTTTACATCACGACAGCAACACCGGCGGCGATACCGCCGAACTCTTCCACGCAGCAACCACCGTCGAAGCAGCGATGCGCTTTGGCCATTGGTGCGACCAGCAACGGCACCTAACGGCCCAAGCGGCAATCGAGTACTTCGGTCTGCAGAAGGCCACGGCCTACCGCTGGATCAACGCTTACCGCGCAGCCAGGGGGATCTCGCCATGAGCACTGTCCAAACCCTGCTCAACAACGACGACCTGGCCGAAGCGTTCACCCGCCTTGAAGAGGCCGCAGCACTGCAGGAGATGGCCTCCCGCGTGGAGCGATGGAATGCAGAGGACGTGGAGATGCTGACACGCTGCAGCGCGGTGTCCTGGCGCCTGCTCGAGCAAGCGAAAGCCGCCCTCAGCCGCACTGCGGGGTGCCTGCCATGAGCACTGTGACGCTATCGAGGGGCGACAAGCTCTGGCGCGCCAAGAGCATCTGCTACGCGCTTGCATCCGCCTTGGAGGGAGAGGGCGAGCCTGGTCACGCAGTGGTTGCCATACAGGCCGCCGAGTTCATCGGCGAAGTGATCGACGAGGAGAAAAAGAAGCGGGAGGAGAAGGCATGAGCCTCGACCTCAATCTCCCGATGCTCGCTTCGCAGGCCCGTTGCGTTGTGCAAGCGGCCGAACGAGTGATCGACGAAACCAACCTGCACGAGGACGACGCCAGAGAGAACCTGGACAACGTGTCCTGGCTGCTGCTCACTGCGAAGAACATCATCCAGCAGCTCGAACAAGGCTTGGATGATGCCGCCATTCCCAAGGAGACCCAATGAATCTGTTTCTGACCCTCACGGCCATGAAGCAAGTGGCCAAGACCGAGAAAGGGCGTGCCCAGCTGCGCGAGTCTCGGAAGCAAGCGATGGCGTTCCGTGACAAGGACGCCGCTGACTTCGAACAGCGAACGAAGAAGGTGAACACCGTCATCCACAACATCGGAATTGCGCTTGGGGAGATCGAGGCATGAACGAAGCTGCGGAGAACATCGTGGTCGCGCACATACGCACCCAACTGCCAGACGTTGGCGAAGGCCTGGCTGGCCAGCTTGCCGACCTTGCACGCGACGCTACACCCGAGCGGTGCGAAAGGTTGCTGGTCAACTTGCGTGGCGTCCAGGCGCAGGTGCTTCGGCTTCGCGAGGGGTTGATGCGCGAGGGAAGGGAGCAGGCCTGACGCCATGCCACGTCGGAAGAAAGATAGTCGCTGGAACGACATCGATGGCGGCAGCGCGTTCGTGATTCCGTACACGCTGCTCCGGCACGAGAACTTCCGGCGGATGAGCCCCTTCGCAGTCAAGCTGCTGACCGACCTGGCTAGGCAGTACTCCGGCTTCAACAACGGCTATCTCTGCTGCGCGTGGACCCTGATGAAAGATGAGGGATGGCGGTCGGAGACGACGGTGCGCGCCGCGATGCTCGAACTGGAGCACTACCGCCTGATCATCAGGACCCGGCAAGGGGGCAAGAACCTGGCCAACCTGCACGCGCTCACATGGCGCCGCATCGATGACAAGGTCGACGCCCCGTTGGAGATTCAGCCGACCGTGAAGCCGCTGGACAGCTGGAAGGAGAAGGTGCCCGATTTCGAACGCAGCAGCGGCGAAAGGCGGGCAGGGAAGGCAGGGCGAAAGCCGTTGAAGGCGGCGGCATGAAAAACAAATCCTTACACCGCCCCGTGGTGCCACTTACACCGCCCCGTGGTGCTATTGGACCGGAGTTACACCGCCCCGTGGTGCCACAAAGCCAGACAACACCGCCCCGTGGTGCTGTGATGTACCTTTTTGGGGGGGAGTGGCACCGCCCCGTGGTGTGCTTAAAACTATTACCACATGGGTACCGGGTTTCCAGGTGCTGTTCCGCTGGTGCTCCTGCTGGTGATCCACAGCTTCCAGAGCAATTCGGCCAACAGCGTGACGACTCACTGAGGGCTCACTGCAAGCCCCTTCCGAGCCCCTTCCTGCTACTAGCAGCCCAAAGCCTGCTACTAGCAGTGCTGCCAGCATGCGAACGCAATGCCATCGCAATGCGACCGCATCGCGAAACGGTTTCGAAACGGTTACTCGAACCATCGTCGAACGATCGCCGAACTCAATCCACGCGTGACGCACGCGTGACGTCACGCGTTACGGGAGGCATCGCCAATGTCCTGGCCAAATTCTCCGGACACCGCCACCCCTCAAAACTTCGCGCACCGCCAATTCGCGGGACGGGGGTCACCAGAGCGTGACCACACACCCACACCAGGCCCTCGCCGAAGCAACAGCGCTGGTGCTGCTCCAAGCTGCGCAAGAGGCGGGCTATTGGATCTCGGCGGACCTGCGAATCGGCATTGACGACGCCGCGGCCCTCGTTGGAATGACGCCGGCCAGCTTCAAGAACCGGATTGCAGGTACTGCCTTCCCGGTCTACAACTTGGGCGGTCGCGGCCATAAGCGCTCGGTCCGCATCGCTGACCTGGCCAATTGGCTGGAGTCCCAGGCGAAGGCTGCCTGACGATCACTCCATCGTTCCACACCCTTCCACACCCTTCCACTATCGTTTTTGGCAGACCGGTCGCACATGCTGGTCGCATGAGCAAAGACCCCTTCGCCGACCGCTTGGCCAAGCAGATGCGCTACGCGCAACCCATGGATCCATGCGAGCGCGCCGATGCGGAACGCGCGGCCTACTACGCTGCATTCGACCGTACGGTTGCCACCTTGCCCCAGGAGAAGGCGCAGCAGGTTGACCTACTGGCGAGCGGCATTGACAAGGATGACACCTGGGTTTTGCGTAACGGCGCCGGCTTCGTCATCGCGAAGGTGCGAGATCCGGAAGCGGCGCCATTAGCGCCAGCGGAAACGAAGCCCGACGGAGCAGATCGGCGGTCCGCAAAGCCGGCAACAAAGAGCGGCCTGACAGCCCGCGAGAAGAGCATCGTCCAGTACATTTTCAAGAAGATCAAAGAGCTTTCAGGGAAGACGTCAGAGCGCGTGCAATCGCTCGATGGCCGGATCAAGGCGCTCGAGACGACCAACACCATCGATGCCGAAGTCATGAAAACGCTGGAAGAGATGTCCGGCCGTCTCGAAGCAATCGAACAGCGCGGATTCCGATTCGTTGGAAAGTACCAGGCACCGGCCTCGTACAGCCGCGGCGATGTCGTGAACTACAAAGGCGCCCTCTGGAACTGTGTTGTAGACGCAAAGGTCGGTGATCGCCCCAACACGGCATCGCACAAGTGGGCGCTGATGATTGCGGGGGTGCAGGAGTGAAGTAACCGAGCTTGGGGCGGAACCTCAGAGCGAAGAGCTACCCAAGGCTGTCGAGTCGATAGCCACACGCGACGCGGCGACGCGGCGCAGCTACCAAGGAAATCGAACAGATGAACAGCATCATTTCGAGGCAGTTGGAATCTCTGCAGCGCACCCGCGACGAGTACGCCGCGAGCCGGCAGAAGATGCTCGAAACTGCCGAAGGGAATCAGACGAGTTTGAACGACGCCCAGGCCAGTGAATTCGACGGCTTGTCGAAGACGATCAAGCGCTTGGATGACGACATCGAACGCTGCAAATCGACTTTGGAAGATATGGCCACGGCTCGGCCCGTGGTGCCCAGCAGCTTCGGAAATCAACCCGTGGAGTACAACGGCATGAAGAACTTCGCCACGGCTCGCGACACGCAGAGCCACGACAACGGCATCGGTTTCGCCCGTGTGGCCCGATGCATGGCCATCGGCTTCTTGAAGCATCAGGATCCGGTGCAGGTCGCTCGCTCGATCTATCCGGGTGACGACCGGGTCAATGCGGCTGTCACCAAGGCCGCAGTGCCGGCCGCCAGCACGCTCAGCACGACCTGGGCAAGCAACCTGATCAACGAAGGCGGCACCCCGTTTGCAGACTTCGTGGAGTACATGACGCCGCGAACCGTTTTCGGCCAGGTCGCCTCCAGCTTCCGCAAACTGCCGTTCGACACGCCGGTGCTGGTGCAAGGCTCCGGTGGTACGGCCCAATGGGTGAAGGAAGGCGAGGCGAAGCCGCTGACGCAGTGGACCTACACCCGATCCAAACTGGGACCGTTGAAGGTTGCCGCCATCGCGGTGGCCACGAACGAACTGCTGATGCGCGCTTCGGTGGCCGGCGATGAGTACCTGCGCGACGAGCTGGCCCGATCAGTGGGCCGTCGGTTCGACCAGACCCTGGTCAGCACTGACGCGGCTGTGGCTGACGAATCTCCGGCCGGTCTGCTGAATGGCACGACCCCAATCGTGCTGGAAGGCGATGGGACGGTGCAGGGCGTTCGCTGCGACATAGCTCAGTTCATGAAGGAACTGGTCGGTGACAACCTCACGGTACGCGGCGCCTTCTGGATCATGCCGGAGACCGTGGCCATCGACCTGTCACTGATTGCCAACGAGAGCGGCAACCCCGCCTTCCCGGGCATCACGGCGATGGGCGGCACCCTGGCCGGCCTGCCGGTCTTCACTTCGCAGTACGTGCCCACGAACAGTGACGGTTCGGTGGTCGCACTGGTGAAGGGCGACGAGATCTTCCTCGGCGACGAGGGTGGCATCCAGGTGGCGGTGTCGACCGAGGCCACGCTGCAGATGGACAACGCGCCCACGCAGAACAGCATCACGCCCACGGCAACCCAAGGCGTCTCCATGTTCCAGACCAACTCGGTCGCCATCCGCGTCGAGCGGTTCGTGAACTGGCAGAAGCGCCAGGCCGGCTCGGTGGTGTGGGGTTACGTCAACTGGAGCGCCTGCGGTTCCTAAGCAAGAACAGGAGGGCCAGACCATCGGCCCTCCTCCCTGGAGAGGACATGCGAGAACAAACCCAAATCCCGGTCGACGTCTTCAACGCCAACATGCAGCGGTTGGGTCGCAGCTTCAACGATGCGGTCAGCACCCAGCAAGGCTGGCAGGGCGAAGAATACGGACTGCACTGCACCTGGCCCGATGGGTTCCGCGCCTTCGTCGGATTCGGCGAAGAAGCCAGCGCCATCGTCGAAGGCTTGGGGCAGATGAGGCATTGACCGGGGGGGGGATGAGAAAACGGCGAAGGCACCCCAACCGGACACCGCGCCCCCTCTCATTCGTAGGTTTTTTTCTCCGCCCGGAATTTTTCGACAAAAACCGAATTTCTGCGCAAAAACTCGATTTCGCGATTTGGGCCAAAC
Organism: Pseudoxanthomonas indica; assembly: GCF_900167565.1. Classification (NCBI taxonomy): domain Bacteria; kingdom Pseudomonadati; phylum Pseudomonadota; class Gammaproteobacteria; order Lysobacterales; family Lysobacteraceae; genus Pseudoxanthomonas; species Pseudoxanthomonas indica. The sequence continues at coordinate 1,168,188 of NZ_FUZV01000002.1, forward strand.
CAGGCGCTGATCGCCCTGTAAATCCAGAGGTATCTGCATGGCAAACCGTAGCCTCGGCACATTGACGCTGGACCTGGTCCTGAAGCTCGGGGGCTTTACCCAAGGCTGGGACAAGGCCGCGCGCGACAGCGACAAGCGCATGACCCAGATCGAGGCCCGGGCCAAGGCGTTCGGGAAGACTTTGGGAACAGCAATCAGCGTCGGCATCGGCGCAGCGGCGGCAGGTCTTGGGGTCTACATCAAGAACTCCGTCGAGGCCGAGCGTGTCCAGGCGCAGCTGCTGGCCCGTATCCGCGACACCGGCGGCGCCGCGAATCGCTCCCTGCAGCAGCTCAATGCTCAGGCGGAGAAGCTGGCCAGCCAGACCATCTTCGACGACGAATCCATCGGCGAAGCGCAGGCGATGCTGCTGACCTTCAAGCAGATCGAGGGACTCAACTTCGACCGCACCATCGAGGCGGCGCTGGACCTGGCCACGGTGATGGGGACGGATGCATCCAGCGCGGCCAAGCTGCTGGGCAAGGCAATGAACGACCCGGAGCGCGGTCTGGCGGCTCTGACCAAAGCCGGCGTGACTTTCACCGACGCCGAGCGTGATCGCATCGACACGATGCTGGAATCCGGACGCGTCACCGACGCTCAGACGGCCATCCTGGACAAGCTGGCCGGCACGATGGGGACCGCGGCGGAAGCGGCCAGGAACACGCTGGGCGGCGCGCTGCAGGGCCTGAAGAACGACTTCAGCAATCTCCTGGAAGGCGACGCCGGCAGCGGCGGTCTGAAGGCCACCACGGAAGCGATCAACAACCTGGCCCAGGCGGTGAACGACCCGAGCATCAAACGCGGCATCGACACGATCGCCAGCGCCATCACCGGCCTGGTCGCCGACAGCATCGAAGGCGTCGCGGCCATCGCGAACCTCATCTCCAAGCAGCGCGAACTGGCAGCTCTGGGCGACGGCAGCCTCTCCCGAGGCGATGCCACGCTCGACGCGCTGAACGCGCGACTGGGGGAGGTGACCCAGCTTCGCAACATGACCAAGAACCAGCGCACATCCTTCCTGGGCTTCGACATCGACTCCCTGAAGAAGGAGCGCGCCGAAGCGCTGACGGCGCTCGACAACGAAAGCATCGCCCTGCAACGCGAAATCACGAAGCGCATCCAGGGTGACCGGTGGGGTGACGTGACCGCCCAGGTCCTGCGTGCGCCGGCCATCGAATCAGGTGGTGAAGACGGCGCCGGTGGCCGCACGAACAAGGGCAGCGACGCGGCCAAACGCACCGCTGACGAACTGCGCCGGCAGCAGGAGCAAGCTGAGGCCGCGCGTGAGGCGATGATGCGCCTGGCCGAAGCCCAGAACGGCTGGCACGACCGTGTGCTGGACATGGAGGCCTCTCTCGGCGGTCCGGTGGCCGAGGTCAACCGCGAGTACCAGAAGCAGCTTCAGGACATCGAGGGCGACTTCCACAAGGGCGAGATCACCCTGACCGACTACGCCAAGGCGATCGACTTCGTCACGCAGATGCGCGATGCGGACCTCAAGAAGATCGAGGAAACCAAGACGCCCGCGCAGGAAGTCCTGGCCGACATGCAGAAGGAGCTGGAGCTGCTTGCCCTCAGCAACAAGGAGCGCCGCCAGCGCATCCTGCTGGACCGCGCCGGCGTCAGCGCCGACAGCCCGGAAGGGCAGCAGATCATCTCGACCGATGCGCAGCTGGAGAAAGCGCACGAGTACCAAGCCACCATGGACAGTTTCAAGTACGCCACCGAGGACGCCTTCGCCAGCTTCCTGGACGGCAGCAAGTCGGCCAAGGAGGCGTTCGCGGACTTCACCGCCAGCATCCTGCGCGACATGGCCAGGATCGCCGCACAGAAGGCCGTGTCCGCAATCTTCGATTCCTTCTCGTCCTGGGGCAGCAGCGGGGCAGGCGCATCAGCCGGCGGTGGCGGCGGCGATCAAGGCTGGACGGGGACGTTCGCTTCACTCTTCAGCAGCAGCGGCTGGGGCTTCGGTACCGGCGGCTACGCGGCGGCGGGCTCAGTCCACCGGGTGAACGAGAACGGTCCTGAGCTGTTCCGCGTCGGCGACAAGGACTACCTGCTGGCTGGCAATCAGGGTGGCACCGTGGTTCCGAATCACATGCTCTCCGACGGCAGCGGTGGCACCACGATCATCCAGAACTTCCCGAATGCGGTCCTGGCGGATCGCCGTTCTGATTCGCAGCGCCAGATCGACGCCGGCCGGCAGCTGCAGCGCGCACAGCGGAACAGATAGCGCGCGAATCCGGAACTGCTGGCACCCTGCTGGCACGAAAAAGCCGGCACTGGGCCGGCTTCGTCGTAACTTCCTGTTTTTATTGGTCGGGGAGACAGGATTCGAACCTGCGACCTCTACGTCCCGAACGTAGCGCTCTACCAGACTGAGCTACACCCCGTGGTGAGCCCGCTATTCTATTCAGGGCTCCACGGCTCGGCAACTCCTTTTTTGCGGGCGCTGCGGCGCATGCGGGTTCAGCCTTAGAATGGCGGACCGTTTTTCGTCCGGAGTTTTCGCTTGATCAAGCCGCGTACGCCGCCTGGAATCATGGAACTGCTGCCACGCGAGCAGATCGCCTTCCAGCGCATGCTGGATACCATCCGCCGCAACTACGAGCGCTTTGGCTTCCTGCCGGTCGAGACCCCCGTTTTCGAGCTCTCCGAGACGCTGCTGACCAAGTCGGGCGGCGAAACCGAGCGCCAGGTGTACTTCGTGCAATCCACCGGCGCCCTGGCCAATGCCAAGGCCGCCGAGGCCGAAGCCCCGGCCGAAGGCCTGCCCGAACTGGCGCTGCGCTTCGACCTGACTGTGCCGCTGGCGCGCTACGTGGCCGAGCACGAACACGAGCTGACCTTCCCGTTCCGTCGCTACCAGATCCAGCGCGTCTACCGTGGCGAGCGCGCCCAGCGCGGCCGTTTCCGCGAGTTCTACCAGTGCGACATCGACGTGATCGGCAAGGACGGGCTGAGTACGCGTTTCGACGCCGAGATCCTGGCGGTGATCCACGCGGTCTTCAGCGACCTGGGCATTGGCGAGTTCACCATCCAGCTCAACAACCGCAAGCTGATGCGCGGCTTCTTCGAGGCCCAGGGCGTCAGCGACAGCGAGCAACAAGCGCTGGTGCTGCGCGAAGTGGACAAGCTGGACAAGCGCGGCGCCGATTACGTGCGCGAGACCCTGCAGGGCCCGGACTTCGGCCTGCCGGCCGACGCCGTACAGCGCATCCTGGACTTTGTTGAAGTGCGTTCGACCGGCCATGCCGATGCGATCGCCAAGCTCGACACCCTGGGGCAGGGCAATCCCACCCTCGCCGAAGGCGTGGCCGAGCTGCGCGAAGTGCTGCAGCTGGTGCAGGCGCTGGGCGTTCCCGAGAGCGCGTATTGCCTGAACTTCTCGATTGCGCGCGGCCTGGATTACTACACCGGCACCGTCTACGAGACCCAGCTGGATGCCTATCCGCAGATCGGTTCGATCTGTTCAGGGGGCCGCTACGACAACCTGGCCAGCCACTACACCAAGTCCAAGCTGCCGGGCGTGGGCATTTCCATTGGCCTGACTCGCTTGTTCTGGCAGTTGCGCGAAGCCGGCCTGATCGCCGGCAGCGACGAGAGCAGCGTGCAGGCGCTGGTGGCGCTGATGGACGATGCCTCGCTGGCCGATTCGCTGGATATCGCCCGTCGCCTGCGCGCGGCCGGCATCAACACCGAAGTTCAGATGGAACCGCGCAAGCTGGCCAAGCAGTTCCAGTACGCCTCGCGTGCCGGCATCCGCTTCGTGGTGCTGGCCGGCGAAGACGAGCGCGCACGTGGTGCGGTCACGGTGAAGGACCTGAGCCGCGAGCAGCAGTTCGAGGTGAAGCGCGAAGAACTGGCGAGCAGCCTGAAAGTCGAACTTGAACAAGCACGCGCATTGGCGGGACGTTGAACCATGAAACCCATCCTGCTGGACGGTCAGTCGCTCAGTCGCGACAAGCTGGTTGAAATCGCCTACGGCGCCCCGGTGGCGCTGGACGACAGCGCCCTGAAAGCGGTGGCCCGCGCTGCCGACTTCCTGGCCGAACAGGTGCGTCGCGAAGAACCGATTTACGGCGTCTCCACCGGCTTCGGCAGCAATGCCGACAAGCTGCTCGGCGCGCATCCGCTGCGCGACAGCCTGCCTGGCGCCGCCAAGTCGGGGCGTTCGCTGCACGAGGAACTTCAGCACAACCTGATCATCACCCATGCCGTGTGCGTGGGTGAGCCGATGGCGCCCGAAGTGGTGCGCGCCATGCTCGGCATCCGCATCAATACTCTGCTCAAGGGTCATTCCGGCATCCGCGTGGAGACCCTGCGCGCGCTGGCGGCGCTGCTCAATGCCGGCATCGTGCCGGTGGTGCCGTCGCTGGGTTCGGTGGGCGCGTCCGGCGATCTGGCGCCGCTGTCGCATCTGGCGATCGTGCTGCTGGGCGGTGGTGAAGCGTTCCACCAGGGCGAGCGCATCAGCGGCGCCGAAGCGCTGCAACGCGCCGGCCTGCAGCCGGTATCGCTCTCGTACAAGGAAGGCCTGGCGCTGAACAACGGCACCGCGCAGATGCTGGCGATGGGCGTGCTGGCGGTGTACCGCCTGGAGCACCTGCTGGATACCGCGGATCTGGCCGCGGCGATGACCATCGACGCCTTTGCCGGGCGGCTGGGTGCGTTCGCCGAGGAAGTGCATGCGCTGCGTCCGCATCCGGGCCAGGTGCACGTGGCCACGCGCCTGCGTGAACTGCTGGCCGGCTCCACCCTGGCCGATATTCCCTATCACCTGGTGCCGAAGTTCCGCTCGTGGATGCCGCACAGCTGGGACACGCCGGAAGCACAGGCGCTGCGGTTCGACATCGGCTGGGACTGGGTGCCGACCGATCAGCGCCACGGGCGTGAAAAGTTCTACCAGCGCTTCCGCCCGTTCCGTGGCGGCAAGAAGCACCAGCCGCAGGACAGCTATTCATTGCGCTGCATCCCGCAGGTGCACGGCGCCGTGCGCGATGCGGTGGCGCAGGCGCGACGCGTGCTGGAAGTCGAATTGAACGCGGTCACCGACAACCCGCTGGTGTTCCCGGACAAGCAGGCTGATCACGTGGAAGAGCAGGTGATCTCGGCCGGCCATTTCCATGGCATGCCGCTGGCGCTGGCGATGAGTTACGTCAAGGCCGCCATTCCGGTGCTGGCCTCGATCTCCGAGCGCCGCCTCAACAAGCTGGTGGACCCGGCGACCAACGACGGATTGCCGGCCTTCCTGATCGGCAATGAAGACGGCACCGAATCCGGCCACATGATCGTGCAGTACACCGCCGCGGCGATCGTCAACGACCTGACCAGCCGCGCGCACCCGGCCTCGGTGTTCTCGATTCCCACCAGCGCCAATGCCGAAGACCATGTGTCGATGGGTGCCAACGAAGCCCGTCACGTGCTGGCGATGGCGCAGGATCTGGGCAAGGTGCTGGCGCTGGAAATTTATACCGCCGCACAGGCGCTGGATTTGCGTCGCGACATGATCAATGCCGCCCGCGACCTGTCACGTCGTGCCGATGCCGAAGCGCTGGCGGCGAAAGTGCAGGGCGGTCCGCTGCCTTCGGCGCAGGGTCGCGCCGACTTCCTCGACGAAGTGGAAGCCCTGCGCGCCGAACTGGCCGCCACCGAGGAGTTCCATCCCGGTGAAGCCGTTGCCGCGGCACACGCACGCCTGCGCCAGGCCATCCCGTTCCTCGATCGCGACCGCGCACTCGATGGTGAAGTGGCTACGGCCGTGAAGCTGGTGGAGTCCGGTGTGTTGCTGGATGCCGTGCGCGGACGCTGACGCAGCCCCTCCTACAGGTTTCTGCGTCGCTGCATTGATCGTCACAACGTCCTGACGCAATCCCGCCCTTCGGCCTTGGCCGTATACAGCGCCTGATCCGCCACCTGCAGCGCCGAGTCCAGGCTGTCCTTGGCGTGCGTATCCACGCAGTGCACGCCGATGCTGGCGGAGATGGCGATATCCAGATCCCCGCTGCGGCACGGTCGCTCGCGCAGCCGCTGGCGCAGTTCCTCGGCCACCAGGCTGGCCTCGGCCAGGCCCATGTCGGGCAGGGCGGCGATGAACTCCTCGCCGCCAAAGCGCGCCACCAGCGCACCATGCGGGCGCAGGGTCTCGGCCATGGTGTTGGAGGTCCAGCGCAGGCAGTCATCACCGACCAGATGACCGTAGGTGTCATTGATGCGCTTGAAGTGATCCAGATCGATCATCAGCAGCGAAATCGGCCGGCGTGAGTTGCGTGCCTGCGACATCAGGTGCTCGAAGGCTTCGCGGAAATGGGCGCGGTTGTACAGTTCGGTGAGGCCGTCCAGGCGGCTGAACTCGCGCAAGCGCAGATGCGCGGTTTCCAGCTGCTCCAGCGCCTGGCGCAGTTCGCCAGTGCGCTGGGCGACTTTCAGTTCCAGCTGGTCGCGCGATTCGCGCACGATGCGCTCGTTCTGATTGCGCAGCGACGCGTAGCGATAGCCCAATGCCACGGACAGCAGCAACATCTCCAGCGCCGAGCCAATCTGCACGCTGTACTCGGTGACGAAATTCTTTGGCAGCACGCCAAAGGCGACCATCGCCACCATCGCGATGCCCGCCAGGAACATCGACCAGGCCAGCAGGAACAACCGCGCCGGCTTGTAACCACGGCGCACCGCAACGATGGCTTCCACCGCAATCCACGCCACGCTGAAGATCACCGCCACCACCGCCAACTGGGTGGACAGGCGGATGGCCATCTGCGTGGACGCGATGGCCAGCAACACGAACAGCGCGATCATTCCCAGTCCGACGCGATCACCGGCAGGCCAGCGCTGACGCAGGCCGAGGAAATTGCGCGCGAACTGTTGCATGCCGATCTGCGCCAGGCAGATCGACAGCGGCACCGAGCGATCCGCCAACCACGACGAGCGCGGCCACAGGTATTCGAAACCCAGTCCGTACAGGGTGAACAGGACCAGGCCGAACGCACCGATATGGAACAGGTACCAGAAATAGCTGGCATCGCGCAGGGTCAGCCACAACACCAGGTTGTAGGTGAACAAGGCCAGCAGGATGCCGAAGTAGAGTCCCATCGCGAATTGCGCATCGCGCGAGAGCTCGGTGAAGGAGGTCGGCGTATACAGCGCCAACGGCACCTGCATGGAACTCTGGCTTTCCACGCGTACGAACAGATCCACGCTCTGGCCCACCGGCAGGTCGAGCTGGAAGTTCGGATGCCGGTAGCGCACGCTGCGTTGGTCGAACGGCACATGGTCGCCACCGGCATGGTGGATGACACGTCCGTCGGGATAGCGCAGGTAGACGTCCAACCGATCACTGAGCGCGTACTGCTGCACCAGCAGCCAACGCGGCTCATGCGGGTTGTCGTTGCGCAGCTGCGCATGGAACCAGTAGGCGCCGGGTTGGAAACCGAACGATGCGCCCGCTGGCGGCAGCGGCTGGAATCTTCCCTGTGCGGCTTGCGCACGCATCGCGTCGACGCTGGCGCGGCCGTCCACGTCATGCGCATACGCGATATGCGGGGCCAGGCTCTGGATCGACGTGCCGGGACGCAGTTGCAGCTCTTCCTGCGCCTGCGCCGGGGCTACCAGCAGCCAGCAGGCGAGCAGGCCCAGCAGCAGCCAGGCGGCTCGCCCGGTCCCGATCCGGTCCCATCCTTGTTGTCGCTGGAATCCTTCCTGTGCCACCACCGCCCCCGTCGACCCGATGTGCTGCACCCGCGGTGAGCCAGTCTAGAGGCTGCCAACGCCTCCGCATGACCGGCCAGCGGCCGCAGCCACTCTTCCGGAAGAACGTAAGGGCGATATCACAGGGGACAGGGGAGGCCGGCACGGGGCAGGTGGGTGGTCCACAGCGGGCGAGTGCCCCGTCGGCTTGCCATCGCCTGCTTGTTTGCGTTAATGTATTAACGCGTTAGTACATTGGAACGCGCCAGCCTGGCCACATCCGGACCAGACCGCTTCCCCAATCCCTTCAGTCCCCGCCGACCCGTCCCCCATGAAACGCCGCGCCGCCAACGACGAACAGACCGAAAACGCCTCGCTGCAGGCCCTGGCCGAAGCCTTGGCGGCCCTGCAGCGGCCCGAAGACGTGCGCGCTTTCCTGGAAGACCTGTGCACGCCGGCCGAGTTGGAATCCATGTCGGATCGCTGGCGGGTGGTGCCCCTGCTGCTCAAGGGTGTGCCGTACCGGGAAATCCACGACCTGACCCAGGTCAGCGTGACCACCATCGGCCGCGTCGCCCGCACCCTGGAGCGTGGCACCGGCGGTTACGCCACGGCCGTCCAGCAACAACCGCGCGCCACCAGCGCCTCCCACTGAGTTCCCCCTTATGAGCCCCCGGGTTGCCCCCGCGACGCGCGATCGCTTGCGCATCGCCATCCAGAAAAGTGGTCGCCTCGCCGAACCGGCGCGTGCCTTGCTCACCGCCTGCGGCCTCAGCTGGCGCGAGAGTCGCGACAAGTTGTTCTGCTACGGCGAGTCCCTGCCGATAGACCTGTTGCTGGTGCGCGATGACGACATCCCCGGCCTGATTGCCGATGGCGTCTGCGACTTTGGCGTGGTCGGCCGCAATGAACTGGACGAGCAGGCCGGCGAGCGTGCGCGCATCGGCCTGCCGCAGGCATTCCGCGAATTCCGCGCGCTCGGATTCGGCCAGTGCCGGCTGATGCTGGCGGTGCCGGACAGCTGGGACTGGCAGGGTCCGCAACAGTTGCAAGGCCAGCGTATCGCCACCAGCTATCCGGCGATCCTGGCGCAGTGGCTGCAGGACCAGGCGATCGACGCCAGCGTGGTGGAACTGTCCGGTTCGGTGGAAATCGCACCGCGCCTGGGCACCGCCGATGCGATCTGCGATCTGGTCTCCAGCGGCGCCACGCTGGCGGCCAACCAGCTCAAGCCGGTGGAAACGTTGCTCGACAGCGAAGCCGTGCTGGCGGGTCCGTCGCGCGAATTCGAAGACGAACGCGCCGGCCTGGCCGCGATGTTGCTGCGGCGCATCGACGGCGTGCTCAAGCTCAAGGACAGCAAGCTGCTGATGTTCCGCGCCCACCGCGACATGGTGGCCGAATTGTCGCGCCTGCTGCCCGATGCCGATCCGCTGGTGCAGTTGCCGGCCAGCGGCGATGGTCCCTTGTCGCTGCAGACCATGTGTCACGGCGCGATCACCTGGCAGCGCCTGGAAGAACTGGAACGCGCCGGCGCGCAGGGATTGATGGTGCTGAAGGTCGAGAGGTCGCTGGCATGAACCGGCTGATCTGGAAGGATCTGGACCGCGACGCGCGCGCCGCCGCCCTGCGTCGCCCCGTGCAGGAGGTGGCCCAGCGCACCCGCGATGCCGTGGCCCTGTTGCTCAATGACGTGGCGGCACGTGGCGATGACGCGCTGCGTGAGCTGACCGCGCGCTTCGATGGCGTGGTGCTCGATGCCCTGGAAGTGGACGCCGCGGAATTCTCCGCCGCCGAAGCCGCCGTGGCCCCGGCGTTGAAGCAGGCCATGCGCGATGCCGCCGGCCGCATCGAAGCCTTTCACCGCGCCGGCATGGCCCAGCCCTATGCCGTGGAAACAGCACCGGGCGTCGTCTGCGAGCGCATGATCCGGCCCATCCCCCGGGTTGGCCTGTACGTGCCGGCCGGCAGCGCCCCGCTGCCGTCCACCGCGCTGATGCTGGGCGTGCCCGCGCGCCTGGCCGGTTGCCGCGAAGTGGTGTTGTGCACGCCGCCGCGCGCCGATGGCAGCGCCGATCCGGCGGTGCTGGTGGCGGCGCAGATGACCGGCGTGGCACGGGTGTTCAAACTCGGCGGTGCGCAGGCGATTGCCGCGATGGCCTATGGCAGTGACAGCGTGCCGCGTTGCGACAAGTTGTTCGGACCGGGCAACAGCTATGTCACCGAGGCCAAGCAGCAGGTCGCGCAGGGCGGTCGCGTCGCCATCGACATGCCGGCCGGCCCTTCGGAAGTGCTGGTGATTGCCGATGACGGCGCCGATGCCGCCTTCGTCGCGGCGGATCTGCTGTCGCAGGCCGAACATGGGCCGGATTCGCAGGTGCTGCTGCTGTCCGATTCGGCGGACCTGTTGACCCGCGTCGAGCAGGCGTTGTCCGAACAACTGCGGCAATTGTCGCGGTCGGAGATTGCCGCACAGGCGCTTGAGAAATCGCGGCTGATCCAGGTCGCCGCGCTCGATGACGCCTTTGCAATCAGCAATACCTACGCGCCCGAGCACCTGATTCTGGCGCTGCGCGAGCCGCGCAACTGGCTGGAAAAAGTGGAAGCAGCAGGCTCGGTGTTCCTGGGCGATTACACGCCCGAGGCGCTGGGTGACTACTGCAGCGGCACCAACCATGTCCTGCCCACGGCAGGCGCCGCGCGCGCCTACAGCGGTGTGAGTGTGGCGAGCTTCCAGAACTTCGTCAGCGTGCAGGCCGCCAGTCGGGCCGGCATCGCGGCGATCGGCGAATGCGCGCTGACCCTGGCGCGCGCCGAAGGTCTGGACGCGCACGCCAACGCCGTGGCTTTGCGGCTGGAGGCAGCGGCATGAGCAGCCTCGAAGCGAATCCATTGGATCTGGTACGCCCCGACCTGCGTGGCTTTGGCGGCTACAAGTCGGCGCGCACAGAGAGCCTGCGCGGTGATGTCTGGTTGAACGCCAACGAATCGGCGTGGGGCAACCCCGCCGACCCGCAGGCGCGCTGCCGGCGCTATCCGGATCCGCAGCCGCCGGCGCTGCGCCAGGCGCTGGCCAATCTCTACGCGTGCGCACCGGAGCAATTGCTGGTCGGCCGCGGCAGTGACGAAGCCATCGACCTGCTGGTGCGCGCCCTGTGCGTGCCCGGCCGCGATGGCGTGGTGATCAGTTCGCCGGTGTTCGGCATGTACGCGGTGTCGGCGCGGCTGCAGGACGCTCGCGTGATTGACGTGCCGCTGGTGGATGCAGCGGCCGGCTTCCTGCCCGACCTGCCCACACTGGCCAGGGCGGCGCGCGAGCAGGGCGCGAAAATCGTCTTCCTGTGCTCGCCCGGCAATCCGACCGGCCATGCCTGCTGCCTGCAGGAGATTGCCGCACTTGCCGATGCCTTGGCCGGCCAGGCCTTGCTGGTGGTCGACGAGGCATACGTGGAGTTTTCCGATGTGCCATCGGCCACCGCATTGCTGGGCCAGCACCGCAACCTGGCCGTGCTGCGCACGCTGTCGAAAGCACATGCGCTGGCGGCGGCGCGCATCGGCGTGGTGATCGCCGATCCCGAACTGATCAGCGTGCTGCGCGCCTGCCAGGCGCCGTATCCGATTCCCGCGCCGTGCTCGGATCTGGCCCTGGCCGGCTTGGGCGCCGAGGCGCTGGCGCAGACGGCGCGTCGTGTCGAAGTGGTGCGGCGCGAACGCGAGCGCATGCTGTACGGCCTGTCCACCCTGAGCGGCGTGCGCCGCGTGTATCCCTCGCAAGGCAATTACCTGTTGGTGCGCTTTGCCGATGCCGATGCCGCGTTCGCCGCCTTGCTGGCCACCGGCGTGGTGGTGCGGGATCAACGGGCCGCGCCGCAACTGGGCGACGCGTTGCGGATCAGCATCGGCAGCCCGGAACAGAACGACCGTGTCCTTGACGCTTTGCGCCTGCAGGAGGCCGCGGCATGACCCCCATCCTTTTCATCGATCGCGACGGCACCCTGATTGAGGAACCGTCGGATTTCCAGATCGATGCCTACGACAAGATCCGCTTCGTGCGCGACTGCATCCCGGCATTGCTCAAGCTGCGTGATGCCGGCTACCAGTTCGTGATCGTCAGCAACCAGGACGGCCTGGGCAGCGAGGCCTATCCGCGCGCTTCCTTCGATGGCCCGAATGACTTGATGCTGCAGATATTCGAGAGCCAGGGCATCCGCTTCCGCGAGGTGCTGGTCGATTGCAGCTGGCCGCAGGAAAACGCGCCCACGCGCAAGCCCGGCATTGGCCTGGTGCTGCCGTACCTGCAGGATCGCAGCATCGACTGGTCGCGTTCGGCGATGGTCGGGGATCGGCCCACCGATGTGCAATTCGCCGACAACCTGCGCATCCGCGGCTTCCAGCTCAAGACCGAACAATTTGGCGGCGAGTGGGACTGGAACGGCATCGCCCACGAACTGGCCGATGCACCGCGTCGCGCGCAGGTGCGACGCGACACCAAGGAAACGCGGATCCAGGTGGACGTGGATCTGGATCGGGTCGCCGAGCCGGTCATCCATACCGGTCTGCCGTTCTTCGATCACATGCTCGAACAAATCGGCAAGCACGGCGGCTTCGCCCTGAAAATCGACACCCAGGGCGACCTGCACATCGACGAGCACCACACGGTGGAAGACACCGGCCTGGCGTTGGGGCAGGCCTTGCGGCAGGCGTTGGGCGACAAGCGCGGCATTGGCCGCTATGGCTTCACCTTGCCGATGGATGAAACCCTGGCCAGCGCGGCGCTGGATTTCAGCGGGCGGCCGTACTTCGTGTTCGAAGGCGAGTTCCGCCGGGAGCGCGTGGGCGACCTGCCGACCGAGCTGGTGCCGCACTTCTTCCGTTCGCTCTGCGACGCCGCCGGCCTGAACCTCAATCTGCGCGTGCACGGTGACAACGACCACCACAAGATCGAGGCGTCGTTCAAGGCGCTGGCGCGCGCGTTGCGTCAGGCCATTCGTCGCGAGGGTGCGGAACTGCCTTCGACCAAGGGAGCGCTGTGATGCAGGTGGCCCTGGTCGATGCCGGTGGCGCCAACCTGGGCTCGGTGCGTTATGCGCTGGAGCGCCTGGGTATCCAGGCGCAGCTGGTGCAGCGTGCCGAGCAGTTGGAGTCGGCCGAGCGCGTGATCCTGCCCGGTGTCAGCACCGCCGCCACCGTGATGGCGCGCCTGCACGAGCTGGATCTGGTGCGGCCTTTGCGCCACCTGCGCGCGCCCTTGCTGGGCGTATGCGTGGGCATGCAGTTGTTGTTCGAGCATTCCGAGGAAGACGACACGCCCTGCCTGGGCCTGTTGCCGGGGCGCGTGCGCAAGCTGTCCGACACCATCGGCGTGCGCGTGCCGCACATGGGCTGGAACCAGTTGCAGCGGCTGCGCGAAAGTCCGCTGCTGCGCGGCATCGAGGCCGGTGATCATGCCTACTTCGTGCACAGCTACGCGGCCCCGGTCACCGAAGCCTGCGTGGCCAGCACCGAACACGGCTGCCAGTTCGCAGCGGTGGTCCAGCATGGGTCGATTGGCGGTGCGCAGTTCCATCCCGAGCGTTCGGCCGGCGTCGGCGCGCGCCTGCTGCAGAATTTCATTGAAACAGGATTGACTTGATGTCCGTAGATGCATCCACGCTCGCGCCGACTGCCGTGCCGGCGCCGTCGCCTGCTTTCCAGCGGTACCCGGCCATCGACGTGCGCGGTGGCAGGGTCGTGCGGCTGGCGCAGGGCGACTACGCCCGCGAGACCCGCTACGGCGATGACCCGCAGGCGATCATCCGTGGCTATGCGGCGCAAGGCGCGAACTGGCTGCACCTGGTGGATCTGGATGCGGCGCGCGAAGGCGGTTACACGCTGGCCGCGCTGGTCGGCGACATCGTCGCCACCACCTCCCTGCGTGTGCAGACAGGTGGCGGTGTGCGCTCACGCGATGACGTTGCGAAAATCCTGGATGCCGGCGCCGCGCGCGTGGTGATTGGCTCGTTGGCGGTGCGCGAGCCGGCCACCGTCTTGGCCTGGCTGCATGAGTTTGGCGGCGAACGCATCACCGTGGCGCTGGACACGCGCCGCGACGAGGCCGGCATCTGGCAGTTGCCCGTGCATGGCTGGACCGAAAGCGCCGGCGAGGAATTGACGGCCATGGCGCGGCGCTATGCCGACGCGGGCCTGATCCATCTGCTGTGCACCGACATCGCCCGCGACGGCATGCTCGCCGGCCCCAACCTGGACCTCTATGCGCTGCTGCGCGACATCGCGCCGGGCCTGCAGGTGCAGGCTTCCGGCGGCGTGCGGGCGCTGGAGGACGTGCCCGCCGCGCGTGCGGCCGGCTGCGCCGGCATCGTACTCGGCCGCGCCTTGCTGGAAGGCCGCTTCAGCCTGCCGGAGGCGCTGGCATGTTGAGCCGGCGCATCATTCCCTGCCTGGACGTACGCGAAGGCCGCGTAGTCAAGGGCGTGCGTTTCCGCGATCACGTCGACATGGGCGACATCGTCGAACTGGCGCTGCGTTACCGCGATGCCGGCGCCGATGAGCTGGTGTTCTACGACATCAGCGCCAGCCCCGAAGGCCGCTCGGTGGACTACGCTTGGGTTGAGCGGGTGTCGCGCCTGCTCGACATCCCGTTCTGCGTGGCCGGCGGCATCCGCAATGTCGAGACCGCGCGTGCCGTGCTGCATGCCGGCGCGGACAAGATTTCGGTGAATACGCCCGCGCTGGAACGCCCCGCCTTGATTGGCGAACTGGCGCGCGAGTTTGGCGTGCAATGCGTGGTGGTCGGCATCGACTCGGTGCGCGAGGCCGACGGCGAATGGCGGGTGCGCCAATACACCGGCGACCCCGACAAGACCCGGGCGCTGCCAGTGCGGACGCTGGACTGGGTAGCCGAAGTGCAGCGACTGGGCGCTGGCGAAATCGTGCTCAACTGCATGGACAACGATGGCGTGCGCCGCGGCTATGATCTGGAGCAGCTGGGCGCGGTGCGCGCGATCTGCCGGGTGCCGCTGATTGCATCGGGCGGCGCGGGCGAACCGGAACACTTTGCCGACGCGTTCCAGCAGGCCGATGTCGATGGCGCGCTGGCGGCGACGGTCTTCCACAGCGGACGCATCGCCATCGCCGATTTGAAGAACTATCTGCAAGGGCAGGGCATCGAGGTGCGACGTGTCGATTGATCCGGCCAGCATCGATTGGGATAAAGCCGACGGCCTGGTGCCGGCGATCATCCAGGACGCCGGCAACGGGCGCGTGCTGATGCTGGGCTACATGAATCGGCCAGCGCTAGAGCAGACCCTGGCCAGCGGCAGCGTGACGTTCTACAGCCGCAGCAAGCAGCGCCTGTGGACCAAAGGTGAGACCTCGGGGCATGTGCTGGAGCTGGTGTCGGTGGAAACCGACTGCGACAACGACGCCTTGCTGGTGCGCGCGGTGCCGCATGGGCCCACCTGTCACCTGCAACGTGCCAGTTGTTTCCCGCACGCGCGTGGCGATTTCCTGGCCGAACTGGATGCGCTGATTGCCACCCGCGAGCAGGAACGTCCGGCCGGCAGTTACACCACCCGCTTGTTTGAAGGCGGCGTTCGTCGTATCGCGCAGAAGGTGGGCGAAGAAGGCGTGGAAACCGCGCTGGCGGCCGTGGCCCAGGACGAAGACGCGCTGCTCGGCGAGAGCGCCGACCTGCTGTACCACCTGCTGGTGCTGCTGCGCAGCCGCGGGCTGTCGCTGGCGCAGGTGGTGGACGTGTTGGCGTTACGGCATAAGCCGGAGTAAAGCAGTAGGCGGGCGGACGACTTGGTTGGCGCAAGGCAGGCCGGCACGTGCGTCGTCGGAATGGGCGCATTCTTGGATCCAATGCAGGTCGGCTTGGTCACCGGCTTGGCTTAGAATCCAGGCTCCTTGCCGGAGAGCCGCGCATGCGCCAATTGCCCCTGTTGATTCTCCTGTCCGCGTTGGCCAGCCAAGCGTATGCACAGACCCCGCGTTGCCCGACCGGATTTGTCTTCGAGGATCGCAATGGCAACGGCGAGCGAGACCCAGGCGAACGAGGTCTGCCCGGCATCGTGGTGTCAGACGGCCAGCGCATCGTCCGCAGCGATGCACAGGGGCGTTGGCAGTTGGAACCGGTGGATGGCCGCACGGTCTTCCTGATCAAACCCGCAGGCTACGACGTCGCCAACCGCCGCGATGGCCTGCCGGACATCTGGGTGCACCAGCAGCGCGAACAGGCTTTGCCGGCGCTGAAGTACGGCGGCATCACGCCGAGTGGGGCCGGTTGCCATGACTTCGCCCTGCGCCGCGTGAAGAAGGCCGGCAAGACGCTGGACGTGCTGGTGTTCTCCGACAGCCAGACCAAGTCGGTGCAGGACATCGACTACTACTGGCGCGACATCGTCCAGCCGCTGGTGGGCAAGCATGGCGCGCGCTTCGGCATGACCCTGGGCGATATCGTCCACGACGATCTGTCGCTGTATCCCGAGATCCTGCGCACCACCATGTCGCTGGGCATTCCGTGGATGCATGTGCCGGGCAACCACGATCTGGACTTCGACGCGAGCAGCGACGAGGACTCATTGCGCACCTTCCGCCAGCATCTGGGGCCGGATACGTATGCGTGGGAAGAGGAGCAGATGGTCTTCGTCGGCCTGGACGATGTGATCTACCAGCCGGGCCAGAAGCCGGCCTACGTCGGCGGCCTGCGCGAAGATCAGTTCGAATTCCTGCAGGCGTATCTGCCGACCGTACCGCAGGACCGTCTGCTGGTGCTGGGCGTGCACATCCCGTTCTTCTGGCCCGATGCTTCGCGGCCGACCTTCCGCGCCGCAGACCGCGAGCGCCTGTTCGCCCTGCTCAAGGACTTCCCCCATGTCCTGCTGCTGAGCGGGCATAGCCACACCCAGCGGCATTGGTATCACACCGCCGATACCGGCTGGCACGGTGCCAAACCATTGCACGAGTACAACGTGGGCGCGGCCTGTGGCGCGTTCTGGTCCGGCGCCAAAGATGCCGAGGGCATTCCGGATACGACGATGGCTGATGGCACGCCGAACGGCTACGCGCGGCTGCGGGTCAGCGGCAAGGGCAACCATCAAGTGAGCTGGCATGCCGCGCGTGACGCGACCGACAGCGGTATCGGCCTGCACGCGCCCAAGGTGCTGCGCCAAGGCGCGTATCCGGCGTTCGGCGTCTACGCCAATGTCTATATGGGCCAGGACGACAGCCGCGTGGAGTACCGCGTCGATGGCGGCGAGTGGAAGCCGATGCGCCAAGTCGGCCAACCGGATCCGCGCCTGCAGGTGGAAAACCTGCGCGATGATCTGGCGGACCACTTGCGCGGATACGACCGCTCGCCGGAAGCAGAACCGTCAGCGCATCTGTGGCGTGGTGCGTTGCCGACGGATCTGAGCGTGGGCGAGCATCGGGTGGAGGTGCGCACGCAGGATCCATGGCGGGGCGAGCTTACTTCCTCCGTGATGTATCGGTTGGAAGAGGCTGTGCCTTAAGAGAGGCCGTTTGATGGGGCTTGCAGCCGCATCCGACCTTGATTCTTGTGGTACTGGCGCGGCGGGTTTGCAACGTCCGCTTTCGACCTTTGGCGGACTTATGGTAGCTAGGCGCATGAAAGAACTCCGCAGATTTCTTCTCGGCATTGCAATGATCGCACTGGCCGCTTGCGCATCTGGCCCTGGCATCCGCGGCCACCTATCGGCTCAGCAGGTAGAAGAATTCATGGAGCGCGGGCTTGTCGCGCGGATATTTGCGGGTCATGACAGGATTGTCGTCACGATGGATAGCGGCGACATGTACACCGCCAGACTTCCAGACATGGATAAGCTTGCGACGTACGCCAGGCACCGCGAGTCCATTGGCAAGCCTATCATCTATGAGATGGAGTAGATGCAGGACTTCTGGCGTGGACCTAACAACACCATAGGGCATCGGATTGTCAGCGGACATCCCACCGATGTCTCACGTAACCCATGACAAACACGAGCAAGGCTTCGATGGAATCTAAGTTGACCCTCATCCTGGAAGAGATGCGGATGCAGCCCGAAGCGGGTGGAGGACTGCCTGTTCATATGCAATTGCTGAGCGAACAGTTGCGCGACATCGAAGAATGGATCGACGTGAGGGAGTTTGGTGTAGCGTACGAATCGATGGTTGCACTATTGGAGGCCTGCCCATTCCGAGTTTCAGGAAAAGCTGCGGTATGTCTCTTGGAGGCTGGTCTCGTCTTTGGGTTCAAGAGCAGTAGAGACTAGGTCGAGTCGGAATTCCGGCAACTCTGCTTGCGGTTTCGGGGCGGGCCGTCTAACAAATCACTCAGGCCGACGCCGCTTCGCGTCGCGGCTAAATTCAGGCGTTAGGTGCCGCAGATGCAATGGTCGCAACTGAAAAAGAGACTTGAGACTGAGTTCGCCGAGGAGCTACGCGGCCGTGTGGCTGTGCATGTAACTCGGCACCATGAGCGCTCTCGCTCGGGACGCGGTTGGATCACTGTCGATGGACACGAGATGGCCAACTTCCTGCGACTGGTCTGTCTACTACCCAAATCCCGACCATCGTCCATCGTATAAGGACGCCTTGGCGGCCTACGGCGAGTTGCGAGCCTGGGACTTCAAGGAGGCATGTTGGTCCTTGGTACACGACGGTGTTGCTCCAGCGCTTGCTTCGGGAGAGCCGCTGCGTATGACGCTGGCGGTCATGCACCGCAATGTCGGCAAGCGGCGACTGGTGCAACTGGCGTCGGATGAGCAGTTGCACCCGTTGGTACGTCACTTTGTGCAGCTTCGGCTCGACTCATATGGGGCGACACTTGACCACTCATTCAAGCCGAACCCGCTTTGCGGGTCGGATTGATTCGGGCGTTGGTAGATGCAGGGTCTTGGGGAGCCAGTACGACATCTCGGAGCCTTTGGAGAATGGAGGCCCCAGCATGGGTACGAGGAAGGGAAGATTCGTCCGATTCGTCGGAGTCGTACTTAAAAATGTAGGCGGCGCCGAGATATGCGGGGTGTGCATGTCCGCTTCCGACCCAAGGCGGACATTGCGTAGACCCACGCACCGCGCTGTGCCGTTGACGGGTCGCGATGTGGTGTGCCCTAATTCCTCCTGATCGACAGCCCACAGGGCGTCCAGAAGAGGCTTTCATGTTGGAGCTTGTAACCATCCGATAACCGCACTCCGATCGCTTTTGGTTGGGCGGTTACTAGTATGCGAATCCGTAGGTGGGCACGACGTGTCCGCCGGTTTTTGTCTATTCCGGATGATTCCAACAAATGAACATCTCCAGATCGGAGCAGCGGGCACTTCATGTGCTCGCCAAGGGCGGGGCTATTGTCCACGGTCGAAATGAGTCAGGTCGCATCGCAGCGGTCGAATGCCGCACGGTCGATGGCTATGTACTCGCAGACTGCACGCTCGAGGTCTTCAAGAAGCTCAAGTCCAAGCGCCTCATAAGCTCAATGTCCGGCAAGCCCTATCGCATTAATGCGGCGGGGCTTAAAGCGGTTCGACCGCAGCTCGACAACCGTTAGCCATCACCTCCGGCCATATGTCGGCGTGAGGATGCGCGATCAGCGCAGGCGCCGCGGCCACTTTCGGGAAACATTTCCATGACATCAAATAATGCCGCCGGCACCCAGCCGCAGGTCGTTCTGAATCCTGACGTTATCATTCGGGCGGAGGTGGCGACGGATACCGAAGCCATCGGCCTCTTGACCCAACTGGCCTTCGCGCCCCTGGTGCATTCGAGCGGCACGGAGCAGTTTATTGTCGCCGCACTGCGGCGTGCGGACCGTCTGGCGATCTCGCTCGTCGCAACCTCTGGCCTTGAGCTGATCGGCCATGTCGCGGTATCTCCCGTCAGCCTCTCGACGAAGGAGTCGGGCTGGCATGGCTTGGGCCCCTTGTCTGTGCACCCGCGCTGGCAGAAGCAGGGTGTCGGGTCCGCACTGGTTCGCGCTGCACTCGCCCGAATGCGGGAGTTGCAAAGCAGAGGCTGCGTCGTACTTGGCGATCCCGCCTACTACGCGCGCTTCGGTTTCAAGACTTGGCCAGGTTTTTCCTTGCCTGATGTGCCCGCAGAATACTTCCAGGCGCTACCGTTCGGGTTCGATGTCCCGCGCGCCGAAGTGTCGTATCACGCTGCATTCTTGGCATCGGAGTAGTCGAGAGCCAACCCGGTGCGGGCCGCAAGGCGCGGCCCGCACTGACCTGGGCGGAAATGGGATGATGTCTGCTACTGGCCGGAAGCGGCCATGGGGTGGCCGGATCGCGTGGTCGGGTCCTAACGTCCGGTTTCGACCCATAGCGGACACTCGTTACCTACGCGTCAGCCCTCCAATTCCAGTTAAGCTTTGAGCAAAGACTGAACCCTGGGAGGAAGAAATGAAGTCGATCGATGCTGTGCAAAGAGCGTTGGCTCTGGCGCGTACCCGGGCCGGCAAGACGCCGGGATTTCCCTTGTATGCCTCCTGCGTAGCGCAATTGGAGTATCTCCTTTCCAACTTGGATGGGAGCGTTCCAGTTGATCGCCCCAAGCTTCGTACATTCACCATCGGACACTATGCAGTCAGGGAATTTGAAGAGTCCGATGAAGAGTTGGCCCGTGCACTGAAGGACGCATACCTGATCGCGTCAAAGTTGGCCGATGGTGTGAAAGTCACCTAGTGAATGCATGCTTTGCATGTCCGCTTCTGGCCGGAAGCGGCCATTCGGGCTGGCCGGAACGCGTGGTCGCGTGCTAACGTCCGGTTTCGACCCGAAGCGGACATCTCTCGGAGCTCAAACCGTGCAGACTCCCAGGTCCGGTCATGCGCTTATCGAGTCGTGTGCTGAGGACAAATCGTACAACCGGATACTAGTTATCCGGCTCTCAGGTAGTTCGCGCTCAATGTCTAGAAAGCCACCGCTTCCGTTAGCCTTCATTTCTGTAGGCTACCTCGCCTACCTGATCTGGCAGCTAGCCACAGGTGCGGCACCTGCCGTATGGGTCAGATTCGTCTTGGCGGCCTTGATCATTTTCTTCCTACTAAGGGGCAGCAGGGTTGCGGGAGGCATCTGGCTTCTCTGCAACTTGTTCGCCGCCCTAATCACCGCCGTCGCGACCTTCCGCTTCGCTCAGTCGGACACTTCATCGGCCCTCACGTTTGCCGTCATCACGGCTGGCCTTGTTGCCCATTGCGGATATCTCTTTTTTAGCCCTACTGTCAGGCGGTTCCAGTCTTCGGCGCCGCCGACGGATGGGCACTAACAATCTATTCAAGCGGAAGCCGCTTCGCGCGGGCGTTCGATGTCTGCTCCCGGGCGATAGGGGCCGTCGGGATAGTCGGACCGCGTGATCGGGTGCTAAGTCCGGCTTCGACCCAAAGCGGACTTCAGAGATACGGTACCGTTGGCGGAAGATGGGCGGGTTTGGATGACCTCTGGAGTCCACACCCGAGAGGTTCAAACCAAGCGGCACACCTTCTGCCAAGCCACCTGCTGGTCCGGTTTTTCGTCGGCTTGTTAGCCGGACCCAGCAGCCCTAAGATTGAGCGGTATCAAGGGGATAGCCCTCCGTACGGTGCGCTGTCGATAAGTCGTATAACCGGACCCAGGGATCCGGCTATCAGGTAGTCAGGCCTCGCAGTGAGCTATGTGAGCATTGAAGAACTGGAGCTTCTGAGCTTCTTTGAGGTTGAGCCTTCACGGGCTGATCTGGACGTCCCGTGGCCGTACAACGAGCTTACGTATCAAATTAGTCTCGGCCAGCATATGGTCTCTTTCATCATTTCTCCCTCGTACCGGGATCTATCGCTTTCCGTTACTCACGACGGTACGTTGATCTATAGCTTCAGAGGAAGCTCAATCAAAGATGTCCGGTATCACAAGGATGCTGATGTGGAAACTCTGGAGATCGTTGTCTCCGACCGAGACACAATTTGGTTATCCCTTCGTCCCAGTGTTGTCATCACTCAAGACGCGGGCAAGGCCTAACAATTCATTCGAGTCGACACCGCTTCGCGGGTCGGCTTGACTCCGAAGTTGTGAGCGTCCACTTCTGGCCGGAAGCGGGCCTCGGTCTGGCCGGACCGCCATGGGGGCAGCAAGCCGATGGGGCCTTGCGGGTTGGCCTAGGCCGCAGGCTCTGGCTTAATCTTCCACGCCGACCCGCGCTGGCAGATCGAATGGAGCTTCGATGCCAAATCCCAAAGCAACTCTATTGGCAGCAACGTTGACCTGCGCCGCCGCGATGACTGCGTGTGCGGCGACGCCCGATAGCTCGTTAGCCGATGAGTTGCCCGGCTGCTACCGAGCCAGCGACGCAACTCGCTACCAGGCAATGCAAGTTGAACTGAAGGCCGATCACACGTACTACGCCGAGCATCAAGGTCATATGGGCTTGTGGGAATCCGGCATAGGCGTATGGCGCCAGGATGGCAACAAGATCGACTTTTCGCGGGACCAGGTGGACGACAAATCATCTTTGCCCAGTCGCCTGAAGATCAAGCACGGCCCGGAGGGCGTGACGCTGCACATTCCAAATGGCGGCATTCTTTGGGAAGAGCCGCTAACCATCCGGTCGTGTGATGGAGTGGGCTGGCAGGGCACTGCCCTCAATCGTAAAGGTGCACCACCCGCGATCCCCGCCGGCGAGTACACGTTCCAGCATCGATTCGCTGAGCATCCATCGATGCCCAGCGTCGACATGCGGGTGCGCTTTGCCGACGGCCATATCACCGTTACCAATACAAGGCCGGGGACGCCCTTCCCACTGGGTGTCGTGGCAGAAGGACAACTTCGTTGGAACGGAAATGTGGGCAGATGGATCGTCGCCCGCACGCCGGCCGATGTAGAGGCGACCGAAGTGGGCGCGTGCACCGAAGGACCTGAAGTCGTCGACTTGGAACAGCGGATCTACTGGACGTGCTAGATGAATCGCCCAAAGTGGGGAAGGCACGATGTCCCGTCTTGCCCGCGGCTGGACCGCTACACTAGCCGGGCTCGTTCGACAGGTGAGCGGCAGCTTCCGACCCAAAGCGGACGTATGCCTAGCCGGCGTCGCACCGAGTGCAGGTCCGTTTCTTTCAGCTGCTTGTTGACCGGCCAGATGCTCCCTACGGTGCGGTCCTAAGGCGGCGGCTGTCGAAGAGTTGAATATCCTTGCCACAGGGTCCGCCAGTTAGGAAGCTTGAACTCATGAAGAAGCGCTCCTTCTTCATGTGCCCTGGCTTCCAATCCGGTCGCCAACCCAAGCTTGAGCGGCGTTCTGACGTTCAAGTTTGGTCCGTTGGTGACCAACACGAACGCAAACTACCAATCCAAGCCGAATCCGCTTCGCGGCACAGCTAAATTCAGGAGTTCAATATTCGCTCCTGGCCGATTGTGGACATGACGTTCCGACGACCGCGGCCTGTCCGTCTCGTCGATCTCGTTCTTTCCTTTCGACCACCCTAAAGGAGTAACGCATGGTACGCCCGGATTTCGACAAGACGGCCAACAATTGGCTGATAGCAGCACTGATTGTCGCCCTGGCATGCGTGGCTCCTGTGGTCGGAGCGCAAGACGGCGCGGCCGGTTCCTCATTCTGGGTCGACCGCGAAGCCACGGTCATCGCGCATCCAGGACAGCCGGCTGTTCGAATCGCGATTTGGGACAGCGGTGTCGATCTCTCGCTGTTTCCGAAGCAGCTCGCGCGCGATGCGGAAGGTAACCCATTGGTACGGGGCTACGACGCCTTCAAGCAGAGGCAGGACACCAGCATGGCCGTGTTGCCTGACGGCCTCTTGCGGAGGCAGGACGAGCTCAACGGAATCCTCGCCGCGCTGGACGATCGCGACAGCGGGGTCGACAGCCCGGCGGCGCGTGCCATCGTCAAGAAAATGAAGGCACAAACCCCGGAGCAGGCTGCCGCCTTCGACGACGCGCTCGGACGTTGGAGCGGATACGTGCATGGCACTGCACTCGCAGACATAGCACTCGCCGGCCTGCCAAACGCGGAGCTCGTGGTTGCACGCATGGAATGGTGGCATGGCTCGCCACCGGTGCCCTGCTGGTCGCGCGAACTCGCCGACCGCGAAGCCGCATCAATCGCCGACCTGCTGTCCTTCGTCGTCGCCAGCGGCGCCCGCGTGGTCAACATGTCGTGGGGGCGTGCCGAACGTGCCTACGTTGCTAACCTCGCGCAATGCGCACCCGATATGCCCGAGCCGGAACGCCAGGCGCTCGCACGCTACACCGTCGAAGCCATTCGCGCCGTTCTGCAAGACGGTATGCGTGCCGCGCCCGACGTACTATTCGTTGGTGCCGCTGGAAATACGGGCAGTACGGTGCAGGATGCCAATCCCGCCACGCGCCTTGTCCTGCCGAACTTCATCATGGTAGGCGCTGTGGATCGTCGAGGCGCGACGACTGACTGGACCAATACCGGCCCGGAAGTGGCCCTGTACGCCAACGGAGACCGCGTCGCGTCGCGCTTGCCAGGCGGCGGGCTGTCGTATCCGTCGGGGACGTCGATGGCAGCGCCGATTGTCGCTAACGCCGCTGCCAAGCTGTTGACCGTCAACCCGAGGTTGACGGGTGCGCAATTGCGCCAACTACTCGAAGGTACAGCGACGTTCAATGCAACAGGGCAGCGCCTCCTGCACGTCAACAAGGCAGTCGAGGCCGCACGCACCACCGTCAATGACACCTGAGCAAACGAAGCTTTTGCGCATGTCCGCTTCTGACCGCTAGCCGACCTTCGGCCAGACCCTGTCTGGGCCCTCTGTTCACATCACTGGTGTACTGTCGGCTTTGAATGGCCTCATCGATCCACTCGACAGTCGAGCAAGCATCGCGTGTCGAGCCGTGGAAGACGGGGCGCGCGAAGGAGGTGAACGTGAACGACAAAGAGATCGCAGCGAAAGTAGAGATGCTGATAAGAAGGCCCGTCGCGGAGGTATTCGAGGCGTTCGTTGATCCGCAGATCACGTCAAGATTCTGGTTCAGTCGTGGCAGCGGAAGGCTGGAGGCCGGGAAGTCCGTGCGCTGGGACTGGGAGATGTACGGGTTCTCAATGGATGCACACGTCAAGGCGATTGAACCGAACAAGAGGTTGCTTGTTGAATGGTCTGCCGATGGCGCACCCACTGATATCGAGTGGGTCTTCACTTCGCGTCCGGATGGTACGACCTTTGTCAGCATCACCAATTCGGGATTCCATGGCGACGCGCGGGAGAAGGCCGACGCGGCGATCGCGTCCACGGAGGGGTTCGCGTTCGTGCTCGCCGGTGCCAAGGCGCTGCTTGAACACGGCATTCAGTTGAACCTGGTACCCGATCGTTTTCCCGATGGCCTGCCGAAAACGTGAGCCGACGGAGAACCAGATGAATCAGCCATCAATCCAGATACGTAGCGCCACACCTGACGAGGTGCCACAAGCCATCGCAGTGATCGTGGCTGCGTTTATCCAGGACCCACCTGCGCGCTTCGCTTGGCCTTCTCCGCACGACTATCTTTCAACCATGCCTTTGGCTACCCGCGAGTTTGCGGGCAGCAGTTTCACGCATGGCACGGCTTACGTGTCGGCGGACGTACGTGGCGCGGCGCTCTGGTTGCCACCCGGAGTGGAACCGGACGGCGAGTCACTCGACAAGATGTTCCGTGAGACTGCCAAGCGCGAACATCTTGATGACTTGCTCGCGACATTCGAACAGATGGAAAAGTCGCATCCCCGGGAAGCACATTGGTACTTGCCCCAGATTGGTGTGGACCCGAACGCGCAAGGCCACGGCATCGGAGCGGCGTTGATGGATCACGCGCTTGCCCGCTGCGATCAGGAGCAAGCTCTGGCTTACCTTGAGGCATCGAAACCCCAGAACATCCCGTTCTACGAACGCTATGGCTTTGAGGTGATATCCGAAATCCAGATTGGCTCAGCGCCGCCCGTCATGCCCATGCTGCGCAGGCCACGCAGGTAGCTGAGATGCCGGCATCCACACGCTGGCCACCCGACTCGGTATCAAGCCAAGCGCGCCGCCTGCTGATCCTATTGATTCACCCGCTTCAGCGCGGGCGGCACCCAACGTCCGGTCATCACCTCGGCGCGCGGAGAGTACAGGCGCAGGGTCGGCTGGATGACGCCGGAGGCTGGCGACGGTAGCCAGTTGGATTCCTTGCCCGCACCCGGTGATTGCGGCTGCAGGTACAGATCCAGTGAACCATCGCCGTTGAACTGAAGCGCATCGCGATCGCCGATGGCGAACCGGTTGATGGGGTTGGGCACCTGGAATCCCTGCGCGTCGTACATGGTCAGGGACCAGAAAGCGTCTGCAGGTGGCAGCTGGTCCTTGGCAAAATGCAGGACGTAGCGGGTGCTTCCCTGCAGGGGTTTGCCCTCACTGTCGGCGAACACCAGAGGGTAGACCGCATCCTCGGGCAGGTTGGCGCCCAGGCCACCCAGCGCGACCATGGCGCGCCGCAGGTACGACGTGCCGTACGTGCCCATGTTGTCTGTCGCGTAGTTCCATCCGTTGACGTGCGTGGCGCCACTGCCACGACTGATTTCGGCGGTGATTTCGGCCTGCGCTGCCTTGGCTGCCTCATTGATCAAGGCCGTGGTCTTGTCATCCAGGGCACCGGCATTCCAGTCCTGGCCTGGCGCAATCCCCAGCGCGCGCAGGCGGAAAAGCATGGGGTAGTCGGTGCCGTGTGGCGGATATTTCTTCAGCAGCGCCGCAAAGCGCGTGAAGAAGTCCACGCCACTCATCGATTGCACGGTCACCAATGGCGGCGTCTTGTTGTCAACGCTTTCATCGGTCGGCACGCTGGCCGGCGGCGCATAGTCCTTGCCCCACTGCGACAGCGGTGTCAGCTTGAGCTGGTCCTGGACCTTGTGCACGTTGTCGTAATCCGACGGACCATTGGTCTGCGTGCGCTCCATCAGCCAGATCATCGAAGTAGGCGCATCGATGCGTTCCACACCGGCGGGGAGCGAGCCTGACCACCCGGGAGGCACATAGGCGAAGTGGCCGGCCTTCGTGCCTGTCGTGCGCGAGCCCAGCGACGAGAACACGTCCGTCCACATGTCCAGCGTGGGCACGAGATAGAAACGTCCGCCCGTATCGGGCACGCTCAGCACCACCGGACCTTGGCCGAGATCGAGCCAGGCGAACGAATAGAGCGTGTCGAAGTTGAAGCGCACCACGTCGCGCGCGGAGGCATCCGGGTAGGTGCGGAAGTGTGCGAACTGATTCAGCGGCGCTCGCATCGGCACGCTGGTGGCGTTGGGCACATTGGTGGCCTGCCGTTGCGTCACGTCCATCAGGATCAACGGATATGCATAGACATAGGCGTCCCGCAGCAACGCGGAGGCCTTGGCTGGATCCATGCTGGCGAGTGTGGACACCACCGGTGTTGCCGGTGTGACCGGTGAACTCTTGGCCGTCGGTGCTTGCACGGCCGCGTCAGGCGCTGCTGCCTGTTCGCGTTGGCAGCCGCTGGCAACCAGGCCCATCACGGCAATGAGAGTCGCACTGCGCAGTATCGACATCAGGGGCGTCCTCCAGCGGGCCAGTTCCAGGCCATCATGGGAGGACCATAGCGCGGAGGCGCGCTGCGGTAATTCAGTATTTCTACCTAGCTCGTCGTCCGCTTGCCGCGCCGGCACGACATTGACTCACGCGTTTGCAAGCGAAACCTGCTCGAAGCCGGTCACCCGCTCATGCCCGCTGGCATCGGTGCCCAAGCGCGGCTGCGGATAATCCTGCAAGCGATCCACCAACCGCGTCTGCATGCCGGCTTCGCGCGCGGCATCCAGCTCGGCCACGACGTCGGACAGGAACACGATGTCCGAGGCCGGCAGGCCGATGTGGTCGGCAATGCGGCGATAGCTGTCTGCCTCTCGCTTGCCACCGACCTCGGTATCGAACCAACCCGAAATCAACGGCGTCAGATCCCCGGCATCGCTGTGCCCAAAGAACAACTTTTGCGCCGGCACCGAGCCTGACGAGTACACATACAAAGGCAGGCCTTCCGCATGCCACTGCCGCAGCGCCGGCGCCGCATCCGGATAGATATGGGCGGTGAAATCGGCATCCCGATAGCCCGCGTCCCAGATCATTCCCTGCAAGGCCTTCAACGCGGTGTGCTTGCGATCTTCGTCAATCCAGCCCTGCAGGGTTTCGACGATGACCTCGTCGTTGCAGATGCTGCCGTGCTCAATCGCCACGGCATCCAACCAGCGCCGGACCTCCGGCTCGTGGCCGTGCTCGCGGACGAAGCCGGGCAGGGCACGGCGCGCATACGGAAACAGCACATCCTTCACGAACGAGATGCTGCTGGTGGTGCCTTCGATGTCGGTGAGGATGGCGCGCGTCACGTGCTTCATTCCGGCTGGGTCAGGCCGTTGTAACGAGGAAATTCTTTCGCAATGGTGGTGCCGGTGAAATGACCCACCCAGCCATCCGGTTCGGTGAAGAAGCGGATGGCCACGAAGTGCGGTTCCGGCCCCATGTCGAACCAGTGGGTGGCGCCATCCGGCACGGCAATCAAATCGTCCTTGACGCATTCGATCTCGTAGACCTTGTCACCCACGTGCAGGGTGAACAGTCCGGAGCCGGCGACGAAGAAACGCACTTCGTCTTCCTTGTGGTAATGCTCGTCGAGGAACTTGGCGCGCATTTCTTCGCGCTTGGGGTTGTCCGGGGCGATGCTGACCACATCGACCGACTTGAAGCCGCGCTCGGCGACCAGGCGATCAATGTCGGCGCGGTAGGCGTCCATCACCGCTTCCGGGCTCGCGCCGGGTTCAATCGGCTTGTTGGCTTTCCAGCGCTCGAACAGCACACCGATCTTCTGCAGCTCGGTGGCGATGAAATCGGGGTCATAGCTGGCGTACTCCGGCGTGGCCGGGTCGCTGTCGGAAAACAGGCGCAGACGGGTCATGGCGAGGGCTCGACGCGTGGGGAAAACCAAGGGTAGCAGGGCGTGACCGCAGATCCAGTCACATTGTCGGAACTCAGCAGTGCGCGTGCAGCCTAGTGGCGGCAGCCGAGCTTGCGCAGCTCCAGTTCGCAATGGAACAGGAACTCGAAGGCCTCCAGATGCCGGCGCGCTTCGGCCATGTCGCGGCCCCAGGCGTACAGGCCGTGGCCGTCGATCAGATAGCCCCACAGGCATTGCTGATCCAGCAGGGCATCGACCTGGGCGGCCAGGAAGTTCATGTCCTGGGTGTTGCTGAAGACGGGGACGTCCACGGCGGTCTCATGGGTGCTGTTGCCGTGGAAGGCCTTGAGCAGTTCGTAGCCTTCCAGGCGGATGTGGCCGGAGCCGGCGTAGAGGCGCGAGGCGATGGTCTGCACCGGCGAGTGCGTGTGCAGGACGCAGCCGATTTCCGGGAAGCGCTTGTACAACTGGGTGTGCAGCAGGGTCTCCGCGGAAGGGCGGTGATCGCTGCCGACGGCCTTGCCTTCCCAATCCACCACCATGATGTCGGCTTCCACCAGGCGGCCTTTGTCGCGGCCGGAGACGGTGATCGCGGCGTGGCGGTCGTCGAGGCGGTGCGAGAAGTTGCTGCTGGTGGCGGGGGTCCAGCCGGCTTGCGAGAGTTCGCGGATGTTGCTGATCAGCAGCTGGGCGAGTTCGCTGAGGCGGGCGGTGTCGTAGGGGGCGGCGGTGGTGTTCATGGCGCTTAGTTTAGCGCCAGCCGTGTTCAGGTGAGGTGGCGAGTGGGGCAGGACGCAGGCCGAGCAGGCTGGGCGCGAGACTGCGTGAGGGAAGTGGGGACAGGCCCTGGCAACAGGGCCTGGAAACGTTCCTCGACCTGATCGAGCCCCACTTCTGAGCGATCCAGTCCCTGTTGCCAGGGCCTGTCCCCACTTCTGGAGACAGGTTGGCTCGTCATTATCTTGCGGAGTAGCTGAAGCGGCTTTGTGCGCTCTTAGGCTTGGCGCCGCATCTTGCTGTGCTTGTGGCCGTAGAGGAAATACACCGCAAAGCCGACGGCGGTCCACACCACCATCAGGAACCAGTTGTGCGCGGTCATCGTCGAGAGCAGGGCGAGGCAGCAGAAGATGCCGGCCAGGCAGATGCCCCAGGCGAAGGGAATGCGGAAGGGGCGCGGCAGGTCGGGCTGGGTGCGGCGCAGGATGAGCACGCCGGCGCAGACGGCGGCGAAGGCGATCAGGGTGCCCATCGAGGTCAGTTCGCCCAACACGTCCAGTGGGAACAGGGCGGCCAGGATGGCGATGCCGATGCCGGTGATGACGGTGTTGATGTGCGGGGTGCGGTATTCGGGATGGATTTTGGTGAACACCGGCGGCAGCAGGCCGTCGCGGGCCATGATCATGAAGATGCGCGGTTGGCCGATGATCATCACCAGCACCACCGACGACAAACCAATCAGTGCGCCGACTTCCACCACCACGCGCAGCCAGGCCAGTTGTGGGTGTGCGGCCACGGCGGTGACCACCGGCTCGTCGGTGCCCAGCAGGTTGAACGGCACCAGGCCGGTCATCACGGCCGCCATGGCGATGTAGAGCACGGTGCAGATGGCCAGCGACAGCAGCATGCCGATCGGCAGGTCGCGCTGCGGCTTGTGCGATTCCTGCGCCGCCACCGACACGGCTTCAAAGCCGATGTAGGCGAAGAACACCAACGCCGCGCCACGCAGCACGCCTTCGAAGCCGTACTTGCCGGGGCCTTCGTTGGCCGGGATGAAGGGCTGCCAGTTGGCCGGGTCCACGTACTTCCAGCCAGCGAAGATCACCAGGATGATCAGGCCGGTCTTGAGCACCACCATCGCCATGTTCATGGCCGATGACTTGCGGATGCCGACGTAGCACAGCCAGGTCAGCAGTAGCACGATGCCGGCGGCGGGCAGGTTGGCGATCGCGCCGGTGGGCTTGAGCTGTGCATCCAGCGGCGCGCTGACCAGCGACGAGGGCAGGTGGATGCCGAAATGATCCAGCAGGCTGAGGAAGTAGCCGGTCCAGCTCACCGCCACCGCGGAAGCGGAGACGCCGTATTCGAGTACCAGCATCCAGCCGATGAACCAGGCCGCCAGTTCGCCCAGGGTGGCGTAGGTGTAGGTGTAGGCGCTGCCGGAGACCGGCACCATCGCCGCGAACTCGGCGTAGGCCAATGCGCAGAAAGTGCAGCAGATGGCGGCCAGCACGAACGACAGCATGATTGCCGGGCCGGCATGGTTGGCCGCGGCCTGGCCGGTGATCACGAAGATGCCGCCGCCGATCACCGCGCCGATGCCGAGGGCGGTAAGGCCCCAGGGGCCGAGGGTGCGGTGCAGGCTCAGGCCGTCGGCATCGGCGTGGCTGGCGTGAGGGTGTTTGGTGGCCCAGAGTTGTCCGAACATCAGTCGATTTCCTGCATCGGCGCGACGCGCAAGGGCGTCGGCACGGGGATCAAGTGAAGGTATATGCCAGCTGCGAAAAACCGACGGGCCGGCGTTTTGGCGCCGGCCCGGGGTTGACTCATGCTCGCTTGGCGAGGCGGCTGTTGCGATAGCCGTAGACGAAGTAGATCACCAGGCCGATCGCGGTCCAGCCGGTCATCAGATGCCAATGCTCGGAGAACGGCTGCCAGAACAGGTACAGGCAGGTGATCGCGCCGAGCGGGCAGACCAGCCAGACAAAGCGAACGCGGAACGGACGCGGCAGGTCGGGGCGCTTGTAGCGCAGCACCAGCACGCCGACGCAGACGGTGGCGAAGGCCAGCAGCGTGCCCATCGACACCAGGTCGCCAAGCAGGCCAATCGGCAGGAAGCCGGCCAGCAGCGCGGCGAACACGCCGACCACGACCGTGCCCACATACGGGGTCTGGAACTTCGGATGGACCTTGGCGAAGAACTTCGGCAGCAGGCCGTCTTTTGCCATCGAGTAGAAGATGCGCGGCTGGCCCATCAGCATGACCAGGATCACCGAGCTCAGGCCGGCGATGGCGCCAATCTCGACGATGTGCTTGAGCCAGCCCAGGGCGGGATAGGCTTCCAGCGCGGTCGCCACCGGCTTGGGCGTGCTCAGTTGCGGATACGGCAGCAGGCCGGTCAGCACCAGGGCGACGATGATGTAGATGATGGTGCAGATCACCAGCGAAC